>NZ_CP099397.1:2400000-3600000 GCF_021495345.1 Pseudomonas hydrolytica
CTGGTATCTTCGAGCTGGTCTTCAGTTCCTCGGCCACGGTCTATGGCGAATCGGTCAAGGTGCCGATCTCGGAGCAGTGCACCACGGGCATCCCGACCAATCCCTACGGCCAATCGAAGCTGATGGCGGAGAACGTGCTCAAGGCCCTGGCTCATTCCGACCAGCGCTGGTCCATCGCCCTGTTGCGCTATTTCAATCCCATCGGCGCCCATGAGTCCGGCCTGATCGGCGAGGATCCCGACGGCATTCCCAACAATCTGCTGCCCTACATGCTGCAGGTGGCGGTCGGCCGCCGGCCGCACCTGAGCGTCTACGGTATCGACTACCCCACGCGCGATGGCAGCGGGATTCGCGACTACATCCATGTGATGGATCTGGCCGAGGGCCATTTGCGCGCGCTGCAACGGCTCTCCGCTACCAGCGGGGTGTCGATATGGAACCTGGGCACCGGCCAGGGCTACTCGGTGCTGGAAATGCTCCGCGCATTCGAGGGCGTGGTGGGGCGCAAGCTGCCCGTGCGCTTCGCGCCGCGTCGCTCCGGCGACATCGCCCAGTGCTGGGCTGATCCGAGCAAGGCCCGGCAGGAGCTGGGCTGGAAGGCCACGCGCGATCTCAAGGTCATGCTCGAGGATGCCTGGCGTTGGCAGCGCATGAACCCGCATGGCTATCAGGGGGCACCAGAAAAGGACTCGGCCGCGGCACTGGCAAGCTGATGGATCACCGTTCGGCGAGCAGTACCGTCGGCAGCGTCCGGGTGGCGGAGTAGCTCAAGCGTTCAGCAGAACGCGCTGTCGCCAGGCCGGAGCCGCGACGGGAAACAGCACTTCGGTTGGGTGAAAGCGTGCCAGACCCAAGGCGGCCACCTGGCGCTGGCGTTGCTGGGCCTTAACCAGCGCCTGGCGGTAGCCCTGTTCGCTGATCGGCTGACCGAGGAAATAGCCCTTGCCGTTCTGGTAGACGTCTTTCTCCCGTTGCCACCAGGCCTCGATCAGATCCGGGTCAGGCCAGGGCAGGTTTTCATCCTCGTCCAGCGCGACGTTGGCATCGGCCGGATCGTCATTGGGACCGGCGTCGTAATCCGGCGTATCGCGCAGCTCCAGATCGAGCAGGGCCAGGTCGGCACCGCTGATAAGGCTGAAGGCCTCGCCGGCAACCCGCGCGTTGGGTATGTCGCGCATCTGCTGAATCAGCCAGGGAATGCTCACCGGATCGCCCAAAAGGCCGACGGCCTGGATGACCAAGCGACGTTGCTGTGGCTGCTGCATCGCCTGACGAATCCAGGCGATGCTGGTATCTCTTGACTGCCAGGCCAGCAGCACGGGCAGGGCGCGGTGCTGGAACGCGACCGCCTGTTCGGCGAACTGGCGCAGCAGCGGCAGGGCCTCCTCATCGCCCATCTGCGCCGTGGCCCAGTTGGCCCAGAAACGTGCGCCTTGGTCGGGATGCAGGCGATGGGCGCGGATGGTCGGCAGCAGATCACGCCGACGCAGTTCGCCCGCCGTACGCGCCGATTGGGCGATGACGTCCGCATCGGCATGCGCCAGCCCCGCAATCAACGCCGCCCCCGGATCACGCCGATGCATGCCGCAGGCGGCCAGGCCGATGCAGCGAAACAGCGCTTCCGGCGAGCCCAGCAGCTTCTGAACCCAGGGTTCGACTCGCGACCATTCCAACCAACCCAGCGCCGCGGACATGTAACGTGCACCGTCGGGGTGGGCGCGCAGATGTTCGGCCAACCGGGTCATGGCGGAAGTATCGGCGGTTTCGAAAGCCAGCACCGTGGCTGCGAATATCTCGCCCTGGGCGTTGGGATTGAGCTGCTCGAGCAGAGTCTCGATAGCGACCGGGCCCGCGATACGCAGGCCGTCCAGATGGGCTTCGATACGGTTGTCGAGGGTGCTCAGATGGTTGAGGTCGTAGTGTGGCTGGCGGACGGCGATGCTGCGCAGCAGGCCGAGGAAGGAGGCTTCTTCGGTGTGTTGGGTTAGGACGTCTGTGATTAGCATAAAGCGGACTCAGGCGAGCTCATGCCAGGTGCTCCCGTCAGCGCTCCAGCACTGGTGCTTGCGTCCCGTCGACAGGAGAATGCCGTCGTCGGCATCTAGTTGACCGCAGGTGACTGGCTCTCCGAGGCGCATGTCCACCTGCTGTGGCATATGATTCGCGTCGAGTCGATATAACGCATTGCTGGTGGCGAAGAAGATCTCTTCGTTGAAGTATTGAATATCCCATATTTGGGCATCTAGGCCAGTCTCGACTACCTCCCAGGCGCTTTGTGAGCCGATCATCAGGAAGCCGTTCTTGCCCGCCACTACTACCTGGCGGTCGGGAAGCATATGAACCGCGTTGAGGATCACGTTGGTTGGGCTGTCTAGCTGTTCCCAGCGTCCCGCATGACAGCGCCACACCTCCCCAGCGAAGCCAACGGCATATAGTTCTGCCTCGTCGATTCCATGGATCGCGTTGAAACCGACGACATGCATCAATCTGCGGTCTTGCAGTGTCCCTGCGTCCTTTCGCTCCCAAGCGCCCGCTAGGTTGCGCCGGTAGACCTGCCGCCCCATGCCCACTGCATAGACGCCTTCGCCAATGGTCCGTAGGTCGCGCAGTACACCATAGACATCGGGTCCATCACCGGCGGGCCATATCGGAGACTCGCTATCGCCGGTAGTGGTGCCGTAGCCCATGTGACCATCCGGCCCCATATAGATCAGTTCTACGCCTCCCCCACGCGGAACCTTTTGGATAGCCATGCGAGTGCAATACCAAGGCACGTTGAATGCCGAAGGCTGCGCAGCCGAGAAGACCCACTTAATCAGAGTAGCGTTCGCTGCTCCCTTCTCCGTCAGCTGGTCGATCTGAGCTACTGCACGAGCCGTAGTGCAGTTCTGCACCAGTCCGTGCAAATAGCTGAAATGCTTTTTCTCGAATGCCACTTTGTACTCCTTACAGTGAGCCGCCGGCCGCCGACATTCCGCTTATCGCCGAGATTTCCGCTTGCAGCGCCGTACTTTGCTTGGCATCCAGTGTGCCCACCGAGCGAGTACCTGCCTGTGGATCAGTTCTCAGCGGAGTGTTTTCGGCTACCCCACAGCGTTCCTTGTGATAACTGTCCAGTTGTGCCGCCGTGCATTTATCGTTGCACTGTTCGTTTACCGCCTTGTTTGCTTTGACTCCGGCGTTGCGCGCATCTGCGTAAGTCCAACCGCCGGATTGCTCGTGGTGCTTGGCCTCTATTGCCTGCTGGAAGGCATGGTACTGGCCATGTTCACCGGAATGCCGGGGCCCTTCGGCACATACGCAGGGCGATTCTGTGTCCTTGTAGGCCTGCTTGCCCTGAGGTGCGGTGAAAAACATGCTTTCGCCCTCACCACGCTTACCCACCTCGTAGAAACAATGCGCCTCGATCAAATGGTGCGGCTGCTCTCCGGGGCAACAACCGATCCCGCTTTTCCTCTTTCCTTGGTTGTAGGAAACCAATAGGCATTTCCTGGCCTTTTTGCACTCTTTATCGGCGCATTTCTCTGCCTTGCTCTCTTTGCCTGCGCAGGCCGTCTTCTCTTTCTCAACGTCCTCCTCGCAATCTTTGTGAAGGGCCATGGTTTGCTTATCGGAATAGATCCAGGGAGGCGTATTACCAGGAAATGACGCATGGTTATGCGTCGTCATATCCAAGTTCCGAACGACATTCTCCCCCTCGAACTTCACATCCATCGACCATGAGGTGAAATACACCTTGCCCTTGATCTTGCTGGTAATCACACCCTTCTTCGGCGCGCAGCCGGCTTCGTCGCCATAGCTGGTCTTGAAGTAGCTCTTGTTCTTGAGCATCACTTCCTTGCCAGTGATCTTCACCGTGCGGGTGCCGTTGGTGGTGTCCTTGGCCATGCCGGTATTGGGGTAGGGGATGGGCACGCCGGGCGGGGTGGCGGGCGTCTGCGGTGGAGTGAAGCAGACGTCGGGGAAGCAGGCGATGGACTTGCCGTCGGCCGACTTGCACGACACTTCCATGTTGTTGGCGTAGACCTCGTTGGCCATCAGGCGGCCCTCACCGGTTGGTAGCTGAGCAGGGCGGCGGCGCGTTGGCCGGCGTCGTTGCCAAGGTGACAGAGGATGTTCGGGCCATCGCCGTAGGCCTTGCGGCTGGCGGCCAGGGTCACGGCGAGCATGGCCGGACCGATGGCGGCGCCGACTTCGCCGATGCAGTCGGCCGGGTGCCAGATATGGAAGAACTCCTTGCGCACGCGCAAGGTGCGACTGAGCGCCAGCGAAGCCTCCTTGAAGTAGTACTGCTCGCCGGACAGGTCGGTGACGCGATAGTCCATCTGCTCCAGGCCGCAGCCCACTTCGGCCAGAGCGGCGCGGATGGCCTGGGTCAGGCCTTCGGCGCGCAGGGGGATGTCTTCGCTTTCCACGGTGGCCGGCTCCATGCCGAAGCCAAGGCCGAGGCAGGCCAGTTGCGGTTCCTCGCTGGCGACCGGAGCGCCGATCACCACGGCAGCGGCGCCTTCACCGGGAATGAAGCCGTTGGAATTCTGGCTGGTCAGCAGGCGCTCGCGCTCCTCGAAGGCGGCCAGGGTCGGTGCGCTGAGAAAGGAGTCGACACCGGCGATCAGCACGTGGCGATGGCCGCCCTGGTAGATCAGCTTGCGTGCATTGAGTAGTGCCACGGCGCCGCTCACGCGGCCGCGGGCGATGACGTTGGAGCTGGGATGAAAGGCCAGGCCCAGCTCCCGTTCGATATCGTGCAGCAGTTCGATGTCCAAACCGTCGAGGCGTCCGGGGCGCTCCTGTTCGGCCACGCCGAGCAGCAGCGGGGTTTGCGCCGGGTCGACCCCAGGCGTGCTCTGCAGGGCTTCGGCGATGGCGCGGGCGGCCATCTGGATCAGCTTGGTGCGGCCGCGCCAGGGTTGTTCCAGCGGCACGCTGGCGGCGATCAGCCATTCGCCGCCACGGTCGATGAAGCGGGTTTCCTGGAAGTTGTCGATGGCGCAGCGAATGGCCGCGCAACTGGCCGGGGCGCTGAGGCCGACCGCGCTGACCATGCCGGAGCCGAGAATGCACAGGGCGTTCATCAGTCGGCCTCCGTCGCCTGGTGTCTGGACTTGACCAGGCTGCCGAGACCGGCGTGGTAATCCTTGCCCAGCTCGCGGGCACGCCACCAGGCGCGCGACATGCTGCCCACCAGCACCTGGGCGATTTCAAACATGTTGCGTTTGAGCGGGCGGCTGATGCGCCAGGTCAGCTGCACCTGGCGCGCCTCGGTGTCGATCAGCAGGGTATCGATCACCGCATGCACCGTCTCATGGCCGCCCTTGTTGAGAAAGAAGGTTACCGGCACGGACATCTGCGGAATGCGAAAGCCCGCGCGTTCCTGCGCCGTGAGGTTGAGCAGCAGCACCTCCTCACCGCCCTTGAGGTGCTCGGTCTGCTGGTCGGCCGGCGCGGCCTGGAAGTAGCGATTGTCGAAGTCGGCCGGTAGGAAGGGAAAACAGTCCGCCAGCCAGGCCTCGTCGTAGGTGCCGGCGAAGGCAGCGCGCTGCGGCCAGTGCCGGCCAAGCGGGCCGAGCGCCATGGGGCGAAAGTCGCCATGCGGGCTGTCGATGGGTTTGCCCAGCTCCTCGGTGCTGGGCATCGGCATGCCGAGCATGTCGGCGCTGTCCGTGCCGCGTGGATACCAGCCGATACCCGCCGGGTTGTCCTGGTAGGCGTGCTGCTGCTCGGGGCTGCCCTTGACGGGATGGGCGCCGCCAAAGGCCTGGGCGTAGGAGATCGTCTGTTCGAGAAAAGGCTGCGGCAGCCCGGGGGCGACGCCGAGCAGCCCCGGCTGCCACTGCCTGGGGCCGAGTACCGAGAAGGCCTTGCCGACGCGGCCGACGCGAATGCCGGCGGTGATCTGCGTTGCCGGCCTGCCGCCCGGTGCGTGGGCCTTGCCCTGCACCAGCACGTCGCAGAAGGGTTTGCTCGGGGCGAAGTCCATTTCCTGCAGCGGTGCGCTGAGGCCCGGCTCGCCATGAAAGGTGTCGGCCATCAGCAGCGGCTGCTGGGTATCGAGCAGGCGCGCCTCGCGGCCGTCCAGTGGCAGGTCGAAGGTACCCTTGGCGATCACCACCAGCGATTCGCGGCCGTCGGGCGCCAGGCCCTGGGTAAAGGCCGCCATCAGTCGGGTCGCGTTGAGCAGTTCCATATGCCTTGCGCCTTCTAGTTGATCTGCACCGAGCCGCCCTTGATGCGGTTGACCCCGCTGGAGCGGCTGGAGAGGTAGGCGCCCTGGATGATCACCTTGCCGGCGCGGGTCAGGGTGATGCTGGCCTTGCCGCAGCGCAGCACGATTTCCTGCTCGGCGCGCAGCTCCAGGCGCTCATCATCGAGCTTCACCTGCGCTGCTGGCGCCGCGCCGAGCAGCCGGCCGATCACCAGCGGGCGCATCGGGTCGCCGTTCTCGAACATCAGCGCGACCTGGGCGCCGATGTCCGCACCGGTCAGTGCCGCCATGCTGCGGGCGACAAGGCCCTGTGCGTCGGCGCAACCGGGAAAGCTCACCCGCGGCGAGCCGTCGTCGGGCAGGGCGAGCAGGGTGCCGATCATCACGCCGTCGAGGCGCGCCTGGCTGGGCAGGAAGTATTGAACCGTCATAACTGGGCTCCTAGTTCTGCAGAATCTTCTGCCCCTTGACCACCACGTTCTTGCTCGCCTTGACGTTGATCGCCCCGGAGCCGTCGATGGTGATGTTCTTGCCGCGAATGGTGATGGTGCCATCCTTCTTCATGGTGATACTGGCCGAGCCGGTGGTCAGGGTGATGGAGTCGCCCGCGTTCAGGGAGAAGTTCTTGCCCACGCTCAGGCTGTCGTCCTTGCCGATGCTGCTGTCGCGACTCTGACCGACGCTGCGCGACTCGTTCTTGCCGATGCTGGTGCTCTGGTTGCTGCCGATGCTGATGTCTTCGTTCTTGCCAACCTTCTCGGTACGGTTGCTGCCGATGGTGATGCTCTCGTCGCTGCCGACATCCTCGGTGCGGTTGTTGCCGATGCTGATCTTCTCGTTGCTGCCGACCTTCTCGGTACGGTTGGCGCCGATGGTGATGCTCTCGTCGCTGCCGACATCCTCGGTGCGGTTGTTGCCGATGCTGATCTTCTCGTTGCTGCCGACCTTTTCGGTGCGATCGACGCCGATGGTGATGGTCTCGTTGTTGCCGACCTTCTCGGTGCGGTCCACGCCGATGGTGATGGTTTCGTTGTTGTCCACCGTCTCGGTACGGTCGTGTTTGACGTGCACCGTTTCGTCGTTGTCGATGGTCTTGGTGCGGTCGTGGCCGACCCAGTGGGTCTCGTCGTTCTCGACCTCGATGTCCTGGTTCTTTTCCGCATGGATGAACAGCTGCTCCTCGCCTTTCTTGTCCTCCATGCGGATTTCGTTGAAGTTGGCCGGTGTGCCTTCCTTGCTCGAACGGCTCTTCACGCCGCTCTGGGTGGCATTGGCGGGCAGGTCGTAGGGCACCGTCTGCTCGGCGTTGTAGACGCGACCGGTGATGATCGGCCGATCCGGATCGCCTTCGAGGAAGCTGACGATCACCTCCTGGCCGATGCGCGGAATCTGGATCGCGCCCCAGTTCTTGCCGGCCCAGGCCTGCGACACGCGCATCCAGCAGGAGCTGTTCTCGTCGGACTGGTCGTGGCGGTCCCAGTAGAAGTGCACCTTGACCCGGCCGTACTGGTCGGTCCAGATCTCCTCGCCGCTGGGGCCGACCACCATGGCGGTCTGCGGCCCGCGCACGATGGGCATGGGGGTCAGCGGCAGGGGGCGAAAGGCCTGGCTGGCGTCCATGCAGTCCAGCTCGCTGGTGAACTGCTCGAGGTTGTCGCCGAAGCCGGTCTCATAGGCCTCCTGGCGGATGCGGTAGCGCGCACCGACCACCAGGTACTCGCGGTTCTGGTCGGCGCGCTCGTAACCGCTGAGCTTGAACAGATGGCCCGAGCCCAGGCCACGGGCACGGCCGCGCAGCTGTACTCGCTCGAACTGCGTATGGATGGCCTCGATGCGGGTGCGCGCATAGTGCTCGCCGTCCTTGCTCTGCACGTACTCGCCGGGATAGTCGAACAGCGGGTATTCGGCGTTGCCATGGCTGCGCGAGACGCTGGAACGCACGTCGAGGCTGGCGCTGGGGCGCTGAAAGTCGTAATCGGTCAGTGCCAGCGATCCGGGCTGCACCTCGCGCGCCAACTGCCAATCGTAGAAGTGGTCGCGCTCACGCATCTGCAGTTCAGGCGGGTAGAACGGCACGCTGGCGTAGCCGTCCACCGTCGAATGGGCGCCGTAGGCGTCGGCCAGCACCAACACGTGGCGCGCCTTCTCGTGGCGGAAGTAGTAGTAGATGCCTTCCTGCTCCATCAGCCGGCTGACGAAGTCGAAGCTGGTTTCCCGGTACTGCACGCAGTACTCCCACTCCCGGTAGCTGCGGCTGAGGCTGTCTTCGAAATCGGAAAAACCCAGGTCGCGGAACACCTGCTTGATGATGTCCGGCACCGTCTTGTTCTGAAAGATACGGCAGTCGGAGGTCCGGCTCAGCAGCCACAGCCATGGCCGCAGGGTGACCTGATAGCCGGCGAACTGGCCGATGCCCACGGTCTGTCGGCAGGCGCAGACGATGCCGTGGAAGTAACGATCGCCGCCATCGGGCAGCTCCAGCGACAGCCCCATGGGCTTGCCCAGCAGCTGGTCGAACTTCACCGAGCCATCTTCCGAGGTCAGCTCCAGGTGGTACTGGAACGGGCGGCCCAGTTCCTCGCTGCCATCCATGCCCTGCAACAGCAGGACGTTGGGCCCCAGTGGTCCGTTGACCTGAACCGCTCTTGTGCTTTGCGTGATGGCCATGACGGCTTCCTCTGGCTATCGCGGTTGGGGTTAGGCGCCGAAGTCGTAGTGCAGGGCGTTGTCGCGTTGGCTGATGCGCACGCCGGCGAGCGGTTTGCCCTCGAGCATGCGGGTAAGGAACTCACGACTCATGTCCGGCAACAGGCTGTTGGTCAGAATGGCGTCGATCATCCTGCCGCCGCTCTCGATCTCGGTGCAGCGCGAGACGATCAGGTCGATCACGCTGTCGTCGTACTCGAATGGCACCTTGTGCCCGGCTTCCACGCGCTTCTTGATGCGGTCGAGCTGCAGCCGGGTGATGGCCTTGAGCATGGTGTCGGAGAGCGGGTAGTAGGGGATGGTCACCAGGCGGCCGAGCAGCGCCGGCGGGAATACCTTGAGCAGCGGTTCGCGCAAGGCCTTGGCGATGGAGTCCGGATCGGGCATCAGCTCCGGGTCGCTGCACAGACTGGCGATCATGTCGGTGCCGGCGTTGGTGGTGAGCAGAATCAGGGTGTTCTTGAAGTCGATCAGGCGGCCCTCGCCATCTTCCATCACGCCCTTGTCGAAGACCTGGAAGAAGATCTCGTGCACGTCCGGATGCGCCTTCTCCACCTCATCCAGCAGCACCACGCTGTAGGGCTTGCGCCTGACGGCCTCGGTCAGCACGCCGCCTTCGCCGTAGCCGACGTAGCCGGGCGGGGCGCCCTTGAGGGTGGAGACGGTGTGCGCCTCCTGGAATTCGCTCATGTTGATGGTGATGACGTTCTGCTCGCCGCCGTACATGGCCTCGGCCAGGGCCAGCGCGGTCTCGGTCTTGCCCACGCCGGAGGTGCCGGCGAGGAGGAACACGCCGATCGGTTTGCTCGGGTTGTCCAGCCCGGCGCGTGAGGTCTGGATGCGCTTGGCGATCATCGCCAGGGCGTGGTCCTGACCGATGATGCGTTTTTTCAGGTGCTCGTCGAGACGCAGCACGGTATCGATCTCGTTGCGCGCCATGCGCCCGACCGGAATGCCGGTCCAGTCGGCCACCACCGAGGCCACGGCCTGATAATCGACCGTGGGCAGGATCAGCGGATTTTCCCCTTGCAGAGCGTTCAGACTGTTCTGCAGTTCGCTGAGACGGGCGCGCAGGGTGTCCAGCTCCTCCTGGCTCAGGGCAGGGGTGTCGGCGCCACCTTCGCGGCTGGTGCCGTCCACCGGCTCGGCGGCGGCGCGCAGGCTGGCGCGGGTGGCCAGCAGCTCGTCGACCAGGGTCTTTTCCTCGGCCCAGCGCGCTTCCAGCTCGCCCAGGCGGGTGCGCTCCTCATCCAGAGCGGCCTGCGTGTCGTCCTGGCGACTGCCGATGGCAATGCCGATGGCCTGCTCGCGGGCGATGATGGCCAGCTCGGTCTCCAGTGCCTCGATACGCCGGCGGCTGTCGTCCACCTCGGCCGGCACCGCATGCAGGCTGATGGCGACGCGGGCGCAGGCGGTGTCGAGCAGGCTCACCGACTTATCCGGCAACTGGCGCGCCGGGATGTAGCGGTGCGACAGCTTGACCGCGGCCTCCAGCGCCTCGTCGAGGATCTGCACCTTGTGGTGCTGCTCCATGATCGAGGCCACGCCGCGCATCATCAGGATCGCCTTGTGCTCGGACGGCTCGTCCACCTGCACCACCTGAAAGCGCCGGGTCAGCGCCGGGTCCTTCTCGATGTGCTTCTTGTACTCGGCCCAGGTGGTGGCGGCCACGGTGCGCAGGGTGCCGCGTGCCAGCGCCGGCTTGAGCAGGTTGGCGGCGTCGCCGGTGCCGGCCGCGCCACCGGCGCCCACCAGGGTATGCGCCTCGTCGATGAACAGGATGATCGGCTTGGGCGAGCTCTGCACGTCCTCGATCACCTGGCGCAGGCGCTGCTCGAATTCGCCTTTCATGCTCGCGCCGGCCTGCAGCAGGCCGACGTCGAGCGCGCGCAGTTCGACGTCCTTGAGGCTCGGCGGCACGTCGCCGGCGACGATGCGCAGGGCGAAGCCCTCGACCACCGCGGTCTTGCCGACGCCGGCCTCGCCAGTGAGGATCGGGTTGTTCTGCCGGCGGCGCATGAGGATGTCCACCAACTGACGAATCTCCTCGTCGCGCCCGACGATGGGGTCGAGCTTGCCGCTGCGCGCCTGTTCGGTCAGGTCGACGGTGAAGCGCTTGAGCGCCTCCTGCTTGCCCATGGCACTGGGGGCCATGGCGCCGCTGGCTTCGCCCGGCGCCCCGGCGGCGTTGAAGCCGTCGCTGGCGCCGAGGCCGTTCTCCGGCGAGTTGCCGACGTATTCGTCGAAGCGCTCGATCAGGCTTTCCACCTTGATCTTGTCGAACTCGCGGGAAATGGCCGACAGCGCATGGCGCAGGCTCGGCGTCTTGAGGATGCCGACGATCAGGTAGGCGGTGCGCACCTGGCTTTCGCCGAACATCAGGCTGCCGTAGACCCAGCCACGTTCGACCGCCTCCTCGACGTGGGACGACAGGTCGGTGATCGAGGTGGAACCGCGCGGCAGGCGATCCAGCGCCTCGGTGATGTCCTTGGCCAGTCGCGCCGGGTCGATGTTGAACTGGCGCACCAGCTGGTGCAGGTCGGAATCCTGCAGCTGGAGAATCTGATGCAGCCAGTGCACCAGCTCGACATAGGGATTGCCGCGCAGCTTGCAGAATACCGTGGCGGCTTCGATGGCCTTGTAGGCCAGGCTGTTCAACTTGCCGAACAATGCGGCGCGGCTGATCTCACTCATGTTCGCAGCTCCTTGATTCGGTGGGTTGCCGGCTGGCGTAGTCGCGCACCAGCAGCAGGTCGTCGGGGTCCTGTAGCGGTGTGCCGAGCCAGGTGTTGAAACCGAGCTGGGTGCGGCCGTCGAGATCGATGCGCGGCGTCTCCTGGCAATGCAGCACCAGGTTCACCTCCCAATCCAGTTCGTCGCCCTGATGTTCGGCGACCCAGGCCGCCAGCTCGGCGAAGTTCTCCTGCCCCGGCAGCAGGCGCTGGTATTGCTCGAGGCTCAGCGGGCCGAGGCGGATACGGAACTTGTGTTGGCGATCCCACACGTGGGTGCCCAGGCACAGGTCGCTGCCCAGCGTGCAGGCGGCCGCGCCGACCTGGCTGTAATGCGGCAGCTGCAGCCATTGGCCGACGTATTCCTCGATGCTCACCGGCACCTCGAAATAGTGTTCGAGAATGGCGCGCAGGCCGTCCGGGTAGCGGGTCTGCGCGGCCAGGTGGCCGCTGTAGTGCAGGCTCGCCGAGTCGGCCAGCGGGCCCTGGCCGAGCAGGCTGGTCATGCCGCGACCGGACAGCGCCGCCAGGCGCATCGACCAGTAGTCGTCATCCGGCCGGTCATGGCTGACGGTCGGGCGGGATTCGGCCCAGGCGCGGTAGAACAGGGTGAGCAGGCGATGATGAAAGACGTCGAGGAAGCGCTTGAAGGTAGGGTCGCCGGCGTTGCGCTGGCGCTCGCGGGCGTATTCGGTCAGATGCAGGGGCAGCGGGCCGTTGGGGCCGGTCAGACCGAAGAAGAACTGTTCGATGCGCGGCACCTGGCCCGGTTGCACGCTGGCCAGGGTCGAGGGGGCAAAACCGCACTCGGGTTGCTGGCCGAGGCGCAGCGGATCGTCGGCCAGGCGCACCGAATGGCCGAGGCGCGGCCGGTCGGCCGCCTCGCACTCGATACGCCGCAGTGCCTGGAAGAAATCGTAGCTCCAGGGTGCATCGACCATCGCAGCGGCGCTGCCTAGAGGTTCGGGCGGCGACCCGGCTGTGCCTGCCATCGCATGATCTCTCCACGTTCGGTGGTGCGCAGCACCGTTTCGGTAAAGCTGTTGATCGACACATAGCGCGCGAGAAAGCGCTCGAACACCGCGCCAAGCAGGTACACGCCGGTACCGCGGAAGGCGTTCTCGTCGAACTCCAGGTTGATCTCCAGGCCGCGACCGAAGACGATCGGCCCCGGCATCGGCAGACGCCGCGTGCAGGGGGCGCTGCGCACTTCGCGCAGACCCTCGATCTGCAGCTGCAACGCCGAATCGGACGGATCGCCGTACAGGCGCAGCAACTCGCGCAGGGCCGCGGCGCCCTGGCCGCGTTCGCTGAGCGACAGGTAGTTGAGCGACAGCTGGCTGATCAGGCGCCAGGCGCTGGCATCGTGGGCGCGGCTGGCACGCGGGCGGCTGGGTCCGGCCAGGCAGCGCACGGCCTGCACCGGGGCGCTGTCCTCCAGGGTGAAATCGCTCTTGCCGGTGCCCACCGGCATCAGCAGCGGCAGGTCGCGATTGGTGCACAGGGCGCCAATGCCCAGCTGGCGCAGGTCATGTCTATACGGCGCCTGGTTGACGTCCACCAGCGAAACGAAGGTTTCGCTGCCCACGTAGGTGGAACGCGGCCCGCGCCGCCGGGCCTGGCTGGACAATCGGCGTGCCTCGCGGCGCACCACGTAATAGGCCTGCTCGCGGCCATAGCGGGCCGGGTCGCGGATGGCATAGAACGGCTGGAAGGGTTGCTCGGGTCCGCTGCCGTGGCCGCTGACCTGGGTCAGCGAGTGCACCTCGAAGTCCAGCGGGCGGGTGCGGTCGGCGATGACCTGATATTCATGCACGCGGTCGCTCAAGTGGATGCGGTCGGCGCGACGGGGAAACAGGTTGATCGCCGGGGTGCAGAAGGGCACGAACTGCGCGGCCGATACCGAGCCTTCCAGGCTGGTATCGAGGCGGTTGAACAGTACCACCAGTTCCAGCTCCTGGGTCGCGCAACGAGCCACCCCGCGCAGCAGACCGCTGAACTCGACGAACAGGAAGCGGTTGGGCAGGGCGAAGTACTCCTGCAGCAGGCGGTAGCCCTGGAAGGCGCGCGGCACAACGGGCAGCACCGCATCCTTGTCGTCGAAGCCGCGCGCCTGGATGCAGCTCAGCGGCAGGCGCTCGGCCCATTCGCCGTCGACGCTCTTGATGAACAGGGCGCAGGCATTGCCCAGCAGTTGCTCATACAGGCGAAACGGCTGCTCGTCCGCCCCGGCGAGAAACAGTGACAGGCTGTCCAGCGCCAGGGCCTTGAAGGGCATGCCGGCGCCACATTTGAGACGAATGCGCAGACCGGCCTTGGCCCTGGGTTCTGCCGCGGCCAGGCGGCCCAGGGCGGTGGCCGGGTTGCCGAAGTACTCGGCGCGGCTGACTTCCAGCGGCCACAGCGTCACGTCATGGCTGGTGCGGTATTCGCAGGCGGTCTGTTCCTCGTGCCCCAGCTGGCCTCGCAGCGCTGCGCCGCGCTCGATCCGGAAGCCACTGGCCAGCGAGCCTTCGTCCGGGTCGGCGCACAGCTGCACCACGGTCATCGACGGTGTCGGCGCCAGGTAGTGGGGGTAGGCGATTTCCAGCAGGTTATGGGTGAAGGTGGGGTATTCGGCGTCCAGTTTCAGATGGACACGGGCGGTGAGGTAGGCGAAACCCTCCAGCAGTCTTTCGACATAGGGGTCGGCGCAATCGATGCCGGACAGCGTCAGGCGACTGGCGATCTTGGGGAACTCGGCGGCGAACTCCGCCGCGCTTTCGCGGATGTGCTGCAGCTCCTGGTTGTAATAGTCGAGCAGGCGCGGGTTCATGAGCGCCTCCTGCCATCGACCGGGGCGACCTTGATGTGCCCGGTTTCCAGGTCGAGATCGGTGGACAGCAGCAGGCGCAGCGGCACCGGCTCGGCCCACAGGTCAGCCTCGATCTCGAAGCTCAGGGCGTTGTGGTTCATCTCGTCGCTCTGCAGTTGCGCACGCACCCGCAGCGAGCCCTTGAGCAGACGCGGCTCATAGGTCTCGATGATTTCCGTCAGCACGCTCTCGACCAGCTGCACGTCGATGCTCGAAGCGGTGTGGCCGGACAGCGGTGGCAGACCGAAATTGATCACCGAGCTGCCGGCCGGCATCTGCGCGGCGCTCTCGCTGTCGAGCAGGGCCGTGGTATTGAGCAGCCAGGCCAGGTCGCGCAGCACCGAAGCCTTGAGCTGGTTCTGGTTCATCACCCGGCGTTCGGCGCTTTCCTTCGGGTTGTGGGGATCGTCGTCGGTGAGACGATCGAGCAGCGAAGGTTGCAAGCGCTCCTGCAGGGTCAGCTCGGCCATCGTCAGGCTGCTCCTGCGCCGAGGGTGAGGCTGCGCAGCTCGAACAACGCGGTATCGCCCAGGTCGGTGGCGAACAGCCGCTGGCCGATGGGCAGGCCGTTGTCGAGCCAGTCCAGCTTGCGTGCCAGGCGCGCCGCGTCATCGCCGAGTTGGACCGTGTCGGGATAACGGCTGGGAATCAGCGCCACGGTGCTGCCGCCGTTGCGCAGGGTCAGCTCGGCGGGCATCCACACCAGGTCGCGCAGATCGCTGGGCGCCTCGCACGTCAGGCTGGCGATGTTCTCCATCGGCAGCCAGACGTAGCGGCCATTGACGATCAGCTCCAGCACCGGGCCGAGTCGCGGGTCGGCATCGGCGCACCAGGCGAAGGCTTCGCCATTGAGTTCCCCAGGTACCGCCGGTGCGGCTTCGAAGGCCTGATCGCGCAGCGCCTGTGCTGCCTCGGCATGGCCCCGCGCATCCACTTGCAGCGCCTGGATCAGGGGCGCCAGCCAGGGCGCGGGTTCGCCCAGCAGCACCGGTGTCAGACGTCCGGCGAATACTTCGGCACGTAGCGCCTCGCATTCCAGCGCCGAGCGGTAGGTCTGCACCATGGCCAGGGTGGAGGCGTCCAGCTCGCCTGCCACCTTCAACTGGTTCTGCGCGCGGCTCCATTGCCCGAGCACCGCCAGCAGCTGGAACAGGAACACGCGCAACGACGCATTGGACGGCTGCGCCCGCACCTGATCCTGCAGCGCGTTGAGCGCCTCATCGAGCTTGCCGGCACGTAGCAGTTCATCGGCGTTCATCACTGCATCCTTCATTCATGCACCGCGCGGGTGCGGGTAGGTCTTGTCAGGAACCCTGAGCCGCGGCCTCGAACAGGCCGATGAAGACTTTCTCGTCCCACTGAAAGGGCGGGCAGGCGGCAACCCGGCTGACCACCGTGGAAGCCTCCAGCCCCTGTTCGGTCGTCCTGATCGCCTGCAAGGTGGTGTCACAGTCGCGGCTGGGCGGCTCATCCGGCTCGCTGCTTTCCACCAGCAGCACCTGGGTGCTGCCCACCTGCTGCGTGCGCAACCTGCCCTGCGGGTCGCGGTGGAACTGGCAGGGCCACTTGAGCAGCAGGTCTAGTTCGCCGTCTTCGCCGATCAGTCGGCACTGCCCGGCGTGGTCCTGCAGCTGCAGCCTCTGCTCGCTGAACAGGGCCTGGGTGGCGCTGTCGGCAGCCGACTGGGCGCAGGCAGCCAGGCTCAGGCACATCAGGCCGGCAAGGCTTGCCGAAAGTGGCGTCGCTTTCATGTCAGCTCCCAGAACCAGACCTGGGCGGCGTGGTTGGCCGGGTCGTCGTAGGTCTTGGTACGGCCGCGGTTCCACAGGTCGATGTGATCGCCCGTGGCCGTGGTTTCGCCGCTGCGGGTGAAGCAGTCCTTGAAGAAGATGATGCCGGTCTTCTCGTTGACCTGACGCTTGGCCAGCGCCCCGTCGGTGAAGACGGTCGGCCGGCCGAGATGATGACGCCACAGCCAGTTGGCGAGGGACTCCGCCCCGCGCGCATGGCCGTGACTGCAACGCGGCTCGGAATAGGTCTGGCGATCCACGCGGATGCTCCGCTCCGCGTTGAGGGTGATGCTCAGGCGGATCGCACATTGATTTTCCCATCCCCCGTCGCAGGGATGACTCTCCGTGGGATAGCTGCTCCACAAGTTGATGAAAGCAGGGCGGGCCATTGTCGAAACTCCTTTCGCGCATGACCGGGTTTGAAATTACCCACCCCGAGTTCCTGCTCGGGGTGGGCTGCGTTCATACCTTGACGTTCTCGCGGATGTTCCAGCCGTACTTGACCGGGCCTCCATCCTTGGCACCATCGGCTTTCTGCGGCTGGTAGTCGACCAGCACCTGGGCGAAGTTGAGCGAGACGTTCTCGGTCAGGCGATCCTCGCCGCCGCTGCCGCCGGTGCTGACGGAGGACACCAGGACTTCCTTGAGGGTGATGATCAGGTACTCCACCGGTGATTCGCCACCGGCCTTGCGCACCGTCAGCTTGGCTTCCGGGAAGTGCTTGCCGTTGGAACACGCCATCATCAGGTTGGGTGAGGACTTGTCGATCCACTTGGTGATCGAGATGTCCTGAATGCTGACCTTGCCGGCACCGCCACCACCGCCCTGGTGCATGTTGCCGCTCTGCGACATGCCCCAGCTCCATGCCAGTACGTCGATTTCCTTTCCGTGGGTCTTGTCGGCGGATTCGCCTTCGAGATCGCCGATCTTGATGAACATATCAACAGCCATCATGCCTCCTTGGTGGCTAGCGCCACACTATGCAGAACGATGCCCTCCCAGGCGGCGGGCACCCGTGTTGGATGAATCAAGCGCCCTTGGCCGAGGGCAGTTTCGACACCAGGCGCAACGACACGGTGAGCCCTTCCAGCTGGTAATGCGGCCGCAGGAAGAACTTCGAGCTGTAGTACCCGGGGTTGCCTTCGATTTCCTCGACCACGACCTCGGCCGCCGCCAGCGGGTGTTGCGCCTTGGTGGTCTCGGTGGAGTGGGCGGGATCGCCATCGACGTAGTTGAGGATCCAGTCCTGCAGCCAGCGCTGCATGTCGTCCTTCTCCTTGAACGAGCCGATCTTGTCGCGAACGATGCATTTCAGGTAATGCGCGAAGCGGCAGGTGGCGAACAGGTAGGGCAGGCGCGCGGCGAGGTTGGCGTTGGCGGTCGCGTCGGGATCGTCGTACTCGGCCGGCTTCTGCAACGACTGCGCACCGATGAACGCGGCCAGGTCGGTGTTCTTCTTGTGCAGCAGGGGCATGAAGCCATTCTTCGCCAGCTCGGCCTCGCGGCGGTCGGAAATGGCGATCTCGGTGGGGCACTTCATGTCCACGCCACCGTCGTCGGTGGGGAAGGTGTGGGCGGGCAGGTTGGTCACCTCGCCGCCGGACTCCACGCCGCGGATGCGCGAGCACCAGCCGTAGAGCTTGAACGAGCGGTTGATGTTCACCGCCATGGCGTAGGCCGAGTTGGCCCAGGTGTACTTGCTGCTGTCGGCGCCGCTGGTGTCCTCCTCGAAGGCAAAGGCATCGACCGGATCGGTCTTGGCCCCGTAAGGCAGGCGGGCGAGGAAGCGCGGCATGGTCAGGCCGATGTAGCGGGCATCCTCGGACTCGCGCAGCGAGCGCCAGGCGGCGTATTCGGGGGTGGTGAAGATCTTGGTCAGGTCACGCGGGTTGGACAGCTCCTGCCAGGAGCCCATGCCCATGACCGTGGGCGATGCCGCCGAAATGAACGGCGCGTGCATGGCCGCGCAGACCTTGGACAGTTCGGTGAGCAGTTCCACGTCCGGCGGCGACTGGTCGAAGTAGTAATCGCCGACCAGACAGCCGTAGGGTTCGCCGCCGAACTGGCCGTATTCCTCTTCGTACATCTTCTTGAAGATCGGGCTCTGGTCCCAGGCGGTGCCCTTGAACTTCTTCAGGGTCTTGTGCAGCTCGCCCTTGGAGATGCTCATCACGCGGATCTTCAGCTGCTCGTCGGTCTCGGTGTTGTTGACCAGGTAGCTCAGCCCGCGCCAGGCGCTCTCCAGTTGCTGGAAGTCCTGATGGTGCATGATCAGGTTGATCTGCTCGGTGAGCTTGGCGTCGATGGCCGCGATGATCGACTCGATGGACTTGATCGCATCGTTGGAGATCAGGTCGGTCTTTGCCAGCGCATGTTCGGCCAGGGTGCGCACTGCGGTTTCCACCGCCTCGCGGGCGCGCTCGGTCTTGGGTTTGAATTCCTGCAGGAGGAGGGCGGCGAAGTCGCCGCCTTCTGCGGTAGCAGTCCCGGCCTGGGCCTGCTGTTCGGTCATCGTCTCGGCCATGGTCTGCGTCCTCTATCAGCTCTGCGGCTCGGAATCGGTCGGTTTCGGTGCACTGGCCAGCGCCTGCAGCAGGGCCGGATCCTTGATCGCCTTCATGATCATTTCCTCGGCACCGGTCTTGCCGTCCATGTAGGTCAGGAGGTTGGCCAGCTGGGTGCGGGCTTCGAGCAGTTGATTGAGGGCATCGACCTTGCGCGCCACGGCGGCGGGGCTGAAGTCGTCCATGCTCTCGAAGGTGATGTCGAGGCTGAGGTTGCCTTCACCGCTGAGGGTGTTGGGCACGTTGAAGGCGACGCGCGGTTTCATCGCCTTGAGCCGGGAGTCGAAGTTGTCCACGTCGATCTCCAGGAACTTGCGGTCAGCTACCGCCGGCAGCGGCTCGGCGGGCTTGCCCGCGAGATCGGCCATCACCCCCATGACGAAGGGCAGCTGGACCTTCTTCTCCGCGCCGTAGAGCTCCACGTCGTACTCGATCTGCACCCGTGGAGCACGGTTGCGAGCGATGAATTTCTGGCTGCTGGGGTTGGCCATCTTGTTCCTCCTGCGCTGCGGTTGCGGCTGTAGTGCTGTGAATGGGAAAAGTGCTCAGCAGAGCTATTCGCCCTCCGGTCCCCGGAAGCGTTCGAACTGGGAAAAGCCGTCCGGGATCAGGTTGCGCACGATGGTGGCGAAGTCGGCGTTGACCAGGGTCTTGGCACGGTTGAGCAGCACCGGAACCGGGCTGGAGGGCTCGTGCCTGGCGTAATAGGCGAGGATGCGGTCGAGCGCCTTGAGCACATCGTCGCGATGGTTGATCTCGCCGCTCGGGCGCGGCGCCGAGGCACTGACGGCTGCGACTTCGCCTGGCTCGGCGGGCGCAGGCTGCTCGGAGCTGGCCTGCTCGCCGCCTGCGGCGGGCGCATGCTCGTTGACGATGTGCACGGCGTGGCGCAACAGCTGCTTGATCGCGCCGAGTTCGGCTCCGCGATCGGAGCCCACGCGCTCGTTGACTTCGCGCTCGATGCCCTGCAGCGCCGCCTGGGCGGCCGTGATCGCGGCGCGACAGGCCTCGACCTGTTCCGCGTCGCTGTCGCGAAAGGCGCCGCCGACCTGCTCGAGGCTCATGCTCTCGCTGGTGAAGCGCTGCAGCCCGCTGGCATTGAGCGCTGCACGCAGGGTGACGGTGCCGAAGGCGCGTGAACGGATCAGCGGCATGTCCCACAGCAGACGCACCACCGGTTCGGCGCTGATGCCGGCCAGGGCGTTGATGCGGAAGGTGGGGTCGTTGTCGTCGTCGGCGTCCAGCACGGGGTGAAGGCTGTCCCAGAACTGCTGCAGCAACGCCTGGATCAATTGCAGCGCCTGGGCCAGGCCGGCGACGCCGTCCAGCACGATGCTGCTCTGCAGGTAGTAATTGGCGATGCGCAGGTCCTTGCTGCGTGCGAACAGTGCTGCGCTCTGCTCACGGACCTGGCGCCAGTCCGGCGGCTCGGCAGGCAATACCGAGTCGCCCATCTGACGTTCGGGTTGGCCTTGTGCGGTGCGCTCCAGTTCGAGAAAAGCGGCGTCGTATTCGAGGTCATCCCCGCTCGGCGAGTCGGGTGAGATGGCAGTCAAAAGCTGTTGTACGTCCACCACAATGGGTGATCTCCATATCAGACCTGCCGCAGCAGGTAATGCCTTCAGACCGAACGCTGGACTACATCCGCATCCTGCGAATTACGTTCGATACGGCGAGGTGAAACCGACTTCGCCAGCGGTTGGTTAGAGCAAGTCTTGGCAGTGTTTTGTTGTTGTCAAGAAATTGGCCATTTGTCACGACGAAGTGTCGGGCGAAAGAAGATAGGCGACCTGAAAAATTTTATTTAGCTTCTTTTGCTATATATGTAATCGCAAAAAAGCACATTCAAAGTGTTACTTGTGAACAACACTCTTCGACTTTGCCAGACCTATACTCAGGTCTCTCGTTGGGTAAACGCGAAGTTCAGTCGCGATGATTTGCAAGGAGCTTGAATGCCACTGCGTCTGACCATCACCAGTTATCACAAGCTGACACCCGGGCAGCGCGCGGAGGTGGAACTCGACCAGGGAGAGCTCAAAATCGGGCGTAATCAGGACAATGACTGGGTTCTGCCGGACCCCGAGCGCCTGGTTTCCGGACAACACTGCGTGATCCAGTTTCGCGGTGGCACCTACTATCTGACCGACACCAGCACCAATGGCGTGCAACTGGTCAACGCGGGCATCCGGATGCATCGCGGCAACAGCGAACCGCTGCACGATGGCGAGCTGATTCGCCTCGGTGAATACGACATTCTGGTGCATCTGAGCAGCGCCAATTTTTCGACAGAAACGCCGGTGATGGCCAATAGCGATCCCTTCACCGGCTTCGATGCGCTCATGAGTCGCCAGGGCGGCAGCGCTGCGGTTTTCCCCGAACCGGCAGCGCCTTCCACCTTCTCGGTGCAGATGCAGCCCGGCGGTTCGCCACTGGATACCAAACCGGATCTGTTCGATTTTCTCGCCGCGCCGGCAGTACCGCCGCCCACCTTGCCGGACCATGTGCCGGCCGAGCGTCACGACTTTCGCCCACCGCAGCCGCAACAACCGCCGCAGGCACCGGCTGCGGATGCCCCAGCCGTGTCGTCGGCCCCGGCCATTCCCGCGGACTGGGACCCGTTCGCCGACTTGGGCATCGCCCCGGCGTCGCCGCCCGCGCCGCCGCAGCCGATTCCACCAGCCCCGCCGGTGGCAGCGCCTGAGCCCGTGCAAGCCAAGGTGCCCGAGCCCCAGCCTGCAGCGATTGCCGCCAGTGCCAAGCCGGCCGCGCCGAGCAGCGCCGTCCCGACACCTGCAGCCGCTGTGAACAGTGACGCCCTGGAAGCATTTCTGCGTGGCGCCGGCGTCGAGCAACTGCGCATCGACCGTGGCGAGGCCCTGGCGCAGATGGAGGCCATCGGCCGCAGCTACCGGCAGATGGTCGAAGGCCTGGTGGACGTGTTGCGTGCCCGGGCCAGCCTCAAGGGCGAGTTCCGCATGGCGCAGACCATGATCCAGCCGGTGGAAAACAACCCGCTGAAATTCGCGCCGAACGTGGAAGAGGCGCTGCTGTTGCTGCTGCGCTCGGGCAATCAGGCCTTCATGCCGGCCGACCAGGCCATCGCCGAGAGTTTCGATGACCTGCGTGCCCACCAACTTGCAGTAATGGCGGGAGTGCAGGCAGCAATAAAACATCTGTTGAAGCGCTTCGAGCCGGCAACGCTGGAGGCGCGCCTGAACAAACCCTCCGGACTTGGCGGCTTGTTGCCCGGTGCGCGCCAATCCAAGTACTGGGAGTTGTTCACGGAAACCTACGCCAGCATTTCCCGCGAGGCGGAAGATGATTTCCAGGACCTGTTCGGTCGCGAATTCAGTCGAGCCTACGAAGAGCACAGCGCAAAGTTGCGGAGAAGTTAATAGCCAATACAACCAGGCGGAACAGTTGTTAATTCTGAATTGAAATAATCACAAGATTCATGAGGACGCCAAAGATGCCAAGGATATTCTGGGGAGTGCTGGCTCTGCTGTTGACTGCCTGCGCTTCGGAACCGCCACCGCCGGCACCTACCGTCGTGCGTCTGCAACTGCAGGCCACTACCGACCTCAACCCGTCCGGCAGCGGCCAGCCGGCGCCGGTGCGGGTACGCCTGTATGAGCTCAAGAGCGGCGCGATATTCAGTCGCGCCGACTATTTCTCCCTGGTCGAGGCAGCCAGTGCCACGCTCGGCAGCGACCTGGTGGAGCAGGACGAACTGCTGATCCAGCCCGGCGAACAGCTGATTCTCGACCGTACCCTGGACGAGCAGAGCCGCCTGCTCGGCTTCGTGGTCGCCTACCGCGACCTGGATGATTCGGTGTGGCGGCAACTGGTCAACATCCCGCCGCACCAGACCAGCATCCTCAACGTCAGCCTCAGCGCCCGCGCGATCAGCGCCGTGCCTGCGACACCGGCCAAGTAAGCCGCTCGGGAGATTCGCTCATGTCCTGGAATAACCGAGTGGTGTGGTCCGAGGGAATGTTCCTGCGCCCGCAACACCTGCAGCAGCATGATCGCTACCTGGAAACGCTGGTCGACAGCCGCTGCCGGCCGATGTTCGCTGGCGGCTGGGGCTTCTCCGAACTGCAGCTGGATGCGGCGCTGCTGACCCAGGGCAAGCTGGCCATTCTCAGCGCCCGTGGCGTGTTGCCCGACGGTACGCCCTTCGACATCCCCGGCGAGGACGTGGCGCCGACGCCGCTGATCGTCGACCCGGAAATGCGCGACAAGCTGATCTACCTCGGCCTGCCGCTCAAGCGCGCCGGCACCCGCGACACCGTGGAGGAGGGCGAAGCCCTCGGCGGCGCCCGCTACATCAGCCAGGTGCGCGAGGTGCGCGACGACAACGCGCCGTTCGAGAGCCGCGCGCCGCTGGCCATCGGCGGCAAGGCCCTGCGCCTGCTCACCGAACGCGATGGCCTCGGCGAGTACGCCTGCATCGGCGTGGTGCGGGTGGTGGAAAAGCGTGCCGACAACGCCTTGCTGCTCGACGAGAGTTACATCCCGCCGTTGCTGGACGTCGCCGCCTCGCAGCCGCTGGCGGCCTTTCGCAGCGAACTGCAGGGCCTGCTGCATCAGCGCGGCGAGGTATTGGCGGGCAGGGTGGTGGCCTCCGGTGCCGGCGGCGCCTCGGAAATCGCCGACTTTCTGCTGCTGCAGCTGGTCAACCGCGCCGAGCCGCTGATCAGCCACCTGGCCCGGCTCAGCCCGCTGCACCCGGAGGCCTTCTACCGCGAGGCGGTGGCGCTGGCCGGCGAATTCGCCACCTTTTCCAGCAGCGGCAGGCGCCCGGCCGAGTACCCGGCCTACGAGCACGACGACCTGGCGGCCAGCTTCGCCCCGGTGATCCGCGAGCTGCGCCAGGCATTGTCGATGGTCATCGACAGCCGCGCCACGCCGATTCCCATCGTCGAGAAATCCTACGGGGTGCACGTGGCCATGCTGGCCGACAAGAACCTGCTGCAGGGCGCCAGCTTCGTCCTGGTGGTGCGCGCCGACGTGCCGGCAGAGAACCTGCGCAGCCTGTTCCCGCAGCAGGCCAAGGTCGGCTCGGTGGAGCACATTCGCGACCTGGTCAACCTGCAGCTGCCGGGCATCGCGCTGCTGCCGATGCCGGTGGCACCACGGCAGATTCCCTATCACGCCGGCTCCAGCTACTTCGAGCTGGATCGCGGCAGCGACCATTGGAAGCAGTTGGCCAATTCGGGGGGCTTCGCCTTCCATATCGCTGGCCAGTTCCCCGGCTTGAACCTGGCCTTCTGGGCCATCCGAGGGTAGTTCTCCATGCATCCGATCGACGATCCGTTCGGCGGCCCGCCGGGCAACGGTGGTGGTGGCTCAGGCCCTGGCAACGACCGCACCATGATCATGCCGCGCCCTGGCGGACGGGCGCCTGAGCCGCCGGCCGGCCAGCCCCGCCCCGCGCCTGCAGCCGGGCCGGCGCCGGCCATGCCTGGCGCGCCCCTGCCCAGCAGCCTGGCCCAGGGCCTCAACCCGCTGGAGCGCGCAGCGGCGCCGCTGCTGGCGCTGCTGACGCGTTTGCGCAACACCATTTCCCATCCGATGCCGGCCAGCCTGCGCGCGCAATTGCTGGCCTATCTGCGCCAGTTCGAGGAACAGGCCAAGGGCGCCGGCGTGCCGCAGGACGAGGTCATGCTCAGCCGCTATGTGCTGTGCACCGCGCTGGACGAGGCGGTGCTCAGCACGCCCTGGGGCAGTGGCAGCGACTGGGGCAAGCAGAGCCTGCTGATTACCCTGCACAACGAGGCCTGGGGCGGTGAGAAGGTGTTCCAGCTGCTCGAGCACTGCCTGCAGAACGCCCGGCAGAAGCTGAACATTCTCGAGCTGCTGTACCTGTGCATGTGCCTGGGTTTCGAGGGGCGCTACCGGGTGATGAACGACGGCCGCAGCCAGCTCGAAGCCCTGCGCGAACGTACCGCGGCGACCATCCGCAGCGTCCGTGGCGAGTACGAACGCGGTCTGTCGCCGCGCTGGCGGGGCGTCAGCGCGGTGCGCGATCGCCTGTCGCAGTTCGTCCCGCCCTGGGTCGGCATCGCCGTATGCCTGGCGCTGCTGCTGCTTCTGCTGTTCGGCCTGCGCCTGAAGCTGGCCAGCGACGCCGAACCGGTGTTCCGCAATATCCACGCGTTGGGCGAGATCCCGGTGCAGACCATCGACCGGCCGCCGGTACAGCCCAAGCTGATCGAACGCCCGCGTCTGGCACGTTTTCTCGAAGACGACATCCGCGCCCAGCGCGTCGCCGTGGAGGATGCGGTGGACCGTTCGGTAGTGACCATCCGTGGCGATGAGCTGTTCGCTTCCGGCAGCGCCAGCATCTCCGACAACCTGCAGCCGCTGCTGCTGCGCATTGCCGAGGCCATCCGCCAGGTCAAGGGCAACGTGCTGGTCACCGGTCACAGTGACGACCGGCCCATCGCCACCTTGCGTTATCCCTCCAACTGGAAGCTGTCGCAGGACCGCGCGCAGCAGGTCATGGACGTCCTGGCCGCGCGCAGCGGCCAGCCGGAACGCTTCACCGCCGAAGGGCGCAGCGACACCGAACCGGTGGCCTCCAACGAGAGCGCCGCCGGCCGCGCACGCAACCGCCGGGTGGAGATCACCGTATTCGCGGAGGGCAACCTGTGAAGGCCTTCTTCAATTTCTGTGTGCGCTGGCTGGTGCCTATTCTCGGTCTGACCGCGCTGAGCCTGGTGATCTGGTTCGTCGGCCCGCTGATCGCCATCGGCGGCTTCGAGCCGCTGGCCTCGGCGACGGTGCGCTGGATTCTGATCGCGCTGCTGTTCCTGACCTGGATCGGCTTTCGCGTCCTGCGCCTGATCCAGGCGCGGCGCAACGCCGCCAAGGTCATGCAGGGGCTGGTGGCGGTGGCGCCGGATGCCGCCAGCGTGGCCACCGCCGAGGAGCTGGCGACCCTCAAGCAGCGCATGGACGAAGCCCTGCAACTGCTGAAGAAGGCCAAGCTCGGCGGCCAGGAGCGGCGCAACCTCTACGAGCTGCCCTGGTACGTGATCATCGGTCCGCCCGGTTCGGGCAAGACCACCGCGCTGGTCAACTCCGGGCTCAACTTCCCCCTGGCCGAGCATATGGGCGGCGGCGCCATCCGTGGCGTCGGCGGCACGCGCAACTGCGACTGGTGGTTCACCGACGAGGCCGTGCTGCTGGATACCGCCGGCCGCTACACCACCCAGGACAGCCACGCCGAGGTGGATAAGGCCGCCTGGCTGGGCTTTCTCGACCTGCTCAAGAACCAGCGCAAGCGCCGCCCCATCGACGGCGCGTTCATCGCCATCAGCCTGTCCGATCTGCTGCTGGGCAGCGAGAGCGAGCGCGCCGCCCATGCCCGTTCCATCCGTGCTCGGGTGCAGGAGCTCTACGCCCAGCTCGGCGTGCGTTTCCCGATCTACGTGATGCTGACCAAGTTCGACCTGGTGCCCGGCTTCATGGAGTTCTTCGACGACCTCAGCAAGGAGGAGCGCGGCCAGGTCTGGGGTACCACCTTCCCCCTGGACGACGGCAAGAGCGGAGAAGGGCCGCTGGCTGGCTTCAAGCAGGAGTTCGCCGCGCTCGAGGAGCGCCTGACCCAACGCCTGGTGGAGCGTCTGCAGCAGGAGCGCGACCCCAACCGGCGTGACCTGATCTACGGCTTCCCGCAGCAATTCGCCGCGCTGCGCGACAACCTCGCCAGCTTTCTCGACGGCGTGTTCAAACCCAATCCCTACGAGGAGCGGGTGCTGCTGCGCGGCGTCTATTTCACCAGTGGCACTCAGGAAGGCAGCCCTATCGACCGCCTGATCGGTGCCATGGCGCAGAGCATGAACCTCGATCGCCAGCACCTGGCGCGGCAGACCGGCACCGGGCGCAGCTACTTCATCGAGCGGCTGTTTCGCGAGGTGGCCTTCGGCGAGCGCGGCCTGGTCGGCGCCAACCCCAAGGTGGAACGCCGGCGCAAGTGGATCACCCGCGGCGCCCTGGCCGCTTCGGTGCTGCTGTTCGTCGCGGTCGCCAGCGTCTGGCTGGTCAGCTACAACGCCAACCAAGCCTATATCGCCGAGGTCGACGCGCGGGTGGCGCCGCTCAAGGGTCAGCTGGAGGCCCTGAGCCCGGCGCAGCGCGAGGTGCTGGCGGTGCTGCCGCTGCTCAACGCCATTCGCCACGTGGCGGACAACCCGCCGTCCTGGGCCGCCGGCTTCGGCCTGTACCAGGGCGACATGCTCGGCGCCGAAGCCGGCAGCGTCTATCGCAAGCTACTGATCGCAGTGATGGCGCCGCGGCTGCTGACCCGCATCGAGGAACAGCTGCGCAGCGGCGGCAATTCCGACTTCCTCTACGAGGGGCTCAAGGCCTATCTGATGCTGGCCAGCGCCGACCAGTACGATGCGGACTTCATCAAGGCCTGGATCAACCTGGACTGGGACCAGAGCCTGCCGCGCGATCTGGCGCCGGATCAGCGCCTGGCCCTCGGCGAGCACCTCGATGCGCTGTTCGCGCGCAAGCCGCCACCGGCGCGGCTGGACGAGAACCTGATCGAGGACCTGCGTCGTCAGCTGCAGCAGATGTCGGTGGCGCAGCGCGTGTACAACCGGGTCAAGCGACAGAAGCTGCCTGACGGTCTGCCGGACTTTCGCATCAGCGAAGCGGCCGGGCGCGACGCCGCCCTGGTGTTCACCCGCAAGAGCGGCAAGCCGCTGAACGATCCACTGAGCGGCTTCTACACCTACCGCGGCTATCGCCAGGTATTCATGGTCGCCAGCCTCAGCCAGTCCGGCGCGCTGGCCGAGGAGCAGTGGGTGCTGGGCCGACCGCTGGCGGACAACCAGGACGCCGCCAGCCTGGCCCTGGAGGTACGCAACCTGTACTTCCAGGACTTTCTCGGCCAGTGGGAAAGCCTGCTCGGCGATATCGATTTCGTCGCCATCACCAGCGTGGCCCAGGCGGCCGACGTGATGCGCGTGCTCTCCGGGCCCAATTCGCCGCTCAAGCAGCTGCTCGAGGCGGTGGCGCGGGAAACCGACCTGCAGCAGGAAGACCGCCTGCTCGCCGACAAGCTCAAGGCCGCCGACGGCACGGTGGACAAGCTCAAGCAGCAACTCGGCTCGCTGGTCGGCCAGGGGGGGCAGAACCAGCCGCAGGCCGCGCCACAGGTGGACCCGATCACCGCCCGCTTCAACGAGCTGAACAGCCTGGTGCGCAAGCCCGAGGGTAGCAACAGTGCGCCCATCGACGACCTGCTGGCCCAGTTCAACGAACTCTACGTGCAGCTCAGCGCCATGAGCGGCGCCAGTGGCGACGCCTTGCTCGGCGAGGCGAAGAATCAGGCCGTGGCCTCGGCGCAGCGGGTCAAGCTGGCCGGCGAACGCCAGCCGCCGCTGGTGCAGAACCTGGTCAACTCGGTGGTTAGCGCCACCACCAACAGCATGATGGGCGGCATCCGCAGCCAGCTCAACGCCGCCTGGGTGGCCGAGGTGGTCAACGTCTACCGCCAGTCGCTGGCCGGCCGCTATCCGCTGGACAGTGGCAGCACGCGTGACGCCACGCTGGAGGACTTCGGCAACTTCTTCGGCGTCGGCGGGGTGATGGACAACTACTTCCGCAAGTACCTGCAGCCCTACGTCGACACCTCGGCAACCACCTGGCGCTGGCAGCCGGGGGCGGCCGAGCGCTTGGGGATAGGCAGCGGCGTGCTGCAGACCTTCCAGCGCGCGGCGGCGATCCGCGATGCCTTCTTCCGCTCCGGCGGCACCCAGCCCACGGTGCGCTTCGAGCTCAAACCGGTGGCGATGGACGCGGCGATCAGCCAGTTCATCCTCGATCTGGACGGCCAGCAGATGACCTACGACCACGGTCCCAGCCGGCCGGTGGCGATGCAGTGGCCGAGCCCCAACAGCCTGGGGGTGGTGCGCCTGTCGATCACCCCGCCGACCAGCGCCGGGCGTTCCGGCCTGACCCTGGACGGCCCCTGGGCCTGGTTCCGTCTGCTCGAGCAATCCGACCTGACCCCCGGCGCCTCGCCGGACCGCTTCACCCTGCGCCTGCGCGTGGACAACGCCAGCGTGGCCTGCGAACTGCGCGCCAGCAGCGCCTTCAATCCCTTCCGTGGCCGTGTGCTGAGCGGCTTCAGCTTGCCGGAGCGGTTATGACGGTGGGCTTCTACGGCAAGCTGGCGAGCCGCGGCGACTTCATCCATCGCGGCCTGCCCAGCGCCTTCATCGAATCCTGGGATGCCTGGCTGGCCACGGGCATCGCCACCAGCCAGCAGGAGCTTGGCCCGGCCTGGCTCGATGCCTATCTGGTCAGCCCGCTGTGGCGCTTCGCCCTGGCGCCGGGCCTGGTGAGCAGCGAAGCGGTCACCGGGGTGATGATGCCCAGCGTCGACCGGGTCGGCCGTTACTTCCCGCTGACCATCGCCTGCCTGCTGGACGCCGATGCCGACCTGGGCTCGCTGCTCGGCGGCCCGGACGCCTGGTACGAGCAGGCTGAGGCGTTGTTGCTGTCGACGCTGGAGGAAGGCAGCGAATGCGAGGCCTTCGAGGCCGCGGTGGCCGCCCTTGGCGATCCGCCTTGCAGCCGGCGCAGGCCGCGCACGCCAGGCTTTCGGCAGATGCATTTCGGTGTCGCCAGCCCGGCCGAGCGCCTGGCCGTGCTGGCTCAGCTCACCTGTGAAGGCGCCAGTCTGTGGTGGGGGCGCGGCTCGGAGCATGTCGCCGCCGGCCTGCTGTGCTGCGCCGGGATGCCGGCAGCGCAGGCGTTCAGTGGCCTGTTGCTGGGAGCGGATGTATCGCCGGCTCCCAGCCTGGCCGCGCAGTTGCAGAGCGAGAGCCGATGATGAACGCAGCCGCAGTGGAGCAGTACCAGTCCGCCAGCCACAGCCATGTCGGCATGGTCCGCCAGGTCAACGAGGACGCCTGCCTGGACGCCCAGGAGATCGGCCTGTGGGCGGTGGCCGACGGCATGGGCGGGCATGCCGCAGGGGATTTCGTCAGCAGCCTGATCGTCGACAGCCTGCGCCGGGTGATGCCCACGCAGCAGCTCGATGACTACGTGCAGGCATTGCGCGACTGCGTCGACGAGGTCAATCGTACGGTGCGCGAAGAGGCGCAGCGCCGTGGCGTGAGCATGATGGGCAGCACCCTGGTGCTGCTGGTGGCGCGCGGCGAGCAGGCCGTCTGTCTGTGGGCCGGCGACAGCCGCCTGTACCGCCTGCGCGACGGCGTGCTGCAGGCCATCAGTCACGATCACAGCTACGTGCAGGAGCTGATCGACAGCAGCGTGCTCAGTGAAGCCGAGGCGCGCGAGCACCCCATGGGCAATATCGTCACCCGCGCGGTCGGCGCCCAGGAGCGCCTGGAGCTGGCCGAGGTGCAGCTGCAGGTGCTGCCCGGCGACTGCTTCCTGCTGTGCAGCGACGGCCTCACCCGTACCGTCGAGGAGCACGAACTGCAGGACGTGCTCGGCCACGTCGCGCCCTACGAGATGGTGCGCAGCCTGGTGCATCTGGGCCTGACCCGCGGGGCGCCGGACAACATCACCGCCATAGTCGTCAAAGCCTATTGAAGGACGCAGTAACCCATGGATATCGAAATACCGGGGTACGAGATCGAGCGCGAGCTGGGCGACGGCGCCATGGCCGTGGTCTACCTGGCCACCCAGCGCTCGCTGGAGCGCAAGGTGGCGCTCAAGGTGATGGCCGCGGCGCTGGCTGCCGATCCCAGCTTCTGCGAGCGCTTCCTGCGCGAGGGCAAGACCCTGGCGCGGCTGTCCCATCCCAATACCGTGACCATCCACGACATCGGCAATGTCGGCAGCCATTACTACATGGCCATGGAGTACCTGCCCAACGGCACGCTGAAGGAGCGCATCGCCGCCGGGCTGAGCGCGGAGCAGGGTATCCAGTACCTGCGCCAGATCGCCTCGGCGCTCGGCTATGCCCATGCCCAGGGCCTGGTGCACCGCGACGTCAAACCGGCCAACATCCTGTTCCGCGCCGACGGCACCGCGGTGCTGTCGGACTTCGGCATCGCCAAGTCGCTGGAAGACCGTACCCAGTTCACCCAGGCCGGCTTCGCCGTCGGCACCCCCAGTTACATGAGCCCGGAGCAGGCGCGCGGCCAACAGGTCGACGGGCGTACCGACCTCTATGCCCTGGGCGTGGTGCTCTACGAGATTCTCACCGGTCAGCTGCCCTACGTCGGCGCCGATTCGCTGTCCACCGCGCTGGCCCACCTCACCCAGCCACTGCCCGAGCTGCCGATTGCCCAGGGGCGCTACCAGCCCATCCTCAGCCGCCTGCTGGCCAAGGATCCGGCCGATCGTTTCCCCGATGCCGCGGCGCTGATCAAGGCGCTGGACGAACTGGCCGCCAGCCCGCCCCCCGCAGCAACCGGCGGCGACAGCGAAGCCACCCAGTTCCGCCCGCTGGGCCTGCCGGACGCGCCGGCGCAGCGCTCCATGCCGACCGACCTCGGCGGCCTGCAGGCGGTTTCGGTAAGCATGCCATCGGCGCAGAGCGAGGCACCGCGTTCAACCGAGGAGCATCCCACCCGCGTCCCGCCCGCCAAACCTGCGGTGCAAGCCGCACCTTCGCGCAGCCCGATGCTGGCGATAGCGGCATTGGCGCTGGTCGGCCTGCTGGTGCTGGCCGGCGGTGGCTACTGGTTGTTCAGCGGTTCGCCCAAACCGCCGTCACCCGAGCAGGCGCAGAGCGACCCACCGGCGGACGATGCGAAGCCGCCGGTGGTAAGCGAAGGCACGCCCGGCGCCCTGGCCACCGACGGCGGCGAGCGCCCGCTGCTGATGCCGGGCAAGAAGACACTGTTCCAGCGCGTGCTGAGCAAGCCCGATGCACGTCTGGCCAGCGAACCCGGTCAGGCCGCACAGGGGCGCGAGCTGCCGGCCTTTTCGGTGCTGTATGTCTACCGCCGTGAAGAGCAGGCCGGGCGCACCTGGCTGCAGGTGGGCGCCTCCAGCGATGGCACGCGCGACGGCTGGCTGGCGGCGGATCAGGCCAGCGACTGGAAACAGAGCCTGGTGCTCAAGTTCACCGAGCGCTCCGGGCGCTCGCCGGTGATGTTCCTCGACAGCCGCAGCACCCTGGAGCAGTACCTGGCCGACCCGGCCACGGCCCGCACGGCGCTGCACCAGGCCCGCTACGAGACGGCGCCGCCGGAGGTGATTGCGCTGGAGCCGGCCGCCAACGCCATCCCGCAGGAGCAGTTCTACCTGCTGCCGATCTTCGATTCGGCCGAAAGCTACGACGCCGGCGGCGCGCCGGTGCAACTGCTCAACGTGGCCTCCATCGACCCGGGCGACGCCGAAAAGGTGATCGGCGACGGCAGCCAGCGCTACCAGCACGACAAGTTCCGCACCGGCATCGTGCTGGTGGTCGATACCTCGGTGTCCATGCAGCCCTACATCGACCGCGTGGTGCGAGTGGTGGACGAGCTGCACAAGCAGATCGCCAGCCGCGGTGATCTGGACAACGTCAGCTTCGGTCTGGTGGGCTTTCGCAGCAACGTCGACAAGACGCCGGGGCTGGAGTACGTCACCCGCACCCTGGTGACCCTGGAAGAGGGCAGCGACCCGCAGCGTTTCGTCGACCTGGCGCGCCAGGTCAAGGCCACCAGCGTCTCCAGCCACGCTTTCAACGAGGATGCCTTCGCCGGCGTGATGGAGGCCGTGGAAGGCATGGACTGGACGCCCTACAGCGGCCGGCTGATCCTGCTGGTCACCGATGCCGGGGCGCTGCGCAAGAACGACCCGCTGAGCCGCACGCAGATGAACGAGGCCGAGGTGCGCGAGGCGGCGCTGCGCAAGCAGATCAAGATCTACGCGCTGCACCTGCGTACGCCCATCGGCCGCGACAACCACGGTTTCGCCGAACAGCAGTACCGCAGCCTGACCGCCGACGCCAACCCGCTGATCGGCGACCTGTACATCCCGGTGGCCGACGGCGAGGTGGAAAAGTTCGGGCAGACGGTCAAGGAGATCGGGATGATCTTCGCCGAACTGGTCAATCAGGTGGCCAACAACCAGGTCCAGGCGCCGTCCGAACATCAGTCCACGCGCAGCATCGCGGCCAAGAGCAATGCCATCGGCTATGCCATGCAGATGGACTTTCTCGGCCGCCGCTCGGCCACCCAGGCACCGCAGCTGGTCACTGCCTGGACCGCCGACCACGACCTGACCAACCCCTCGCTGCCGGCCTTCCAGGTCTGCGTGCTACTGACCAAGTTGCAGCTCAACGACCTGCAGCAGTCGCTCAAGCTGATCGTCGACGCGGCGCGGCGTACCCAGTCCTCGCCCAAGGACTTCTTCCAGGAAATCGCCAGCGCCAGCGCCTACATGAGCCGCGACCCCAGCGGCCTGAGTCAGGGCCGCAACCTGGCCGAGTCCGGCATCCTCGGCGAGTACCTGGAAGGGCTGCCGTACCGCAGCAAGTCGCTGAACATGACCCAGGAGCTGTGGCTGTCGCTCAGCGTCGCCGAACAGCAGGACTACATCGACGAGCTGGAATCGAAGATCCGCCTGTATGAAACCTTCCACAACGACATCGGCCACTGGGTGCGCTTTGGCGATGCACAACCGGGCGACGCGCTGTACCGCGTGCCGCTGGCGACGCTGCCCTGATGCTGCGCCTGCGCGATATCGGCAAGAGCCGACCGGGTTACCGCCTGCAGGTGCCGCGCCTGGACCTGCGCCCGGGGCAGCGCCTGGCACTGGTCGGGCCCAGCGGCAGCGGCAAGAGCACCTTGCTCGACCTGCTGGCCCTGGTACTCAGCCCCGACCCCGGCGGCGCCCTGGAATTCACCCGCGACGGGCAGACCCGCGATATCGCCGCGCTGTGGCGGCACGATCGTCAGGATCAGCTGGCCGAGTTGCGCAGCCGGCTGATGGGCTACGTGCTGCAGACCGGCGGGCTGCTGGGTTTTCTCGACGTGCGCGACAATATCGGCCTGTCGCGCGCCTTGCTCGGCATGCCCGACGACGTCACCGTGCAGCGCCTGGCCGAGCGCCTGGAAATCGCCGACCAGCTGGACAAGCTGCCGGCCGCGCTGTCGGTGGGCCAGCGGCAGCGCGTCAGCATCGCCCGCGCCCTGGCCCACGGCCCGGCCCTGGTGCTGGCCGACGAACCCACCGCATCGCTCGACCCGCTCAATGCCGAGCGGGTCATGCAGCTACTGGTGGAGCGCGCGCAGGAGCAGGGCGCCTGCATCCTCATCGCCACCCATGACGAAGCGCTGGCCCGGCGCGTCGGGCTGCAGCCGTTGCGCCTGGCGGTGGAGCGCGGCGAGCAGGGCGGCGTGCTGGCGACCCTGCAGGAGGCCGGCTGATGCGCCTGCGCCTGATGGGCCAACTGGCCTGGCACGACTACCGCCGCGAAGGGCGACTGTCGGCCTGCGCGATATTGGCGCTGGTGGCGGTGCTGGCCCCCCTGCTGGTGCTGTTCGGTCTCAAGTTCGGCCTGATCAGCACCCTGACCGAACGCCTGGAGCGCGACCCCGGCATCCGCGAGGTGATCCCGCTGGGCGGCGGGCGCTTCGGCAACGAGGCCATCGCCGAGTTGCGCGCCCGCCAGGACGTGGCCTTCGTCATCCCGCGCACGCGGCAGATCGCCGCCACGGCCGAGCTGTCCAGCGACAGCGGGCGGGTGACGGTGGAAATGATCCCCACCGCACCGGGCGATCCCCTGTTGCCGCAGCTGGATCAGCCCCTGGCGCTGGATGCCGTGGTGCTCAGCCAGCGCGCGGCGGAAAAGCTCGGCGTGATCGCCGGGGACCAGCTGCAGGCCGCCTTCGGCCGTCAGGTAAGCGGGCGCAGCGAGTTTCAGCGCACCGGCCTGCGCGTACAGGCGGTGCTGCCGCTCAGCGCCTTCGCCCGCGACGCGCTGTTCGCCGACCTGCGCCTGCTGGAGGCTGCCGAAGACTACCGCGACGGTCTGGCCGTCAGCGCATTCGGCTGGCCCGGGCAAGAGTCCACTGCGGTCGGGCGGATCTACCCGAGCTTTCGCCTGTACGCCGCCGACCTCGACAGCGTCGAAGTGCTGCGCCGCCACTTCGCCGGGCGCAACCTCGAAGTCGCAACCCAGGCCGAAACCATCGCCCAGGTGCGCTCGCTCAGCCGCAACCTGACCCTGGTGTTCTGGATCATCGCCTGCCTGGCGCTGGGCGGCGCCTTCGCGGCCATGACCGCCAGCGCACTGGCCGCGGTCGAGCGCAAGCGCCGCGCGCTGTCGGTGTTGCGCCTGCTGGGCTTCTCGTCCTCTGCGCTGGTCGCCTTCGTGGTGTTGCAGGCGCTCTATACCGGACTGTTCAGCACGCTGCTGGCCTGGGCGCTGTATGCCGGCGCGGAGTTCGGCCTGAACCAGCTGTTCCAGCACAGCCCCGGCGAGTACGCCTGCCGCCTGCTGGCCGGACATTACCTACTGGCCCTGCTGGTCACCCTGTTGTGCAGCAGCCTGGCGGCCGCCTCGGGCGGCTGGCGGGCTGCACGAATCGAAGCTTCGGAAGGATTGCGCGATGTCTAGAGGTCACTGGGCCCTGCTGTTGCCCGCATTGTTGGTGCTCGGCTGCTCCGAGGGGGAACAGGCCAAGCCGGTCGCCGCCCAGGCTCAGGCGGCGGAGGAGGCCGCGCCGCAGGAAGCGCCGCCAACCCCAAGCCCGCAGCCAAGCGCCGCGGCGCAGGCACCGGGCACCCCGCAAAACTACAACCCGAAACCGCTGGAGGACGATGTCGCCCTGCCGCTGCCCTGCGGCGGCGAGATGGTCTTTCGGCATGTCTATATCCTTGCTCGCGGCACGCTGGACGACCGCGAGATCAGCCTCGGCTACCCGTTCAATGAGGGCGATCCGGGCTATCAGCAATCCTTCATTTCCGGCTACCGCCGCGACTTCATCAACGGCCAGTTCGTCGTCGAGGATCTGCCCGAGGACTGGCGCAGCCGCATCGCGCCGACCCTGCCGATCCGCCAGGACGACGAGCTGCTCAAGCCCATGCTGTATTTCGTCGGCAAGTACGAGGTGACCGAGCGCCAGTACCAGCAGGTGATGGATCAGGCGCCGGCGCTGGCCGGCGCTGGCGAGGAGGTGTGCACGCCGGTGGCCGGCGGGGTGATGGCGCGCCGGCCCAAGGTCAATCTGTCGCGCTTCGAGGCCGAGCGCTTCGCCGCGGTGTACAGCGCCTGGCTGCTGCGGCATCACCGCGAGCGGCTGCCGATCAGCGGCCGCGGCAGCAACCCGGAAGACGGCGGCGTCGGTTTCGTGCGCCTGCCCACCGAAGTGGAATGGGAATTCGCCGCCCGCGGCGGGCATGCGGTGAGTCGCCAGGAGCTGGAGGGCAGGCTGTTTCCGCGGCGCGAGGAGGGCGTCGAAGGCGACGGCCCGCTGGCCGACTGGGCGGTGTTCACCCAGGTCGCCGGCGGCACGGGGCAGGGCGCACGGCTGCTGCCGGTGGGCAGCAGAAAGCCCAACCCACTGGGCCTGCACGACGTGATCGGCAACGCCGCGGAAATGGTTCACGACCCCTTCCAGATGGTGCATGCGGGCCGCCGCCAGGGCACCTACGGCGGTTTCGTGGTCAAGGGCGGCAACTACCTGGAAGGGGAAATGACCCTGTTCACCGGCATGCGTCGCGAGTACCCCTCGTTCGCCGCCGATGGCAGCGAACAGCGCAACGAGACCACCGGTTTTCGCGTCGCCCTGGGCGCGCTGTCGGCGCCGCGCTCGCGCTATCAGGAGCTGTTCGAACAATGGCAGCGCGAGGGGCGCCTGGCCGGCCTGACCGACGAGATCGAGGCGGCCGACGACCCGACCCTGCTGCTCGACAGCATCATCGCCGGCAGTGACGACCCCGAGCTGCAGGCGCGCCTGGCGCTGATCAACGAGGAGCTCAAGCGCAACGTTTCGCTGATCGCCCAGCAGCGTCAAGAGGCGGCGGCCAACCTGATCCAGTCCGCCGCGCTGGTGGCCGAAACGGTCAACAACTACAACATCCGCCTGACCAACCTGCAGAACAGCCTGAACCAGGCGCGCCAGGCCAAGGACCAGACCGCGGTGAAACTCTACGAGTCGGCCATCGCCAATGGCCGCAGTGCGCTGGACGGCGCGGTGAGCATCTACATCGACAACCTGGCCACCGGCACGCGCTACAGCGATGCGGTGATCCAGGCGCAGTTTCAGCGCACCCGGCAGGAGCTGGAACGCCAGCCCGTGCTGGGTAAGAGCCTGGTGAAACGGGCTACGCTGTTTGTGAAGCACGTAGGCGAATATCGCCAGCAACGCAGGGCCGATCCGGCAGCCATTCTCAAGGAGCTGCTGGCACCCTGAAGCAGGAGAGCCGGGCCGCGGGTGAGGGCGCCGTACGCCCCGGCCGGCAGGATGGAATCAGACAACTCAAGCATGAGGCCAATACCATGGAATACCCGCAGATCCGCTTCATACGCTCCTCGCTGATGTTCGCCGGAGCCTTCTCCATCCTCTTGCTGGGAGGCTGCGCCAGTGTCGGTGGTGGCGTCAGCTCCAAGGTGGCCAAGACCACCCAGGCCAACTACTACCCGGCCTGTTACGAGCCGGTCAATCACCTGCGCGCTTCCGATGCGGCCATGCAGAAATCGGTGACCACCGGCGCCGTCACCGGCGGCCTGCTCGGCGGCCTGGCCGGTGCCCTGAGCGGTGGCGACAATGCCGGGCGCAACGCGCTGATCGGTGCGGCGGCCGGCGCCCTGGTCGGCGGGGCGGCTGGCTACTACACCGAGCGGCAACGGCAGATCAGCGACGATCGCCAGCGCATCGCCTCCTACGGCAGCGACTTCGAGCGCAGCACCATGGACCTGGATCGCAGCATCGTCCACGCCAAGGCGGCGCAGGACTGCTATCAGCGCGAGTTCGAGAACCTGCGCGCGGCCCACCGCAACAAGACCATGAGCGACAGCGAAGGGCGCAATCGCTTCGCCGAAATACTCAGCGGCCTGAAGGAAACCAACGCCCTGCTGGCGGCTGCCGACGGCCGCACCGGCGAGGACATCAACACCTACACCCAGGCCTACGAGAAGGACCTGCAGCAGGTCGGTCTGGAACGCCAGCAGGTGGCGGTGGCCGCCAAGGTGGAAAGCGCGCCGGCCAGCAAGCCGGCACCGGCGGCCAAACCGGTGCCGCAGGAAGCGGTGGTGACCGAGCAGAAGATCCAGAAGGCCAGCGCCAAGCGCAGCGAGGCGCAGCAGGTCAGCAGCCGCGGCACCGGCATCATCAGCAGTGCCTGCAACAACCCGGACCTGGGCGACTGGGCGCCGGATCCCTGCACCAGCGTCTGAGGCAAGCGCCCGGGCATTGGCCGGCTCCCTCTCTCGCCGGGAGAGGGAAGCTGACATGCCCAGGCGCTCATTACCGCTCGTCAGCAGCCCTCCGAACACCCCCGCAAATAGGCTGAACATCCGCTGCTGGCGCTTTCTCCAAATCAGAGCAGGGCAATGTTGCCTGGCCAGTCGAGGAGACCGCGACATGAACCATAACCCCGGAAATCTCGCCAATGATCGTCAGAAGGCCTCGGAGGCCGGCAAGAAGGGCGGGCGCAGCAGCGGGGCAGCTTCGCCAACGACCGTCAGAAAGCGACCGAAGCCGGACGCAAGGGTGGCCGAAACAGCCACGGCGGTGGCCGCACCTGAACGTACCGAGGTGACGGGATGCCGCTGGCAGGCCTCCCGGGCGCGCTCGCGAGGGCCTCTACGGGAAGGCGCGGGCGGCGAAATACCTTGAACCCGCGAAGCGGCGAGCGAGTCAGGTTCTAGTACCAACCCACTCATTTGGTACGAGCCTCATGATCACGAAATGCTTATTCCCCGCTGCGGGTTACGGTACCCGCTTTCTTCCCGCTACCAAGTCGATGCCCAAGGAAATGCTACCGGTGGTCGACACGCCGCTGATCCAGTACGGCGTCGAGGAAGCGCTCGAGGCCGGCCTTACCCAGATCGCCATCGTCACCGGGCGCGGCAAGCGCTCGCTGGAAGACCACTTCGACATCAGCTACGAACTCGAGCACGAGATTTCCAATACCAGCAAGGAAAAATCCCTCATCGGCATTCGCCATCTGATCGAAACCTGCACCTTTTCCTATACCCGCCAGGTGGAGATGAAGGGCCTCGGCCATGCCATCCTCACCGGTCGCCCGCTGATCGGCGACGAGGCCTTTGCCGTGGTGCTGGCCGACGACCTGTGCCTTAACGTCGACGGCGACGGCGTGCTGAGCCAGATGGTCAAGCTCTACGAGCAGTTCCGCTGCTCCATCGTGGCGATCGAGGAAGTGCCCATGGACGAGGTGTCGCGCTACGGCGTGATCGCCGGCGAAGCGCTGCGCGAGGACATCTTTCGCGTCGAGCGCATGGTGGAAAAACCGAACCCCGAAGACGCACCGTCCAACCTGGCGATCATCGGTCGCTACATTCTCACCCCCGACATCTTCGAACTGATCGAGCAGACCGAGCCGGGCAAGAGCGGCGAGATCCAGATCACCGACGCGCTGATGAAGCAGGCCCAGCAGGGCTGCGTGCTGGCCTACAAGTTCAAGGGCCAACGCTTCGACTGCGGTTCGGCCGAGGGCTACGTGCAGGCCACCAACTTCTGCTTCGAGAATCGCCACAAGACTCACCCCGTGATCGCCAGCCCACGCCTGCAGGCGGTGTAGCGCATCAACCATCAGCGGAGAAGCGCAGATGAACGACAAGACATTGCCCGCGCAGCATCAGGATCGACAACCCGGTCTCGAGCACGCCATGCATCCCGAACCCGTGTACCTGTCCGATAGCTACCGCGCCGCCGACAAGCTCGCCGGCAAGGTGGCGATCATCACCGGCGGCGACAGCGGCATCGGCCGCGCCGTCGCCGTGCATTACGCCCTGGAAGGGGCCAAGGTCGCGCTGGTCTATCTCGACGAGAACGAAGACGCGCAAAAGACCGTGGACGAGGTGACCCGCCATGGCAGCGAGGCGATCGCCCTGGCCGGCGACGTGGGCGACGCAGGCTTCTGCCAGTGCGTCGTCGATGCGGTGATCGCCAAGTGGGGACGCCTCGACATCCTGATCAACAACGCCGGCGAGCAGCATCCCAAGGAAGACCTGCTGGAGCTGGAGGAGGCGGATTGGGAGCGTACCTTTCGCACCAACATCCTGGCCATGTTCCAGCTCACCAAGGTGGCGCTCAGGCACCTGCAATCGGGCGCCAGCATCATCAACACCAGCTCGGTCACGGCCTACAAGGGCAACCCCATGCTGCTCGACTACTCCTCGACCAAGGGCGCGATCACCTCGTTCACCCGCTCCCTGGCGATCAACCTGGCGCCGCGCGGCATCAGGGTCAACGGCGTGGCACCAGGGCCGATCTGGACACCCTTGATCCCGTCCACCTTCAGCGCCGACAAGGTCGCCGAGTTCGGCGCCGACACCCCGCTGGGGCGCCCTGGGCAGCCCTCGGAAGTGGCCCCGGCCTATGTCTACCTGGCCAGCAACGACGCCTCCTACATGACCGGGCAGATGCTCCACGTCAACGGCGGCAGCGTGGTCAATGGTTGAGTGCGCAGGCAGTCGGGAACGATGAAAAATACCCTGAACGACTCGACGCCTGATCTGCCTCAATTTATGTGAAGGCAATAACGCCTCGCGAACAACTATCAGGAGGTACCAGCAATGGCTACCAGCAAGAATCCGGGTAACTTCGCAAACGATCGTGAAAAGGCATCGGAAGCCGGCCGCAAGGGCGGCCACAACAGCGGCGGCAACTTTGCCAATGACCGCGAAAGAGCGTCCGAGGCAGGGCGCAAGGGTGGCCAGAACAGCCACGGCGGTCGTAACTCGTGACCGCTTCGTCAGGGCCCGCTTCTAGCGGGCCCTGACGTTCCAGCCTGCGTGATTACAAGACCTGAGGAGTGCATGACGATGAACGCCATCGAACTGCTGAAGAAGGACCATGAAACCGTCAAGGAGCTGCTGAGCCGGCTCGAGGAAACCACCGAGCGCGCGGTGCAGACGCGCAAGAAACTGATCAGCAAGATCGAGCAGGAACTGAAGATTCATACCGCGCTGGAAGAGCAGATTTTCTATCCCGCGTTCCGCCAGGCCGGCAGCAAGGACGATGCGGTGCTGGCCATCGAGGCGAAGGAAGAACACCGCGCCGTCGAGGCGCTGGTGCTGCCGGACATCAAGCAGACCTCGCCCTCGACCCTGGAGTTCGCCGGCCGCGTCAAGGTGCTCAAGGAGCTGCTCGAGCACCATATCGAGGAAGAGGAAAACGACATGTTCCCGCAGGCCAGAAAGCTCCTCGGCAAGCGCGAACTGGAGGACCTCGGCCAGGCCATGGAAACCCTGCGCAAATCGCTCAAGCAGGGCGAGGCCAAGGCAGCCTGATCCTCACCAGGCGGGTGCCTGCGCGCGGCAGGCACCTGCTGCTCAACGCTGTCGCGCCTGCGGCTGATAGGTCAGGCGCAGCGCCACGCAGGCGATACGATCGGCCTGCGCATAGGCCGGGTGCTGCAACTCCTCGCCGAACACGTCCGGATCGATTTCCTCGTAGCTCCAGTCCCAGCCGGTGTCGCCCAGCGACAGGCGGATGGCGTTGAGGAAGGGATCCTCGCCGTCGAAGATGGCCACGCCGGTATACAGCAGCAGCGTGCCGCCAGGGGCCAGACGTTCCATGGCCGTATCGAAGATCGCCAGCGACAGACCCGCACCGTGCTTGCCGCCGCCATGGCGATAGGTGCGTTGCTGCGGGTCGAGCATGTAGGGCGGGTTGGCGATGATCAGATCGAAGTAGCCGTCCACATCCCTGAGCAGATCGCTCTTGCTCACCTCCAGATTGAAGATGCCGGCCAGCCGCGCGTTCACCGCGGTCATGGCCAGCGCTCGTTCGTTGATGTCCAGGGCCAGCACCTGCGCCCCCGGACGCAGCTGCGCCGCGGTGATGGCGCCGGGCCCCGCGCCGCAGCCGATATCGGCGATGCGCCGCAGCGGCTGGTGGCAGTGCGTGAGGTGCTCGCGCAGCAGACGGGTGAAGCGATAGGTATCCGGACCGAAGAACACCGCATCGGCCTCCTCGGTGGGAAAGCGCGAATGGGCATACAGGCCGCCGTCGAGGGTCGACCAGCGCACCCGGCTGCGCCATTGCCCGTCCTGCCCCTGCAGCACCTGCGCTTCGTCCATGGCTTCGATGATCTCGGGTTCCAGCAGCCCATCGGCGAACGGGCGGCTCCAGCCGAAGACGTCGCGCAGATCGCGTGCCTGCTCGTTGCCGGGGCGGCCATTGACCCGTTGGTGGGTCGCCGGCGTCGGCGTGATGAAGTGATAACCGCGTGCCCGCAGTAGCGTGCCCAGACGCAGCAGGGCGAGGGTGGCGGGCGAAGCGAAATCCGGCTGATGCATGGGTGTCTCCAGAGTCAGTGAGCCTGCTGCAAGAGCGCGGCGAAGCTGCGCGTGGCCGCCAGGCCGGCCGCAGAGGCATGGTGCGCCGGAGCCAGCAGTTCGATCAGGCGACGTTCGCGGCCGGCTGGATCGAGACCTGCCAGCTGCGCCTGCAGCTCGCGCCGTTCGCGGTCCAGTTCGCCGCCCTGGGTCGCGGCGCCGGGCAGGTGTGAGACCTGGGCAGGGCGCCGCGGGCGGAAGGGGTTGGTCTGCTCGTCCTGGCTCCAGTCGCCGGCGATCCAGTCGTGCAGCAATTGCTTTTCGTAGGGACTGAACACGCCGAACATCGCCGCGCCTTCACCCTGCACCAGACGCCAGAAGCGGCTGTTGGCCGGATCCCTGTCGCGCCTGATCCAGCCATGCTGCTGCAGGGCGTCGAGAAAGCCGGCCACATCGCCTTCGGCGCCGAGCCATTCGTTGACCGTGCGCCCGCCGATACGGCAGTAATCGGAATGCACCTGGCTGGCCACGCTGCGCTTGCGCTCCAGCATCGCCAGCAGCTCGTGCTGTAGGTCGAAGGCTTCGATCACCGCCGTCGAGCCCGTGCCCAGCTCGCCGAGGCGATAGCCGTTTCGCACGCGCTGGTAGAACGCCTCGGCGTCGCCGACGACAGGCAGATTGTCCAGCACGCACTGCACGGCCTTGGCGGCATGGCCGGTGGCGCTGTTGTCGATGGTCACGTGCAGCTGGAAATAGTAGGGATCGATGCCCAGCTCGTTGAGCTCGAAACTGCTGATCAGCAGGTGCAGGGGCGGCTGTTCGTAACCCAGGTTGTAGCCGATGATTTCCGGCAGATAACGCTCGCACGCCAGGCCCAGGGCCAGCTGGATCGCTCCCTGGCGATAGAGTCCGTCGTCCAGCGCCTCGAGGTCGTCGCAGCCCTGGGTATGCAGCAGCCGGCGATACAGCAGCACGTGGTTCTGCGCCGGCACGCCGTCGCCCAGCTCTTCCAGGTAGGTACGCACCAGTGCGTGCATGCGCGCGTCGCGCCAGTGCGGCAGCGTGCCGTAGAGCCAGGCGCCATCGACAAGCTTGGTCGGCGCCACCGCGCGCAGAAAGTGCAGGGCATGGGAGCGATGCGGAAAGTAGCGCCGCTCGGCACCGGCGCGCCGGCTCGCCAGGTAGGCCGCGTACTGTTCGGTCACCGCCTGCGCATGCTGCCGGGACCACTGCGTCAGTTCCTCTACGCGGGACGGCAGCTCGCAGGGCAGCTCGCGGGCCTGCTCCAGGCATTGCTCGAGAAACTCCAGCGCCAGGGCATGGCCCGGCACGGGTTCGTCCAGCAGCTGGCGATAGGTGCGTTGCCAGGTGCCTTGCCGGGGCGGTGGCGCAATGGGGGTGGCGGAGGTGCTGTCGACGAAGCTGGCGATCGACATGAAAGGGTTCTCCTCGAACGGGCCTTGTTCTGTTTAGGAGGGCGCCGCCGGGACAAGATTCCACCTAATTTGCCGGTGCCTGCCGCTTCGTCCGAGAGGTTGAACCCTCACGCCCCGACGCCGCTCAACAGCAGCAAAGGCGGAGTGGACGGGACATGACACAGAGCACTTTCGGCATCGAGGAAGAGTACTTTCTCACCGACCTGACCAGCCGCCAGGTGGCCAGGCGCAACGTGGAGGCCTTCGCCACGGCCTGTCAGTACGAGCTCGGCGAGCGGGTGACGCGGGAGATGTTCGCCGCCCAGTTCGAAGTGGTCACCCCGGTGCTGCACAGCCTCACGGATGCCCGTCAGTGCCTGGAAGGTGCACGCCGCACCCTGGCGCGCCTGGCCAGGGAATTCGACTGCGGCGTGCTCGCCGCCGGCACCCATCCACTGGGCCAGTGGCGGCGCGTGCGGGCCACCGACATGCCGCGCTACCGAGCGATTTTCGATGATTACCGCATGGTCGCCAGCCGCAGCGTGCTGGCCGGGCTGCACGTGCATGTCGGCGTGGCCGAGGGCGTGGACCGTATCCGCCTGATGAACCGGCTGACGCCCTGGCTGCCGCTGCTGCTGGGCCTGAGTGCATCCTCGCCGTTCTGGAGCGGCCGCCCCTCCGGGCTGATGAGCTATCGCCAGGCGGTGTGCGACGAGTGGCCGCGCATGGGCATCCCCGATCATTTCGCCGACGAGGCCGAGTACCAGCGCTACGTGCAGGTGATGACCGACACCGGTTGCATCCGCTCGGCGGCCAACCTGTGGTGGAACATCCGCCCCTCGCTGCGCTATCCGACGCTGGAGCTGCGCATCGCCGATGCCTGCCCGCGGCTGGACGATGCGCTGTGCCTCGCCGGGCTGTTTCGCGCCATGGTCGAGCATGTGCAGCTCACCCCGCATCACGCCTGGTGCGATGACCCGCTGATCCGCGTGCTCACCCTGGAAAACCGCTGGCGTGCCAAGCGCCAGGGCCTGCGCGGGCTGTTCATCGAACCGGCCAGCCAGCGTCTGCTGACCTTCGCCACCTGGCTGGAGGAGGTGCTCGAGCGCATCGCCATCCAGGTGCCCGCGAGCGACCGCTGGATACTGGAGCATGCGCGCCACCTGGCGCTGCATGGCGGCAGCGCCGAGGCACAGCTGGCCGAATACCGCGGCGCCCGCGCCAACGGCCTGGAACATGGCGAAGCGCTGCACCAGGTGGTCGACAGCCTGATGGCGCAAACCGAACTGCATCCGTCGCAACAATTAGCCTGAACGTCCGCCCGAGACCGATTTCGGAATAGGGACATGCCCTGTTCCAGGAGAAAGCTCATGCGTGCATTGACCTACCATGGCAGCCACGACGTCCGCGTCGATCAGGTCGACGATCCCAGCATCGAACAGCCCGACGACATCATCCTGCGTGTCACCGCTACCGCCATCTGCGGCTCCGACCTGCACCTGTATCGCGGCAAGATTCCCCAGGTCAAACAGGGCGACATCTTCGGCCATGAGTTCATGGGCGTGGTGGAGGAGGCCGGTCCCGCGGTGACCGCGGTACGCAAGGGCGACCGGGTGATCGTGCCGTTCGTGATCGCCTGCGGCAGCTGCTTCTTCTGCCAGCTGGACCTGCACGCCGCGTGCGAAACCACCAACCCCGGGCGCGGCGCCATCCTCAACAAGAAGCAGATTCCTTCGGGCGCCGCACTGTTCGGCTACAGCCACCTGTATGGCGGCGTGCCGGGTGGCCAGGCCGAGCTGGTGCGCGTGCCCAAGGCCAATGCCGGCCCGTTCAAGGTGCCCGACGAGCTGGACGACGAGCAGGTGCTGTTTCTTACCGACATCCTGCCCACCGGTTACCAGGCGGCGATCAACGCCGGCATCAAGCCCGGCAGCAGCGTGGCCATCTACGGCGCCGGGCCGGTAGGGCTGATGAGCGCGGCCTGCGCGCGTATGCTCGGCGCCGAGCAGATCTTCATGGTCGATCACCATGACTACCGCCTGCAGTACGCCCAGCAGACCTACGGCGTGGTGCCGATCAACTTCGACGTGGTCGACGACCCGGCCGCCGCGATCATCGAGCAGACCGCGGGCCACCGCGGTGTGGATGCGGTGATCGATGCGGTGGGCTTCGAAGCCAAGGGCAGCCTGACGGAAACCGTGCTCACCGCCCTCAAGCTGGAGGCCAGCAGCGGCGTGGCCTTGCGTCAGTGCATCGCCGCCGTGAGGCGCGGCGGTACGATCAGCGTTCCCGGCGTCTATGCCGGCTTCATCCACGGCTTTCTGTTCGGCGATGCCTTCGACAAGGGCCTGACCTTCAAGATGGGCCAGACCCACGTGCACCCGCTCTTGCCGACATTGCTGCAGCACGTGCTCGAAGGCGAGCTGCGCCCGGAAATCATCATCAGCCATCGCCTGCCTCTCGCTGAAGCGGCCGAGGGCTACCGCATCTTCGAATCGCGCAAGGAAGAGTGCCGCAAGGTGATCCTGCGCCCATGAGCCGCTGGCCCGATTGTCTGAACCTTTGCCAGGGGGGCGCGCTTCTAAATCTCATCGGAGCCGCAAAGGCCCGTTATTCATCCTGACAGGAGGAACTGCCATGTCACTCAGCCACAATGTCCAACGCCTGGAACGTGCCATCTCGCTCGCCACCGGCGCCACCGCCGTGGTCACCGGCCTTTGCCAGGGCGGTTCGAGAGGGGTACTCAAGGCGCTGGGCGGCGCTGCCCTGCTGCAGCGCGGCTTCACCGGGCACTGCGTGGTCAAGGGGATGATCAGCGATCCCAAGACCGAACTCGAAGGCCTGCGCCAGTGCGTGGCCGACCTGCGCGCCGCCTTGCCGCGGCTGCAGAAGGAACTGGAGGCCGTGCAGCAGCGCCAGACCGCGCCCGGAGCACGAGAGGCACGGCTGGACAACGCCGTGGAAGAAACCTTTCCCGCCAGCGACCCGATCTCGCCCTGAACCAGGCTCGTCGCGATGGCGCGCTGGCGCCGTCGCCACACCGCAATTGGAGGAGGCAGCGATGAAAGACCGCACACCCGGCCCCAGGCCGCAGCAATTGCCGGAAGACGCTCTGGACTTCGAGGCTGACGAAGAGAGCAGCATCCTCGGCGATGTACCGGCGCAACCAAGCGAGCGCCCCGCACACAGCGCGCAGGATCAGCCCGGCCTGACCGGCGGCGCGACGCTCAGCGAAAGCGCACACGAGGACAACGTCAGTCTCGACGACCTCAGCCCGGATACCCTGATCGACGACAGCGGCGCCCGTTCGCCTTTCGAGCGCGGCGAGGATCGCCCGCTGGATGAGGAGCTCAGCATCGTCGACGAAACCGACATAGGCGGTGGCGCCGGCCTCGACGAAGCCGAGCTGGCGCGTTCGGCGCCGCTCGACGGTGAGCCCTGGACCGACGAGGTGGTGCCCGGCGAAAACGGACGCAAGGGCGGCACCCGCCACTAGGCAAGAACGGCGCCTGCCCGATGCCGCAGCGTATCGGCGCGGGCGCCGTGGAGAGACGCATTCATTCGGGCCAGACGCGCCTGGCCGCGGATGAAGGCATCCTTGCATCGTGATCACTGCTTCTTGCGCAGCGCTTCCACCAGCTCCTGCTTGCGCATGCGCGAACGGCCGGACAGGTCGCGTTTGCGCGCCAGATCCATCAGCTCGTCACGGGTCATCGACTCCAGCTGCTGCCCGGCGCGGGGCACGCCCTGGCGCGTCTTGGCCGCGCGCTGGGCGGACGATTCGCGGGCCTGCTGCTTGGCGCCGGCGCTGGTCTTGCGGCCCGAGCCTCCGGCCTTCTCGCCGCCACCGGACTGCTTGTTGACCGTGGCCCAGGCGCGCGCCTCGGCCTTCTCCTCGGGTACGCCGCGAGCCTTGTAGCTGTCCTCGATGTGCTCGGCCTTGCGCTTCTGTTTTTCCGTGTACTTGGCTTTGCTGCCTCGGGGCATGAGGGTTCTCCCGGTTGGTCATGCGGCGGAATTGCCGCACGACACCTATCGGGAATGAATGCGCATGGCCGGTTTGGTTCCCCGTTTCGGATGATCGGAGCTGCATCGATCAGCCGAACCTCTTCGCCGTTTCGCGGCTCAGAAGGAAAGAATCGAGGATCTAACGCAGATGGACGTATTCGAGCGCATTCTCATGACCCTGGTGGAGGAGTTCTCCGATCTCGCCCAAGTGGAACACATTACCCGCGCCACGCTGCGCCTGGTCCTGGCCATGTTCCTCGGCGGGCTGCTCGGCTATGAGCGCGAGGTCATGGGCAAGGCGGCCGGTCTGCGCACGCACATGCTGGTGTGCCTGGGGGCGGCGATCTTCGTCATGGCGCTGGAGCAGGACGGCGCCGAAGCCGACGCCATGAGCCGGGTGATCCAGGGCATCGCGGCCGGTGTCGGTTTTCTCGGCGCCGGCACCATCCTCAAGGGGCAGAACATCTCCGACGTCAAGGGCCTGACCACTGCGGCCGGCCTGTGGGCCTCGGCTGCCATCGGCGTGGCGGTCGGTCTTGGCCGCGAGGCCACTGCCGTTCTGTCCACGCTGATCGTGCTGGTGGTGCTGCACCTCATGCCGCTGATGGTCGAACCGGGTACCAGGAACCGGCCGGATGACCAGGCCGAAGAGGAACCTGACGACAGGCGATAGCCCATCGCCCCGGTAAAACTGCCTGAACTTTTCCGCCTCCGGCTGCCTCGGAATTTTTAGAGCCAGCCTGCGCTGCGCTCGTTTTTTTCATACCCCACGAAGCGTCTGCCAGGCGTGAAGGAGCCAGGAACCATGCTGCCCCCGCACTCCGTCGAGCAATCCCTTGCAATAGCCCTGAAGGAGCCCCGACTGGCACTGGAGGCGGTACAGCCGGTGGTCGAGCAGGGACGGTTCGCCGCCAAATGCCTGTGCGGACGTCCGCTGGTCGTCAGTGCCGTGATCTTCAGCGACGGCCATGACCAGTTGGCCGCCGACCTGCTCTGGCGCAGCGCCGATCAGGCCAGCTGGCAACGCGTGGCGATGCAGCCACTGGGCAACGATCACTGGTCCGCCACCCTGCAGATCGACGAGCAGGGCCGCGCCGAGTTCGCCATCGAAGCCTGGCTGGATGTCTATGCCAGCTTTCGTCAGGAACTGGTGAAGAAGCTCGGCGCCGGCGTGCCGGTCGATCTCGAACTGCAGGAGGGCGCACAGCTGGTACGCCGCATCTGCGCCCAGGCTCCGGAGCACCTGCGTGGCGAAGTGGCTGCGCTGGTCGAGCGCGTGGAAGCCGCGCAATCGCAGGAAGAGCGTGAGGCGGTGCTGATCGATCCTTCGGTCAACGAGCTGATGCGCCGCGCCGAGTACCGTCCGCACCTGCTGCGCAGCCGCAACTACCCCCTGGATGTGGAGCGCCGCCTGGCCGAGTTCGCCAGCTGGTACGAGCTGTTCCCGCGCTCCCTGGGCGAGGATGGCCGTCACGGCACCTTCGCCGACGTCGAGAAGCGCATTCCCGAGATCGCCCGGATGGGCTTCGACGTGCTGTATTTCCCGCCCATCCACCCCATCGGTCGCACCCATCGCAAGGGGCCGAACAACAGCCTGAAAGCCGGCCCGGACGACCCCGGCAGCCCTTACGCCATCGGCAGCGAGGAGGGTGGCCACGAGGCCCTGCACCCGCAGCTGGGCAGCCGTGAGGACTTCTGCCAGATGGTCGAGGTGGCGCGCCAGCATGGCCTGGAAGTGGCGCTGGATTTCGCCGTGCAGTGCTCGCCCGACCATCCCTGGCTCAAGCAGCACCCCGGCTGGTTCAGCTGGCGACCCGACGGCAGCATCCGTCACGCCGAGAACCCGCCGAAGAAGTACGAGGACATCGTCAACGTCGAGTTCTACGCCGAGGCGGCCATGCCCGATCTGTGGCTGGCCCTGCGCGACGTGGTGCTGGGCTGGGTAGCGCTGGGCGTGACCCTGTTTCGGGTGGACAACCCGCACACCAAACCCATGCCGTTCTGGGAATGGCTGATCGCCGATGTGCGCGCTCGGCACCCGGAAGTGATCTTCCTCTCCGAGGCCTTTACCCGCCCGGCGATGATGGCGCGCCTGGGCAAGCTGGGCTTCAGCCAGAGCTACACCTACTTCACCTGGCGCAACACCAAGGCCGAGCTGCAGACCTACTTCACCGAGCTGAACCAGCCGCCATGGCGCGACTGCTACCGGCCGAACTTCTTCGTCAACACGCCGGACATCAACCCCTATTTCCTGCAGCGCTGCGGCCGCCCCGGTTTTCTCATCCGCGCCGCGCTGGCCACCATGGGCTCGGGGCTGTGGGGCATGTACTCAGGCTTCGAGCTGTGCGAGGCCGACCCGGTGCCGGGCAAGGAGGAGTACTTCGACTCGGAGAAGTACCAGCTGCGCCCGCGCGACTACCACGCCCCCGGCAACATCAACGCCGAGATCGCCCGGCTCAACCAGATCCGCCGCGAGAATCCCGCGCTGCAGACCCACCTGGGCTTCCAGGCCTACACGGTGTGGAACGACAACATCCTGTACTTCGGCAAGCGCACCGAGGACCGCAGCAACTTCATCCTGGTGGCCATCAGCCTCGATCCCTTCGCAGCCCAGGAGGCGCACTTCGAGCTGCCGCTGTGGGAGCTGGGCCTGCCTGACGACGCCGACCTGCACGGCGAAGACCTGATGAACGGCCACCGCTGGACCTGGCACGGCAAGGTGCAGTGGATGCGTATCGAACCCTGGCATCTGCCGTTCGGCATCTGGCGCATCCAGGCCGGCAACTGACAAGGAGGACGCCCGACATGGCCAGACGCAGCAGCGCCAGAACCTTTCTCAACGATCCGCAGTGGTACAAGGACGCGGTGATCTACCAGGTGCACGTGAAGTCCTTCTTCGATGCCAACAACGATGGCATCGGCGACTTCCAGGGCCTGATCGACAAGCTCGACTACATCGCCGACCTCGGGGTGAACACCCTCTGGCTGCTGCCGTTCTATCCCTCGCCACGGCGTGACGACGGCTACGACATCGCCATGTACCGGGGCGTGCACCCGGACTACGGCAGCCTCACCGACGCCCGCCGCTTCATCGCCGAGGCGCACCGGCGCGGCCTGCGCGTGATCACCGAGCTGGTGATCAATCACACCTCCGACCAGCACCCCTGGTTCCAGCGCGCACGGCGCGCGAAGAAGGGTTCCAAGGCGCGCAACTACTACGTCTGGTCCGATCGCGACGACAAGTACGCCGGCACCCGGATCATCTTCATCGACAGCGAGAAGTCCAACTGGACCTGGGACGCGGTGGCCGGGCAGTACTTCTGGCACCGCTTCTACTCGCACCAGCCGGACCTCAACTTCGACAACCCGCGGGTCATCGAGGCGGTGCTCGGGGTGATGCGCTTCTGGCTCGACATGGGCGTCGACGGCCTGCGCCTGGACGCCATCCCGTACTTGATCGAGCGCGACGGCACCAGCAGCGAGAACCTGCCGGAGACCCACGAGGTGCTCAAGCGCATCCGCGCCGAAGTGGATGCGCGCTACCCCGATCGCATGCTGCTGGCCGAGGCCAACCAGTGGCCGGAGGACACCCGACCGTATTTCGGCGAAGACGACGAATGCCACATGGCCTTCCACTTCCCGCTGATGCCGCGCATGTACATGGCCATCGCCCAGGAAGACCGTTTTCCGATCACCGACATCCTGCGCCAGACCCCGGAGATTCCGCCCAATTGCCAGTGGGCCATCTTCCTGCGCAACCACGATGAACTGACCCTGGAGATGGTCACCGACGACGAGCGCGACTACCTGTGGAACTACTACGCCGCCGACAGTCGCGCGCGCATCAACCTGGGCATCCGCCGGCGCCTGGCGCCCCTGGTGGGGCGCGACCGGCGACGCATCGAGCTGCTCAACAGCCTGCTGCTGTCGATGCCCGGCACGCCGACGCTGTACTACGGCGACGAGATCGGCATGGGCGACAACATCTACCTGGGCGACCGCGACGGCGTGCGCACACCCATGCAGTGGTCGGTGGACCGCAACGGCGGGTTCTCCCGCGCCGATCCGGCCAGCCTGGTGCTGCCGCCGATCATGGACCCGCTGTACGGCTACCAGACCATCAACGTCGAGGCCCAGGCGCGCGACCCGCACTCGCTGCTCAACTGGACGCGGCGCATGCTCGCCATCCGCAACCAGCACAAGGCCTTCGGCCGCGGCAGCCTGGAAATGCTGGCACCGAGCAACCGACGCATCCTCGCCTACCTGCGCCTGCACCGCACCGAGGAGGGCAGCGAGGAATGCATTCTCTGTGTGGCCAACCTGTCCAGCGCGGCCCAGGCCGTCGAACTGGAACTGGCCGACTACCACGACCGGGTGCCGGTGGAGATGGTCGGCGGCGCATCCTTTCCGCCCATCGGCCAGTTGCCCTACCTGCTGACCCTGCCGCCCTACGGTTTCTACTGGTTCTACCTGGCCGACGCCTCGCAGATGCCCAGCTGGCACCTCAAACCGGTGGAACGCATGCCCGAGCTGCAGACCCTGGTGCTCAGCCGCGGCCTGAGCGAAGTGCTGGAAGGCCGGCCACGGCAGATTCTCGAGCGCGAGTCGCTGCCGCTGTACCTGCCGAAACGGCGCTGGTATGCCGGCGACCGGATCGCCGCCGGTGCGGTTCGGCTGCTCTATGTCGTGCCGCTGGACCAAGAGGCCGACGCGCCCCTGCTGGCCGAACTGGAGGTGCGTGGCGAACAGGGTGCCGAGTACTACCGCCTGCCACTGGCGGCGGTGCCCGAGCGCGCCGAAGGCAACGACCTGCCGCAGCAGATGGCCCTGGCCAGGCTGCGCCGCGGCCGCCACGTGGAACTGCTGACCGACGCCTTCAGCCTGCCGCAGTTCAGCCAGTCGATTCTCGCCCTGCTGCGTCAGGAGCGCGTGCTGCACAGCGCCGCAGGGGAGATCCAGTTCCGCGCCGAGCCGGCCCTGCTGGCCCTGGATAACGGCGAGGAGGCCACCTTCAAGCTGCTGTCGGCCGAGCAGTCCAACAGTTCGGCGCTGGTCGGCAACCAGATCCTGCTCAAGCTGCTGCGCCGCGGTTTCGCCGGCATCCACCCGGAGGTGGAAATGAGCCGCTTCCTCGGCGACCAGGGTTTCGCCAATATCGCGCCGCTGCTGGGCGAGGTGGTGCGGGTCGACGACCAGGACCAGCACACCCTGGTCGTGGTGCAAGGCTATCTGGACAACCAGGGCGACGCCTGGCTGTGGACCCTCAACACCCTGGAACGCGCCATTCGCGAAGAGCTGACCGGTGGCATGAGCGAGCCGCAGGTCGATGCGCTGGCCGAACTCGCGCAGTTCTGCAGCGTGCTCGGCAAGCGCGTCGGCGAGATGCACGCGGTACTGGCGCGGCCCACCGAGAATCCGGCGTTCGGCTGTCGCCTGAGCGACGAGCAGGACTGCGCCGCCTGGCGCGAGTCGATCGCCGAACAGCTGCATCAGGCCCTGCGCGCGCTGCAGCAGCAGCGCGACGGCCTGGCGCCGGCCCTGGCCGAACAGACCGACTGGCTGCTCGACCACGAACAGCAGCTGCAGCAGGCGCTCGGTCATCTCACCCAGCGTGTGGCCGGCGGTCTGCGCATCCGCGTGCATGGCGACCTGCACCTGGGCCAGGTGCTGGTGGTGCAGGGCGATGCCTACGTCATCGACTTCGAGGGCGAGCCCAATCGCACCCTGCAGGAGCGCCGCCAGTACCACAGCCCGTTCAAGGACGTGGCCGGCATGCTGCGCTCGATCGATTACGCAGCCGCCGTGGCCCAGCGCAGCGCCGGAGGCATGGACGGCGGCGGCGACTCGCAGCAGACGGTGGCGGCGCTGGTGGCGCGCTACCGCGAAATTGCCCGCGATGCCTTCCTCGACGGCTACCGCCTGGCGGCAGCCGGCCTGCCTCACGAATGGTACGAACGCGACGGCGAAGACGCCGCGCTGACCCTGTTCAGCCTGGAAAAGGCCGCCTACGAAATCGTCTACGAGAGCGGGCACCGCCCCGACTGGATCGACGTTCCCCTGCAGGGCCTGGTGGACCTGGCCCGACAACTGATGGAGATAACGAGTTGAGTGACGAACGAGTGATGCGTCTGTGCCGGGCCGAGGAGGGCGATCCGTTCGGTTTCCTCGGCCCGCATGCGCAGGGCGACGGCACGCTGGTGCGCGTATGGCTGCCCGGCGCCGATGCCGTGGAGCTGATCGATCCCGAAGGCAGGCTGCTGGGCGAGATGCAGCGCCGTCACGCCGACGGCCTGTTCGAGCTCGAGCTGGAGCAGCCCAGCGCCTATCGCCTGCGCATCCACTGGCCCGGCAGCGTGCAGGAGGTGGAAGACCCCTACGCCTTCGGCCCGATTCTCGGCGAGCTGGATCTGTACCTGTTCGCCGAAGGCAACCACCGCGAGCTGTGGCGTTGTCTCGGTGCGCGCCCCTGCGAACACGAGGGCGTACCCGGCGTGAGCTTCGCGGTGTGGGCGCCCAATGCCCGGCGGGTGTCGGTGGTGGGCGACTTCAACAGCTGGGACGGTCGTCGCCACCCAATGCGCCTGCGCTACCCGGCCGGGGTGTGGGAGCTGTTCATTCCGCGCCTGGCCGCTGGCGAGCGCTACAAGTACGAAATCCTCGGCCAGCACGGCCTGCTGCCGCACAAGGCCGATCCGCTGGCCCAAGCCACCGAGGCGCCGCCGGCGACCGCCTCGCGCGTACCGCGCGGCGAAGCCTTCGCCTGGCAGGACGAGCACTGGATGAACGACCGCGCGCAGCGCCATCGGCCCGAGGCGCCGCTGGCCATCTACGAGCTGCATGCCGCCTCCTGGCAGTGGCACGATGAGCGCACGCCAAGCTGGGACGAGCTGGCCGATCGGCTGATTCCCTACGTGCAGAACCTGGGGTTCACCCATATCGAGCTGATGCCGATCATGGAGCACCCCTTCGGCGGTTCCTGGGGCTATCAGCCGCTGTCGCTGTTCGCGCCCACCGCGCGCCTGGGCGAGCCGGAGCGCTTCGCCGCCTTCGTCGACCGCTGCCACCGCGCCGGCCTCGGCGTGATCCTCGACTGGGTGCCGGGACACTTTCCCAACGACGCCCACGGTCTGGCCGAGTTCGACGGTACCGCACTGTACGAATACGCCCATCCCTTCGAGGGCTACCACCCGGACTGGAATACCTGCATCCACAACCTCGGCCGCAGCGAGGTGCACGGCTTCATGCTGGCCAGTGCGCTGTACTGGCTGCGCGAATACCACGTCGACGGCCTGCGCGTCGACGCCGTGGCCTCGATGCTGTATCGCGACTACTCGCGCGAGGAAGGGCAGTGGATCCCCAACCGCCATGGCGGGCGCGAGAACCTGGAGGCCATCGAGTTCCTCCAGCACCTCAACGAGGTGGTGCGCAGCGAGGTACCGGGGGCGCTGGTGATCGCCGAGGAGTCCACCGCCTGGCCCGGCGTCAGCCGGCCAGTGAACGAAGGTGGCCTGGGTTTCAGCCACAAGTGGAACATGGGCTGGATGAACGACACCCTGCGCTACTTCCAGACCGACCCGCTGTACCGCCGCCATCACCACCAGCAGATCACCTTCGGCCTGCACTACGCCTTCTCAGAACGCTACATCCTGCCCATCTCCCACGACGAGGTGGTGCACGGCAAGCGCTCGCTGATCGGGCGCATGCCGGGCGATCGCTGGCAGCAGTTCGCCAACCTGCGTCTGTTCCTCGCCCTGATGTGGACACACCCTGGCAAGAAGCTGCTGTTCATGGGCTGCGAGTTCGGCCAGTGGCGCGAATGGAACCACGACCAGCAGCTGGACTGGTACCTGCTGCAATATCCCGAGCATGGCGCGGTACAGGCGCTGCTGGGCGAGCTCAATCGGCTGTATCGCGAGGAAGTCGCGCTGCACCAGTGGGACGAGCGCCCGGAGGGCTTTCAGTGGCTGATCGGCGACGATGCGCACAACAGCGTGTTCGCCTGGCTACGCCATGGCGAGGGTGGGCAACCGCTGCTGGTGGTACACAACTGCACGCCGCAGGTGCGCCACGATTATCGGGTGGGGGTGCCGCGCGCCGGCGCCTGGCAGGTGCTGCTCAATACCGACGAGGGCCGCTGGTGCGGCTCCGGGGCGGGGAGCCAGGGCACGGTGCACAGCGATGCGGTGGCCAACCATGGCCTGCACGATTCGCTCAACCTGCAGCTGCCGCCGCTGGCTACCCTGGTGCTGCGCCCCGTGTAGAGGGGCACCGCGTGCGGTTGCATGCTTGGACGTGTCACGGTGCGCGCGGCGCACCCTACGGGCAAGCAACGCGCGGCACCTCGAGTGAGTAGGGTGCGCCATGCGCACCAGCCGCATGTGCGGTTGGTGCGCATCCCTTGGCATCAATGGGCGCTGGACACTCCGCGCAGGACGGTATCGTTGGCCTGGCGGCTATGCCCGGAGGCGATGTTGCCCAGCGACACCACGCCCACCAGGCGCTTCTCGCGGTTGAGCACCGGCAGGCGGCGCACCTGCAGGTCCGCCATGTTGGCGGCGACGTGGTCGACGTCCTCGTCGTCGAAGCAGTAGCGCACGTTGCTGCTCATCACCTGACGCACCGGCGTATTGCCGTCCAGGCCGGCGGCCACGGCGCGGATGGCGATGTCGCGGTCGGTGACCATGCCGATCAGGCGATCGCCCTCGTTGATCAGCAGCGCGCCACTGTCGATGTCGGCCATCAGGGTCGCGGCCTCGCGGATGCTGCGCTCGGGTTCGAGGGTGCGGACGTTGCGGGTCATGATCTTGCTGATTTTCATCGTTGCTCTCCTTTTGCGGATAAGGGCCGCAGGCCCATGGTTTGCGACTGGCCGAATGCGCCAGTTCAGGAGTAGCGCACCAGCTGGTGCGGGTAGTTGCCGACGCGCGAACCCACCACCATTTCACTGACCCAGTCGATCAGGATGCGGGTGTAGGCCTGCTGGTGACGGTCGTCGCTGAGCCCGTGATCGGCGCCGGCGAGAATGCGGTGGGTGAGCGAGTGGGCCTTGTCGAAGGCCGCGCGGTAGCTCATCAGAGTGGCGTGCGGCACGAAGTCGTCATGCTCGGACTCCACCAGCAGCACGTCGCCGTGAAAGTCCGCGCAGGCAGCCAGGGCCAGGTTGTCCTGCGGCCGCCACGGCTGCTGCCGGTACTGGGCCAGGCGTGCCTTGTCGAGCTGACGCTTGGGCAGGTGCCACTGCTCGTCCCAGTACAGCGCGGGCACGCGCAGTGCCATCCAGCGCACCTTGCGCTGCGCGCTGAGCAGGGTGGTCAGGTAGCCGCCATAACTGCTGCCGATGACGGCGATACAGTCGCTGTCGACGGCGGGGTGGGCGACCAGGCGGTCGTAGGCGGCGAGGATGTCGCTCAGGTTGTGTTCGCGGGTAACCCGGCCCTGCGCCCCGATGTCGCGCTCGTGGCCACGCAGATCGAAGGTCAGGCACACGCAACCCAGCCCGGCGATGCCGCGTGCACGCGCCAGGTCGCGCTGCTGGCTGCCGCCCCAGCCGTGCACGAACAGCACGCCGGGCACCTGGCTGGCCGGGGAAACCAGGGTGCCGGCGATGCTCTCGTCGGCCACCTGGATGTCGATGCTTTCGCTATGCACGCTCATGCTCAGTAACCCTGACGTACTTGCTGATCAAGCCGAGCCCGTCCTCATCGCCCTGGTACAGACAGATCGCCCCCGGCGGTGGCGGCACGTCGCCGTACAGTTCGTGGGTCGAGGCCTGCAGGCTTTGCAGGTCCGGCTGCTCGATGAAGGCCTCCAGCGCGAAGATCTCCGCGGCGCTCGCACCACCCACGCGCCAGGACTGTTCCAGCACGCCGCAGCGCGCGCGGCCGACGGTGTTCAGGCCCTGGGCCACGTCATAGTTGCGCCGCGAGGCGCGAACGGTGGGGTAGGCCTCGAACACCGCCAGCTCGAAGATGCGCGCCTGCTGCACGGCCAGACGCACGGCGCGCGGCAGGTCGAGCGTCATCAGTGCCAGGTATTCGCCTCGTACCAGGGTCAGCTCGGAGCCGCCGTAGACCTGGCAACCGCTGTTGTCCGAGGTCAGCTGCTGGATGCCGTAGTAGCTGAGCGTGACGCCGGCCACGCGAATCTGGCCGACGCTGTAGGTATAGGGCTCCTGCAGGTCCTCTTCGAGCACCAGGCCCAGCTCGCGTATCCGCTGCGGGTCGATGTCGGCCAGCGCCGCATCCAGCTCGCTGGCCGTACGCAGCACCTGCTGGCCGCGTCCGCCGCAGCCCTCGACCGGCTTGAGGCGCACCGGTCCATCGCGCAGAAGGCGCCGGCCGGCTTCCCGTGCATCGTCCAGATCGAAGGCGGTGAAGCCGGGCAGGGTGATGCTTTCGATCTGCCGGGCGAAACGCCGTGACCAGCCCTGCGGCACGTAGCGGGGCGAGTCGAGGGTCGGGTGATTGATGGCCTTGGTGGCCTGGAAGGCATGTTCGACCTGACCACCGAAGAAATCCTGCGGCCCTTCGATGCCCAGCGCCGTCACGTCGCCGACCAGGGTGTCCGAAGGCAGGAAGTAGTACTTGCCCTGGCCGTGCACGCCCGGCTGACTGGGGCCGAGAAAGGGGCAGCCGAGCAGCGCCGCCAGCTTCTCGCCGAGCAGACGCTGGACGCTGCGTTCATGGGCCGTGGAGTGAGCATCGCTGGGCAACAGCAGCAGACCGTCAAACCCCATCATTGCGGATCCCGCCAGGTACCGCCGCTGCTTTCGCAGTCGATGCGTACCTGCCTGAGATCGCCGGCGCGGTAGTAGTGGGTGATCACCTTGGCGTCGTTGGGTACGGCCGGGCGCGGTTTGCCCTGGTCGTCGTCGCCGGCGCGGTAGTTGGCCAGCGTCGCCTGGGTCAGCGCGGCTTCGCAGCTGCCGATCTTGTCTGCCGCGCAACTGGCAACCTTCTGTTGCTCGCGGCGGATCATGTCGGTGCTTTCGTTGCTGCACGACCAGTCGATGGCACCTTCGTCCATCCCGGTGAATTCGTAGCACAGTTCCTGTTCCACCTCGGCGATGGCTTCGCTGGAGGCACTCGAAGTGACGTAGCAGGCCTCGGCCCACACCTGGCCGGCGCTCAGGCAGCCTAGCAGGAGAATCGAAACGGCGGCTCGCATGAAGCATTCCTCAGCATTGGCATTCATGGGTTGTGAGCCGCCCCCGAGGGGGTAAGTTCAGGGTTTTGGATAAGTGGAAAGGGCAGAAAAACCCTGAACTCGACGGCGTTCCTGCGGCCACAAACTAGAAAGCCGAACGCTCGTTTCGGTGTCTCACCACTGCGCCGCGCGGCTGCGCGAAGGACAGGCCATGAACGACTCCCAACTGGATACCGACAGCCCCGTCGAACACTTCAAGGCGCTGATTTTGTACAAACTGCGCTATGCCGTGGGCAAGGACCCGGCCAACGCCTACGAGCACGACTGGTTCGAAGCCCTGGCGCTGGCCACCCGCGATCAGCTGATCGATCACTGGGAGGAGTCCTCCACGCAGGTCGATCGCCAGGCCGCCAAGCGCGTCTATTACCTCTCGCTGGAATTTCTCATCGGCCGCCTGCTGATCGACAACCTGAGCAACCTCGGCCTGCTCGACATCGCACGCCAGGCGATGAGCGAACTGGGCGTGGAGCTCGAGCGCCTGCGTGAGATCGAGCCCGACGCTGCGCTGGGCAACGGCGGCCTCGGTCGCCTGGCCGCCTGCTTCATGGAAAGCATGGCGACCCTGCGCCTGGCGGCCCACGGTTACGGCATCCGCTACGAGCACGGGCTGTTCCGTCAGGCGATCATCGACGGCTGGCAGGCCGAGCAGACCGAGACCTGGCTGGACTTCGGCAACCCCTGGGAATTCGAGCGCCCCGAAGTGGCCTACCGCGTCGGCTTCGGTGGCGGGGTGACCAATCACGAGCTGGACGACGGCAGCAGTCGTCAGGTCTGGCAGCCGCTGGAAACGGTGCGCGCCATCGCCTACGACACGCCGGTGGTGGGCTGGCGTGGCGCCGCGGTGAATACCCTGCGGCTGTGGCGTGCCCGCGCGGAGGAAAACCTGCAGCTGGACCGCTTCAATGCCGGCGACCACTTTGGCGCCGTGGCTGGCGAGGTACGCGCCGAGAGCATCTCCCAGGTGCTGTACCCGGCGGACGACACCGAGGCCGGCCAGGAGCTGCGTCTGCGCCAGGAATACTTTTTGGTGTCCGCCTCGCTGCAGGACCTGCTGGACCGCCACATGCGCCTGCACGGTGATCTGCAGAGCCTGCCCGACAAGGTGGCCATCCAGCTCAACGATACCCACCCGGCCATCGCCGTGGTGGAGATGATGCGCCTGCTGGTGGACGAGCACCGCCTGCCCTGGGAGCAGGCGTGGAGCCTGACGGTGGCCTCGACGGCCTATACCAATCACACCCTGCTGCCGGAAGCCCTGGAATCCTGGCCGGTGGCGCTGATGGAGCGTCTGCTGCCGCGCCACCTGCAGATCATCTACCTGCTCAACGCCGAACATATCGACGCCCTGCGCGCCAAGGACATCCACGATTTCCAGCTGCTGCGCTCCGTGTCCCTGATCGAGGAGGATCACGGGCGCCGGGTGCGCATGGGCAATCTGGCGTTTCTCGGCGCGCACAGCATCAACGGCGTGTCGGCCCTGCACACGCGGCTGATGCGCGACACGGTGTTTCGCGACCTGCACCGGCTGTACCCGAACCGCGTCAATAACAAGACCAACGGCGTGACCTTCCGCCGGTGGCTGTTCCAGGTCAACCCGGGGCTGACCCACCTGCTGGTGGACACCCTCGGCGAGGCCGTGCTGGAGGAACCGGAAACCGCCCTGGCGCAGCTGGAGCCCTATGCCGAGCGCAAGGCCTTCCGCGAGGAATACGCGCTGTGCCGCCAGCGCAACAAGGAAGCACTGGCCGAGCGGGTGCGCCTGCTGCTCGGGATCAACCTGGACACCTCGGCGATCTTCGACGTGCACGTCAAGCGCATCCACGAGTACAAGCGTCAGCTGCTCAACCTGCTGCATACCGTGGCGCTGTACCAGGCCATCCGCAACGATCCCACCACCGAGTGGGTGCCGCGGGTGAAGATCTTCGCCGGCAAGGCCGCCGCCAGCTACTGGCAGGCCAAGCTGATCATCAAGCTGGCCAACGACATCAGCCGCACCATCAACGGCGATCCGACCGTGCACGGCCTGCTCAAGCTGGTCTTCATCCCCAACTACAACGTCAGCCTGGCGGAAACCATCATCCCGGCCGCCGACCTTTCCGAGCAGATTTCCACCGCCGGCATGGAGGCATCGGGCACCAGCAACATGAAGTTCGCGCTCAATGGCGCGCTGACCATCGGCACCCTGGATGGCGCCAACGTGGAAATGGCCGAGCAGGTGGGCGAGCAGAACATGTTCATCTTCGGCATGACCGCCCAGCAGGTCGAGGCGCGTCGGCGCCTGGCACTGGACATGAGCGATGTGGTGGCCGATTCCGAACGTCTGCAGGCCGCGCTGGGCGCGATTCGCGATGGCGTGTTCTCGCCGGACGATCCGAGTCGTTACGTGGATTTGGTCGATGGCCTGCTGTACCACGACCGCTTCATGGTCTGCGCCGACTTCGAGGCCTACTGGACCGCGCAGCGCCAGGTCGACAAACGCTGGCTGAAGCCCAACGACTGGTGGCGCTCGGCCGTGTTCAACACGGCGCGCATGGGCTGGTTCTCTTCGGACCGTACCATCAGCGAGTACGCGCGGGACATCTGGCAGGTACCGCTGCCCCCGCGCACGCCTCCGCAGCAGTGAGGCGCCTCAGCGCTGCACGCGGTGCGCCGGGGTGGGGGCGCCTTTCTTCGGATGCAGGATGCGCGTGACCTGCACGTCGGTGAACTCATCCGGCCATTCGAAGGTGTGCAGCGCGCTGAGGTAGCAGCGCGCCTGATCCGGCGTGAGCTCCTCGCGGTCGGATTCGACCTCGACGCTGTGCGGTTGGTTGTTGAGGATGTAGCTGATCAGATGCAGGGGCTTGGCCATGTCGTGACTCCGGTTTTGCAGGGTGGATGGGAACATAGACCCGCGCCCTGCTAGGGGGAGTTCAGTCTTTTCGTCGGGTGGCGTGTTTGCGTCCAGCGCCTGCGCGACTCACGCCGCGCAGGCCGCTGGCCTCAGGTCTTGCTGGGCACGCTTTCGGCCGTGTCGTTGCCCTGCTTGCGCAGCGTGCGCGCGCGCTTTTCCAGCACCAGGTAGGTGACGCTGGCCAGCAGCAGCGGCAACAGGTAGTAGAGCACCCGGTAGGCGAGCAGGGCGGCGATGATGCTGGCCTGGCCGTACTGATGCTGCAGCAGGGTGAGGAACACCGCCTCGAGCACGCCAAGACCGGCCGGGATGTGCGCCACCACGGCGGCCATGCAGCTGATCAACAGCACGCCGAGCACCGAGGTATAGGTGGCACCTTCCGGCAGCAGCCAGTAGATCAGCGCCGCCATCAGCGCCCAGTTGCTCGCCCCCAGGCATATCTGCGTCAGCGCCATGCCCAGCGAGGGCAGGGTGATGCCGCGCTCGCGCCAGTGCCAGACGCGCTGGCGCGAGAAGGCGCAGATGCCGACATAGGCGCTGACGATGCCGAGCAGGGCGAAGCCCACCAGCTGCAGACCGGTCACACCCAGGCCCCAGCTCTCCGGCAACTGCACCTGGCGCAGGGCGAAGATCACCCCGGCCAGCGCCATGTACCCGGTCCAGTTGGTCAACAGGCCCAGGCTGAGAATGCGCGTCACCGTCGAGGCGCTGAGGCCCAGGCGCATGTACAGGCGATAGCGCATGGCCACGCCGCCGATCCAGGTGGTGAAGTTCAGGTTGAAGGCGTAGCACACCATCGCCACCGGCATCACCTGACGGGTCGGCAGATGGTGGCGGCTGTAGCGCCGCGCCAGCAGGTCGTAGCAGCTGAACACCACGTAGCTGGCCAGTACCAGGGCCGCGCCTACCAGCAGGGTCTGCGCGCTGTAGTCACGCAATGCCTGGCGCACTTCGCCCCAGTCGAGGTTGCGCGCCAGCATGTACAGCAGTGCCGGCACCGCCAGCACGAAAAACAGCGTAAGCAGGCGTTTTCCCCAGCGCATCCAGGGCTTGTTCTGAGCGCCGTTCATCCAGTCTTTTCCTCTTCATAGCAGCAGCTCTTGTCTGCCGGATCGAGTGGTTTGAGATTCTTGCGGTGGGCCGGCAGCCAGCCGGCGATGGCCGGGAAGCGGCGCAGGAAGTGGAAGCACAGGAACACCACGGGCGCGCGCCACCAGTAGCCGCGCACCACGCGTTCCAGGGCGATGCGCTGGCAATGCTCGGCCGACAGCTGCTGCAGGTGGTCGTGCAGCAGCTGGTTGAAGGCGCGGTCACGGATGACCAGGTTGGCCTCGAGGTTCAGCGCCAGGCTCAGCGGGTCGAGGTTGCTCGAACCCACCGTGACCCATTCCTCGTCCACCAGCGCCACCTTGCCGTGCAGCGGGCGCTGGCAGTATTCGTAGATCACCACGCCCTCGCGCAGCAGGTAGTTGTAGAGCAGGCGCGAGAATGCCTGGACCCAGCGCATGTCCGGCTGGCCCTGCAGGATCAGGGTCACCTTCACCCCGCGGCGGGAGGCGTTGCGCAGTGCGCGCAGCACTCGATAGCCCGGGAAGAAATAGGCGTTGGCGATCACCAGGCGCTGCCGGGCCGCCTCGAATGCCGCCAGGTGCGCGTCTTCGATGTCGGTGGTGTGGCGTTCGTTGTCGCGCTCGAGCAGCATCACCCGCATGTCGCCGACCGGCGCGCGCGAAGGTTGCGCCGGGCTCGGTTCGCTCAGCGCGGGGCGCAGGAACCGCAGCATGGCCGAATGCAGATCCGCCACCACCGGGCCGCGCACTTCCACGGCATAGTCCTGCTTGGCCATCTCGCCGAAGTCGCCCAGGTGATCGGCCGAGTAGTTGATGCCGCCGACGAAGGCCAGGTTGCCGTCGATCACCACCAGCTTGCGGTGCAGCCGGCGGAACAGGTTGGTGCGCACGCCCAGGCGCTTGGGACTGGGGTCGAAGACATGGACCCTGACGCCTTCGCGGGTCAGCGCCGAAACGTACTCGCGGCCGAGGTCGGCGGTACCGTAGCCGTCCACGGCGATCACCACCCGCACGCCGCGCCGCGCCGCCTCGATCAGCACCTCCTGCAACTCCAGGCCGACCTTGTCCTCGCGGATGATGAAGGTCTCCAGCAGCACCTCGACGCGAGCCTCGCGAATGCAGGCGAACACCCGCGGGTAGTAGTCCTCGCCATTGATCAGCAGTTCCAGCTGATTGCCGTCACGCCATATGCCACTCATAGATGGATCTCCGCAGCCAGCGGGGCATGGTCGGACAGGTGCGACCAGGGTCGGGTCGAAAGCACCTGCGGCTTGTGCGCGGTGGCGTTGCGCACGTAGATGCGGTCCAGCCGCAGCAACGGACAGCGCGCGGGGAAGCTTCTCGCCGGTTTGCCATGATGGTGCTTGAACACCTCTGTCAGCGCATGCGGGGCGAGCTGGTCGTCGGCGCGCTGGCGCCAGTCGTTGAAATCGCCGGCCACTATCGCCGGCGCTGCCGGGTCGAGGGTCGCCAGCAGGTCCAGCAGCAGGCCGAGCTGCTGTCGCCGATGCCGCTCGCGCAGGCCGAGGTGCACGCAGATCGCATGCACTTCGGCGTGTCCCGGCACGTCCAGGCGGCAGTGCAGCAGACCACGCTGCTCGGTGCCGCTGACCGTGACGTCGAGGTTGTGATACTCGAGGATGGGAAAGCGCGAGAGCAGGGCGTTGCCATGATCGCCGGCCGGGTAGACCGCATTGCGCCCATAGGCGAACTGCGGCCACATGCTGTCGGCGAGAAACTCGTATTGCGGCACGCTGGGCCAGTCCTGAAAGCGCTTGGCATGCATGGCATGGCTGCCCAGCACCTCCTGCAGGAACACCAGATCGGCACCGGTGGCCTGCACCGCGCTGCGCAGCTCCGGCAGGATGAAGCGCCGGTTGAGCGCAGTGAAGCCCTTGTGCGTGTTGATGGTCAGCACCTCCAGGCGCTTGACCGGGGTGACGCGATCGATGATCACCTCGGGATTGGGGATGGTGGTATTCACGGTTGCAGTGCACCTCGTCGGGCCGCGCTCACAGGCGACCCGGTTTCTTCGAACGGGATTCTTTCAGCGGGTCGGCTTCGGCGATGGCGCGGTCGAGGATCGGGCCGCCGTCCACGCGCTCCTCGCTGCCGTTGACGGCGTCGTTGCGGGCCGGGCGCAGCTGCACCTTGATCCACCCGCTGTCGCGGCGGTCGAACGCCTTGAAGGCTTCGATGGCATCGCTCATCGGCTTGACCTGGGTGAGGATCTTCGCCGGATCGATGCGCCCGGCCTGGACCATCTCGATCAGCTCGGGGATGTAGCGGCGGTGGTTGCAGTTGCCCATGTTGACGGTGAGGTTCTTGTTCATCGCCTGACCGATGGGAAACTCGCGCGCCTGATGCGGATAGACGCCGACGATGGCCAGGGTGCCGGCCTTGGCCAGGGCATCCACGGCCCACTGCAGGGCCTGCTCGGGCGCATCGCCGGGCTGCCACTGGGCGTTCTCGCCGTTACCCGGCGCGTGGCCATGGGCGGGGCACTGGGCGTCGACGCCGACGGCATCGATGGCGCGGTCGACGCCGATGCCGTTGGTCAGCCGGCGCAGGGTGTCGACCGGGTCTTCACGGTCGAAATGGATCACCTCGGCGCCCTGACGGCGCGCCATGTCCAGGCGGTCGTCGAGGTGGTCGATGGCGAACACCCGCGCCGCGCCGAGCAACTTGGCACTGGCGATGGCGAACTGGCCCACCGGGCCGCAGCCGAACACCGCCACGGTGTCGCCGCTGCTGACTTCCGCCAGCTTGGCGCCGAAGTAACCGGTGGGAAAGATGTCCGACAGCAGGATGGCCTGATCGTCGCTGATCTCGCTGGGCAGCTTGACCAGGCCGATATTGGCGAAGGGGATACGCGCCAGTTCCGCCTGCAGGCCGTCGAAGGCGCCGGTGATCTCCGGGCCGCCGTAGAAGGAGGTGCCGGCCTCCTTGCCGTTGGGGTTGGCCTCGTCGCATTGCGCGTAGTAACCGGCGCGGCAGTAGGCGCAGTTGCCGCAGGCGATGGTGGAGGGCACCACGACGCGGTCACCGATGCTCAGGTTGCGCACGTCGCTGCCCAGCGCCTCGACGATGCCGACCGCCTCGTGGCCGAGGATGGTGCCCTTGCGCATGCCGCCGACCGTGCCGCGGACGAAGTGCAGATCGGTGCCGCAGATGGCCGATGCGGTGATGCGGATCACCGCATCGGTGCTGGCCTGCACCTGAGGCTCGGGCACTTCGTCGAGACGGATGTCGCCGATATCGTGGAAAACCACTGCTTTCATGACTGTCTCCCGTGACCGACCGAAGCCGGTGTTGGTGAATTTCGGCTGATGCCCAGATACTGGCTGCAAGCCAGCACCCATGCGGCATACGCGACGGGTCGTGTTCAGGGCCTATGAGTTTTCGAGTGAGCGGGCGAGAGCTGGGTTCAGGTTATTTTCCCCAGCCGTGCCCACCGGCGAGTGGCTCGCCAGGCAATTCGCAGCCGCGAGGGGAGGGATCGCGGCCCGGGCAGGCTGCCCTGCCGGTCCGCGGAGCGCCTGGAATTGCGCCGGCAAGCGACGCAACTCCAAGCCTTTTTCAGCGCAGCAGCTCCAGCAGCTGCAGCGAGCGGCCGGCCAGTTCGACCACCTGCTGCTGCACCGGCGCCGGATCGGTTTGCGCGGTGTGGGTATCGACCAGGCACAGCCAGTGACGCCCGCCGTAGACATCCGGCAACTGGAAGTTGCAGGGCTCGTGGCCGGCGTTGACCAGCAGCAGCAAGGTGGCATCGGCGCCGCTGCGCTTGACCCCCGAAGGCTGCGCTCGGCCGTCCATGAGCATGCCCATGCAGCGCGCCTCTTCGTCGTGCCAGTGCTCCTTGGTCATTTCCTCGCCACCCGGAGCCAGCCAGGTCACGTCCTTGACGTCGATCTCCTCGTTGTAATGACCGACCAGAAAGCGCTGCCGACGCAGGATCGGATAGGTATGGCGCAGGGCGATCAGACGCTGACAGAAGGCCACCAGCTCCCGGCCCTCGTCGTCCAGCGACCAGTCCACCCAGCTCAGTTCGTTGTCCTGGCAGTAGGCATTGTTGTTGCCGTGCTGGGTGCGGCCGAACTCGTCGCCGGCCACCAGCATCGGCGTGCCCTGGGCGAACAGCAGGGTGGCCAGCATGTTGCGCATCTGCTGCACGCGCAGGCTGCGGATCGCGGGATCGTCGGTGGCGCCTTCGCAGCCGTGGTTCCACGACAGGTTGCGGTCGGTGCCGTCCTGGTTGTTCTCGTCGTTGGCTTCGTTGTGCTTGTGGTCGTAGGACACCACGTCGCGCAGGGTGAAGCCGTCATGCGCGGTGATGAAGTTGACCGAGGCGAAGGGGCGGCGGCCGCGCTGGTTGTACAGATCGCCCGAAGCGGTGAGGCGGCTGGCCAGTTCCGCCAGTTCGCCGCGGTCGCCTTTCCAGAAGGCGCGCACGTTGTCGCGGAACTTGTCGTTCCACTCCGCCCAGCCGGGCGGGAAGCCGCCGACCTGATAGCCACCCGGGCCGCAGTCCCAGGGTTCGGCGATCAGCTTGACCTTGCTCAGTACCGGGTCCTGGCGGCAGGCGACGAGAAAGCCGTGGCGCTCGTCGAAGCCGTGCGCATGGCGGCCGAGAATGGTCGCCAGGTCGAAGCGAAAGCCGTCCACGCGCATCTCGGTGGCCCAGTAGCGCAGCGAGTCGGTGACCATCTGCAGCACGCAGGGGTGACTGAGATCGAGGGTGTTGCCGGTGCCCGAATCGTTGATGTAGTAGCGCCGCTCGTCCGGCATCAGGCGGTAGTAGCTGGCGTTGTCGATGCCGCGCATGCTCAGCGTAGGGCCGCGCTCGTTGCCCTCGGCGGTGTGGTTGTAGACCACGTCGAGAATCAGCTCCAGGCCGGCATCGTGCAGGTGCGCGACCATCTCCTTGAACTCGCTGATGCGGCCGCTGGCAAGATAGGCGGGGTGGGGCGCGAAAAAGCCGATGCTGTTATAGCCCCAGTAGTTGTTCATGCCCTTTTCCAGCAGGTGCTGGTCATTGACGAAGGCATGCACCGGCAGCAGTTCCACGCTGGAGACGCCCAGCTCGCGGATGTGCCGCAGCAGCTCGGGGTTGGTCAGGCCGGCGCAGCTGCCGCGGTGCCGGTCCGGCACCGCCGGATGGCGCATGCTGATGCCGCGCAGGTGCGCCTCGTAGATCACCGTGTGTTCCCATGGCACGCGGATGCGCGGCTGCTCGCCCCAGGTGAAGGCGGGGTCGATCACCTTGCTCTTGGGCACGAAGGGAGCGCTGTCGCGCTCGTCGTAGCTCAGGTCGCCGTCCGGGTCGCCGATGGTGTAGCCGAACAGGGCCTCCGACCATTGCAGCTTGCCCACCAGCTGCTTGGCATAGGGGTCGATCAGAAGCTTGTTGGGGTTGAAGCGGTGCCCGGCATCCGGCTCGTACGGGCCGTACACGCGGTAGCCGTAGACCTGGCCGGGACGCGCGTCGGGCAGGTAGCCGTGCCAGATCTCGTCGGTGTACTCGGGCAGTTCGATGCGCTCGATCTCCGTTTCGCCGCGCTCGTCGAACAGGCACAACTCCACGCGGGTGGCGTGGGCCGAGAACAGCGCGAAGTTGACTCCCAGGCCATCCCAGGTGGCGCCCAATGGAAACGGACTGCCCTCGGTCACGCGAGAGCGCTGTTGCTTGCGCATAGGGATGACCTCAGAGTTTCGGAGTTTTCGGAGTACTGCTGCGCGGCGCACGGGGCTTCTTCAGCAGTGCCGGCTGCTCGGCCTCGCTCAGCGGCACGGTCTTGGGCTTGCTGATGCGTTTCGGCTTGGCCGCCGGCTGGGGCTGGGCGGCGGCTTCGGCCTCCGCTTCGGCCAGCTTGCAGGCCATCTGCCAGTGACGCTCGTGCTGACCCTGGGGGCGGCCTTCGGATTCCCAGATCTGGAAGGCGAACTCGCGGATGCGCTGTTCATCGGTTTTCATGGCGTAGCTCCTTGGATCACGAGGTAAGACGAATCAGGTTGACGGGAAACTCGGCCAGCACGGCGGACAGCCGCAGGCCCTGGGGAGATGCAGCGGAGCAAGGAGCGAGCAGGCCACTCGCCTGACCGATGGCCAGCTCTTCGGGCAGCACCACGCGGGTGTCGCCCCAGCGCTGCGGCGGCACGTGCGGCACGGGGTGATCGGCGAGCAGACCGGCGCTCAGGCGCGGGGCGACCACCAGCAGATGCTGGTCGCCATGGCTGCGCAGAAACGCCACTACTTGGGCGGCGTGCTCGCCCTCGACCGCCAGCGGGCGGTATTGGCCCTGGGCGAACAGCGCCGGTTCGGCGGCGCGCAGAGCCAGCACGCGCTGAATCAGCCACTGCTTGATGCGTCCGTCCTGCCAGCTCGCCAGCTTGTCGGCAGGCGTGTCACCGGCTTCCAGCGCGGCCTGACGCGCCTGGTAATCCACCGGGCGGCGGTTGTCCGGGTCGACCAGGCTGAAATCCCAGAACTCGCACCCCTGGTAGAGATCGGGCACGCCGGGCGCGGTCAGGCGCAGCAGGCATTGCACCAGGCCGTTGAGCGCACCGGCGGGGGCGATGGCGTCGACGGTGGCAGCCAGCTCGCTGCGCAGGGCCAGGCCGGCGGGCTCGGCGAGCAGGCGGCGCAGAAAATCCGCGCAGGCCGTTTCGTAATCGTCGTTCGGCGCGCTCCAGGCGGTGTTGAGCTTGGCCTCGCGCAGGGCCTTGCGTTGCCAGTCGAGCAAGCGCTGCAGGTACTGCTGCAGGCCGGCGTCATCCCCGGCCTGCAGGCCCAGCGGCCAGCTGCCGATCAGGGCCTGGTAGAGGATGGCCTGCTCGCCGCCATCCGGCGCCTGCGGCAGGCTGTCGGAGTGCAGCGGTTGCGCCAGTTGCCGCCAGTTGCGCACCAGCTCGGCATACCAGGCCGCTCGCTCGCTGAGCACTGCCAGGCGCGCGCGGCAGTCCTCGCCGCGCTTGTGGTCGTGCGTGGCGGTGGCCAGCAGGTTGTACGGGTGCTGGGCGGCCCGTGCGCGGCAGGCCTGGTGGAACTGCTCGACACTGGCGCTGAAATGCTCGGCATCGAAGCCCACGTCGTAGCGCGACAGCAGCACGCCGGCGCGGTACAGCGCGGTGTCCTCCACGGCCTTGGCTGCCACCGGCGAGGTCAGCTGCTGGAAGCGGGTGAGGGCCAGGGCCCGCAGGCGCCGGGCGCGACCGGGCGGTTGCGCGCGCAGGCAGGCGCCGCCGAGCCAGTCGTCGAGATGCTGCAACAGCGGCCAGTCCGCCTCGGCCAGGGTCTGTTTCGCACCCTCCAGAGCCTGCTGGAAGAACTGCCGATCCTGCGGCGAGCGCCCGCAGGCCTGGGCATAGGTGCGATACACCGGAAAGTGCACGATCAGCTCGCGCAAGGCCCGACGAATCGCGCCCAGGGTCAGGTCGCGGGTGGCGATGTCATGCCGGGCGACCTGCAGCAGGCGCTGGGCGACTTCCTCCAGATCACCGGCCAGCGAGCTGTCGAGTACCAGGCGCCGCGCCTGCTGTACCTCTTCGTCGAAGGCGGTGGGGCGGCCGCTCATTTCGCCCCACAGGGCGCCAAGCACCGGCTCGCCATGGGGATCGTGCTGCAGCAGGGAAACCTGGTTCATGAACTCGTAACCGGTGGTGCCGGCCACCGGCCAGCTCGCCGGCAGCTGCTCACCGTGGCCGAGGATCTTCTCCACGAACAGCGGCAGCGTCGCACCGCCACGCAGCCGGGCGATGCGGCGGCGCAGGCGGCTGCAATAGGCGCGCGGGTTGGCCAGGCCGTCGATGTGATCGATGCGCAGCCCATCGACCAGGCCGCGCTCGACCAGCTCGAAAACCTTGGCATGGGTCTGCTCGAACACATCGGCGCGCTCCACGCGCAGGGCGCCCAGCTCGTTGATGTCGAAGAAGCGCCGCCAGTTGATGTCGTCGGCGGCGGTGCGCCAGCTGGCGACGCGGTAATGCTGGCGTTCGAGCAGCCGGTGCAGGCGCTGCTGGCCGGCCTCGTCGCCCTGCTGGAAGGGTGCGAGCAGCTGCTGCGCCTGCTCGGCATGGCGGCTCAGTTCGGCGCACAGGCTCTCGGCCTGGCCGCGCGCTTGCGGGCCATCGCCGAGACGCGCGAAGCGCCGGCCCAGCTCACGCAGCGCAGGGTCTTCCGCGCCGCGCAGAATCTCGTCGTAGCTCGCCGGGGTCAGCGGCAGGCGATGCTCGAAATGCTGGGCGTGGAACCGCCCGCGGCGCGCATCGAAGGCCAGCTGCAGGGTGCCCTCGCGCAGGGCTTCGCCGTAATCGCTGCGCAGGAAGGGCACCAGCAGCTGGCCGCTGAGCAGCGGATCATGGGATTGCCACTGGATATCGAAGAAGGCGGCGTAGGGACTGGCGCGGCCCCATTCGAGCACGTCCAGCCACCAGGGGTTGCCTTCGCCGCCGACCGCCATGTGGTTGGGCACGATATCCAGTATCAGTCCCATGCCGCGCGCATGCAGGGCATCGGCCAGCTGCACCAGCGCGGCTTCGCCGCCGAGCTCGGGGTTGACCTGGCTCGGATCGATCACGTCGTAGCCGTGCATCGAGCCGGGACGGGCGGTGAGCACCGGCGAGGCGTACAGGTGGCTGATGCCCAGCTGCGCCATGTAGGGCACCAGGGCCGTGGCGTCGTGCAGGGTGAAGCCTTTGTGCAGTTGCAGGCGCAAGGTCGCGCGCAGATCACTCATCGCCTGCCTCCCGGCGTGCCGTATCCAGACAGGCCAGACGGCGGCGGGTCGCCGGCTGTTCCAGCAGTTCGTTGGCCGCCAGCGGGTAGCACCGTCGCCAGTTGGGGTGCAGGTCGCCGGGGCCGGGCAGGTTGGGCTGCTGCTCCAGCGCGCAGGCGTCTTCCAGCGGCAGCAGGGCGAGCGCCGAGGGCGTGCTGCCGATGTAGTCGATGCAGGCCTGCAGGCAGGCGTCATCATCGGTGCCGCCGAGCGGGCCGCGCTGTTCCAGCGCCTGCAGCAGCGCCACCCGTTCGCCGGCACGCTCGGCATGGTCCTGCTCCAGGCTCTGCTCATCGGCGTGCCCGGCGCGCACCCGCCATTCGATGTCGTGGCCGGCGAACCAGCCCTTGATGGTCGGCAGATCGTGCGTGGTGGTGGTCGCCAGGGCATTGCGCGACCACTGTGCCGGTGGGATGAAGCGCCCGTCCTGCTGTTCGAACAGCAGCACGCGGGTGCCGAGTATGTTGCGCGCCGCCAGTTTCTCGCGCAGCCCGTCGGGGACGGTGCCCAGGTCCTCGCCTATGACCAGGGCGCGGTGGCGGTGCGACTCCAGCGCCAACAGGCGCAGCAGGTCATCCAGCGGATAGCGCAGGTAGGCGCCGTGCTGCGCCTCGCCGCCCTGCGGGATCACCCACAGGCGCTGCAGCCCCATCACGTGGTCGATGCGGATACCGCCGGCGTGCGCCAGATTGGCCTGCAGCATTTCGATGTAGGCGCGAAAGCCGTGCCGTTGCAGCCCCTGCGGCGAGAACGCGGCGACGCCCCAGTTCTGCCCCTGGCGATTGATGATGTCCGGCGGCGCACCGACGGTGACCGAAGGCAGCAGTTCGTCCTGGCGTGACCAGGCCTGGCTGCCCGCGCAATCGGCGCCCACGGCCAGATCGGCGATCAGGCCGATGCCCATGCCCGCACCGCTGGCCGTGGCCTGGGCGCATTCCAGGCCATGGGCGATCAGCCACTGGGCGAAGGCGTGAAACCTCAGCGTATCGGCCTGTTCCGCGGCGAAGCGGGTGACGGCGCCCTGGAGCGGGCTGCGCAGTTCCTGCGGCCAGCTGCGCCAGTCGCCGCTGGCCCCTTCGCGCAGGCGCTGCGCATGAATGGCCTCGAAACAGCAATGCTGCTGCAGGGCGTCGCCGCCTGCCGCGCGGAAGGCCTCGAAATCGGCGAGCAGATCGCCAGGCGCCTGGCAAAAGTCCTGATACAGCTGCCACAGCAGGCGCTGCCGCGTCTTGGCCACGGCGGGCCAGTCGATTAGCTCCAAGTGTTCCAGACGCTGCATTTCCTCCTGCAGACCGGCCGCCTGAATGGCGCGCTGCACCCGTTCTTCGCCCAGGCGGTCGGCAGGCGCCGCATGCAGGGGGTTGAAGAACAGACGACTGGACGGCGAGTAGGGGCCGAAACGCTCGGTGTCGGCAGCGAACAGCGCGTGCACCGGGCTCAGTGCCAAGGCATCGGCGCCCTGGTTGGCGGCATGTCGCAGCAGCTCGGCCACTGCCTGGGTGTCGCCGACGCCGCCATCGCCTGGGCGGCGCAGCCCGTAAAGCTGTGCGGTGAGCCCCCAGATGCGCGGTTTGCCGCACAGCTGCGACACCGACAGGCACGCCGCCGGGGTGACCGCCAGCGCGTGACGGGTATCGCGGATCTCCAGCTGGTAATAGCCGGGCTGCGGCTGGGCCGGCAGGCGGGCGTCGGCGTCGAGGCGGCCGCTGAAGACCTGGCCCTGTTCGTCGATCAGCCGGTAGGGGCTGTCGGCCGGGTAGAGCGCCAGGGGCAGGGGCTGACCCTGATCCTGTAGCAACAGGGCATCGGGCGAGGGTATGTGTTGCTGCTGCGTCAGCATCGCCAGGCTCGAACGTATCTGTTCGGGGCTCTGCGCCGGGTAGCCCAGCGCTTCCAGCAGGGCGCGCTGCGCCTCCGGAGTAACGGCTTGCGGCCGGCCGTGGGCATCCGTCCAGTCGATGTACAGACCGGCCGCCTCGGCCAGTTCGGCCAATAGCGTATCGCTCATTGCACGGGCTCCAGGGTGACCAGGACACTGCGCGCCGGCAGTTGCTCCTGACGTAGGTCGGCATCCTCGATGCGGTAGGTGTACAGCCGCTCGGCCTGCGCGCTCGGGGCCGGCAGATGCACCGCGCCCGCGCCCAGGTTCAGCGCGATGCTCAGCGTCGGCCCGTTGCCGAGCCGCCAGCGCGCCAGCACGGCCGCGTCGCCCAGTACCTCTGCGCCGAGGCTGCGTGCCTCCTGCAGACCCGGCTGCAGACGCGTGCGGCGCACCTGCAGCAGACCGCGGTAGAAGGCCAGCCAGTCGCGCTGCTGCGGCTCCAGCGCCGGTGCCAGATCCGGCTGCGAACGCAGGAAGCTGGCCAACGCGTTGGGATCGGCGATGGTCTCGCGGCTATGGGCGTCGCTGAAGCGGGAGAATTCGGCGAACTCGTTGCGCCGGCCCTCGCGCACCGCATTGGCCAGCTCGTCGTGATAGTCGGTGAAGAACAGGAACGGCCTCGTGCAGCCCCATTCCTCGCCCATGAACAGCAGCGGCACCATGGGGCAGAGCAGCAGCAGCACGGTGGCCGCCTTCAGCGCATCGGGCTCGGCCAGCAGCGCCAGGCGTTCGCCGAAGGCGCGGTTGCCGACCTGGTCGTGGTTCTGCAGAAACAGCACGAAGGCATGCGGCGGCAGGTCGGCGCTGGGCTCGCCACGCGGGCGGCCGTGGCGATTGGCCTGGCCCTGATAGACGAAACCCTGCTCCAGACAGGTGGCCAGCTTGCGCGTCGGCGCCTGGGCGTAGTCGGCGTAGTAGCTCTCGTCCTCGCCGGTGAGCAGCACGTGCAGGGTGTTGTGGCCGTCGTCGTTCCACTGCGCATCGAAACCGTCGCGCAGCAGATGCGCGGCGTTGTTCTCGTTCTCCAGCACCAGGTGCACGTGGCGCTGCGCCGGTACCGCGGCGCGCACGCGCGAGGCCAGCTCGCGGAGAAAGCCGTCGTCGTCGATGGCGTGTACCGCGTCCAGACGCAGGCCATCGATGCGATAGTCGAGCAGCCACATCAGGGCGTTCTCGCAGAAGAAATCGCGTACCTGCGGCCGGCCGAAATCGATGGCAGCGCCCCAGGGCGTGGCACGCTCCTCGTGGAAGAACTGGCGGGCGTACAGCCCCAGGTAATTGCCGTCCGGGCCGAAGTGGTTGTAGACCACGTCGACGAAGACCATCAGGCCGAAGGCGTGGGCGCTATCGACCAGGCGCCTGAGTTCATCCGGCGTGCCGTAGCAGCTCGCCGGCGCGAAGGGCAGCACCCCGTCGTAACCCCAGTTGCGCCGGCCGGAAAAGGCGGCGAGCGGCATCAGCTGCAGCGCCGTGACGCCCAGGTCGACCAGGTGCGGCAGATGCTCCTCGACCTGCTGGAAGCCCCCGAACAGGCCGACGTGCAGCTCGTAGATCACCGCCTCGTGCCAGGGCCGGCCGTGCCAGTCGCAATGGCGCCATTCATAGCGCTGCGGGTCCACCACCTGGCTGAAACCGTGCACATCGTCCACCTGCCGTCGCGAGGCAGGGTCCGGCACCGTCCATTGTTCGTCGATCAGGTAGCGGTAACTGGCTTCCGCTGGGCAATCGAGCAGCAGCACGAACCAGCCGTCGTCCTGGGGCGTCAGCCGGTGCTGACTGCCGTCCAGCAGTTGCAGGTCCACGCGCCGGCAACTGGGCGCCCAGAGTGCGAAACGTGTACGTCCATCGGCCATCGGCCGGGCGCCATGGCTGTACATCAGCGCTGCTCCCTCCTGGCGCTGCTTCGTGCCAGCAGGCGCTGATACAGGCGGTCGTAGGGGCGTACCGATTGCCGCCAGTACAGCGGCGCGTGCATGGCGTGGCAGCGCATGGCGTCGAAAAGCTCGCGGTGGCGATACACCTGCAGGGCCCGGTCGATGGCGGCTCGATAGCTGGCGGCATCCGGTTCGTCGAAGAGAAAGCCGCTGACGCCATCCTCGATGGTGTCGGCCAGCCCGCCGGTGCGCCGGGCAATCGGCAGCGAGGCGAAGCGCTGGGCGTAGATCTGGCTCAGCCCGCAGGGCTCGAAACGCGACGGCATGAGCAGGAAGTCGCTGGCCGCGTACAGACGCCGCGCATCGGTCTCGTTGAAGCCGATGTGCACGCCGATGCGTCCCGGATAGCGCTGCGCCAGTTGCGCCATGGCCGCCTCCAGAGCCGGTTCGCCGCGACCGATGGCACCGATGCGGCCGCCCTGGGCGACGATGTGCTCGGCCACCTCCAAGGTCAGGTCGATGCCTTTCTGCTGCACCAGACGGGAAATCACCGCGAACAGCGGCCCCTCGGCCTCCAGGCCCAGCCATTGCTCGACATAGGCGGCGTTGGCGCGCTTGCCTTCCCACTGGCGCGGGGCGAAGCCCTGCAGCAGGTGCGGGTCGGTTTCCGGGTTCCAGCTTTCGTCGATGCCGTTGACGATGCCGCTGAGCTGCCCTGCGGCCACCTTGGCCTGCAGCATGCCCTCGAGCCCGCAGCCGAACGCGGGGGTGGTGATCTCCTGGGCATAGGTGCGGCTCACCGTGGTGACGTGATGGGCATACGAGATACCGGCCTTGAGAAACGACAGGCGGCCGTGGAACTCCATGCCGTCGATGCCGCAGGCCTCCTCGGGGATCGCCAGCTCGCTGCTGCAGGCCATGTCGCACAGGCCCTGGTAGGCCAGGTTGTGAATGGTCAGCAGGGCCGGTGCCGTGGCGCCACGCCAGGCCATGTAGGCCGGCGCCATGGAAGCGGGCCAGTCGTTGGCGTGCACCAGGTCCGGACGCCACTGGATGCCGGCGTCGCCGGTGGCGATTTCCGCCGCGGCCAGCCCCAGGCGGGCGAAACGGATGTGGTTGTCGGGCCAGTCCTGGCTCTGCGCATCGCCATAGGGTGTGCCGTCGCGTTCGTAGAGCACGGGGTTGAGCAGCACATAGACGATCAGGCCATCGGCCAGATCCATGCGTCCGATGCGGCACGGCGGCAACGCCGCCAGCCCGCGGACATGGCCGACGATGCGGATCGGCCAACCGCTTTCCACCACCTGGCGATAGCCGGGGATCAGCAGGCGGATATCGTGTTGCGGTGCCAGCGCCCGCGGCAGTGCGGCGGACACGTCGCCGAGACCACCGCATTTGATCAGGTCGCTGAATTCGGAAGTGACGAAGAGCACCCGCTTGCGCTGCGGGTGGTGGCTGCCCATGTGCAAGGGAGGCTGAATGTCCGCCGGAAGCTTGGCGTTTGGGTTGATAGCTGCAGCGGTTCCCATGTCTATCTCCAATGTTCGAGTACACCTGAGGGCATCCCGGGCAAAACGCCACGGGCGGGTAGGAGAGCGGAGTCGCAACATGTGGCTCGAAGCCTTGGCTATCCATCGCCCCCATACTCTTTTGCTGACGGGGCGAAAGCGGCAAAGGTTCGACCTTTTTTTGTCTGACAAGCGCAGCGGAAAAGGTTGAACTTTGCCCGCCCCGACAGCTTCCACAGAGCGGTAGCCAACAAGCCCGGAGGTTGTGGCAGATGGACAGCGTCGAGCAGATCGTCAACTTTCTGAACAAGTACAAACTGCGCCTGAGTACGGCGGAATCCTGCACGGCAGGACTGATCGCCTCGCTGGTGGCCGATATTCCCGGCAGCGGCCAGGTGCTCGACTGCGGTTTCATCGTCTATTCACCCGAGGCCAAGCAGCAGTGCCTGGGCGTCAGCGCCGAGACCATCGAGCGCTTCGGCCTCACCAGTGAGGAGGTCGCGCAGGAAATGGCCCTTGGCGCGCTGACCCGCAGCGGCGCGGATATCGCCCTGGCCAACACCGGGCTGGCCGAGGCCGACGACGAGATGGACGGCGTGCAGTGCATCGCCTGCGCGATCCGCCTCGATCAGCACCAGGGCATCGTCAGCGAGACGGTGCAGTTCAGCGGCGATCGCAACGAGGTACGCCGCGCCGCCGCCAGCTACGCGCTGCTGCAGCTGCCCTATTACTACGAGCGCCTGCGCGCGGTCTGAGAGCGCCGGCTATACCGGCGGCTGGCGCTGCGCATCGGCAGTGGGGGTGTTGCGCGGCGCCGCGTCTTCACTGCCGTGCAGGTTGGCGCGCAGTCGTGGCAGGTGATCGGGATAGCGGTTGCTGATGAAGGTGATCAGGTTCTCGCGGATGTAGCAGCGCAGGTCCCAGTTGCGCGAGGAGTCCGGCGAGCTGACCAGCACCCGCAGCTGGATGGCGCGGTCGCTGGTGTCCACCACCTGCAGCACGTTGACGCGCTCGTCCCACAGGTGTCGCGCCTCCTGACACAGGCGCGTCAGCTCCTGGCGCAGCGGCTCGAGCGGGGTGGCGTAATCCACCCAGAAGAACACCGAACCGGTGATCGAGCTGGTCTGCCGCGTCCAGTTCTGAAAGGGGTTCTCGATGAACCACTGCAGGGGCACCACCAGCCGGCGATCGTCCCAGATGCGCACCACCACGTAGCTGCCGGTGATCTCTTCGATGCGCCCCCATTCGTTTTCGACGATCACCACGTCGTCCAGGCGGATCGGCTGGGTCAGGGCGATCTGCAGACCGGCGATCAGGTTGCCCAGCACCGGCTTGGCGGCAAAGCCCACGGCCAGACCGGCGAGGCCGGCCGACGCCAGCAGACTGGTGCCGAACTGGCGCGCCGCGGGGAAGGTCATGAGCATGGTGGAGAAGCCGAAGATCACCACGAACACGCTGAGGATGCGCACCAGCACGCGGGTCTGCGTCTGGATGCGCCGCGCCTGCAGGTTGTCGGCCGTGTCCACCGGGTTGTACAGCACGACGATGCGCTGAACCGCCCCGACCGCGCGCAGGCCGAGCCAGGTAAATACGCCGATGGTGACCAGCGCCGCCAGGCGTCTGGCCTCGCCGATCAGCGCCATATTGTCCGGGGCGGCGTTGAGTACCAGTTGCATGGCCAGCAGCGGCAACAACCAGCGCAGCGGGTCACGCGTGCTTTGCAGCAGCACATGAGCAAAGGGCAGGGCACCGCTGAAGCGCGCCAGCAGGCGCAACAGGGTGCCGAAGAACAGGCTGGCCAGAGCAGCCGCGATCACGGCGACGAGCAGGGTTCTCAACTCTGGCCAGGGCACGAAGGCGAGCCAGTCACCGTTCAATGCGGTTTCCGTGGGCATCTGCAGTCATGCTCTCCGGGGTGCGCGTGCCTGGATCAGTTCTCCGGCAGTTCGCCGTTGATCTGTTCGGCACGCTGCAGGTGCTGCTCCAGCTTGGGCAGGGTTTCCCGGGCGAAGGCGGCGATTTCCTCGTCCTTCACGTTCACGCCGCGGCGGAACAGCTCGATGGTCTGGCGGTGGGCCACCACCTGGTTGTTCATGTAGGCCTTGTCGAAGCTGCCTTCGCCGCGCAGCTTGAGCACCATGGCCTTGGCCTGATTGATCAGCTCGGCATCGTCGGACACGTCCAGGTCCTTGCGCTTGGCCAGCTCGGCCAGCTCCTGATTGGCCCGACGGTGATCGTCGATCATCATCTGCGCGAAGCCTTTGACCTTCTCGTTGCCGGACTTCTCCAGCGCCAGTTTGGCCGTCTCGATCTCGGCGACCCCCTTGGCCGACGCCTCCTCGACGAAGTCTTCGGTGCTGATCGAATCAGTCTCGTTGGCAGCCTGAATGGCCGTGACGGCGCACAGGGCGAATGCGGCTACAGCCAGCATGGCAAGCGGTTTCAATGGGTTCATGTTGCTTCCTCCGGTAATGGGCGTGCACTGGGGTAGAAGGGCCGGGAAGCGATGAAGTTCAGGAAGAATTTCCCCGTACCGGCGGCCCCAGCGGCGCAATGCCGTGGCGTGCGCCTGAAAATTCAACTCGAACCGAACCCCTGCGGGCTGCCTCATAAAAAACACCGGGATCGATTCGTGACCGCCCTTGTCAGGCCTCTGAAGCTGGCCGTCGCGCCCCCGGAAATCTGCAGTGCGCGGCGACGCACCGCTCCGATCCAAGCCAGGAGTAGCCCATGAAGAAGCAATCGAAAGCCGCCGAGAACGGCAGCCAGATGGCCGGTACCGATACCCTCGACCGGGGTAATGGCAATGCCAAGCTCGATCAACTCGAAGCCTTCCGCGAGGACGCGACGGGGGAGGCGCTGACCACCAATACCGGCACGCGTATCGCCGACAACCAGAACAGCCTGCGCGCGGGTGAGCGCGGACCGACGCTGATGGAAGATTTCATCATGCGCGAGAAGATCACCCACTTCGATCACGAGCGCATTCCCGAGCGTGTGGTGCATGCCCGCGGCGCGGCGGCGCACGGCTACTTCGAGGTGACGGATGCGGCCAGCGACCTGACCTGCGCCGCCTTTCTCGGCGAGGTGGGCAAGCGCACTCCGGTATTCGTGCGCTTTTCCACCGTGCAGGGCCCCAGGGGCTCGGCCGACACCGTGCGCGACGTTCGCGGCTTCGCCGTGAAGTTCTACACCGAGGAAGGCAACTTCGACCTGGTGGGCAACAACATGCCGGTGTTCTTCATCCAGGACGCGATCAAGTTCCCCGACTTCGTCCATGCGGTCAAACCCGAGCCGCACAACGAGATACCCACCGGCGCCTCGGCCCACGACACCTTCTGGGACTTCGTCTCGCTGACCCCGGAGTCGGCGCACATGGTGCTCTGGACCATGTCCGACCGCGCCATACCCATCGCCTACCGCTCGATGCAGGGCTTTGGCGTGCACAGCTTCCGGCTGGTCAATGCGCAGGGGCAGAGCAAGCTGGTGAAGTTTCACTGGCGCCCCAAGGCCGGCGTCTGCTCGCTGGTCTGGGACGAGGCGCAGAAGCTCGCCGGCAAGGACCCGGACTTCCACCGCCGCGGCCTGTGGGAGGACATCGAGCGGGGCCTCTACCCGGAATGGGAGCTGGGCCTGCAGGTGATGAACGAGGAGGACGCGCAGGGCTTCGGCTTCGACCTGCTCGACCCGACCAAGCTGGTGCCCGAGGAGCTGGTGCCGATCCGCGTGGTCGGGCGCATGGTGCTCAATCGCAACCCGGACAACTTCTTCGCCGAAACCGAACAGGCGGCGTTCCACGTCGGGCACGTGGTGCCCGGCATCGATTTCAGCAACGACCCGCTGCTGCAGGGCCGTCTGTTCTCCTACACCGACACCCAGCTGCTGCGTCTGGGTGGCCCCAACTTCAACGAAATCCCCATCAACCGGCCGCTGTGCCCCTTCCACAACAACCAGCGTGATGCGCCGCATCGCCAGCAGATCAATCGCGGCAGGGCGGCGTACGAGCCCAACTCCATCGACGGCAACTGGCCGCGCGAGACGCCGCCAGCGCCGACCGGCGGCGGTTACAGTTCCTATCCCGAGCCCGTGCACGGCACCAAGATACGGGTGCGCTCGCCCAGTTTCGCCGACCACTTTTCCCAGGCGACCCTGTTCTGGCGCAGCATGAGCGCGACCGAGCAACAGCACATCGTCGATGCCTACAGCTTCGAGCTGTCGAAAGTCGAGCGTCTGTACATCCGCGAGCGGCAGGTCAAGGAAATCCTCGCGCACATCGACCCGCTGCTGGCACTGCGCGTCGCGGAGAACCTGGGTATCGACCTGGACAGCACTTCGACCCCGAGCATGGAGGGCAAAGCGGAGGTTTCCCCTGCGCTCAGCCAGATGAATCTTCTGCCTGGCGACATTCGCGGGCGCCGCGTCGCGGTGCTGCTCACGCCCGGCTGCAAGGCCGACGAGGTCGGCAGCCTGAAGAAGATGCTGGAAGGCGCCGGCGCCGTGGCCAAGCTGCTGGCGCCTTCGGCCGCCGCGCTAAAGGACTCCGACGGCCAGCCCATGCAGCCCGATGGCAGTTTTGCCTCGGAACCTTCGATCACCGTCGACGCCGTGTTCGTACCGGGGGGCGAGTACGTGCTCAAGACGCTGCAGGACGACGGCGTTGCCAAGCACTACCTGCTGGAGGCCTACAAGCATCTCAAGCCCGTCGCGCTCAGCGGCGATGCCGCTCAGCTGGCGGCGATGCTGGGGCTGGAAGAGGACGCCGGGATGCTCTGCGGCGACAGTTTCGACCCGCTGTACATGCGCTTCGAGACCGCGCTGAAGCAGCACCGCATCTGGGATCGGGAAATGCGCGCCAAGACCATTCCCGCCTGAACCCGGCGTAGCGCCGAGTGGCAGCGTTTGCCTGCTACTCGGCGTCGTCCGGCTGCTGCGTCCCCTTCGGGTCGCGGGAGGGCCGCAGCGGCACCCGGCCGTCGAGCAGCGAGCCCGGATCTTCGTTACCTGGATCGTCCCACAGGCCTGCATCCGCCGGCGCCTGTCGGTCCTGCTCGGGTTTGCCTTTCTCGTGTTCGGCCATGGTTCAGACCTGCTCCAGTGAGGGTTCTTCCGCGCACACCTGACAGCTACGCGCGCACTCCTGGCAATGCGCGCTGGCATGCAGGGCGCACTCCTCGGCACAGGCCAGGCAGGCGACTCGGCACAGCTGACTCGCCACCGCCGCGTAGTCGCTGTCACGCAACATCAGGGTAGCTGTCAGTCGGCACAAATCCGCGCAGTCACGGCATAACTGAATGCAGCGAAAACATTCGGCCTTTTTCTCGGTCAGACAAACGCTTGCGCAATGTTCGCAAGCGCTGGCGCAACTGTTATAAGCGGTGATGCTATCAAGATACTTATACCTCTCCATTACAGGCATCCTCTCTGCACAGGCTGTGTACAGATATAAGTCATATAATTTTCAGCAATGCGCTTGTTGCTGTTTCAGAAAACTTCCAGCGTGTACGAAATAATTTACTTGCTGTGCTCGGGTGAACTTGGTCCTGCACCGTGTCCTCGCGGCCCGGCAACTCCCCAGCAAATCAAGCCAATAATGGGCAAGAACCAGATCAGCAATGCCCAAAGTGTCTTGGTACCGACCGTCTTGTCGCTGCGAAATACGCTGATAATTGCCCAGAGTTGCACCAGTGCGAGAATTGCAGCCAGCGCGATGGAGAAATAAAGCATCGAATCCGACATGTCCGGACCTCCGTGAAGTAGTCCTTAATATCGACACCCGCCCCGATCATTGGATCAATGATTCGAGGCGGGAGGGCAGAGTGCTTCACCGACCAGACCACCGTGGGGCTGGCCAGAAGCGAGAGGAGGGAATTCAGAAGGAGTGATTGGACCTGATGACTTCGATCATCATGTTCTGCGGTTTGTCCGTTTCGCTCCGCGGGATGGCAGTGCCACTAAGGTTCGCGCAGGTGAGGATCGAACGGCTCAACTCGAATTCCTCGCCATGGTGCAGCGGGCTCACCTTGTCTCTGCCGCAGTTGCCCTGGCTACAGCCTCGTTCGCTCATCGCTTCGCTACGCACCTCGTAGCAGCTCGAATCGATGTCCTGCAGGCTCTGAGCCGCGTAGCTCGGCGCCTGAAGGCTGTGCTGAGGAAGTACCACCAGTGCAGCCGGCTGGAGAGGCTGCCAGATCAACAGCACCACCAGGCAGGTAGAACCTGCAATGTAGGGCCATTCGCAAGACATCCGCGCTTTGGGAGTGTGGTGCTCGACCTGCTCCATCAGGTTGCCCTGACAAGGTCTAAAGGCATGACGTCTAGGCATCGATATCACTTCCTTATGAGGTTTTGAGCTTCCGTAGAGCCCACAAGCGGGAGTTGCGCGTGCGAAAGATCGGCTCGCGCGAGTAAGTTGGTAAAGTACTCGAGCAACAATACTTCACCGCTTCGTTTATCGAATGCCCATCCTCATCCAGGGTCATGTCGAATTTAATCAGACGAATGACTTCTTCTGTGGAACAGTTCGCATCAACAACGCGTGTCAAATGTCTGTTCCTGTGCTTGACGGTCAGCACTACACTTCCGTCCGGTCGTGACATCGTATCGATATCATAATCCGATAGTGCTGATCTAATACTTTCCAGGTCGTGTTTCATATACACCTCCTTTTCAAAACACTCCTGAAAAATAGCGATGTCATTTTAAAATGCCAGAGATCGGGACGATTGGTAAAAAAAAAGGACAAAGTGATATCACGACGATATAACGCGTATCGCTGTATTAACTGGGAAGAGGTCTAGACCAAGACTTGCAGGCAAAACTCGCCGTTTCGGCAATATCGTTCGCTTACAGCGTGTTAAGCACGCCAAGATAAATTCGCGAGTCTCGCGACAGAAAAACAACTTGAACTTAACGGCTGCGAGGGCATCGGCCTCGGCGACGTCACCGCGCTTCGCAGCGTCGGGCGCCGAGGTCGAACGTACGCGTTTCGCTCGCGTTCACAGCGGTCGCGCGTCGGCCTGGCGGCGCCAGATGCGCGTCAGCCAGCGCCAGCTGATCCAGCCGGCACCGGCCAGGTAAACCAGGCTGCCGGGTACCCACATGAGCAGGCCGGCCAGTTGCTGGTCGGCCAGATCACGCGATTCGCCATAGAAGGGGGTATTGCCGAAGGTCAGCAGTGCGCCCAGCAGGCCCGTGTGCATCAGCGTCAGCAGAATGGCCATGAGCGCGTGGGGCACCTGCCGGGGACTGGCCCGCAGGCAGGACCACCAGAACAGCCAGGCGCTGAACAGAAAGCAGGCGTGCTCGATGGCATGCCACCAGGTGTTCTCCAGCGCCAGCATGTACAGACTGGGCGTGTGCCAGATCCAGATCATCGCGCCGTGCAGCATGGCCAGTGCCACCGGGTAGCGACCGCCACGCAGCAGCGCGTCGGACAGCGGACGCAACCAGCCGCCCAGTACCGCTCGCCATTGCGGCAGCGGCCGCGCCAGCGCCCACAAAGGTGCAATGACGATCATGAACAGCATGTGCTGAACCATGTGCAGGCTGGTGCTGGTTTCCGCCCAATCGTCGATCGGGCCGAACACGGCGAATACGGTTATGACCATCGCCAGGTGCATCCACAAGGCCTCCCGGCCATGCGGCCGTACCTTGCGGCAACCGATTATATAAAGCAGCCAGGCGCTACCCAGGAGCACCGCACTCAGCATCAGGGGCAGGCGCTCGTCGAGATGCAGGTGACTGTCGAATGGCCCATGGGCAGCAGCGCTGGCGGGCAATAGCAGGATCAGGGCACAGAGCATCACAGGCATGGCGGCAGGCTCAGGATTGGCAGGGCGACGAACAGGGTGCCCAGCGCACCCACCAGGTGTACGGACGCAGCCAGGCGCGCGACGAAACGGCCGGCCGGCTGTTCATCGGCGCGTCTGGCGGCGAGCTGAAAGCGCCTGGCCAGCCATAGCAGAACCATGAACGTCAGCAGGCTGAACAGGGCGAGCAGGGCGTTGAGCCAGGTCCACTGGCCTTGCTCGGGAGCCGGCGGCGCCAACGCGCAGCCCACCGAGAGACCACCGTAAACGGCGACGAACCACAGGCTCCAGAGCACCAGCCCGAGCGGAATGTGGATGGGGTTGTAGGGCGAGGCCAGGGGCTGCATCACAGGCCTCCAAAGGTGGGGGGAAACAGGACTAGGCAGAAGTAGCTGATCCACAGCACCGCCAGGTTGTATTGCCACAGCTGCTCGACCACCAGCGGCTCGTAGGGCGTCTTGGCGCACACATAGCCGTAATGCACGCGCAGCGCCTGCAGACCGCTGAGCACGGCGGCCAGCACACCATGCAGCAGGCTGTAACCGAGCATCACCAGAACCACGGCGTCATGCGCCGTGGCACGCGGCGCGAGGTCGCCGCCGAGTATCGCCCACAGCAGCAGCGCCGCATGCAGCAGCCCCAGCGTGGCGACACCGGCGAAGCAGGTGAGCAGGGCGGAAGGCTCGCCCTCGCCACGGCGCAGCCTACGCAGCACCGGTCGCTGCCAGAGCACCGCGGCAGTCAGCGCCAGAGCGCTGGCCAGCAGCACGCGCTGGTCGAACACCGGCGCGTCCGGCACCTGCCAGTTCGGCGATACCGTCCACAGGTAGAACCAGCCAAACAGCAGCGACAGGTACAGCGCACCGTTGGCCAGCAAGGTGACGCCCATGCCCCACAGCCCGGGACCGTCACAGGTGCGTGAATGCAGCGGCGGCTCGCCCGGCTGTACCCGCGCGTCCGGTGCCGCCAGGGGATGCGCGCCGTTCTCCCAGCTCCAGCGCAGCAGGGCCAGCACCGCGACGAGGCTGGCAGCCAGCGCCACCCAGTAGTGCTTGCTCAGCAGACCCAGGCAGGTGAAGGCGATGAACGCGGCGGCGATGAAGGGCAGCCAGCTGTTGCCGGGCAGATGGACGATCTCGCGCACCTTGCCGGTCAGCGGCTCGACGCCCCAGGTTTCCCGGCGGCCGTGGTCGATCACCGTCAGCGCGAAATCGCCACGGTCGATGCGCTCGCCCAGATCGGGCTCCTCCCACAGCGGGTGGCGGGTGCGCACCGGCGGCAGGCTGACGAAGTTGTAGGGGCTCGGCGGCAGGTGGGTACTCCATTCCAGGGTATCGGCCTTCCACGGGTTGTTGTCCGCCGGCTGGCCGAAACGGAAATGCAGGACGATGTCCAGCAGCACGGTGGCGATACCGATGGCCATGATGAAGCTGCCCACCGAGGAGATCAGATTGGGCAGGTCCCAGCCCAGGCCGGTCTGGTAGGTGTAGATGCGCCGCGGCATGCCCATCAGCCCGGTCCAGTGCATGATCAGGAAGGTAACGTTGAAGCCGATGAACACCAGCCAGAAGCCCCATTTGCCCAGGCGCATGGAGGGCATGCGCCCGGAAAAATGCGGCAGCCAGTAATAGATGCCGGCCAGGAGCGGGAAGAACATGCCGCCCACCAGCACGTAGTGCATGTGTGCCACCACGAAATGGGTGTCGTGTACCTGCCAGTCGAAGGGCACCAGGGCCAGCATCACCCCGGTCAGGCCGCCACAGACGAAGATCACCAGAAAGCCCACCAGCCACAGCATCGGCACGTGGTACACCGGCCGCCCCAGCCACAGCGTGGCGATCCAGGCGAACACCTGAACGCCGGTGGGTATCGCCACCAGCATGCTCGCCGCGGAGAAGAACGCCTGCGCCAGTTGCGGGATGCCCACGGTGAACATGTGGTGCACCCACAGGCCGAAGCTGATGAAGCCGGTGGTGAGAATGGCCAGCACCACCCAGCGATAGCCCACCAGCGGACGCTGGCAGAACACCGGCAGCAGGGTCGAGACGATACCGGCGGCCGGCAGGAAGATGATGTACACCTCGGGATGGCCGAACAGCCAGAACAGGTGCTGCCAGAGGATCGGGTCGCCACCGCGGGCCACCTCGAAGAACGGCAGGCCGGCGGCGCGCTCCAGCTCCAGCAGGATGCTGCCGAGAATCAGCGGCGGAAAGCCGACCACGATCATCATTGCCATCACCAGGATATACCAGGCGTAGATCGGCATCTTGTGCAGTGCCATGCCTTCGGCGCGGGTGCGCAGGATCGATACCACCAGTTCCACCCCGGCCGACACCGCGGAGATTTCCACGAAGGTGATGCCGATCAGCCAGAAGTCCGAGTTCGGCCCCGGTGTGTGCACCGCGCTGGACAGCGGCGTGTACATGAACCAGCCGGCCTTGGGCGCGATGCCCAGCAGCAGGCTGGCACACAGGATCAGCCCGCCGAACAGGTAGCACCAGTAGCCCAGCGCCGACAGGCGCGGGAACACCAGGTCGCGCGCGCCGAGCATCTTCGGAATCAGGTAGACCGCCAGGCCTTCCATCATCGGCACGGCGAACAGGAACATCATCACCGTGCCGTGCATGGTGAAGATCTGGTTGTACATGTCCGGCTCGAGGAAGTCGTAACCCGGCAGCGCCAGTTGTGTGCGCACCAGCATCGCCAGCAGACCGCCGAACAGGAAGAAGCCCAGCCCGGTGAGCATGAAGCGGATGCCGACCGTGGTGTGGTTGACGATGGTCAGGGACTTCCAGCCGCGCGGGTTGCCCCACACGTCGTCGAACTGGTCGTGCAGGTCGTTCGTATCGACGTTGTTGTCGCTGCTCTGTTTGCTCACGGTGCCAGGGTCTCCAGCCAGTCGGCGATGGCGCTGAGGTGGTCGGGGTCGAGATCGTCGTGCAGCGGCATGGCGTTGCCAGGCTTGAGCCGCTGGTGTTCGTGCAGCCAGCGCAGCAATGCGCCCGGCTCGTTGCTCAGCACGCCGGCACCCAGGCTTTTGCGTGAGCCGATGTCGCTCAGGTCGGGCGCCCGCTCGCCATCGCTGACGCCGGCGACGCGGTGGCACTGGCCACAGCGCGCCTGGAAGGCTTCGCCGGCCGGGCCGGGCAGGGGGCTGATCTGCGGCTCACTACGGGCCTGCAGCCAGGCCTGGAAGTCGTCCTCGCTGTGGGCCTGCACGTCGAGAATCATGTGGCTGTGCTGGGTGCCGCAGAATTCCGAGCACTGCCCGCGAAACACGCCGGGCTGATCGGCCTGCAGGCGGATGCGGTTGTCGCGGCCGGGGATCATGTCGATCTTGCCGCCCAGGCGCGGCACCCAGAAGGAATGGATAACGTCGGCGCTGCTCACGTCCAGGTCCACCGGACGCCCCGTCGGCAGGTGCAGCTGGTTGGCGGTGACCACGCCGCTTTCCGGGTAGCGCACCTCCCACCACCACTGGTGCCCGACCACCTCGATGCGCAGCGGCGGCTCGTCCAGCGGCAAGGGCAGCATGCGATGACCGATGGGAATGCCGAACGCCAGCAGCACGATGATGCTCAGCGTCGGCAGCAGCAGGCCGCCCCCCACCAGCCAGCGCAGCGTCAGCTGCCGTGCGCGAGCGGCGTCCACTTCGCGCGGCTGGCGGCGCATGGCGTGCAGCCACAGCGCGGTCACCACCACCAGCACCAGGGTGGCGAACGCGCACATCGCCCACCACAGCAGCGCCACCTCGCGTGCCATCGGCCCGGCGGGGTCGAGTGCCGATTGCGGGCCCTGGCAGGCAACGAGCAATGGAACTGCCAGCGTCAGCGCGGTCCATTTCAGACAGGGACGCTGCAGCAGGCGTCGCCGTTTCCTTCCCAACCCTTGCGCAAGGAGGCCTGGATGGCCGAAATCAGAGAAGTCATTGTCAGCCGCGCCGCCATCGCCGGGCATCCGTTGCACCCGATGATGACCCACTTCCCGGTGGCGGCGTTGCTCGGTCTGGTGGCCAGCGACATCGCCTACCTGCTGCTGGCCGACCCGTTCTGGGCGCGCGCCAGTCTCTGGCTCGCCGGCGTCGGCGCCTTCGGCGGCTGGGTGGCCAGTCTGGCCGGGCTGGTCGACCTGCTGACGGTGACCAGCATCCGCCTGAAGATCACCGCCTGGTGCCACGCCATCATCGCCGTGATGATGCTGTCGCTGGCCTCGCTGAACTGGCTGCTGCGCTACGCCGGACCGGAGCAGGGCATGGAGCGCTGGGGGCTGTACCTGTCGCTGCTGACCGCCGCCCTGATCGCCCTGGCCGCCTACCTGGGCGGGCGCCTGGTGTACGAGCACGGCGTCGGCGTCGATACCCGCTGAGTAGCGCCTCGTCCCCTGACCGACTGGTGCGTGCTGGTGGTTGCGAGGCAAACGGTGCATGTCGGTAGGAACTCCGCGGTCAGAAGGGCTTGGCCAGCACCAGCCAGAGCGTGGCGCTGATCAGGCTGGCGATCAGCAGGCCGATCAGCAGGCAGTCACGGCGCAGCGATGGCTCGGGGACGCGTTCGATGCGCAGGACCAGCACGCCACACAGCGCATGGCAGATGACCATGCCGGCAACGGTGGTGAGCTTGACGATCAGCCAGGGATCGAACAGGGCATCGCGCAGGAACAGTGCGGTACCCGAGCCGATGGCCAGCAGCGCGGCGGGCGTGGCGACGAGGGTGAAGACCATGCGCGTCAGGTGGGCATGGTCGCGATAGAACAGGTCGTCGCTGCTGCGGGTCCCGGCGGCGATCATTGCCGGCAGGTACATCAGCGCGCCGCACCAGCAGATCAGCGCTGTCAAATGCAGCAGTTTGAGCAGTGGCATCGATGCTCTCCGTTGCGTCCGTTCGTTGCCGAGGCGTGACCCGAGCGGGACGGGTCACGGTTTTGTGACTGCCTGACCGGGCGCGAGTTCGGCCTTTTGCCGTGGCTCGCATGCCTCGCAGGAAAAGAAGGGAACCGCCGCAAGGAGAAGGAGGGAGACGGTGCGGCGGCCCCGGGGGAACCGTATTTCGCAGGTTCGGGGTGTTCGTTGTCCGTGGTTCCCTTGAAAGGAACAGAGTTCCGCTCGAGGCAGCCGTTCAGCCTTTTTTCGCCAGAGCGGGCTCAGGTGCCCGTAGAAAGGTGAACCCTGTGGGGCAGTTCTCACTCACTGCAAGAGAGGGAGGCGCGTGACGGCGCCTCAACGACAGAGGAGAGCAACATGAGAACTCACGTCGTGCATTTCACCGCGCCGATCAACTCCTACACGTGCGGGCAGTTCATCGACAAATGCAGCCAGGCGATCCATCAGGGCGCAGACGAGCTGGTGATCAAGATCGCCACCATGGGCGGGGAGTGCAGCTACGGCTTCTCCCTCTACAACTTCCTGATCTCGCTGCCGGTGCCGGTGAAGACCCACAACCTCGGCACGGTGGAATCGATGGGCAACATCATCTTCCTCGCCGGGCAGACGCGCACCGCCTGCCAGCACAGCAAGTTCCTGTTCCATCCCTTTCACTGGACGGTCAACGGCGCGGTGGACCACACGCGCATGTCCGAATACGCCATGAGCCTGGACTACGACCTGCAGCTCTACGCCGCCATCGTCGACGAGTGCACGCAAGGCGCGCAGGCCCCGCTGGACGTGCTCGACTGCCTGACCGCCGCGCCGCGGATTCTCAACGTCGAGGAGGCGCTGGCGGCCGGCATCATCCACTCCGTGGATTGCCTGGGCATGCCGGCGGAATCCGTCAACTGGTGTGTGCATACCTGAAGCCGTGCCTGGCGACCGCTTGGAAGATTGGCTGAACGATCCCGCTCGGCTGTGCGTCGGATTTCATGTGGCCCCATCACGGGACATCCAACCAAGCATTGGCCGTCGTATCGGCCCGGAGGCGAAAAAATGGAGCTCACAGACGATCGCAAAGAGCTTGTCCGCACCCTCAACAAACTGATCGAAACCTGCAAGGACGGCGAGGCCGGCTTCAAGGTCTGCGCCGAAGACATCAAGCGCCCGGACATCAAGCAGCTGTTCACCCAGCGCGCGCGGCAATGCGGCGAAGCCGCCGCCGAGCTGCAACGTGTGGTGCTGGAGTTCGGCGGTGAGCCGGAGGACAGCACCAGCATCAGCGCTGACCTGCATCGCCGCTGGGTCGATCTCAAGTCGCTGGTGACCGGCAAGGACGAGGAGGCGATCCTCAACGAGGCGGAGCGCGGCGAGGATGTCGCCAAGGAGCGTTACAGCGAAGCCTTGAGCAAGAACCTGCCGACGGATATCCGCGCCATGGTGCAGCGCCAGTACGAGGGTGTGCTGCGCAATCACAACGAGGTCAGGGCGTTGCGTGACGCAGAGCGCGCCAAGAGCTGACCCTGCCGCTCGCGACCGGATGCGCGGTTCGCTCCGCGCATCCGGTTTTCTCCTTTCACACGGTGAACGCGAAGGGCTTTCAGCACATGCCGACACTGGACAAGACCATCACCCAACTCAACCACCTGTTGCTCGCCTGCGAGGACGGGCAGCTGGCCTATCGACGTTTCGCCGCTGACGCCGAGGCGGCGGATCTGCAGCAGCTGTTCGACACCTGGGCTGCCGAACACGCGCTGGTGATCGACCTGACACAGGCGCAGATCGCCACCTACGGTGGCCGGCCCAGCGATCATCCCAGCCTGCAAGGCGTGCTGCGCGAAGGCTGGTACAGCCTCAAGGCGCTGGTTGCCCCCGTGCATGACGATGCCCGATTGCATGCCGCGCTGGAGGTCGAGCAGCAGGTTCGACGCTGCTTCGAAGCGCTGTTCGACGAGCCGCTATCGCCCGAGTTCCGCAAACAGCTCAGCGAACCCCACGAGCGCGCCCTGGAGCGCGATACGCAGATCCGCGCGCTGCTGGAGAATCCCGTTCAGCGCGACTCCTCCAGTTCCGGCTAAGCGCCTCAGCGCCGCAGCCTGCGCTTGGCCAGCGGCTCGCGCGCCGGGCCGTGCCTGACCGCACCATCGGCCTCGAAGATCAAACCATGGCAGGGGCAGTCCCAGGTTCTGTCGGCATTGTTCCAGGTCACCGGACAACCCATGTGCGTGCATTCGGCCGACAGCGCATGCACCGCTCCAGCATCATCGCGCCAGACTGCCAGCTTGTCCTCGCCGCGCCGCAGCACGCCACCTTCGCCAGGGCCGAGATCCTCCACCGAGTCGATGTAGGTGTGGCTGTCGCTGCTCTGATTGAGGTCCTCGCCCGCCGAACGTCTCGGGTCGAACAGCGCGCCCCAGGGCCAGCGGCCACTGACGATCTGCTCGGCCAGACCGAGCCCGGCAGCCGTGCCGTTGGTAATGCCCCAGGCACTGAAGCCGGTGGCCACGAACAGGCCGGGGGACTGGTCCGGGTCGGGCTCGCCGACGTAGGCCATGCGATCGGGCGTGTCGTAATCCTCGTTGCACCAGCGCCAGACGGGCTCGGCCACCGGCAGATGCTGGCGAGCCCAGTGTTCCAACTCGTCGAAGCGCTGCGCGACATTGCCGTCCTGGCCGGTGTTGAACCGCGGCCCCAGCACGATCAGCAACGGCCCCTCGGCATCCTGACCCATGCGGATCGAGCGGGTCGGCTCTTCCACGGCGATGAACATGCCATCCACGGACTCGCCCTCGCGCGGGCGAAAGGCAATGGCCACGTGGCAGCGGGGCTGGGTCGGGCTGATGTAGTCCACCGGTGTCTGCACCGGCATGTGCGTGGCCAGGACCAGCTGATCGGCGCTGACCACGCCGCCTTCGAAACCGACCTGCCAGCGCTCGTCGTGCTCGAAGCTCATGGCGCGGGTCCGCTCGAACACGCGGCCACCTCTGGCCTGTACCGCCTGCGCCAGGCCCACCAGGTAACTGGCCGGGTTGAACTGCGCCTGCTGGGGAAATTCCAGCGCACAGCTGGTTGCAAAGGGCAGCGGCGCCTGGTGCAGCACCCGTGCCTCCAGCCCGAGGGAACGGGCGGCTTCGGCTTCCTTCACCACCGCGGCCTTCTGCGCTTCGGAGATGGCGTAGGCGTAGGCCGAACGCTGTTGGTAGTCGCAGTCGATGGCGTAGCGCTCGATCCACTCGGCAATGCGCTGCATCGCCTGGCGGTTGGCATCCGCGTAGGCCCTGGCCAGCGTTTCGCCGCAATCATCTAGCAGCTCGCGGTAGATCAGCGCGTGCTGCGTGGTGATCTTGGCGGTGGACAATCCCGTGACCTGACGACCCACTTCGCGCGCTTCCAGCACCATCACCGACTTGCCTGCCTCGCTCAGTGCCAGGGCTGCACTCAAGCCGGCGATACCGGCACCGACCACCACGACCTCGCATTCGCAATGCCCGGAGAGGGTGGGGAAATCGCCTTTCGGTGCCGAGACGGTCCAGCAACAGTCGGGCGTGGCGGATAGCGCGGGCATGATGGCTTCTCCTCGTTTCAGCCTGGGTCTTTCTGTGTAGAAGTCCCTCGCGCAAGCCCGGTTCAACCTTTTTCCAGGGGCCAAATCGCTGCCGATGCCGTTCATCCCGGGCGCTGAAAATAACCTGAACCGCGCCCTGCAGGCGCCACTCCTCTCTAGTGAGGGCCAACGCAATCGCCAGGCCCCGTCCCTTTGAACGCGAAGAAGTGGAGGTTTCCATGACCACGCAGAAAGGCAAGATGACCGTCGAACAAGCTGGCCGCAAAGGAGGTGAAAGTACGTCCGCCAGCCATGACAAGGAGTTCTATCAGGAGATCGGCAGTCAGGGAGGTCAGAACAGTGGAGGCAATTTCAGGAACGATCCTGAACGCGCCTCCGAGGCCGGCCGCAAAGGCGGACAGGCCAGCGGTGGCAACTTTTCCAACGACCGTCAGCGTGCCTCCGAAGCAGGACGCAAGGGCGGTGAGCGCAGCCACGGAGGTGGCGGCAACAACCGCTAGCGTCAGCTAGCGCGAGCGCCACGGATGGCGCCTTGTTTCAGATTCTCTTTTCCAACAGATAGCCGCGATTTCCGCCCCCCTGTGCTTGCGCCAGCGGGAGCGGTGAGAGGAGGGCGCCTGCCCCCTGCAAGGCCATCTGCAATTCGACCGACAGGAGCTAAACGACATGTCTACCCCTACCGACAATCTGCTGGACTGGCTGCGCGACGCCCATGCCATGGAGCAACAGGCCGAGAAGATGCTTACCGCCCAGGCCGAGCGCCTGGAACATTACCCGGACCTCAAGGCGCGCATCGTCCAGCACATCGACGAGACCCGTGGCCAGCGCGAGCTGCTGGAGTCCTGTCTGCAACGCCTGGGCAGCAGCCCTTCAACCTTCAAGGACCTCTCCGCCAAGGTAATGGCCTTCGGCCAGGCCGTTGCCGGCATGACGGTCAGCGACGAGGTGGTCAAGGGTGCAATGAGCGGCTACGTGTTCGAGAACATGGAAATCGCTTCGTACACCGTGCTCATCGCCGCGGCCAAACGCGCCGGCGACGCCCAGACCCAGACCGCCTGCGAACAGATCCTCAAGCAGGAGGTGGCCATGGCCGACTGGCTGCGCGATCACCTGCCGCAGATCACCGTCGCCTTCCTCGAGCGCTCCGCGGCGCCTGACCTGGACGCCAAACGCTAACGGAGCCCGGCACCGCCTCGCGCGGTGCCGGGGCCTTTGATGCCAAAGACTCTTACCTTCGCCATCCTGCACTTTTCCATCGCCTTCGGCATTGCCTATGCGCTGACCGGCGATTTTCTCACCGGCGGCCTGATCGCCGTGCTGGAGCCTGCCTGCAATACGGTGGCTTACTACTTCCACGAAAAGCTGTGGAACCGTCTGGACAAGAAGGCCGCCGCCGATGGCGGCGACGCTGCCGGCCACGGTCACAGCCATATCCTCGGCACCTTGCGGCGCATGCTGCGCCGCGGCGAAAGCTAGTGCCATAAGCAGCAGAAGAGGGCGCTGAACGAAAAGCGGGGAAGGGCCCATGGCACCTTCCCCGCTCGTTCGTGCTACTTAACTGTGCGCTTATACCTGCCGCACGACTTCCTCCTTCAGCCAGTTGCGCACCGTCTCCAGGTGCACCTGCTCCTGATTCAGCGCCTTGTAGAAGCTCTCGGCGATTTCGGGCTGGCCACAGGTGTCGGCGAGTTCGATCAGCAGCTCCCAGCCAGCGTTATCGGTGAGCTCGGCGGTCAGCAGCGCGTTGAGCGACTGCGCCAGGTTGGTCCGCGGGTCACTGATGGTCTGCAACACGCCCATGCCGGTGACACCGACGACATCCGCGCAGGGCGTCATCGCCGAGGGATCGGCGCCGAGCTTTTCCATCGCCGCCACGACCAGGGCGAAGTGCTCGGCCTCTTCGGCGCGAAAGCGCTGCAGGGTGGTCAGCTGCGCTTCGTCGACCACCTCGATCACCGAGACCTTGGCCAGCAGTGCCTCGTATAGGCGCACCCCGGTGCGTTCGAAGGCCAGGCGCTCGCCCAGCTTGTCGATCAGCATTTCCGGGCTGACGCCGGTGAGCTTGTTCAGCGCCGTCTTCATCATGCCCTTGACCGAGCCGGGGAGCGGCACCGAACCGACGGCATCGGCCCGCGCCACTTCCTCGCTGCGCACCACAGCCAGCTTGCGTTCGTCGCCGGGCACATCTGGCGGCACTTCCTGGCTGGCCTTGAGCATGGCTTCGCTGTCGATCGGAGACATTTGTACGCCGGTGTAGTTGAGTCCCATCTTGGTAGCGTTCTGCATGGCGAAATCCTCAGGATGCGTTCTTCAGGCTGAGCTCGGTACCCGGCGCCCATTGATAGCCGGCGGAAGCCGCCTCGGCAGGCACACCCTCGGAGTTCAGGTGGTTGCGGTAGTCGCGGCTGGCGTGACCTTCGTGCTTCTTGTCGACGTAATCGTGGCCCTTGGTGCGCAGGTCAATTTCCTCGGCCAGGGTCTTGCGCACGAACTCGCGCTGGCTCTTGAACTCGATCAGCTTGGGCACCGAGCCGCCGAGGATTTCCGCCGGGTCGCGGCGTTCGTACTTCTTGAACAGCTCGCAGACCAGGTGCAGGTGGCCTTGCTCGTAGTCGAGGAAGCGCTCCCAGATCGCCTTGATGCGCGGGTTTTCTTCCTGCTCCATGCAGCTGTTGTAGGCATAGACCTCCATCGCCTCGTGGATCAGCCACTTCTCCAGGAAGCTCTCGTCGGGGTCCTGCAGCGAACCGTACTGGGTCACGTGCTGTTCCTCGACCGAGGCGATCTCCGCGTAAAGCTGGCGGGCGAGGGGATCGGCGAAGGTCGGGCCGATGGTCATGTAATAGTCGTGGGTCTGGTATTCGGCGGCGGTGATCATCGCCGCGTGAATCTTGGTGATCAGGGCCGCGCTTTCGCGCTGATAGGAGTCGCGCAGATCGTCCTCGGGCGCACGGTGATGCACGGTGGTCGGTCGGCTTGGGATGATGTCGGTGTAGCCCTGCAGAATGTTGTTGGCATCCTTGCCCTCGAGCCGATCGAGCATGGCCGAATAGCGATACAGATGATCGAAATCCTCCAGCAGGCCGAAGCGATAGGTCTGCGCCTGATAGGGATCGGGTTCGTTCTGCGCCACCGCGGCGGTCACCTCGATCGCCACCTGTTCGTAAGCCACCGTGGTTTCCAGCGGCGAGTGATCGGCAGACAGCAGCCAGTTGACCATCGTGGCCTGATGCTGCTCGGTGCGCCGCACCTCGGCCAGCGCCTGACGCAGATGCCCATTGAAGCGCGCGCCGATGTTCTTCAGACGCAGGGCATCGGTCTCGATGCCGTTCATGAGGATGATGCGCACGCGGGTGAAGGCATCGTCATCCAGTTTGCTGATGGGCTTGCCAGCCATTTCGCGCCAGGTGAATTTTTGTTTGTCCAAGGGGCAGCCCTTGGTATCGAACAGGCTAGTCAGGGTTTCCATCTGTGTTCCTCCAGATTGGTCTCAAGGCAAGAAAGCCTCTGAGTCTGGAGTGGGCGCCGGATCACAAGGTTGCAGTATTACGATGAGTGGCAGGCAGCTTCGAATCGCTGCTGAGGGGAAATGGCAGAAGAGAGGTCCTTAGAAAACGTGATGCGCTTGATCAAAAAGTACATTTTCAAAAACTCAACTAAAACAATGGCATAAACCGCCGCAGGCGTAAAAAGTAGACAAAAAATGGCAGAATCCTGCCTATAGTCTACTTTTTAAATATCCCATCTAAGTCCTTGATGAATTTCAGTCGAACCTTTCACGCTGACAGACTGGGGTTACCGCTGTCTGTACCTTTTAATCTTTCACATCTCTCTAGATCTTCATATCTATAACCTTTGCACCGGCTAAGCCTGCTGGTGTGCCACTAGAGTGAGAATAGGTTGTGGTAGATCAATTAAATCGCGGAGAGCTTGTTGTGGCGAGGGGCAAACTCGCGAGGGTGCAACAAGAATTCAGCCACAAAAATATTAGAGTTATGATATGCGCTACTAAAGAAGTTTTAATGGTGGCGAGGCGCGATATTGAAAGGATTGATGAGGTTGAGATAATACAGGTTGAGTCCTCATTGGGGGCTAGTTTAATAAATTGTACTACCGAGCAGTTATCCCTTGCGGCAGATCGGTTCAATATCATCAAAGCCTGGCGAGCAGGCGAGCTCTCGATCGCTGAAGCATGCTCCGGCCTAAACATTTCAAAAAGTTATTTTTATCAGTTGAATCGGAAATTCAATGAAGAGCTAGGCCCTATATCGGTTGTGCTTGTCAAAAGAGGCATGAAAGAGGGGGTTACACGCCTAAGCGAGGCGGTTGAAACCATCATCCAGGAAGCCACCAAGAAGATTTATAATTCAGAAGGGGCTAGTTACAGCAAAGTTTGGGTTGAGGTTGATGTCGCCTGCAGTGAGCAGGGTATTCCCTCACCCTGCAAAGATACAGTTTTGCGGCGAGTGAAGGCCATATTACCAGAAAGGAAGCGCGTGCAAACAAAGCATGGCAGTGACGTGGCGTCACAAAAATACTCCGCGCGCCCCGGTAAACTGAATCTCGATAGACCCTTGCAATGGGTGCAGATGGATCACACTCTGGTCGACATAATATTACTTGCCGATGATCGAATTAACATAATTGGACGCCCATGGTGGACAGTGTTAATTGATGTTAAGACAAGAGTTATTCTCGGCTACTACCTTAGCCTTCACGTACCATCAGCGATTTCTGTAGCTTGTGCGTTGACCCATAGTGTCCTGCCTAAGTCTATCTTTGTAAATAAAGTCGGATTAATGCTGGAAGATTATCCGTATTATGGAAAGCCTGAAGTTTTGCACATGGATAATGCTGCGGAGTTTACAAGCCCGAAGTTTAAGGCGGGATGCGCTGCTTTTGATATTCATCCAGAGTACCGACCGATCGGGAAAAAGCATTATGGTGGGCATGTTGAGTCACTGATCGGAACCTTTATGACAACGAAGGTCCATTTGTTGAAAGGGACAACAATGTCTAATGCGGTGGCGCGCGGAAAGATTGATAGCGATAAAGCCGCCACTATGACATTTTCTGATTTTTCGCGGTGGTTCGCACAAGAAGTTACGGTATACCACTCAACTATTCATAGCGAGCTTGGCACTAGTCCTCGACAAGCATGGACGGAGTATTTTGCTCCGAATGGAGGCGTTCCGTACCCGCCGAGAATTCCTGACCCCGAACAACTTAGGCTTTACTTTATGCCTGAGGAAACCCGAATGATCAATCCGTACGGAGTCCGTCTTCATGGCAACATCTATTGGGATCCGGTCTTGGCGGAACATGTTGGCACCGCCAGCGCTATAGTTAAATTTGATCCGTTTAATTTAGATGAGATATGGGTAAAGTTGAGTGGTAGATTTTGCTCTATTCGTCTTTCCGATTTAACTTTGCATGCGCAAAGCTTCGAGGAGTACCGTGCGAGCAAATTCTTCAGGCTTCCTGTACGACTCGGGGCAATTGATGATGATATTGGGCGCTCAGCTTATAGAGAAAAACAGAATATTGAGAAGCAAAGTGCCTCTCTGACACGAAAGGCTAGGCGCCAGCAGGCTGCCGAAAAAGAGTATCACGAGGCATATCCGCGGCCTATTGTCGACAACCTGTTACCTAGACAGTCTCCAGAGAAACCAGACTATTCGGTTACTCCTAAACGCTTCACTCGTGAGGGCGGAAATGAATAGCGATCATGTTAGGCTCGACGTACAGACGTTCATACATGCGGACATCAACACTCGGATCGGTGCCGTGCAGCAAGAACTCTGGATCGATAATAATTCAAGCGAAGCTGTTTTTCGCATTATGAACAACATCCATGCCGTACCTGATCGGCTTAGTGCGCCTGCCCTACTTGTAGTTGGACCTGGTGGGTCTGGAAAGACCGCCATTATATCCAAAATACCGCAGCGCGTTAACGGTAGCGATGGTCTGATATTCATTTCCATGGCTGAGTCGCCCGAGCTACATGTAAAGAAGAATCTGAGAGCTGAATTTGCCCACGCTTTAGGCATTCCCCTCATGCCTGGGAGCGGCGCCAAAGGTGGATCAGAATTTCCAAACGAGATTCGAGAAGTGATTCGACTTAGGAAGATATGGGGCGTGGTAATAGATGAATTTCACGACGCGCTGCTTCGTTCCAAGCAAGAGCAGAGAATTAATATGTCCATTTTGAAAAAGCTGCTTGGCTCAGAATATGGTTTGAAATTGTTCTGCTTTGGCACGGTAAGCGCTCGAAATGCTCTGCGATCAAATGATGAGTTTAAACGGCGCTTCCATGAAGTAATCCTAAAAGATTGGAATGAGGACGAGGAGTTTAGGGCTTTTTTGTTCGAAATCGAAGAGTCTCTGCCATTAAAGCAACCATCTCATTTGTACTCCGAAACGATGGTAAAGGCCATATTGTCCATCACAAATGGTCGAATGGATAAAACCCTTGAAATAATCAGAAGTGCTGCATGTTATGCGATTAAACTAGGGGTCGAGCAGGTGAACATAGATATGTTGCAGCGAGCGAATATGAATCCTTGGGGATACTAGGCATGCTATTTTTTGGCCTGCCTGCTGCGGGTGTTGACGAAACACTTTCTTCGTGGCTATTTCGCTGCAGCGTCAGCCGCCATGTTCAGAATTTCAAGCGCATTGGACTTTCTGAGAAACCTACTAGTTGGTGGGAGGGGCTGGAAATTAAATCTATTGATCCAGATGTTGATTATTTAGAGGCCAGCAAACGCTTCGCTCGAAATATGAATGTTTCGTTTCATGGAAATTTTGAACAGTTTTTTTCGTTCAAAAGAAGCGATGTTGTTGATTGGAGATATCGTCGTTTTTTCTGTCCAGATTGCCTTCGGGCTGATGTGGCTAATGGTCGATTGCCGATGTGGAGAAAGAGCTGGTGTTATGCGCATTCCTCGATTTGTATGATGCACGGAAAGCATCTAGAGTCGCTGAATGATGCGTCAAGGTATTCGAAGGCCTGGGAAGCTTTTGCTAATATTTGTAATTCTGTCCCAAGAGGAGATGCTAATGTAGGGTGGAGCGGAGGGGGATTCTGGTCTGCTACTGTTTCTAGAGTTGAGAGTTCCATGATCAACTGTGTTGGCGGCGAACGCACCATTCAGCAGGAACTATTTAATAAGTTGTTTGGTATTTTTCTTCAAGCTCCTTATCGCAATGGTCGGGGAGGGGCGGCGCGAATTAACTTTTATATAGAGAAAGGTGTTCGATTCGCCGCACCTACTTCTCTAGAGCACAGCGTCTCAATCGGCCCATCTACTGCCGACCCTTCTAGTCGAATCGGAAGCTTCGTACTGGCCGCGATATTGCTCGATGCCCTTCCTCTTTCGAGATACAGTTTAATTACAAAGATTTTTGAGGATGGACGGAGTGGCGTAGTTTTGCCGAGAGATATCCATCTGGCTGCAGCATTTCCATCTGTCGACAGGGTGGGCTATCAGGCTCTTCGACGGATTCTTGGATATGTGCCTATGGGGAGGTTTCCGCTTCTGGATAGACACCTCCAGCTGCAACAAGATCGATATGTTCGAGACGGGGCGTTTGATGGCCATTCTCTGGGAGATTCGGCTCACCAGCAACAATAGAGTTTCAGGGCTTGTTCGCAATCTTGTCGCACCATTCCTTCTCCGACTTTTGAAGCTCACGCTGGAAAGCTTCATCAAGCAGGCTCGGTTTCTTCTTCCAGGGCTTTTTGCTGGACTCAATTTGCGCGGCATAGAGAACAACCTCGCCGCCGGCGCCTTCATATTCCTCTGCCTTGCGTGAGAGAATCTCTCGTAGTTCGTCTTTCGTTGGCATTGATACTCCTGTTGCGGGTAGCCCCCTAGGGCGGCAGTCGCCTTTACTCGCTCTTTTAAGGCGCTAATTCATTCTCTGGCGGCGATACCTTCGCGAGTAGCTTCAATTGGTCAGTTATTTCGGCTAGCCGTTCTTGCAGGTTCTGTACTTGCTGTGTTTGCGCTGTGCAGGCTTCATCGAATTGCGCCACTTCCCCCCGCAGAGCCTGACACTGCCGCTCAAGCGTGTCATTCGTGTGCTCCATATCGGTCAGAGTGCTTTGAGCGCTCTCCAGAGCCTGGTCCCTCAGCGCGAGGAGCTGCTCCAGCGCATGCTGATCTTTCTGATGCTGCCGTGCCTCCGTGACCAGCCTTGCATTGTCGCGATTCAGCTGAGTCAGTTCGTCCTGCTTGATCATCAGCGTTTGTTGCAGCTGGCGTATCTCGACCTGAAGCTGGCTGGTCTGGGTTTCATGGCGGCGCTGCTCCTGCTCACGCTGCTCCTTGCTGGCCTGGCGGTAATGCTCCATGCCATCACGAGCGTGCTGATGCATGTCTTCGAGCGACTGGATCCGCTCGTCGCGCTCCCGCACTCGCACCTGCAGATCCTGCAGGGATTGCACCATCCGGGCGTTATCGACTTCTACGGCCTGGCGCTGTTGTTGCTCCTGGAGAGTCAACTCTTGGGCCGCTTGCAGCTGTAGAGTCAGGCCTGAGCACTGTGACTCTAGGTCTCGCATCCTGGCCTCGAGCACGGCCGATTGCTGATGTACTGCCGCGCGCTCGCGTAGCAGCGTTTTGTGGGCCTGGGCCACGGACTGCTGAGCCTCTTGCTTCAATTGATCCAGAAGCTGCTCGATGAGGCCAGTTAGCGTAGTGCTCAGCACATCGCTGGAGATAGCCTGTTCGACGCTTTCCAGCTCCTTCAAATAGCGGTGGATGGTGGTCTTGGAACCGGTGTTGCCCAGCTCGATACGCACCGCATCAATGCTGGGATGAATGCCGCGGGCGAGGAGGGCATTCCTGGCTTTCTGCACGATCGCTTTGTTGATGCCGCCGCGGGCCATAAGTGGAACTCCTGACGATTTCGTTCTGTGGTATGTACCATGTAGATACATAGCACTTTATCAAATATTTTCTCTCTGCTCCGCTCGTGATCTAGAATTGGGTAATCACGAATTATCCAAGGTGAAGCGGCTTTTTCGTCGTTTGGCAGTCGCTCACCGGTACACCAAGGGGATGAGCTCAGATGAGCCAGGAGATTGAGCGGTACCTGCAGGCCGGCACCCGCGCCAACACGCGGCGCAGCTACCAGCAGGCGCTCGAGCACTTCGAGGTGACCTGGGGTGGCTTCTTGCCGGCGACCAGCGATGCCATCGTGCGCTACCTGGTCGACCACGCCGCCACGCTGTCCAGCAACACGCTCAAGCTGCGCCTGGCAGCCCTGGCGCAGTGGCATGTCAGTCAGGGTTTTCCGGATCCAACCAAGACCCCACTGGTCCGTCAGGTCCTCAAAGGCATCCGTACGCTGCATCCGCGTCAGGAGAAGCAGGCCGAACCCTTGCAGCTGCGCCAGCTCGAGCAGTGTGTGCTGTGGTTGGAGCAGGCCGAGGGGAGAGCACGAGCGGAGGACGACTGGCCGCGGTTGCTGCGCTGTTGCCGCGACCGTGCACTGGTTCTGATTGGCTTCTGGCGGGCGTTCCGCAGTGATGAGTTGTGCCGCCTGCAAGTCGAGCACATCCAGGTGCGGGCCGGGGAGGGGATGCAACTATTTCTGCCGTGGAGCAAAGGCGACCGCGACAACCAGGGCCAGACCTTCAGCGCGCCGGCGTTGGCCAGGTTGTGCCCAGTACAAGCCTACGTCGACTGGATCAGCGTGGCGGGCATCGCGCGTGGGCCGGTATTCCGTGGAATTGATCGCTGGGGGCATTTAGGTGAGCAGGGTTTGCACCCAAATAGCATTGTCCCACTCATGCGCGCCGTACTGCAGGCGGCAGGGCTGCCTTCGGAGCTGTACAGTAGCCACTCGCTGCGCCGCGGGTTTGCCACCTGGGCCACCCGCAGCGGCTGGGATCTCAAAGCGCTGATGCAGTACGTAGGCTGGAGCGATGGCCAATCCGCATTGCGCTATGTGGAGAGCACAGGAGTGTTCCCTGGGCAGCTGAGTGCGCTACAACACATCTCAAACTGGCCCGAGGGACTGCCATAAGACCGCCTTCCGCTACCCCAATCTGCACCTAGCTGCGCACTGGGAACACCAGCTCGTCATGTGCGGTGCAAATGAGTCGATGGTCCAGCACATGGAAAATTGCAGGGTTCTTGGCATCCTGGGCACCCACAAAGAAGAGGTAACTGCGGGATGCCTGCTTGTCTTTTTTGGCTTTTATGTTCTCTTGGCGGGCTATTTCCAGCTCATTTTTCAGTCGCCCGCGGGCAGCTGCTGACCACTTGCTCCAAAGGACGACCACCTGGTAAGGCGTTAGTTTTTTTTCCTCCCATTCGCCCGCGTTGAGTGAAATGGTCAAGTGTTCGGGCGATTCAGCGGCTGGCGTCCAGGCCAGTTCTCCATAGAAAACACGCGCATTAGGACATGGCTCCAACCCTTTCGACCGAAGTTTCTTGAAGGCGGTTTGATAGGTCGTTGGGGCAATACCTGGGATGGCTAAAGAAAGATGCCTATCGAAGGGGAAGCGCAAAAAAGCGCGGCAGATAGGACGAATACTGTTTGCTGCGCGTCGTCCCTCTCGGCGCACCAGGCCAGTGGCTCCATCCGACCGCCTGACGCTCTGTGTCTGAGACTCGGTGTGAGGTAGCGCAGGATCGACGATTGTACGGTCTTCAATCAGCTGCAGCCGGGCGGGTGATAAACCTGGCGAGGTCTCCAACTCCTGCTGAACACTGCCGCGCTTGCCCTGCGCTATAACCTTGATTTCGCCCTCCACCTCACAACCTGAGACGTGAGGGTCGCGCAGTTGAAAGTGAGCCCGAACCAAGTTCTCCGGGCGGTAGGAGCGCGGGAAGGCCTGAGTTTGGCAACCAGGGCATTGGTAGCCATAGGTATCCACTGCCGCCAGCAGTTTAAGGTCCTCGGCCTCAACAATTTCCTGGGTAATACGATCACGAGCGTTGTCCATGACGCTGACGTCTCCATGGGGGGTGGGTGTTCGGCTTATGCAGCTCACCGCATACTGTCCGAATGGATTGGACTAAATAAAGGGGTGAAATGGTGAGCGATGAGCTTTATGTTTCCGTCGACGTAGAAACTTCCGGGCCGGTACCGGGCATCTATAGCCTGCTTTCCATCGGCGCTTGCGTCGTCTCAGAGCCCGCCCAGTCAATCTATCTCGAGCTCCAGCCAGACGGCCTACAGCACGATCCGGAGGCTGTCGCCGTAACTGGCCTTGACCTCACCAAGCTCGAAAACGAAGGACTAGCCCCACAGACGGCGATGCTCAAGCTGGAGCAATGGTTGAACCAGCTATGTTCGGCAGATCAGAAAGTCGTTTTCGTGGGGCTGAATGCCCCGTTTGACTGGTCGTTCATCAACTACTACTTCCATAAGTATTCTGGGGCGAACCCCTTTGGGTTCACCGCACTCGACATGAAGGCGTATTACATGGGGGTTACCGGATGCCGCTGGAAGGAAACTAAATCCTCGCAAATGATAGCTCGGCTCAACCCCCAAAGCGCACCCAACCATAACGCGTTGGACGACGCACGATTTCAGGCGGAGCTTTTTGCGCTAATGCTGGCAGAAGGGTGTAACCGCTAACCTGGCCAGCTACCCCATGCAGCTTCAACATAACGCCCCTCCCTGAAGGACCAAGCCTTTATGCCTTCAGGGCTGCTGGAGTTGCCCACGATGATTGCCAGCGGGTGCGGCAGATCTCGCGTGTAGCGCGCTGCAAACCTGGAAAAACTCCCGACATCAGTGGGGGAGATCATAGGAATGCTTTGCGGGTGAGTATGCCAGTACCCCACCAGTCGGAGCCCGGCAGCATTGGCTCGTTCAATTTCATCTCGGCAGCGGTGGGCATTCAACTCCAGCCAAGTTCTTCCAGCCCGATCATCTCGATGGGGAGGAGTCGCCAAGGCAAGTACCAGTCCGGCAGCGCTTGCGGGGTCGACAAATAGCTGTCCCCCACGCTCCACATCGAAGCGCCTCTGCCGATAGCGCTCCAACAGGTTCGCAACGTCCTGCGATACCAACAGATGAGTGTCCACCCCGGGCCAGCTCCATTGCCAGGCGATTGCCGTCATCGAGCTGTCTCCAGCTGCTCCGGCCAATCGCGCTCCAACTGAGCTTGCTGCATGCCAGCAGGTAGTTCAGGCCCCAGATACTGCCCTCCCAGCGTCGCCACGTCGTGGGGGCCATTGATGCTGCTGACCCAGATTGGGGCTCCGGTGCCGCCGCTCAATGCTCGTAATGCGGCCTGAGAGACCATTGAAGCAATGTTCACCATTCCCAGAGAACCTCCTGGGATGAAACTCTCTCCACAGGCGGGAAGGGCGACAACGCCACCTTCCGGCCACTCGGTGAGCTTGTGCCTAAATTCACCGTTTTCTGTGAATAGGCCTCGAGCATCAAATGCACCCGATGGGGCAAGGAGCACATGCCCCACCTGCGTATGAGGTTCGCTCCAGGCCTGGAGTAGACCCCAGGATGTGCCATTCGACTTGGAGCTCCACAGAGCCACCTCTGACTGCCAATCCGCAGTGGTAACTACGACCAGATCCGCTTTATCAAATACTTCGGGATTCTGGTACATCACCACTTCAGCGAAGTCTGCGAACGCAGCGACCTCCGTGGTAGGTAGGTCTTTGCGAATTCGCTCCTGAAGCGCTTCGGCCTTGGCCAGGCCTAGGTCATCGGCCCCGAGTACATGCCTGCCGAGATTCGCCGACACCAAGTAATCCGGGTCAATGAGTGTCAGATGCCCAACACCCGAGCGTGCCAACTGTAGGGCAACCGTGCTACCCAACGAGCCCACTCCAACACAAACTACGCGAGCCGCTTCCAGGTTCTGCGCCACACCGCTGAGGTCACGGGACAAAATCTCTGTCCGATCCAGTACATCCAGGGTCGTTGCTCGGATCAGAACTGGGGGATGGCTGACTGCTACTGCTGGCCGGCGCCGAGCTGAACGCAGGTAAAACTTTGATCCTCGATCCAACTGCGGGCCGTACGCGCGAACGTTAAGGCAGTAGATCGGAGCACCGGCATCTCCCGGAAGCTCCAAAGCGATCCAGCGGTTAGGTAGTGAGCCACGCTCATTGAACCAAGCCAGCAGCTGCGCGCTGTCGCCAGGAGCAAGGTGTGGAATGAGCCATGTGAGCACTAACTCAGGGGCCGGAATGCGCAGGTTCGGATAACTCTGAAGCTTTGCGTAGAAGCCTGGCGTCTCGGGAGCACGCATCCTGGGGGATCTGCCAATCGTGCGTCTGCAGTGTCTTTTCAGTGATGACAGATCTGTTGCGAGCCAGACTGTTTCCTGGCCGGACGGCAACGCTTGTCGAGGATCGCTTAGACCAAACAGCTTCGAGGCAGCTTGAGGGCGATCCAGAAGAATAAGGTTTTGTAGAGACAGCCCCTGCTGCCTCGACCAGTAGGATGTGATTTCGCGCCGAAATTCGGCTTCCCGGGCAGCCGCGCATGACCCCATTTGGGACAAGCTCACGATCTTGCGTAACCGAGCAAGGCTATCCGACACCACGTATTCAGGGGTGCCCATCACTGGGCGCTCTTGGAAGCCATGCAGACAAAGCCCGACGTCCATGGCGTGGGGCCATATAAGCCATGGCGAAGGTTCGACAGTAAGCCTTAATCCGCCGCGGGGGAAATTCCTCGGAAAGCTAATACGTAGCCGACGCTCTGTGCCCGTATAGTCAACGGGCAAAGGAAAGTAATAACTCGCAGCTTCGTCAGCCCGTGTGGTCGCAGGCTGAAGCAGTGCAAGTGCGGCATCTTCGCCAAGAGCGCCTCGCAGCGCGGCTATGCCCCGCTGCAGAGGCGTCTCCATCTGATCAACCAAGACGCCCAACTGGCTTCACATCCTCTTGTGAATTCGCTGTTCCGCTGACACCGCCAAACAGTGCGCCCATCGATGTGGAGTTTCGGGTGGTTCCATCCGGGCGGCCTGGCATCGTCCAGTTGGACGGAATCTCGCCATTCACTGCCGAGATGAAGGCAGGGCCGATGCCAAAGTTTTCCTGAACTGCCTTGGCAAAGGCCTCTGCGGACTCGAAGCTCTCAAGCCCCATTGACACGGATGCGCTGGCATTCGAGTGCCAGTCTTGGAACGCCCGGCGGTAGCGATGTCCTTCACTCGGTCTATTCCATTTCTCCGCGAAGTTTTCACCGCTGTCGGCGGGGTTGCAGACCAAGCATTCGTTCCCGCGGTGTTTGACGTGATCTGGCATCCTCCGGACGATTTCGAGGATCGCGTCCAGCGGCCTTAGCGGCCTCGACTGAGACTCTTTCGCCACGTCCAGGTAGGCATGAGTGGCGAGTGTAGTGATGACTGCTGAAATAGGCCGGAAGCTCTCATTCTTGGTCCGAATGGCCCACTCATCCCGATGCCGCTTCAGCAGCTTGATCGTCGCCCGAAGTGGGTCTTGATCGAGGTACTCCTCATATTGAGGCAACGGATCCTGAGTGGCGGCATCAAAGGCACGCTGACTTTTCGCGACAGCCAGGTGCTCCTCGAAGGAGATCGTCTGGGTAGAAGCGACCTGCAGCCAGTTAGAGTAGGGGATGGGGCTGCTCGCCTTCCATCCTGTCTCCCGATCTGGCACTTCCAGCTTACCTTCGCCATTGCCCTGAGAGTTCCCATTGATGGCACGCGCTGGCGTGACATCAATATGGAAGCCGGGGTTTTCGTCGGCATAGACGATCCGGATGCCGCGACGCAGCGGTTTGATTTCTTCCTGAACGCGGCTGCCGGCTCTGAATCGCTCTTCGATAGCCTCCAGAATTGCTTGAGCGTCCGCCCCCTGAGCATGGGGAAGCCAAATGATCGCGTCCGCATCGATGGTGTCCAGATCCTCGGGAGCACCAGAAACGGGTTTAATCGTCGTCTTCAGGCGCATGGAGCCCTGAGGAAAAATATGTGCTCCTGCCAGTAGCGGATCGCTGGATGCATTAAGGATTTTCTGCAGTTGGGAGTATCGATCGCTGATCTTCTCGTACTGTGCTTCCGACAGCGAGATCTCCCGTGCTGCGCGGAGCAGAAAGTGTTCCCAGCTCCCGCGCTTGGTCTGTTCATTGCTCATGGACATCAGCGGATCTCCTGGGCCGGGCGGCCCAACTGTAGTGTTGGCGTGAACCTGTTTTGGTTGTCTTTGTCTCGATCGAAAATCAGGTAAGGGTGCCGATGTTGCGTGGTAAGCAAGGCACCGAATTCAATTGCCAACGCAGCTGGGATGGCTGCAAACACATGAATTGTGTCCGCCGTCGCGGCCTCAAGTCGGCTCAAGTGCATTTGTAGGGCGTCGCGAAAAGCGTGAATCACGCGACGGTTCTGAACCATCGCGTAACTCGGTTCTGGGATGCTTAACTCTGCGATACGTGCGCCAGGTAGTGCCTCCTCGACGTCGCGAAGCGGGACCTGAGCGGAGATAGACAGCACCAGTGCAAGCTGGCCATCCCCATCCACAGGGGGGCGGAACAAAAACTCCGGTGGCTCAGCTGACTGATTAGGCCAACGTAGCTGATGCTCGCGGTTGAACGAGAAGAGCAGGCGCTTGGAGCGATCGCCTAAGGACTGTCCCAGCATCATCAGCGCTGGGATATCTGCCAATCCCACCACGGCCAACGTAGGGGAGTCCCCATAGGCTCCTCCACGACGCCTTAGCTGCTGCTCTAACTCGTGCTGAACGCTGTCCTGGATGCTCTGCCAGTAGTGGGCATCCCTGCCACGATGACTGGGGGCCGGAAAAGTAATCTTGATGGCATGATCGAATGCAGTTAGTCCCTCTGCGGACATCGCAACCAACAGATCACGAATAGGGATATCGTTGATCGTCGCGAAATGCTGACTCTGCACAATCAGCGGAATGGCTCTGCCGCCGTCAGGCGTGGTTGCCGCAAGCCGGACTCGCTCCAGATAAGCCTGGTGCAGGCCACTTAGATCGCTTTCCGGGTATCCGTCAGCATCGCGATCGATTTTGTCGTGGCAGCCTGGGCAGAGAAGCATGAGATTAGCCGGGTCATTGGTAAGCGACTCGGCCTTGGCTTCATTATGGTCAGTTTTGCCTCTCGGGCCCTTCGGGCTAGCGGGCAGGATGTGAGCTACCTCGCCCCATTTCATGGGCTTTCCTGCACGATAGTCGTACATGAGGTCGGTGCCGCACAGCTCACAATGACCAGCAGCCTGGGTCCACACGACGCGCTTTGTCACGTCGTCAGTGTCGTAACGACCGGTGGCAGGATTGGCTTTTTCTTGTTTTCCCACTAGGCCTCCTCAAGGCATCTGGATCGCTGATGCGTACTGGCTCTTTGAGATCAAGTGAGGTCGCAAAACCGGATTTCAAGGGGAGGGAAGCGAAGCGGCTAAAATATGATCTTGTCGCGCTTAGAGGGGTTGAGCTTCGCCCGGAGGTAACTATTGAAAACAGGGAGCAAATCGATCCCACGCTTTCTCGAGCCGTAGTAGTAATTTGCACAAACTAACAGCGCCAAGAGGCTGAACGGAGCCCAACTAATGAAAAGTCCGGTGTTCCACAAGCCCTATCTTCTACTTGAGCTTGCCCCTGACCGACGCAAGCGCAAGCGCCAACTGGGAAGGATAGTGACTGACGTTCCGCTTCGTTCTGAAGGAAGGTCTTCGGACCATACCGAGATCTACTCAATCATCTGGATGCTTCGGACTGACTGCCCCGAACAGATGCAGCCGATCAAGGTGGTTCACTCGGACCGTCCAGATATTCAACTTCAGTGCGCAAACTTAACGATTGGGATCGAAATCACCGAGGCCGTTTCCAGTAACAACGCCAGCATGGATCGGTTGCGCGAGACAGAACCGCATCTGTGGCGAACACCTGATGACGATATCGCCATCTTCTTTCCGCGCAGGGCCGGCGTGGGCGAGGACAAGCTCACAGCCAAAGCCCAACGCCAACTGATACGGGACAATCAACCCGGTGAGCCATGGTGCGGCAATGGCGCCGAGAGCTGGGCCGAAGCGATGGCATACTTCGTGTCGAAGAAGATTAAGAAAGCAGATGGTTACGCCCGATTCGATCAGAATTGGTTGCTTATCTATGACAACTGGAATGAGCCTAGCCGCCGAGTTGAATTGGCGGACGCCGTTCTTGACCGCATATTCCAGTCGGAGGGAGTCTTCAACACCTTCGACAGGGTAATGATCCAAGATGGCCATTCCCTAGCGAGTTTCTGCGCATCAGGCATTCGCAGGCAGCGGAGGCCCCGGCACGGCAGATAACTGAGCCGTCGACCTCACCAGAGGGTTGTCATGATGAAGAAGCTTATTGAGCAAATTGGACTGCCCCAGAGCCATTACAACCTGCACCTAGCGATCAAGGCGGGACTCCCCGCTGAGCTAACCGCTCGTCTGGGTGAGGTGCTGGATGTTGATTCCGGCACCGTAGCAGGCTGGATCGGAAAGGTTCCGGAGGCCTCCCTCATGACCCCTGCTGAGGGCGATGCGTTTTGCCGACTCGCGGACTTGGCCGACGTGCTGATCAACGTGCTGGAGGCAGATCACGCCGCAGCGACTCGCTGGCTCACGTCGCCTAATATCGCGTTAGGAAACCTGCAGCCCGTTTCCCTGCTGAGCACCGAGGTCGGTGGGCGGGCTGCACGCCAAGTGTTGCTTGCTATCGAGCATGGTCTGCCGGCCTGACTGAAGGTCATCTTCAAGCAGGCCTTGGCAGCGGAGCTCTGCATCCAGTGGAGTCACCAGCGGCCACCGATCATGAATCCAGGCGTACTCCGCCGGCGGGTCTGAGCCAGCGCGGAGAGGTGACCTCAGACCTATTCACTTCGGGGCCGCGCCCAGGTGCCGAAAAGCTGATGGCAGTGATCCAGCATCAACGAGCGGGAAGGGCGGGACGCTGTGCGTTTTGGCCGAGTGTCGAAGAAGCCGAAGCGGGCGATGCGACGTGACATGTTGAGCCCGCGCTATACAACTTGTTGGGACGAGCTAATTGGCGTGCAAGGGTAATTTCGCTTGTCAACGAGGTGCTGGTGATCATGACCGAGTTGGGTGAAACTCACTGCATCCGGCTTTCTGGGGGAGATGGTAATGACAATGCCAGATGAGCGCTCACGCGCGGTGGTACAAACCCGGGATTTCCTCGTCAAGTTGTCGCGGGATAGCAGCCTGCCCGAGCAGGTGCGGGACGATGCAAAGTTTCTGTTGCGCCACTTCCCTTCGCGAGATGACGTAATCCTGGCCGGGAGGATAGAAGAACAATCGGAGACCTTGCCATTGGGGACTATGGGACCAGTCTTCAGCTCCACATTCAAAGAGTTCGTTCCGACTTCTGCCGGCCAGAAATGATAAAGGCGGCCTTAGGGGCCGCCTCGAACCAAGTTTCATCACCGGTACAACGCCCGGGAGAGGAAGCTCTTGGGCTGCGCGTATAGGATAGCTGTCAGGGCGTCGTGAAACTAGGTTATTTCGCAGGGGGCTTCGAAGCGGAACCGTCCCACATGCTCACAAGCTCATCTATACGATCTGGAATCTGCGGCGAGTTGCTGAGCACGATACAGCGGGCGGAGCCGACATATTCTTCGATGAGATAGAGGCTGTCTCCGACGTCAACACCCAGCTCCTGGAGCACCTCATCGGGGATACGAATGGCTCCATCGCCATCCCAGTCTTCGATTACCACCTGCACGGACTTCATCTAGGTATATCTCTCACCGGCTTCCCTTTAGGCTCGTGATTTCTCGTTGGATCTTTTTCAGCAGCTCATCAGGCTTCAGTCCAGGCGTCTGCTTTTGATATGCCAGAACCAGCAGGGTCAGAGGATGAATGCCGACCACTTCGGCGATCTGCTCAACCTTTTCGATGGATGGCTTCCACTTGCCACGCTCGATCGCGCTGATGTAGCTCTGGCTGGGCCCCAAGCCTTCCTGAGGCAGCTCCTTCGAATTTCGCAGATTCTTGATCACCAGACCAAGGGCTTCGTTGAGTTCCATTTTGCTGTCTCGCAAAAGGAACGATGAAGCCTTTTTAGCGCCTCTGGGGCTATGCTATATATAGCTTAAAAGAGGGTGTGCTGATGTTTATCACGTACAGGCGCGCTGAAATCGCGTATCCGCCGCTGCTGGGAGAGGGCACCCAAATGTGGCGATTCGTCGAATTCGAGGAGCATCGTCCTTGGTTCTACGTGATGATCAACCGGCGCCAGAAGGCATCAGCATGGAGAACGATGCTTCTCATTCCCTCAGAAGAAGAGCTCGAAGACATGCTGAAGAGGCGCGCAGCTGGGACGCTGATCGAAGCGGTCCAGGTTGTACTGCCAGCCCGTCTGAATGGATCCAATGACTGGACGATGGAGAGGCTCATAGAGCTGGTCAGGGTCTATGACCAGGACGAGCGAATCTTGGGTTATGACTTCACTACAGCTTCAGGCCATACGTATTCTCAGAGAGAATGTGGGCACACGCTGGATGCAGCTAAACATCAGGTTTATAGCTCCTCAATGTGTTCTGCCTGATTGTGCCGGGAGCGGTTGGGCTGGCAGAGAGATTTCTCTCCATGGACGCAGAGGTGATGCTTCTAGCCCATTGGCGGTAAGTCAGCATGAAACGACTTAACGAGTTGATCCTGGAAACTAGTCAGCGCTTTCCAGAGGGAGAAGTGCTTACCCCGGAACGATTCCTGAGTTTGGGGAGCCGTGCTGCCGTATCGCGATGTCTGTCCCGCTTGGTGCAACGTGGCTGCCTGATCAGGGTCTCGCACGGGATCTATGTGATGCCAATAGCCACAAAATTCGGTCCACCTGACTTCCGTCCTCCAGCACCCTACAAGGTTATTCAATCGCTAGCAGCTGTCACGAACGAAGTCATTGTTCGGCACGGGGCTTATGTAGCGAATGCGCTAGGTCTAACGACTCAGATGCCTTTGCGCGAAATTTTCCTCACCAATGGTCACGCCCGCACGCTTCAGTTTGGTGCTTATCAGGTTGAAATCAGGTGCGCGCCGGCATGGCTAATGTCGCTTGGAGCGACGCTGGCTGGGGATGCAGCTCGAGCGCTGGCATGGATCGACGCGCCCTTTGCAATGCAGGCCGCGGCGAAACTTCACGCCTTGCTGCCCGATAGCGAATGGCTGGCGTTAACGTCGGCACAAGGATCTATGCCGGAGTGGATGGCTGATGCAATCTGCGCTCAGTCGAATCGCGCTTGATCCGTTGAGCCCGCTCCCAGTACGACGCCGCTCTGACTGATTTTTCCTAGCTGCTGACCTCGGCGACGGGGCAATCGGACAGCATCAGTTTAGACGTCCAGAGGGGGATTCTATAATCGCTCTATAATTAACTATAAAGCCCACTCTAGAGCACCTGTCGGCGTCCAAGTTTTTCGCCGGATTTTCTAGCAGCTGGTGTCTTCCTCATGAGACAGGCGTCTGTGCTTGTCTGGTTGTTCAGCGCATGATGCTCTGCGCGATCATGCCCCATAGAGCCTTGGAAACTTCATGTGGAAGCTGGTGATGCCCTCGGCCGAGGTGCACCAGATCCGCCCTCCGTGGGACTCGACGATCGATCTAGTGATCGCCAGCCCAAGACTCAACCATATGGATGCGCCGTAAAATACTAAAAGCCACCCTGGCTGGAGAGGGCCCTGGAGTCCAGGGTTTCCTCCAGACCTTTGCAGTTTGATCTTGAGGGAACCATGACGAGAGATGCACTAGAGCAGAACCAAGTACCGATCTACTTCGTGGCAGTGATTGTCGCGGCGATTGGTGGGCTATTAGCTCCGACCGCAGCTCAGGGGCTGTCGGCCCTGGTTACGCCCGCCATCGCTGTATTGATGTATGCAATGTTCCTTCAAATTCCGTTACTGAATTTGCGGGAAGGCTTGCGCAACAGATTCTTCATGGCAGCGCTCCTGATCGCCAACTTCGTTCTGATTCCCCTGTTGGTTTGGGCGCTGACCCGTTTCCTGGAAGGCCAGCCGGCCATCCTGATCGGCGTGCTGCTGGTACTGCTCACCCCCTGCATCGACTACGTGGTGGTGTTCACCCATATTGGCCGAGGTGATTCTCGCCTGATCCTTTCAGCGACCCCTATTTTGCTGCTGCTCCAGCTTGCCTTGCTGCCGCTCTACCTCAGCCTGATGCTGAGCGGCTCCTCTGGAGTGGTCGTGTCGATAGGCCCCTTCGTTGAAGCCTTTCTAGCTCTGATCGTGGCCCCACTGATCCTGGCCTTGCTGACTGAGGCTTTAGTCAAACGCTCCGCTGCGGTGAAGGTATGGGCTGACGCCTGGGCCTGGCTACCAGTGCCGGCAATGGCGGCAGTGTTGATCACCGTGGTCGGCTCACAGATTGCGCCCGTGGTGAATGAGTTCGACAGACTTGCCCCAGTGCTACCGGTCTATATCGCCTTTGCTTTCCTGGCTCCGATCATCGGTGCCTGGGTATCCAGAGCATTTCGACTTCCTGCCGGCGCGGCAAGAGCGGTGACCTTCAGCTCCTCGACCCGCAACTCGCTGGTGGTTCTGCCACTAGCACTGGCGCTGCCTGAGGATTTGCGCGTCCTAGCCGCCGCCGCAGTAATCACTCAGACCCTGGTCGAATTGGTTGCTGAACTGATCTACGTGCGGGCTGTGCCGACGTTTCTTTGCCGTGACCGCTCAGAGGTGAGCGAATCACTTAGTCGCTGAATTAGGGTCGAAGAAAGGGGGGCCATTAGGCAGCCCCTTACGAGGCTGGCGTCGAGTGCCGAGGTAGCGCGATAGAAATCAGAGCTGCCAGCAGCACGAAACCACTGGAAACCCACAGGCAGGCTTCCAGCCCGTACTGCTGGAACACCCAGCCGGAGAGCAGCGTGCCGAGTAGGCGCCCCAAGGCGTTGGACATGTAGTAGAAGCCCACGTCCAGGGACACCCCGTCCTCCTTGGCATAGCTAACGATCAGGTAGCTGTGCAGCGACGAGTTCACCGCGAACAGCACACCGAACAGCATCAGCCCGCCCAGCAGTACCACCTGTGCCGACCAGCCGGCGCTCAGCCCTAGAGCAATCAGCGCCGGAAAACCGGCCAGGGCCAGAGCCCAGGAGAAAGCAGCGCGGCCATCAGGCACGTGCCCGCTCTTCTTGCCGGTGATACTGGGGGCGAAGGACTGCACGATGCCGTAGCCGATGATCCAGGCGGCAAGGAAGCTCCCAACCAGCCAGAAGTCCCAACCGAATACGGTGCTCAGATACACCGGCAGCGCCACCACGAACCACACGTCGCGAGCGCCGAAGAGGAACAACCGGGCGGCCGAGAGGATGTTGATCGCCCGGCTCTTGGACAGCATGTCGCGGAACTTCGGCTTGGCCTTGGCCTTGCCGAGATCCCTCCTCAGCAGCACCAGGCTGCCCAGCCAGATCAGAGCCAGTACCGCCGCCATGGACAGCACTGCGCCCGTGAAGCCGAGCAAGGCCAGCAGCGCACCACCGAGGAAGAAGCCCACGCCCTTGAGCGCGTTCTTCGAGCCGGTGAGGATGGCCACCCACTTGTACAACGTACCCTGTTGGTTGTCCGGCACCAGGAGCTTGATCGAGCTCTTGGCGGACATCTTGTTGAGATCCTTGGCGATGCCAGACAGCGCCTGGGCGCCCATTACCCAGGGCACGGTCAGCCATGCGGCCGGCACCGTCAGCATCAGCAAGGCCAGCACCTGCATACCCAGGCCGATGTTCATGGTGCGGTTGAGGCCGAGGCGTGCGCCGAGATAGCCGCCCACCAGATTGGTGATAACGCCGAATATCTCGTAGAACAGGAACAGCGCAGCGATCTGCAGTGGCGTGTAGCCCAAAGTGTGGAAGTGCAACACCACCAGCATGCGCAATGCGCCGTCGGTAAGGGTGAACGCCCAGTAGTTACCGGTGACCAGCAGGTACTGACGCACTTCCACGGATAGGGCTGACAACGCCTTCATGATTGCTGATTACTCCGCCGCGCCGACCAGCCGGGCCAGCTCCGCCGCGCGGTTGGCGTACCCCCACTCGTTGTCGTACCAGGCGTAGATCTTCACCTGGGTGCCGGCTACCACCAGGGTCGACAGGGCGTCGATGATCGAGGAGCGCGGGTCGGTGCGGTAGTCGATGGATACCAGCGGACGCGCCTCAAAGCCCAGGATGTTCTTCAGCGGGCCTTCGGCAGCTGCCTTGAGCAGAGCGTTGACCTCTTCGGCGGTGGTCCCACGCGCTACCTCGAACACGCAGTCGGTCAGCGAGGCGTTGGCCAGCGGTACGCGCACGGCATGGCCGTTCAGCTTGCCGCGCAGCTCGGGGAAGATCTCCGCGATGGCCGTGGCCGAGCCGGTGGTGGTCGGGATCAGGCTCATGCCGGAGGCGCGGGCGCGGCGCAGATCCTTGTGCGGGGTGTCGAGGATGCTCTGGGTGTTGGTCAGATCATGGATGGTAGTGATCGAGCCGTGGCGGATACCCAGGTTCTCGTGGATCACCTTGACCACCGGCGCCAGGCAGTTGGTGGTGCAGGAGGCGGCAGTGACGATGCGGTGCTGCGCCGGGTCGAAGAGGTGCTGGTTGACGCCCATCACCACGTTCAGCGCGCCTTTTTCCTTGACCGGTGCGCAGACCACCACGCGCTTCACGCCCTGATCCAGATAGGTCTGGAGCACGGCGACAGTCTTCATCTTGCCACTGGCCTCGATCACCAAGTCGCAGCCGCTCCAATCGGTATCGCCGATGGCCTTGTTGGCGGTGACGCGAATACGCTTGCCATCGATCACCACGTTCTCGCCATCGCTACCCGCTTCGTGCTGCCAGCGGCCATGTACTGAGTCGAAGTTCAGCAGGTGGGCGTGGGTGGCAGCATCGCCAGCCGGGTCGTTGATCTGCACGAACTCCAGCTCGGGCCAGTTCCAGGCAGCGCGCAGGGCCAGGCGGCCAATACGGCCGAATCCGTTGATACCGACTTTGATCGTCATGGTGCGGTCTCGCGTAAAGGTGTGGTCAGTTGGTCGCGTCGAACTGGTTGATCCAGTTGAGATGCGCTGGATGCTGAATGGCTTTGGGGCGCAGGGCCTGCACCAGGGCGATGGCATCGACACGTGGGATGCCTGCCTCGATCAGAATGCGTGCAGCGATCAGCCCGGTACGACCGGAACCACCCTTGCAGTGGATGGCCAGCGATTGGCCCGCGCGAAGTTGATCGAGGATCGCCTGGCGGGACTCTCGCCAACCCTGGCCGAAATCTTCGAGCGGCACTTGCTCATCGGACACCGGCAGGTGATACCAGCCGAGATCAAAAGCCTGGCAGTGCTTGGCAATCTGCTCGGCGCCATTGGCGGCCAGCTCGCTCTGCGGCATCAGGGTGATGACCGCCGAAGCGCCGGCTTGCTTGAGCGCAGCCAGCGCCTCCTCAAGCGAGGTGTCCTTAGTGCCTGGGCAGGGCGTGAAGATCAGCTTGCCAGGAATACCGGGGATGCTGAGCAGGTCGTGCGGATGACTCATCTAAGGTGTTCCTTCGATCAGATAGCGCGCTGATTGACGCGCTTGGAGAGTTCTTCCGCCGATTCCTTGCGCTCGGAGTAGCGGTCAACCAGGTAGTCAGAGCGATCGCGCAGCAGCAGGGTGAACTTGACCAGTTCCTCCATCACATCCACTACACGGTCGTAGAACGAGGACTGCTTCATCCGGCCGTCCGCGTCGAACTCCAGATAGGCCTTGGGCACCGAGGACTGATTGGGGATGGTGAACATGCGCATCCAGCGGCCAAGCACTCGCAGCTGGTTGACCACGTTGAATGACTGCGAACCGCCGCAGACCTGCATCACCGCCAGGGTCTTGCCCTGGGTCGGGCGAACCGCGCCAATGGCCAGCGGCACCCAATCGATCTGCGCCTTGAATACGGCGGTCATCGAGCCGTGACGCTCGGGTGAGCACCACACCTGGCCCTCCGACCACTGCATCAGCTCACGCAGCTCCTGAACCTTGGGATGGCTATCCGGAGCATCGTCCGGCAGCGGCAGGCCGCTCGGATCGAAGATGCGGGTCTCGGCGCCGAAGCGTTGTAGCAAGCGTGCGGCCTCTTCGGTCAGCAGGCGGCTGAAGGAGCGCTCGCGGCAGGAGCCGTAGAGCAACAGGATGCGGGGTGGGTGAGTCGAAGCCGACTCGATACCGAGCTTGTCTGGACTCGGCAGGTCAGCCAGTTCGATGTCCAGGTTGGGTAGCAGATCGTCTTGCATGATTACTCCTGGGGAACAGTGGCGGCGCCGTCAAACCAGCGGCGTTTGAGCCACCAGGCGACACCAACCAGCGAGATCAATACCGGCACTTCAACCAGCGGGCCGATCACCGTAGCGAAGGCTACCGGCGAGGCCAGACCGAAAGTGGCGATGGCCACCGCGATGGCCAGCTCGAAGTTGTTGCTGGCCGCGGTGAATGCCAGCGCCGTGGTGCGCGGATAGTCAGCCTCCAGCAGCTTGCCCATCCAGAAGCTGATGAAGAACATCACCACGAAGTAGATGGTCAGCGGGAAGGCGATGCGCAGCACATCCAGCGGCAGTTGCAGCACCATGTCGCCCTTGAGGCTGAACATCGCGACGATGGTCAGCAGCAGCGCCACCAGGGTCAGCGGGCTGATACGCGGAATGAAGCGCTCGCTGTACCAGGCCTCACCCTTGCGCGCGATCAACAGCTTGCGGGTGAGGAATCCGGCCAGGAAGGGAATGCCAAGATAGATCAGCACCGACTCGGCGATATCGAAGAAGCTGGTCTCGATCACGCTGCCCTGCAGGCCGAACAGTGGCGGCAGCAGGCCGAGGAAGATCCAGGCGTACACACTGAAGAACAGGATCTGGAAGATGCTGTTGAAGGCCACCAGGCCGGCGACGTACTGGTTGTTGCCACCGGCGATCTGGTTCCACACCAGTACCATGGCGATGCAACGGGCCAGGCCGATCAGGATCAAACCGGTCATGTACTCGGGCTGGTCGCGCAGGAAGATCACTGCCAGGGCGAACATCAGCACTGGGCCGATCACCCAGTTCTGGATCAGTGACAAAGCCAGGATGCGCTTGTCGCTGAACACCTGCGGCAGCTCCTCGTACTTCACCTTGGCCAGCGGCGGATACATCATCACGATCAGGCCGATGGCGATTGGGATGTTGGTCGAGCCCACGGACAGGCTGTTCAGCCAGACCGGAAAGCCCTCGAACAGGCTGCCCAGAGCCACGCCCAGTGCCATGGCGAGGAAGATCCACAGGGTCAGGTAGCGATCCAGGAAGGACAAACGACTCTTGCTCATGCTCAAGCTCCCAGGGTGCCGATCAGTGCCAGCTCGGCCTTGAGCTGCTCTGGGCTCAGGCGCTCGAACGGCAATGCGAGAAAGGCCTGAACGCGTGTGCGGATGGTTGTCAGGGTGTGGTCGAAGGCTGCCTCAATTTGCTCTGCGCTACCGTCCATCTCGGACGGATCGACCAGCCCCCAGTGCGACTTGATCGCTGGGCCGAAGAACACCGGGCAGGCCTCTCCTGCTGCCTTGTCGCAGACCGTAATGACGAAATCCGGGGACAGCTGCGCATGCACATCGCTGGACTTGCTGAAGAGTCCGTCGGTGCCGATGTCAGCCCGCTGCAAAGCCTGCAGGCTCAGTGGATTCACTTCCCCCTTGGGCTGGCTGCCGGCACTGAATGCCTGCATGCCCGCCGGAGCGAGGTGGTTGAACAGAGCCTCCGACAAGATGCTGCGGCAGCTGTTGGCGGCGCAAAGAAACAGAACTTTCATCACTCATCCCACCATCAGGGCTCAGCAGCAGCTTGCTGCACGCTCTGGGCGATCCCCCATTTGCTGCAAACGTTGGGCGTCATCACCCAGCAGACTGTGGTTCGCCGCGTGCGTGGTCTGGAGGATCTGCACGACCCACTCAGGCAGTTCAGGGTGTAGGCGGTAGTACACCCATTGGCCTTGGCGGCGATCCTCAAGCAGCCCGCAGGTACGCAGCTGGGCCAGGTGGCGAGAAATCTTGGGCTGGCTCTCATCGAGCGCGCAGGTCAGCTCGCACACGCAGAGCTCGCCCTCTTGCACGATCAGCATCATGGCGCGGACACGCGTCTCGTCAGCCAGGCATTTGAAAACGGTGGTGGGAGTTAGGGACTCAGCCATAGCGACCTCAGCGTTTGGTTTTCACCAGGACGAACATCTTGATGCGCTCATGGATCTCATGAAGCGTGTGGCGGAATGCTTCCGGCTTGGTGCTCGTAACCGGGTCTTCAAAGTTCCACGCGAGAACCTCGCCAGCACTAGGAAGCGCCTGGCACTCCAGCGCCGACTTGTCGCACAGGGTGATGACATAGTCGAAGCGCTTGCCCTCGAACCCATCGATGGACTTACTGCGCAGGCCCTCAGTACTCACACCCAGGTGCTCCAATGCCTCGATGGTCCGCTGATCAACACCACCTGGGTCGGTGCCCGCACTGAATGCCTCGAAATGCTCGGAATCGGTATGCCGCAGGAGCGCCTCGGCCAGCTGAGACCGGGCGGCATTAGCGACGCACACGAACAGCACACTGCTTTTGTTGGTCATCGGCCACATCTCATAATATTCGCTTAATCGAATATATGAATTTCCATATTAGTTGTAAAGCTAGATGGGACGAACTGGACTGTTGGGCTAAAAACTTCGATTAGCGAGCTGGCTCAAAGCCAGCGCCGTGCCTTTGAGCAGTAGCGGACGAACTCCTCGCCAAAAAGCAACCTCAGTGCCCGCTCCTCGGGATCAATCTGGAAGCGGTTCATGTACATCACGAAGGCGACCACACCGAGCAGTGTGAATGGCGAGGCTAGCATCAGCGACCAAGCCACCAGAGCAGTGGCGAAGCCCAGATACATCGGGTTGCGGGTGTGCTGGTAGATGCCGCCATCGACCAAGGCAGAGGCCTTCTCCGGGCGTAGCGGGTTGACCGTGGTAGAAGCGCGTTGGAAGGACAGCACTCCGGCAAGGCACACGCCCAGCCCCAGCAATAACACGGGCAGCGAGATGGCCACGCGCAAGCCAAGCGTCAGATCAAAGCTTGGCAAGTAGCAATCGGCTCCCCCCATCAGAACTCCGATGAGGGTTGCGACCAAGGGCGGTGGAATACGATTTTCCAGCACACCCATGGCGTCACTTCCTTACCTTGGCGACTTCGCTACCCACTAATTGGCGCAGTGGTTCGAGGCCAAACTCGTCCAGCGGGCGGCCATTGACGAAGAAAGTCGGTGTGCCCTGAACACCCACCGCCTTAACGTCCTGCATGTCTATCTTAAGTACGGCATCGACAGCGGGTGTGTTCATGTCCGCACGAGCTTTCTCCACATTCAGGCCGACTCGTTCGGCGACGATCCAGGCCTCTTGGGCTTTGGGGTCGTCGTGCCAGCCCGGCTGGGCTTCTAGCACGGCCTCCAGCACCTGCGGATATAGGTTCTGTTTACGCGAGGCCTCCAACAGGCGTGCCACCTCCTCAGATGCTTGGTGGAACAGCACATAGCGCAGCACCAAGCGCACTTCGGCGGGGTTCTCGGCGAGGATTTTTTTCACATGCGGGTAGAAGGCGCGACATGCCTCACACGACGGGTCGAAGAACTCAACGATGGTCACCGGGGCTTTGGCTGGGCCGAACACCGGCGAGTGGAAACGGACTAGGTTGCTACTGTCTGAGGTGGCTTCCGTTGCCGCTTGCGCTGGCGCGGTTGCCTGGGGCTGCTGCGATGTCTGGGACGATTTCGATGGCACGTACAGGTATGCAGCGGCAGCAAAGGCGGCCAGGATCACCACGCAGATGATCAGGACCAGAGGGCGGCGGTTCATTAAATGGTTCTCCGACGGATGATGATGAGTAGGACGGCGATCAGGGCAAAGGCCAACAGGGCTAGCACCGGCAAAGGCATGCCGCCAAAGATGGTCATGTCAGATCCTGAGCAAGACGGGCCGGTAGCCGTGCACGGCTGAATCGGCTGGGGAATCAACCCTGCATAAAGCAGCGTATGGGCCAAGGCCAGTGCTGCGCCGATGGCGGCCAGCGGCAAGGCATAGCGCCAGATAGCGAAGTCTGAGTGGTAGCAGGCGATAGCCAGAATTACCGCTAGTGGGAACATGAAGGCACGCTGGAACCAGCACAGCACGCATGGCGCCTGCCCCATTACTTCGCCGATGAACAGCGCGGAGAGGGTCGACACCAGAGCTACTAGCCAGGCGATCAGCAGCAGATTCCAGCTGCCGGTGGAGGGTTGAAGGCTCATCGTAATTGCCTTATGACGCCGCGGGCGACGTTGCTGATTAGCCTTTCAGAGCCAATATGCGACGCGCTCCATTCAGTACGAAGAGCCCTACGACAGTACCAATGACCAAGTCTGGGTAGGGAGAACCTGTCCATGCAACCAGTGCCGCTGCAGCGATCACACCGATATTTGCGAGCACATCGTTGGCTGAGAAGATCCAGCTCGCTTTCATGTGGGCACCACCTTCGCGGTGGCCATAGATCAGCAAGAGGCAGCTGACGTTTGCCGCCAGTGCAACTATGCCTACCCCCAACATCAGCATCGACTCAGGCTCGCTTCCGTAGAGGATGCGCCGAACCACTTCCCCTAGTACGCCCAGAGCCAATACGATTTGAAGGAAGCCTGCCAGATGAGCTGCACGTACTTGCAGCTGTACGCTACGACCGACCGCGTAGAGAGCCAGTCCGTACACGGCTGCATCAGCAAACATGTCCAGAGAGTCGGCAACCAAACCAGCCGACTGAGCGATTAACCCAGCGGTCATCTCGGTGACAAACATCGCACCATTGATGCCGAGCAGGATTTTCAGCGTACTGGCCTCTTTCGTGGCAGTTAGCTCTTCACTGGCACTGTTGGCCGCGACAGACTCCCGGCTAGCCGGTTGAATGTCTAGCAGCATTGCTCCCAGACCTAGCGACTCCAGCTTGCTGGCAAGCTGCTCAACCGAACCGTCATGAAACGCGCGGACCTGCCTGTTGGCCAGATCGAAGGACAACGAATGAAGCTCAGGCAAGCCATTCAGTGCTAACCGAATCATCCGCTCTTCGGAAGGGCAATCCATCTTGGGCACGGAAAAAGTGCTGATCCAGCTTCCTTCAGCCACAGACATTGTTGCGGTTTCAGGGGGGGGCGAAGCAGAACCGCAGCCACAGGACTTCTCACAAGTGCTCATGACCCGCATTTCCTATTGAATTTGAACCTGCCGAATTAAAAACCCTGTAGCAGCTACAGGGTCAAGGGTGGATATACCCAGCACGCTGAGGCTTCTCCAATTCACCCTACTCATTTTTTGTTGGTAGCATCTCTTGGTGGTGCTCCAAAGAAGCTTCAGCATCCATGCAGAGCAGGTCATGCTCATGCTAGACACCGATGCAAATACTCAATCAGATAAATCTGGCAATGCAGATACCCCGCGAAATCATCTGAATCGATAATCTTTGCCGCCATGCGCCACGCCTCGCGAATGAGCACCAGGTAGCCCAGCATGTGATGGCCAGACTTCGGTATAAGCCTCGATGATTGATGGCTCTTAGCGCTACTGGAGCAGGGGCGCCATTCGAGCATTGGATTGGATTGGCGAGGCAAGCGCGGGGGATGCCGTTACGAAACTTCATAAGCTATTACCCGAGAGCGAATGGGGGCTCTAGTGTCAGCTCACCGCTCGTTGCCTATCTGGATGGCGAATGCAATCTGCGCTTAGTCGAACTGCACCTGCACCCACTCGGTCAAGTTGGGCTAGCGGTTGGCAGTAGCCGACTTACCGCCAGGCCGACAACATTGGTGATGGGGGAATTCGATGTGAAAGCCCGTGACACCCGCCGCTGAAGTACACCAGATGCGGCCTTTGTGAGCCTCAATGATGGAGCGGGTGATGGCAAGACCGAGCCCGGCGTTGCTCGGGCTGCCCTCCCGCCGAGCGGGGTCAACCCGGTAAAAGCGGTCGAAGAGTTTCTCTAGATGCTCCGAGCTGATTGTGTTACCTGGGTTCTCGATGCTGAAGATAGTTGAGTCCGCTGTCTGGCGGATCAGAACCGAAATTGTCTTTCCCGCCGGCGTGTAACGCAGCGCATTGGACAGCAAGTTGGACAGCGCTCGATCAAGCATCAGCCGATCTCCTAGCACTTGGCCTTTCCCTGTGAGCGATAGTTCAATGTCGCGCTCTTCTGCCAGGAGGTGGTAGTAGTCGAACAGTTTGAAGACTACGTCGGCCAGTTCGATCCTGGCCTGCTCTGGGATGATCAGGCCATTATCAGCCTTGGCCAAGAACAGCATGTCATCGATCATGCGAGACATGCGCTTCAAGTCCTCCAGGTTCGAGTACAGATTCTCTTCATAGGCATTGATATCGCGTTTCTTGCTCAGCACGACCTCGGTGTGGGTCATCAGGTTGCTAACGGGCGTGCGTAGCTCGTGGGCAATGTCGGCCGAAAAATTGGAGAGCCTAACGAAGGCATCCTCTAGCCGAGCCAACATCGCATTGAAGGATAGAACCAGTTGCTGAAGTTCCCGCGGCACTGGTTCTAGAGGGATTCGTTCCTGTAACGAGCGAGCGGACATCCCGGAGGCTACATCAGTGACTTGCCGCAGGGGCCTAAGACCACTGCGAGCAACCACCCAGCCAAGCGCCGCACTGACCAAGGCACTGATGACCAATCCAATCCAGAACCATCGCTGCAGCGTGTCGAAAAAGTGCGTGTGATTGGTGACATCGAGAATCAGCAGAGCTGTAAGCGGTTCGGGTTGGTCAGTCACAGAGATTTGAGCCGTCATGCCCCGGTACATGTGCTCGTCTTTCTGCCACTCCCACATGCTCTGCTCATCGGCACGCCTGAAGCGTTCCGGCACTTCGACTGCTCTGGGGTCGGAAAAGAGCACTGCGCCGTCGCTGGCCAGGATGGTTGCGGCCAGATCCTGATGCGCCCCCAGTAAGGCTCGCAACTGCGGTAACTCCTCGGAGAGGCTAGCTCCGCTGCGAGCGTTGTTGAGAATGTGTTTGGCTGATTCGAGTTTTTCCACCAGGGCCTGCCGGTCCAGCATCTTGAAGTGGTGCTGGCTGAGCATGTTGAAGCTCAGCCCCGCTACTGTCAGGACTGCAATCACCGCGGACATGAACATCAAGCTCATCCGAGCGGTCAGCGAGAGGTGCTTCATATTCACTCCGGCGCATCCATCATGTACCCCATGCCGCGGGCGGTATGGATCAGCTTGAGATCAAAATCGTCATCGATCTTGGCGCGCAGCCGACGTACAGCGACCTCAATGACGTTGGTGTCGCTGTCGAAGTTCATGTCCCACACCTGCGAAGCAATCAGCGATTTCGGGAGCACTTCGCCGCGCCGGCGCAGTAGCAGTTCCAGCAGTGAAAACTCCTTCGCCGTCAGGTCAATTCTCTTCCCACCCCGGACAGCGCGCCGTTTCATCAGATCGACTTCCAGATCGGCAATTTTCATGGTGGTTTGCGTGGGTGAGCCATTGCCTCGGCGCAGCAGCGTTCTGACCCTGGCCAGAAGCTCTGAGAAAGCAAATGGCTTGATCAGGTAGTCATCCGCGCCCAGTTCCAACCCTTTAACGCGATCGTCCACACCATCGCGTGCGGTCAGGAACAGCACTGGGACGTCTTTTCCGGCGGCGCGCACCATGCGCAGCACTTCCCATCCGTCCAGCCCCGGCATCATCACATCCAGGATCAGCAGGTCATAGGGCTCGCTCAGCGCGTGCTGCAGGGCATCCGTACCTGTCATAACCCGGTCGACATTGAATCCCGCTTCGGTGAGGCCTTGCTGCAGATATGCACCGGTTTTGGGTTCATCTTCAGCTACCAGTAGTTTCATGCGAGCAGACTCCAAAAAACGGGTGGTCTGAGTTTGCAGGCAAACAGCGGCACCAACCAGAAGCTTACGAAAATGTAATTCTGGTTTCAGGTCGCTGACAGGGTGGCTTGTCTAGGGTGCAAGCATGAGCACTGGGTTGTGCTTTCGGCCCTCGACAGACCAAAAGCAGAGGTGCCGGCCATAGTTTTCACTGATGGAGACTGCCCCATGAAATCGCTGAAACCTTTGCTTCTGGTTGGTTCGCTACTGCTGTCTTCTATGGCTTGGGCCGAAGGGGGCAGCGATCGAGTATTCGAACGCATCCAGCAGATGCGCGACAAAGCAGAAGCCGTGCTGATCCAGGCGGAGAAGGCCCCGGTCGGCGAGCGGCATGTGCACATGAAGGAGCATATGAACATGCTCGAAGACATCATGAGCCAACTGCACAACGAACATCCCGCGCCAGACATGTCTGCCGAAGAGCATCTGGCCTGGATGGAAAAGCATGACAAGCTTGTAGACGACGTGCTGGGTCAAATGATTCGAGAGCACAAGCTGATGATGGCCGACAAGGAATGCCATCAGTAAAGATTTCCCCCATCTTCCAGGCCTTTCGTGATTGCTCCTTTGGCCTAGCGGCGCCTCTAAGGCGCCGTGCTTTTTCCCAGCTGACGCAATTGTAGTTTTGGGGTCAGCGGCCTGGCAGCAAGTGGGGAATAACATGAGATTTCCAGCGTCCATCACGAGGTCTCACCATGAAACGCATACCCCTTAAGCTGCTGATCAGCACTTTGTTTATCAGCACCACTTTTCCGGCATTTGCCGAGACCGGCGGCAGTAGCAATGGCATTGGGCAGCAGACCCAGGCGACGCCAGCAACTCGTACCATCTTCGTGAAGATGGACGACATCAGCTACAGCCAGAAAACGATCGATGTGAAACCGGGTGAAACCGTGCGCTTCATTTTGAAGAACGAGGGCGCGTTGATGCACGAGTTCAACATCGGGCAAGCCGCTTCCCAGCTGGAACACCAGCGCAAGATGGCGTCCTTGTTCAAGGACGGCACATTGACACCGACCGGCATGGCCGAACGCATTGTCTGGCATGAGCGTTATGGCACGGGAGACTCCAACCCTCCAGGCTATCCGGAAGTCATCAAAGCCAAGCATGACGATCCGAATGCTGTTTTCGTCGAGCCCGGCACAACTAAAGAGTTCGTGTGGACCTTCCCTCAGGCGGGTAGTTTGAGCTTCGCCTGTACATTGCCTGGGCATTACCAGGCGGGAATGGTCGGTGAGTTTGCTCTGCGTTAGCCCAGCACCGGTGCTACCCGTCGGCCGCGGGCTGGTTAGCACCGATCTGACAAACCTTACTGCAATGTAGTTTGCGCGTCAGCCTGCCGGCAGCGGCACTCAATCAGCATAGGGGCGCATATCTCCTAACTACCCCATAGGCACACCATGAAACTCATATCCCTTTCTTTGATCACCACCGTGGGTTTGCTGCTCGGCGCAGCCAACGCGATGGCCAGCCCGGGCCACAATAAAGACAGCATCGGGCAACTGGGAGACAGTCAGGCTGTAGATCGCACCATCGAAGTACGGATGGGGGACATCTTCTTCGAACCTAAAGCTATGGAGATCAAAGCAGGCGAGACGGTTCGCTTCGTACTGAAAAATGACGGTGCACTGCTACACGAATTCAATCTTGGAAAAGCGGCATCCCATGCCGCACATCAGAAAGAGATGGCTGCGATGTTTCAGAACGGCACGCTGTCCCCAACGGGGGCGCATGACATGAGCAATATGGGCCATGCCATGGGCGGCATGAAGATGGTTGGTATGGAACACGATGACCCCAACAGTGTTCTTGTCGGACCTGGAGCACGCGAAGAGTTGATCTGGACCTTCTCCGCCGCCACCGAACTGGAGTTCGCCTGCAATATTCCAGGACATTATCAGTCGGGAATGGTCGGTAAGGTGATCGTACGCTGACGTCTATTGATACTCGTCAACTCCGCCCAGTCTGGGACACCTATGCTGATCCAGCTGCCATTGAAACGAGGCTATTGTCATGGACCATACCCATCACACCAGTACCACTGAACCGCCTTTTTGGAAGAGCAAGATTGGCATTGCGCTGATCATGCTGGCCGTAATCGGCATCTTCTATGTGGCACGCGAGCATTACGGTCACATCTCACAGGCCCTGCCATACCTCATCTTGCTGCTATGCCCGCTTATGCACCTGTTTGGCCACAATCATGGCGGGCACTCCCACGCTAGCGGTGCCACGGTTTCTAAGGACGAAGATAGGAAATAAATCACATGCGAAATTCCTCCTGCCACGATCACGGACATGGGCACAACTCGCACGGTCAACCGGAAAGTCAACGCGATCCTGTGTGTGGCATGGAGGTGAAATCTGATAGCCCATATCGCGAGAGCGTTGAAGGGAAGACCTACCGATTCTGCAGTGCCAAATGCCTGCAGAAGTTTCAAGTTGATCCCCACTTGTACATGGGCAACTCGTCTCATGAAGCACATCAGCATACGAGTCAGCCCCCGATATCGGCACCAGAAGGAGCCGCATACACCTGTCCGATGCATCCTGAGATTCGCCAACCGACTCCTGGCAACTGCCCGATCTGTGGCATGACGCTGGAGCCTGTCATCCCGGAGCTGGAAGAGGAGGAAAACCCGGAGCTGAAGGACTTCGCTCGGCGATTCTGGTGGACCCTACCGCTGACCGTCATCGTGACCATGCTGGCGATGACCGGCCATTCCTTGCAACTGTTTCATGGCGCGACACAGAACTGGGTCGAGCTGGCTCTGGCGACGCCCGTGACGCTATGGGGTGGATGGGTGTTCTTCGCCCGCGGCATTGACTCCATCCGGCACCGCAGCCCCAACATGTGGACGCTGATCGGATTGGGAACTGCAGCTGCCTACCTCTACAGCGTGGCCGCTACCTTGGTTCCGCAGTGGTTTCCGGCGGACTTTGTCCAGGACGGACGTATCGGCGTCTATTTTGAAGCAGCCGCGGTGATTATCTCACTCACGCTGTTGGGCCAAATGCTCGAACTAAAGGCTCGCTCGCAGACGTCCGCAGCTATCAAATCGCTGCTGGGACTGGCACCAAAGACAGCGCGGCGCATCAGGCCCGATGGAGTAGAAGAGGACATTCCTCTAACTCATGTCCATCAGGGCGATCATCTGCGTGTCCGGCCAGGCGAGAAGGTTCCTGTAGATGGCACTGTGCTGGAGGGTGAGAGCGCAGTCGACGAATCGATGCTCACCGGCGAGCCAGTACCGGTTACCAAGCGGATAGGCGATGCCCTTATCGGTGCCACCCTGAACACCCACGGCAGTCTAGTGATGAAGGCGCAGAAAGTCGGTGCCGAAACCATGCTGTCGCAGATCGTGCAGATGGTGGCCAAGGCCCAGCGCTCCAAGGCCCCCATGCAGCGTATGGCTGATGCGGTGGCAGGGTATTTCGTGGTTGGGGTGATCCTGATCGCGGTCCTTACGTTCTTCGGCTGGGGGCTATTCGGGCCGGAATCAGGCTGGGTATTTGGCCTGATCAATGCGGTGGCGGTGCTAATCATTGCGTGTCCCTGCGCTCTGGGTCTGGCAACCCCGATGTCCGTCATGGTTGCGACTGGCAAGGCCGCTAGCAGCGGTGTGTTGTTCCGCGATGCCAGCGCCATCGAAAATCTATGCAAGATCGACACGCTCATCGTCGACAAGACTGGAACCCTGACTGAGGGGCGTCCCGTATTCCATAATGCGGAAGGGACAGGCGGTTACGACTCCAATGAAGTGCTGCGCCTGGCTGCTAGTCTCGACCAGGGTAGTGAGCACCCGCTGGCTCATGCCATCGTCCATCATGCGCGCGGTCAGGGCATTGCACTGGTCAAACCGGACACTTTCGAATCTGGCTCGGGTATTGGTGTGCGCGGCCAGGTCGATGACCATCAGCTTCAGCTCGGCAACACCGCACTGATGGACGAGGCGGGCGTCGATATTACCCCGCTGCGCAATCGCGCCGAGCAACTGCGTCTGGAAGGCATCAGCATCATCTATTTGGCCGTTGATGGTCGCCTGGCGGGACTCCTGGCCGTTTCCGATCCGATCAAGCCTACTTCTCAACAGGCTGTCTCCAAGCTTCAAAGCGAAGACGTAAAGGTCATCATGGCCACTGGTGATGGCCTCACCACAGCAAGAGCCGTGGCGAAGCAGCTCGGAATCGAGGAAGTGCATGGTGAGGTCAAACCGCAGGATAAGGAGAAACTGGTCGCCGATTTGCAGGGCTATGGCCGTCGTGTCGCCATGGCGGGTGACGGCATCAACGATGCGCCCGCCCTGGCTAGGTCTGACGTAGGTATCGCCATGGGCACCGGTACCGATGTGGCGATGAACAGCGCCCAAGTGACGCTGGTCAAGGGAGATCTGATGGGCATTCTGCGAGCGCGCACCCTGTCAGTGGCAACCGTGAAAAACATGAGGCAGAACCTCGCCTTTGCGTTCCTCTACAACGCGATGGGAATCCCGCTAGCAGCGGGGCTGCTGTACCCGCTGACGGGGCATCTTCTGTCGCCTTTGATTGCTGCGCTGGCGATGAGTGTCAGTTCGGCGTCGGTGGTATTCAACGCTCTACGACTGCGCCAGGCGCGCATTGAATAGCCTGCTTACACCTTAATGACTGGCAGAGGCCATGCTCTTATTGCTCACGGTCGGCTAGCGAAGCCGGCCTGCTATCAGCGGGTTGGACCGTAGGTGTCTCTGGATTATCCCACTTATGCGCCTAGGGCATGGGAAGAGCATTACAGGATTGTAATTAAATTGATCGAAACGCGTTCGACGGGAGCATGTCGTATTTTTTGTGCTTGCTGAAAGCCGATGAGGCAGGAGTTCTTCAGCTAGCTAGACGACATATAATTATCTGGAGAGCGCAATGAAAAATTCAATGTTTGCTTCTTGTATTCAAGCCTGCTCGAACTGTGCCATGGTTTGCGAAACGTGTGCCTCTGCTTGTCTGCGTGAGGACGACTTAAAAATGATGGCTCGATGCATCGAACTCGACCGCGACTGCGCGAACATATGCGCACTGGCTGCTACCTTGATGAGCCGTGAGAGTGAGTACGCTAAAGAGTTCTGTGCTTTTTGTGCAAAGATCTGCCGCGCATGCGGGGAAGAGTGCGCAAAACATCAAGCGGATCATTGCCAAAAGTGCAGCAAAGCATGCGTAGAATGCGCGGAGAAATGTGAGCAAATGGCAGCATAACATTAATAATATACTGCTCTGGCATAGGCACGGATTTATGCCAGAGCAGTTTAAAATCATCCAATGCTTAATGTTTGGCGCACAACACTTATTGGAAGTGCGTACCATTGAAACCTTTAACGTAAAATTTTTGATAATGACAAAGCTCTACCGGCAAACGGTAATAACTTGACCTTACCAATGCGGGAAGGTTGATGCTTGTCGTAGGGCCATCCTGGTCGTTCAATCAGAGAGGTGAGACATGTTTATCCTGAAGGTTACCGGAATGGGTTGTGGCAGTTGCGTCAGCAAAATCACGAAGGCCATCCAGACGCTGGATCAGGACGCACGCGTAGAGGTGGATCGGGCGGCCGGCAAGGTCACTGTAGAGAGCACAGAAAGTGCCGAATCGATCCGCGAGCTGATCCAGGAGCTTGGTTATGCGGCCCAGGTCAGCGCTTGAGCACTGGCCTGCCGACCGACTAAATCTCCAGTTCTGAGAGCTCTTTCAGCCCGTGGATACTGGTGACCTCGTTAGTAATATCTTCTTCCCCATCTCGGCCGCGAAGCCAGTTTGAGTGATCGCCTGGCTCGCGCATTTCCAGCGTGTCATAGGAGTAGCGCTTTCGCTTGAACAGGCTTTTCAATGCGGCGAACTCGTGGCTTTTCTCGTCTTCTATTCCGACGACTTTTCCTACAAGCGCTTCCCAATGACCGACGCCGTCGGCCAGCATCGCCTGGTAAGTCTCTGGGTCCAGCAAGGCTTGCTGTTTGAAATGAATGATGCGGTGTGTCATAGACGCGCTCGGAGTGGCCAAAGAGAAGTCGCTAGCCTATAGGTCCGGGTCATTCGTGAATAGTTGCCCTGAGCTTTAGCAAACCTTCGTTGACCCACAATTTCAACCAAGTTGCGGCCTGCAGGGGGGCTTGCTTTCCATGTGTTGCGCTCAATGACTCGCAGAGTTCGGCGAACGATCCACCCTCGACGAAAAACCGCAATGCAGACGCCTCTTCTGGCTCCAGGCTTCGGTACTGGCATATGAGGTTATGACGCCAGACCAGACAGTCTCGATTCCCGGCTGGTTGGGTGGCAACGGGAAGCAGATCCCCAGACTTGGCAGCCTTCCACAGCGCCAGGGTGTTGTACTGCAATCGCAGCCATCTGGCAGATGGAGTCAGGGAAACCCTGAATGAAACCCAGTCTTCAGCCGAAAACTCACTGATGGCCTGCAGTGAAAGCGCTTCGACGTCCTGAGCATCGAAAGCCAGTGTAAAAGCCCACTCAAGCTCCGCGAGTTCGCGAATCGGTGAAAGTTGAGGTTCCGCAATGTAGCTGCCAATAAACTCGGGCAGCTTCTCACCAAGCCAGCGAATGCTGAAATGCCGTGATGGCCAGGCGGTGAAATAGGCCAGTGCGAGTTGCTCGAACGACTCTTCTCCCAGCCATTGCTGCAGCGCCGGGAAATCCTCGCGCAGCACCGCCAGCAGGCGCGAGCGATAGGCGTTATGGTAGATCTGCAGGCCTTCGAGAGCACTCAGCGCTGTGCTACCTCGGATCTGCTCCAAAAGCTCGTTGGAGGGCAGGGCACTGTCACCTGTCAGGTAAGTTTCAAATGCAGTCTGTACGGCGATCAGGCTCAAGGGGTGGCCCCCGATATCACAGATTTGGCGATAGCACGGGCATGTGCTAATTCGGACAACAGCTCTTCCAGCGGCGGAAACTGGTCATCCCGCTCGATCAAGGTCGATGTCGGGCCCAAGTAGCTCAAAGTCTTGCTGTAGAGAGACCAAACCGGATCAGCGATGGGCTGATCATGGGTGTCGATGAGGTATTGCCCGTAATCGCTGTGCCCGGCCAGGTGAATTTGCCGAATCCGCTCCTGCGGCAGCTCCGTGATGAACTGCCAAGGGTCGAAACCCTGGTTTCGCGAACTGACGTAGACATTGTTCACGTCGAGAAGCAGCTCGCACCCGGTCAGGTAACTAAGCTCCGAGAGGAACTGAGACTCGCTCATGCTGGATGTTGTCCACTGCACGTAGGAGGAAACGTTCTCCAGCACGATGGGACGCTCCAAAACATCCTGCACCAGGCGCACCCGGGCCGCGACATGCAGCAGGCTCTCCTTGGTAAACGGCAGCGGCAGCAGATCGTGAAGTTGATGGGCGTTGCCTCGACTCCAGCACAGGTGATCAGACACCCACTGAGGCTGCACCCGATCCGCCAGCTGCTTGAGCTGTCGTAGGTAGTCTATGTCCAAGGCATGTGAGCCGCCAATCGAAAGAGATACTCCGTGCATCACCAGGGGGTAGTGCTCGCCGATCGCATCAAGGAAGTAGAGAGCCTTGCCGCCCTCCACCAGGTAATTCTCGGAAATGATCTCGAACCAGTCGACCGCAGGCCGTTCCTCCAGGATCTGCCGGTAATACTCGTTACGAAGGCCAAGACCGAAACCCAGAGTTTTGCGCTTACTCATTCGAGACTCCAGCAGGGGAGTGGCATGCACTCCCCTGAACCGCCTTATTCGCTGGTTTTGCCACCGGCTTCGTCACATTTGGTCTGGGTCATCAACTTGAACCCTTGGCCTTTGCATTCGCCTTGGCCTTTGCAGTCGTTTTTCGCGGTCATGCAGTCGTTCTGCCCTTTGCAACCATTGATCCCGAAGCACTTCACTTCTGCTGCTTTGGTTTCCTGAGCAGCCTGGACGGGCAGGGTGGAGAACAGGCTGGCGGCCACCAGAGCCAAGGCGGCACCGGTAGCTACGTTGGATTTGTTCGACATAGTGGCTATCTCTCTTGATTGTTTGATGGTCGCGATCCGTCGGTGCGAATGAACGAGTTAGCTCAGGCATTGCTACCGATCAGGCCCATGGAATCCGCAAGGCTGCGCGGGCAGGAAGACAGTACCGAGCCTTCAAGAGGGCCTACAAGAAAGAAATAGCAAACTGACAGAACTGTAATGTTCGGATCAGGTTGCTGACAGGGCGTCGTGGTTAACGTAGCAGCGAGCTTAACGCTCGTCCCCACTAGTTACAGGGGCTTCTAAACTTCTGAGGATTAACGAAATGAAATCGATCAAAACCCTGTTTGTAGTTGCTGCCCTGAGTGTTTCCAGCCTGGCGATGGCCGAAGGCGGTGCTGATCGCACGTTTGCACGCATGGAACAAGCCCGCCAGGTCTCGCTGGAAGCCTATCAGTTGGCCAAGCAGCAGAACGATGAAGCTCCTGTCGCCGGCAGCCAAGCCAAACAGGCGGAACACGCCAGCTGCTGAGCCCCCTCAACCTTACAGAAATGTAATCACCCGGATGGTTGAGATATGGCAGTTTCATACTGCTTGGTGTCAGGGGGAACTTGCGCAGCACGCAAGGCTTGAAGATCAAATCTCCCGACACTGGAGCAGTCAATGAACCCGAGACCGGATGCATATCACCGGCTCATCTGACGGATTGGACATAACGGCATGCAAAGCAAAACCACAAGACGTACTTTCGTCAAAGGCCTCGCCGCCGCCGGTATTCTCGGCGGCATGGGCATGTGGCGCACGCCGGTCTGGGCGGTAACCAGCCCAGGTCAGCCGAACGTGCTGAGCGGTAACGATTTCGACCTGTTTATCGGAGAGACTCCGGTAAACATCACCGGCGCAGCGCGTACCGCCATGACGATCAATGGCTCGCTGCCAGGCCCAATCCTGCGCTGGCGGGAGGGCGAGACCGTGACGTTGCGCGTACGCAACCGCCTCAAGGAGGACACGTCCATTCACTGGCACGGCATTATCCTGCCGGCGAACATGGATGGCGTTCCGGGCCTGAGCTTCCATGGCATCGCCCCCGACGGCATGTATGAGTACAAGTTCAAGGTCAACCAGAACGGCACCTACTGGTATCACAGCCACTCGGGGCTCCAGGAGCAAGTCGGCGTATACGGCGCGCTGGTCATCGACGCCAAGGAACCCGAGCCCTTCAGTTACGACCGTGATTATGTCGTGCTGCTGAGCGACTGGACCGATGAAAATCCAGCGCGGGTACTGGCCAAGCTCAAAAAGCAGTCGGACTACTACAACTACCACAAGCGCACCGTTGGTGATTTCATCAATGACGTGAGCGAGATGGGGTGGTCCGCTGCGGTAGCCGATCGCAAGATGTGGGCCGAGATGAAGATGAGCCCGACGGATCTCGCTGACGTCAGTGGCTACACCTACACCTACCTGATGAATGGCCAGGCACCTGATGGCAACTGGACCGGCATATTCAAACCGGGCGAAAAGATCCGCCTGCGCTTCATCAACGCCTCGGCGATGACCTATTTCGATGTGCGCATCCCGGGCCTGAAGATGACTGTGGTTGCGGCCGATGGTCTGCACGTCAAACCGGTCAGCGTCGACGAGTTCCGTATCGCCGTGGCCGAGACCTACGACGTGATCGTCGAACCAGACAGCGAACAGGCCTATACCGTGTTTGCCCAATCCATGGATCGCACTGGCTATGCGCGCGGCACCCTTGCTGTACAGGAGGGGTTGAGTGCACCGGTACCCAGCCCCGACCCGCGTCCGCTGATTGCCATGGGCGACATGGGTATGGATCACGGCAGCATGGGCGGCATGGATCACGGGAACATGGCCGGAATGGACCACGGCAGTATGGCGGGCATGGATCATGGGAGCATGCAGGGTGGCATGGCCGGCATGGATCACAGCCAGATGGCTGGAATGGATCATTCGGGCATGGCAGGCATGGCAGGCATGGCAGGTGCGATGCAGGCACACCCAGCCTCAGAGACCAACAACCCGCTGGTCGATATGCAGACCATGACACCGACGCACAAGTTGGACGACCCAGGTATTGGTTTGCGAGACAACGGCCGACGCGTCCTTACGTACTCTGACCTGCGCAGCACCTTCCTCGACCCGGATGGTCGCGAACCAAGTCGCACCATCGAGCTGCACCTTACCGGGCACATGGAGAAATTCTCCTGGTCCTTCGATGGCATCAAGTTCTCTGACGCCGAGCCTCTGCGCCTCAAGTACGGCGAGCGTGTTCGCATCACGCTGGTCAACGACACCATGATGACTCATCCGATCCATCTTCATGGCATGTGGAGCGACCTGGAGGATGCGAACGGCAATTTCTTGGTGCGAAAACACACCATCGACATGCCGCCAGGTTCCAAGCGCAGCTATCGAGTGACTGCCGATGCGTTGGGGCGATGGGCCTATCACTGCCACCTGCTGCTCCACATGGAAATGGGCATGTTCCGTGAAGTTCGTGTGGATGAGTAAAGGAGATTTCTGATGAGCACTTTTATGAAGCGAAATGCCCTGACTGGCAGCGCAGTCATGTTTAGCTTATTGGCTGCCCTGCACGCACCGGTTTCGTTGGCAGGTGAGGGGCACAGTGAGCACGAACAACATGCTGCCGAGTCGGCTGCGCCCAAGACCGCCAGTGGCAAGCATGCAGATCAGTCGAAGGATAAGGCGGCTGGCCAGCAGATGGATCATGGCGCCATGGATCACGGAGACATGAAGCATGACAGCATGAATCACGAAAACATGATGGATAAGCATGGCGGCACCGAAGCCGAAGCAGGTTCGAACCATGACCACTAAGTTTTCACGTCCATCTCTCTTGGCGCTGGCTGTGTCGCTGAGTGCGTTCAGCGGCGGCGTTACCTTGGCTGCGGAAGAAATGGATCATTCGGCAATGGGGCACGGCGCCATGTCGATGGACCATAGCCAGATGAACCACGGCGCTACCAAAGCGCCGATGGAGGGCATGGATCACAGCAAGATGGACCATGGTGCCATGCAGGGTGCTTCGGGCAGCATGGATCATAGCCAGATGGGCCACAGCCAGAGCCAAGATAAGGCTCCAGTCATGGACCACAGCAAGATGAACCATGGCGCCATGCAAGGGCAGATGGACGGCATGGATCATTCAAAGATGAACCATGGCTCCACTGAAGCTCCAAGAACCACCAGCCGTACGCCGATACCCGTTCTGACGGATGCTGATCGCCAAGCGGCTTTTCCGCCTCTACCTGGCCATAAGGTGCACGACAGCGCCATCAACAGCTTTTTCTTGCTCGATCAGCTCGAATACCAGGATGCAGATGAGGGCAGCACCCTGGCCTGGGATGCGTCGGGCTGGGTAGGCGGTGACATCAACCGAGTCTGGTTCCGCTCCGAAGGCGAGCGTACCAACGGCGTGACTGAGGATGCGGAGTTGCAGTTGCTGTACGGCCGCTCGATCGGCCCTTGGTGGGACGTCGTCGCGGGAGTTCGTCAGGACTTCAAACCCGAGTCGCCGCAGACCTGGGCCGCCTTCGGTGTTCAGGGCATGGCGCTTTACGCCTTCGAGGCCGAAGCCACCGCCTTCGTGGGCGAGAATGGCCAGACCGCTGCCCGACTGGAGGGCGAGTACGACATTCTGCTGACCAACCGACTGATACTCCAGCCAATTGCCGAAATGAACTTCTACGGCAAGAACGATCCTGAGCGTGGTGTCGGATCGGGGTTGGCCAATACCGAGCTCGGCTTGCGTCTGCGTTACGAGATTGTCAGGCAGTTTGCCCCCTATGTCGGGGTCTCCTGGAGCCGCTCCTATGGCAACACGGCAGACATGGTTCGCGACGAGGGCGGTGATGTAGACGAGGCGCGTTTTGTCGCCGGTATCCGGATGTGGTTTTGAGAACCTGACATGAAAAGAACAATTAAAACTTTGGTGGCGGCTGGCGTAGTCGGTAGCACAGCTGTCCTGGCCGGCGCCTACTTTGGCGTGGTCAACGTCGGGGCCGACGACCCGCATTTTCCTGCAGTGCACGCCTTCTTATCGATGGCCCGTGACCGCTCTATCGAGGTTCGCTCGCGGGACATCGAGGTGCCCAACCTCGATGATCAAGCTCTTATTCGCGCCGGTGCGGGTAACTACAACTCGATGTGCATTGGCTGCCACTTGGCGCCAGGTGTGGCGGAGACCGAGTTGAGCCAATCGCTTTATCCTGCGCCCCCCAACCTCGCCAAGATCGGTGTCGATGGCAATCCCGCTGCTACTTTCTGGGTGATCAAGCACGGCATCAAGGCAACGGGTATGCCTGCGTGGGGCAAGAGCATGGGCGATCAGTACATCTGGGGCATGGTCGCCTTCCTCAACCAGCTGCCGACGATGGATGCCAAGCAGTACCAAACACTCGTCGCATCCAGCGGTGGCCATCAGCATGGTGGCGGGGAAACGCAGATGCACAACCATGAAGGGCAGCATGGCGACAACAAGCCTGGGCATCATGGTAATAGCGGCGGTGGCGAAGACCATCATGGCCCAGGTGATGCCGGAGAGCCTGGTCATCACGATGCCGCAGCTACGGGTCACGAAGGTGGCTCCGCGTCTGAAGCTGATCACCACTCAAATATGAATGGCGATGACCACCATGCTGGAGATGAGGCGTCCTCAAACGGAGGCGATCATCACTCCGAGAAGGCTCCGAATGCCTCACCCAAGACCCACACCCACTCCGATGGCAAAGAGCACGTTCATGAAAGCTAAATATCTGGCCCTACTGGCCGCTCTATCCGCCACATCTGCGGTTCAAGCAGCTGATGCCCTGACGATTGATGTCCATCGTGATGCCAATTGTGGGTGTTGCAAGAAGTGGATCTCGCACCTCGAAGCGAATGGCTTCAAAGTCGTCGACCATGTCGAAAGCAACATGACAGCAGTGAAGCAACACCTGGGCGTCGCGCCACGGTTGGCGTCTTGCCACACGGCGGTGATTGACGGCAAGTTCGTCGAAGGTCATGTACCGGCTGCTCAGGTCCTCGAACTCAGCAAGCGCAATGATCTGGTTGGTATCGCTGTTCCTGGAATGCCGGCGGGCTCCCCCGGCATGGAAGTCGGTGGCGTACAGCATGCTTACCAGGTTATTGGGTTGACAAAGGCGGGAACAGACCAAGTAATTGAGGATTATTTTCCTCGGTAGAAACTTTATCAAATAAATAGCCGCTTGCGCACGTCCAGTGCCCAGGCGGCTTTAGTGTCTTACTCTACATTCTGACGTCTATAATTTTAATCAACTCATATATCCGTTCAGCTTTCGCCTCCTCAATACCATTAGCTTAATTTCGTTCCAAATCATCAATTAATTGTTTCATCTCCGCAATCTCCCGTCGCTGTGCCTTGATAATTTCATCTGCCAACTGCCGAACGCGCGGATCATTTATTTGCGCTCGCTCGCTGGTCATGATGGCAATAGAGTGGTGCGGGATCATGGCTTTCATATAGTCGGTATCATCTATTGTTACTTGGCTGCGCACAACCCAAAGCGCCACAGCAAAAAGAACGGCACTTGACAATAATATAACTATATTTACACTCCGCACCGTATACATTTTAAGCATGAACAGAAGCATTACTATGGTCATGATAGATCCCATTATCAACGCCATCCAGACGCGAGTCTCGCTCCACATTACATGCTCAAGTGCGTAGGAGTTCAGATACATAGCCCCATACATCACTACTGTCGAGGTAGAAATCATGGCGGCAAAGCGCAAGTAAGACATATGCATAACATTAAGCCTTTTTTGTAATGAAGAAAATCAGCCAATCTTTTGGCTCACGGACCAAGAATGTGGCTCAGTTGAATGGACAATTTCTTGTGGATGGGAGTTCGAGTTATTTTTGCGGGTACAATCCGTGGATGCATGCGCATCGACACCGAAGCCTTTGGTGCCCTCGATGAAGCTAGACTTTGAATCGTTCTATCACGCCGTTGCTTTCGATCAATCCCTCGCCTTTCTCGTCGGCGGCCATTGCAGCTTGCCCGGTACTGATACTTAGACAGATCAGAGAAAGTCAAAACAGGGCCTTGTTGTTCATAAATGCTCCTGATGTTATTGGCAGTTTCATTGTGTTGTTGGACATATGCGCCAAGCGCGCCGGCATAGCCGAGCGCGCTTTTGTCATATTTCCACATACCAAATAACGTCAGGGTGACCTGGAAATTACATTTCCGTCAGCGCGATGTCATTTATTAGTTCTGGTTCCGGCAGCCTGTCCCGGCTACCCGGTATTCCAGAATATTCAGATTGCCGTTGGAATCCTCGTATGTCATCTGGGCCGGCATCACGCCACAGCTCGCATCCGTAGGGGTGCTGGCTACGACCTTGGCGATGTCAAGCTTCATGCCATAGCGGTAGTGAACGACTTCGGGACGATTCTTCCCGTTAGTCGCAGCATACTCTTGCATGGCCTGTTCATTGGCTTGAATCATCCGACCATAAACACGATCAGCGCCACCTTCTGCAATGGCTGCAGAAGAAATAGCCATAATTGTAAATGCGGCAACAGCGTTGAGGGTTTTCATATTCAATCACTCCTTCCAAGTAGTAATTTGAATATACCCTCGTAACCTGTCACAAAAATGAAGTCAAAATTACATCGTCGTAATGCTGTTTGTGCTGCTACTCAGGTGAGCCGCACTTGGTGTGCGGCTCACCTGAGCGTCTGGAGTTACAGCGCCTGCGGAGCGCGAACTATTCCTGTGCGCTGTCTTCGCATCAGCCAGTAGGCTGCCGGCAAGACCAGCATGGACATCAGCGGGGCAGTGATCATGCCGCCAACCATGGGGGCGGCAATGCGCTTCATCACCTCTGAACCCGCTCCACCGCCCCAGAGAATGGGCAGCAGGCCGGCGATGATTACGGCAACCGTCATCACCTTGGGACGGACACGCAGCACCGCGCCTTCCCGAATGGCCTCGAGCAGGGCCGGATCACCGCTGCGTCCGGAGTCCAGCCGAGCATGCCAGGCGTTCTTCAGATACAACAGCATGATCACCCCGAACTCGGCCGAGACGCCGGCCAGGGCAATGAAGCCGACCCCAGTGGCCACCGACAAGTTGAAGCCGAACCAATAGAGCAGCCAGATGCCCCCCGACAGGGCGAAGGGCAGGGTGGCCATGATCAGAAGGGCCTCGCTGAAGCGGCTGAAGGTCAGGTAGAGCAGCACGAAGATAATCAACAAGGTCGCCGGCACCACCCAGGACAGCCGCGCATTGGCGCGCTCCAGGTACTCGAACTGACCGGAGTAAGAAACGGTCATGCCAGCGTCGAGTTGTACCCGCTCAGCTACGCGTTGCTGTAGCTCACGTACGGTCGATGCCAGGTCGCGCCCACGGACATCAACATAGACCCAGCCGGACAGGCGCCCGTTCTCGCTGCGTAGCATCGGCGGCCCTTCGGTCAGGCTAACCTGGGCGACGGTGCCCAAGGTGATCTGCTGGCCGGCAGGGGTGAGGATCGGCATACGCCTTAGCGCCTGGGGACTGTCCCGCCACTCCTTGGGATAGCGCAGGTTAATCGGAAAGCGGGCCAGTCCTTCGACCGTCTCGCCGATATTGCTGCCGCCAATGGCACCCGATACCACCGCCTGTACGTCTGCAATGCTCAGGCCGTAGCGTGCCGCGGCCAGGCGATCGGTCTGGATATCCACATAGCGTCCGCCGGTGAGGCGCTCTGCCAGCGCGGAGCTCACCCCAGGTACGTCTTTGGCCACCGTCTCGATATCGCGAGTAATGCGCTCGATATCGACCAGGGAGGTTCCAGAGACCTTTACGCCGATTGGGCTCTTGATCCCCGTGGCCAGCATGTCGATGCGATTGCGAATTGGCGGCACCCAGATGTTGGACAGCCCTGGGACTTTCACCGCCCGATCCAACTCCTCAATCAGCTTCTCCGGCGTCATTCCCGCGCGCCATTGTTCGCGCGGCTTGAATTGCACGGTGGTCTCGAACATTTCCAGCGGCGCCGGATCGGTAGCTGTCTCCGCTCGCCCGGCTTTGCCAAATACCCGGGCCACCTCCGGCACCGTGAGGATCATGCGGTTGGTTTGCTGCAGCAGCTGGGTTGCCTTGCTCGCCGGCAAACCGGGCAGGGCCGAAGGCATGTACAACAGATCGCCTTCGTCCATGGGCGGCAGGAACTCTCCTCCGAGTCTGCTGAGGGGCCACAGACTGGACACAAAGACCAGCACGGCCAGCGCCAAGGTCACCTTGGGCCAGGCCAGCACCCACTCCAGCACCGGCCGGTATGCGCCGATCAGCCAGCGGTTCAAGGGGTTTTGCTGTTCGCTGGGGATATGCCCACGAATCCAGTAGCCCATTAGCACCGGTACGAGGGTGACTGAGAGGCCGGCAGCAGCGGCCATGGCATAGGTCTTGGTAAAGGCCAGCGGGCCAAACAGCCGTCCTTCCTGGGCCTCCAGGGTAAAGACCGGGAGGAACGATAGGGTGATGATCAGCAGGCTGAAGAAGAGTGCCGGCCCGACCTCGGCCGCGGCTTCGCCGATGACTCGCCAGTGCGCCTCACCCTGGAGCGGTTCATTGGGGTGCCGCGCCTTCCAGGCCTCGATGTGCTTGTGCGCGTTCTCGATCATCACCACGGCGGCATCGACCATGGCGCCGATGGCGATGGCGATCCCGCCGAGCGACATGATGTTGGCATTGACGCCCTGGTAGCGCATGACGATGAAGGCCATCAGGATGCCCAGGGGCAGGGTGATGATCGCAACCAGAGACGAGCGCAGGTGCCAGAGAAAGATCAGGCAAACCAAGGCAACCACCACGAACTCTTCCAGCAGCTTGTAGCTGAGGTTGTCGATGGCACGGTCGATCAGTTGCGAACGGTCATAGGTAGTGACCACTTCGACGCCGGCGGGCAGGCTGGCTTTCAGGCTGTCCAGCTTGGTCTTCACGGCAGCGATGGTGTCACGGGCATTCTTGCCGGAGCGCAGGATGACCACGCCACCGACCACTTCACCCTGGCCGTCCAATTCGGCAATGCCGCGACGCATCTCTGGCCCCAGTTGAATGGTGGCCACCTGGCCTAGCAGCACCGGAATTCCGCTAGCCGAAGCTCGCAGCGGCACATTGCGAAAATCATCCAGGCTCTCCAAATAGCCCGAGGCCCGCACCATGTACTCGCGCTCCGCCAGCTCCAGAATGGCGCCGCCGGTTTCCTGGTTGGCGCTCTTCAGCGCCGCTTCGACTTCCTGCTGAGTTACCCCGTAAGCCACCAACTTCTGCGGATCGAGCAGCACCTGATACTGCTTGACCATGCCGCCGAGGGTGGCCACCTCGGCCACGTTGGGCAGGCTCTTGAGCTCGTACTTGAGAAACCAGTCCTGCATCGCACGCAGCTGGGACAGGTCATGCTGGCCGCTGCGGTCGACCAATGCGTACTGATAGATCCAGCCCACGCCGGTGGCATCCGGGCCCAGAGTGGTGGTGACGCCCTCCGGCAGGCGTTCCTGGGCCTGGTTGAGGTACTCCAGCACGCGCGAGCGCGCCCAGTAGAGATCGGTGTCGTCCTCGAACAGCACATAGACGAAGGAGTCGCCGAAGAACGAGTAGCCGCGCACCGTCTTCGCCCCCGGGACCGAGAGCATCGTGGTGGCCAGCGGATAGGTCACCTGGTTCTCGACGATCTGCGGCGCCTGGCCGGGAAAGCTGGTTCTGATGATGACCTGGGTGTCTGAGAGATCCGGCAACGCGTCCACCGGCGTGTTGCGCAACGACCAGATCCCTAAAGCGGTGATGAACAGGGTCGCCAGCAGCACCAGGAAGCGGTTGCCTATCGACCAGTAGATCAGGCGCGCGATCATGGCTGCTCTCCTTGCTTGTCGAGCCGCTCTATTTGCAAGCCGGAGTCCGTCTGACGAGCGCCGATGCGTACGTGATCCCCGGGATTGAGTCCCGCAGCTACTTCAGGGCTGGCCAGCGGAAATGCCATGGTCATGCCGGGCATGTTCAGGCTCTCGAATGGACCGTGCTCCAGGGTGACCTCCTCGGCGTCCAGGGCACGAATCACGCCATGGGACTCATGGAGTTTCTTTGCATTGTCCAGCTCGACATGGCTGGCCACGACCCCCTGGAGGCTGGCCTCCGAGTCGATCAGGAACTGTCCGGAGGTAACGATCGACTGCCCTTCCTCAAGACCGGACAACACCTCCAGACGCCCATCGGCCTCGCGGCCCAAAGTGATCTCCAGGGGGCGGTAGCGCCCATCGGCTTCGGCCAGCATCACCAGCGCACGCTTACCGGTGCGAATCACAGCTTCACTCGGGATCAGTAGCGCGGGTTCTTCGACGGTGCTGTTCAGACGCACGGCGGCGAACATGCCGGGGCGCAATTTACCGGCGGGATTGGCGAGCTCGCTGCGTACCGTGAGCGTACGCGTCTGCGAGTCGGCACTCGGCAGCAAGGCGACGACACGACCTTGCAGAGGCTGTTCTGGGAAGGCGGTCAGGGTGGCGGTGATGCTCGCGCCAAGCTGAACCGCTCCAGCTTGGTCTTCGGGGATTGCGGCATCGAGCCAGACCGTGGACAGTCCGTTGATCCGCGCCAGGTCCTGGCCGGCTGCCACGGTCATCCCGGTACGCACCTCCAATGCCTGCAGCTCGCCGGCGATGGGCGTGGAGATGGTCTGAACCGCCCGTGGCTGGCCGCTGCGCCGAACCTGCTCGACCAACGATTGAGGCATGCCAAGCAGGCGCAGGCGCTCCTGGGTCGCACTTATCAAGCGCGTGTCAGCAGTACGCAACACAGCCAGGAACTCCAGCTGGGCGGCAGACCATTCGGGAATCAGCAGGTCGACGAGGGGCGTACCGGCGGGCAATACATCGCCAGGGGCGTGTCCGTAGACCCGCTCGACGAACCCACCCGCTCGGGCCTGCTGGTTCGCCACCTCGCGCTGGTTATAGGCCAGGGAACCGACGGCCTCGATACCCGAAGGCAGCACACCGCGAGTTACTGGCGCGGTGCGCATCCCGAGGTTTTGCACGGCTTGCGAGGGCACGCTCAGGGTCGAGGAGTCCTGCCCTGCATCTGCGTACTTGGGGACAAGCTCCATATCCATGAAGGGGGACTTGCCCGGTTTATCGAAGCGCTGGTCAGGTTGCATCGGGTCATACCAGTAGAGCACTTTGCGCTCATCCGTCGGTGCGGGAGTTGGCATGACCTCATGGTTGGCCGGCCTCTCGGCCAGCCAGTAGCCACCGCCTGCCGCAGCAATACCCATGGTCAACAAGGCCGCAGAAAAACCTAATGCTGAAATCTTCATTGCAGGCCCTCCACATAGGCGTAGTACAAGCTCGCGGAGAGCTGGCTCAGCTTGCGCTGCTGTTCGATCTGTCGCAGCTGAGCCTCGATCAGTTCGCGCTGGGCGGTGATGACGGATGCCAGCTGACTGTTGCCGGCCTGATAGGCGGCCAATTCGAGGTCGGCACGTTTGCTCGCCAGAGGGATCAAGGTTTTCTCGGTACGCGCCAGAGCTCTGCGTAGTTGCTCCAACTCGGCAAGGCCGCTTTCCAACTCAGCCTGATGGGCGCGCAGCAGCACTTCCTGCTCGGCTTCCATCTGCGACACGCTCTGTTGCTTGGCGTTGATCTTGGGGCCCTGGCGTGTGCCGACGAACAACGGCAGGTCGAAGGTGAACTGCACCATCACCATGTCGCCGAACTGGTTGTCGCGGTTGTTGTAGGCAAACTCTACGCCCCAGTCAGGTGTCTTCTCGGCTACAGCCTCATTCAACTCTGCGCTGGCCTCGCCAACCCGGGCAGACGCGGCACGCAAGTCGGGATGCTGAGTCAAACGGTGCTGCAGGTGGGGGGCATCCAAACTTAGGCTGGGCACATCTCCCGCCAGAAGTTGATCGGCTTCGTTGCCTATCCAGCGGCGCAGCTTGGCCCGAGCTATCGCCACGTCGCGACTCAGCTCATCCCGCCGATCCTGCAATGCCAAAGCCTCCTGGTCGGCCTGCAGCAGTTCACCAGGCTGAGCGCTGCCACCGGCGATCAGCGATTGCACCGTCGAGCGGAGCAGCTCGATCTGGCGGTCCAGTTGATCGAAGAGGCCAACACTGTGCTCGGCGTAGTACACATCCAACCAGCTCAATGCCGTCTGGCGTTTGACCTCAAGCTGCATGGCGCGCTGCTCGGCCTCGGCCCGGACAACGGAGGCCTCGGCCAACTGGCGGCGGGCCTGGCGTTTGTCGCCATTGGGAACCTCTTGCATGAGCCCAATGCGGCGCATGGTCATTGAGTCACGATTCAGGGTGTAACGATCAGGCCCTTCGATGGGCAGATTATCGATGCCGAGAATCAGCTTGGGATCGGGCAGGGCGTCTGCGGGAACTACGGCCTGCTGTGCCGAAGCGACCTGTGCTTGTCGTGCCAGGTTCTCAGGTGCGCGCTGTTCGGCGAGCGCCTGCGCTCGTTCGAAGGTTAGGGGCTGCGCCTGTGCAGCAACCCAGGGAACTGCCCAGAATGCGGCAGCTAACACACCGAGATAGCCACGGCGTGGGAAAAGGAAAGCGGGCATGCTTTCGCCTCCAATGCGATTGATCGAGGTCGCCACCAAAAGCGTGGCCGCGACGATGCGCCTGGTTTAAAGGCGCGAAGATCACTGCATTAGACGAAACGAGGAGGGCGCCAGAGTCCTGCGGGCTCTCGCTTAATCACCGACTGGGTCAGCAATATCTCGGGGCGTGAGGGAAGAGGGGATATGCTCTTGATAACGGTGGTCTGGAGAAGTCCTCCGGTCTTGCATTCCTGGCCGGATTTGCAGGGGGACTTACTGGCCACCCCATCAGACTTATCCATTTGCTCGCAGCACGGAGCATCGGCCATTGCATGGCTCTGATGATCGGCGCTCTGCATCGGGCAAGGTTGTGCAGGCATGCTGAAAGCCATACCGCCGAAGGTCGGCAGCACGAGGCTAGCAATCATTACCAGGATCAATCCAATCCGACGCACAGCAATTCACCAGGCGGGGCGATAGGGCGACGATAGCAGATTGCCCCGGGGCATGAACGCTCGTTTTGACAATAACAGTGCTTCGTTGATTTGGATCAAACAGAGTGTCATGCAGGGTATCGGGCTCAGCTGGTAGCTCCGTTTAACCGGATTTCTCAGCTCGTAGGGTTCGCACCACCCATTCGGCGCGCTAGCCCAAGACCGGCCTCGCTAGCCGTTAAGTCGAGCCCCTAGGTGCTTGGGTCCTAGTCAAACATCTGTGGTTAGCCGAGGTGCAGGAGCTGCCTGCTTCGGGCATACCCAATCAGGCACCAAAAGCGAATTCTATAATTGTTCTATAATCACTCTATAATCGACTATAAACCCGGTTCTAGAGCGCTCGGCGCTGCCTAAGAAGCCGATCAGTTGCTGTATGCATGTGTCACTTAGATACTGCATACAGGGGTAACCATCCGGCAAAGACATCTGGTTGGCGAGACTGCTTTCGGCTCGGCAGTAACGAAATGGCCAGTCATAATGGACTACAGTCCGCAGCCCTTCGTTGCGTAGGAGTAGCCCATCATGATCTGCCCAATCGAAACCCGGGTTATCACGGCTCACGTCCCAGTACAGCTAGCTGAGAGAGTCGATCAGATGGCCGCACATCTGGGCCGCTCCACGGACTGGATTCTCAAGCAAGCCTTGGCCACATGGATTGATCAGGAAGAAGAGCGCGGCCGCCTGACCCGAGCGGCCCTGGCCGATGTGGACGCAGGCGGCGTGATAGATCACCAAGCAGTTCAGGCCTGGGCCAACAGCCTTAGCACCAATACACCGCTGCCGGTACCTCGCTGAAGGTCATTTGAGTAGGTGAGCAGTAAGCGTACGGGGAATACCTCTTGCGCAGGTCAGCCCGGCATCTATTGATGCGGCAACAGGTGCTCAATTCACAGAATATGAAGTTTCAAACTTTGTTTCCAAACCGCTCATGAGAGAGGTGTTCAGGTGCTTTCTGTTTCAAATTGACCCGATCACGAGGCAATCAGGGGTTGCACGGTCGAACAGAGCAGGTCGACCTGCCGACCCAGTTGATCCAGTAAGCCAAAACTGCGTTCGGTATAGTAGATATCCAGCCAACTCAATGCAGTTTGCCGCGTGATCTCCAGCTGTATGGCCCGTCTTGGCGCAAGCATTTAAACGCTACACGGCGCCTAAAAATCAGGCAACACAAGTAAACGGAAATTATGAATCAGCGTAATACCTGCCATACGTATAAGCGAGACTCTCACTACGAAGGTTTCGTTGCAATTCAGAAGGCGAGTGAGTTAGAGCAGCCATCTTCGCGCCACTATCTTTTAGAAAGCGCATATTGGAAGAGAGCAACATATTCCAATCAGCACAATTTCCTTCTCTTTCGCTGATATCTGAATGTACCTGCTTTAGTGCATCACTTACCACTTCACGTATATGGCGCTCACATAGCCCCAGGCGTCCACGATTGCTATGTAACAAGGGCTCACCCTCATTGCGCCCAGGCAGTGGCAGCAACCCTCTGCTGATCCGGTAACGCTTCAAGTAAGGCAAAAAATGTGAAGGAACTGAGAGTTTATGAGGTGAGGAGCCTGGCCGATCAATAATAAACCACCAATTATCTTCCTCCATGACAAAGCAACTCATGGTCGGGCAGTAGCTATCAGTTGACGCTAAATCAGTTCCATGCAGGCACATATATACAGTGGCAGCCACGATAAAGAGGGGGCGCTCTAGAGTGGCATCGATTACTGCGAGACGCTCTAAAACGTCAATTACCGTAGATATTTGCTCTGGAGTTAACAAGTGCCGGCTAGGTTGGTGTCGCTTATCCGCGCGTCCATTCTTCGACCTGCTCATGACCACAGGATTAACTGCTGCCGCATCGTTTGCATGAAGGAAGTTGAAGAAAGAACTGCTGATGCTTTGCACCTGACGTATTGTACCTGTGAACGGCTTATAGTTATCGGATCCTGCCTGGCCGCTGGCATCAAATGGACGCCAAGAGTCATTTTGAACCCGCCCCGAGTTGGTATTCACAAAGCGGGCCGGTCGACCGCCTCCAATCCAACTCTCGGGCGGCTGCTCACAGAACGAACAGAATCGACCGAAATCACTTCTGTTTAAGGTTAAGACTGATTTGCTTTCAGATATCCAACTCCAAAGCAATAAGCGCTCAATAATTGCGCGATAGGAATTGTATGTACCGGGGAAACGTGTGTGGCGACTTAAAAATTGCCGCCCCCATAAGAAATCGTTTTCTACGCCTATTGAAGGAGAGAACATACGTAGGTACGCCACGACACAAGGATAACTAGCGGAATACTGCTCAACGCTAAGGCCTATGGCGTCGGGGCCGCAGAATATCGGACGCGGCACTGAATCTGTAGCTAGGGACATAGGCGGCTCCAGCGATATTGTCGAGCAGTGGCTAGTGAACTACATCTAAGTATGCGAGTTGATATTTGTCTACTTTTTGCTTTTTTTAGTCAGACAGGAAGTGGGCATCAGTCTAATTTTTAGACTTAGCATTGCACCCAAAAAGGGGGAGGTGAAATGGCTGAGCGTCTGCAGGGCTCTGATTTTCAAAGATTCTTTTTGATCAGGATTCGTCTACTTTTTCATCAGGAGGCTCAAAACGTGGGGGCTGCACAGGCCCTCATGGATATACGTAATTTAACATAATATACATTATGCGAATATGCGTTACGCAGATCGCCGAGGTAGAGGCTCCGCTTTCGACGTAAAAAAGAAACCGGGACGAGCCCGGTTTCTCTCTGGTCTTCCAACTTGGCAGTCAGCCTCCGCTGCAACCGGTCCCCATCACCTGATAACGGATAGTGTGCTGCACGCCTTGCGAGTCTTCATAGGTCATCTCCACCGGCACCGCACGGCAGACGTTTGGAATTTCCCCATGCGATACCACGCGAGCCACATCCAGATGCATGCCGTAGTAGTAATCGCTCGCTGCGTCTGGCGCCGGTGTGCTGGCTTTGGCGGCTGCCATCGCCTGAGTGGTCATCAGGGCGCCGAGTGCAAAGAACATGATGCTTTTCATGAGACTTTCCTCAACAGGATTTGGGCGGTCACTTCAGGCCTGGAAATCGGTCGACATGGCCAGGTCTCGCCACTCGTTCAGTTCGCTGACGACAAACTCGTTCTTTGCTTCGATACGAGCCACGGTATCGCTGCCAAGCGGCAGGCGCTGAGGCGGCTTGGGCGCGTTGACCAAAGCGAGCATGGCTTCGGCAAATTTCACCGGATCGCCTAGTTGGGTGTGGTTGTAGTCCTTCGCGAAGCGCCGCATTGCGCCAACCGTGTCGTCATAGTCGGCCAGTTCCAGTGCGGTCTTGATCAGCGATTGCTCGTCGAGAAAGTCGGTACGGAAAAAGCCCGGCTCGACCACGGTCGCGTGAATGCCCAGCGGCGCGACCTCCTGATGCAGCGCCTCAGTGATGCCTTCTATGGCGAACTTCGTCGAGCCGTATACGCCCCACCCTACGTACGCCTGATAACCACCAATGGAGGAAATGTTGATGATGTGGCCGGAACGTTGGCGACGCATGTGCGGCAGTACCGCTCTGATCACATTCAACACGCCGAACACGTTGGTGGCGAACAGGCGCTCGGTTTCGCTGGCGCTCGTCTCCTCGACTGCGCCAAGCACGCCGAAACCGGCGTTGTTGATCACGACATCGATACGCCCGAAGCGCTTGATGCCCTCAGCCACGGCCTGCTGGGTTTCGCTTTCGCTGGTCACGTCCAGACGCACCGCCAGCAGCTTGGGATGGTTGCCAAGGCGCGACACGACTTCTTCAGGTTTGCGGGCCGTAGCAATTACCGCGTCACCAGCACGCAGAGCGTGTTCTGCAATCAGAGAGCCAAGACCGCGGGAAGCACCAGTAATGAACCAAGTACGCATATCAACTCCTCCTGTCTTTGGCCTGCACCATTGCGGGCCTTCTTGATGAGTTGACGCCACTTTAAAATCCCGTTATTGCTGTGATAATCCCAATAAAATTGAATGGCCTTGTGAATTTCGCTCATATATGAAGCCAGTATCCGCGGCAGATCTGTCGATCTTTCTCAGCATCGCTCAGCACCTCAGTCTTAGCCGGGCTGCGATTGACCTCGGGCTCTCGCCATCGGCATTGAGTCACGCACTACGAACACTGGAAACCCGCCTGGGGGTACGCCTGTTCAACCGCACGACTCGGAGTGTGGCGCTGACCGAGGCCGGTGAACGCCTCTACTCAAGGGTCAGGCCAGCCTTTCGCGATATCGACGATGCCTTGGAGGATCTCAACAATTTTCGTGACAAGCCTTCCGGCAACTTGCGCATTACGGCTGGCCGGCCAGCGGCTCAGCTGGTGTTGCTGCCAATGGTCAGCAAGTTTCTTCAGGCCTACCCAGACGTACGTGTGGACATCGTTACCGACGATGCGCTGGTGGATGTGGTCTCAGCAGGCTTCGATGCAGGAGTGCGGTTTGGCGAGCGGCTAGAGGCGGACATGGTATCCCTGGCTATTGGCCCATACATGCGCTCGGTGGTCGTGGGCTCGCCAGAATTTCTACGGCAACACCCTACTCCACAGAAACCCCAGGACCTGCACGGCATACCTTGCATCCGCCATCGATTTCCCAGCGGTTCGTTTTATCGCTGGGAGTTCTCTCAGGCCGGCGTAGAGCTGGAAATCGATGTGGAGGGACCTCTGATTCTGAGCGACGTAGGTCTCATGGTTGACCCGGCGCTTCAGGGCGTTGGCCTGGCCTACGTTTTCGAGGGCATGGTCAGCGAACATCTCGCTTCGGGGCGCTTGATCCAGGTATTGGAGTCTTGGTGCCCTTTCTATCCCGGATTGCACCTTTACTATCCGAGCCGACGACAGGTTCCGGCGGCGCTCAAGGCCTTCATCGAATTCGCCCGAGACACTCGTCGACATGGCTCATGAGCCCATTCGGCGCTGGCAATTTCCACTGACCCGTTCTAATAATATGTTAGTTGTAATTCCAGCTGAGCTAGCCGCATGCCCTATTAAGCTCATCTGCATAATCGGCACGCTGGCAATAAAGTACATTCGGCTCCCGAACGATGCCGGAGCGGCTTATGCGTCAAGACCACCTAGATGGTTTGCTCACCTTTATTGCCGTTGCTGAGGAAAAAGGTTTTTCTGCAGCGGCAGTGAGACTCGGAGTATCGCCTTCGGCGGTAAGCCAGAGCATTCGCAACCTCGAACAGCGTCTTGGGCTAGTGCTTTTCAACCGCACTACCCGCAGCGTTTGCCTGACCGAAATCGGCGAGCGTTATTTGGAGCGCGTGCAGCCAGCGCTCGAGCTGCTCAAATCGGCCTCCCAGGAACTGGGCCGTGAAGCCGATCACCCATCAGGCCTGCTGCGGATCAACGTGCCGCGAGCAGCCTATCTGATCATTCTGCAACCCGTGTTACGGCGCTTCATGGCGGCTTACCCAGAGATCAACCTGGAAATTCGGGTGGAGAATCTTCTGGTTGATATCGTGAGCCAGGGCTTCGACGCAGGCATCCGCTTCGGCGACGCAGTCGAAAAAGACATGGTTGCCATCGCTGTCGGCCCTACGCTTCAGGCGCAGGTCATTGCCTCGCCTACTTATCTGGTGCAGCACGGCGTACCGACGCATCCCCAGCAGTTGACGATGCATAACTGCATCGGCTAGCGCCACACCACGAGCGGCCAGATCGAGCGCTGGAATTTTTCTCGCGGTGATGAAAAGTACGATCTGACACCGAGAGGCAGATTGATACTCAACGACTCGGAAATTCTCGTGCGTGCCGCTTTGGAGGGGCTGGGAGTTGCCTACATGATCAACGGTTACATCGAGGCGCTGGTGGCACAGGGGCGACTCGTGCGTCTGCTGGCCGATTGGAGCCCTACCCTCCCTGCCCTTCACCTCTATTACCCCGACCGTCGCCGCGTTCCCGCAAAACTACGTGCGCTGATCGACTTTCTGCGCCACGAGCGTGACGCCACGCATCAGCAGCAGATCGAAGCACCGCTACTGCTCTGAACCTCATTCATGCCGCACGGCAGGCTTCAGAACAGCACGCTGGTCGAGTTTTCGCTCACCCTGCCCTTATTCATCCACACGACTCGATCTGCCGCCAATATGGCCGCAGGCCGATGGGCAATTACGATACGGGTCTGCTGCGGACGTAAGGCAGCGATGCTCGCCAGCACCTCGGCTTCGGTCTGTGGATCGAGTGCAGAGGTCGCTTCGTCCATTATCAGTACGGGGGCATCTACCAGGAGCGCGCGCGCCAATGCCAAACGTTGGCGCTGACCGCCGGAGAGACGCGCGCCGTAAGCACCGACCTGCGTCTCATAGCCATGCGGTAACTGCAGGATAAAGTCGTGCGCACAGGCGGCTTTGGCCGCAGCGATCACCTCCGCCTTGCTGGCCGTCGGGCGCGAATAGGCAATGTTCTCCCAGATCGAGCGATTCAGAAGCGTGGGCTCCTGGGTTACGACTGAAACTTGCTGTCGCAGCGTAGCCAGCGGCAGCTGCGCAATATCGTGACCATCCAGCAGAATGCGCCCAGCTGAAGGCTCGTAAAAGCGCTGCAGCAAACGCGCAATGGTGGACTTTCCAGACCCGCTGGCGCCGGCAATGGCGACTGTTTCGCCTGGCTTGATCTGTAAATCCAGGCGATTCAACACGGATACCCGTCCCTGGGGGTAGGCAAAGCTCACCCCATCGAACACCACTTCTCCTCGCCAGGAAAGATCGACAAGAACTGGCTCGCGCGTTTCCTCTCGCGGCAAAGCCGTCAGCAACAGGGCATCTGCTGCATCCTCCAGGCCCTTCTGCGCAACTCGCAGGTTTTCCCCGAAGCCCCGCAGGTAGCCAGCCATCAGAAGAAAAGACGTTACGGCAAAAGCGACATCGCCTGGCCCCGTCTCGCCCCTCGCCCATGTGTAGAGCGCTACGCCGCTCAAACCCGTCAACAACAGAAGCAGTAGGAGATTTTGCACCAGCCCCAGATCGACGAAACGCCGCCAGGCAGTGGCTGACGACCTACCCCAGAGTCTGGCAATTTCTTCCATGTGATTGCTTTCACGTCGTTCTGCCGTAAATCCCTTGATCGTTACCGAAGCGGCCAGAACGTCAGCGACGATTCCGCTGAGATGACTGTCCGTAGCATTGGCCTGCAAGCTGGCCGGCCGAATCCAATGCATACCCACCAGCAGATTGCTCGCTATGAAGGCCAGTGCAACCAGCAGTGCCAAGACACCGGCAATAGGCTCTCGCCAGCCGATCATGACGATCAGGCCAAGCAACACCACCAGTGCGGGCCCGAGATGGATGGTAGTCGCGTCAGTGACGGCGTCATACCCGTCCATCGCGCGACGTATGCGTCTTACCGTCTCGCCGGTGGCTTGGGTCGCATGCCAATCGGCTGGCGCCGACAGAACATGATCGAATCCCTGCAGCAGAACTGTTTGCATGTTTCGAGCGGCCAGCGGAATCCATAGACGGTGGGCGAGATTCCGGCTGATCGCAAACCCCGCAAAGGCCACCAGAAGCACTACCCAGCTCTGCCAGACAAGCGCCTGGTCAGCACTCTCGGCCACACCTTCAATCAACCGCGCGGATGCCCAGGGTAGCAAGAGGTCGAAACCCGTGGCGGCCAGCGTCAATGTCAGACCGAGAAAGAAGTATCCACTACGACGCATCCAGAGGCTGGCTACGAAACCAAGCACCCTGCGATAGGCTATGGGTCTGACGTAAGCGTCCATAACGTTCCTCCGAAGACTGTTCAATCGCAGCGGCGCGACTTGGGCGAAGATGGTCGACTGCAGACGCTGATTGAACAATACGCCTGGAAGCTCAGAGGCTTTTAAGTGCTACTTACGAATAGAGCGATTGATCAGTTGGGCTTCAGTACGCCGGGGAATTTCGAGGTGCAGAACCGACAGTTCGCTTGTCGCTCAGGCCTGACGTGAGTCTGTGATGTACCTACACTCCATCTGCTCGCGATCGATCTGATTGAGAGCCTCGGCCATACCCGTGTGGCTTGCGCGAAACCAAAGATACCGCTCGACTTTTGGGAGGGCTCATCATGGCCAATACCGCCATGGGCAGCATGCTCATCGAATACAAGCGTTGGGCAGACAAGCTTTTTCTGAACAGTGTCGCTGAACTCCCCGCCGAGGAACTCACTCGCGAACATGCAGGCCCTATCAAGACCATCATTGCAGTGCTGAACCATATGTACGTGGTGGATCGAATCTGGCAAGCCCACCTGGAAGGCCGTGAGCATGGTTTCACGTCACGTCAGGCGATGCCCTATCCAGACCTCTCCGAATTGCGTCAAGCTCAACTGGAGGTCGATAACTGGCTCATTGAGTGGTATGCCAGGCAGAGCGAAGCGACATTGGCCCGTAGCATCGATTTTGCCTTCGTCTCCGGCAATCGCGGCAACATGACTGCCGAAGCCATGGTTTTGCATCTCGTCAATCATGCGACCTATCACAGAGGCTGGCTCGTGCAGATGTACTTCGAGATACCGGCCATGCCCCCGATGACAGACCTTTGTGTGTATCTGACCGAAGCGCAGCCCGGATCGTTGACTAACTGCTAACCGCTCATGTGCTCAACTATCTTGCTCCTGAGCCAACGCTCGGCGGGGTCATTGTCGGTTACCCCACCCCAGACCATGGACAGATCCGACGTCACTATCGGAAACGGAGGGTCGTCGGCGCGTAGGTGGGTTCCTTCGATCAAGGCCGCAGCGGCGTAATCGGGCACCGATGCCAGCAATTCCGTCCCGGCCAGAATAGAGCGCAGCCCGCTGAATTGCGGTACCGCCAGTACGACCCGGCGCGAGCGCCCCAACTTGGCCAGGTCGTTATCGATATTGCCAGTCAGATCGCCCGAAAAGGACACCAGTGCATGCGGCCGTGCGCAGTAATCGTCCAGCGTCAGCGGCCCAGGACGACTATCGCCTCTTAGCACCTTGACCTTCAACTCACGCAGTTTCCGGCGTTTCGCGTTGGCAGGCAGTTCAGCGGTGTAGCTGACTCCAACGGAAATTTCTCCCGAGGCCAGCATGGGCGACATGAGAAGGAAGTTGACGCGCCGAACGACGATCACGACTTCTGGCGCTTCTTCCCGCAATTGATTAAGCAGCGCAGGGAACAGTCCGAACTCTGCATCGTCGGACAGGCCGATGCGGAACGTGTCCCGGTTAGTGGCCGGATTGAATTCGCGGGCCCTGCTGACCGCGCAGGAGATGGTATCCATTGCCGGCTGCAGCTCTTTGAGAATTGCCAGTGCGCGTGCCGTTGGCTCGAAGCCGCGCCCGTTGCGTACTAACAGCGGGTCGTCGAAGAGATCACGTAATCGCGCCAGAGCGGCGCTGACCGCGGGTTGGCCCAGGAACAGCTTTTCTGCTGCGCGGGTGAGATTCTTCTCGAACATCAGCGTTTCGAAGATCACCAGCAGGTTCAGATCGACACGGCGTAAATCGTTGCGATTCATGGGCGGACCTCGTGGAGTGCAACCTGACAAGCATTAAAGCACCACCTTTCTGCACGCTCTTCAATTTGCCTGTGTGGGTTGCTGCAGTTCAAGCCAGAGGGCAGGCCGGCGCTCCCACATTGTTAAGGCTCTCTTAAAGCGTCATGCAGTTGCGATGGCTAATGGTGCGACATGTGCTGGGCAATACTCGACGCAATGACCGAATAAGCGGCGAGGCGTCATGACAGACATAATGCAGTTGTTGCTGGCGACGGATGAGTTGGAGGCGAATAAGCAGGACGCTGTGCTGGCGACCGTGGTGAAGGTGGAAGGCTCTGCATATCGCCGCCCTGGCGCGCGCATGCTAATCCCGGTTGCCGGTGGTGCTGTCGGCACGGTGAGCGGCGGCTGTCTGGAGCGTGATCTCATCAGCAAAGCCTGGTGGCTTACCGATTCAGGCAAACCCACAGTCCGCACTTACAGTACCGGTGCCGAAGGTGACGAAGCCGACGAGGAAGAGGATCTGACCTTCGGCCTGGGCTGCAACGGCACTGTCCATATTCTGTTGGAGCGAGTTCAACACAACGCAGTACCTTTGCCGCTCTGTCTGTTGCGGCAAGTCCACAGACTGGGCGCTCCGGCGGCTCTTGCCACAGTGATCGCGAGCAGCGATGAGAGCGTTCGCCTGGCCGACCGAGTCGCGATCGATCCAACCGGTGTTGTGCACCTAAGCATCCGCCAGGACTCCCTCGCGAAAGCGCTGGAGGTCGACTTGCGGGCCGTCATGCTGCATCAACGCTCGGCCCGCCAGCGTTATAGCCTGGAGGGTGGCGAGGTGGAGGTGCTGTTCGAGTACCTGATGCCGCCTCCTAGATTGGTAGTTTTCGGTGCGGGTCACGATGCGCAGCCGCTGGTAAGTCTGGCTTCCCAGCACGGCTGGCAGGTTACGGTGATTGACGCCCGCAGGCATTTTGCTCGCAAGGAGCGCTTTCCCGGCGCCGTTCAGGTGGTGCATCTGGAGCTGGAGCAACAAGCGGACCTGGGCGCGATACTCAATGCAGCTGCAGTAGTGATCATGTCGCATAGCTACCGCCAGGACAGGCACTGGTTGGAGCACGCACTGCGCATGCGGCCACGTTACATCGGCCAGTTGGGCCCACGTAGCCGCACCGAGCGGCTACTCGCCGATATCGGCCCCTCAAGTCGGCATTATCCGGGCTATGAGCGCCTGCATTACCCCATGGGCCTGGATTTAGGCGGCGACACGCCCGAGAGCGTGGCGCTATCGGTGTTGTCGGAACTGACCGCGTATACGAACGGACGCCAGGGGGGCATGCTCAGGATGCGTGAAGCACCTATTCACGATTGCGTGCCCACCCTGCGCGGCTGACCATGCTCCCTGTCGATCCGCTATCGGCCATCTGAACTCAGTCAGGTAGTACGCAGCTCCTGCGTGTTAATGGGCAAACTGCGCAAGCGCTTGCCGGTTGCGGCGTATATGGCGTTGACCACGGCCGGAGCGATAGTCACCGTCGAAACCTCACCGAGGCCACCCGGGGCCTCGCTGCTTTCAACCGTATGCGTGATCAGCTCTGGAACCTCATTGATCCGCAGCATCCGGTAGGTATCGAAGTTGCCTTGCTCCACGCGGCCATCCTTGAAGGTGATATCGCCGAACAGCGCCGCGGTAAGACCGAAGAAGGTTCCGCCCTGAATCTGCGCCACCACGCTATCGGGATTGATTGGAATGCCGCAGTCGACAACGGTGGTGACCTTCAGTACCCGCACATCGCCGTTGGCACTCACGCTGACCTCGGCCACCTGCGCCGCATAGGTGCTGAAGCAGTAGGTCAGTGCCAGGCCGCGGCCATGGCCCTGTGGCAGGGGGCTGTCCCAATCGGACTTCTCTCGCAACAGCTGCAACACCTTGATTGCGCGTGGATGTTCCTGGAGCAGCGGATAGCGATACTCGAAAGGATCGGCCTTGGCGACATGGATCAGCTCATCGAGCAGGCCCTCGACCATGAAGGCGTTCTGCGTATGGCCGACGCCGCGCCAGAAGGCCGGGGTGATACCAGCCGGCGGCTCATGACGAACGTACTGCACCTTGACGTTGGGGAATGCATACGGCCCGCTGGCATCACGCACGGCATCGCGGTCGATGCCATTGACGAAGGCCGGTGGGGCCCAGCGTGCCAGGATGGAGCCGCCGGTGACCTTGTGCGTCCAGGCTACTGGACGATTCTGCTCATCCAGTCCGGCGCTCAGATGGTTGTAATGAAACGGTCGCAGCGTGCTGTGGCGGGTATCCTCTTCGCGAGACCAGATGACCTTGACCGGGTAATCGACCTGCTTGGCGATCTTCACCGCGTGGATCACGAAATCGATTTCCAGGCGCCGGCCAAACCCTCCGCCGATGAGATGGTTGTGAACCTGCACGGCCTCCTCGGGCAGACCGGTCAACTCTGCCGCAGCTGTCTTGGCGCGAGCTGGCACCTGAATGCCCACCCAGATGTCACAGGCATCCTTGCGGACATGCACGGTACAGTTGACCGGCTCCAGGCAGGCGTGAGCAAGAAACGGCACCTGATAGACCACGTCCAGTCGCGTTGCCGCTTTCTGCAGCGCCTCTTCGGCATTGCCATCGTTGCGGACTTCGACTCCCGCTTGCTCTGAAGCCTTTTGGATATCGCTCAACAACTGCGCGCTGGAAAGCTGGGCATTCGCCCCAGGGTTCCACTTGATCTGCAGAGCAGCCAAGCCCTTGCGCGCTGCGCCCATGTGATCGGCGATGACCGCTACCGCATTATCGGTGCGAATCACCTCGCGCACCCCACGCACAGCCATCGCCGGGGCGGAGTCGACCGCATCGAGTGTTCCGCCGACCACGGGGCATATGGTGATCGCTGCCACCTTCATACCCTCGGGGTGTACGTCGATGCCAAACACCGCCGTGCCATTGACCTTGCTAGGCGAATCGGTGCGCTTGGCCGGTGTGCCTATAAGCTTGAAATCCTTGGGATCCTTCAGCGGAATCGTTTCCGGCAACGGCAGTTTGGCCGCGGCGTCCACCAGTTCGCCGTAGCCTAACTTGCGTCCACTGGAGGGATGCAACACCTCGCCTGCCTCAGCTCTGCAACTGTCAGGCGCGACTCCCCATTGCTGGGCGGCAGCGGCGACAAGTAGTACCCGAGCAGCAGCTCCTGCCTCGCGCAGGGGTTTCCAGTTGCCGGGTACCGAGGTCGAGCCACCGGTTACCTGGAAACCAAGCATGGGATTTGGATAACGCTTGTCATCGGCTGGCGCATGCTCGATGTGCACCTGTTCAAGGCCGACTTCAAGCTCTTCGGCAATCAGCGCTGGCATGGAGGTGTAAGTCCCCTGCCCCATTTCCACTGGCTGGATCGTGAGGTAGATACCGCCTTCGCGATCAATACGGACATAGGCGTTGGGCGCGAAACTCCTCCCTGTCGAAGCCTGAGCATCGCGCATCAGCGGGGGCAGCGAGAAGCTGATCAACAGCCCGCCCCCGACCGCAGCACTGGCTTTGAGGAAATGACGCCGGCTCAGGGCCAGGGGCTCTTGGGACGAGGTTTTCATGGGGAAGTCCTGCAAACTGTTCATGATTACCCCTCCACCTGCGCAACGGGCTGCCCGGCAGCAGACTTGATGGCTTCGCGTATGCGTACGTAGGTTCCGCAGCGACAGATATTGCCGGCCATCGCGCCGTCGATGTCGCTGTCGCTTGGATTGGCATTGCGCGCCAGCAAAGCGCTGGCGGACATGATCTGACCCGACTGGCAGTAGCCACACTGGACCACCTCATGAGCCAACCAGGCGTCCTGTATGCGTTTGCCGGCCGGCGTTTCCCCAATCGCTTCGATGGTCGTGATCTCGGAACCCACCACCGCATTGATCGGCATAATGCACGAGCGCACCGCGTTTCCATTCATGTGCACGGTGCATGCGCCGCACAATGCCATGCCGCATCCGAACTTGGTGCCGGTCATCCCGAGCACATCGCGTAGCACCCACAGTAGCGGGGTATCGTCATCGACATCCACCTGGTGCTCTTTGCCGTTGACCTTAATCATGTGGGCCATGAGGGAGTCCTCGCTAATCCGATTGGAGCCCGCCTCCTCGAGGCGCTCGGGGGCGCATCTGGCGGGTCAGTGTTATGGGAAGGTGCCGTCTTTACTGGTGAGGTGCAGTCAAAATCCATTCAGCGATGCTCGTTGCATCGGCATCACTGAGCTGGGCCTGCGCAGGCATAGGTATGGCGCCCCAAGAGCCTGAGCTACCACTCTTTATGCTGCTGCCAAGTTGTTCGGCACTCTTGCTGCCGTCCCCGTAACGTTGCGCTATCTCCTGCCAGGAAGGGCCCACTGTGCGTGCTGCAGGCTGATGACATGCCGTGCAAGCGTTGTTCTGCAGCAACTGGGTTACATCGGCATGGGCCATCGGTAGCAACAACAGACCGCTTGTGATGGCAGTAACAACAGGGATCTTGCGCATAGCTATCTCCTCGTCTTATCCATCGGAAGAAGACTAGATAGCCGTTACGCTTCGGAAAACCGCACAATGGTGCAAGAGCCTTGAAGGCAAACTTAATACTCAGGCGTTGGCATGGCCCGGGCAGGTCAGACGACCTTTCATGGCAACCCGCATTCTGCTCTCTCATCGGTCGATCGACAGGGCGCAGGCCACTGAGCATGCTTCGGCGATTGGAGTTCGGCCGTGCTTGCCGAGACGGCAGATGCCCAGCTGAGCCTGGCCCCGCCTGAAATCCGAACCTAATCTCCTCCCGGGCGTTCTAAGCTCTAGCAAGCCACCAAGAGGATTTCATGGATCTGGTCGTTGCCCGTCCCGAAGGTCTTTACTGTCCGCCCGGTGATTTCTACATCGATCCGTGGCGACCGGTGGAACGCTCGATCATCACCCATGCCCATGGCGATCACGCCCGCCGCGGCAATGGTCATTATCTGGCGGCGGCGCCCGGTGAAGGCATTCTGCGCTCGCGCCTGGGCGACGATATCCGCCTGCAGACCCTGGCCTACGGCGAACGCCTCGAGCACCACGGTGTAACCCTGAGCTTTCATCCCGCCGGGCACGTGCTCGGTTCGGCGCAGGTGCGTCTGGAATACCAGGGCGAAGTCTGGGTCGCTTCCGGGGATTACAAGGTCGAGCCGGACGGCACCTGCGCACCCTTCGAGCCGGTGCGTTGCCATACCTTCATCAGCGAATCCACCTTCGGCCTGCCGATCTACCGCTGGCCATCGCAGGCCGAGATCTTCGCCGGTATCGACGCCTGGTGGCGCGCCAATGCCGCCGCCGGCAAGGCCAGCGTGCTGTTCGCCTACGCCTTCGGCAAGGCCCAGCGCATTCTCCACGGCATCGACGCCAGCATCGGGCCGATCCTGGTGCACGGCGCCGTCGAGCCACTGAACGAGGTGTATCGCGCCGGCGGCGTACACCTGCCGCCAACCCGTTACGCCGGTGATATCGCCAGGAACGACCCGCTGCTGCGCCAGGCGCTGATCCTCGCGCCGCCCTCGGCCGGCGGCAGTACCTGGATGCGCCGTTTCGGCGACTACAGCGACGCCTTCGCCAGCGGCTGGATGCTGCTGCGCGGCACGCGCCGGCGGCGTGGCGTGGACCGCGGCTTCGCCCTCTCCGACCACGCCGACTGGCCCGGCCTGCTGTGGGCCATCGAGCAGACCGGTGCCGAACGGGTGATGGTCACCCATGGCCAGGTCAACGTGCTGGTGCGTCATCTGCGCGAGCAAGGCCTCGATGCCCGCGCCTTCCAGACCGAATACGGCGATGAAGACGACGTGGAGCCGAGCCCATGAAAGCCTTCGCCGAACTCTACGCGCGGCTGGACGCCACCACCTCGAGCAACGCCAAGCTGCAGGCGATGCAGGAGTATTTCGCCGAAGCGCCGTCAGCGGATGCGGCCTGGGCGGTGTACTTTCTGGCCGGCGGCCGCCCACGTCAGGTGGTGCCGACGCGGGTGCTGCGCGAGCTGGCCACCCGGCTTTCCGGCCTGTCCGACTGGCTGTTCGAGGAGAGCTACCAGGCCGTCGGCGATCTGGCGGAAACCATCGCCCTGCTCCTGCCCGAATCGCAGCACGCCTCCGAACAGGGGCTGGCCTGGTGGCTGGAAGAACAACTGCTGCCCCTGCGCGGCCTGCCGCCCGCGGAGCTGGCCGAGCGTCTGCCACCTTTATGGGCGCAGCTGGATCGACAAAGCCTGATGGTCAGCCTCAAGCTGCTCACCGGCGCCTTTCGCGTCGGCGTCTCCAAACTGCTGGTGACCCGTGCCCTGGCCGGCCTGGCGCAGATCGACGCCAAGCGTGTGGCGCAGCGGCTGGTGGGGTACACCGATCTGTCGCATCGGCCGACCGCACAGCGCTACCTGGCGCTGATCGCCGCCGAGTCGGAGGACGAACACGCCCAGCGCGGCGGCCAGCCCTACCCCTTCTTCCTCGCCCATCCGCTGCAGCAGCCGCTGGAACAGTTCGACGCTCAGCTGGGGCCGGCCAGCGACTGGCTGGTGGAATGGAAGTGGGACGGCATTCGCGCGCAGCTGGTCAAGCGCGACGGGCGCCTGTGGCTGTGGTCCCGCGGCGAGGAGCTGATCACCGAGCGTTTCCCGGAGCTGCGCGAACTGGCAGAGGCGCTGCCGGACGGTAGCGTGCTCGATGGCGAGCTGGTGGCCTGGAAGGAGCCCACCCCAGGCAGCGGCGCGGTGTTCGGCATTCAGCCCTTCGCCCTGCTGCAACAGCGCATCGGCCGCAAGACCCTGAGCAAGAAACTGCTGGAAGAGGTACCCGCCGCGCTGCTGGCCTACGACCTGCTGGAATGGCGTGGCGAAGACTGGCGCTCGCGCCCCCAGGACGAGCGCCGCGCCCGCCTGGAACTGCTGGTGGCGGAGGTCGGCGATGCCCGTCTGCAGCTCTCGCCGCAACTCACCGGCCGCGACTGGCAGGACTTTGCCCGCCAGCGCGAAGCCTCCCGTGAGCTGGGCGTAGAAGGCATGATGCTCAAGCGCCGCGACTCCCTGTACGGGGTCGGCCGCACCCGCGATCTGGGCCTGTGGTGGAAGTGGAAGATCGACCCGTTCAGCGTCGACGCGGTGCTGATCTATGCCCAGCGCGGCCACGGTCGCCGGGCCAGTCTGTACAGCGACTACACCTTCGCCGTGTGGGACGACTCCACGCCTGGCGAGCGCGTGCTGGTGCCCTTCGCCAAGGCCTACTCGGGCCTCACCGACGACGAGATGCGCAAGGTCGATGCGATCATCCGCAAAACCACCGTGGAGAAATTCGGCCCGGTGCGCAGCGTCACTCCGACCCTGGTGTTCGAGCTGGGTTTCGAGGGCATCGCCCTGTCCAAGCGGCACAAGAGCGGCGTCGCCGTACGCTTTCCGCGCATGCTGCGCTGGCGTACCGACAAGCGGGTGGAGGACGCCGACACCCTGGCCACGCTGCAAGGGCTGCTCTGATGGATCAACCCGTTAGCCGCCGCAGCCTATCCGGCGCCTGGTTCGCCCAGCGCGGCTGGAAGCCCTTCGCCTTTCAGAGGGAGGTCTGGCAGGCGGTCAAGGCAGGCGAGTCCGGCCTGTTGCACGCCTCCACCGGAGCCGGCAAGACCTACGCCCTGTGGTTCGCGGCCCTGGAGCGTTTCGCCACGCCCTCTCCTGCCGAGACCACCAGCCCTCGCCCGCGTAAGAAACCGGTCATGGCGCCGCTGACGGTGCTGTGGATCACCCCGATGCGCGCGCTCGCCGCCGACACCGCGCGCGCCCTGCAGGCGCCGCTGGATGAACTGCAGATTCCCTGGGACATCGGCCTGCGCACCGGCGACACCAGTAGTGCCGAACGCGCCCGGCAGAGCCGCAAGCTGCCGAGTACGCTGATCACCACGCCGGAAAGCCTGACCCTGCTGCTGACCCGCGCCGATGCCCGCGACGCCTTCGCCCACCTGCGCATGGTGGTGATCGACGAGTGGCACGAGCTGCTCGGCAACAAGCGCGGCGTGCAACTGCAACTGGCCCTCGCACGCCTGCGCCTTTGGCATCCGTCGCTGCTGGTATGGGCGCTGTCCGCCACTCTCGGCAATCTCGAACATGCCCGCGAGGTGCTGATGCCCGCCGGGCGCCTGGTGCAGGGCAAGCTGGCCAAGGATCTGCGCATCGACAGCCTGCTGCCGGCCGGCCTGGAGCGCTTTCCCTGGGCCGGGCACCTGGGACTGCGCATGCTGCCGCAGGTGGTCGAGGAGCTGGAGGCCAGCAGCACCGCACTGGTGTTCACCAACACCCGCTCGCAGGCGGAAAGCTGGTACCAGGCCCTGCTCGAGGCGCGCCCGGACTGGGCCGGCCTGCTCGCCCTGCACCACGGCTCGCTGTCGCAGGAGGTGCGCGACTGGGTCGAACAGGCGCTCAAGGAAGGCCGACTGAAAGCCGTGGTCTGCACCTCGAGCCTGGACCTCGGGGTGGATTTCCTGCCGGTGGAACGGGTGCTGCAGATCGGCTCACCCAAGGGTGTGGCCCGCCTCATGCAGCGCGCCGGCCGCTCCGGCCATGCCCCGGGGCGCCCGTCCCGCGCCACGCTGGTGCCCACCCATAGCCTGGAAGTGCTGGAAGCGGCCGCCGCACAAAGCGCCGTGGCCGAGCGCAAGGTCGAGGCACGGCTTTCGCCGGACAAACCGCTCGACGTGCTGGTCCAGCACCTGGTGAGCATGGCCCTGGGCGGCGGTTTCCACGCCGATGCCATGCTGGCCGAGGTGCGCAGCGCCTGGGCCTACCGCAGCCTCAGCGATGACGAGTGGCAGTGGGCATTGGCCTTCATCCGCCACGGCGGCCATTCGCTGACCGCCTACCCCGATTACCGCCGCGCCGAGCCGGACGCCAGCGGCCTGTGGCAGGTGCCCGATGCACGCCTGGCGCGGCGTCATCGCATGAGCATCGGCACCATCGTCAGCGACGCCAGCCTGGCGGTGAAATACTGGAGCAAGGGCGGTGGCGGAGGCTCTCTGGGCAGCGTCGAGGAAGGTTTCATCGCCCGTCTGCGCCCCGGCGATACCTTCCTCTTCGCCGGTCGCCCGCTGGAACTGGTGCGGGTGGAAAACATGACCGTCTACGTGCGCCGCGCCACCAGCCGCAAGGCCGCGATCCCGCGCTGGAACGGCGGACGCATGCCGCTCTCCAGCGAACTGGCGGACGCCGTGCTGGCCAAGCTCGACGCCGCTGCCCAGGAAGAATACGTCGGCCCGGAGATGCAGCTGCTGCGCCCATTGCTCGACGTGCAGCAGGCCTGGTCCGCCCTGCCCGGCGCCGCCACCCTGCTGGCGGAGGTGCTCAAGTCCCGCGAAGGCTGGCATCTGTTCCTCTACCCCTTCGCCGGTCGTTCGGTGCATCTGGGGCTGGCCAGCTTGCTGGCCTGGCGCCTGGCCCGCGAACAACCGCTGAGCGTTTCCATTGCGATCAATGACTATGGCCTGGAGCTGCTGTGCCCCAGCGAGGTGGATTTCGCCGCGCGGCTCACGCCCGCGCTGTTCAGCACGGACGACTTGCTCTCCGACGTGCTCGCCAGCCTCAACGCCGGGGAGCTGGCGCGCCGGCGCTTTCGCGAGATCGCCCGCATCGCCGGCCTGGTGTTCAGCGGCTACCCCGGCGCGCCGAAGAGCACCCGCCAGCTACAGGCCTCCAGTGGACTGTTCTTCGACGTGTTCAGCCAGTACGACCCGGGCAACCTGCTGCTCGGCCAGGCCCAGGAAGAAGTGCTGCGCCAGGAGCTGGACGTGCAGCGCCTGCAACACACCCTGCAGCGTCTGCAATCGCGCCGGCTGGATATCCGTACCGTCAAGCGCGCCACGCCGTTCGCCTTCCCCCTGCTGGTGGAACGCTTTCGCGAAAGCCTGAGTTCGGAGAAACTCGCTGACCGTATCCGGCGCATGGTGGCCGATCTGGAGCAGGCCGCCGGCCCGGGTGGTTATCAGGACCCGGCATTCGCCATCGACGACGAGCGCCCGGCGCCGCGCAAAGGCCGCTCTCCGCGTCAGGGCAAGGACGGCCTGCCCCGGCCACCGGCGCAGCGCCCGAAAAAACGCCGCTGACTAGAGAGGTTTCATGAGCGAGCACCACCCCGGCCATCTGATCGTGTCGCTGGCCGGCGCCGAACTCTGGCTCCTGGCGGACAAGGCCATCTGGTGGCCGCAGCAGCAGGTGCTGCTGATCGCCGACATCCACATCGGCAAGGCTGCCGCCTATCGCGCCCTGGGCCAGCCGGTGCCACAGGGTACTACCGCCGCCAACCTGCAGCGGCTGGACGCCCTGTTGCAGCGTTTCGATTGTCGCCAGCTGATCTTTCTCGGTGATTTTCTCCATGCCCCCGGCTCACGCACGCCGGCCACCCTGGCGGCGCTGGCCGAGTGGCGCGAACGGCATGCCGAGCTGGCCATGACCCTGGTGCGTGGCAACCACGACAAACGTGCGGGCGACCCGCCGGAAGACTTGCGCATCGCAGTGGTGGAAGAACCGCTGTTGCTCGGCCCCTTCGCCCTGCAGCACGAACCTCGCGCGCACGCCAGTCATCATGTGCTGGCCGGCCACCTGCATCCGGCCTACTTGCTGCACGGCAAGGGGCGGCAGCGTCTGCGCCTGCCCTGCTTCGTCCTGGGTAACGAAGTCAGCCTGTTGCCCGCCTTCGGCAGCTTCACCGGCAGCATGACCTTTCGTGCAGAACCCGATCAGCGCATCGTGGTGGTCGGCGACGGCGGTATCTGGCCCGTCCAGCACAGCGCGCCCTGAGGCTACAGACGCTGCAAGGTCGCAGCATCCTGCTCGCCGTCGTAGAACGCCTGCAGCACCTCGGTAAACAGCGGCTGCTGGGGTGCGGCCGCCTGGAACAGGGTCATGCTCGAACGCAACTTGAGGTCGTCCGGCGAGCCCATGATCTGCCGTACCGGGCGGGCGCGATGGAGCAACAGCGCCCGGGCACAATCTTCCAGGCGGGGGCCCAGCAGCGGGTGCGCCAGGTAGGCCCTCGCCTCGTCGAGGCCGGAGATGCCGTAGTGCTCGGCCATTTCACTGCGGCCCAGGCCGCGCAGCTGCGGAAACACGTACCAGATCCAGTGGCTGCGCTTGGCGCCGGCACGCAGCTCGTCGAGGGCCTGCTGATAATCGCGCTGCTGCGCCTCGACGAAACGCGCCAGATCGAACGGCTCGTTCATCGCGCCGACCGTTCGTGCCCCATCGGCGTGGTATCGGGCAGTGCGCTCTGCGTGGCGAAGTCCGGGCTGTGCACTTCGGAATCCAGCGGCATGTGCGCGTAGCGGGCCTTTTCGGCACCTGGCGCGAGTGGGTCGGCCAGAGCCGCGCGCTTGAGCGGGTGATGCCCGCCAAGGCCGCGGGACAGCAACCATCCGCCCAGCGCGGCACCGGCTACGCCCAGCAAGCCGCCGCGCCGCAAACCGGAGCCCAGCAGCGCCAGCCCGCTGCCGAGCGACACATAGCGCTGCCAGTCGTGGAGGTCGTTATCGGTGTGTTTGTTCATGGCAACTACTCCTGAGGGTGACCTATCAACTGACAGATGCGCCCTTCAGACGTTCTGACGCGTTGGGCTGCCGGCCATCGCCTTGCCCGCAGCTACGCATCCGCGGCCCGCTGCATCCTGGACGAAAAAAAAGGCCGCGCCGGATATCCGGTGCGGCCGCAACTCGTAACCAAAGGAGATGAAGCGGAGCCTGGGCAATGGTCTGTGGAGAACCACTGCCCCTGGAATCTTCATCGGTGTGCAGACTAGCGCTGTTCGCTGACTGCGCGTCATCGAGCGAATCGATAGTGATCATCGACCACCATCAATAGTGCCTGCACCGTCTCGGTGATATCTCTAAACGGTCCGTCCGGACCAGGTCCTGCCTCGCTGCGAGGCCTGACAAGAAAGCACACCAACACCGGGAGCACCCATGCACAAGAAGCACTGTCTCGCGCTGGCCTGCAGCCTCGCGCTTGGCGGCCAGTTGGCTCATGCCAGCAGCCAGTCCGAAGCCCAGGGTTTCGTCGAGGACGCCAGACTCAATCTGTTGCTGCGCAACGCCTACTTCAACCGTGATTACAAGGACAACGCCGCCGACGCCAAGACCTGGGGCCAGGCCTTCATCACCACTTTCGAGTCTGGTTTCACCCAGGGCACCGTCGGCTTCGGTGTCGATGCCTTCGGCCTGCTCGGCATCAAGCTCGACAGCGGTCGTGGCCGCAACTATCGCCCATTCTTCGATACCGACAGCGAAGGCCGTCCGGTGGACGAACTGTCCCAGGCCGGTGCCGCGGTGAAGCTGCGCGTCTCCAATACCGTGATCAGGTACGGCAACCAGTTCCCTTCCCTGCCGGTTCTGGCCCATGACGACAGCCGCCTGCTGCCGCAATCCTTCACCGGCACGCTGGTCACCAGCAACGAGATCGAAGGTTTGGAACTGAATGCCGGTCGCTTCACCGCCGACAGCCCGATGGGCGACTCGGCACGCGACCCCAACCGCCTCAAGAGCATCGACGTGCTCGGCGGCAGCTACACCCTTAGCGATGACCTGAGCCTGGCGGTCTACCACGCCGATCTCGAGGACATGTACAAGCGCTACTACGCCAACCTCAATTACAACCTGGCACTGGCTGCGGATCAGGCGCTGAACTTCGACTTCAACATCTACCGCACCAAGTACGACACCGGTTCGGTGGCCGCAATCGATCTCGGCGGCGATGGCCAGGGGGACCGCAACACCATCTGGAGCCTGGCGGCCAAGTACAGCATCGGCGCCCATGCCTTCATCGTCGCGCACCAGCGCAACAGCGGCGATGCCGGCTTCGCCTATGACTACGGCGATGGCGGCGCCAGCATCTACCTGGCCAACTCCTACTACTCGGACTTCAACCTGAAGGACGAGCGCTCCTGGCAGGCCAGCTACGAGCTGGACTTCGCCCAGTACGGCGCGCCGGGGCTGCGCTACAAGTTCGCCTACGTACGCGGCGACAACATCGATACCGGCAGCGACAACAACGGCACCGAGCGCGAGATCTTCAACCAGGTCAGCTACACCGTGCAAAGCGGTGCGGCCAAGGATCTGCACCTGCGTCTGCGCAATTCCATCTACCGCTCCAGCACCGATGTCGGCCCGGATCTCAACGAGATTCGCGCCTTCATCGAATACCCGCTGAGCATCCTCTGATGGCGCCTGCCCCGGCCTCGGCCGGGGCAGTTCTCAGCCGCGCAGGGCTTGCGCAACGGCCCTGGCGGCATCCTCGATGGCAGATTCCGCATAGGGCGCGAAGCCCATCACCAAGCCCGGTGCTCTGACCCCGACGCAGTATTGCGACAGCGGCAAGGCATCGACGCCGGCCGCCTGCAAACGGGCAAAAGCCTCCCGCTCGTTCTCGACCTGCAAATGGCAGGCGATATCCATGCCCGCGCGAATTTCCGGCACCTCGATCAACCCTTGCCAGTGCTTGTGCGCCGCCTCGGCGAAGGCATCGGCCCGCGATGCATAGATCTTGCGCATGCGCCGCACGTGACGATCGAAATGCCCCTCATGAATGAAGTCGGCCAGCACTGCCTGGGCCAGGCTGTTGGCATGACGCGACATCAGCGCCGCCGCGCGGGTGAAACTCTCCGTCAGATGTTCAGGCAGCACCAGGTAGGCCAGGCGAATGGCCGGAAACAGCAGCTTGCTGAACGTGCCGGCCAGGATCACCGAGTGCTCGGCGCCCGGCATGGAGCGCAACGCCGGAATAGGTTTGGCGATGAAGCGGTACTCGCTGTCGTAGTCGTCCTCGAAGATATAGCTGCCCTGCTCTGCCGCCCATTTCAGCAAGGCCAGGCGCCGCGCCGGCGACAGCTCACCACCCAGTGGTGCCTGGCGTGAGGGCGTGACGTAGGCCAGGCGCGCGCCAGGCGCCAAGCGCATGCCCTCTTCCACCTGCATGCCGGCTCGGTCCACTGGCACGTCCACGCGGCGGATACCGGAGATGTCCATCAACTGCCGCGCGCCGGGATAACCCGGGTCTTCCATCCAGACCTGAGAGTCGCCTGGTGCCAGCAAGCGCAGGCAGATATCCAGGCCCTGCTGCACGCTGCCGAGCACCAGAATGCGCTGCGGCGAAACCTGTACCCCACGGGCGATGGCCAGGTAGCCGGCGATGGCCTCGCGCAGCGAGGGCAAGCCCGCCGGATCCGAATCGAGCAGCATGGTCAGGCGCGAGCTGCGCAGTTGCTGCGTGTGCAGCTTGCGCCACAGGTCGATGGGAAAGGCGTTGATATCGCCACGGTGAGGAAAGAACGGACGCACGCCGGTTGGCAACGTTCGCCGAGAGAAGATCGGCTCGATCTCGGCCAGACGTTTCAGCCAGGGCGTTTCGGGGGCGACGCGCTGCTCTTCCACCTTGGCGACCACCTTGCGCCGAACGTAGCCCGCATTCAGCGTCGGGTCCGGCAGCACCTCGCTGACCCGCGTCCCGCTGCCAGTACGTGCCTGCAGGTAGCCTTCGGAAAGCAGCTGTTGATAGGCCGCCTGCACCGTGCCGCGGGCCAGGCCGTAGTGCTCGGCCATGGCGCGCGTGCTGGGCAGCTTGCTGCCTGCCGGCAGACGGCCACCGAGAATCGCGCGGCGCAGCGACTCGTACAGCCAGCCCTGCAGGCTGGCTCCCTCCTCCGGTGTTCCCAGCGGCAGGAACACCACCTGTGGCGCAGCCTTCTCGAGCGGCATGTCGGCTCCAAAGTGGATCACTTGTTTTCACGAATAATGGATCAATACCTTGATCCAAGCCAGCGGCAGAATCCTTTCCGCAGTCAGCCAACACCTTCACTCACTACGGGAAATCACAACGTGAAACAGCAAATCCTGATCATCGGTGCCGGCTTCGCCGGCATGTGGAGTGCCCTGAGCGCGATCCGCCTGCTGGACCAGCACAAACGCCTGGATGTGGACGTCACCCTGCTTGCCCCACAGGCCGAGCTGCGCGTGCGTCCGCGCTTCTACGAGGCCGACGTTTCCACCGCCGTAGCCCCGCTCGGGCCGCTGTTCGATGCGGTCGGCGTGCGGTTCGTGCCGGGCAGCGCTACCCGCATCGATGCGGCGGGCAAGCGGGTTATCTATCGCGGCGCAGGCGGCGCCCAGGCCGAACTGAGCTTCGACAGGCTGATCCTGGCGTCCGGCAGCCAGGTGGCGCGCCCGCCGCTGGCTGGCATCGATCGCTTCGCCTTCGATGTCGACAGCCTCGAGTCGGCGCAAAGGCTCGAAGCCCATCTGCAGGGCCTGCGCCACAAGCCGGCCAGCCAGGCGCGTAATACCGTGGTGGTGGTCGGTGGCGGTTTCACCGGTATCGAAACGGCCACGGAGATGCCGGCGCGGCTGCGCGCCATTCTGGGTGACGAGGCCGACCTCCACGTCATCGTCGTCGATATGGGCAAGCAGGTCGGCAGCGTCATGGGCGAGCAGATCGCCTCGGTGATCGCCGAAGCCAGTGACACGCTGGGTGTGACCTGGAAGCTGGGCAGCCCGGTGTCGATGGTCGACGCTCAAGGCGTGCAGCTCGACAACGGCGAACGCATCGAGGCCAACACCGTGATCTGGACCGTAGGGGTGAAAGCCTCGTCACTGACCCAGCACATCGACGGCGAGCGCGATGCCTTCGGCCGCCTGCACGTCGACCGCAACCTGAAGGTACTGGGCCAGCACGCCGTCTACGCCACGGGCGATACCGCGTATGCCGCGGTGGACGACCTTGGCAACCATGCGCTGATGACCTGCCAGCACGCCATCGCCCTCGGTCGCTCGGCCGGCAACAACGCCGCGGCGGATCTGCTCGGTGTCGAGCCGATTCCCTACCGTCAACCCAAGTACGTCACCTGCCTGGACCTCGGCGCCTGGGGCGCGGTATTCACCGAAGGCTGGGAGCGCAAGGTGGTGCTGACGGGCAAGGAAGGCAAGGAGCTCAAGACCCAGATCAACACCCAGTGGATCTATCCGCCACAAGCCGAGCGGGCCGTCGCCCTGGCCGCGGCCGACCCGTTGATTCCGGTGGTGGCTTGAGCACGGGCGCGGCGCCCTCCCGCCGCGCCTAAACCCAAGCTGAACGGCGTGCATTATGGAGCGCGGGAAAGTTGTCAGGCATCCATGCAAGACCTAAGATCCCGCCCGTTCGAATTCCAGGAGTTCTTGCCATGGACAGTTCCCATAGTCGATCCCGTATCGACCTACCCCAGGCAAGGTAACCGCGAGTCCCTCCTCGCCACTACCTTGCCGGCCTGGCAGGTAGTGGCATGCAGCGATCGATCTTCGGTCGTCTCCAACCACTCCCTCCCCTTCATGCCGCAGTGCGGTCAGCTGGTGTTCGCCAACGAAGCCGTTGGCGATAGCGGCCGCGCATCCGCGCTGAAGTAACAAGCGACGCCACACCGTCGGGGCTCGAGCCCTGGCCTTCATCAACCCGCTGGAGAGCGTCATGGACCCCGAACCTAGTCGATCTTGCCCTTTTTACATCCCCTTCCTTACCCGTTATCGGCCTGCGGGCACCGGGGCCTGTCCATGGTCTGACTGACCGGGCATGCCTGCGGCTGCCAAAGGCCGCAAAGGAGCATGCCCATGAACCGCGAAGACTTGCTGTTCTCGATTCGCACCCTGTCCCGCTCGTTGGATGCCGCGAGCTTTGCCAGCTTCGTCAGACACACACATCCCTCCGACCTGGCCGAAGCACTGGATGTACTGCCCCCGGAGCAGGCGCTCGCCCTGCTGCTGACTCTGGCTGCGCCGACACGCGCCGAGCTTTTCGTCCATCTGCCCGAACAGCGCCAGGACAGCATGCTGCGCGCCATGTCCCGCGAAGCCGTGGTGCAGTTGTTCGAACACATGCCGTCGGACGACCGTGCCGACCTCTACAACCGTCTCGGCGAGCAGGACAAGCACAAGCTGCTACCAGCCCTGGCCAAGGTCGAGCGCGACGACATCCTACGCCTGGCCGCTTATGCCGAAGGCACGGTCGGCTCGGTGACCACCTCGGATTACGTCCATGTATCTCCGCAGATGACCGTGGCCGAGGCACTGGCCCATGTGCGCGCCACCGCTCCGGACAAGGAGACCATCTACAGCCTCTACGTGCTCGACCAGGAGCACCGCCTCAGCGGTACCGTGTCGTTGCGCGACCTGGTGCTTGCCGATGCGCAGGCCAGCATCGGCACGATCATGCGCCGCGATCCGGTTTTCGCGCGTGCCCATTGGACACGCGAGCAGGCCGCCGAGCTGATCCGTCATTACGACCTGCTCGCGCTGCCGGTCACCAATGGCGGCGAGCGCATGATCGGCATCGTCACGGTGGACGATGCCATGGACATCGAGAAGGAGCAGGACGCCACCCAGCTCGCCCGCTTCGGGGGTACGGCCAGCCTGGGCGCCCAGGATCTGGACGTACTGGCCTCACCGCTGCGGCAGATGTTCAAGGTGCGCGTGTTCTGGCTGGTGATCCTGACCTTCTTCGGCGTCGTGACCAGCACCTTCGTTGCGGCGCAGGAGGAGCTTCTCACCCAGGTCATCGTGCTGGCCGCCTTCATCGCCCCGATCGTGGACATGGGCGGCAACACCGGCAGCCAGTCGGCCACCCTGGTAATCCGAGCTATGGCGTTAGGCGATCTCAGGCTGCAATGGCGCGATGTGGGCTTGATCATCAAGCATGAACTGCCGGTGGCAGCCGCGCTGGGCGTCGCCATCGCGGCACTGGAAGTGGTACTGGCTTACTTCGCCAAAGGTGTCGGCTTCGACGTACTGATGGTGGTGGGCTTGAGCATGCTGGTGTGCACGGTACTCGGCGGCGTCATCGGTGCGCTACTGCCGTTCCTCGCCCGGCGCATCGGCACCGATCCGGCGACGCTGTCCTCGCCACTGATCACCTCGGTTATGGACCTGCTCGGCGTATTCATCTACTTCGCTTTCGCCTACGCCTTGCTCGGCGATCTGCTGACCCAGGCCGCGGGCTGAGCATACGAACACGCTCCGCACCTGGCCATTGCTCGGTAGACCGGCATGGCCAGATGCGGGCGCCTTTACGGCCAGTTGCGGTAGATTCGCGCCGACAGCTGCGGTGGCGGCTCATGGACGGCCTGGCGTAGCCATTCACCCGGCGGCAGGCCGACCTGCTGCGCGAAGGTTCGCGAGAATGAAGCCTGCGAGCTGTAGCCGACCGCATCGGAGACGATCTTGATCGGCACACCGTCGCGCATCATGTCCTGCGCCACCTTCATGCGCCACGCGGTGACGTAGGCCATGGGCGCCATGCCCATCACCTCGGTGAACAAAGCGGCGAACTTCGAGCGCGACATCTTCGCCAGATCCGCCAGGCGCTCCACGCTCCACTGTATCGCCGGCTCCTGGTGAATGCAGAGCAGCGCCGGCCCGAGGCGGCCATCCTGCAGAGCGAAGAGCAAGCCGCTGGTGATCCGCCCCTGGTTGACCGCACGGCGCACCAGCAGCACGAAGACGTATTCGAACAACAGATTGAGCGCCTTGCTGCGGCCCGGTGCCGGATTGCGGAACTCGTTGACCAGGGTGGCGATCACCGGGCCTAGCTGCTCCAGGGCGGCCAGGGGAAACACCAGGGTCTCCAGCAGCCCCAGAGGGAAAGGCTGTTGACCGCTACGCCCGAACTGGAACGAGGCGCAGATCAGCTCAAGACCAGCGGGGTCACGCACGTGCAACTGGTAGCAACAGGTGCTGGGGCAGAACAGCACGCTGGGTTCGTTGATGGCGACACGAGGCAGACCAGGCTGGACCATGTCCACCCCGCCGCGCTCGATCACATGGATAAACGCCATGCCAGGTGGTTTGTCCAGCACCAAGGTCCCTTCAACCGCGCCTGCAAAGAACAGACGCCCTTGCAAAGTGGTACGTTCAAAGAACTCGGAAAGCACATCCATGGGAAAGATGACCTGATCCTGATTGTTTGAGATGAACGGAACGAACGAGGGGGCTCGCACGCCCCTGTTCTGGGACTATCGCCCCAGCCGCTCAGTTCAATCTCAATGCGCCATGACAACCCCTGGCTGGCTGGAAGTGGCGCCCCCAGAATCTGCCGCGCGGACGCAGCCACGGCCGTTTCGGCGCCGCCTCGCTGTCGACGCCCCTGGCCGTCCGGCTTCGGCAGGGCTGGCCACTCAACGCACAGGGGTGTGTTCGCCCGGCGTCGAGCTCGGCGCAGACGAACTCACGCCAGCCGGGCAAGCGCTCAAGCGATTGAACACAGAGGGGGTCGAGCTGGAGTCAGGTAACCGATCAGGCCAGTCCTTGCCGCCCGGCAGCAAGGATCATCCCGCTCAGGAGCGCCCGTCCATCTGCCGGAAGGCGTCCAGCAATGCCTGGGTCAGGTCCACCGAGGAGAACTTGGTCAGCACCGCGTTGGCGCCCACCGAGCGGGCCTTTTCGGTGTTCATGGTGCTGTCCAGCGAGGTATGCAGCAGCACGTAGGTGGCGGCGATATCGGCGCTGCGGCGGATTTCCCGCACTAGGTTGTAGCCGTCCATTTCCGGCATCTCGATATCCGAGACCAGCAGTTCGAACGGCATCTCGGCCTGCTGATAATCATGCAGCTGCTCCAGCGCCGCCTGGGCACTGCGCACGGCCGTGCAGTCGAGGCCGAGTTGGCGCAGCACGTTGAGTGTCTGCTGCAACGCAACCTGGGAATCGTCCACCAGCAGCACTCGGCGCCCCTGCAGCAACTGCTGGTCCCTGCTCTCGAGCAAGCCCTCGATGGGCGCCTGGTCGAGCGCCGGCGCGATGTCGTGCAGCACCTTCTCGATATCGAGGATCTGCACGATGGCGCCGTCGATCTGCGTCACCCCGGTGATGAAGGCGCGGTTGCCGGCAGCCGCGGGCGGCGGACGCACGTCACGCGTCGAGCATTGCACGATGCGCTCGACGCTCTTCACATGCAGCCCCTGCCGCGAACGACTCACTTCGGTGACGATCAGGCAGCCTTCGTCTTCGCTGGAAACACCGCGTTCGCCGATGGCGCGGGCCAGGTCGATCACCGTCAGTGCCGAACCGCGCAGCGTGGCGATGCCGCGCACGTGCGGATGGCGATTGGGCAGTTTGGTCAGAGCCGGGCAAGGAATGATCTCGTTGACCTTGAGCAGGTTGATCCCCAGCAACCTGCCGCTATGCAGACGAAACAACAACAGCGATAGCGCGTCACCGGTGACGAGACTCATGAAACGATCCTTGAACGAACGGTAGGCTTGCTGGATATAGCGACCGCAAGGCCACGGACTTTAATCCGTGGCCAGTTGCAGAGCCACTCGCCCACGATTCGGGCAGGTTTCCATGTAGCGATGAGCCGCGACGAAGTCCTCGAAAGCGAAGACCTTGTCGATCACCGGCGTCAGCAGACGGTCGGCAGTCATCTGGTTGATGTGCGTGAGCGCTCGCTGCACGGCCTCGTTGTTGGGCTCGATGCCCAGCTCCGGGCAACCGGTGAAATCCAGCACGCAGTGACGGAAGAACTGCAGATGCTTCTTGAACGCCGCACAGGCCGGGAACGCCGTGTCGTTGCCGCCGTTGATCCCGTACAGGATCAGCTTGCCACGTGGCGCGGCGATGTCGCCCAGCAGCTTCATCTGCGGACCGGCACACTGGTCGAGGATGATCTCGACGCCCTTGCCTTCGGTGTAGCGCTCCACCTCCAGAACCAGGTCCTGCTCCTCGGTCACGATCACCTTGTCGGCGCCGAGGCCGCGGAGAAACTCGCGATCATCGGCCGAACCGGTGGAGACGATGACCTTGGCGCCCAGCGCCTTGGCCAGTTGCACGGTCTGCGGCGCCATGCAATGGCTGGCCTCGGTGATCAGCACGTGCTGCCCCGGCTTGAGGTGGGCAAGATCATTCAGCGCCAGATAGCCGAACAACAGGCTGGTGTAATGAACGCTGGCCTCGACCGGGCTGAGCACGTCGGGATAACGGGTCAGGGCGTGAGCGGGCATGAGCACCAGATCACCCCAGGTCGGATAACGATTCGGTGTGCTGGCCGGGAAACCGGCCACGGCGGTGCCGACTTCGAAGTCGCTGACGCCTTCGCCCAGCGCGGCCACGCTGCCGGCCAGTTCGAAGCCGATGCCCGACGGGAGCTTGGCCTGCTCGGCCGCCAGGTTCTGCCGCCACAGCACGTCTTTCCAGCCAAGGCCAACGGCCTGCACGCGCACCAGCACTTCACCTGGGCCGGGCACGGGCGTTGGAACCTCCTCGTACTGGAGTACTTCGGCATCGCCGAACTTATGGAAACGGATCATGCGGGACATCGCTTACCTCGAGCTTGATCGCGGATTAACACTTCAATGACTGTGGACTCTATCCGCTGTGGGTCGGCAGCACTATCAGACTCCATCGATAGTCTTCATGCCTGGCAGTGATTCGGCGACTTTCATTCCGTCACGCACTGCCCGTACTATTGCCCAGGCAAAGGCTCTCATTGCCACGCCGTGCTGACAAGGCCCGTTTTCCTCGGATGGTACCCGGATGAACCGCAACGACCTGCGTCGCCTCGACCTGAACCTGCTGATCGTCTTCGAGACCCTGATGCACGAGCGCAGCGTTACCCGGGCTGCGGAGAAGCTGTTCCTGGGCCAGCCGGCCATCAGTGCCGCCCTCGCCCGCCTGCGCACCCTGTTCGATGATCCCCTGTTCGTGCGCACCGGCCGCAGCATGGAGCCGACACCCCGCGCGCAGGAAATCTTCGCCCTGCTCTCGCCGGCACTGGACTCGATTTCCACCGCGGTCAGTCGCGCTGCCGACTTCGACCCGGCCACCAGCAAGGCGGTGTTTCGTGTTGGCCTGTCCGACGACGTGGAGTTCGCCCTGCTCCCCGCCCTGCTCCGCCGTCTGCGCGCCGAGGCCCCGGGCGTGGTTCTGGTGGTTCGTCGCACCAACTACCTGATGATGCCGGGGCTGCTCGCTTCCGGGGAAATCTCCGTGGGCGTGTCCTACACCGAGGAGCTGCCGGCCAATGCCAAACGCAAGGTGTTGCGGCGCAGCAAGGCCAAACTGCTGCGCGCCGACACCGCCCCCGGCGCGCTGAGCCTCGAGGACTATTGCGCCCGCCCTCATGCCCTGGTGTCCTACGCGGGCGACCTCACCGGCTTCATCGATGAGGAACTGGAGAAGGTCGGCTGCAAACGCCATGTGGTACTGGCCGTGCCGCAGTTCAACGGCCTGGCCAGTCTGCTGGCGGAAACCGACATCGTCGCCAGCGTGCCGGACTACACCGCTGCCGCCCTGACGGCCGCCGGCGGCCTGCGCGCCGAGGAGCTGCCACTGGAAACCCCCTCGTTCGAACTGCACATGGCCTGGCGCGGTGCTCAGGACAACGATCCGGCCGAACGCTGGCTGCGTTCGCGCATCCAGATGTTCTGCGGCGATCCGGACAGCCTGTAAGCCTGCCCTGCCGCTCGCGGCTCATCGGGCGTGCCGGCACTAGCTCGTTATTATTTTCGACTAGAACCAACGATTTCTTGTCAAATCCAACTATCCATTAGCGTTTTTGTGCGGCGAGGATTATCGTTTTCGCGCGGCAACGGCTTTTTGTTATCGATTTTTCACTCCAATTAAGGAATTCACTCATGCAGGTTGGCTTCAAGGCACTGGCCGAACGCTACGGTATTGCGCCGGTCCAGCCCCTGCGTGTCGAGTCGCTGATCGGCAGCTCGCGGATGAGTCGCGAGAGCGACGGCCTTATCGAAAACAGGTATCCGGCCAGCTACCAGCCAGCGGACAGCTTCGCCGGCCATTTCGAGTTCGGCTTGAAGTACGAGGAAATTCACCTTGAGTTCTTCGCCCGCCTGTTCGCCGCCGTCGGCCCCGAGCCCATCGAAACCTGGTGCCGGCAAGCGCCGTTCGGCCAGTATGCCCGCCGCACCGGCTTCCTCTATGAGTGGCTGACCGGGCAGCGCCTGGATGTGCCGGACGTCACCAACGGTGGCTACGTCGATGCGATTTCGGCGCAGCACTACCTGACCCGGGTCGAGCCGCTGCGCGCGCGGCGCTGGCGCATCAACGACAATCTGCCCGGCACACCGCACTTCTGCCCGCTGATCCGCCGTACCGAGGCACTGCAGCAGGCGCTGCAGTTCGACCTGGATGCGGCACTGCGCGAACTGAATCAGGCCTTCGGCGCAGACATCCTGCTGCGCACGGCTACCTGGCTGACGTTCAAGGAATCCCGCGCCAGCTTCCTGATCGAGAAAGAGCAGGACCAGGCCGACCGCATCCAGCGTTTCGCCCAGGTGATCGCCAGGTACTGCGGGCATATCGAGGATCCGCTGGGCAACCAGAGCCTGCAGCGACTACAGGCGGGCATTCTCGGCAGCGAAGCGTTCGGCCTGGGTTTGCGGCGTTCGCCGGTGTTCGTCGGCCAGGCCACCATGCGCGAGGACATCGTGCATTACATCGCCCCGCCCTTCGACCACCTGGCGCAGCTGCTCGACGGGCTGAAAGCGTTCGAGACGGCCACCCGCGGCGCCGAACCGCTGGCCCGAGCCGCAGCTATCGCCTTCGCCTTCGTCTACATCCACCCGATGCGTGACGGCAATGGCCGGCTGCACCGCTTCCTGATCAACGACGTGCTGATTCGTGACAAGGCGCTGCCTGACGGCGTGATCCTGCCCGTATCGGCCACGATCACCAGCTCGATCGACTTTCGCGCGCGCTACGACCGCACGCTGGAGGTGTTTTCGCGGCCCTTCATGCAGCGCTATGCCGCGGCCTACCGCTTTGGCGAGCTCAAGGCCTACGAGGATGGCACCCAGAGCAACCTGGTGTTCGACGATTACGACGACGCCCTGTTCGCCTGGCGCTATCCGGACCTGAGCGAACACGTGCTGTACACCGCACAGGTCATCGAACACACCGTGCGCACCGAGATGGCGGATGAAGCGCGAGTGCTGGTAGTTTTCCAGCGTGCCCAGGAGCGCCTGAAAGAGGTGCTGGAAATGCCGGATCAGGACGCCAATCGCATCATCCGCTCGCTCAGGGAGAACGGCTGGCAGCTGTCCGGCAAGCTGAAGAAGGCCTACCCGCAGCTGGAGGACGCCCAGCGCGCGCAGCGGGTCGTGGAGGCCGTGCGCTCGGCCTTCGAAACGCCGCCAGAACAGAGCGATGAATGAGCGCAACTGCAGCCGGGCCCTTGCCAGGGACGAAGCGGCGGGCTGCAACATCGCCATGAGCTGCCAATAATCATTAGCACTGATATTCAACTTCATGGCATTCGATTCGTCGCTGGCCATGCCGCGCAGCAGACTCCGCCCATTCACAAATCCGTCTGGCGGAGTCACCCATGGAACAGCTACACAAGAACATCTGGATATTTCCCCTCGCCCTCGCCGGCCTGGTCCTGCTGAGCGGCTGTGAACAGGCGCCGCAGGCGCAAAACCAGATGCCCGCGGCCAAGGTCAGCGTGGCCGAAGTGATCGAACAGCCGGTCAACGAATGGGATGAGTTCACCGGGCGTCTCGAAGCGCCGCAATCGGTCGAGATTCGCCCGCGCGTCTCCGGTTACATCGACCGCGTCGCCTTCAGCGAAGGCAGCCTGGTGAAGAAAGGCGACCTGTTGTTCCAGATCGATCCGCGTCCGTTCCAGGCCGAGGTCAAGCGCCTCGAAGCCCAGCTGCAGCAGGCCCGTGCCAACCAGGCGCGCGCCGCCAACGAAGCCCGCCGCGGCGAACGCCTGCGCCAGAGCAACGCCATCTCCGCGGAACTCGCCGATGCCCGCGCCAGCGCCGCCACCGAGGCCCAGGCGCAGGTCGCGGCGATCCAGGCGGAACTGGACAACGCCCGCCTCAACCTCGGTTTCACCCGCATCACCTCGCCCATCGACGGTCGCGTCAGCCGCGCCGAAATCACCGAAGGCAACCTGGTCGGCGCCGGCGAAAGCCTGCTGACCTCGGTGGTCTCCACCGACAAGGTCTACGCCTACTTCGACGCCGACGAGCGCGCCTTCCTCAAGTACGTCGAGCTGGCCCGCCAGTCCGGCGCCGACGCCCGCGGCGCCAGCCCGGTGTACCTGGGCCTGTCCGATGAAGCCGGCCACCCGCACCTGGGTCAGCTGGACTTTCTCGACAACCAGGTCAACCCGCGTACCGGCACCATTCGTGGTCGCGCCGTGTTCGATAATCAGGACGGCCGCTTCACCCCCGGTCTGTACGCCCGCCTCAAGCTGGTGGGCAGCAAGCCCTACGCCGCCACCCTGATCAAGGACGAGGCGGTCGGCACCGATCTGGGCAAGAAGTACGTGCTGGTGCTGGGCGAGGACAATGCCGTGGCCTATCGCTCCATCGAACTGGGGCCGAAGCTCGAAGGCCTGCGCATCGTGCGTAGCGGCCTGAGCAAAGGCGAGAAGATCGTGGTCAACGGCCTGCAGCGCGCCATGCCCGGCTCCATCGTCGACCCGCAGCCGGTATCCATGGCCGATGACAGCACCCTCGAACAGCTGGCCCGCATGCGCCAGGCCGTCGATGGCAGCCAGGCCCCGCGCATCGCCGCCGAAAAAATCGAAGCTCGCTCGCCGCGCGGCTGATCCAACCCGCGCCCAGAGGAAAGACCCATGAATTTCTCGCAATTCTTCATCCAGCGGCCGATCTTCGCCGCGGTGCTGTCGCTGCTGATCCTGATCGGCGGCGCCATCTCGCTGTTCCAGCTGCCGATCAGCGAATACCCGGAAGTGGTGCCGCCCACCGTGGTGGTGCGTGCCGATTTCCCCGGTGCCAACCCCAAGGTGATCGGTGAAACCGTCGCCTCGCCGCTGGAGCAGGCCATCGTCGGCGTCGAGGGCATGCTCTACATGTCGTCGCAGTCGACCATCGACGGCCGCCTGACGCTGACCGTGACCTTCGCCCTCGGCACCGATCTGGACAACGCCCAGGTGCAGGTGCAGAACCGCGTCACCCGCACCATGCCGACCCTGCCCACCGAAGTGCAGCGTCTCGGCGTGACCGTGGACAAGGCCTCCCCGGACCTGACCATGGTGGTGCACCTGACCTCGCCGGATCAGCGCTACGACATGCTCTACCTGTCCAACTACGCCGCGCTCAACGTCAAGGACGAGCTGGCGCGCCTGGACGGCGTCGGCGACGTGCAGCTGTTCGGCATGGGCAACTACTCGCTGCGCGTGTGGCTCGACCCGAACAAGGTAGCTTCGCGTGGACTCACCGCCACCGACGTGGTCACCGCCATCCGCGAGCAGAACCGCCAGGTCGCCGCCGGTGCCCTCGGCGCACCGCCTTCCGATGCCGGCAACAGCTTCCAGCTGTCGATCAACGCTCAGGGCCGCCTGGTCTCCGAGGAAGAGTTCGAGAACATCATCATCCGCGTTGGCGACAACGGCGAAATCACCCGTCTGCGCGACATTGCCCGCGTCGAGCTGGGCTCCAACCAGTACGCCCTGCGCTCGCTGCTGAACAACCAGCCGGCCGTGGCCATCCCGGTATTCCAGCGCCCCGGCTCCAACGCCATCGAGATTTCCGACTCGGTGCGCGAGCGCATGGCCGAACTGAAGAAGTCCTTCCCGCAAGGCATGGACTACGAAGTGGTGTATGACCCGACCATCTTCGTGCGCGGCTCCATCGAGGCGGTGGTGCACACCCTGCTCGAAGCCGTGGTGCTGGTGGTGCTGGTGGTCGTGCTGTTCCTGCAGACCTGGCGCGCCTCGATCATCCCCCTGGCTGCCGTGCCGGTATCGCTAATCGGCACCTTCGCGGTCATGCACATGTTCGGCTTCTCGCTCAACGCCCTGTCGCTGTTCGGCCTGGTGCTGGCCATCGGTATCGTGGTGGACGACGCCATCGTCGTGGTGGAGAACGTCGAGCGCAACATCGCCCTGGGCAAATCCCCGGTCGAGGCCACCCGCCAGGCCATGAAGGAGGTGACCGGCCCCATCGTCGCCACCGCTCTGGTGCTGTGCGCCGTGTTCGTGCCGACGGCCTTCATCTCCGGTCTCTCGGGCCAGTTCTATCAGCAGTTCGCCCTGACCATCGCCATTTCCACGGTGATCTCGGCGATCAACTCGCTGACCCTGTCGCCAGCCCTCGCCGCCATCCTGCTCAAGGACCATCACGCACCGAAGGATGGATTCTCGCGCCTGCTCGACAGGCTGTTCGCCGGCTGGCTGTTCACCCCGTTCAACCGCATGTTCGAGCGCGCCAGCAACCGCTACGTCGGCACCGTGCGCCGCGTGCTGCGTGGCAGCAGCATCGCCATGCTGGTCTACGGCGGCCTGCTGGTGCTCGGCTACCTGGGCTTCTCCAGCACCCCGACCGGCTTCGTGCCGCAGCAGGACAAGCAGTACCTGGTGGCCTTCGCCCAGTTGCCGGACGCAGCGACGCTCGACCGTACCGAAGTGGTGATCAAGCGCATGAGCGAAATCGCCAGCAAGCATCCGGGCGTGGAAAACACCGTGGCCTTCCCCGGTCTGTCGATCAACGGCTTCACCAACAGCCCGAACAGCGGCATCGTTTTCGTCACGCTCAAGGACTTCGGCCTGCGCAAGGACGAGAGCCTGTCTGCCGGCGCCATTGCCGCCGAGCTCAACGGCCAGTTCGGTGTGATTCAGGAGGCTTACCTCGCCATCTTCCCGCCGCCGCCGGTACAGGGCCTGGGCACCATCGGTGGCTTCCGCCTGCAGATTCAGGACCGTGGCAACCTGGGCTATGACGAGCTGTACGTGCAGACCCAGAACATCCTCAACAAGGCCCGCCAGTTGCCGGAGCTGAACCCGATGTCGGTGTTCACCAGCTACCAGGTCAACGTGCCGCAGGTCGATGCCGCCATCGACCGCGAAAAGGCCAAGACCCATGGTGTGGCCATCAGCGACATCTTCGACACCCTGCAGGTGTACCTGGGCTCGCTGTACGCCAACGACTTCAACCGCTTCGGCCGCACCTACCAGGTCAACGTCCAGGCCGATCAGCAATTCCGTCTGGAACCGGAGCAGATCGGTCAGCTCAAGGTGCGCAACAACCGTGGCGAGATGGTGCCGCTGTCGACCTTCGTCAAGGTCGATGACAGCGCAGGTCCCGATCGGGTGATGCACTACAACGGCTTCCTCACCGCCGAGATCAACGGTGCCGCCGCGCCGGGCTACAGCTCGGGCCAGGCCGAGGCGGCCATCGCCAAGCTGCTCAATGAGGAACTGCCGATCGGCATGACCTTCGAGTGGACCGATCTGACCTACCAGCAGATCCTCGCCGGCAATACCGCGATCTTCATCTTCCCGCTCTGCGTGCTGCTGGCCTTCCTCGTGCTGGCCGCCCAGTACGAAAGCTGGAGCCTGCCGCTGGCGGTGATCCTGATCGTGCCCATCGTGCTCTTCACCGCCATCACCGGGGTGATCATTGCCGGGCTCGACAACAACATCTTTACCCAGATCGGCCTGATCGTGCTGGTGGGCCTGGCCTGCAAGAACGCCATCCTGATCGTCGAGTTCGCCAAGGAGAAACAGGAAGAGGGTCTCGACCGCGTCGCAGCGGTGCTGGAAGCCTGCCGCCTGCGTCTGCGCCCGATCCTGATGACATCCATCGCCTTCATCATGGCCGTGGTGCCGCTGGTGCTGTCCAGCGGTGCGGGCGCCGAGATGCGCCATGCCATGGGCGTGGCGGTGTTCTCCGGGATGATCGGCGTGACCTTCTTCGGCCTGCTGCTGACTCCGGTGTTCTATGTCCTGATCCGCGGCTTCGTCGAAAAACGCGAAGCGCGCAAAGTCGCCCGTCTGCAGGAGTCGCATGCATGAAAGCCTTTGCCCCCGCCCTCCTGGCCCTGGCGCTGTCGGCCTGCGCCGTCGGCCCGGACTATCGAGCGCCCGTGACCGACCCTGCGCGCATTGCCGCGCTGGAGGCGGCCGATTACGACCGCAGCCGCTTCGAAGCCGCCTGGTGGCAGCAGTTCGACGATCCGACGCTGAACCAGCTGGTGCAGCGTTCGCTGCAGGACAACCGCGAGCTGCGCGTGGCCTTCAACCGCCTGCGTGCGGCTCGGGCGATCCGCGATGACGTGGCCAACGACCGCCTGCCCACCGTCACCAGCCGCGCCAGCGGCGAGTTCGGCAAGGCGCAGCAGCCACCGGTCAGCGAGGAGCGCATCCGTCAGGAACGCTACGACCTGGGCCTGGACATGGCCTGGGAGCTGGACCTGTTCGGCCGCATCCAGCGCCAGCTGGAAGCCAGCGAGGCGCGCATCGAAGTGGCCGAGGCCGACTACTACCAGTTGCAGGTCAGCCTGATCGCCGAACTGGTCGATGCCTACGGCACCCTGCGTGGCGCACAGCTGCGCGAAAGCATTGCCCGCGAGAACCTGAAGAACCAGCAGGACTCGCGCGGCATCACCGAACAGCTGCGCGACGCCGGCGTCGGCAACGAACTGGACGTGCTGCGCGCCGATGCCCGCCTGGCCGCCACCGAAGCCAGCCTGCCGCAACTGCAGGCGCAGCAGGTGCGCGCGCAGAACCGCATCGCCACCCTGCTCGGCCAGCGCCCGGAACAGCTGCAGATCGACCTGTCGCCCAAACCCCTGCCGGTGATCGCCAAGGCCTTGCCCATCGGCAACCCGAGCGAACTGCTGCGCCGTCGCCCGGATATCCAGGCGGCCGAGCGGCAACTGGCGGCGGCCACGGCCGAGGTCGGCGTGGCGACGGCGGATCTGTTTCCGCGGGTCAGCCTCTCCGGCTTTCTCGGCTTTACCGCCGGGCGCGGTTCGCAGCTGGGTTCGTCAGCAGCCCGCGCCTGGGGCGTAGCGCCGAGCATCAGCTGGGCGGCCTTCGACCTGGGCAGCGTACGAGCACGCCTGCGCGGCGCCGAAGCCGAGGCCGATGGCGCGCTGTCGCAGTACGAACAGCAGGTGCTGCTGGCGCTGGAAGAATCGGAAAACGCCTTCAGCGACTATGCCAAACGCCAGCAGCGCCTGGTTTCCCTGGTGCGCCAGGCCGAAGCCAGCCGCGCGGCTGCCGACCAGGCGGCGATTCGTTATCGCGAAGGCACGGTGGACTTCCTCGTTCTGCTGGACGCCGAGCGCGAGCGCCTGGCCGCCGAAGACGCCCAGGCCGCGGCCGAAGTCGAGCTGTACAGCGGCATCGTCGCGATCTACAAGGCGCTCGGCGGCGGCTGGCAGCCACAGGCCTGAATCTGCTCTCCCCGGTCGGCAGCCCTGCCGACCCTCCTCAGCCCCGGAGTCGATGCTCAGGGGCTTTTTTTTGCGCTCAGCTATCCCGGCATCCCAAGGGAGCCACGCAGATAATCCTGCCAGACACCTCAGATGGCGTGGAACGCTATCAGGGACCAGACCCGGGCTTCGGGAACCCGCATCTGCGAGACGAGGCCGAACGGCGGTAAAGTGCAGCGCAACCTGAAACGCAATGGCGAAAACATGAACCTGCAGATCAGCAATGCCCTCACCCTCCTGCATCATCACCTTGGCGACAACCTGCTGGCGGTGCATCTGTTCGGTTCCGCCGTCAGCGGCGGCCTCAAACCGGCAAGCGACATCGATCTGCTGGTCACCGTCCGCACGCCCCTGAGCGACAGCACACGCAAGGCCCTGATGACCGACCTGCTGAGGCTGTCGGCCTGGCCGGCCACCGCGCACCTGCGCCCGCTGGAGGTGACGCTGCTGGTGCACGACGCCGTGCGGCCCTGGCGTTATCGGCCGATGCGCGAACTGCAGTTCGGCGAATGGCTGCGCGACGAGCTGCAGGCGGGTCGCTTCGAGCCGGCCATGGCTGATCATGACCTGGCCATCCTGCTGAGCAAGGCGCGTCAGCACGCTATCAGCCTGCTGGGCCCGCCGGCTGCCGAACTGTTCGAGCCGGTGCCTGAGGCGGACATGATTCACGCCCTGCACGACACCGCGGCGCAATGGAACGGACCGGACGACTGGCTGGGCGATGAGTGCAACGTGGTCCTGGCCCTGGCACGCATCTGGCTGACGCTGAGCAGCGGCGAGATCGCTGCCAAGGACGTGGCGGCCGACTGGCTGCTCGAGCGCTTGCCCCCTGAGCACCGGCCGCTGCTGGAAACCGCGCGAGACGTCTATCTGGGCCAGGCCAGGGATGACCTGGCTCAGCGGCCCCAGGCACTGGCCGCTTTCATCGGTTATGCCCGGCGCCAGATCGAGCGGCTACGCAGCGAGTCGGCCAACCGATAGACTGCCGTTTCGACCAGCGATGGACATGCCCATGACGCCCGACCAGATCGCCAGCTTCTGCCTCAGCCTGCCGGGCGCCCGCGAAGACCTCAAGTGGGGCAGCAACCGGGTGTTCTCGGTAGCCGGCAACAAGATGTTCGCCATCCTCGATTTTCTGGGCGAGGATCTGGCCTTCAAGGTCGATCACGACCTCTTTCTCGGCTACGTCGACCGCCCCGGCATTCGCCCCGCGCCCTATCTGGCGCGAGCGCACTGGGTCAGCATGAGCGCCCGCCAGCTACCGCTTGGCGACCAAGAGCTGCGCCAGTTGCTGACCCGTTCCCATCAGTTGGTGGTACGCCGACTGCCCAAGCGCCTGCAGCCCGGTCTGCTACTGGACGAATAGCGGGATATGGCGGGCGACGTAGGCGCCGTCGAGCAGCAGCCAATCGATCCACAACAGTTGATGCGCCGCGACGATCAGCCAGAACAGCGCCTGATAGGAGGCCTTGCGCGTCTTGTGGCGGAAGGTCTGCTGAGCGACCAGCGCACCCGGCCAGCCACCGATCAGCTCCACCAGATGCAGGGTGTTTTCCGGCGTGCGTCGGCCGCCACTCTGAGCGCTGCGTTTATCCAGCCAGTACTGCAGGAAACTCAGCAGGCTGGCCAGCAGATAAAGCGGCAATATCCACCAGAGCCCCTTGCCGAACAGCGTCACGCAGCCGAGCAATGGCAGGATGCACAGCAAAGCGAGCACCAAGGCCTTGCTGGAAAAGTTATGGATGGAGCCTTGAGTCGATGATCGGTGTGTGGATTTGGCAGCAGCCTTGCGCACTACCGGTGCCGCCGTGCCGGGCGTTTTCGGTTTGCGCCGGATCGCCGGCCGATCAAGGCTCAGTTCACCGGCCAGGCGCAGGTGTTCGGCACGCGGCCGACCGCGCGGATCACGCCCGGCGACGAACAGCACCTCGTCACCCGGCTGCGGGCGGCGGTCGCCGCGCATCGCCGAGATATGAGCGAAAACCTCGGCTCCACCGTCTTGCGGCTGGATGAAACCAAAACCCTTGGCGTCATCCCAACTTCTCAGGCGCCCTTTGCGTTCGTTGCCGCTCACGGTTGCGCCGTGCTCCAGTCGATCAGGTGCAGTTGCCAGGTGGCGAGAATCACCAGACCGAAGGCAATGCGGTACCAGGCGAACACGGCATAGCTGTGATTGGCGATGAACTTGAGCAAGGCGCGCACGGTGATCATCGCCACGATGAAGGTGCTGACGAAGCCGATGGCAAAAATCGGCAGATCGCTCCACTGCAGGATGTCGCGGTACTTGAACAGCGAGTAGACCGTGGCGGCGATCATGGTCGGCATCGCCAGAAAGAAGGAGAACTCCGTGGCCGCCTTGCGCGACAGGCCGAACACCAGCCCGCCGATGATGGTCGCCCCGGAACGGGATGTTCCCGGAATCAGCGCCAGGCATTGCGCGAAGCCGACCTTCAGCGCCAGCTTCCAGGTCATGTCATCGACCGACTCGGCCTGGATGGCGTGCTCACGTTTCTCCGCCCAGAGCATGATGATGCCGCCCACGATCAAGGCGGTGGCCACCGTGATCGGATTGAACAGCCAGTGTTCGATCAGATCGGCAAAGGCCAGGCCGAAAACCACAGCCGGAATGAAGGCCAGCAGCAGGTTGAAGGTGAAGCGCTGCGCACGCGGCTCGCTGCGCAGCCCCAGCACCACACCGAGCACCCGCGCGCGGAATTCCCACATCACCGCCAGAATGGCGCCGAGCTGGATGATGATCTTGAACGCTGTAGCGGTTTCTCCGTTGAAGCCCAGCAGATCGCCGACCACGATCAGGTGACCGGTGCTGGAAATTGGCAAGAACTCGGTCAGGCCTTCCACTATGCCCAGGATCAGGGCCTGAAAGGCCATCCAGATATCCATCGATTCCCCCAAACGCGGCAAGTGCCTTACGAGTAAAACTGAAGCAAAAGTCCCGGCCCTGGGACACAGCCCCGTCGCACAGGTTCCTTGCGACGGCGCGCCCGGCGACTATTCAGTTTTTTGCCGAGCGGCCGAGATGCTAACAGACAACTAACATGAATGATGCGTCGAGGTGACAGCGCTGCCCAATAGCCGTTCCAGACGCCTCAGCCCGACAATTACAACAATCAGGAATTTCTTCATGAACAGTTTGCGTAGTCTTCCCATCAGCCGTCGTCTGTGGCTGATTCTGGCGCTGGCCATCCTGATGTTGGTGCTTCAGGGCGCCTATATGCTGCGGCAGATCAATCTCGATCTGTACGCCAGCAAGGCCGAGAAGACCGAGCACGTGGTGCAGAGCGCGGCCGGCATCCTCAAGCATTACCAGGGCCTGGAAAGCGCCGGCAGCCTGAGCCGCGAGGAAGCGCAGAAGCAGGCGATGGAAGTCATCCGCGGTCTGCGCTACGACGGCCAGGAGTACTTCTGGATCAATGACCAGACCCCGGTCATGCTCATGCATCCGATGAATGCCAAGCTCGAGGGGCAGAACCTTTCCGGTTTCAAGGATCCGGACGGCAAGGCGCTGTTCAACGAGATGGTCGCCATCACCCGCAGCCAGGGCGCTGGCCAGGTCGACTACCGCTGGCCGAAACCTGGCGCCACTGACCCGGTACCGAAGATCTCCTACGTCGAACTCTTTCAGCCCTGGGGCTGGATCATCGGCTCCGGCGTGTATGTGGACGATGTCCAGGCCGAATTCAGGACGCAGGCGATGCGTGCGGTGGGCATGGGTCTGCTGATCGTGCTGCTGCTGACCGCTCTGGTCGTGCTGATTACCCGCAGTATCGCGCAGCCCTTGCAAATAGCGGTAGACGCCATGGCCAACATCGCCAGCGGTGAAGGCGATCTGACCCGCAACCTCGACACTCATGGCCGCGACGAACTCACTGCCCTGGCCACGCATTTCAATGCCTTTACCGACAAGCTGCGTCGGGTGATCGGCCAGCTGCTCGAATCCGCCGGCTCGCTGGATCAGGCCGCGCGCTCGCTGGGTGACATTTCCAGCGAAGCACAGCGACACAGCCAGCAACAGGCGCAGCAGATGGAGCTGGTGGCCACGGCGGTCAACGAAGTGACCTATGGCGTGCAGGACGTGGCGAAGAACGCCGAGCATGCCTCCAGCGAAATGCATACGGCCGAAGAACAGGCCAGCCAGGGCCAGCAGAACATCAATGCCAGCCTGCGCCAGATCGACCAGCTTTCCGGGACCATCGACAAGGCCGTGGAGGTGATCCAGTCGCTGGCCAGCGAAAGCACGCAGATCGGCAGCGTGCTGGAGGTGATCCGCTCGATCGCCGAACAGACCAACCTGCTCGCCCTGAATGCCGCCATCGAAGCGGCCCGCGCCGGCGAGCAGGGTCGCGGCTTCGCCGTGGTCGCCGACGAGGTCCGCTTGCTGGCACAGCGCACGCAGCAGTCCACCGCCGAGATCCAGGGCATGATCGAACGCCTGCAGAGCAATTCCGAGGCGGCGGTCAAGGTCATCCATGACAGCAGCCGTGCGTCACAATTAACGGTGGAACAGGCAAGCCAGGCTGGCGAAAGTCTGGCGCAGATCGCACAATCGCTGCGCAATCTGACCGGGCTCAACGCCTCGATCGCCAGCGCCACCCTGCAGCAGTCGCACGTGGTGGAAGACATCAATCAGAACGTCACGCAGACGGCCGCTCTCGCCCATAACACGGCCGAAGCCGCCGAACAGTCGAGTGCGGCCAGCCAGCATCTGAAACAGCTGGCCGATCAGCTCGGTCGCCTGCTGGGACAGTTCCGCATATGAGAAAAGCATGAGCAGCATGGAGCACCAGGAGGTCGACTTCAGCCGACCGCAGAATCAGGATCTGATCTGGGACCTGGACAGCATGGCCCGCCGCGAGCTGGCCGAGCGCTTCATCAAGCTGTTCGAGAATCGCTTGTGCGTCTATTCCGAGTCGGTGGGCCAGCTGTATACCAACTACAGCCTGCACTTCCCCACCGATCTCGGCCGCAAGATGGTGGTGCTGCCCAACCCCTATGCCTTCCACGACACCCTGCACGGCATCGAGAGCCAGGCCATTCGCAAGACCGGCCTGTGCGTGCTGCCGGGCAAGGTGCTGGGCAAGCCGGGCCTGCTGCTCAGCACGCAGATCAAGGACGGCGGCCCCACGCCCAAGACGATGCCCTTCAAGCCCGCGCTGGCGCAGATCATCAGCAACCAGAAGAAGATTGGCGACGTCTTCCTGCCGGTGCTGATGAAGGGCGACCTGCGCGAGTTCGACCAGCAGATGCCATATCTCCATCTGCACCGCCTGCAACTGGCGCGCCTGCCGCGATTGTCCAGCTTCGAACGCGAGGACATCCAGCAGACCATCACCCGCAAGCTGCTGATGCTCTACCGGCAGGCCGACAGCCTGGTGTGCTGAGGTCGGGCAGATCAGTACAATCGCTCCCTTTTCCTGACGAGGGCGCCAGATGTCCTGGCTCGAACTGATTGCCGCCGGGCTCGGCATCCTTGCGGTCTGGCTGACGGTGCGGCAGAACCCCTGGTGCTGGCCCATCGGCCTGATCATGGTGCTGCTCTACGCCTGGCTGTTCTACGACTGGCGGCTGTATTCCAACCTTCTGTTGCAGGTGCTGTTCGCTGCGTTGCAACTCTATGGCTGGTGGCAATGGACCCGCGGCGGCGAGCGGCATGACGGGCGCACCGTCAGTCGCCTGCGGCCGGCCGGCGTGCTCACGGGGCTGCTGGCGGGCAGCATCGGCGCGCTGGCGCTGGGCTACCTGATGGCCACCCATACCGATGCCAGCTCGCCCTGGCTGGACGCCGCTCTCACCGCCTTCAGTCTGGTCGCACAGTTATGGATGGCGCAGAAGCGCCTGCAGTGCTGGGCACTGTGGGTGGTGGTGGACCTGTGCTACGTGGCGTTCTTCCTGCACAGCGGCCTGTACCTGACCGCCGCGCTGTACGCCGCGTTCACCCTGCTGGCCATCAGCGGCTGGCTGAGCTGGCGTCGCGACCCGGCCATCTGGGGCAGTCGATGAAGATTCTGGTATTGACTGGACCGGAATCCAGCGGCAAGAGCTGGCTGGCAGGCGAGATACAGGCACGCTTCGGCGGCGTGGTGGTGGGCGAATACGTGCGCCACTTCATCGAACGCGAGCAACGCGACACCTGCTACGCCGATATCCCGGCCATCGCCCGCGGCCAACTGGCCTGGGAAGATGCTGCCCGCGCAGCGGCGCCGGCCTTGCTGATCCTCGACACGCATCTGCTGAGTAACATGCTGTGGAGCCACAGCCTGTTCGGCGACTGCCCGGCCTGGCTGGAGCAGGAGCTGTGCGCGCGCCAGTACGACCTGCATCTGCTGCTCGATCCGCAGGGCGTGCCCTGGGTGGAAGATGGCCAGCGCTGCCAGCCGCAATTGCAGGAGCGCCTGGCCTTTCATCAGGCCTGTCGACATTGGCTGACCAGCAACGATCAGCCCTTCTGCGAACTGACCGGCGGCTGGACGGCGCGCCGGCAGGCTGCGCTGGAGAAGGTTGCCGAGCTGCTGGGCTCAGCGAATCAGCACACTGGCCCAGGCCAGTAGCAGACTGCCGCAGACCACCAGCGTCAGGGGTGTGCGTAACGCCGGATACCACTGCGGCGCCAGCCCGACCCGCACCGCATGCATGTCGGCCAGATAGAGGCCGATGAAGGCGAAGAGGAAGATCGGCAAGGTGAAGGCCATGGGCAAGCCACTGGCCAGCGCCGCCCAGCCGAGCATCGGGGGGATCACCGACAGGCCAAGCTGCAGCTGAGCGTTCTCGTCGGTCTCCTCCGCACGCATCGCCAGGCCCCAGTGAATGGCGCCCATGAAGGCGAGAATCACTGCAGCGAAATCCAGCAGTGCGTTCAGCACGAACGGCCGCCAGCCCAGCGGAATCACCCAGATGCCCAGTGCGCCGCCCACGAAAGGCACCAGGCCGGCATAACCCAGCAGCATGGCAAGTTTCGGGGGCTTATCGGCATCGAACGGGTGCATGGCAATCTCCTTGGCGAAACATTCGCTGAGCACCTTAACAGTGTTTCGCCGACGATACAGCCGAAGGCTGTCAGCGCAGGCGATGCTTGTGCAGCAGCCGGTAGAAGGTCGGGCGGGAAATACCCAGGGTGCGGGCCGCCTGGCTCATGTTGTTGGCATGGCGCGCCAGGGCATCGTTCAACGCCTGGCGCTCGGCCCGCAGAATGTAGTCCTGCAGCGTGGTCACCGCGGCGCCCGGCCCCCGTCCGGCCTCGAGCCCCAGATCACCCGCGAGAATCTGCCGTCCCTGGGCGAGCACCAGGGACCGTACCACCCGATTGCACAGCTCACGCACATTGCCGGGCCAGGCATGTTCGACCATGGCATCGACAGCCTCTTCGCTGAAATGCCGATGCCTGCGCCCGATTACCGCGCCATGCAGTTTGGCGAAATGTTCGGCCAGCAGCAGCATGTCGCTGCGCTGCTCGCGTAGCCGGGGCGTCTGCAAGCGCACGTCAGCGAGCATCCGATAGAGGTCCTCGCGAAAGCGCCCCTGGCGCACCGACTCTTCCAGCTCGCCACGACTGATGCTGATCAGGTGCAGCCCTGGATGGGTGTGCAGATGCTGCAACAGATGCTGCTGGGTCGGCGCGGACAATGTGGCCAGGCCCTCGAGCAGCAGCGTGCCTGTCGCCGCCACGGCCAGCGCACCCGCATGCCCGGGCCGGTCGAACAGCGCCTCGGCCTGCCCGGCGCAATCCAGACGCTGCAGGGCATGGCCGGCGCGTGAAGAGCGCTCATGCAGCAGGCGCGCCAGCAGCGTCTTGCCGCTGCCGCGTTCGCCGCTGATCAGCAGCGGCCTGGGCACCTCGCTCAACTGCTCCAGTTGCTTGCGCAGCGTACGCGCCTGGGCGCCGTTGCCCAGAAATTGACGCGCCTGCCGCTCGCCCTGCAGGCTGCGCAGGCGCGCGTTCGCCTGCGCCTGCGAGAGCGTTTCCATCAGATTTTCCGGGGTGGTGGGCAGCGCCAGGGCAGCAAAGAACCATTCGCCGATCAATTCGGCGATCTCGCCCCGCTCCAGGGTCTGCGAATCCAGCACCGCCACCCAGCTGGCCTCCATGCTGCGCAGCTGAGCCAGCAGCGGCGCCAGCGGCTGCTCGTGCAGATGAATCAGCACCACATCGCCGGAGCTGCCCTGCAGAGACTGCAGTGTGCCGCGGCGCAGCGCCCAACCTGCCTCCTGCAGAGGAAGGAGTAGTTGTTCGCACGCGCCTAGCGGCTCGACCACCAGTAATTGCCGGGATGCGACGGAAACGACATCCAACATACCCCTTCCTTGGCGCCATTATTTTGTAATATCAATAAAAACAATGATTTGGCGCGCACAACTGTAACGCTAGCAAGAACTTTGACACTGCATAAACCATTTCTCTATATCGCTTGTTCCAGTTGGTTATTGCAGGAGTTTCATGTTCATGGCGATGGCAACTTGCCAAGCGTCTGCAGGATTGGCATAACAGGGCCACTAATAAGAACGCCACAAGGAAGTCTCCGATGCGTCTGCTCCGCCGTACCCTGAAGCTGGTTCTGGTGCTGGTACTGATCGGTCTGGCGGTAGTGCTCTATTACGTCGCCAACCCGAACCTGCCCAGGTTCGAGCCGCCCGAACAGCTGCACTATCTGCAGCAGTGGAGCGACGAGCAGCGCCAGACCTATTACTACACCCCTCAGGGCACCACGGTTAAAGGCCTGCGCTACGACTGGTTCGTCGCCCTGGAAATGCCCTTCGGCAGCGAGAAATTCGCGCGCCCTGACTATCTCGCCCGCTTCGGTTTTCTTACCGATCCCAAGCAACGCGCCACTTCTCTGAACCCCGGCAATCTGCCGGTCGGCTTCGCCCGCCATCAGGACAACGAGAGCGGCGAGCACTTTCTGGATATCAGTTGCGCCGCCTGTCACACCGGCGAACTGCGCTACCAGGGCCAGGCGGTGCGTATCGACGGCGGCGCCGCCCTGCATTCACTGGCCTCGACGGTACCGACCCTGCGCGGCGGGGGCTTCGGCCAGGCGCTGGGCATGAGCATGGCCTTCACCTATTACAACCCGCTCAAGTTCCGCCGTTTCGCTCAGGAGGTGCTTGGCGATCGTTACGCGCAGGATCGTGATCGCCTGCGCCAGGACTTCAAGCAGGTGCTCGATCGCCTGCTGGCCACTGCCGCCAATGACTGGCACCGCGGCCTCTATCCAACGGAAGAAGGCTTCGGCCGTACCGATGCGTTCGGCCGTATCGCCAATACCGTATTCGGCGATGCACTGGACGAAGCCAACTACCGCATCGCCAATGCACCGGTCAGCTACCCGCACCTGTGGGATATCTGGAAGTTCGACTGGGTGCAATGGAATGGCTCTGCCATGCAGCCGATGGCGCGCAACGTCGGCGAGGCTCTGGGGGTAGGCGCCAGCCTGCACCTGCTCGACGAGCATGGCCAAGGCGTCACGGAGGCCGACCGCTATGCCTCCAGCGTGCGTCTGCACGACCTCTATACGCTGGAGGAAACCCTCAAGCAGCTGCAGCCACCGCAGTGGCCCGAGGCGATCTTCGGCAAGATCGATCTGCCCCTGGCCAGCCGCGGCAAAGCCCTGTACAGCGAAAACTGCGCCTACTGCCACGCCCCCAATCCCAAGCCGCGCGAGCAGCGACTGGCCCCTGCGCGCGATCCGGAATGGAAGATGCGCATCGTGCCGACCGACATAGTCGGTACCGACCCGACCACGGCCGACAACATCGCCGATCACCGCTTCGACATCAGTCGTCTGGGCTGGACCAAGGCCGAGCTGTCGCGTCTGGATGTGCAACTGTTCGGCGCCAGCCTCGACGAGGTCGACTTCAAGAGCATCTCCAGCGCCAAGGCCCTGGCCTACATCACCGCCTACGTGGAAAACCGCGCCTACCAGGATGCCGGCATCAGCCCGCGGCAGCGCTGGCGCATGGACGGTTACGGCCTGTCGATCGGCGTGCAGGAGAAACGCGGCTACAAGGCGCGCCCGCTCGACGGCATCTGGGCCACCCCGCCCTTCCTGCACAACGGTTCGGTGGCCAACCTGTTCGAGCTGTTGTCGCCGGTGTACGAACGGCAGACCCGCTTCTGGGTCGGCAACTTCGAGTTCGATCCGGTACGGGTCGGTTACCGCAGCGAAGCGTTCCCCGGCGGCTTCCTGTTCGACACGCGGGTAACCGGCAATGGCAACGGCGGCCATGAGTTCCGCGATGGCTGTCGCCAGCAGGGAGTGATAGGCCGTGCACTGGCGCCGGATGAGCGCCTGGCGGTGATCGAATATCTCAAGGTGCTCGGCAACGACGGGTTGGAAGCCCAGCTCACCGAAGTGCCGGCAAAAGCCTGGACACCCGGCCCCAGTTGCGAAGGCTGACCCCACTGACGCGTTCCGGAACAAGGATCACAAGCATGTTGAAACGTTTCTGGCTCTGGCTCGGTCGGCTGCTCGGCAAGCTGTTGCTCACTCTGATTGTGCTCGGCCTGATCGGCTGGGGCATCGGCGAAGGCTATTACGCCTGGAAGTTCTCCGGGCCGGTTTCCACGCAGGAAGAAATCGCAGCCGACGAGGCGGCGCTGACCCGCCTGATCATCGAGGACGCCGTGCGCATCGTCGAACAGCACCGTGACAACACCCGCGTGCTGCGTGACGCCCACGCCAAGGCGCACGGTTGTGTCAGGGCCGAAGTCCAGGTGCTGGACGATCTCGACGAGAGCCTGCGCCAGGGCGTGTTCGCCGAGCCGGGCCACACCTGGCAGGCCTGGATGCGCCTGTCCAACGGCAACGCCTATCCGCAGTTCGATCGCGCGCGCGATGCCCGAGGCATGGCCATCAAGCTTCTCGACGTGCCCGGCGAGAAACTGATGAAAAATCCGCTGCATGCCGGCGATCAGGATTTCGTGATGTTCAACAACACGGCGTTCTTCGTCCGCGACGTGGCCGAGTACCGCAGCAACTTCGCCGCCCAGGCCGACGGCAAGAAGGTACTGGCCTTCTTTCCCAGCTGGGACCCGCGCACCTGGGAAATACGCCATCTCTTCATCGCCCTGAAGACCCTGGCGCCGGCTCCCGAGACGCCGGTGGCCACCACCTACAACTCCATCGCCCCGTTCAAGCTCGGCTCATTGAACATCAAGTACCGCGTGGTGCCGGCACCGCAGAACTGCCCGCCCTATGAATTGCCCGAGCAGAACACCGACCTGCCCAACTTCCTGCGCAATGCGCTGTACCAGCAACTGTCCCTGGATCGTGCTCCGGCCTGCTTCGAACTGCAGGTACAAAAACAGAACGCGCAGTACTACATGCCCATCGAAGACACCAGCGTGGAGTGGAGCGAAAAGATTTCGCCCTTCGAAAGCGTGGCACGTATTACCGTCCCGGCTAAGGACTTCGATAGCCGTGAACAAAACCTGTTCTGCGACAATTTGTCCTTCAATCCCTGGCATGCACTCGCGGAACATCGACCGATCGGTGGAATTAACCGTCTGCGCAAATCGGTATATGAGGCGGTAAGTGCCTATCGCCACCAACGCAACGCCCATGTCGTCGCTCCAGCCCCCGCTGGCGTTGGGCTGGGGCCGGTGACCAGCAATAGGACAGCGGAACTTTCCGACTAGAAAGTTGTAATCGGCGAGACGCTGGAAGTTTTTTGCAAGGCACTTCGCAAGTGCATTAAAAGTTTTTTTCAATGGTGTGTGACTTATAGGTCGCCTGCGTTCATCAACAGCAATGAAAGGCCCTCTTGGTAAACCACGGGCCGCCACTAATTTGCTGGGATCAACTCGGAGAAACCGACCCCATGAACACACCGCTGCGTTTTAACGAAGCCCTGCTGATTGCCGATCGCGCCTTCCGCCCGTTCCAATGCGTAGCCTGGGCCCCGCAGGACGGCACCGGCGTCGTCAGCATCAGCGTCATCGACCGCACCAGCACTCGCCTGCTCGGCCGCACTCAACTGTCCAGCGCGACCTACAGCGACCCACAGCAACTCGCCGACGCCCTGCAGCGTTCGCGTGACGAGCTGCGCCGCAAGGGCTTCGATCTGGCGCCCTGGAGCATGCCCGAGTAATTCCCCACGGGGCGCCGTCCGGCGCCCGCTAAGTGCTTGGCAATATTTGTGGGCTTATTGTCCTTGTTGCCATGACCGCCTCGGCGCAGACTGCCTCCCATCCCCCTGGAGGCTCTTATGGATGCGCTCAGAACCATCGCCTGCCTGACCTACCCCGACGTCATGAGCCTGGACGTTACCGGGCCGCTGCAGGTATTCGCCTCGGCCAACGTCGAGCGCCAGCGCCAGGGTCTGCCGCCCTCCTACCAGATCTGCCTGCTAGGCGAAGCGCCCGGCCCGGTCAGCACCTCGGCAGGCATTCAGCTGGTTGCCGACAGCGCCTGGCGCAGCGCCGATGCCAGCCAGATCGACACGCTGCTGGTGCCAGGCGGGCCGGGCGTGGAGCGTCAGTGCCAGCATACGGCCCTGCTGAACTGGTTGCGGGACGTCGAGCCGCAGGTACGGCGGCTCGGCTCGGTGTGCTCCGGCGCGCTGATCTTGGCCGCCGCCGGGTTGCTCGATGGGCGCCGCGCCACCACTCACTGGGCCGATGTGCAGACCTTGCGCAATGGCTATTCGCAGGTCGAGGTCCTGGCTGACTGCCTGCATACCTACGACCCGCACGACCGCGACGGCAATGGGCACATCTTCACTTCGGCCGGCGTGACCGCGGGCATCGATCTGGCTCTGGCGATGATAGAAGCCGACCTGGGACGCGCGCTGGCCCTGGCAGTGGCTCGCCGCCTGGTGATGTTTCTGCGCCGCCCCGGCGGCCAGGCGCAGTTCAGCGCCCTGCTCAGCCCGGAGCCTAGCCGGGTGCCGCGGCTTGCCGCCTTGCTCGAATGGATTCCCGCACATCTCGGTGACGACCTGTCGCTCGAGGCGCTCGCCGCTCAGGCGCACATGACGCCACGCACGCTGTCGCGGGTGTTCGTTCAGGAACTGGGCATGGGGCCGGGCCGCTACGTCGAGCGGGTGCGCCTGGAGGCCGCGCGCAATCTGCTGCAGGACGCCCAGGCCTCGATCGCCACGGTGGCCCGCCTGACCGGTTTCGGCCACGCGGAGAACCTGCGCCGCAGCTTTCACAAACACCTGGCCATCAGCCCGCAGGACTACCTGCAGCGCTTCGGCCAGGCACGCCAGGAGAACCTGAATGCTTGAGCTACGCCCGAACTGCGAGTGCTGCGACCGAGACCTGCCGGCGAACAGCGCAGACGCGTTGATCTGCTCCTTCGAATGCACCTTCTGCCGCAGCTGCGCCGAGAACAAGCTGGCGTTGCGCTGCCCCAACTGCGGCGGCGAGCTACTGCGCAGGCCGATCCGCCCCGCGCAGATGCTCGCGCGCAACCCGGCTTCCAGCGTCCGCGTAGGGAGGGGTTCGCCATGCTGAATTTTCTTGGCAAGTTGCGCGGCGATGGTGCGGCGCTACCGCCTCTGCCCTCGCTGCGTCAGGTGCTGCTGGCCTGGCTGGGTGGCTTTCTTGCCATCGCCTGCATCGCCGCCAGTGGCGATGCGCTGTCGGCCAGCCTGCTGCTGGGCTCGTTCGGCGCGTCCTGCGTGCTGGTGTTCGGCTTTCCCGATCTGCCTTTCTCGCAGCCGCGCAACCTGGTGTTCGGGCATGTGCTCAGCAGCCTGGTCGGGCTGATCTGCCTGCATCTGCTCGGCCCCGGCATCTGGTCGCTGGCTCTGGCGGTAGGCAGCGCCATCGCACTGATGATGCTGACCCGCAGCGTGCACCCGCCGGCCGGCTCCAACCCGGTGATCATCTTTCTCGCTCAGCCGGGCTGGGGCTTCCTGCTCTTTCCAACCCTGGCTGGCGCACTGATCCTGCTGCTGGTGGCGCTGCTGTACAACAACGCCACGCGCAGTGGGCGCTACCCCAGGTACTGGTAGCCGGAAACGACAAGGGCGACCCACCGGGTCGCCCTTGTCGTCGTGCAGAGCACCTCAGTAGTAGGCGTTCTCGCGATTGCTGTGATCGGTCACGTCACGCACGCCCTTGAGCTCGGGAATGCGCTCGAGCAGGGTCTTCTCGATACCCTCCTTGAGCGTGTAATCGGCCTGTCCGCAACCCTGGCAGCCGCCGCCGAAACGCAGCACGGCAATACCTTCCTCGACCACATCGACCAGGCTGACCTGACCACCATGGCTGGCCAGACCGGGATTGATCTCGGTCTGCAGGTAGTAGTTGATGCGCTCGTTGAGCGGGCTGTCTTCGTTGACCATCGGCACCTTGGCGTTCGGCGCCTTGATGGTCAGCTGGCCGCCCATGCGGTCGGTGGCATAGTCGACGACGGCGTCTTCCAGAAAGGGTTCGCTGACGGCGTCGATCCAGGCGGTGAAGCTGGCCAGACCGACCGGGGTATCTTCGGGCTTTTGCTCACCCGGCTTGCAATAGGCGATGCAGGTTTCCGCGTAAGGCGTACCCGGCTGGGTGATGAATACACGAATGCCGATACCCGGGGTGTCCTGCTTGCTCAGCAGCTCGGCCAGGTAATCTTCGGCAGCTTGGGTAATGGTGATGGCGCTCATGGCAACTCCTCGCGAACATGCGCGCAGTGTACGCCAGTGCGGCGCACGGTTAAAGCCCAACTAATTTAGTAGGAATTGATCGCGACAATAGCGCAGGACAAACCTGTGGCGCGCTGCGCGCACGCCGTCAGAGGTTCTGGTAGCGATTCATATCCAGCACACCCGCCTCCACTGGCTGGGTTTCGCGGATGTGTTCGGCCAGGTCATGGAAATAGCGCCAGAACTGCGGGTGGCTGCGGCGAATGCCCCAACGCTCGACGATGCGCTCGAAAGCCGCTGCATCGGCAGCGCGCTCCATCTGCGCGACGAACTCGTCCATCTCGTTGGCCTTGAGGCTGAACAGGAAGTTCGGATAGCTGCTGAGCACCTCGGGGTAGATGGTCAGCGTATCCAGACGTGGCTGGTAGCGCAGCTCTTCACCCAGCATGAACGCCACATTGCTGTGCGCGCGATTGCGCAGCAGGCTGTAAACCTCGCGCGAGCCGTCGGCAAGCTCCACCCGCAGCAGCGTCGCCTCCGGCAACTGGCGGATCACCCGCAGGCCGCCAGCCGGACGACTGGCCAGGCGCGAAAGCGTCTGCTCCGCATCCCTCAGCTCGGGCGGCAAGCCATCGCGATGGCAATGGGCGCCAGTGCAGCGGTTGATCGGGTCCGGACGCGCGTTGAGGCTGGCGTAGCGCTGCAGCAGCTGCACGGCGAATTGCTGCTTGGGATTCTCGTCTTCCAGGGTGAGGCCGCTCGGGCTGCGATGATCGACCGAGGTGTAATCCAGCCACATCTTCAGCTTGCCGCTGTTCTGGTACCAGTCGTCCAGGTAGCCCTTGCGCGCCCCGGCCGGCAACAGGCGGAGGAAATTGACCTCGGCGCCGTTGCGGATCAGGTCGAAATACAGGCGGGTCTGCGCCTGATGCGAGACGTTGCCGAACACGTCGAAATTGACCACCAGTTGATAGTAGGTGCGCTCGAACAGCGGGTAGTCCATCCACCAGAGGGTCTGTGGAATCTCGCCGATCAGCCCTTTGCGCACCGAAGCGCTGTCGTGCTGGCGGAAGATCGACAGCAGCGCGTTGTCGTTACCGCTCCAGATATGCGCCCAGTCGGCCGGCGGCGCATTGGCGTAGGCCTCCTTGCGCAGATTTTCGTAGGCGTTGCGCTTGTTGCGGTAATCACGCCAGAGCCCCGGCAGATCGCCGATCTCATCGAATTGTCCCGGCATCGCCAGCAGCGGCGTGGCTTCGCTGCGATAGGCCGCATCGGTGACATACAGGTCATGCTCCGGCGCCTGGAACAGGGCCCAGAAGTTGTCGCGGATCACATCGGTGGCGATCTGCCCGCGGCACACCGGACCGCGAATGAAGGTGCGCACGAAATACTCGGCGTTATCCAGCATGAATTGATAACGCGCCCTTGGCGGAATCGCGGCGAAGGTCTCGAAGGGATTGGCGCGGCGCTGCGCCCCATAGCCCGGCACGGCCTCCAGCGGCCAGTCTTCGCCGAAGAACAGCTCCTGCACGCGCGCCAGCCCGGCATCGCTCAGTGGGTAGGTGATATGGGTCTTGTGCACGATGACGCCCTGGATCGGCCACAAGCGATAGTGGAACTCGGTACCCGGATCGTCGTTGGGGCGACGCGTGGCGATGGGATCGATGGGCTGGCCACTGGGCGTGCGCGAGCGCACCAGCTGGAAGAAATGCCCGGGTTCGCCGCCAGCGAAGTGCAGATGGGCGAGAAACAGATGCTCGTACAACCAGCGCGAAACCAGGTCCTGCCGCGCGCCAGGGGCATTGAGAAACGCCTCCCACCTGGCGATCTGCTCCAGCTCGGCGACCGAAGGCTGCAACTTCTGCTCGGCCACCGGCGCGCCCTGGGCCAGCCACCGCTGCAGCGTGGCGTACTCGTCATCGCTCAGGCCGGTGACCGCGAACGGCATGCCGCCGTGGGGATTCTTCTGCGCATAGGCGGCGAACTCACCCGGCAATGGGCAGCTGTTGCTGCGGGTGATGGCGATATCGAGGTTGCCGGGCAGCTTGGCGTTGGGTTCGAGCGGCTGGCTACGGCCCAGCTCCAGCATGCGTTTGATCAGCGCCGCCTGGCCATTCTCGCCAGCGAGCACCGAATGAAAGCCGCGCTGGCGCCAGGCCGCCTCTCCCTGTGCATCCAGATACAGCCGTGTGGTCGCCTGCGCCTTGCTGCGCGTGCCGTCGTACACCGGCTGCTTGCTGGCGCCGCGCAACATGCCCTCGCCGCTGCCCAGGTTGAGCTGGCAAGGTGCGTCATAGCACGCATGGCACGCTATGCACTTGTGGGTGAGGATGGGCTGGACGTCGTCGATGTAGGAGATCGCTTCGGCACGGGCCAGGCCTGCTGCGATGGAAAGAAAAAACAGGGCAGCAGGCTTGAGCATGGCCACATCCTTGATTGCGATGCTGGCAATTCTAACGAGACGGCGCGCCCAGCAACATGAATGAAATTCATGGAAACTGCCCAGGCGCTCCAGAACCCTGCAGCTTTGCTATCATCGCGCACCTTTGTTCCCGCTTTGCTCAGGTAGTTCTCATGTCCGATCGCAGCGCCCGCCTCCAAGCCCTCCAGCAAGCCCTGAAGGAGCGCATCCTGATCCTCGACGGCGGCATGGGCACCATGATCCAGAGCTACAAGCTGGAAGAGGCCGACTACCGCGGCGAGCGCTTTGCCGACTGGCCGAGCGACGTCAAGGGCAACAACGACTTGCTGCTGCTGACCCAGCCGCAGATCATCGCCGCCATCGAGAAGGCCTATCTGGATGCCGGCGCCGACATCCTGGAAACCAACACCTTCAACGCCACCCGCGTGTCGCAGGCCGACTACGACATGGAGGAACTGGTCTACGAGCTGAACCTGGCCGGCGCCCGCGTGGCCCGTGAAGTCTGTGATGCCAAGACGCTGGAAACCCCGGATCGCCCGCGCTTCGTCGCAGGCGTTCTAGGCCCGACCAGCCGCACCTGCTCGATCTCCCCGGACGTCAACGACCCAGGCTTTCGCAACGTCACCTTCGACGAACTGGTGGAGAACTACACCGAGGCCACCCGCGGCCTGATCGAGGGCGGCGCCGACCTGATCCTGATCGAAACCATCTTCGACACCCTCAACGCCAAGGCGGCGATCTTCGCCGTGCAGCAGGTGTTCGAGGAAGACGGCGTCGAGCTGCCGATCATGATCTCCGGCACCATTACCGACGCTTCCGGCCGCACCCTGTCCGGCCAGACCACCGAGGCGTTCTGGAACTCGGTACGCCACGCCAAGCCGATTTCCGTGGGTCTGAACTGCGCCCTCGGCGCCAAGGACTTGCGCCCGTACCTGGAAGAGCTGGCCAACAAGGCCGACACCCATGTGTCCGCACACCCCAACGCCGGCCTGCCCAACGCCTTCGGCGAGTACGACGAGTCGCCCGCCGAGATGGCGGCGGTAGTCGAAGAGTTCGCCGCTTCGGGTTTCCTCAACATCATCGGCGGTTGCTGCGGCACCACTCCGGCGCACATCCAGGCGATCGCCGAGGCGGTGGCCAAGTACCCGCCGCGCGTGATCCCGGACATTCCCAAGGCCTGTCGCCTGTCGGGCCTGGAGCCCTTCACCATCGACCGCAACTCGCTGTTCGTGAACGTCGGCGAGCGCACCAACATCACCGGCTCGGCCAAGTTCGCCCGTCTGATCCGCGAAGAGAACTACACCGAGGCTCTGGAAGTCGCCCTGCAGCAGGTGGAAGCCGGCGCCCAGGTGATCGATATCAACATGGACGAGGGCATGCTGGACTCCAAGGCCGCCATGGTCAGGTTCCTCAACCTGATCGCCGGCGAGCCGGACATCTCTCGCGTGCCGATCATGATCGACTCCTCCAAGTGGGAGGTGATCGAAGCGGGCCTGAAATGCATCCAGGGCAAGGGCATCGTTAACTCCATCTCCATGAAGGAAGGCGTCGAGCAGTTCAAGCATCACGCCCGCCTGTGCAAGCGCTATGGCGCCGCCGTGGTGGTGATGGCCTTCGACGAGGTCGGCCAGGCCGACACCGCCGCGCGCAAGAAGGAAATCTGCCAGCGCAGCTACGACATCCTGGTCAATGAAGTGGGCTTCCCGCCGGAAGACATCATCTTCGACCCGAATATCTTCGCCGTGGCCACCGGCATCGAGGAGCACAACAACTACGCGGTGGACTTCATCGAAGCCTGCGCCTATATCCGTGAGCATCTACCATTCGCCCTATCGAGTGGCGGCGTGTCCAACGTGTCGTTCTCCTTCCGCGGCAACAACCCGGTGCGCGAAGCGATCCACTCGGTGTTCCTCTACTACGCGATCCAGAACGGCCTGACCATGGGCATCGTCAACGCCGGCCAGCTGGAGATCTACGACGAGATTCCCAAGGAGCTGCGCGACGCGGTCGAGGACGTGGTGCTCAACCGCAATGACGGCGCCACCGAGGCGCTGCTGGCCATCGCCGACAAGTACAAGGGCGACGGCGCCGCCAAGGAAGTCGAGAACGAGGAATGGCGCTCGCTGCCGGTGGACAAGCGCCTGGAACACGCGCTGGTCAAGGGCATCACCGCCTTCATCGTCGAAGACACCGAAGAGTGCCGTCAGCAGTGCGCGCGCCCGATCGAGGTGATCGAAGGCCCGCTGATGGCCGGCATGAACGTGGTCGGCGACCTGTTCGGCTCGGGCAAGATGTTCCTGCCCCAGGTGGTCAAGTCCGCCCGGGTGATGAAGCAGGCCGTGGCGCACCTGATCCCCTTCATCGAAGCCGAGAAAGGCGACAAGCCGGAGGCCAAGGGCAAGATCCTCATGGCCACGGTCAAGGGCGACGTGCACGACATCGGCAAGAATATCGTCGGCGTGGTTCTTGGGTGTAATGGCTACGATATCGTCGACCTGGGCGTGATGGTGCCGGCGGAGAAGATCTTGCAGACCGCCCGCGACGAGAAATGCGACATCATCGGCCTGTCCGGGCTGATCACCCCCTCGCTGGACGAGATGGTCCACGTGGCCAAGGAAATGCAGCGCCAGGGCTTCACCCTGCCGCTGATGATCGGCGGCGCCACCACCTCCAAGGCGCACACGGCGGTGAAGATCGACCCGCAGTACAGCAACGACGCCGTGGTCTACGTCACCGACGCCTCACGCGCCGTGGGCGTGGCCACCCAGCTGCTGTCCAAGGAGCTGAAGGCCGACTTCGTGCAGAAGACCCGCGAGGAGTACGTGGTGGTGCGCGAGCGCACCTCGGCACGCGCCTCGCGCACCGAGCGCCTGGGCTATGCCGATGCCATCGCCAACAAGCCGGCCTTCGACTGGAACGGCTACATCGCGCCCAAACCGAGCTTTACCGGCGCCCAGGTGCTGGACGACATCGACCTGGCGACCCTGGCCGAATACATCGACTGGACGCCCTTCTTCATCTCCTGGGACCTGGCCGGTAAGTACCCGCGCATCCTCACCGACGAGATCGTCGGCGAAGCGGCCACCAGCCTGTTCAACGACGCCCAGGCGATGCTGAAGAAGCTGATCGACGAGAAGCTGATCAAGGCCCGTGCCGTTTTCGGCTTCTGGCCGGCCAACCAGGTCGCTCATGACGACATCGAAGTCTACGGCGACGACGGCAAGCCCCTGGCCAAGCTGCACCACCTGCGCCAGCAAACCATCAAGCCCGACGGCAAGCCGAACCTGTCGCTGGCCGATTTCGTCGCGCCCAAGGAAAGTGGTGTGACCGACTACGTGGGCGGCTTCATCACCACCGCCGGCATCGGCGCCGAGGAACTGGCCAAGGCCTATGAGGCCAAGGGCGACGATTACAACTCGATCATGGTCAAGGCCCTGGCCGACCGCCTGGCCGAGGCCTGCGCCGAGTGGCTGCACGAGCGGGTGCGCAAGGAGTACTGGGGCTACGCAGCGGACGAGCAACTGGACAACGAGGCGCTGATCCGCGAGCAGTACAAGGGCATCCGCCCTGCCCCTGGCTACCCGGCCTGCCCGGATCACACCGAGAAGGCCACGCTGTTCAAGCTGCTCGACCCCGAGGCCGACTACAACAAGGCCGGCCGCAGCGGTGTGTTCCTCACCGAGCACTACGCCATGTTCCCGGCCGCCGCCGTATCCGGCTGGTACTTCGCTCACCCCGAGGCGCAGTACTTCGCCGTGGGCAAGGTCGACAAGGATCAGATCGAGCAGTACAGCAAGCGCAAGGGTCAGGACATCGCCGTCAGCGAACGCTGGCTGGCGCCGAACCTCGGCTACGACGATTAAGCACTGCGGCCCCGGCTTGTCTATTCAGACAGGCCGGGGCGGCCGCAAAAAAACCGAACTCCGCCGACAGCGCCGCGCTCCAAGCCATATCGAGCCAATCCGGCTCATGCGACGGAGCGACGACATGTACAAGCACAGCCTTGCCGTACTGGCCGTGGCGGCCACGCTCGCAGGTTGCTCGACCATCGAGAACCCTGTGGACTACGTGACCTTCCGCGACGAACCACTGGTCAAGCAGGTCGATCACGGCATGACCCAGGAACAGGTACGCACCCTTGGCGGCCCGCCCTCCTCACAGGTCGAGCACAGTCTCAGCGGCAGCACCTGCAACAACTACGTGCTCAATGTCGACGGGCACGAACAGCCCTACTACGTGAATTTCGACGTCAACGGCCGTGTCGACAGCAAGGGCTTCATGACCTGCGCGCAGTATCACGAAAACAGACGCCGCCTCTGAACGAACCTTGCCCTGCTGCCGTTGGCAGCGGGGCAAGGCCTGACTGCGCGTGCGCTTAGAAAATCAGCTTGAACAGACCGATCACCACGATCAGGCCGATAATGAAGATGATGCCAACGGTGCCGCCGAGAAATTTCAACATACTGATGCTCCCTCTTTAATTTCGGATTCATCAGTTGTGACCCTGCCTCGGCGGCCAGGGTTTAGCATTTTTCTCTCGCGTCTTGCCCGCGGGTGCGAAGAGCGAGGATCAGGCCCCCGGTCGACGCACGATCTTGATGCTGTATTCCATCTGCGGCTTGCGCGTCATGCTCACGGCTCGACGGGTCACGGTATCCAGGGTGATGTTCCAGAAGCCGCTGGAGGGCACGCGGATCTTCGCCGGAAACTTGATGAAGGCGCCGCCGTGGTAACTATGCCGGCCGCGGTTCCTGAACGCACGGAAGTTGGCATCGTTCATCAGGCGGATGTTGCAGGGCTGCGAACACTGGATAACCACCAGATCGCCCTCTTCCAGATGCTCGCGTTGATGGATGAATTTCATCGTTTTCGGACTCGGCGGTGAAACGGGGGCGCCATACTGCCGCAAGCCGTTCGCCATCGCCAGTTCGGCTGACGACTCGCTTGCGCGCGACCTTGCCGCTGCCTAGGATGCGCCCCCACCCTTGCCCCGTCCTGAACCGATGAACGCGCTGCTCGATCGCATTCCCGCCCTGCTTGCCTGGACACGCCGTTATCCCGGGTTGATCGCCCTGTTCGGCTTTTGCTCGGGCCTGGCCAGCTTTCTGCTGGTCGATCGTCAGGCGCATCTGGCCAAGGTGCTGGGGGTGGTGCTGCTGGTGAGCTGGCTCTGGCTGATGCTGGAAAACCTGCTGCGTGAGCGCATCGCCCGGCGTTTCGGCTTCGAACTGCCGCTGCCGCTACTGCGCTATGCAACGCAGATGATCCATCAGGAAAGCCTGTTCTTCGTCCTCCCGTTCTTCCTCATCACCACCACCTGGAACAGCGGACAGTTGCTGTTCAGCGGCCTGCTGGCCGCAGCGGCCCTGGTATCCATTACCGACCCGCTGTACTACCGCTGGCTGGCACCGCGCCGCTGGCTGCTGCTGGTGTTCCATAGCCTGGCGCTGTTCGCGGTGATGCTCACCGCCCTGCCGATCATCTTCCATCTCAGCACGCCGCAGAGCTACGGCATCGCCCTGACCCTGGCGACGCTGCTGGCACTGCCGAGCCTGCCCGGGCTGATCGGCGGCGCCGGCTGGCGACGCACGCTGGCCCTCGCACTGTTGCCGCTGGCCCTGGCCGGCGGCGGCTGGATGGCGCGGGTCTGGGTGCCACCGGCCACCCTGTGGCTGGCCGACGTCGCCATCAGCGACCGTTTCGACGGCCAATTGCGCACGCCGGGAGAGCCGCTCACCACCGTCACCCTGGCGCAGCTGCAAGATGACGGGCTGTACGCCTATACCGCGATCAATGCCCCGCGCGGTCTGAACGAGCGCATCTATCACCTCTGGCAGCACAACGGGCGCGAAGTCGACCGCATCGCCCTGGACATTCACGGCGGGCGCAAGGAAGGCTACCGCGCCTGGACCCACAAGCTGAATTTCCCCCACGACCCGCAGGGCCGCTGGCAGGTGCGAGTGGTCACAGAGGCCGGGCAGATGATCGGCGTGCTGCGCTTCGACGTGGTCGACGCCGCGGCCAAGTGATAGCATCCGCGCCCCATGCAGCTCGCCGACCTCACTCAACGCCTCGCCGCCCTTGGCGCCAAACCCCAGCATATCGGGCGGATCACGCGCGCCTGGTTGCAGGGCAAACCCCTGGACACCGGCACCAAGCACCAGAAGACCGAGAACTTCCTGCCGCTCTCCGTGCGCCAGGGGTTGCCGGCAATTGCTGCGGAACTGGACGCGCTGGTCCGGCTGCGCTCCGAGCATCCGGGGGCCGATGGTTCGGCGCGCCTGCTGGTGGAGCTGGCCGACAAGCAGATGGTGGAAAGCGTGCTGCTGCCGCGCGACGGCCTGTGCATCTCCAGCCAGGTCGGTTGCGCCGTGGGTTGCGTGTTCTGCATGACCGGCAAAAGCGGCCTGCTGCGCCAGCTCAGCAGCGCCGAGATGGTGGCCCAGGTCGCGCTGGGCCGGCGCTTTCGCCCGGTGAAGAAGGTGGTGTTCATGGGCATGGGCGAGCCGGCGCACAACCTCGACAACGTGCTCGAGGCCATCGACCTGCTCGGTACCGAGGGCGGCATCGGCCACAAGAACCTGGTGTTCTCCACGGTGGGCGATCCTCGGGTATTCGAGCGCCTGCCGCAGCAGCGCGTGCGCCCTGCCCTGGCCCTGTCGCTGCATACCACCGATGCCGAGCTGCGTCAGCGCCTGCTGCCCAAGGCGCCTCGCATCGATCCCGAACAGCTGATGGAACTGGGCGAGGCCTACGCGCGCAGCATCGACTACCCCATCCAGTACCAGTGGACGCTGCTCAAGGGCATCAACGACAGCCAGCAAGAGATGGACAACATCCTGCGTCTGTTCAAGGGCAAGTTCGCCGTGCTCAACCTGATCCCCTACAACAGCCTGGACGCCGACGACTACCAGCGTCCGGACGGCGAACGCATCGTGCAGATGGTGCGCTACCTGCACAGCCGTGGTGTGCTGACCAAGGTGCGCAACAGCGCCGGTCAGGATATCGACGGGGGCTGCGGGCAGCTACGGGCGCGTGCCGTGGACCTGGTAAACACCAGCCGACTGCGTCTTTCTCGCCGCTGAGCCCTCAAGAACGAGGCTTGCAAGCCGATAAGAGATGGGAATAGCCTCAGCAAGGCAATATGCCATCACCGTACTAAGCTGATAGTACCTGTCCTGCATGGATGCAGCCCCGTCGTTTCGGCGCTCCAGGAGCCATCCATGAAAATCGCTCACAAGGTCGGCATCGCAGCCGCTACCGTTCTCTTTCTCACCACCAGCCTGCTGTCGCTGCTGCAGGTCAGCCAGGTGCGCGACACCCTGCGCGGCCAGGTGGAAGCCAGCATTTCCGAATCGAGCAACGCGCTGGCCAGGCAGATCGAGAACTGGCTCAACGCCAAGCTGCGCCTGATCGATCTGATGGCGCAGACCATCGACAGCAACTACAGCCCGCAGGAGATCCAGCGGGTGTTCGATGCGCCGCTGCTGAAAAACGAATTCATCCTGGTATTCGGAGCACTGGAAGCGGACGGCAAGCCGATCAAGAACAGTGACGACTGGAAGCCCAGCCCTGACTGGGACGGCCGCAAGCGCCCCTGGTACGCCACCGGCAAGAGCGGCAGCCAGGCCATGCTGACGGAACCCTATGTGGACTCCACCACCAATGAGATTCTCATCTCCGCCGTGGCCCGAATCAGCGATGCGGGCCAGTTTCTCGGCGCCTTCGGCGGCGATATCCGCCTGCAGTCGGTGGCCGACGCGGTCAACACCCTGGATTTCAACGGCGCCGGCTATGCCTTCCTGCTGAGCCGGTCGGGCAACATCATTTCCCACCCCAACGCCGACTACAACGGCAAGTCCTACAGCGAACTGTTCGACGGCCAGAGCCCGGCATTGGGTAAGGAGCTGCGCGAAGTGCAAGCCGGCGGCAAGAGCCTGCTGCTGTCCTTCACCCCGCTGCCCAACCTGCGCGGCATGGACTGGTACATCGGCGTGGTGCTGGACGAAAGCGTGGTCATGGCCGAAGCCAATCGCCTGACCTGGCTGGCAGTGATCGGTACCGTGATCGGCGTCGCCATCAGCCTGGTGGTGCTCGGCGTGCTGATGAACAGCCTGCTCAAACCGCTGGGCCTGCTCAGCACCTCGCTGCGCGAGATCAACAGCGGCGAAGGCGACCTGACGCGCCGCCTGGCCATCACCAGCAACGACGAGATCGGCGAGCTGTCGCAGGAGTTCAACCGTTTCCTGCAGACCTTGCAGACCCTGATCGGCGACGTGATGGGCAGCTCGCAGCAGGTGCGCGAGAGCACCGCCCTCACCTCCCACGAATCCGAGCAGGCCGCTCGCCGGCTGCAGGAACAGCTGCAGGAGCTGGACCAGCTGGCCACCGCGATGCAGGAGATGGCGTCCACCGCCGAAGAGGTGGCGCGCAACGCCCAGGCCGCAGCCCAGGCGGCCGTGGCCGCCAACGAAGAAACCGAAAACGGCGTTCGCGTGGTGTCGCAGTCCAGCTCGGCCATTCGCCATCTGGCCGACGAGATGGACGAAACCAGCCATGCGATCAACGAGCTGGCCAAGCTCAGCCACAACATCGAGTCGATCCTCCAGGTGATCACCAGCATCGCCGAGCAGACCAATCTGCTGGCGCTGAACGCGGCCATCGAAGCAGCGCGCGCAGGCGAGTCCGGCCGCGGCTTCGCCGTGGTCGCCGACGAGGTGCGCTCGCTGGCCTCGCGCACGCAGCAGGCCACCCAGGAAATCCGCCAGATGATCGACCAGCTGCAAGGCGGCGTGCGTCAGGCCGAGAGCCGCATGCAGCAGAGCCGCGATACCGCCAGCAAGACCGCCGAGGAAGCCGGCGCGGCCAACGACATGCTCGGGCGCATTCGCGAGGCGATCACCCGCATCAACGACATGAACCTGCAGATCGCCACCGCCGCCGAGGAGCAGAGCGCTACCACCGAGGAAATCAACCGCAACACCACCAACATTCGCGACATCAGCCATGAACTGGCCGGCGGCGCCGAACAGCAGGTACGCCAATGCGCCTCGATGGTGGAACAGGTGGGCCAGCAGGACCGTCTGCTCGGCCGCTTCAAGGTCTGAAGCAACAGCGCAGGGCGACAGCCAGGCTGTCGCCGCCTCATTTCATCAGGCTTTCCATGCGCCCGGCCAGCGCCTGCGCCAGACGCCGACGCCAGGCCGGGCTGCGCGGGTCGGCCAGCACCCTGTCCTCATGCACGAAGCTGCGGATGATGGCGTTGTAGCCCAGCCAGCGGCAGGGTTCCGGCTCCCAGCGGCGCAGGCTGGCAACCGGGCTGTCGGGATGTACCCAGGGCTGGCGCAACAGCAGGCTGTCGCGGCCGAGGATGAGATCGGCCAGGGTCCGCCCGCCAAGGTTGCTGGCGCCCACGCCCTCGCCACCGTAGCCGCCGGCCAGGGCGATGCGGTTGCGCGTATCGCGCAGCATGTGCGGCTGGAAGCCCCGCGCCATGCCCAGATTGCCGCCCCAGGAATGGGTGAAGCGCACGTTGCGCAGTTGCGGGAAGAGCTCGGCCATCAGGTAACGGCGCAGGCCGAGCTCGTCCTCGGTCAGGTTGAAATCGCTGCGCAGGCGCCCGCCAAAACGGTAGCCACCGCGAGCACCGAAGATCAGGCGATCATCGCGGCTGCGCTGACCGTAGGTAACCTGCCGGCTGAACTCGCTGAAGGCCTGGCCACGCTCCAGGCCGATACCGGCCCAGACATCCGCCGGCAGCTGCTCGGTGGCGACGATCAGACTCTGTACTGGCAACTGGTGATTGCCCAAGGGCGCCAGAGTAGCGGCGTAGCCTTCGATGGCCGGCACCACCCAGTCTGCCGTGACGCGGCCGTGCGCAGTGCGCACCTGGCCCGGCTGCCAGTCGATCACCGGGCTGCGCTCGTGCAGCTCGACGCCCAGCCCTTCGACACAGCGCGCCAAGCCACGGGCCAGCCTGGCCGGCTGGATGGTCGCGCAGTGCGGGCTGTAGAGCGCGCCGTAGGCATTGGCCACGCGCAACTGCTCGGCCAGTTCGTTCGGCGCCAGCCATCGGTAATCGTCTTCGCTCAAGCCGAGCGCACGCAGCTCCCCGAGGTATTCACGCAGTCGAGCTTCCTGCTCGGGATAGCGGGCCGCGCAGTAAAGCACCCCACCCTTTTGCAGTTCGCAATCGATGCCTTCGCGGCTCGCCACTGCGGCCACTTCGTCAGGGATGCCATGCAGCAGCTCGAAAGCGGCCTTGCGCTCGGCAGTCGGCAAGCCCGCCAGCAGACGATCCTCACCCAGCAGATTACCCATCAGCCAGCCGCCATTGCGCCCGGAGGCGCCGAAACCGGCAGTCTCCGCCTCCAGTATCACCACCTGTAGCTGCGGCGCCTGACGCTTGAGGTAGTAGGCCGTCCACAGTCCGGTATAACCGGCGCCGACAACCACCACATCCGCCTGCAGGTCGCCCTGCAAACTGGCGCGCGGCTGCAGCGGCTCCTCGAGCTGATCCATCCACAGGCTGATGTTGCGCCAGGGGTTCATCCGTACCTCCGTCATATCCATGGCGCAAGGCTAGCGCCAGCGCTCAGCGGCCGTCTTGCGTGCGCGCCCGCAAGGAAAGCTGCTTGAGATAGGCCTTGGGAGAAAGCCCGGTATGACGCCGAAAGCAGCTGTAGAACGCCGATAGCGAGTTGAAGCCGGCAGCGAATGCCAGCTCGTCGATACGCACCGGGTCGCTGTCAGCCTCGAGCCCCGCCAGCAGGTACTGCAGGCGCACGCGATTGACGTAACGGTAAAAGCTTTCACCGAGCACCTGATTGAGCAGGTGGGAAACCTGGTTGCGGCTGTAGCCGGTGGCCGTCGCCACCTGCTGCAGGTTCAGCTCGGGGTCGAGAAAGGGCTGGCTGCGCTGGAAATAGTCCTGCAGGTCCTGCGCCATCTGCCCGAGCTGGCGGCTCGACAGCCCCAGGCGACTGATCGCCGGCCGCGCACCGGGCGCACCGAGCGGCTGCCGTTCGCGCATCAGGGTGGCGTACTCGTTGACGCGCCAGATCAACCCGTCGCGTACGGTGATGGCCTCGCCGGTGCAGAACGACACCAGCCCCTCGCTGCCTTGCACACGGGTGCGGTACTGGATGAATGCGGTGTGACCGTCGATGCGGATGCGGTCGAAGTGCTCCAGCGACTCGCCGGGATGGCGCGGCAGGTTGCCGGCGACGTAGGCGCGCAGCTCGGCCAGCTGCATGCTGCGCTGCTGGTAGAAATCGTTGTACTCCACCTGCGGGTGATACAGCGCCAGCACGGCCTCCAGATCGCGCTGCTTCCAGCTCAGGTGATAGCGCAGGATGATCTGGCGGGTGCGCTCGGTCTGCGCGGTATCGTCGGGAAAGTCGTCGTCGAACATGGTGGGCATCGTTCCGGGGGCGCGGCGCAGCTTGCCCGATTCACCCTGCGCGGGTCAAAGCGCCGCCACGCCAAGCCAGTCCTCCAGGCTCACGGGCTTCTGCACGCCATATCCCTGCACGTAATCCACCCCCATTTCCAGCAGACGCGCGCGGATGGCAGGCGTTTCAACGTATTCGGCGATGGTCTGCCGCCCCAGGGCGTGGGCGATCTCGTTGATCGAGCGAACCATGGCCAGATCGCTGGAGGAGCGCTCGATCTCCCTGACGAAGCTGCCGTCGATCTTCACGTAATCCACCGGCAGGCGCTTGAGGTAGTCGTAGCTGGAGAAGCCCACGCCGAAGTCATCGATCGAAAAACTGCAGCCAGCGCGCTGCAGGTGGCGCACCAGATCGGCGGTCTTGGCCAGGTTGGAGACCGCCGCCGTTTCGGTCAGCTCGAAGCAGATGCGCCGCGGGTCGACCCGGTAGCGCTCGAACAGGCTCTCGATGAACCCCAGCAGCTTGTCGTCGTTCAGGCTGCTGCCGGACAGATTGATCGACAGCGCACTGCAGCGGCCCCAGAGGTCAGGATGTCGATCGAGCACGGCGAAGATGTGGCGCAGCACCCAGCGATCGACCTTGTTCATGCGGTGATAGCGTTCCGCGGCCGCGATGAAGTCCTGCAGTTGCAATTCGTTCTGCATCACCAGCAGCAGCTCGTAGTGCGGCAGCTCGCTGGATTGTCCTGCCGTCGGCGCAATCTGCTGTACGCGCAGCGCCAGGTCCTCGCGCTCGACGATGTCGTCGACCCGCGCGGCAATGGCCAGCAGGCCGATGCGACTGTCGTCACTGGCCATGCTGAAGCAGTGCACGCGATTGCGCCCGGCTTCCTTGGCGGCGTTGCAGGCCGATTGCAGCTCGCAGAACAGATTGGCGACGTCATGCCGCTGCGCCGCCTCGACCACCCCGACGCTGAGCGTGATGCCATGCTTGCGCGTTTCCCAGACGAAGCCCTCGCTCTCCACTTCGCGGCGCACCTGCTCGGCCAGATCCGCTGCCTGGGCTTCGTTGCACCCGGGCAACACCGCCGCGAAATCCACTCCGCCGACCCGTGCCAGGCAGCTGGCCTGAGGCAACCAGCGCCGCAGCAGCTCGCTGACGCGACCGAGACAGGCGTCGCCGGCATGCGGCCCGGAGTGGGTATTGATCAGGGCGAACTGGTCGAGGTGCAGCATGAGGAAGGCGTGCCGACTGCGGCTGGCCAGGCTCTGCGCAAGCGCGGACTCGAAAGCGCGGCGGTTGTGCAGACCGGTCAGCTCGTCATGACTGCGGGCATGGGCGACCTCGCGATACAGGCGCCCTACTATGTCCTGCAGGGTTCTTTGCACCAGGCTGTCGGAATCGCGACTGCCCTCTTCTATCAGCAACTGTCCGCTGGCCAGCTCGGCGACCAGTGCCTGCTCGGTGAAACATCCACTCTCGCGGCCCTGACGGTCGACCAGCACGTAGTGATCCATCGCCGGGTTCTTCCACACCAGGCGATGCACCTGGCCGTTCGCATCCTGCAGGCGAGCCCCCTCATGGAGCTGCTCCAGGCGCTCGCCCCAGCGCTGCAGTTCGTCTGCCAGCACCGGCCGGGCCCCTGGCAGATGCTCTGGGATCGCCAGTTGCACGGGCGCCTCACCGAGCAGCTGTTGGCGCAACCTGGCCAACACCGGGCCGTACTGGAAGCTGCCGGCACCGAAGGCCTCCATGCGCCGTTTGAGCACCTGCAACTGATGCTCGACCTCCGCGGCATAGGCCTCGGGATCGCCGCGAAAAGGCTCCTTGGCCCGTTCGTTGAGGCGCGTACAGAGCATCCCGGTCAGGGACATGTCCAGGCGCCAGGTCAGGTTCTGTCGGCCCAGGCGGATCAGTTCATGCACCAGCAGGTCGCGCCAGCCGGCGTCCAACCACTCCAGCAACAATCTGGGCACGCTCTCCTCGCCATGCAGCTCCCGCAGCGCGTCGGCAAGCTCCCGCTGGGCCTGTTTGAGGGTGTCCTGGCCCTTGTGCAATTGCTTGACCCGCTCGGCATTCTGCCGATAGCTGCGCTGCTGCTGGTCGATCAGTTCGTCCAGCTCCGCGGCGTGCACGGCGAAGCTCCGGTTGTCACCGTCATAGCCGGCGATGATCTGCTCGATCACCTCGTGCACCCGGCCTTCCAGCGCGGGGTTGGCCGGTTCGCAGTGATCACCCAGGCGCAGCACACGATCCAGGGTGGCACGCACCGGGTGATTGCTGTCGGCCAGGGCGGCCGGCTCTTTCAGCATCGCCTGCAATACCGGTAGCAGCAGGCGCTCGATGCCTGGCTTGAGCGCCGGCGCCAGGCCGTCATCTTGTGTCAGATGCTGGAACACCTCGCTCACCAGCTGGGTGTCCTCCTGCTGGCGCAGGCTGAGGGCACAGTCCTGTTGCCGAAATTGCTCGAGCAGTGCCTGCGCCGTCCAGCCACCGCTCGGCACCGGCTGGCTGCGCAAGCGACCGAGCAGTGCCGCGGGGATCTCGCCATGCGTCTGGGCCGCCTGGACGGGCGGCGACGCTGCAGGCTGGCTGCGCCGCAGTTGCTGGATGGCCTGATAGGTGGCGGACGCCGCCTCGGCCCGTGGCGGCGTCGTGTGGGCACGCGCTGGCGCAAGTTCGGCGCTGAGCGGCTCGATCCGCTGTGCGGCGAACTGCTCGACCAGCGCCTGCATGTAAGGCTGCAGCAAGTCCGGCAGCAGGCGTCCGGCTTCGCTCAGGTAGAGGGCGCGCACGCCGAGCGGTTGATTGCGCAGGCGTAGCTCGGCCTGCAGCTGACGCAGGAGAAATTCGAACGATAGGGGGTTGTCCGCATCGGCCAGAGGCTCGCCGGCCAGACGGTTGAAACAGCCGCAGACCCGCCACTCACGTACCCCGAGGCTTTCGCGCAAGGTGCGCACCAGGCGCCGCGCGAGCAGCATGTCGTCGACTTCCTCATCGTCCACCAGGCTCCACTCGCTGCGACTGTCGAGCACGGCGGCCTGCTCCGGAAGAGCCAGCAGCCCCCCGCAGATGCCCTGCACGCAGCTGGCGATGGCGCGCTCCTGCTGATTGCGGCAAAAGCGCATGAAATGCTCGCAGGCCTGCGCTTCTTCATTGGAAAAGGCGCGCAAGCGCTGCTCTGCCAGCGCCTGCTCCAGTGCCAGACAGAGTTGCCGCAGCGCATCAGGCAGATACTGGCGAACCAGCGCACCGAGTGCCTCACCGAGCGCGCGGGGTAACGGTCTGGGCATCACGGGCAACGCTCCTGCCTGCAGTGGCTCCCTGTGCTTGACTATAGCCGTTTGCCACCCGTTGGCTAAGCGCTCCTCGGCCTATGCCGGCGGCGCTGCAGCGGCCGCTGCGGCCAGACAGCGACTATGCTCAGGGGAGACCGGGAGAGCACCTATGAACGAGCCAGACAAACAACAGCCACCACCGCCCCTGACGCTATGGGAAATGCTGCAGAGCGTGCTGGCCGCCGCACTGGGGGTACAGAGCGGCAAGAACCGCAGCCGCGACTTCAGCCGCGGCAAGCCCAGTCACTTCATTCTGCTCGGGCTGATGTTCACCGGGTTGTTCGTGCTGGTACTGCTGGGGGCGGTCAAGTTGATCCTGCACCTGGCCACCGGCTGATCAGCGCAGCAGGCTGTCGATGGAACAGGCGTAGCGGCTCATCTGCGGTCGTTGGGTGGCGCTGAAAGTACGGAAATCCAGGCCGATGTCGTCCTGGTCGAGGCGAGTGAGCAGGCGCTCGGCATCCTTGTCATCGATCAGGCGCAGCAGGCTGGCCACCTGGTCCTTGCCACCACGCTCGGCGAAATCGAGCCCCCTGGAATGATCGTAGAGCATCACCAGGGCGCATCCCCCGAGAATGAAATGGCCGCTGGCCAGCACCTCGATACGCCTCTCGATACGTGCCTGCAGCACACGGTGGGAATTGTTCAGCGCCGCGTAGTGCAGGCGGCGGCCCTGCTCCTCGGCCGCCTGCATGACACCGAAGGCCATTTCGTCGTTGGCCGCCCACACCAGGTTGAGATTCGGATAGCGCGGCAGCAGCGCCTGCGCCTGCTCGTAGGCACGTTGCTGACGCCACTCGCCATACAGCATCTGCTGCAGACGAACATGCGGAGCCTCGGCCAGGGCTCGCTCCAGCCCTGCGACGCGCAAGGTCGCCGAGGGCGTCTGCTTGATGCCGGTGAACGCCAGCATTTCCGCAGGCTTGCCGTCTGTCAGGGCGATCAGCGCACGCGCCATCAGGTAGCCGGCCTCCTCATCGTTGGGTACCAGGCTACCCAGCCAGTGCCGGTAGCGCTCCCGGCTGCCGCCGGCCAGCGCCTGCTGCTCAGGGGTAAGGGTGCTGTGCAAGGCGAACAGACGCACCTCGCTGTCCTCGAACAGGCGCAGGATCTCTGGCCCGGTGAACTGCTCATTGACGAAGATCAGGTAATCGGGATGCTTGCCAGCCAGGACCTGATGGGCATTGTCGAGGATACGGGCATTGTCGCGCTGGCCGTAGAGAACGCGCAGCTCGACGCCCAAATCGTCGGCTGCGTCCTGCATGTAACGCGAATAGGCGACCCAGAACGGCTCGTCGCTGTATCCCGGGTTGAGAAACACCATGGAAACCGGCCGCTGCTGCGCGCCAGCAAGGCAGCAGCACCCCATGAGCAACAGCCCCAGCATCCACCTGATCACGACGCCCCTCCCCGAGAACCGGGCGCAGTATAAAGGCATAAACGCAAAAAGGCCGCCCGCCAAGACGGGTCGGCCTCTGCAAGCGCGTCGAAGACTACTGGCCGCTGACCCAGAACACCGCCGTGGCAACGGCGATCAGGATCAGGCTCAATATGGCCCACGCATCGATGAGGCTGTCGGATTTCTCCGGTTCACTGTGCTCGCTCATGACTCCCCCTATTCTTGTGCTTGTGGGTAATGCACTGTGCATTTAAGACCAGGCTTGGCCAACGCTCAAACCATATGGTTATGCTCTGAGACAGTCTTATTCCCTAAACCTAGGTTTATATATTCAAACATCACTTTTACGCATAAACCTGAGCTGGTATCGTGCCCCGGCTCCTCGGGAGTGCGCGGCCGTGCGCGCTGATTGGCAGTAAGTAGCCTGACAACAGGACCCTTCATGTACGTTTATGACCAGTACGATCAACAGATCGTCGAGGATCGCGTCAAGCAGTTCCGCGATCAAACCCGCCGCTACCTTGCCGGAGAGCTGAGCGGCGAGGAATTCCGTCCGCTGCGCCTGCAGAACGGTCTGTATATCCAGCGTTTCGCGCCGATGCTGCGCGTTGCCGTGCCTTATGGCCTGCTGTCGTCCACCCAGGTGCGCATGCTGGCCAAGATCGCCCGCGACTACGACAAGGGTTACGCGCACATCAGTACCCGGCAGAACGTGCAGTTCAACTGGCCGGACCTGGAAGACGTGCCGGAGATCCTTGCCGAGCTGGCCACCGTGCAGATGCACGCCATCCAGACCAGCGGCAACTGCATCCGCAACACCACCACCGATCAGTTCGCCGGCGTGGCCAAGGACGAGATCGTCGATCCGCGCCCCTGGTGCGAGATCATCCGCCAGTGGTCGACCTTCCACCCCGAGTTCAGCCATCTGCCGCGCAAGTTCAAGATCGCCGTCAACGGCGCCGTGAGCGACCGCGCCGCCATCGAAGTGCATGACATCGGTCTGGAAGCGGTGAGGAACGAGGCCGGCGAGCTGGGCTTCCGCGTTTCCGTCGGCGGCGGCCTGGGCCGTACCCCGATCGTCGGCAGCTTCATCAACGAATTCCTGCCCTGGCAGCACCTGATCAGCTACCTCGACGCCATCCTGCGTGTGTACAACCGCTATGGCCGTCGCGACAACAAGTACAAGGCGCGCATCAAGATCCTGGTCAAGGCGCTGACCCCCGAGGTGTTCGCCGAGCGCGTGAATGCCGAGTGGGCGCACCTCAAGGACGGCCCGACCACCCTGACCGAAGCCGAAGTCGCCCGCGTCGCCGCGCATTTCGTCGACCCATCCTACCAGACCCTGCAGGACGAAGACGCCCTGCTCGCCCAGCAGGACGCCGAACACCCGGGCTTCGCCCGCTGGCGCCAGCGCAATACCTTCGCCCACAAGAAGCCCGGCTACGTCGCGGTGACCCTGTCGCTCAAGCCCACCGGCGTGGCGCCGGGCGACGTCACCGACAAGCAGCTCGACGCCATCGCCGACCTGGCCGATCGCTACGCCTTCGGTGAAGTGCGCAACAGCCACAACCAGAACATCATCCTCGCCGACGTCGAGCAGCGTCAGCTGCTGACCCTGTGGGGCGAGCTGCGCGAACAAGGCTTCGCTACGCCGAACGTAGGCCTGCTGACCGACATCATCTGCTGCCCGGGTGGCGACTTCTGCTCGCTGGCCAACGCCAAGTCGATTCCGGTGGCCGAAGCCATTCAGCGCCGCTTCGACGACCTCGACTACCTGTTCGACATCGGTGATATCGACCTGAACATCTCCGGCTGCATGAACGCCTGCGGTCACCACCACGTGGGCCATATCGGCATCCTCGGCGTGGACAAGAAAGGTCAGGAGTTCTACCAGGTATCGCTCGGCGGCAGCGCCGGTCGCGAAGCCAGCCTGGCGCAGATCCTCGGCCCCTCCTTCGCTCAGGACGACATGCCGGACGTGATCGACAAGATCATCAAGGTCTACGTCGAGCAACGCACCGAAGAAGAAAGCTTCCTCGACACCTACCGCCGTGTCGGTATCGACCCGTTCAAGGAGCGCGTCTATGCAGCGAATCATTAAGAACGGTCAGGTGGTCGACGAAACCTGGCACCTGCTGGCCAAGGACGTGACCCTGGACGTCATTCCCAACTGCGACGACATCATCGTCCCGCTGGCCCTGTGGCGCGAGCATGCCCATGCGCTGAAAGCCCGCGACGGCGGCCTCGGCGTATGGCTGGAAGCCGGCGACGAGGTCGAGGAAATCGCCGATGACCTGGCGCACTTCCAGGTTATCGCCCTGGAATTTCCGGCCTTCACCGACGGCCGTCACTCCTCCACCGCCTACCTGCTGCGCACCCGCTACGGCTACAAGGGCGAAATCCGCGCCATCGGCGACGTGCTGCGCGATCAGCTGTTCGCCCTCAAGCGCGTCGGCTTCGATGCCTTCGCCCTGCGCGCGGACAAGGACCCGTTTGATGCGCTGAAGGCCTTCGAGGACTACAGCGAGGTCTATCAGGCTTCGGCCGATCAGCCGCAACCGCTGTTCCGTCGCCGCGCCTGATCAGCGCTGGCAGAAGCGAACGAAACGCCCCGACTGGTTCGGGGCGTTTTGCTTTGCATGGACCGCTCGGCAATTGGGTCGAACCGTACCGCGTCAGTGAAGTCGGACCCTATAAGCCCATCGCTTAGGGAGTACCGCCATGAAACATGACTGGGACCTGATCGAACGCCTGCTGCACGAGGCGCAGAACTCCGCCGGCAAACCCTTCGCCCCGCGCCGTTATGCCGAAGAGCTGGCCGAGGAGCACGAAAATGCCGGTGAGCACGTGGACAATCTCGACCACCTGCGCGCCGAAGCCGCCCGCTACGAGGCCCGCCTGCTGCACAACGGCTTTATCGAGCCGCGCCCGGAGGAAGAAGGCGGCAACGGCGAGAACTTCATCCTCACCGCGCGCGGCGCACAATTGCTGAGCATGCTCGACAGCAGCATCCCCGGCAGCGAGCACCCGCGCGAAGTGCTCGACGAGGCTGGCGAAGCGGCGCTGACGCCCGAGGTGTTCGACCGCCTGGCGCCCAAGGCCAATCTCAGCGAAACCGGCTGACAGGCTGGCGCACAAACAAAAACGCCGCGCCCTGTGCAGGGCGCGGCGTTTTGCTGATCCAGCGGCAAGGCATCGAGCCTGGTGGATCAATCCTCGCGGTAGCGACGCAGTTTCAGCGCCTTGCCGGCCACGCGGGTGTCCTTCAGCTTGCCGAGCAGACGGTCCAGACCATCTTCCGGCAGCTCGACCAGACTGAAGGTCTCGCGGATCTGGATGCGACCGATGGCTTCGCGCGCCAGGCCGCCCTCGTTGAGGATGGCGCCGAGCAGGTTCTTCGCGGCGATGCCGTCGCGAGTGCCCAGCGCGGTACGGCAGCGTACACGACCCTCGGCCAGCGGCAGCGGCGCACGGCGCTCGCGGTATTCACCGCGCTCGCCGCCACGATCACCATCACGCTCGCGACGCTCACGCGGCGCACCACCAACGCCCGGCACCAGCGGCTGCTCGCGCTCGACGCTGGCCAGATCCAGCGCCTGACCGTTGGTGGCCTTCTTCAGCAGCGCGGCGGCCAGCGCGCGCGGGCTGCAGCCGATGTCGGCGGTCAGGCGGTCGAGCAGTTCGCCATGGCTGGCTTCGGCGTCCGCGACCAGCGGCGCCAGGCTGCTGGTCAGCTTCTTGATACGGGCATCGAGCACCTGCTGGGCGTTCGGCAGCTTGACCTCGCCCACCTTCTGCCCGGTGACACGCTCGATCACCTGCAGCATGCGGCGCTCGCGCGGGGTCACCAGCAGCAGCGCACGGCCGTCGCGACCGGCGCGGCCGGTACGGCCGATACGGTGTACGTAGGATTCCGGGTCGTACGGCATGTCGACGTTGAACACGTGGGTGATGCGCGGCACGTCGATACCACGGGCGGCGACGTCGGTGGCGACGACGATGTCCAGACGACCGTCCTTGAGCGACTCGATCACGCGCTCGCGCTGGTTCTGGGCGATGTCGCCGTTCAGCGCAGCGGCCTTGAAGCCCTTGGCTTCCAGCGCGGAGGCCAGATCCAGAGTGGCCTGCTTGGTGCGCACGAAGGCGATCAGCGCGTCGAAATCCTCGACTTCCAGCAGACGCAACACGGCGTTGGTCTTCTGGTCGGCGTGGATCATCAGGTGCGCCTGCTCGATGCGCGAGACGGTCTGGGTCTTGGCCGCGATCTTGATGTGCTGCGGCTCGCGCAGATGCTTCTCGGCGATGGCGCGGATCGAATGCGGCAGCGTGGCGGAGAACAGCACGCTCTGGCGGCTTTCCGGCATGGCTTCGAAGATGATTTCCAGATCGTCCATGAAGCCCAGCTTGAGCATCTCGTCGGCTTCGTCGAGCACCAGGTGCTGAATGGTGGACAGCACCTTGTCGTCACGACGCAGGTGGTCGACCAGACGGCCCGGCGTGGCCACGATGATCTGTGCGCCCATGCGCAGGGCCTTGAGCTGCGGGCCCATCGGCGCGCCGCCGTAGACGGCGACGACGTTCACGCCCGGCATCTGCTTGGAATAGGTTTCAAAAGCGGTGGCCACCTGCAGGGCCAGCTCGCGGGTCGGGGCGAGGATCAGCACCTGCGGCTCGCGCTTGGCCGGGTCGATCTTGCTCAGCAGCGGCAGGGCGAAGGCGGCGGTCTTGCCGGTACCGGTCTGCGCCTGGCCGATCATGTCGTGGCCGGCGAGGATCACCGGAATGGCCTGCGACTGGATCGGAGACGGCTCTTCGTAACCGACGGCGGTCAGAGCGGCGAGAATATTGGGATGAAGTCCGAGCGCGGCAAAGCCGCCGATTTCCTGGGTCATGGGTCTGCCTCAAGTGCATCCGCAAAGACCCATGTTCCAAAGCTGCGCATGCCGTGTAAGACCTTGTGGGTCACCCTGGCAGCCTGGTTCGGCGGGGATTTGCGAAAACGTGATGAAAGTGAATCGTCAAGGATAGTCCGCAGCGGGACCGGCTGCCGAAGTCGAGCTCCGGGCGAATTGCACTACCTGAACGTGGCCAGAAAATTGGCCGGCGCGCACTATACCGGAAAACCGGGCTCAGGTGCTGTTTTTTATGGCCAGGCCGCTCTGGCAACGAGAGCTCTGCCCGGCGCAGCGCCCGCAATAGCCGCTTTCAGCCCCTTTCGCAGATGCGCATCAGGTAGCCGGACGTAGCGCCTCGATCAGCGGCTGCAGCGAATAGCCGAGGCGCGGTGCCAGCTCGCCGGCTCGCACCTGCAGGCGGCCAAGATCGAGCGGCTGGTCGAGATCGGCGGGTATCAGCAATACCACGTTGCCCTCCTTCACCGGGCATTCCCAGTAATGGCGGTGATACAGGCCGCGCAGCAGCGCCGCGCCGAGCGGCTTGCCGTCGTTGCCGGCCCATTGGTTGATGATCAGCCAGCCACCGGGATTGAGCTTCTCCCGGCAATGCTCGAGAAACCGCCAGGCCAGATGGCCGGCGCCGGGGCCTTGATCGGTGTACAGATCGAGGAAGATCAGATCCGCGGTTTCGGCGCTGTCGAGCAGTTCGGTGGCGTCGCCGATGCGGATGGTCAGGCGCGGATCGTCATCCAGGCCGAGAAACTCCATGGCCAGGCGCGGCACGTCCGGACGCAGTTCGATGGCCTCGACGTCCTCCAGCGGCAGGAACTTCAGGCAGGCCTGGGTCAGGTTGCCGGCGCCCAGGCCGAGAAACAACGCCGTTTCCGGCGCGTCGTGGCACAGCGCACCGAGCAGCATGGCGCGGGTGTAGTCGTACTCCAGCCAGCTCGGATCGCCCTGGAACACGCAGCTCTGCTCGATGGCATCACCGAACTCGAGAAAGCGATAGGCGCCGATCTGCACCACGCGGATCACACCGAAGGCATCGCGCACTTCGGCCAGCAATACCTCATCGAGCATCTGCATTTCGTCGCTCGGCGGCAATCCGGGCATGGACCATTCTCCAACAGTGACATCCCGCACCATGGGCGACGGGGCAAAGGCGCCGATTGTCATTGAAGGCGGCGCTGCGGGTCACGCAATAATTCCAGCACTTGCGTTGGCCAACATAACAATAACGAGGTTCGCCATGTACGCCATCATAGGTGCCGGCCCGACAGGGCTGTGCGCGGCCCGGCAACTGAAGAGGCACGGCATCGATTTTGTCGGCTTCGAACTGCACAGCGATGTCGGCGGCCTGTGGGACATCGACAACCCGCACAGCACCATGTACCACTCGGCGCACCTGATTTCCTCCAAGGGCACTACCGAGTTTCGCGACTTCCCCATGCGCCCCGAAGTGGCTTCCTACCCGCATCACAGCGAAATGCGCCGCTACTTTCGCGACTATGCCCGGCAGTTCGGCCTTTACCAGCACTACCAGTTCGACACCCGCGTGGTGCAGCTGCAACGCCTGGACAAGGGCTGGACGCTGGTCAGCGAGCGCAACGGCGAACAGCGCGAATGGCGCCTCGATGGCGTTCTGATCGCCAACGGCACCCTGCATACGCCCAACCTGCCATCCCTGCCCGGCCACTTCGCCGGTGAGGTGTTGCACTCCAGCGCCTACAAGAGCGCCGATATCTTCGCCGGCAAACGCGTGCTGGTGGTCGGCTGCGGCAACTCGGCCTGCGATATCGCGGTCGATGCCGTGCATCGCGCCGCCTCGGTGGATCTGTCGGTACGGCGCGGCTACTACTTCCTGCCCAAGTTCATCCTCGGCAAGCCCACCGACACCTTCGGCGGAGCGATCAGGCTTCCGCGCCGGCTCAAGCAGCTGCTCGATGGACTGCTGGTGCGCGCTCTGGTCGGCAAACCTTCGCAGTACGGCCTGCCCGATCCTGACTACCACCTGTATGAATCGCACCCGGTGATGAACTCGCTGGTGCTGCACCATATCGGCCATGGCGATATCCGCGTGCGCGGCGATATCACGGCGATAGACGGCCACAGCGTCACCTTCGCCCATGGCGCACGGGCCGAGTACGACCTGATCCTGCTGGCCACCGGCTACAAGCTCGACTATCCCTTCATCGAGCGCAGCGAGCTGAACTGGCCGGAGGGCGCAGGCGCGCCGCAGCTGTATCTCAACGTCTTCCACCCGCAGCGTGACGACCTGTTCGTGCTCGGCATGGTCGAGGCCTCCGGTCTCGGCTGGCAGGGGCGCGACGAGCAGGCCGAACTGGTGGCGCTGTACATCCGCCAGCTGCAGGCCGGCAGCCCGGCGGCACAGGTTCTGCGCCAGACCATCCGCGAGCAGGCCGGCCAGCGCCTGGATGGCGGCTACCGCTACCTGCCACTGGAGCGCATGGCCTACTACGTGCACAAGGACAGCTATCGTAGACGCATCGCCGCGCACAGTGCCGCCCTGCGGCGCGAGCTGAGCGAGAGTGCCTACGCGGCCACCCAGGGAGCCTGAACGTGGAACCGGTGACGATCGCCTTCGACCCCAGCAGCCTGGTGCTGATCAATCTGATCGTCGCGCTGATGATGTTCGGCGTTTCTCTCGATCTGCGCGCCGATGATTTTCGCCGCATCGCTCGCGCGCCACGCGCCCCGCTGCTCGGGCTGCTGGCGCAGTTTCTGCTGTTGCCGGCACTGACCTGCCTGGCCTGCTGGGGGCTGGGCATCGAGCCGGAACTGGCCCTGGGCATGATGCTGATCGCGGCCTGCCCCGGCGGCAGCTTTTCCAACATCATGACCTGGCTGGCGCGGGGCGATGTCGCGGTCTCGGTGAGCATGACGGCGGTATCGAGCCTGGCCGCCAGCCTGCTCACACCGCTGAATTTCGCCCTGTACGCCTGGCTCAACCCCTACACGCGGCCGCTGCTGACGCAGATCGCCCTCGACCCGCTGGGCTTGCTCGCGCTCGTGCTGCTGGTGCTGGCCCTGCCACTGCTGGCAGGCATGTGGGTGGGGCGGCGCTTTCCACGCCTCGCGCAGCACCTGGAAAAGCCCCTGCGCCTGTTCGCCCTGCTGGTGATGCTGGGTTTCGTCGCCCTGGCGTTCAGCCGCAATCTGGAGCAATTCACCCGCCACTTTCACCTGTTCTTCTGGCTGGTGGTGGCGCACAACGCGCTGGCGCTGGGCATCGGCTATCTCAGCGCACTGATCGGCGGGCTACCGGCAGGCGAGCGCCGCGCCGTGACCCTGGAAGTGGGCATTCAGAACTCGGCGCTGGGCCTGGTGATCATCTTCACCTTCTTCCCCCAGGCCGGCGGCATGCTGCTGATCGCCGCCTTCTGGGGCTGCTGGCACCTGGTGTCGGGCCTGGCCCTGGCATGGCTCTGGTCGCGCCGCCCACCCGAGCCCGCGCCGCTGCTGCTCGCGCAGCCCGGCCTCAGGGACGAGTGACCTGCAGATCGGGCGCGTGCAGCGCCCCGCGTCGTTGCGCCCGGGGCTGCGCTAGGGGGCATGGGGCTTATCGGTTAAGATGCCCACCAGCCCGAATCAGCCGATACAGAGATGCCGCATGTCGCACGCCTGGAGCCCAGAAAGCTGGAGGGCCAAGCCCATCCAGCAGCAGCCCGAATACCCTGACGCCGCCCACCTCGCCCGCGTCGAACAGACCCTGGCCGGCTACCCGCCGCTGGTGTTCGCCGGCGAGGCGCGCGAGCTGCGCCGCCAGTTCGCCGAAGTCACCCAGGGCCGCGCCTTCCTGCTGCAGGGCGGCGACTGTGCCGAGAGCTTCGCCGAGTTTTCCGCCGCGAAGATCCGCGACACCTTCAAGGTGCTGCTGCAGATGGCCATCGTCATGACCTTCGCCGCCGGCTGCCCGGTGGTCAAGGTCGGGCGGATGGCCGGCCAGTTCGCCAAGCCGCGCTCCTCCGGCAGCGAAACCATCGATGGCGTCACCCTGCCCGCCTACCGCGGCGATATCGTCAACGGCATCGGCTTCGACGCCGCCAGCCGCGTGCCCGATCCGGAGCGCCTGCTGCAGGCCTATCACCAGGCCACCGCCAGCCTCAACCTGCTGCGCGCCTTCGCCCAAGGCGGTTTTGCCGACGTGCATCAGGTGCATCAGTGGAACCTCGATTTCATCGCCAACTCGGCGCTCTCCGAGAAGTACCACCAGCTGGCCAACCGCATCGACGAAACCCTGGCGTTCATGCGCGCCGTCGGCATGGACAGCGCGCCGCAACTGCGCGAAGTCAGCTTCTTCACCGCTCACGAAGCGCTGCTGCTCAACTACGAAGAAGCCTTCGTGCGTCGCGACAGCCTCACCGGCCGCTGGTACGACTGCTCCGCGCACATGCTGTGGATCGGCGACCGCACCCGCCAGCTAGACGGTGCGCACGTCGAATTCATGCGCGGCATCGAGAACCCCATCGGCGTCAAGGTCGGCCCGAGCATGGACCCGGACGAGCTGATCCGCCTGCTCGACACGCTCAACCCGGACAACGATCCAGGCCGCCTCAACCTGATCGTGCGCATGGGCGCGGACAAGGTGGAAGCGCACTTCCCGCGCCTGCTGCGCAAGGTCAAGGAAGAAGGCCGCCAGGTGCTGTGGAGTTCCGACCCCATGCACGGCAACACCATCAAGGCCAGCAGCGGCTACAAGACCCGCGACTTCGCGCAGATCCTCAGCGAAGTCCGGCAGTTCTTCGCCGTGCACCAGGCCGAAGGCACCTACGCCGGCGGCATCCATATCGAGATGACCGGGCAGAACGTCACCGAATGCATCGGCGGCTCGCGCCCGATCACCGAGGACGGTCTGTCCGACCGCTACCACACCCATTGCGACCCGCGCATGAACGCCGACCAGTCGCTGGAACTGGCCTTCATGATCGCCGAGACGCTGAAGCAGGTACGCCGCTGACGAGCCGCGCCCTGGCCAGTGGCCAGGGCGCGAACCGGCTCGCACATCTTTTGTGCGTTATCCGGCATAATGCCGCCCCTCGCGAGCACCGGACAGGTGCCGAAGCAACACCCAGCCGGAAAGGACTCGCGGCCAACACCACCAACAAGGACGATGATCCATGCAACTGCGCACCACCCTCTCCGCTTTTGCCCTCTCCAGCGCCGTGCTTCTGACCGGCTGCCAGAACATGTCTCCCGACGCCATGCTGCAATCCGGCCTGATGGCCGTGCAAGCCGCGACCCTGAGCGATGCCGAAGTGAAAAGCATGTCCGACCAGGCCTGCGCCGAAATGGACGCCGCAGCCAATGTCGCCGGCCCGACCAGCCCCTACGCCAAGCGTCTGGACAAGATCGCCAGCAACCTCGGCCATCAGATCAACGGCACGCCGATCACCTACAAGGCCTACCTGGCCGACGACGTCAATGCCTGGGCCATGGCCAACGGCTGCGTGCGCGTCTACAGCGGCCTGATGGACCTGATGACCGACAACGAAGTGGAAGGCGTGCTCGGCCACGAAATCGGTCACGTCGCCCTCGGCCACACCAAGAAGGCCATGCAGACCGCCTACGCCACTGCCGCCGCACGCAATGCGGCCGCTGCTTCGGGCAATGGCACCGTCGCTGCCCTGTCCGCCTCGCAGCTTGGCGCCATGGGCGAACAGCTGGTCAATGCGCAGTTCTCGCAAAGCCAGGAAACCGCGGCCGACAACTTCTCCTTCGACCTGCTGACGCAGCGCAACATCCCGCGTGAAGGCCTGGTCACCGCGTTCGAGAAACTGGCCAAGCTGGGCGGCGGCGAAAGCAGCATGTTCGACTCGCATCCGGGCTCCCACGACCGCGCCAACAACATGCGCACCCGTCTGGCGGCCAAGTAAGCCCCTCCCGAGGGGCTGCAACGCAGCCCCTTCTCGTTTGCGATATGACCATGCCGACTCTGTACAAGTACCTGAGCCTAGTGTTCCTGCCGCTCACTGCCTGGGCCGATTACGACATGCAGTACCAGGCCTGCCGGGACGCCAGCGGAGCGATCAACAACGCCAGCGTCGCCGGCTGCGCCGAGGGCGTCTCCGAAGCGGCGAAGAAAGAAATGAACCGGGTCTACCAGCAGCTTTTTCTCAAGCTGCAGGAAGGTGCGCCGCAAGATGCCCAGCAACTGGAGGCGACGCAGAAGGCCTGGCTGATCTACCGCAACGGCCAATGCGACCTGCAGGGCAAGCACGTCGGCTCGCCGATGTACTACACCTGCCCGATGCAGTTGAACATTCAGCGCGTCGAGGAGCTGAAGTTCCTGCTGGAAAACGGCGGTTAGCCGAGCTGCCCGCGCAGGCTGACGCTCGGCGCCAGCCACACTTGCTCCAGCCCCAGCCAGTGCGCCAGCGCACGCAGCGAATCGCCCAGCGCCAGGCGCGCCTCGTCGCTCAACACCGCTTCTTCCAGATGCACGGCATGCACCGCCAGGCGCCCGGCCGCGCGCTCGCTGCGCAGGTCCACCCGCGCCAGCAGGCGCTCGTGATGCAGGAAGGGCAGCACGTAATAGCCGTATACGCGCTTGGCCTGCGGGGTATAGATCTCCAGGCGGTAGCGGAAGCCGAACAGCCGCTCGGTGCGCTCGCGTTCCCAGATCAGTGAATCGAACGGCGACAGCAGCGCGCTGTGACGGATGCGCCGCGGTACGCGCGGCTCGCCCCGACAGTAGGCCGGCTGCCGCCAGCCCTGCACTGCGACCGGCAATAGCTCGCCCGCCTCCACCAGCTCGGCGATACGGCGCTTGCTGTCGCCGGCATCGAGCCGGTAGTAGTCACGCAGATCCTTCTCCGTCGCCACGCCCAACGCATCGGCCGAACGCAGCAACAGGCGCCGCTGCGCATCGTCCTCATCCAGTTCGGCATGATTGAGCAGCTCAGCCGGGATGACCCGCTCCGGCAGATCGTACAGACGCTCGAAACCGCGGCGTCCGGCCACCGTCACCAGGCCTGCGGCGAACAGCCACTCCAGCGCCATCTTTTCCGCACTCCAGTCCCACCAAGGGCCGGCCTTCTCAGTACGACTGGACAGACTGCCGGCGCCCAGCGCACCGCGCTCGCGCACGGCCTGCAGCACGGTCTCTATGGCGTCGCGCCGCTCCACGCCGAAGCGCGCCAGCCCCGGGTAGATGCCCTGGCCATCGGCGGCCCGGCGCATGCGCCAGCGCAGCAGCGGATAGAGTTCCAGCGGCAACAGCGAAGCCTCGTGTCCCCAGTACTCGAACAGGCGCCGACGGCGCGCCCGGCCCCAGGCCAGTTCGTCGAGGTGCTCGGCCTGGTAGTGGCCAAGGCGGGAAAACGCCGGCAGGTAATGCGAGCGCACCAAGGCGTTGACCGAATCGATCTGCAGCACGCCGAGGCGTTCGATCTGCGCCTGCAAGTGCCGGTGGGCGATGGCGCCGCGCGGGGTACGGCCGAACCCCTGAGCCGCCAGGGCCAGGCGGCGCGCTTCGGCGAGAGAAAGTGAGAGCGTCATGGCGAGCCAGCCTATCAGGCCGGCGCCGCGAACGCATGGCGGAAGGTGAAGGCCTGCTGCGTGGCGCCATGCTCGCGCAAATGCGCCAGACGCTCGGCCGCCTCGACCACGTCCGGACGATGCCCGGCCGGCACCCACCACAACACCTGGTGCGCCTGTTCGACGCGCTCGAACCATTCGCGGCGGCGCTTGAGCATCTCGGTATGCGCGGATTTGTAGACGTAATCGCTGAGCGACTGCACGTCCTGCCAGACCGACATGTTCACCAGCACCTCGTCACCGAACGGGCGGATCGCCGTGGCATCGCCCGCCTCGTCCTGCAAACGCCAGACATAGCCAGGCGAGGCTTCGGCCAGGGCATTGACGCGCTGCAGGTTGGCGACGAAATCGGCCATTCCCGGCGATTCCAGCGGTGCCTTCATCCAGGCGATGTTCAGTTGGGCCAAGTGATAAGCGGACAAATTCCAGCCTCCTTGCAGGCAAAGCATCAGGATCGTTGCGGCAAACCGCGCCAGTCAGCGAAGCGCCGACGCAGCCAGGCCTCGCTGCTGACCAGGGTGATGCCCGACAGCACCAGTGCCGCGCCGATGATGAAGTTCAGCGTCAGCGGCTCGTCCAGCACCAGCACGCCGAAGCTGACGCCGAACAGCGGGGTCATGAAGGAGAACACCGCCATGTTCGAAGCCAGGTAACGGCGCAGCAGCCAGAACCAGGTCAGGTAGGTGAAGAACGACACCACCACGCCCTGCAGCAGGATGCTGCCGATGGCGATCGGGCTCCAGCGCAACTGGCCAAGATCGACCACCGCCAGCGCATAAGCGAGCAGCAACGCGAAGGCCACCGCCAACTGATAGAACAGCGTCAGCCCAGGCGGCGCCTCGGACAGTCGAGAAGCGCGCACCACCACCGTGGTAGCGCCCCAGGCCATGCCGGCGCACAGCCCCAGCACATCACCAAGCAGCATACCGGCATCGATCTGGGCCCAGTTGCCGCCCACACCGAAGGCCATCACCACACCGCCAAAACACAGCGCGATACCCAGCCACTGCAGACGCCGCAGGCGCTCGCTGGGCAGCAACAGGTGCAGCCCAAGCGCCGAGAAGATGGGCGCGGTATAGAGAAACACCGCCATATGCGAGGCCGTGGTATGGCGCAGACCCAAGGCGATGAAGAAGAACTCCAGGGCGAACAGCACGCCTGCCAGCAGTCCGGCCAGCCAAGTCGCGCTGACCCAGTCGCGCCAACCGCGCTGCCATAACAACAGCAGCCCGACCAGCAGTGCGGCGATGCCGGAGCGCAGGGCCACCTGCAGCATGGGCGCGATGTCGTCCGCCGCCAGCTTGATGGCCACCTGCTGGCTGCCCCAGATGGCGCAGAGCAGCAGCATCAGTTGGAACAGGAAAAAATCGGCGCCCTTGCGTTCCGCGCTCATTCAACAACTCCAGTCATTACTCGTCACTTTTTCAGCGGATCATCCCAGAATGGCCGTTCGGCCTCCTGCATCACATCGGCGCGGGACAAGCCCAGGTCCTTCAGCGCAGCGGCATCGAGCCGAGCCAGTTGCCGACGCTGGCGCGCCAACTGCTGCCAGCGACGCAGCATACGCCACATGGCTGCCAATGACGGCAGGCGCTCGAAGTGGATGGCCTGTGCCAGTGCATAACCTTTCTGACCTTTCATCTTTTCGCCCTCCCTGTGGGGTTGGCGTAATTGTCGGGCCGCGCTTAAGATCAATCCAACGAATGTTATTTATAGTATCCATCTCGAGGATTGATGAATGGCCTACCACCCCAGCATTGATACCGAACTGCTGCGCAGCTTCGTGGCCATCGCCGACACCGGCGGCTTCACCCGCGCCGCGGAAACGGTCAATCGCACCCAATCGGCCGTCAGCATGCAGATGAAGCGGCTGGAGGAAGACGTGGTACAGCGACCGCTGTTCGAGCGCGACGGCCGCCAGGTGCGGCTGACGCCCGAAGGCCAGGTGCTGCTGGGTTATGCGCGGCGCATTCTCAAGCTGCACGGCGAAGTGCTCAACACCCTGCGCGAACCGCACATGGTCGGCGCCGTGCGCATCGGCACGCCGGACGACTATGTGATGCGTTTCCTGCCGGAAATACTCTCGCGCTTCGCCCAGGCCTACCCGCTGGTGCAGGTGGAGGTGCATTGCGAACCCTCCGGCCAGCTGTTGCTGCGCCAGGATCTCGATCTGACCATCGTTACCCGCCAGCCCGGCAAGGAGATCGGCCAACTGCTGCGCCAGGAGCGCTTCGCCTGGGCCGTGGCCCAGGGCTTCTGCCCGCACGAGCAGAACCCCATGCCGCTGGCCATGTTCAACGCCGACTGCTTCTGCCGCGAATGGGCCTGCAACGCGCTGGATGCGATGAGTCGCCCCTATCGCATCGCCTATACCAGCCCCAGCCTGTCGGCGATCTTCGCCGTGGTACGCGCCGGCCTGGCCGTCACCGCGCAGCTGCAAAGTCTGATCACCCCGGACTTGCGCATTCTCGGTGAGGCCGAAGGCCTGCCCCTGCTGCCACTGACCAGCATCGTGCTGCTGCGCAACGAAAGCAGCCAGTCCCCGGTGACCGAGTGCCTGGCCGAACATATCGTCGAAGGCTTCCGGCTATAGGCCGCCGGATTCCAGCGCCAACAGCAGCGCGCAGAGCAGCAGGAAGCCGCAGAACAGACTGCGCAGCAGACGCTCCGGCAGCGAGTGCGCCAGGCGTACCCCCCAGCTGATGCTGAGCAGGCCGCCAATGGCCAGCGGCACGCCCATCCACCAGTTGACGTGATGGTGCACCGCATAGGTGAGCAAAGTCACCCCGGTGCTCGGCAGCGCCAGCGACAGTGAAAGCCCCTGCGCCACCACCTGGCTGGTGCCGAACACGCTGGTCAACACCGGCGTCGCCACCACCGCGCCGCCCACACCGAACAGACCGCCCATGGCGCCGGACACCCCGCCCAGCACGCCGAACCAGCCCCAGTGATGGCGCAGCTCGCCGCTGGCCGGTACCTGAGCCATCAGCATGCGCAGCAGGTTGTAGGCTGCCAGCGCCAGCAGGAAGCCGACAAAGGCCCAGCGCATGGTGCGCGAGTCCACCTCCACCGCGTACAGCGAGGCCAGCCAGGCGCAGAAGAAACTGGTGACACCCAGCAGCAGGGCATAGCGCAGGTCGATACGGTTTCTCTGGTGGTAACGCCAGATCGCCAACATCACGTTCGGCACCACCATCACCAGGGCGGTGCCCTGCGCCAGTTGCTGATCCAGCCCGAAGACAATGCCCAGTACCGGAATGGCGATCAGCCCGCCGCCGATGCCGAACAACCCTCCCAGCGTTCCCAAACCCAGCCCCAGCAACAGATTCGGCAACAGGTCGAACAGATTCATGGCACCTCCAGACAGTGGAAGGCATGTTAAGCAGCCTCGGCTAGCGCGGAAACGCACAGCAACGCAAAATGGCTGTGCCGATTACGCACAAGCAGATCACCATGAACCCCGATGCCCTGACCGACCAGCTGGAACTCTTTCTCGACGTGCTGGAAACCGGCAGTTTCTCTGCCGCTGCCCGGCGTCACCCGCTCACGCCTTCGGCGGTGGCCCGGCGCATCGACGCGCTGGAGCGCGCCCTGGGCAGCAGCCTGTTCAGCCGCAGCACCCATGCGGTGCGCGTGACCCCGGCGGGCCTGGCATTCGCCGAACGTGCCCGGCGCATTCTTGCCGAGTTGCACCTGGCGCGTGCCGAGGCGGTATCGCTGAGCAGCGCGCCGGAAGGGTTGATTCGCATCGACGCACCCTCGCCCTTCGGTCGCCGCCACCTGGCACCCGCGATTGCCAACTTCCTGCGCGCCAACCCCGGGCTCGACGTGCAGCTGCGCCTGATCGACAGTTTCACCGACCTGCAGGGTGAGCATCTGGGCGAGGTGGACATCGTCGTACGCATCGGCCCGCTGCCGGACAGTCGCCTGGTCGCCACCCCGCTGGCGTCGATGACCCGCATCGTCTGCGCCAGCCCGGACTACCTGCGCCGCCGCGGCATCCCGCGCAGCCCGCTGGAGCTGGAGCAACACGACGGCCTGGACTGGGACAGCCTCGCCCCACCCTACGCCTGGCGCTTCGAGGTCGACGGCAAGCTGCAACTGTGCAAGCCCAAACGCCTGCGCCAGACCAGCAACAATGCCGAGACCCTGCTGTTCAGCGCCCTCGCCGGCCTGGGCGTCGCCCACCTGCCCACCTGGATGAGCAGCGAGCATCTGCAGCGTGGCGAGCTGATCCCGCTGTTCTGCGAGCAGGGCCTGCCGGCCGCTGAGCCGGTGAGCATCTACGCGCTGCGCCTGGAACGCGAAGCCAGCCCGCGCACACGGCTGCTGCTGAGCTTTCTCAAGCAGCGCTTCGGCTTCCCGCCGCCCTGGGACCAGGCACTACAGGCCAGCCTGGCGACACCGCAGCAGTAGGATCATGCGCCGCGCGCCCCACGCAAACCACCGCGTAACAGCCACAAAAAACCCGGCGCGAAGGCCGGGTTCTTCGTAGCGTTCAAGCTCAGGCCGGAGCCTGGGTGCGGCCCTTGTAGGAACCGTCACGGGTATCGATCTCGATCCAGTCGTCGATGTCAACGAACTCGGCAACCTTGATCTCGGTGCCGTTGCGCAGCTTGGCAGGCTTCATCACCTTGCCGGAAGTGTCGCCACGGGCAGCGTTCTCGGTGTAGACAACCTGACGCACGATGGTGGTCGGCAGGTCGACGGAGATCACCTTGCCTTCGAAGAACACGGCTTCGCAGACGTCGGTCATGCCTTCTTCGATGAACGGCAGAACGCTTTCCAGATCTTCGGCACGCAGCTCGTAGGAGTTGTACTCCGGATCCATGAACACGTAGTCCTCACCGCTGATGTAGGACAGGTTCACTTCCTTGCGCTCGAGAATCACCGGCTCCATCTTGTCGTCGGCTTTGTAGACGGTCTCGGTCTTGGAACCGTTGAGCAGGTTCTTCAGCTTCATCTTGACGATGGCGCTGTTACGACCGGACTTGGTGAACTCGGCCTTCTGGATCAGCCACGGCTGGCCATCGATCAGGGCCACGCTGTTGACTCTCATTTCTTGTGCAGTTTTCATGCGGATATCCGAAATATGCGGGAGGTACAGAAATCTAGGCCGCGTATGATAGCCAATTTAGGTAAAACTGTTCCAGCGCTGTGGCAAGGTCCGGCCGAGCGGCCTGCGAATCGCACCAGCGCTCGGCATGTTGCTGCAATACCGGCCACGCGTGCAGAAGCGCAGGCCAGGCCTGCTCCATCCCCTCTCCGGCATTCCATGCGCGCCACCACGCGGCATGCGCAGCGGCGACGTCCGACGGCAACTCGGCGCCATAGAGCGCCAGGAAAGCCTCCAGCTTGTCCCAGTGCGCCCCTTCCTCCTGCGGGTAGATATGCCAGAGCAGCGGCCGCCCGGCCCACTGCGCGCGGATAAAGGAATCCTCGCCGCGCACCGCATTGAGGTCGCAGCACCACAGCAGACGGTCGTAATCGTCCTGAGCAAGAAAAGGCAGCACATGAATCTGCAGATTGCCACGCCGGCGCTGATCACCCGGCGCCAGCTGCGCGTCACCGAGCCAGACCTGCAGATCGGCGAGAATCTTGCCTTGCGGCACCAGCAGCTGAGTCGCTTGCGCGCCGGCTGCCAGCGCATCGAGCCAGCCCGCCAGCCCGGCATTTTCGTAGGCGAACAGCGAGATCAAGCGCGCCCCGGCTACACGCACCACACCGAGCGATTGCAGAAACGCCTGCCGCGCCGACGCATCGGCCTGAAAGGCGCGCCGCCGCGCCAGTAGCTCGGCCTCACGCAACAAGCCCCCCGTGCCCGCCACGAACCCGGGAAAGAAGAAGAACTTCTGCAAACCGCCCGGCTGAGGTGATGGCAGGCCATGACACCCGGCAACCCAGTCTTCGGCGCTGAGGTATTCCAGGTTCAGCCACAGACGCCGCGAGCCGCGCGCCGTCATCGCCTCTATATAGGAAGGTGGCAACTGGCAGGCGAAGGCCTCGATCACCACCTCCGCCGGCTCAACCGCCGGGAACGGCTCACGCCAGTGACGCACCTCGACACCCGAACGCAGCTGACTCTCGGCGTCGGGATTCGCTGCAGGGCACAGGCGCACGAAGGCGCTCAGCTCATCGACCCAAAGGCGCACCGCATGCCCCTGCTCGGCCGCCAGCTGCCGAGCCAGCCGCCAGGTCACGCCAATGTCGCCGTAGTTGTCCACCACGCTGCAGAAAATGTCCCACCTGGCCACACGGCGCCCCTCGAACAAATGATCGCCATTCTACCCGGCAGACAAGAAAAAGCCCGCCAGAGGCGGGCCAAGGGGAGCGCTGGAGCGAGCGCGGGGTAAAACGGTAATCAGGCCAGCAGCAAGTCACCCTCGCGCCGGGCAGCGGTGCTGAGCAGCCACACCGCCTGGCAAGCCAGCGCCGCCTCACGCGAAGCGAAGGGCCCGGCCTTGGGTTGACCATCGACCATCAGCAGCCAGCACGCCATATGACCATCGGCTCTGAGCTCAGCCGGCACGGCGCTACCAACCAGGGACACCACATCGATACGGGGCATAGCCACCTCCAATCCAACTCAATTTCTGTTGCGATCGACAGTAGGCCACCGGCTCGCCAGATAGAAATCAGCGTTCTCGATAGTGACCATGGTTATTGCCAATGGACCACCGGGAGCGGCCAGGGCCAAGGTTGAGGTGAGGCTTCACGCAAGCCCACACAGGTTGCGCCGGAGATGGGCAAAAGCAAAAAGGCAGCAAACAAAAAGCCCCGAGAACTTTTCAGCTCTCGGGGCTTCATGTATTGCGAAAGTGGCGGTGAAGAAGAGATTCGAACTCTTGAGGATCACAGCCAGGCTAAAAAAGCCTTTCCTTTCAGCATATTGCGCCTTTAACCGATTAGTTTCGTACTCATTTTCTGTACTCGTCAATTATCTGCAGCGATTTTTTTCAGCAAAAATGCGAGCCCCTATCCATCGAGCCGTCACACTCGATTCCCCCCAGTACCCACCCCTCTCCGCCTGAAAAAACAGGGCACCCCCTCCCCGTTCAAACACGATGCTCGGACTACCCCTGCGATAACGATGGTGAGCGGGCGCCAGATGATCAGCAACCGGCTTCAATCGCAGCCATACGAAACGAGCAGCACCTGACCAAGCAGCTCGCTGACCAGCCCAGCGCTACCACATGAGGGAACTCCTCTCGACGGGCTCCCGTGTAAACCATGAGCAGCGGCAGCCAGTAAAGCGCCTGACCGAAATCAGAGCGTGGCGGCTGCCATTGGCCTTTGAACAAGGGGCTAGTGAAGATGGCGACCAGATCCTGGCGAGTGTAGTGCTTGTCCTCGGCAGCCCTTGTTTCAGCTCTTCGCGCTGCCTTGGCGATGCTTCTGAGCATTCCCGATGCAGAGATGGGTTCTTCGTCCATCGCGGCCAAGCGCTGCACCGCGAAGTTCAGCACAGCGGACAGGGCTCGCAGTTGCTTTTTCACCGTCGCCAACCCGGCAGTAGGCAACCCTTCCGCCTCAGCCTTGGCAATCAATTCCGGCGCAGCCAGCCCTCGAATGCCCTCTCCCTTCGTCGGCAGTTTGCTCAGAGCCATCTTGAACTCCTGGCAAAGCGCACGGGTGATCCTGGGTACATGAAGGTCACCGTATAGCTCAACGAAGCGCGTGACCGTTGCGCCGAACTCGGAGATGGTCTTATTGGTGCTGCGGGTATCGCCATCGGTCAGGCGCTTGTCATCCGCCCATTTGCGGAAGACTTCTGAAAGCCTGGGGCTGCTCAGCTTGCTCTCTGCTGCCTTCTGCTCCACCGCGAGTGGTTTCTCAGCGAACGGAAGCTCCATGGCTTCTCGCCAGTCACCTGCAAATCGCGCCAGTGCCATCCTGCAGAGGTCGCACCAGCGGCTGTAGAACGCATCCACCAGAGACCTGTAGGCGGGCTCAGAGGCATCAGGAACAGGCAAATGGTGCTGAGCCAGCACCGACTTCATGAACCCTTCTACAGCGTTCTGGCGAGCCTTGTAGCTGCTGCTATCGACAACATCACAGGCGAGCTGAACATCGGTGACGTCATCACCATCAAGAGGCTGGATCAGAAAGTCGGTGAGATCCTCAGGCTTGCCTTCCCATGACTCAAGCACAGCTTGCGCCCACCTATCGGCGAGCTTGGGGGCATCAGAGGCTAGAACTCGTGGACGGCCAGCGAGTTGCTCTCTGGCTGCGAAGAAGATGTCCTCGCAACGGATCAGCTCCGATGCGAAACGAGGACGGGCAGTGGCGAAGTCTCGGGTTCTGAGTGAGACCTTCCATTCGCGCTTGCCGATGATCTGACGGATGTCTTCGGGGACTTCACGGCGGAGGTAAAAAATCCCCGAACGAGGATGCTTCCACGGCTTGGTCATGACGTGCATCTGTACCACCCTTCTGTACCTATGGGATCAGAAAGGCGTCTAGCTGAAACAAAAAGCCCCTGATTCTCTAGGAAAATCAAGGGCTTATTGAAAGTGGCGGTGAAGAAGAGATTCGAACTCTTGATACGGTTTCCCGTATACACACTTTCCAGGCGTGCTCCTTCAACCACTCGGACACTTCACCGGATCTCGACGTTTTGGCGTTTACCCCGTCGAGGCGCGCTAATTTAGTCGAATGTTTTCCCGATGGCAAATTTTTTTTAAAGGATTCATGCGCTTAAGAGCGAAGCGGGTTTTCGTCGTGCTCGCTGGCGGGTTGATCGTCGAAGCGCGTATGACCAAACAGCAGGAAGCCCAGCGAGGCAAACAGGCCGGCGCCGAACAGCAGCAGGACGCCGGTGGGGCTGCGCAGCAGCTGGCTTTCGCTGAACAGGACCGCTGCCAGCAACAGACCGATCACGGCGATGACATAAAGGATGGAGTACAGGGTATTCATGGGTAGCTCTCCTTCGGTTCGCTACACCTTATTGCCGCGCGACGTCTCTCGGCCAATTGCCATCCGGCATCGCCGCGATAGGCAAAAACACTGACCCACCAGTCAGCCACGGCGCTTTACCAGAGCGATTCCGCTGAGTACCTTCTGCCCACATTCAGCCCTGCGGCCCTAACAAGGAAAACTGCCATGAGCGACCTGATCAGCTACCAACTCGAGGACGGCATCGCCACCCTCACCCTGAGCAACGGCAAGGTCAATGCCATCTCCCCTGACGTGATCGCCGCCTTCAATGCAGCGCTCGATCGTGCGGAGCAGGATCGCGCCATCGTCGTCATCACTGGCCAGCCAGGCATTCTTTCCGGCGGCTATGATCTGAAGGTGATGACCTCCGGCCCGCAGAATGCGATCAACCTGGTGGCTGCCGGTTCTACCCTGGCGCGGCGCATGCTCGCTCACCCCTACCCGATCATCGTCGCCTGCCCGGGTCATGCCGTGGCCAAGGGGGCATTCATCCTGCTGTCCGCCGATTACCGTATCGGCGTGGAAGGCCCGTTCAACATCGGCCTGAACGAAGTGCAGATCGGCATGACCATGCACCATGTCGGCATCGAGCTGGCCCGCGACCGTCTGCGCAAATCCGCCTTCCATCGTTCGGTGATTAATGGCGAGATGTTCGACCCTGCCGGTGCAGTGGATGCCGGCTTCCTCGACAAGATCGTGCCGGCCGAGCAACTGTTGGCCACCGCTCAGGCAGTGGCGCAGCAGATGAAGAAGATCAACATGACCGCGCACAAGAACACCAAGCTGAAGGTGCGCAAGGCGCTGCTGGAAACCCTCGACGCCGCCATCGAGATGGACAAGCAACACCTGCTGTAAGCACGCGCTGACGCATAAATGAAAAGCGCCGCTTCCGTTAAGGTCGCGGCGCTTTTTTCTTTGCGCGTCTCGGCTGTCGAATGTCGGGGCGCGCTGCGCTCAGCCGGAATAGTCCAGCGCCGTCCAGGCCCGGCTGAGCCCCTGGTTCAATACGCAGTTGGGGTTGCCCAGTTGTTCGTTGAAGGCGGCGGGCAGCAGCGTGGTTTCACCCTCCGCGGCGCCATGTCGCTCGGTCAGCCATTGCAGCTTGCCGCAGTTGGGGGTGTCGATCACGTAACTGGCGGCGATGTTGGAATGATGGCTGGGTAGGCGAATCACATCCAGCACCCGGCCAACCTCCTCCACTCTGCGACCATCGGACACCAGCACGGCCCAGGCCTGCTCGCCCTCGATCACCAGGTACGCGCCATTGGCCTGCGGTCGCTCGACCTGGGGCTGAGCGCAGCCGTACAGGAAGACCGATAGCACAATCGTCATCAGCATCTGTTGCATTGCCAATTCTCCTCTCGCAAGGCGCCCGTCTTGCGGGCGGACAGGTCTGCAGTGGCCTTACTATTCCTCAATACTGTTTATTTGTACAGTATTTTTAGATTAGGCTTGGCATCACAGGTAAATGACCTTTTGCACAGGAGCGCTACCATGCTGGACGTACTGCAGTTGAAACACCGGGTGAACCGCATGCCGCTGGAGCGGGTGCGCGAGATGGTCGAGGAGCTGCAGCTCGAGGGCATCGTCACCGAGAGCCGCACCCCCTTCAATCGTCAGCACTTCAATACCTGCTTCGCCGAGATCGAGGCCCTGCTGCAGCGCGCCGGCTACCACCGCCAGCTGGACGTGGTCGGCTACCAGGGGCTGGCCTATGCATTGTTCGATCCGGCCCGCTGGGAAGCCGTCGAAGTGCTGCGCTGGCTGCGCGATTTCGTCGAGGAGGCGCGCGTTCAACCGGCTTCCTGAGCCTTCCAGGCGAACCAAAAAGGCTCAGCGTCGCCTGCCCATGCACGGCATTGGCTCAGAAACATGCAGGGCGAGCCGCGCGCTCGCTCGCCGCGCATGCTGTCAATCGACCTCAACAAGCATCTGCAACTTCTTGATTAAAAACGGTTAGCTGCTGGCCGGCTTGTATCCAGCCTCTACCTGCCAGGCGCCGCATGGTGCTGCTCGGCTGTTATACGTGAAAGCTGGCAAGCCCCTTGCTAAGTCACTGTCAACCATCCTGCGTAGCACGCCAACGGCGGCGGGCCGAGGATCACGGACAACGGCGTCCGTCAGGTCACCTCCCTCTCATTTGAGGTGGCCTGGCGTACGCCGTTTTTGTTTATGCGCCTGACAAGGATTAGACCCATGACCGATCGTGATTCGAACAAGCCGCTGGACACCAGCCGCCGCAACTTCCTCAAGCAATCCATCGCCCTGGCCGGCGCCGTGAGCGGTATCGCCGCGCTCGGCCTGTCCGCCCCCGCTTCGCTGCGCAGCGCGGCCTGGGCCGCCGGCTCCGACGCACCGGAGAAGGCCGCGCTGACGGTTGGCTTCATTCCACTGACCGATTGCGCCTCGGTGGTGGTAGCCGCGACACAGGGTTTCGGCGAGAAATATGGCCTGACCATCAACCCGAGCAAGGAGGCCTCCTGGGCCGGCGTGCGCGACAAGCTCAACACCGGCGAACTGGACGCTGCCCATGTGCTTTACGGCATGATGTACGGCGCCCAGCTCGGCCTGGCCGGCCCGCAGAAGGACATGGCGGTGCTCATGGGCCTGAACCAGAACGGCCAGGCCATCACGCTTTCCAAACAGTTGCGCGACGCCGGTGTGACCAACGGCGCGCAACTGGCCGAGCACGTGAAGAAAGGCGGCAACCCGCTGACCTTCGCCCAGACCTTCCCCACCGGCACCCACGCCATGTGGCTGTACTACTGGCTCGCCAGCCTGGGCATCAACCCCATGAGCGACGTGAAGACCATCGTCGTGCCACCACCGCAGATGGTCGCCAACATGCGCGTCGGCAACATGGACGGCTTCTGCGTCGGCGAACCCTGGGGCGCGCGGGCGATCTTCGACAAAATCGGCTTCACCGCCACCACCACCCAGCAGATCTGGCCGGACCACCCGGAGAAGGTGCTCGGCACCACCCGCGCCTTTATCGAGCAGTATCCCAACGCAGCGCGCGCGCTGATCATGGCCATTCTCGACGCCAGCCGCTTCATCGAGGCCAGCGAGGAGAACCGCAAGAGCACCGCCAAGCTGATTTCCGGCAAGGCCTACGTCAACGCCCCGGTGCAGGTGATCGAGCCACGCTTCCTTGCGCAGTATGAAGATGGCCTGGGCAACAACTGGAAGGACGAGCACGCCATGGCCTTCTGCAAGGACGGCAGCGTCAACTTCCCCTATCACTCCGACGGCATGTGGTTCCTCACCCAGTTCAAGCGCTGGGGCCTGCTCAAGGACGCACCGGATTACGCCGCCGTGGCTGCGCAGATCAACCAGACCGCGCTCTACGCTGAGGCCGCCGGCGCGCTGAAACTGGCGGTGCCAAGCAGCCCGTTGCGCAGCAGCACACTGATCGACGGTGTGGTCTGGGACGGCAGCAACCCGGCCGCCTATGCCGATTCCTTCGCCATCAAAGCCTGATCGGAGGTGACCATGAATGCGCCCCTGAAAACGCCATTACCCCCAGTCGCCAAGCCGCGCGCAAGCCTTGCGACGCGGCTACCCGACGCGCAAACCCTCGCCACGCTGTTCAAGGCCGGCATCGCTCCGCTGCTGGGTATCCTCGCCTTCATCGGCTTCTGGTCGCTGCTGGCGCAGTACAGCGAGGGCCTGCCCGGGCCTTTGAGCACCTGGCAGGCCGCCCTGGTGCTGTTCGCCGACCCTTTCTACGACAACGGCCCCAACGACATGGGCATCGGCTGGAACATCCTCAACTCGCTTGGCCGCGTCGGCGTCGGCTTCGGCCTCGCCGCGCTGGTGGGCATTCCCCTGGGCTTCGCCATCGGCCGCTTCGCCTTCCTGGCCGGCATGCTGGCGCCGATCATCAGCCTGTTGCGTCCGGTCTCGCCGCTGGCCTGGCTGCCGATCGGCCTCTTGGTATTCGAGGCGGCCGGCCCGGCGTCGATCTGGGTGATTTTCATCAGCTCGATCTGGCCGATCATCCTCAACACCGCCGCCGGCGTGGCCAGTGTGCCGCAGGACTACCTGAACGTGGCCCGTGTGCTCAAGCTGTCGGAGTTCAAGGTGCTGACGCGCATCCTGTTTCCCGCCGTGCTGCCGCACCTGATGACCGGCATCCGCCTGGCCATCGGCGTGGCCTGGCTGGTGATCGTGGCCGCAGAGATGCTCACCGGTGGCATCGGCCTGGGTTTCTGGGTGTGGGACGAGTGGAACAACCTCAACGTCGAGCACATTCTCATCGCCATCATCATCGTCGGCCTGGTGGGCCTGGCGCTGGAGCAGACGCTGCTGCTGATCGCCAGGCGTTTCGACTACGCGAGCTGATAAAGCAGTAGAAGAAACGAATTCAACCCATTGATTTAAATGAAAACATCCCGAATTGAATACGGGAAAGCCTGACACGACTCCCCGGGCAGCCTCCGGGGAACGGGAGAATTGCGATGGACAAGTTCGTGGAGCTGACCGCCGTCAGCAAGCACTTCGACACCAAGAAAGGCCGCTTCCAGGCGCTGGCAGACGTCAATCTGAGCATCGCCCGCGGCGAGTTCGTGGCGCTGATCGGCCATTCCGGCTGCGGCAAATCCACCGTGCTCAACCTGATCGCCGGCCTGCTCGAGGCCAACGAAGGCGGCCTGATCTGCAACGGCCGCGAGATCGACGGGCCCGGCCCGGAGCGCGCCGTGGTGTTCCAGAACCACAGCCTGCTGCCCTGGATGACCTGCTTCGGCAACGTCCACCTGGCCGTGGAGAAGGTCTTCGGCGCGCGCGAAAACAAGGCCCAGCTCAAGGCCCGCACCGAGCAGGCGCTGAACATGGTCGGCCTCAGTCATGCCATGCACAAGCACCCCAACGAGATCTCCGGCGGCATGAAGCAGCGCGTCGGCATCGCCCGCGCCCTGGCCATGGAGCCCAAGGTGCTGCTGATGGACGAGCCGTTCGGCGCCCTCGATGCCCTGACCCGCGCGCACCTGCAGGACGAGCTACTGCGCATCGTCGGGCAGACCCAGAGCACCGTGGTGATGGTCACCCATGACGTTGACGAAGCCGTGCTGCTGTCCGATCGCATCGTGATGATGACCAACGGTCCGGCGGCCACCGTCGGCGAAATTCTCGCCGTCGACCTGCCGCGCCCGCGCGACCGCCTGGCACTGGCCAACGACCCGCAGTATCACGCCTACCGCACCGCGGTGCTGGAGTTCCTCTACCAGCGTCAGCAGCGACCGGCCGCCTGACCTGCTCTGCCCCGAGTGCGACCGTTCGGCTTGCGGTTCGGGGCAGCGTTGAACCATTTGCCGCTTCGGTAGACGAAAGGGGGCTTTCCACTCCCGACCAAGGACTCTACGTGCTCGATCTCACCACCTGGAACCTGTCCGTCCCCACCGACCCAGCCCCGACCACCATCAGCACCACGAGGCTCAACAACGGCTATCAGAGCGGCTATTTCCGCCGCAACGCAGATGGCAGCGTGACCTTCTGGGCACCGGTGACCGGCTCGCCCACCGCCGATGCCAAGTACCCTCGCAGCGAGCTGCGCGAGACGCAGAGCGACGGCAGCCTGAGCAACTGGCAACACGGCAGCAGCGACAGCTACCTCAGCGCAGTGCTGACAGTCGACAGCGTGCCCAGCAAGAACAAGGTGGTGATCGGCCAGATTCACAGCAAGGACGAGCCCGGCAGCGAAAACGACCCGCTGATCAAGTTGCAGTACCACTATCGCAACGGTATCGGCCGCCTGGAGTTGCTGCTGCGCGAGAAACCCGGCGATCACCAGGTGCAGAACATCCTGCTGGCGGAAAACGTGCAGCTGGGCGAACGCTTCGGCTACGACCTGCGCCTGACGCCTACCGGCAAGCTGGGCGTGGCCGTGGTCAGCAAGGACGACGACAAGGGCTCGCTGTACCGCCAGCTCCATCCCTCCTGGGCGAAGCAGCAGCTGTACTTCAAGGCCGGGGCCTACATCCAGGACAACGAAGGCCCCAGCAAGGAAGGCGGCCGAGTGACCTTCTATCACCTCAACACCGCACACCGCTGAACGCCGATTAAGCCTCGCTTAAGGTCGCATCGCTACCTTGCGCGGCCATCTCCAATAAGAAAGGAAATTGTGCGTGCCCAGCCATCCATCGACGCGCCGCGCCGACTCGCTGTACTGGTTCTTCACCTGGCTCGCCGTCGCCGGGCATCTGTCCCGCGCCTTCGACCCGCCGGCGAGCCTCGCCCTGGGGCTGTACCAGCTGGTGTTGCTCGGTAGCTACGCGCTGCTGTTCATCGCTCCTCTGTGGTTGCTGGGCCAGCTTGGCAGCCGGCTGCACCGCGGTCTCGGCCTGACGCTGTCGGTGCTGCTGGCGGGTCTGCTGCAGTTGCTGATCTACGCCGACGGACTGCTTTGGCAGCTGTATGGCTTTCACCTCAACGGTTTCGTCTGGAACATCCTCACCACGCCGGGCGGTATCGCGGCCCTGGGCTCCTCCGAATCGACGCAGAGCGGCTTCGCCCTGATCGCCGCCGCGCTGTTGCTGGGCCAGGCGCTGCTGCGCCTGCTGGCCAGTGCGCTGGCCAGATGGCAACCGCGGCTACCCGCGCCGCGCTGGCTGTGGGTGCTGCCGCTGTTTCTCCTGGCCACGCTGGGCGAGCGCGTCAGCTACGGCGTCAGCCACTTCTACGGCTACAGCCCCCTGCTCGAGACCGCTCAGCGCATGCCCTTCTATCAGCCGCTGACCATGCGCCGCTTCCTCGAGCAACAGCTCGGCCTGCAGCGACCGCAGCGTCTGGAGCTGGAAAACGTCGCACTCAAGGGCCAGCTCAAGTATCCGCAGGCGCCGCTGCGTCTGACGCGCCCGGACAAACCGCTGAACCTGGTGTGGCTGGTGGCCGAATCCTGGCGTGCCGACAGCCTCAACCCACGGGTGATGCCGCAGACCGACGCCTTCGCGGCGCGCGCGCTGCGCTTCGACAGTCATTTCTCCGGTGGCAACGGCACCCGTATCGGCATGTTCAGCCAGTTCTACGGCCTGCCGGCCAACCTCTGGTTTTCGGTACTGGATGCGCGCATCGGCAGCCCGCTCATCGACGTGCTGCAACAGCAGGACTACCAGATGCGCCTGTTCACCAGCGCCAAGTTCAGCTATCCGGAGTTCGACAAGACCCTGTTCGTCAAGGTGCCACCGGCGCAGATGCAATCCTATGACCGCGGGCCGAGCTGGCAGCGCGACCGCAAGAACGTCGACGACCTGCTGCAGTTCATCGACCAGCGCGACCGTGCGAAGCCCTTCATGACCTTCATGTTCTTCGAGTCGCCGCACGCCAACTACGACTTCCCGCCCGAGTCGGTGATCGAGCCGGATTACCTCCCGGACTTCAGCTACGCCAGCATGGACCTAGAGCGCGACATCGACGGCATCTACAAGCGCTACCTGAACGCCGTGCACCACCTTGACGGGCAGATCGCCCGGGTCGTCGACCATCTCGAACAGCGCGGGCTGCTGGACGACACGCTGATCGTGATCACCGGCGATCATGGCGAAGAGTTCATGGACAACGGCCGCTGGGGCCACAACTCCACCTTCGTCGATGCCCAGCTGCGCGTGCCGCTGGTGCTCTGGGTGCCGGGCCGCGAGGCGCAGCGCACCAAGCTGCGCACCAGCCATGTCGACCTGCTGCCAACCCTGCTGCCGCTGCTGGGAGTGAACAACCCGGCGCATGACTACAGCATCGGCCAGAGCCTGTTCAGCCCCAGTTCGCCGCGGCTGCTGGTGGCTGGCGACTGGGACCGCCTGGCCTTCCTCGGCGAACGGCACAAGGTGGTGCTGCCGTTCACCAGCGGCAGTTTCACCGCCCTGCAGGCCAGCCGAGCCGATGATCGGCGCCTGGCGAACGCCGCCAGCGTGCTGCAACAGGCCCTGCCACAGATCCGCAGCGAGCTGCAGGGCTTCAGGCGCTTCCTCGCGCACTGAGCGCCTGTGGCGCGGATGACTCTTCTGCCTGGGAGCAGGCGGCGTACAATCGCCGCCTGATTTTCCACGAGACGCACCATGGCCCGCCTGACCCTAGAATTTCCCGAAGACCAGTACTGCTACAGCACCCAGCTCACCGTGCGGGTCACCGACATCAACGGTGCCAACCACCTGGGCAACGACTCGATGATTTCGATGATCTCCGAAGCCAGGGCGCGCTTTCTCTACGAGTTCGGCATTCGCGAGACCGACGAGGACGGCACCGGCATCATCGTCACCGATCTGGCCACCACCTACCGAGCCGAAGCCCATGCCCGCGACCAGTTGCTGTTCGAGGTCGGGGTGATGGACTTCAACCGCTATGGCGGCGATATCACCTTCCGCATCACCCGCCCGGCCGACGGCACACTGGTGGCCATGGCCAAGTCCGGCTTCGTGTTCTTCGATTACCGCCAGTCGAAGGTGGTGCCGATGCCGGACGCCTTCAGTGCCAAGTTCCCCAAGGTCAATCGGCTCGACTGAGCGGGGTTCCCCATGCGCCAGGCGCACGCTGACGAAGCAGGCCCTGGCAGGAACTTGCACAGTTATTGCTGCAAGCACCGTGACACATCGCCAATCGTCTGCTACGCCTAGGTCAGAACAGAAAAAAGGGGGGATCGAGGATGACCGACACCTACCGCCGTGCCCGTCAGGCTGGGCTGCTGAGCAATCTGCTGGCAATCGCCCTGCTGACCCTGCCGCTACCGACTCACGCAACCAGTATCGCCCAACTGGCCAGCATCGAAGCACGAACTGCACTCAGCTCGCCGCATAGCTGAGCGAAGCACCCGCCCCGTTCGGGTGCATTGACAGCGCAAACGCCTCGTTTTGCGGCAGCCCTGCGCTCGCCGAAATGCCGCAACGCCCCCTATCAGGGCCTTCGATCGGTTGGCCCGGCACTTGCTTAGTCCCTGATACCAGGTAGCCAACGGCGGCCACCTCCCTCACGACAAAGACGTCGCCTCACCCGGCCTTCATGGCCTGCGGTGAAGCGGCGTTTTTTTTCGTGTTCGCCCCAGTGTCCGGGGCCGGCGCAGGCGTCGCGATCCGAGCCTGCACTGCAATCGTTCAACCCTGCTGTGGCCTCGGCCGCAGGGCCCTGCACCACAAGTGCACGGCCTCCCCGGCAGGCGCGGCCGCCGTGTCCACGACCACGGTTTCGCCGCGCCATGCTGGGCTCCTTCTCGCTGATGAGGTGATCGATGAATACAAGTTTCTGGAAAGCCGGCCACGCCCCCACCCTGTTCGCCGCTTTCCTCTATTTCGACCTGAGCTTCATGGTCTGGTACCTGCTCGGCCCGCTGGCGGTGCAAATCGCCACCGACCTCGAACTCAACGCCCAGCAACGCGGCCTGATGGTAGCCACGCCAATTCTCGCCGGCGCCGTGCTGCGCCTGCTGATGGGCTTTCTCTGCGACCGCCTGTCGCCGAAGACCGCCGGCCTGCTCGGCCAGGTGGTGGTGATCATCGCGCTGTTCTGCGCCTGGCAGATCGGCATCGGCAGCTACGAGCAGGCGCTGCTGCTCGGCCTGTTCCTCGGTTTCGCCGGCGCTGCCTTCGCCGTGGCCCTGCCGCTGGCTTCGCAGTGGTACCCACCGCAGCACCAGGGCAAGGCCATGGGCATCGCCGGCGCAGGCAACTCCGGCACCGTCCTGGCGGCCCTGTTCGCCCCGGGTCTGGCGGCGCTGTCCGGCTGGCAGAACGTGTTCGGCTGGGCGCTGATCCCGCTGCTGGCGACCCTGGTGATCTTCGCCCTGGTGGCCAGGAACGCGCCGGAGCGGCCCAAACCCAAAGCCTTCGGCGACTACCTCAAGGCCCTCGGCGACCGCGACAGCTGGTGGTTCATGTTCTTCTACAGCGTCACCTTCGGCGGCTTCATCGGCCTGGCCAGCGCCCTGCCCGGCTACTTCAGCGACCAGTACGGGCTGAACCCGGTGACCGCCGGCTACTACACCGCCGCCTGCGTCTGCGCCGGCAGCCTGCTGCGCCCGCTCGGCGGCGCCCTGGCCGACCGCATCGGCGGCATCCGCACGTTGCTGATGATGTACACCATCGCCTCGCTGTGCATCGCCGCGGTGGGCTTCAACCTGCCCAGCTCGACCGCTGCCCTGGCCCTGTTCGTCGCCGCCATGCTCGGCCTCGGCGCCGGTAACGGCGCCGTGTTCCAGCTGGTGCCGCAGCGCTTTCGCAGGGAAATCGGCGTGATGACCGGGCTGATCGGCATGGCCGGCGGCATCGGCGGCTTCTTCCTCGCCGCCGGCCTCGGCACCATCAAGCAGCACACTGGCGATTACCAGCTGGGCCTGTGGCTGTTCGCCAGCCTCGGTGTGCTGGCCTGGATCGGCCTGCACGGGGTCAAGCAGCGCTGGCGCACCACCTGGGGCAGCGCCGCGGTCACCGCCGCGCGGGTGTGAGCGAGTTCTCGACGACCAGCCACACTCCGTAGGGTGCGCCGCGCGCACCAGCGATTTGCGTCGAGCCTGGTGCGCACGGCGCACCCTACGGTCCAAAGATCTACGGAAACTGCATCATGGCCCTGCAACTGAGCATCGGCGAAACCAGCGCCATCGGCCCGCGCAGCGAGAACCAGGATGCCCTGCGCGTGGTCACCCCGGCGCCGGCCCTGGCCGCCAGCAAGGGCTATCTGCTGGGCCTGGCCGATGGCGTCAGCCAGTGCGCCGACGGCGGCCTGGCGGCGCGCGCCACCCTGCAGGCGCTTGCCCTGGATTACTACTCCACGCCGGAAACCTGGCCGGTGCAGCACAGCCTGGACCGTCTGCTCACCGCGCATAACCGCTGGCTACAGGCCAATGGCGGCGGCCAGCCGCTGCTCACCACCCTCACCGCCCTGGTGCTGCGCGGCCGCCGCTATACCCTGGCGCATATCGGCGACAGCCGTGCCTACCTGTGGCGTGACGGCCACCTGCTGCGCCTGACCGAGGACCATGTCTGGGAACAGCCGGGCATGCAGCACGTGCTCAAGCGCGCCATGGGCCTGGATCAGCACCTGGTGGTGGACTACCGCGACGGCGAGCTGCAGGCCGGCGACCGCTTCCTGCTGGTCAGCGACGGCGTCTGGGCCTGCCTCAGCGACAAGCGCATCGGCGAGTTGCTACAGGGCGCCGATGCCCAGGCGATCTGCCAGGCACTGGTCGACGAGGCGCACCGTGCCGGCAGTCAGGACAACGCCAGCGCCCTGCTGGTGCAGGTCGAGCAGCTCCCGGAAGCCGCGCTGGCCGACACCCTGGCCCAGCTCGAGCATTGGCCGCTGCCGCCGCGTCTGCGCGACGGCCAGGAGTTCGAGGGCTGGCAGGTCGAACGGCTGCTCGGCGAATCGCGCCAGTCGCTGATCTACCGGGTGCGCGATACCGACAATCAGCCCTGGCTGCTCAAGACCCTGCCGGCCAGCCGCGCCGGCGAGGAACAGGCCGGCCCGGCGCTGCTGCAGGAGGAATGGTTCCTGCGTCGCGTCGCCGGCCGCCACTTCCCCGAGCTGCACGCCCTGCCGCAGCGTCAGCACCTGTATTACGTGCAGCGCGAGTACGCCGGCCAGACCCTGGCCGCGCGCCTGCAACAGCATGGCCCGCTGAGCCTGGCCGACTGGCAGGACCTGGCGCCGCGGCTGATCAAGGCGCTCGGCCTGCTGCACCGGCGCAATATCATCCACCGCGACATCAAGCCGGAGAACCTGCTGCTCGGCGACGACGGCGAACTGCGCGTGCTGGACTTCGGCCTGACCTACTGTCCGGGCCTGACCCGCGACGAGGCGCATGCCCTGCCCGGCACCCCCAGCTATATCGCCCCGGAAGCCTTCGCCGGCAGCCCGCCCAGCGCCCAGCAGGATCTCTACGCCGCCGGCGTGACCCTCTACCACCTGCTCACCGGTCACTATCCCTATGGCGAGGTCGAGGCCTTCCAGCACCCGCGCTTCGGCCAGCCGCCCCCGGCCAGCCGCTATCGCCCGGACCTGCCGGCCTGGCTCGACGAGGTGTTGAACCGCGCGGTAGCCGCTGCCCCGGCGCAGCGCTTCGAAACCGCCGAGGAATGGCTGCTGGCCCTGGAAAGCGGCGAGCGCCAGTCGCTGAACAACCGTCCACGACCGCTGCTGGAACGCGAGCCGCTGTTGGTCTGGCGCACGGTGGCGCTGGTGTCGCTGCTGCTTAACCTGCTGCTGGCGCTGCTGCTGCTCAAATAGTCCCACTCGCACCAAAGCAGCGCAAAACGCCTCGCAAAGGTGCACGAGCCCCGTCCGGCAGATACGCCAAGTCGCTGAAAAGCCAGGAAAACCGAGCTTCGAGAAAGTTGGCACAGGCACTGCATTGTTACTGGCAGCAAACACATAAAGCGCGACCTTCAACGAAGAAGGCTGCACTTCCCGATAGAACGGGACCTGGACAAAGGCGTCCTCGCTAGGTGACTAGCGGGACGCCTTTTTTGTTTCTTTTCCACCGTGATTTTTCAGGAGATGGCCGGCATGCAAAAACTCAAGCTGGTGATGATCGGCAACGGCATGGCGGGTGTACGCACCCTCGAGGAGCTGCTCAAGCTCGCCCCCGACCTCTACGACATCACCGTGTTCGGCGCCGAGCCGCACCCCAACTACAACCGCATCCTGCTCTCGCCGGTGCTGGCCGGCGAGCAGACCTTCGAGGAGATCGTGCTCAACGATCTGAACTGGTATGCGGAGAACGACATCAAGCTGCTGCTCGGGCGCAAGGTGGTCAAGATCGACCGCAAGCAGCGCCTGGTCATCGCCGATGATGGCAGCGAGGCCGAGTACGACCGCCTGCTCATCGCCACCGGTTCCAACCCCTTTATCCTGCCGATTCCGGGCAAGGACCTGCAGGGCGTGATCGGCTACCGCGACATCGCCGACACCCAGACCATGATGGACACCGCCAAGACCCACAAGCACGCGGTGGTCATCGGCGGCGGCCTGCTCGGCCTGGAGGCGGCCAACGGCCTCAAGCTGCGCGGCATGGACGTCACCGTGGTGCACCTCGGCGACTGGCTGCTGGAGCGCCAGCTGGATCGCACCGCTGGCGAGCTGCTGCAGAAGTCCCTGGAAGACCGTGGCCTGAAGTTCCTCCTGCCCAAGCACACCGCCGAACTGCTGGACAATGGCGAAGGCCGTGTCTGCGCGGTGAAATTCAAGGACGGCGAGGTGATTCCCGCCGACCTGGTGGTGATGGCCGCCGGTATCCGCCCCAACACCGAACTGGCCGAGAGCGCCGGCATCGCCTGCAACCGCGGCATCCTGGTCAACGACACCATGCAGACCTTCGACCCGCGCGTTTACGCCATCGGCGAATGCGCCAGCCACCGCGGCATCGCCTACGGTCTGGTGGCGCCGTTGTTCGAGCAGGCCAAGGTCTGCGCCAATCACCTGGCCCAGCTCGGTTTCTCCCGCTACCAGGGCTCGGTGACCTCGACCAAACTCAAGGTCACCGGTATCGACCTGTTCTCCGCCGGCGAATTTATGGGCGGCGAAGGTACCGAGACCATCACCCTCTCCGACCCCATCGGCGGCGTGTACAAGAAGCTGGTGATCAAGGACGACGTGCTGGTCGGCGCCTGCCTGTACGGCGACACCGCCGACGGCGGCTGGTACTTCCGCCAGATCCGCGAGAGCCACAACGTCAGCGAGATCCGCGACCATCTGATGTTCGGCGAAGGCGCCATCGGCGACGTCGGCCACCAGGGCGCCGACAAGACCGCCAACATGCCCGACAGCATGGAAATTTGCGGCTGCAACGGCGTGTGCAAGGGCACCATCGTCAAGGCCATCCAGGAGAACGGCCTGTTCTCGGTCGACGAGGTCAAGAAGCACACCAAGGCCGCCAGCTCCTGCGGCTCCTGTGCCGGTCTGGTCGAGCAGATCCTGATCAGCACCGTGGGCGGCGCCGCCGACGTCAAACCCAAGAGCGAGAAGGCCATCTGCGGCTGCTCCGACCTCAACCACGGGCAGATCCGCAAGGCCATCCGCGAGCAGCACCTGACGTCCATGGCGCAGACCATGGCGTTTCTCAACTGGAGTACGCCCAACGGCTGCGCCACTTGCCGCCCGGCTCTCAACTACTACCTGATCTCCACCTGGCCGGGCGAGGCCAAGGACGACCCGCAGTCGCGCCTGATCAACGAACGCGCCCACGCCAATATCCAGAAGGACGGCACCTACTCGGTGGTGCCGCGCATGTGGGGCGGCGTGACCAACCCGTCCGAGCTGCGCCGCATCGCCGATGTGGCCGACAAGTACAACGTGCCCATGGTCAAGGTCACCGGCGGTCAGCGCATCGACCTGCTGGGCATCAAGAAGGACGACCTGCCGGCCGTGTGGAAGGACCTGGACATGCCCTCCGGCCACGCCTACGGCAAGTCCATCCGCACGGTGAAGACCTGCGTCGGCATTGAGTTCTGCCGCTTCGGCACGCAGAACTCCACCCAGCTCGGTATCGACCTGGAGCATGACCTGTTCAACATGTGGTCGCCGCACAAGGTCAAGCTGGCGGTCTCCGGCTGCCCGCGCAACTGCGCCGAAGCCGGCATCAAGGACGTCGGCATCATCGGTGTGGATTCCGGCTTCGAGATGTACATCGGTGGCAACGGCGGGATCAAGACCGAGGTCGCCGAGTTCTTCGTCAAGGTGAAGACCGCCGAAGAAGTGCGCGAATACAACGCCGCCTTCCTCCAGCTGTACCGCGAGGAGGCCTTCTACCTGGAGCGCACCGTGCACTACATGCAGCGCGTCGGCATGGAGCACATCAAGAAGGCGGTGCTGGAAGACGAAGCCAACCGCAAGGCCCTGGCCGCGCGCCTGCACTACGCCCTGTCGTTCGAGCAGGACCCGTGGAAGGAGCGCATCGAGACGCCGCAACTGAAGAAAGAGTTCGACACCATCAAGGTGGTGCAAATCGAGGAGGCCACCGTATGAACTGGCTGGATATCTGCGCCCTGGACGAAATCAACGTGCTCGGCTCGCGCATCGTCAGCGGTCCCAAGGGCGACATCGCCATCTTCCGTACCGCTGCCGACGAGGTCTTCGCCCTCGACGACCGCTGCCCGCACAAGGGCGGCCCGCTGTCCCAGGGCTTGATCTACGGCAAGCGCGTGGCCTGCCCGCTGCACAACTGGCAGATCGAGCTGGAGTCCGGCGAGGCCGTGGCGCCGGATGTGGGCTGCGCTCACCGGCACCATGCCCGGGTCGAGAACGGCCGCGTGCTGCTGGCCCTGAACCAGGCCGAAAAGTGCGCATAGAACTGTAGGAGCCAGCTTGCTGGCGATGCCTTTCGCGACCTGGATCGCCAGCAGGAACTCAGCGTCCCCCCTAGCTCCTACAGCAAGCCGCAAACCACGGAGTCGAGCGCCATGCCTACCCAAAGCCAAATCACCGCTTCAACCTGCTGCTACTGCGGCGTGGGCTGCGGCGTGCTGATCGAGCACGACGGCGAGAAGATCCTCGGCGTCGCCGGCGACCCCAGCCACCCGGCCAACTTCGGCAAGCTGTGCAGCAAGGGCTCGACCCTGCACCTGACCGGCGACCTCGACGCCCGCGCGCTCCATCCCGAGCTGCGTCTGGGCAAGGGCCTGGCCCGTTCGCGCACCGACTGGGACAGCGCCCTGGATCACGCCGCGGCGGTGTTCGCCGAGACCATCCGCGAGCACGGCCCGGACAGCGTGGCCTTCTATATTTCCGGCCAGTTGCTGACCGAGGACTACTACGCCTTCAACAAGCTGGCCAGAGCATTGGTGGGAACCAACAATATCGACAGCAATTCGCGCCTGTGCATGAGCTCGGCGGTGGTCGGCTACAAGCGCAGCCTCGGCGCCGATGCCCCGCCCTGCAGTTACGAGGACATCGAGCAGAGCGACTGCCTGCTGATCGCCGGCTCCAACATGGCCTACGCCCACCCGGTGCTGTTCCGTCGCCTGGAAGAAGCCAAGGCGCGCCGCCCCGAGATGCAGATCATCGTCGTCGATCCGCGGCGTACCGACACCTGCGAGCTGGCCGACCTGCACCTGGCGATTCTGCCCGGCACCGACGTGGCGCTGTTTCACGGCATCCTGCATCTCCTGCTGTGGGAAGGCTGGGTCGACCGCCGCTATATCGACGCCCACACCGAAGGTTTCGCGGCGCTGAAGAACCTGGTGCGCGACTACAGCCCGGCGGCCACCGCCGATATCTGCGGCATCAGCCTGGACGCCCTGCAGCGCTGCGCCGAGCTGATCGGCCGCGCGCCCTCCTTCCTTTCGCTGTGGTGCATGGGGCTCAATCAGTCCTCGTCCGGCAGCGCCAAGAACAGCGCGCTGATCAACCTGCACCTGGCCACCGGGCAGGTCGGCAGGCCCGGCGCCGGCCCCTTTTCCCTGACCGGCCAGCCCAACGCCATGGGCGGCCGCGAGACCGGCAGCCTGAGCAACCTGCTGCCGGGCCACCGCGAGGCCGGCAACGCCGAGCACCGCGCCGAAGTCGCCGCCTACTGGGGCGTCGACACCCTGCCGGAGACGCCCGGCCTGTCCGCCATCGAGCTGTTCGATGCGGTGCACGACGGCCGCATCAAGGCGCTGTGGATCGCCTGCACCAACCCGGCGCAGTCGCTGCCGAACCAGAACAAGGTGCACGAGGCCCTGGCCGCCTGCCCCTTCGTCGTGGTGCAGGAAGCCTTCTTCACCACCGAGACCTGCCGCTACGCCGACCTGCTGCTGCCCGCCGCCAGCTGGGGCGAGAAGGAAGGCACGGTGACCAACTCCGAGCGCCGCGTCAGTCATGTACGCCGCGCCGTGCCAGCGCCCTTCGATGCGCGGCCCGATTGGTCGATCACCTGCGACTTCGCCCGTCGCCTGGAAACTCTGCTCCGCCCCGGCCTGCCCAGCCTGTTCGACTTCACCAGCGCCGAGGCGCTGTTCGAGGAATACAAGTTCCTGACCGCCGAGCGCGATCTCGACCTCTCGGGGCTGAGCTACGCGCTGCTCGATGACCAAGGTCCCCAGCAATGGCCGTTTGCGCCCGGCGCACGGCAGGGCACCGCACGGCTCTATGCCGACGGCCGCTTCCCCACCGCCAGCGGGCGTGCGCAGTTCCATGCCGACCCCTACCGCGCGCCAAAGGAAAAGCGCGAGGCGCGTTTCTCCCTTACCCTCAACACCGGCCGCCTGCGCGACCAGTGGCACGGCATGAGCCGCACCGGCACCGCCGCGCGCCTATTCGGCCATGTCGAGGCCGCCGTGCTCGGCCTGCATCCGGATGAACTGCGTCGCCGCCGCCTGCAGGACGGCGACCTGGTCAGGTTGCGCAGCCGCCGCGGCAGCCTGATCCTGCCGGTGCAGGCGGACGAGTCGGTGCGCCCAGGCCAAGCCTGGCTGCCGATGCACTGGGGCGACCGCTTCCTCAAGGGCCTGGGCACCAACGTGCTGACCCAACCGGCCTTCGACCCGCTATCCAAGCAGCCGGAGCTCAAGCATGCCGGCGTCGAGGTGGACAAGGTCGAGCTGCCCTGGCAGCTGTTCGCCCTGGTCGAGGGCGAGGTGCAGAGCCGCTTCGAGGCCCTGCGTCCGCTGTTCGAGGACTTCGCCTACGCCAGCCTCACCCCCACCGGCCGCGAGCGCCCCGCCCTGCTGATCCGCGCCGCCAGCGCCGTGGCGCCGCAACCCGAGCTGCTGGCACAGATCGACCGCCTGTTGCGCCTGAACCAGGGCCCGGTGCTGGCCTACGACGACCCGCGCCGCGCGGTGGGCAAGCGCGTGCGTATCGAGGATGGCCGCATCGTCAGTATCCGTCTGGCCGGCGAAACGGCCGCCAGCGAATGGCTGAGAAGCCTGTGGCTGGACGGCCAGGCCGATGCCGACCTGCGCCGCTGGCTGCTCGCCCCGGTCTCCGCGCCGCCAGGCAACGTCGGCGCCACCACGCGCGGCAAGACCCTGTGCAATTGCCTGAACGTCAGCGAAAGCGCGGTGTGCGCCGGCATCGAGCGCGGCCTGGATCTGAACGGCCTCAAGCAGGAACTCAAATGCGGCACCAGTTGTGGCTCCTGCGTACCCGAAATCAAGCGGTTGCTGGCCCAGCAGGCAGTGGCGACACAAGCGTAGGGTGCGCTGTGCGCACCGCTGCAAAATAACTCGGTGCGCACGGCGCACCCTACGAGGAACCCGATATGAACGCAAAAGTCTGGCTGGTGGGCGCTGGCCCCGGTGATCCCGAGCTGCTGACCCTCAAGGCGGTCAAGGCGCTGAACCAGGCCGAGATCGTGATGATCGACGATCTGGTCAACCCGGCCGTGCTCGAGCACTGCCCCGGCGCGCGTATCGTCTCGGTGGGCAAGCGAGGCGGCTGCCGCTCCACACCGCAGGCCTTTATCCATCGCCTGATGCTGCGCTACGCGCGCCAGGGCAAGTGCGTGGTGCGTCTTAAAGGCGGCGATCCCTGCATCTTCGGTCGCGGCAGCGAGGAAGCCGACTGGCTCGGCGCGCACGGCGTCGAGGTGGAGCTGGTCAACGGCATCACTGCCGGCCTGGCCGGCGCCACCAACTGCGGCATCCCTCTGACGCTACGCGGCGTGGCGCGCGGTGTGACCCTGGTCACCGCCCATACCCAGGATGACAGCTCGCTGAACTGGCAGGCGCTGGCGCAGAGCGGCACCACCTTGGTGGTATATATGGGTGTAGCCAAACTGGCGGATATTCGCGACGGCCTGCTCGCCGGCGGCATGAGCGGCGAGATGCCGGTGGCCATGATCGAGAACGCCTCGTTGCCCGCACAGCGCGAGTGCCGCAGCCAACTGGCAGATATGGTCGCAGATGCCCGCGCCTTCGCCTTGCAGAGCCCGGCCATCCTGGTGATCGGCGAGGTCGCCCGCGCCAGCGCCCAGCTCGGAATGCCCCAACTCCTGCATGCCTGACTGCTTCGCCTCCTGCGAAGGCATTGTTTGCCCGCCGTCCCCTTGGCGGGCTTTTTTATGCAGAAAAAAGAAAAACCCGGCCGAGGCCGGGTTTCTCCTTACAGCACCAGAAGCATTACTGCTTGATCTGGGCTTCTACTTCGGCTTCAACGCGACGGTTGATGGCGCGGCCGGAGTCGGTGGCGTTGTCGGCTACCGGGCGGGTTTCGCCGTAACCAACAGCGTTCACGCGGTTGCCATCGACACCGTACTGGTTGACCAGCACGTTACGTACGGCGTTGGCACGACGCTCGGACAGACCCTGGTTGTAAGCGTCAGAACCGACGGAGTCAGTGTGACCTTCAACGGTGGTAGTGGTCTGCGGGTACTGGTTCATGAAGTCAGCCAGGTTCTTGATGTCACCGTAGCTTTCTTCTTTGACGCGATCCTTGTCGAAGTCGAACTTGACGTCCAGCTCGACGCGAACGGTTTCCATGGCCGGCTCAGGAGCAGGCTCAGGCATCGGCTCCGGAGCTGCAGCTACAGGGGCCGGAGCCGGGGCCGGCTTGCTGCCGCCACCGAAGTTCAGACCAACACCCACACCGGCTTGCCACTCGGTGTCGCCCTGGTCGATGTTGTACAGAGCGTCGACGCCGGCACGGGCGTAGAACATTTCGGTGAAGTAGTACTTGGCACCAGCGCCTGCAATGGCCAGAGTCGAGTGGTTACGGCCGCCGCTAGTAGTGTTGCTGATGCTCTGATGACCGAAACCTGCGGAGACGTAAGGACGCAGACCTACACCCGGCTGACCGAAGTGGTAGATGGCCTTCAGATCGGTCAGGCTGCCTTTGATGTCCTTGTTGCCGAGGTTACGCTCGCCACGAATGTCGTGGTATTCGCCGTAGGACAGCGCCAGTTCTACATCGTCGGTCAGGTAATAGCCAATGCTGCCACCGAACAGGTTGCCTTCATCGTGGGCATAGCCACGCTGAGAGTCAGTGAAGTAGCGATTGACGAAGCCCTCCACCTCGACAGCGCCTTGGCCTTGCGCCAGCGCGCCGAAGGAAGTTGCGGCAACGAGAGAGCCAATGACTACGCCCAAGGTGTTTTTTACTTTCATCCGTTAAATCCCCATCTTGGTGGTTAATAAGTCGCCGCGAACATCACTCGGCAACTTGGCGGCGATTTTATCAGGTTTCGCCACTCCCTTAGTGGTCGGGAAGCTGAACTAAGTTTCGGAAGTTTCCGAAAATTTGTCCCGCAACCGATCCAATGCTCGCTTGTAGCGCATCTTCGTTGCGCTCAAGCCCATGTGCATGATGTCGGCAATCTCCTGGAACTCCAGTTCTGCGACAAATCGTAGCACCAGAATTTCGCGGTCGATCGGATTGACATGAACCAACCAGCGATCCAGACCGCCTCGCTCCTCGACTTTGGGTGTCTTTTCGTCGGAAGCTTCTTCGAGCGGATCCAGACTCAAGGCATCGATCAATCGACGCTTGCGCCGCTCTTTTCGGTACTGAGTGATGCACTCGTTGTAAGTGATGCTGTACAGCCAGGTCTTGAACTTGGACTTGCCTTCGAAGTTCTTCAGGCCATATAGCACCTTCAGCATCACCTCCTGACAGACATCGTCGGCGTCCCTTTCGTTCCCCAGATAGCGCGCACATACGTTGAATAATGTGCGTTGGTAGCGCCTCATCAGCTCTTCATAAGCACGGGTGATGTGAAACAGCTCGTCATGGGCGCGCGCCACCAGCTCTTCATCGGTGAGCTCGCGGGGGTCATAGCGCGTGGGCAGGGATTGAGCTTTGTTCAAAACGAGTCGGGCCGACGGTCAGGACGAAAAGTGCCCGGCAGGTCATGCCTGCCGGGCAGCTGCATAAAATAACAGATTGGCGTCAGCGACTGTTCACGCGTTGTTCGAGCATCACCCGATTGGCCACCGAAACCAGCTCGCCGGCATCGGTCAACAGAATGGTTTTCACCGTGCCGATCTCTTCGATCTGGCCTTCGACCTCGCCGACCTGCACCTGTTGCCCGACTTGGTACAACTCGCGCACGTAGATGCCTGCCAGGATCTGGCTGGCGATGTCGCGACTGCCCAGCCCCAGGGCCAGGGCGACCGCCAGACCGACCGAGATCAGGACGATGGCGATGACGTTGTTGAGCAGATCGGTCTTGACCTCGAGCTGGCCGATGGCCACCGAGATGCTGATGATGATCACCAGGCCTTGGGCCACGCGACCGAGACCATGGGCATATTCCAGGCCGACGCCTTCGGCGGCGCCACGCACCAGGCTGCTGACCAGTTGCGCCAGCAGTACGCCGGCCAGCAACACCAGGGCCGCACCGAAGACCTTGGGCAAGTACAGCGCCAGCACGTCGAGGGTGGCGGATACGCGTTGCAGGCCAAGCGATTCGGCAGCCGAAACCAGGAAGATCAGCAGCACGAACCAGTAGACGATCTTGCCGATCAGGGTCGAAACCGACGCCTGGATCCCCACACGGGCCAACAGCTTGGTCAGCCCGGTACCCATCATCAGACGGTCCAGCCCTACCTTGCCGAGCAGCTTGGACAGCAGGGTGTCGAGCAGTTTGGCCACGACGAAGCCGAGCAGCACCAGCACCAGGGCGACGAACAGATTGGGGATGAAGCCGGCAACCTTGGTCCACAGTGCGGTCATCGCGGAGATCAGGCTTTGGGTCCAGGGATCGAGTTCCATTTCAGTCGGCCTTATCAGCAGAAACAGGGGGTTGAGTACGGCGAGAAACTGGCGCGACATGCGCCGAACCGTTGTTCAGGGCAATCATCAGCGCCTGCAGCCAGTGGCCTATCAGGCTGAACAGATCGCCAGCGCCGACCTGGCGATTGGCGGTCTTGAGCACCCGATGCAGGCAGGCATCGTCGTCATGGCTGGACGGCGATGACTTGAGCAGGTCGCGTAGAGACTCTTCGAATGGATCGTGCATGCGCACCTCACGGGATGTCACGGCTAGACGCAGTGGCGGGCAGATGAGTCACACATCACAACCAGCGCCAGCGGCGAAACAACAGCAGCAGACCCAGCGCCAACGCAGCTATCAGGCCACAGGCGACCAGAAAACCCACCGAGCTGTCGGCGCCGGGAATGCCGCCGACGTTGATGCCCAGCAGGCCGGTGATGAAGGTCAACGGCAGAAACAGTACGGCGGTGATGCTGAAGCGATACATCAGGCGGTTCATGCGCTCGTTCAAGCGCCGGCTTTCCGCCTCGAGAACCAGATTGGCGCGCTCGCGGATGAGCTCCAGCTCCTCCAGATAGCGGGTCAGGCGGTTGTTGAGCTCGTTCCAGTAATCCTCGTCATCTTCCATGAACCAGACCTGGCGATTGCGTACCAGCTGAGCGTAGAGGTCGCGCTGCGGCGACAGAAAGCGACGCAACGCAGCCGCCCGGCGGCGCAACTGGAGCATCAGGCTGTGGTCGGGGCGATAGCGTTCATCGGCATCCAGCCCGTCCTCTTCTTCGTCGAGCGCCTCGCTCAGCTCGGTGATCAGGTCATCGACCCGGTCGGTCAGATAGCGGGCCAGATCAAGTAGAAGCTCTGAAGCACTTTTCGGCCCACGGCCGGCCTCGAAGTCGGCGATCAGGGCTTCGGTCGCCCGCAGCGGCCGCAGACGCAGGGAAATCACGCGGCGGGCATCGGCGAAGATGCGCACCGAGACCATGTCTTCCGGCTCTGCACCGGGATTGCGGTTGACCCCGCGCAGGAACAGCAACAGTTCGTCGTCGGGCAGGGGCAGCAGGCGCGGACGGGTGTTTTCCTCGAGCAGCAGGTTGCAGCTGAATTCATCCAGCCCACTGTTCTCGCGCAACCAGCGCTGCGCCTGAGGCTGACCACGATCCCAGTGCAACCACAGGCTTTCCCACTCGCGCAGCTGCAGGTCGTCCAGCTCTGCGGGACAAATGCTGCGGGCACCACCCTGCCCATCGAGCACGAAGGCATGCAACAACGCGGAGTCGTAAGCCTGCATCCGGGTTATTCCGGCATGCTCAGCGCTTGCGGGGAGACGATGATGCCGTTGTTGTCGGCATACAGGTATTCGCCCGGCTTGAAGGTCACGCCACCGAAGGTGACCGGCACGTTGAGGTCGCCGATACCGCGCTTGTCGGTCTTCATCGGGTGGCTGGCCAGCGCCTGCACGCCCAGATCCGTCTGCGCAATCACATCCACATCACGGATGCAGCCATAGACGACGATGCCCGCCCAGCCATTCTTGGCAGCCTTCTCCGCAAGCATGTCCCCCAGCAGCGCCCGGCGCAGCGAGCCGCCGCCATCGACCACCAGCACACGCCCTTCACCCGGCAGGTCGACCTGTTCCTTTACCAGCGAATTGTCCTCATGGCACTTGATGGTCACCATCTGACCACCGAAGGAGTCGCGACCACCGTAGTTGGCGAACATCGGCTCGACCACCTGGACCAGCTCCGGATAGGCGTCGCACAGATCTGGGGTGATGTAGTGCATGGCAAAACTCCTTTCAACGATGAATGAGGTGGCAACCCAGGGCTCTAAACCGAGGTGTTCAACGACACAGGCAGTTTCAAATCAAGGACAACTCGGCATGCGGGGCGTTCAGCGGCAACGAAGCGTGGCACGAGAATGCTTGGCGCCAACGCGATGAACATGCGACCACCGGCTGCCCGGTAAATGACCGCGACCTTTAGCGGCGTCACATATTACCGGTATGCGTGCGACGAAGAAACGACCCGAACAGGCTCAGCCGCCCACACTCGCCGCTTCCTCGCTGAAACCTGCCGGCAGTTGCAGGTGTTGCAGCCAGTATTCGGTGAGCGGCCACACCTCACGCTGCGCTTCCTTGCTGACCAGCATCTCGATATGGCCGAAGTCGCTGGAAAAACCATTGCTCTTGCCCAGCAGCAGAAACTGCGTCGGCGCTGCGCTGCATTGCTCCAGCAACTTGCGGCAAGCCCAGGCAGGGTCCTGATGATCCGCCACGGCGCCGACCGCCAGAATGGGCAGACGCACCTGGGTCAGCCCTGTCCACCAGTCCTGCTCGCGATCGCCGAAGCGGCCGAACAGGCCCAGCCAGCGCAGGGTTTCCTGAGCCAGGCCAATGGGTTCGTCTTCCGGTCCCCGCTTCAGTCGTCGCCCGGATAGATAGGGAAAGGCGCGCAGCAGCAACCGAGCTCCCCACTCCACCGGCGGCAGCTTCAGCGGCCAGTAGATGCGGCTGATCTGGCTGCCGAACCACGCCGCCGAGCGGGCGCGCGACTCATCGAGGAAGCCACCACCCAGCGCCGCCGCCAGGATCACGCCACCGAGGGAGTGTCCGATCCAGTGTGCGGCCTGCCCGCTCTGCTCGAAGATGAAATCGGCAACGGCCGGCAGATCGTAACGCACGTACTGCGCCACGTTGTTGCTTCGGTAGCTGTCATTGCGTGGTGACAGGCCATGACCGCGCATTTCGGCGATCCACACATCGAAACCGGCACGCGCCAGGTAGGCGCCCAGGCCGATGCCCTTGGGCGAATACCAGAAGCGACGATTGGAGAAGCTGCCGTGCAGCAGTACCACCGGCACGCCCCGCTCGCCCTCGGCGCCGGCCAGGCCCAGGCGGGTCAGGGCCAGTTCGACAGTGCAATCGGGGCTGTTGTTGGGTTTGAGGAGGTAGACGTCCTCGCTCAGATCACCGCGCAACTCGGCGCTGATCAGGGCGACGGGGAAAAGCTCACTGCTGCTTTGCATGGATCGGGTGACCGCAATGGCGCTGTGCCAGAAATAAAGACGACACTCGGAAAAAACCTCGAAGACGATGCTTCACATCGATTGCGATGCCCGCCCGTTGGCCGCCACGCCGCTGGCGACGCGGCGGTTCCCGGGGCACTAAAAAGGGCGGGATCAACCCGCCCTTGTGCACATCGATGATCGCGCCTCAGGCGGGTTGAGTTTCAGCCAGGAAGAACCAGGTATCGAGTACCGAATCCGGGTTCAGCGACACGCTCTCGATGCCCTGCTCCATCAGCCACTTGGCCAGATCCGGATGGTCCGACGGGCCCTGGCCGCAAATGCCGATGTACTTGCCGGCCTTGTTGCAGGCGGCGATGGCATTGGCCAGCAGCTTCTTCACGGCCGGGTTACGCTCGTCGAACAGGTGGGCGACGATGCCGGAATCACGATCCAGGCCCAGGGTCAGCTGGGTCAGGTCGTTGGAGCCGATGGAGAAGCCGTCGAAGAACTCCAGGAACTCCTCCGCCAGCAGCGCGTTGGACGGCAGTTCGCACATCATGATGACCTTCAGGCCGTCCTGACCGCGGGCCAGGCCGTTGCTCGCCAGCAGCTCGACCACTTGCGAGGCCTCGCCCAGGGTACGCACGAAGGGCACCATGATCTCGACGTTGGTCAGGCCCATTTCACCACGCACCTTCTTCAGCGCACGGCATTCCAGTTCGAAGCAGTCGCGGAAGGATTCGCTGATGTAGCGCGAAGCACCGCGGAAGCCCAGCATCGGGTTTTCTTCTTCCGGCTCGTACAGCTTGCCGCCGATCAGGTTGGCGTATTCGTTGGACTTGAAGTCCGACAGACGCACGATGACCTTCTTCGGCCAGAAGGCAGCGGCCAGGGTGCTGATGCCCTCGACCAGCTTCTCGACATAGAAGTCGACCGGATCGCCGTAGCCGGCGATGCGCTTCTCGACGCTGTCCTTGATCTCCGGCGGCAGGCTGGCGAAGTTCAGCAGCGCCTTCGGGTGCACGCCGATCATGCGGTTGATGATGAATTCCAGGCGGGCCAGGCCCACGCCTTCGTTCGGCAGCTGGGCGAAGTCGAAGGCGCGATCCGGGTTGCCGACGTTCATCATGATCTTGAACGGCAGCTCGGGCATGGCGTCGACCGAGTTCTTGCGGATGTCGAAGCCCAGTTCGCCCTCGAAGATGAAACCGGTGTCGCCTTCGGCGCAGGAAACGGTCACGCCCTGGCCGTCCTTCAGCACGCTGGTGGCGTTGCCGCAGCCAACCACCGCCGGAATGCCCAGCTCACGGGCGATGATCGCCGCGTGGCAGGTACGACCGCCGCGGTTGGTGACGATGGCGCTGGCGCGCTTCATTACCGGTTCCCAATCCGGGTCGGTCATGTCGGAGACCAGCACGTCGCCCGGCTGCACCTTGTCCATCTCGGACACGTCGTGGATCACCCGCACCTTGCCGGCGCCGATGCGCTGACCGATGGCGCGGCCTTCCACCAGCACGGTGCCCTTCTCTTTCAGCAGGTAGCGTTCCATCACGGTGGCGCTGGAGCGGCTCTTCACGGTTTCCGGACGGGCCTGCACGATGTACAGCTTGCCGTCGTCACCGTCCTTGGCCCACTCGATGTCCATCGGGCGGCCGTAGTGTTTCTCGATGATCAGCGCCTGCTTGGCCAGCTCGCTGACCTCGGCGTCGCTGATGCAGAAGCGCGCACGCTCGGCACGGTCGACTTCCACGGTCTTGACCGAACGACCGGCCTTGGCCTCGTCGCCGTAGACCATCTTGATCGCCTTACTGCCCAGGTTGCGACGCAGGATCGCCGGACGGCCGGCTTCCAGGGTCGGCTTGTGCACGTAGAACTCGTCGGGGTTGACCGCGCCCTGCACCACGGTCTCACCGAGGCCGTAGGCGCCGGTGATGAACACCACGTCACGGAAGCCGGATTCGGTGTCCAGGGTGAACATCACGCCGGCGGTGCCGGTTTCCGAACGCACCATGCGCTGCACGCCGGCGGACAGGGCGACCAGCTTGTGGTCGAAGCCCTGATGCACGCGGTAGGCGATGGCACGGTCATTGAACAGGGAAGCGAAGACTTCCTTAGTGGCGCGGATCACGTTGTCCACGCCGCGGATGTTGAGGAAGGTTTCCTGCTGGCCGGCGAAGGAAGCATCCGGCAGGTCTTCGGCGGTGGCGGAGGAACGCACGGCCACGGCCATGTTGTCGTTGCCGGCGCTCATGGTGGCGAAGGCTTCGCGAATCTGCTTGTCCAGCTCGGCCGGGAAGTCGGCTTCCATGACCCACTGGCGAATCTGCGCGCCGGTCTTGGCCAGGGCGTTGACGTCGTCGACGTCGAGCGCGTCGAGGGCCGCGTGGATCTGGGCATTCAGGCCGCTCTGCTCGAGGAAGTCGCGGTAGGCCTGAGCCGTAGTGGCGAAACCGCCGGGAACCGAGACGCCGGCGCCGGCCAGGTTGCTGATCATCTCGCCGAGGGATGCGTTTTTGCCCCCCACATGCTCTACATCGTGGACGCCGAGCTTATCGAGGGAAACTACGTACTCTACCAAGGTGATCTCTCCACTAACGGTGTTGGAAAAGCTCAGTGGGCTGCGCAATGTCGAACGACCGAAGTCGCGCGATTGTGGCCGTGCCCTTGAATAAGTAACAATGCCGAACCCCATGGGCCCGGCGAAAAACGCGGCCTATCATAGCCAAGAATCGATCTCAGCTTAAGGCCTTTGGCGCAAATGAAACGAACCGCTTTCTTCATCTCCGACGGCACCGGCATCACGGCCGAAACCCTGGGCCAGAGCCTGCTCGCGCAGTTCGAGAATATTCAATTCACCAAACTTACGCGTCCTTATATCGACAGCATCGATAAAGCGCGCGCCATGGTACAACAAATCGATGCTGCCGCCGAAAGGGACGGTGCACGCCCGATCATCTTCGACACCATCGTCAATCGCGATATTCGTGCGATCCTCGATACCGCAAATGGTTTCATGATCGATATCTTCTCCACCTTTCTCTCGCCCCTGGAACAGGAGTTGAGTTCGCACTCCTCCTATTCCGTCGGCAAGTCGCACTCCATTGGCCAGCACTCCAACTACATGGAGCGCATCGAGGCGGTGAACTTCGCCCTGGACAATGACGACGGCGCGCGCACCCATTATTACGACAAGGCCGATCTGATCCTGGTAGGCGTCTCGCGCTGCGGCAAAACGCCCACCTGCCTGTACATGGCGATGCAGTACGGCATCCGCGCCGCCAACTACCCGCTGACCGAAGACGACATGGAGCGTCTGCAACTGCCCGACTCGCTGAAAAAGCACCGCGACAAGCTGTTCGGCCTGACCATCGACCCGGATCGCCTCACCGCCATCCGCCACGAGCGCAAGCCCAACAGCCGCTACGCCAGCTTCGCCCAGTGCGAGTTCGAAGTGCGCGAGGTGGAGAACCTGTTCCGCCGTGAAAACATCGCCTTCATCAACTCCACGCATTTCTCGGTGGAGGAAATCTCCGCCAAGATCCTGGTGGAAAAAGGTGTTGAAAGGCGCCTCAAATAACCGCTGCAAGCACATGTTTACAAAGGGAAAAGGCTCGAAACCTCGAGCCTTTTCTCATTCAGGGCCTAGAAGCTTTCAGCGGGTACGCGTACCCAGCCTTCCATCAGGATGCGCGCACTGCGGCTCATCGACGCCTTGGTTACCGTCCACTGACCATCGACCCGCCTGGCCTGCGCGCCGACACGCAGGGTGCCGGACGGATGGCCGAAACGTACCGCCTCGCGCTCGCCGCCACCGGCCGCCAGGTTGACCAGCGTGCCGGGAATCGCCGCCGCTGTGCCGATGGCCACCGCGCAGGTGCCCATCATTGCGTGGTGCAGCTTGCCCATGGACAGCGCACGCACCAGCAGATCGACCTCGCCGGCCTTCACCGCCTTGCCACTGGAGGTGCGGTAGTCCTTGGGCGGACTGACGAAGGCGATCTTCGGGGTGTGCTGACGTGTCGCAGCCTCCTCGGCCGTCTTGATCAGCCCCATGCGCAGCGCACCAGCGATGCGGATCTGCTCGAAGCGCGCCAGTTGCGCCGGATCGCCATTGATATCCTCGCGCAGCTCGGTGCCCCGATAGCCGATGTCCTCGGCATTGACGAACACGGTCGGGATGCCGGCGGTGATCATGGTCGCCTTGAAGCTGCCGATGCCCGGCACTTCCAGGTCGTCCACCAGGTTGCCGGTGGGGAACATGGAGCCGCCCTCCTCGCCGTCGTCGGACGGGTCGAGGAATTCCAGCACGATCTCCGCCGCTGGGAAGGTCACCCCGTCCAGCTCGAAGTCGCCGGTTTCCTGCACCTGGCCATCAGTGACCGGCACATGGGCGATGATGGTTTTCTGGATATTGGCCTGCCAGATGCGCACCACGCAGGTGCCGTTCTCGGGAATCCGCGCGGGATCGACCAGGCCGGCGTGGATGGCGAAGGCGCCAGCCGCCGTGGACAGGTTGCCGCAGTTGCCGCTCCAGTCGACGAAAGCCTTGTCGATGGACACCTGGCCGTAGAGGTAATCGACGTCGTGCTCGGGCTGGCTGCTTTTCGACAGGATCACGCACTTGGAGGTGCTCGAGGTGGCGCCGCCCATGCCGTCGATATGCGCCGAATAGGGGTCGGGGCTACCGATCACGCGCATGAACAGCGCATCGCGCGCCTCGCCCGACACCTGACAGCGCTCGGGCAGGTCCTGCAGGCGGAAGAACACGCCCTTGCTGGTGCCGCCACGGATATAGGCGGCGGGGATTTTCACTTGAGGCAGATGAGCCATGAGTGCAGTCCTGAAGTAGCCCGGATGCAATCCGGGGAGAATCATTCAACCTTGCCCCGGATTTCATCCGGGTTACGCGCTTGTCTCCCCTCTCCCGCTTGCGGGAGAGGGGCCGGGGGAGAGGGTCTATCAGACAACACCGAGCCGCCTGCACCACCCTCTCCCCAGCCCTCTCCACTAGGCGTGCCCCCAATGAATGGGAGAGGGAGCAGACCGCGTCATCACGCCACCGCGCCTTCGAGGAAGTCCTTGGCGAAGCGCTGCAGCACGCCGCCGGCCTTGTACACGCTGACATCCGCAGCCGTATCCAGGCGGCAGGTCACCGGCACCCTGACCACCTCGCCGTTGCGGCGGTTGATCACCAGGGTCAGGTCGCAGCGCGGCGAAATCTCGCCTTCCACGTCATAGGTCTCGGTGCCGTCCAGGCCCAGGGTCAGGCGGGTGGTACCCGGCTTGAACTCCACCGGCAGCACGCCCATGCCCACCAGGTTGGTGCGGTGGATGCGCTCGAAGCCTTCGGCCACGATCACCTCCACACCCGCCAGACGCACGCCCTTGGCCGCCCAGTCCCGCGATGACCCTTGGCCGTAGTCGGCACCGGCAATGATGATCAGGTTCTGCTTGCGGTTCATGTAGGTTTCGATGGCTTCCCACATGCGCATTACCTGGCCTTCCGGTTCGACGCGCGCCAGCGAGCCCTTCTTCACCTGCCCGTCGACCACGGCCATTTCGTTGACCAGTTGCGGGTTGGCGAAGGTGGCGCGCTGGGCGGTCAGGTGATCGCCGCGGTGGGTGGCGTAGGAGTTGAAGTCCTCCTCCGACAGGCCCATTTTCGCCAGGTACTCACCGGCAGCCGAGTCCGCCAGAATGGCGTTGGACGGCGACAGGTGATCGGTGGTGATGTTGTCCGGCAGGATCGCCAGCGGCCGCATGCCCTTGAGCGTACGCTCGCCGGCCAGCGCGCCTTCCCAGTAGGGCGGGCGGCGGATATAGGTGGACATCGGTCGCCAGTCGTACAGCGGGCTCTCGGCCTCCTTCACCGTCCCGAGGTCGAACATCGGGATGTAGATCTGCTTGAACTGCTCGGGCTTGACGCTCGCCGCGACGATGGCGTCGATTTCCTCGTCGCTCGGCCAGAGGTCCTTGAGCGTCACGGGATTGCCAGCCGCATCATGGCCGAGCACATCCTGCTCGATATCGAAGCGCACGGTACCGGCGATGGCGTAGGCCACCACCAGCGGCGGCGAAGCGAGGAAGGCCTGCTTGGCGTACGGGTGGATGCGACCGTCGAAGTTGCGGTTGCCCGAGAGCACGGCGGTGGCGTAAAGGTCGCGCTCGATGATTTCCTTCTGGATCGCCGGATCCAGCGCGCCGGACATGCCGTTGCAGGTGGTGCAGGCGTAGGCGACGATGCCGAAGCCGAGCTTCTCCAGCTCCGGCAGCAGGCCGGCCTCTTCCAGGTACAGCTTGGCGACCTTCGAGCCCGGTGCGAACGACGTCTTCACCCAGGGCTTGCGTACCAGACCCAGTTCGTTGGCCTTTTTCGCCAGCAGACCGGCAGCGACCACGTTGCGCGGGTTGGAGGTGTTGGTGCAGCTGGTGATGGCAGCGATGATCACCGCGCCGTCAGGCATCAGGCCCTCAGCCTCTTCGGCCCTGCCCGCCGCCAGCTTGGCCTCGTCGGCGATGCCACGCTCGTGCAGCGCCGAGGTCGGCAGCCGCCTGTGCGGGTTGGACGGCCCGGCCAGGTTACGCACCACGGTGGACAGATCGAAGCTCAGCACCCGCTCGTACTCGGCGCCCTGCAGGGCGTCGGCCCACAGACCGGTGGTCCTGGCGTAGTTTTCCACCAGCGCCACCTGCTCCGGCTCGCGGCCGGTGAGCTTGAGGTAGTCGATGGTCTGGCCGTCGATATAGAACATCGCGGCGGTGGCACCGTACTCCGGGCACATGTTGGAGATGGTGGCGCGGTCGCCGATGGACAGGCTGTCGGCACCCTCGCCGAAGAATTCGACCCAGGCACCCACCACGCGCTCCTTGCGCAGGAACTCGGTCAGCGCCAGGACGATATCGGTGGCGGTGATGCCCGGCTGACGCTTGCCGGTCAGCTCGACGCCGACGATATCGGGCAGGCGCATCATCGAGGGATGGCCGAGCATCACGGTCTCGGCCTCCAGGCCGCCGACACCGATGGCGATCACGCCCAGGGCATCGACGTGCGGCGTGTGCGAGTCGGTGCCGACGCAGGTGTCGGGGAAGGCGATGCCGCCGCGCGCCTGGATCACCGGGCTCATCTTCTCCAGGTTGATCTGGTGCATGATGCCGTTGCCGGCCGGGATCACGTCGACGTTCTTGAACGCGGTCTTGGTCCAGTCGATGAAGTGGAAGCGGTCCTCGTTGCGGCGATCTTCGATGGCGCGGTTCTTCTCGAAGGCGTCCGGGTCGAAGCCCGGCGCCTCGACGGCCAGCGAGTGGTCGACGATCAACTGGGTCGGCACCACCGGGTTGACCTTGGCCGGGTCACCGCCCTGCTCGGCGATGGCATCGCGCAGGCCGGCCAGGTCGACCAGCGCGGTCTGGCCGAGGATGTCGTGGCAGACCACGCGCGCCGGGTACCAGGGAAAGTCCAGGTCGCGCTTGCGGTAGACCAGCTGCTCCAGCGAGGCTGTCAGATCCTGCGGATCGCAGCGGCGCACCAGCTGCTCGGCGAGCACGCGCGAGGTGTAGGGGAGCTTGTCCCAGGCGCCGGCCTGGATCGCCTCGACCGCCTCACGGGCATCGAAGTAATCCAGCACGGTGCCGGGCAGGCGCTTGCGGTATTGGCTATTCACGGTTTCGGTCATTTTATTTACGGTCCTTGAGCGGCACGAACTTCAGGTCTTCGGGGCCTGTGTAGTTGGCGCTCGGGCGGATGATCTTGCCGTCGATACGCTGTTCGATGACGTGGGCGGACCAGCCGGCGGTGCGGGCGATGACGAACAACGGGGTGAACATGGCGGTGGGCACACCCATCATGTGGTAGCTCACGGCGCTGAACCAGTCGAGGTTGGGGAACATCTTCTTGATCTCCCACATCACGCTTTCCAGGCGCTCGGCGATGTCATACATCTTGGTGTTGCCCTGCTCCACGGACAGCTCGCGGGCCACTTCCTTGATCACCTTGTTGCGTGGATCGCTGACGGTGTAGACCGGGTGACCGAAGCCGATCACCACCTCCTTGCGCCCTACCCGCTCGCGGATGTCGGCCTCGGCTTCGTCCGGGCTGTCGTAACGCTTCTGCACCTCGAAGGCCACCTCGTTGGCGCCGCCGTGCTTGGGGCCGCGCAGCGCGCCAATGGCGCCGGCGATGCAGCTGAACAGGTCCGAGCCGGTGCCGGCGATCACCCGCGAAGTGAAGGTGGAGGCGTTGAATTCGTGCTCGGCATACAGGTTGAGCGAGGTGTGCATGGCGCGCACCCAGGACTCGCGCGGCTTCTCGCCGTGCAGCAGGTGCAGGAAGTGGCCGCCGATGGAGTCGTCGTCGGTGTCCACCTCGATGCGCTTGCCGTTGTGGCTGTAGTGGTACCAGTACAACAGCGCCGAGCCCAGAGAGGCCATCAGCTTGTCGGCAATGTCGCGGGCGCCGGGGTGGTTATGGTCATCCTTCTCCGGGGCCAGACAGCCGAGCACGGACACGGCGGTGCGCATCACGTCCATCGGGTGCGCCGAGGGCGGCAGCTGCTCCAGCGCGGCCTTGACCCCTGCCGGCAGGCCGCGCAGGGCCTTGAGCTTGGCCTTGTAACCGGCCAGTTCGGCGACGTTGGGCAGTTTGCCGTGCACCAGCAGGTGGGCGATTTCCTCGAACTCGCAGCGATTGGCGAAATCGAGCACGTCATAGCCACGGTAATGCAGGTCGTTACCGGTACGGCCGACGGTGCACAGCGCGGTATTACCGGCGGCAGTGCCGCTCAGGGCGACGGATTTCTTCGGCTTGAAGCCAGGGGCGGTTTCAGTCGAGCTCATGGTCATCTCCTTGTCTCTTGTTCTAGGTGCGTGGCCCGGCGGCAATCCGGCAACCACGCCAACCAATCCCCGGATTGCATCCGGGCTACAGCCTTATTTCTTGCCGGCAGCGAACAGCGCGTCGAGCTTCTGCTCGAAGGCGTGGTAGCCGATGCGGTCGTACAGCTCGGCGCGGGTCTGCATCAGCTCGATCACGTCCTTCTGGTGGCCGTTCTGACGGATCGAGGTGTAGACACTTTCTGCCGCCTTGTTCGCCGCGCGGAAGGCCGACAGCGGGTAGAGCTGGATGGCCACGCCGACCGAAGCCAGCTCGTCGCGGCTGAACAGCGGCGTGGCGCCGAATTCGGTGATGTTGGCCAGTACCGGCACCTTCAGAGCATCGACGAAGCGCTTATAGGTGGGCAGGTCGTAGGCGGCCTCGGCGAAGATGCCGTCGGCACCGGCCTCGACATAGGCCTGGCAGCGCTCGATGGCGGCGTCCACGCCCTCGGCCTGGATGGCATCGGTACGGGCGATGAGGAAGAAGTCCGGATCGGTCTTGGCGTCGGCGGCGGCACGCACGCGGTCGACCATTTCCTCGCAGGAGACGATCTCCTTGCCCGGGCGGTGACCACAGCGCTTGGCGCCGACCTGATCCTCGATATGCGCGGCGGCGGCGCCGGCCTTGATCAGGTTCTTGATGGTGCGCTCGATATTGAAGGCGCTGGGGCCAAAGCCGGTGTCGATGTCCACCAGCAGCGGCAGGTCGCACACATCAGTGATGCGGCGTACGTCGGTGAGCACGTCATCGAGGGTGTTGATGCCCAGGTCCGGCAGGCCCAGGGAGCCGGCCGCCACGCCACCACCGGACAGGTAGATGGCACGGAAGCCCGCACGCTTGGCCAGCAGCGCATGGTTGGCGTTGATCGCGCCGATTACCTGCAGCGGTTTCTCTTCAGCGAGGGCCTGGCGGAAGCGCTGGCCGGCGGAAAGCTGGGTCATGAATCACCTCGGGTCTTGGATGAAGTGGCGAGCGCTTCCTTGTAGTGGCGCTCGATATTGCGCTTGGAGGCGCCGATGTGGCGGCGCATCAGCAGTTCGGCCAGTTCGCCGTCACGCTCGGCGATGGCATCGAGAATGCGGTGGTGTTCGGCGAAAGCCTGGCGCGGACGATTGGGCGTGGCGGAGAACTGCAGGCGATACATGCGCACCAGTTGGTACAGCTCGTCGCACAGCAGCTTGGCCAGGGTGCGGTTGCCGCTGCCCTGAATGATCCGGTAGTGGAAATCGAAGTCGCCTTCCTGCTGGTAGTAGCCGACGCCGGCCTTGAACGCGGCGTCCTGCTCGTGCAGCTCCAGCACCCGGCGCAGCTCGTCGATTTCCTGCTGGGTCATGCGCTCGGCCGCCAGGCGGCAGGCCATGCCCTCGAGGGATTCGCGAATCTCGTACAGCTCGATCAGCTCGGCATGACTGAGCGACACCACCCGTGCGCCCACATGCGGTACGCGCACCAGCAGCTTCTGACCTTCCAGCCGGTGGATCGCCTCACGCAGCGGCCCCCGGCTGATGCCGTAGGTGCGCGCCAGCTCGGGCTCGGAAATCTTGCTGCCCGGCGCGATCTCGCCCTTGACGATGGCCGCCTGGATCAGGCGAAACACATGCTCGGAAAGTGTTTCCGAATCCACCTGGGCGATTGGCGATGTTTCCGATTCAAGCAGCATGATTGTCGACACCAGTGACGTTCAATGCCGTGAAAACTACGCTCAAAAGCGGTTTATGTCAAAGTAGACCAAAGCATTGTCGACAATATTTTTATCCCATCCCCCAGAGCGAACCGCGACCTTACTTGCAGAAAGCTACATAAGCGTCTGTCGGCACGGAAAATCCCCATGCTAGAATTCGCGCACTCATGCCTGGTCATTGCCTTTTGCCATGCCTGCTAGACTTCCATCGCAGGCGAGACCTGGCAGGACGTCGCCAGCCACCTTTTCCACCCGCCTACGGCAACCTTCTCTCAAGGACCCATGAGACTGAAACCTTTCTCCTTGTGCCTCTGCCTGCTGAGCCTGTCTTTCCCGGGTCTGGCCCTCGGCAAGTCCATCTATGGTCTGAACGAATACATTCATATCGAAGAGCTCGACGTGCTGGTTGCCGCCAAGCTCGACACCGGCGCCAAGACAGCTTCGCTCAGCGCTCGCGACATCAAGCGCTTCAAACGCAATGGCGAAACCTGGGTACGTTTCGTCCTGGCGGTGGACGATAGCCATGAGCACACCGTGGAGCGCCCGCTCTCGCGCATCAGCAAGATCAAACGCCGTGCCGGAGACTTCGATCCGGAAGAAGGCAAGACCTACACGGCGCGCCCTGTCATCGACCTTGAACTGTGCATGGGCCAGACCCTGCGCACGATAGAAGTGAACTTGACCGACCGAAGCGCATTCCAATACCCGCTTCTGATCGGCTCCGAAGCACTCAAGGACTTCGAAGCGATGGTCGACCCAAGCCTTAAATATGCCGCTGGAAAACCCGGCTGCACCAATGACGCAACCCCTGGCGAGTAACTCCCATGCGCTCTCTGAACCTGCATCTGAAAGTCCTGATCACCCTGCTGGTGGCCTTGGGCGTTCTGATTACGGCATACCAAATCTTCATTCTCGGCATTCCGGTGACCGAGGACGAAACCGACGACCTGTGGAACATCGACGCCAAGGTCGAATTCCTGGCCAGCCCGCGCGAGCCGGTGAAACTGCAGATGTTCGTACCGCCGCTGAACCAGGATTACGTCAGCCTCAACGAGAGCTTCATCTCCAACAACTATGGCGTCAGCGTCAACCGCGTCGACGGCAACCGCCGCGTCACCTGGTCGGCGCGTCGCGCCAACGGCAAGCAGACCCTCTACTACCGCCTGGTGCTGACCAAGCGCTACAGCGGCGAACAACCGCCGGCCAAAGGCCCGATCTTCCGCGACAGCATCCCGGTCGAAGGCCCGGAGAAGATCGCCGCCGAAGCCCTGCTCGCGCCGATTCGCCAGCACTCGGCCGACGTCGAAACCTTCATCAGCGAGACCATCAAGCGCGTCAACAACGCCAACGACGACAACGTAAAACTGCTGCTCGGCGGCGACGCCTCCACCGCCAACAAAGCCAAGGTGGTCGACCTGCTGCTGTCCATCGCCCACGTGCCGATGGAGCGCGTACACACCATTCGCCTGCAGGCCGAGGTGGCGCAGTCGCCGGAGCTGTGGCTGCGCAGCTTCAACGGCCAGAAGTGGCTGTACTTCAACCCGGAAACCGGTGAGCAGGGCCTGCCGGCCGATCGCCTGGTCTGGTGGATCGGCGATGGCGACCTGGTCAGCCTCGAAGGCGGCCGTCAGGCTCAGGTCAGCTTCAGCCTGAACAACAGCGAGATGAATGCCATCCGCCTGGCCAAGCTGACCGACGAGAACACCGACGCCAGCTTCCTCGAATACTCGCTGTACGGCCTGCCGCTGCAGACCCAGCAGACCTTCATGATCATGGTGATGATCCCGATCGGCGTGCTGGTCATCCTGATTCTGCGCAACCTCGGCGGCCTGCAGACCCTCGGCACCTTCACCCCGGTGCTGATCGCCCTCGCCTTCCGCGAAACCCAGCTGGGCTTCGGCATCTTCCTGTTCACCGTGATCACCGCGCTCGGCCTGTCGCTGCGCTCCTATCTGGAACACCTGAAACTGCAGATGCTGCCGCGCCTGTCGGTGGTGCTGACCTTCGTCGTGGTGCTGATCGCCGCCATCAGCCTGTTCAGCCACAAGCTGGGCCTGGAGCGCGGCCTGTCGGTGGCGCTGTTCCCGATGGTGATTCTGACCATGACCATCGAACGCCTGTCGATCACCTGGGAAGAGCGCGGCGGCGGCCATGCCTTCAAGGTCGCCATCGGCACCCTGGTGGCCGCGACCCTGGCGCACCTGCTGATGAGCGTGCCGGAGCTGGTGTACTTCGTGTTCACCTTCCCGGCGGTCCTGCTGATCCTGGTGGGTTTCATGCTGGCGATGGGTCGCTACCGCGGCTACCGCCTGACCGAACTGTTCCGTTTCAAAGCCTTCCTCAAGGACTAAGACCATGTTCGGCCTGATCAAGACATGGAAGGCCCTTGAAGCCAAAGGCATCATGGGCATCAACCGACGCAATGCGGACTACGTGCTGAAGTACAACAAACGGCACCTGTACCCCATCGTCGACGACAAGATCATCACCAAGGAGCGGGCCATCGAGGCCGGCATCGATGTGCCGGAGCTGTACGGCATCATCGAAACCGAGAAGGAAATCGACAAGCTCGACGAGATCATCGCCGGGCGCAGCGACTTCGTCATCAAGCCGGCGCAGGGCGCCGGCGGTGACGGCATCCTGGTGATCGCCGACCGTTTCGAGGACCGCTTCAAGACGGTGTCCGGCAAGATCGTCAGCCATGAGGAGCTGGAGCAGCAGATTTCCAGCATTCTCTCCGGCCTGTACTCGCTCGGCGGCCACCGCGACCGCGCACTGATCGAATACCGCGTGACCCCGGATACCATCTTCAAGAGCATCAGCTACGAAGGCGTGCCTGACATCCGCATCATCGTGCTGATGGGCTACCCGGTGATGGCCATGCTGCGCCTGCCGACGCGTCAGTCCAGCGGCAAGGCCAACCTGCACCAGGGCGCCATCGGTGTCGGTGTGGACCTGGCCACCGGCGTCACCCTGCGCGGCACCTGGCTGAACAACAAGATCAGCAAGCACCCGGATACCACCAACGCGGTGGACGGCGTGCAACTGCCGAACTGGGATGGCTTCATGAAGCTTGCCGCCGGCTGCTACGAGCTGTGCGGCCTGGGTTACATCGGCGTGGACATGGTTCTCGACCAGGACAAGGGCCCGCTGATTCTCGAGCTCAACGCCCGCCCCGGCCTGAACATCCAGATCGCCAACGACTGCGGCCTGACTCATCGCGCCCATGCCGTGGAAGCGCGCCTGGAAGAACTGAAAGCCAAGGGCGTGCAGGAAACTCCCGAAGAGCGCGTGCGCTTCTCCCAGGAGCTGTTCGGTCACGTCAGCGTCAAGCAGGACGACTGAGCCGTTGCAACGGGCTGCTGGCCACAGTGCGAGCAGCCCGCCTCCCTCATCTCATGTCTTGAGATGGCATCCCCGGCGCACCCAGCGCCCCTTACGCATCCCCCTCGCACCTGCGCCATCCTGAAAGCCCCTGTCGCGGCTGATCAAGCAACTTGATTGCGGTGCAACACGCCCACCTATAACGACGCGTATCGCTTGTGGCAGCCCGTGCGCAGCATTAGATTAGCCAATTATCTAGGGCACCTATCATAAGCAGAAGGGATAAGCATGGCGCTCACCGACCAGTCCACCCGCATCCGCGCAGGCGAAGAACTCGACGCCACCGTCATCGATGCCTATCTCAAGGCTCACATCCCCGGCTTGAGCGGCGAAGCCAGAATCAGCCAGTTTCCCGGCGGTGCATCCAATCTGACCTACCTGATCGAGTACCCGCAGCAGGAGTTCGTCCTGCGGCGTCCGCCGTTCGGTCACAAGGCCAAGTCTGCCCACGACATGGGCCGCGAATACCGCATCCTCAACCAGCTCAACGCCGGTTTCCCCTACTGCCCCAAGGCTTATGTGCACTGCACCGACGAATCCGTGATCGGTGCCGAGTTCTACGTGATGGAGCGAGTGAAGGGCATCATCCTGCGCTCGGACATGCCGGCCGAGCTGAACTTCAGCCCCGAGCAGACCACCGCGCTGTGCAAGAGCTTCATCGACAAGCTGGTGGAGCTGCACAACGTCGACTACCACGCCTGCGGCCTGGGCGATCTGGGCAAGCCCGAGGGTTATGTCGAACGCCAGATCAGGGGCTGGAGCGAGCGCTACGAGAAGGCCCTGACGCCCGACGCACCAACCTGGGAGCCGGTCAAGGCCTGGCTGCGCGACAAGATGCCGGCCGATCATCACAAGCCGGGCATCGTGCATAACGACTACCGCTTCGACAACGTGATTCTCGACCCGAGCAACCCGATGCAGATCATCGGCGTGCTCGACTGGGAGATGACCACCATCGGCGATCCGCTGATGGACCTGGGCAACACCCTGGCCTACTGGATCGAAGCTGGCGATCCGCCCCCCGTGCAGCTGATGCGTCGCCAGCCGAGCAACGCCCCGGGCATGCTCACCCGCCAGCAGTTCGTCGATTACTACGCCGAGCAGGCCGGCATCGAGATCAAGAGTTTCGACTTCTACTACACCTACGGCCTGTTCCGCCTGGCCGGCATCGTGCAGCAGATCTACTACCGCTTCTACCACGGCCAGACCCAGGACAAGCGCTTCGCCCAGTTCATCCACATGAACAAGCTGCTGGAGCAGATGAGCCTGCAGGTCATCGGCAAAACCACTCTCTAAACCCGGGGTAATCACAATGTCCAAGACCCAACTGTTCGACCTCGACGGCAAGATCGCCTTCGTCTCCGGCGCCAGCCGCGGCATCGGTGAGGCCATTGCCAAGCTGCTGGCCCAGCAAGGCGCTCACGTGATCGTCTCCAGCCGCAAGATCGAGGGCTGCCAGGCCGTGGCCGATGCCATCCTGGCCGAAGGCGGCAAGGCCACCGCCATCGCCTGCCACATCGGCGAGATGGAACAGATCTCCAGCGTCTTCGCGCAGATCAGGGAACAGTTCGGTCGCCTCGACATCCTGGTCAACAACGCCGCCACCAACCCGCAGTTCTGCAACGTGCTGGACACCGACCTGGGCGCCTTCCAGAAAACCGTGGACGTGAATATCCGCGGCTACTACTTCATGTCCATCGAAGGCGGCAAGCTGATGAAGGAAAACGGCGGCGGCTCGATCATCAACGTCGCCTCGATCAACGGCGTATCCCCCGGCGAATTCCAGGGCATCTACTCGGTCACCAAGGCCGCGGTGATCAGCATGACCAAGGTGTTCGCCAAGGAATGCGCGCAGTTCGGCATTCGCTGCAATGCCCTGCTGCCGGGCCTGACCGACACCAAATTCGCCTCGGCACTGACCAAAAACGACGCCATCCTCAAGCATGCGCTGCAGCGCATTCCGCTCAAGCGCGTAGCCGACCCCAGCGAAATGGCCGGCGCGGTGCTGTACCTGGCCAGCGAAGCGTCCAGCTACACCACCGGTGTGGCGCTGAACGTGGACGGCGGCTTCCTCTCCTGAAGCCAAATGCCCCGAACGACAAAGGCACCTACAAGGTGCCTTTGTCGTTTTGGGTACGCGATGCGCACCGCAGGTTCAGTGGTTTTCATTTGTTGGGCAGGACGGCACTGCACTCTAGCCCGCCAATCCTGGTCAGTGTGGGCTAAAGCCCACCCTACATCGCTGACAGCCAGGAAGCGCACAACGCCACTACCCTCTCCCGCCCTTCGGGCACCCTCTGCCGCAAGCGGCCGCTACCAATCCTTCAAGGCCGCTTCTGCCGCCGGGTTCATCGGCTCGGCCAGCAGACCGGTCGGTGTCAGGCTGACGCTGTAGACCGCATCGGCGGCGATCGGCAGATAGGTGACGCGCAGCGCCTGCGGATCGAACAGGAGCAGGTCACGCTGGCTCAGGCGCAGCCAGCGCCACAGATCCACACCGTACGGGCTTTCCGCGAGCTGTACGCGACCGTGTTGCGCCAACGCCTGCTGCTCGATGGCGAGAAAACGTCCGGATAGCCGCTCCAGGCGGTAACCCGGTTCGAGACCGATCAACTCGGCCAGACCTTTCCAGCGAATCAGCCGGCCATCAAGCTGCCACAGATCGCCCTCCAGGGTCACCATACGCTCACGCCCACCTTCGAGCAGCGTCACCTGATAACGCTGCGGGCCATCGGCCTTGAAGCTCAGCGTCACCAAGGGTTTACCTGGCTGCAGCGACTCATAGGCATAGAGATCGTAAGCCACCAGGCCGACCAGCCCCGCCAGCGCAAGAAATGCCAGACCACAGGTACCGCGCAGCCAGCCGAGGAACCAGCCCGTATTGAGCAGAATGCGCAATGCCACCAGCAGCGCCAATACGGCCAACAGCGCCATGGCCCAGGCCAACCCGTCGTATTGCATCGATTGCGTTCCTTCTCTGACGAAATCCCGGCATTATGCGCAGCTCGCCTCACCGCGAACAGCCAGCAGGCTGCGCACTCGCCCACAAGTCGACACTTTATATGCCCTTCGCCCTCGAACTCGCCATCGACCCCAGCACCCTGGCCATTCTCGCGCTGGTCGCCTTCACCGCCGGTTTCATCGACGCCATCGCCGGAGGTGGCGGCCTGCTGACCATCCCCGCCCTGCTCACTGCCGGCCTGCCGCCTCATCTGGTGCTCGGCACCAACAAACTGTGCGCCACCTTCGGCTCGGGCACCGCAGCGCTGACCTTCTACCGGCGCAAGCTGTTCGACCCCGGGCAGTGGCGCAGCGCCTTGCTGGCCACGCTGATTGGTGCCCTGCTCGGCGCGGTGATCGCCCACTGGATGCCCGCCGCCTGGCTCAACCAGATGCTGCCGGCGGTGGTGTTCGCCTGCGGCCTGTATCTGCTGTTCGGCCGCATGCCCGAGGCTCCGACGGAACAGAACCTGCCGATCGCCCGCGGCCGGCAGTGGCCACAGGGGCTTGGTCTGGGTTTCTACGATGGAGTGGCCGGCCCGGGCACCGGCGCCTTCTGGACGGTCAGCAGCCTGCTGATGTATCCGCTCGACCTGGTGCGCGCCAGTGGCGTGGCACGCACCATGAATTTCGTCAGCAACGCCGCGGCACTGGCGGTATTCATCGCCTTCGGTCAGGTGGCCTGGGTGCTTGGTCTGAGCATGGGCGCGGCACTGATGGTCGGCGCCTTCCTGGGCGCGCGCACGGCAATCAAGGGCGGTTCGAAATTCATTCGCCCGGTGTTCATTCTGGTGGTGTTGGCACTGACCGCACGCCTGGTCTGGCAGCACTGGGTCGCGTAGGGCGGGTGCGACCTGCCACAGCATCGATTTGGCGGGTTGCCCCGCCCTACGGCAGACTGGGCTCGGGCAGACCGAGGCGGCGCGCCACGTAGAGATCGATCAGATGGCGGGCGATGGAACGCGAAGCCGGCAACGGCGGCAGCTCATCGACGCGAAACCAGCGCGCATCCTCGATCTCGTCTTCCTGCATGACGATTTCGCCACCGGCATATTCGGCGTGGAAGCCGAGCATCAGTGAATGCGGGAATGGCCAGCCCTGGCTGCCGATGTAGTGCAGGTTCTTCACCTCGACGCCGACTTCCTCGCGCACCTCGCGCGCCACGCAATGCTCCACCGATTCGCCCGGCTCGACGAAGCCGGCCAGGGTGCTGTAGACGCCCGTGACGAAGCGCGGCGAACGGGCCAGCAGGATCTCGTCCCCACGCGTGACCAGCACGATCATGCTCGGCGAGATGCGCGGATAGTGTTGCGACTCGCAGCCGTCGCAACGCATCGCTCGCTCCCCCGGCAACTGGCGCGTCGGCGCACCGCAGCTGCCACAGAAGCGATGCTCGGCGTACCAGGTACCGATCTGCGCGGCGTACGCCAGCATGCGGAAAGTCTCCGCCTCGCCTTGCAGCATGAACTGACGCAGGCTCTGCCAGCTGCAACCATCCAGCATGGACGACGGTTTCACCTGCAGTAGATAGATGGCGTCCTCACCGAAATAGCCGATGCCCTGTTCGCCGACGATCTGCAGGTCTTGGCGCTTGATCCAGTCGCGAGGAAACAACACGCCGTTGCTGTCGGCCAGAAAATGCTGCTGGTGGTAGAGCAACGCCCAGCCGCCCGGCTGGGCCGGGTCGAGAAAGGCGTTGCGCCAGATCATCAGGCCGCCACCGGCATGCCCAGCGCCTTGACGCTCTCTTCAGCCAGATCGAGCACGCTGGGACGGGTCTCGGGCCGCATCACGGCACCGGCTTCCAGATAGTACTCCAGGCTGCTGAGCGCATCGGCCAGGGTTTCCAGCATCTGCTCCGACGGCATCTGCCCGGACTCGAGCATGCGCGTCTGGATATAGTCGGCGCAGGCGCCGACCAGCATGGCTGCCCGGCGCTGCTCGAGGAACCACAGCCCGCCACGCACCGCCTGCAGGCTGAACGGCACGTTGGCCAGGTGCATCTTGTCGCCGCCCGCCTCCAGGTATGCGGTGATGGCGCGCTTGGCCAGCGCCAGACCGGCCTGGGCCTCGTCGACCACGACGATACGCGCCTCGTTGAGCTGGTGATTGGCGAAGGAGTCGGCCTCGTTGCCCGGCTCGACCGGCGCCGGTCGAGTATCGCGCCCCTCGCCTCGCTCGAGGCTGGCCACCATGCCTTCGACATACAGCACGGCATCGGCCAGCTTGTGCAACTGCTCCGGCTGCGGGGCCGTATTGTCGTTCCAGGCCGCCACCAGCGGCAGCTGCGCACTCAGCGAGTTGCCCGCGGAGTTGAGGCCGACCATGCCCAGGGTCTTGGCCAGCTTGCCCAGCAGCGCATGCAGAGTACCCAGGGTTTCGCCCTGCAGGGTGCCACGCTCGAGCAGATCGAGCATGTCCTTGACGCTGGCCAGCTCTTCGCGAATCGCCGTGGACAGCGAACGCATCACCGCCTGCCCCGGCCCCGCCAGGCGCTGGTATTCCTCTTCCAGCAGATGATCGGTGAACGGCAGCGGCGTCAGCCCGAAGACTTCGCGCATGGCGCTGGCGAGCGGACCGTGGCTGTCGGCCAGCGCGACCAGATACAGCAGCTCCTTGAGCAGGCTGCGCGGCGCTTCGTACTGCGGATTGCTCAGCATCAGCTTGAGTTCGCGATCCAGGCGCGAGAACAGCTGCTTGCGCCCCTTGCGCGGCAGCAGCTGACCATCGCACTGCGCCTCGATGGCAGCGGCGCCGATCCAGCACATGCGCCCGCGTGCCTCGTTGGCGAACAGGCTGTCCAGACGCGCCATGGCGCGCACCATGAGCTTGAGGCTGGCCTGCGGATTCTGCTCGCGGATGAAGCCGAGCAACCCCACCTGATACATGTGGCGCAGGCGCTTGCCTTCGCTGAGCTTGGCCGCGCCATCCAGCGGCTGGGTAGCGCTGTGCGGCCGCGCATGATCGAGGCGCACGCTGAAGAAGAAGCTTTCCGGCAAAGGCTGCTGGGCGCCGGCCATGCGCAGGTCATTGATTGCCGGCAGCAGCAGCTCGGGCATCTCCTGGCGATGGGCGTCGACGTTCTCCAGATAGCGGCGCAACACGTGCAGCGCGTTGCTCAGCGCGGCCAACTGCACGTCGCGCTCCTCGCCGGCGCCGGCGGGGATATCGGTAGCCTGATCCAGCACCTCCTGCGCCAGCAGCTCGGCGCCGGCCAGCTCGATCAGATTGAGGGTGCCGCGCACCTGCTGCAGGCTTTCCACTGCCTGTTGCAGCAGGCTGCCGTTGTGACGTTCGGCGATGAAGTGCTCGAGGCTCTGCTCGGCCTCTTCCATGGTGACGAACAGTTCGTCGCGCACCAGGTTCAGGGATGTGGCTCCACTCACCATGCTCTAGGCACCTCGAGACTCGCAGCGGACAACAGTGGATACGGCATCAGTCGGCGAACTCCGGTTTCTGCTTGGTCATGTGCGCCGTCATGGCCAGACGCAGGTCTTCCGACTGCAGCATGGCAGCGTTCCAGGTGGCGATGTACTCCAGGCCATCGTCGACCCGGTGATCACGCATGTAGCGAATCATTTCCTTGGTACCGCGAATCGCCACCGGCGACTTGGCGGCAATGTCCGCGGCGATTGCCATGACCCCGGCCAGCAGGGCTTCCTGGCTCTCGTAGGTGCGATTGACCAAACCAATACGCGCGGCCTCGGCGCCGTCGATGCTGCGCCCGGTGAAGGCCAGTTCGCGCATCATGCCGTCACCGATGATACGCGGCAGGCGCTGCAGGGTACCGACATCGGCCGCCATGCCCATGTCGATCTCCTTGATGGAGAACTGCGCGTCGACCGTGGCGTAACGCATATCGCAGGCGCTGATCAGGTCGATGGCGCCACCCAGGCAGTAGCCGTGGATCGCGGCCAGCACCGGCTTGCGGCACTGGTCGACGGCAACGAAGGAAGCCTGCAGTTCGAGGATCTTGCGGCGCAGGGCATCGGCATTGCGGCCGACATCCTTGCCCAGTTGGGAACCAACCGAGGCCAGCAGCATCAGATCGATACCGGAGGAAAAGTGCTTGCCTGCACCGGACAGCACCACCACCCGCACCGCATCGGTGGCATCGACCCAGCGGAAGATCTCGATGATCTCGCGCCAGAAGTCGGCATTCATCGCATTGACCTTGTCCGGGCGGTTGATCTGCACATGGGCGATCTTGTCCGCCAACTCGACGCGGAAGGCTTGATAGTCGGACATGGCAGTCATCCTCAGCCGTGGCTCGGCAGCACAGTAACGATTTTGTGATTAATAACCGAGCAACTATAACAAGCACGCGATAAAAGTCGATGCTTGCCACTGTGACGCAGGGCACGCCCCGGACGTTAACAAGCGCTTTGAGTATCACGGATAAGGGCTTGATCTGCCGAGGGTCTTGCCCCCGGCAGTCACCTCGGGCACATCACTCCACGAGACAATCGACGCAATACTGCCCCGCCTCGGCCTGCAGGCCGTGCACGTCGATGTCGAAGCCCGGGAAGGCCTGATCGAAGGTCCGCGCGAAGGCCAGGTAGTCGAGTATCGAGCGGGTCGCGGCGGTGAAGCGCTCACCCGGCATGATCAGCGGAATGCCCGGCGGATAAGGCACCAGCATCACGGCAGCGATGCGCCCCTGCAGTTGATCGATCGGCACCGCCTCGACCTCGCCGCGCACCAGGCGGTCGTAGGCCTCGGCCGGCTTGATCGCCACTTCCGGCAAAGCCGTGTACATGCTCTTCAACGCCTTGGCCGTGGCGTTGTCGCGGTAGCAGCCATGCAGCGCATCGCACAGATCGCGCAGCCCCATGCCCTGATAGCAGCCGCCACCCGCATGAGCGATGGAGGGCAGCACGTCCACCAGCGGCAGATTGGCGTCGTAGCTGCGCTTGAACTCCAGCAGTTCGGTCAGCAGCGTGCTCCACTTGCCCTTGGTGATGCCCATGGAAAACAGCACCAGGAAGGAATACAGACCGGTCTTTTCCACGACCAGGCCGCGCTCCCAGAGAAACTTGCTGACCACCGCCGCCGGGATCCCGCGCTCCTCCAGTTTGCCGGCCGCGTTGAGACCGGGCATCACCAGCGTCACCTTGATCGGGTCAAGCAGCACGTAGTCATTGGCTACCTCGCCGAAACCATGCCAGTCGGCGTCCGGCTGCAGCACCCAGTCGGCAGTCGACAGGCTGTCGGCGCCATCGGCTTCGCCCGGCTGCCAGATGCTGAACCACCAGTCCTCGGCATCGAGATTGCGGCGCACGTTGGCCAGGGCACGACGGAAGCTCAGGGCCTCGTCGAAGGTTTCCTGGATCAGCGAACGCCCGGCCGGGCCTTCCATCATCGCCGAGGCCACATCCAGTGAGGCGATGATGCCGTACTGCGGCGACGTGGAGATGTGCATCATGAAGGCTTCGTTGAAGCGGTCACGGTCCAATTGGCGCTGCCCGCCATCCTGCACATGGATCATCGAGGCCTGACTGAACGCGGCCAGCAGCTTGTGCGTGGAATGGGTGGTGAACACCAGCGGCGAGCGCTCGTCGCACTGGGTACCCATGCCGTAGCGGCCGGCATAGAACTCATGGAACGCGGCGTAGGCGTACCAGGCCTCGTCGAAGTGCAGCACCTCGACCGAATCACCCAGCGCCTGCTTGACCATCTCGGCGTTGTAGCAAAGCCCGTCGTAGGTGGAGTTGGTCACCACCGCCAGCTTGACCTTAGGCGCGCGACCGCGTGCCAGCGGGCTGGCGTCGATCTTGGCCTGGATCGATTCACGGCTGAACTCCGACAGCGGAATCGGCCCGATGATGCCCAGCTCGTTGCGCTCGGGGCACAGGTACAGCGGGATCGCACCGGTCATGATGATCGAATGCAGGATCGACTTGTGGCAGTTGCGGTCCACCAGTACCAGATCGTCACGCCCGACCATCGAATGCCAGACGATCTTGTTCGCCGTGGACGTGCCGTTGATCACGAAGAAGGTGTGGTCGGCGCCGAAGTTGCGCGCGGCGCGCGCCTCGGCTTCGGCCAGCGGGCCGGTGTGATCGAGCAGCGAACCCAGCTCCGGCACCGACACCGACAGATCCGAACGCAGGGTGTTTTCCCCGAAGAACTGGTGAAACGCCTGGCCTACCGGGCTCTTGCGGTAAGCCACGCCGCCGCCGTGACCGGGCGTGTGCCAGGAATAGTTGGATTGTGCGGTGTGCTGCACCAGCGCCTTGAAGAACGGCGGCAGCAGGCCGTCGAGGTAGTTGTGCGCCGCCCGCGCCACCTGACGGGCCAAGAAGGAAACGGTGTCTTCGTAGAGATAGAGGATGCCGCGCAGGTGATTGAGATCGGCCATGGCCTCGGCCGGCGCATTCTCGATGGTGACCTGCTCGCCGAGGGCGAAGATCGGCAATTGCGGAGCACGCACCCGCGCCACGCGGATCAGCTCGACCATGTCCTGCAGCAGACGACTGTTCTCCCCCGCGCCCTCGGCGGCCACCAGGATGCAGGCCAGACCGTGGTGGGTGGAGGCGACGATGCGGCCCTCGGCTGCACTGGCGGTGGGGAGAATGCTGAAACCGTCCTGTTCCAGCTCGCGCGCAATGGCGCGCACGCGATCGCCGGCCACCGTGTCGGCCTTGATGTCGCGGTGAACGATGAGGACGGGGAATTTTAGATCTTTATACATTTTGACGTCCTGAAAGCTGGCAGGCCCTCGCCTGCCCATCGCCTCAGGTTAGAGGCTCCCCCTGATCGGCGGAACCCCCTGTGCATCACGCTATAAGAAAAGGTCGCAATTGCGCTGCTCGGTTATTCCGGCGCCTTTTCCAGCTGCGCCCACAATGACGGCCCACCGGCGGATTTCTCGATGGCAGCCAGGCGCGCCAGGTGCGCCGCGAGTTCATCCTCGCTGGCGCGAATGACGCGGGTGCGCGGACGCGCGGCATCCAGACGACGAATCGGCGTAGCCTGCTGACGACCGCTGCCATCGCTATCGGCGCCCTCACCGGCAAGCGACAGATGGGTCTGACCACCGGTCATCGCCAGGTAGACGTCGGCGAGGATCTCCGAGTCGAGCAGTGCGCCGTGCAGTTCGCGGTTGGAGTTGTCGACGCCATAGCGCTTGCACAGCGCATCGAGGCTGTTGCGCTGCCCCGGATGGCGTTCACGCGCCATCATCAGGGTGTCGAGCACCGAGCAGTAGTCGCTGACATCGGCACGCTCGCTCTGCCCCAGCAGGGCGAACTCGTTGTTGATGAAGCCAACGTCGAACGCTGCGTTATGGATGATCAGCTGGGCGCCTTTGATGAATTCGTAGAACTCATCGGCCACATCCTTGAATCGCGGCTTGTCGGCGACGTACTCGTTAGTAATGCCGTGAACCGCGATGGCGCCTTCGTCGATCTCGCGATCGGGGTTCAGGTAGACATGGAAGTGGCGCCCGGTCAGGCGCCGCCCCAGCAGTTCGACACAACCGATCTCGATGATGCGGTGCCCGTCGGTGACCGGCATGCCGGTGGTTTCGGTATCCAGCACCACATAGCGGTTGACGGTGTTATCGGTTGTCACGCCTTGCCTCTCTCATCTATCTGCTTGCCACATTTTCAGCGCGGCATCTTAACCCAGGTGGAGCCCCCACGGCTCAGCGCGCCGAGCGCACCTCGTCGACGCCACGGTTGGCCAACTGATCGGCGCGCTCGTTGCCCGGATGGCCGGTGTGCCCACGCACCCACTGCCAACTGACCTGATGACGGTTGACCTCTTCATCCAGCTTCTGCCAGAGGTCGGCATTCTTCACCGGCTCTTTCGAGGCGGTCTTCCAGCCGCGCTTCTTCCAGTTCGGCAGCCATTCCTGGATGCCCTTCATCACATATTGCGAATCGGTCACCAGCTTGACCGAGCAGGGCCGGGTCAGGGCGATCAGGCCGGCAATCGCCGCCATCAGCTCCATGCGGTTGTTGGTGGTGCTGGGGTCCCCGCCCCACAACTCCTTTTCCACGCCCTTGTAGACCAGCAATGCCCCCCAGCCTCCGGGGCCGGGATTGCCCTTACAGGCGCCGTCGGTGTAGATCACCACTTCATCGGTTTCAGACATTCACAGGCTCTGTACGGAATTGACCAGTCGGGGGAGCCTTTCAGGTATCGATGTCGCGGCGGCTGATCTTGGCCACCGGCAATGGCAACAGCTTGCCCATCGGCTCACGACGCGATTGCCGCAGCGGCCGTAAACCGACCACCAGCTTGCGCGCTACCAGCAGGTAAAAGCCGGCCCCCGGCAGTTGCCAGGCCTCCCCCCAACGTTCCAGTCGCCGCAGGCGCATTTGCCAGGCGAGCGACGCAAGCGGCGGACGATAGCACCCGAACCGCCGTTTCTCCAACGCAAAGCCCAGCAGCGTCAGCCAGTCACCCACTCGACTGGGGGAGATGCAGCGCGCCTGCCTGAGCCCGTCCTGCGCGAACAGACGCCGCGCGCCCCAGCCGCTCCAGGGATGGATACCCAGAATCAGCAGGTGCCCGCCCGGCCGCACGCTGCGCGCCGCTTCGCGCAGCAAGCCGTGTGGCGACAGACAGAAGTCCAGACCATGCTGCAGCACCACCACATCGGCCGCGTGCTCGCCCAGCGGCCAGGACTGCTCCTCGCAGACGATCTGCACGCCGGGCATCGGCGCGCCCAGGCGCACGTTGTGCTGAATCTGCCCGGCCTTGGGCGGGCCTTCGGCGCCTGGCCCGTAGCTCACCAGATAACCGCCGAAGAAACGCGCCAGCTCCTCCTCCAGCAGGCGCCGCTCCTCCTCCAGCAACAGCTGGCCGAGCGGCCCGGCAAGCCAGTCGCGCGCCTCGCCGATGAGCTTGAGCCACTCGGGGTCGGCCTGGGCGAATGCCTGATCAGTCATCGCTGCCTCCGCATGACAGGTTCTGCATGTCCTGTCTAAGATGCACCTTTATCACCAGCTTAGCGACCCACAATGATTCAGATCGACGCGCTGCCCGCCTTCAACGACAACTACATCTGGTTGCTGCAGGACCCGACCAGCCGCCGCTGCGCGGTGGTCGACCCAGGTGATGCGGCGCCGGTACTGGCCTGGCTGGAGGCTCATGGCGACTGGACGCTGAGCGATATCCTGATCACCCACCACCACTTCGACCACGTCGGTGGCGTCGAACAGCTGAAGAAGGCCACCGGCGCACGCGTCGCCGGTCCGGCGGCGGAGAAGATCCCGGCGCGTGACGTGGATCTGGGCGACAACGACCTGATCGAGGTGCTCGGCCTGCGTTTCCAGATCATGGCCGTGCCTGGCCATACCCTCGGTCATATCGCCTATTACCACGCCGAGCAGAATCTGCTGCTGTGTGGCGACACCCTGTTCGCGGGCGGCTGTGGTCGCCTGTTCGAGGGCACGCCGCAACAGATGCACCAGTCGCTTAGCCGTCTGGCCGCCCTGCCTGGTGCAACACGGGTCTACTGCACCCATGAGTACACCCTGAGCAACCTGCGCTTCGCCCATGCCGTCGAGCCGCACAACCCGGACGTCAGCGCGCGATTGGCCGAGGTGAGCCGCTGGCGCGACGAGGGCCGCATCAGCCTGCCCTCGAGCATCGAGCTGGAGCGGGCCACCAATCCCTTTCTGCGCACCGGCGAGCCCGGCGTGATCGAGGCCGCCAAACGAAACGACGAGCGGTCCTCGAGCGAACCGAGCGCCGTGTTCGCCAGCCTGCGCGCCTGGAAGGACCGCTTCTGAGGGCCCGCAAGGCAGGCAGAGAATTGCCGAGCGCCAGCGTCCCCGGCACCCGCAACGCCCCATCTGGGTGACCGACGGGATGCCGGTCACAAATGGCTGGCGAAAACTTGACCACCCCCGCTTCGGTTCCTAGAATCGCCCGATCTTTTCGCCGGGACAAACACCTCACCCAATGCCTTTATCATCACGCAAGCCATTGAATACAAAGGCATTGGTGCGAAGCGCTCGAGCGCTAGCGGTGATGTGCAGCATGATCCTGGCCGGCTGTCAGAGCCTGCCCAGCGATACCCCGGACCGCTCGGCTGACACCTCCCGAGCCGTGGGCCTGGAGCGCGAGCCGGAGTGGCTCAACAACCAGGTCAAACCGCGCGAGTACACCGATATCTGGGAACGCATGCGCGACGGCTTCAAGCTTCAGGACGAGATCGGCATCAACCCCCGCATCGAACGTCTGCGCCTCTGGTACGCCAGCAACCCGCGGCATGTCGACACCGTCAGCGAGCGCAGCGCTCCCTACATCCATTACATCGTCGAGCGCCTGGCCGAACGTGACATGCCGATGGAGCTGGCCCTGCTGCCGGTGATCGAGAGCGCCTACGACCCGCAGGCCTACTCTTCCGCCCATGCCGTCGGTCTCTGGCAATTCATTCCCTCCACCGGTCGTCACTACAACCTGCGCCAGACCAACTGGTACGACGGCCGGCGCGACGTCACCGCCTCGACCCAGGCCGCCCTCAACTACCTGAGCCGCCTGCACGAGATGTTCAACGGCGACTGGCTGCTCGCCCTGGCCGCCTACAATGCCGGCGAAGGCCGCATCAGCCGCGCCATCGAACGCAACGAAAAGCTCGGCCTGCCCAGCGACTACTGGAACCTGTCGCTGCCCAAGGAAACCGAGGACTACGTGCCCAAACTCCTGGCCCTGTCGCAGGTCATCCTGACGCCCGAGGCCTATGGCGTGACGCTGTCACCGATTGCCAACGAGCCCTACTTCGAGCAGGTCGCGATCAAGCAGCACATGGACCTCTCCCGAGTCGCCAAACTGGCCGACCTGGATGAGCAGGAACTGCTGCAGCTGAACCCCGCCTACAAACGCGGCATCACGCTCGACGGCCCGCAGCACCTCCTGGTACCGACCGAAAAGGCCGAACTGCTCAGCGCCAACCTGGCATTGATGAAGCCTCAGGAGCTGGTCGACTGGCAGAGCTACACCGTACGTTCCGGCGACAGCCTGCACGGCATCGCCAACCGTCATCACCTGAGCGTGAGCATGCTCAAGGACGTCAATCGTCTGAGCGGCAACAATCTGCGCATCGGCCAGGTGCTGACCATTCCCGGCAAGCCCGGCGTGCAGCCGAGCGAGCCGCTGTATCAGCAGCGTAGCGTGGCTCAGGCTCCGGCGGCGCGCACCTATCAGGTGAAGAACGGCGACAACCTGTGGCAGATCGCCCGCGCCAACCAGGTCGCCGTGCACGACCTGCAGCGCTGGAACAAACTGCAAGGCAACCAGCTGAAAGTTGGCCAGGTGCTCAATCTGACGGAACCGGGCGCAGGCGCCACACAGGTCGCCAGCGCCAAGCCAGCCAGCAGTGCGCGCGACAAGGCCACCTACTACCGGGTTCAGCAAGGCGATTCGCTGTACGTCATCGCCAAGCGTTTCAAGATCGACCTCAAGCGATTGCAGGCCTGGAACCCGCGCAGCAGCACGTTGCGCCCCGGGCAGACAGTGACGCTCTTCCTGCCCTGATCAACGCTTGCTGATCGCCTCCAGGCAGCGCCCGGTCAACTGGGTAAAGCGCTGGAAGGCCACGAACTGTTCGTGGCGCAGCGCCCTGCCGGATAACCTGCTGTCGGCATAGAGCACCCCGATCTCTCGCGTTCCCGCGATGATCGGCGCGATGAAGAACATTCCCGCGCCCAGGCTGCGGCGGATCGGCTGAGTGACCAGCTCGGCCAGGTTGTAGCTGGCCGGCACCCCCATCCAGATCGGCTCGCGGTGGCGCAGTGCATAGCTGAAGATATGGGGCTGCTCGACCTGCTCGGCAGGCAAAACGAAGTCCTGCAGCCACTGCTCGGTCTTGTCGCCCATCACGCGCTTGGCGCGAAAACAGCTCTGCCCATCCGCCAGCACCGCCAGCATCACCCGTTCCAGACCGGCGCCGCGGTGCAGCCCCTTGAGCAGGGTATCGAGAATCAGGCCGACATCGGCGCGCTTGCTTACCATCAGGCCGAGGTCCTGCAGCGCCTGCTGCATGACCAGCAGGTCCGGCTGCAACAGGCGCGCCTTGCGCTCTTCCTGCTGCAGGCGAATCTGCTCGGGGTCGGTATTGGGAATGAGCCGACACAGCTTGCTGGCGCCAAAGGTGGAGGCCACCTTGACCGCCTCGTCGGCACTGGCCAGCACCTGCTGCAGCGCCTCCTCCGGACTGAGGTCGACGAATGCGGCCATCTTCGCCAGCACGGCTTCCATCTCTGGCGAATCCCAGCCCTGCAGCGCCGCCTCGCTGATACGCACCCCCAGCTGCACCGCATAGGCCGCCGGGTCGTGCTGATTGGCGCCGGCATGGGCCAGGCTGACGGTCTCGCCCAGGTTCCAGCTTTTCACGAGCCCCTGGGTCAGTTGCCGGAAGCTGGTGCCCAGCACCTCGCGCACCGCCTCCTCGGTTTCGACCCCCGGTTGCGCCAGGGCCGCGGCCAGTTCATCGGCCTGCTCACCGCCACAGCCCCAGAAGGCCAACTCGCCGAGATGATGCAGCAAGGCGGCGATGAACACTTCCTCGGCATGCTTGGAGAGCACGTAACCGGCGATGTTGCGTGCCTGTACGGCGGCGTGGAAGGAACGCGCGAGCAGCTCCTGCAACTGCTCGCGGGGCGCGCGGGTGAGCAGGCCGTCGATCAGGCTCACCGACAGCCCGATCAGTCGCACATTGTCGAAGCCGATCAGCACGATGGCCCGCGAAATGGTCTTGATGGTTTCCTGCGAGGGGTTGTAATAGACGCTGTTGCCGACCCGCAGCACCTTGCTGGTCAGCGCTGCGTCACGCAGCAACACGTCGGCCAGCTGCTGCACCGAGGCCGAATCCTGCTGGGCCAGGCGCTGCAGATCCTGCACCACGGCGGCCAGCGCGGGTAGTTCGGCTTGGTTCAGGCGATCGATCCATGACTGCAAACCATGGCTGCGTTCCGACAAATTCGTACCCTCGTGGTGTGTACATGAAGTGTATGCCAAAGTGCCGTCACTGCTCGCCCGGAACGGCGCTCTTTTTCCTGCCCAGACAAGCTGTTACTGTACCGACCCAGAAGCCCAAAAGCCGCCATGGATCGGATCTCACGCCCGATGCGTCCCCTCCTCCTGCTGTCCCTGAGCCTGGCCTTGAGCTTTCCCGCCTCTGCGACTATCAGCGAAAGCCACGGCTACGCCCAGTTCGGGACACTCAAGTACCCCGCCAGCTTCACCCATTTCGACTGGGTCAACCCCGAGGCGCCCAAGGGCGGCACCCTGCGCATCATGGCCTCGGGCACTTTCGATACACTGAACCCCTACCCACTCAAGGGCAGCAGCCCGATTTCCACCGCGCATTTCCTGCAGTACGGCGTGACCGAGCTGAACGAACCGCTGATGGTCGGCACCGGCCCCTACGATCCGTCCGGGGACGAGCCAGCCTCCAGCTACGGCCTGATCGCCAGAAGCGTGGAGTACAGCGAGGACCGCAGCTGGGTGGTGTTCAACCTGCGCCCGGAAGCACGCTTTCACGACGGCAAGCCGATTACCGCCTATGACGTGGCCTTCTCCTACCGCCTGCTGCGCAGCGATGGCCATCCGCAATACCGTACCAACCTGCAGGAAGTGAAACGGGTCGACATTCTCGGCCGCCATCGCATCCGCTTCGTGTTCAAGCGCGCCGGCAATCCGCTGCTGATCCTGCGTCTCGGCGAATTGCCGGTACTGCCGCAGCATTATTGGAAGGACCGCGACTTCAAGGCGACCACCTTCGAACCTCCTCTGGGCAGCGGCCCCTACCGCATCATCCAGGTGGTACCCGGCCGACGCTTAGTGTTTCAGCGCGTGAAGAACTGGTGGGGCGAGGATCTGCCGGTCAACCGCGGCAAGTACAACTTCGACCGGGTCGAAGTGGAGTTCTACCGCGACAACCATGTGGCCTTCGAAGCCTTCAAGGCCGGTGAGTTCGACTTTTATATCGAGAACCAGGCGAAGAACTGGGCCAACGGCTATCGCTTCCCGGCCGTCATCCGCGGCGACGTGATCCGCGCCGAGATTCCGCACCAGATACCGACCCAGACCCAGGCGCTGTTCATGAACACCCGGCGCGCCACGTTCGCCGACCGCCGGGTGCGGCAGGCGCTGGGGCTGATGTTCGACTTCGAATGGACCAATCGCACCCTGTTCAACAACGCCTACGTGCGCGCGACCAGCTACTACCCCAACAGCGAGTTCTCGGCCACCGGCAAGCCCGAGGGCGCCGAATGGCTGCTGCTGTCGCCACACCGCGACAAGCTACCCGCCCAGCTGTTCACCGAACCGCCGACACAACCGGTAACCGATGGCCGCGGCATCCCTCGGGAAACCTTGCGTCGCGCGCTCGGTCTATTGGCCGACGCCGGCTGGAAGCCCGCCGGCCAGGAGTTGCGCAACGCCCGCGGCGAGCGCCTCGAGTTCGAGATCATGCTGGTCAACCCCAGCCTCGAGCGCATTCTTCAACCCTATGTCGCCAACCTCGCCAGCGTCGGCGTTCGCGCCAATCTGCGCACTGTCGACCGTGCCCAGTACAAGCAACGCCTCGACCAGTTCGACTACGACATGATCCTGCTCACCCTGCCACAGACCCTGAGCCCCGGCCTGGAACAGTCGCTGTACTTCCATTCCAGCCAGGTGGGCATCAAGGGTGGCCGCAACTATGCGGGGGTCAGTGACCCGGTGGTCGACGAGATGATCGACAAACTGCTGTCGGCGCAGACCCGGGACGAACAGATCGCGGCCACCCGCGCGCTGGACCGGGTCTTGCTTTGGCAGCACTACAGCATTCCCAACTGGTACATCAACTATCACCGCCTGGCGTACCGCAACCGGTTCGCCTTCGTCACCACGCCGCCCTATACCCTGGGCTTGCGCACCTGGTGGCTGAAGCCTACGGAGAACGCTCGATGATCCACCCGCTGCGCAGTATCCTGCTCCACGGTAGCAGCCTCATCTTGCTCGGCCTGGCCGGCCTCGCCCTCGCCGCCCCCAAGCACGCCGCCACCCTCTATGATGAACCACCGAAGTATCCCGCCGACTTCCAGCACTTCGAATACGCCAACCCTGACGCACCGAAAGGTGGCATTTTCCGCCAGGCCGGCTTCGGCAGCTTCGACAGCCTCAACCCCTTCATCAGCAAGGGCGTTTCCGCTACCGACATCGGCCTGATCTACGACACCCTCACGGTGCAGAGCCTGGACGAACCCTTCACCAGCTATGGCCTGCTCGCCGAGAAGATCGAGAAGGCACCGGACAACGCCTGGGTGCGTTTCCTACTGCGCAAGGAAGCGCGCTTTCACGATGGCGAGCCCGTCACCGCCGAGGACGTCAAGTTCACCTTCGACATCCTGATGGAGAAAGGCGCGCCCATGTACCGCGGCTACTACGCCGACGTCGAGCGCGTCGAGGTGGAGTCGCCGCACAGCGTGCGCTTCATCTTCAGGCACGCCGGCAACCGCGAGTTACCCCTGATCGTCGGCCAGCTGCCAGTGCTGCCCAAGCACTGGTGGGCCGAGCGCGACTTCAGCCGCAGCAATCTGGAAGTGCCGCTGGGCAGCGGCCCCTACCGCGTCGGCCGGGTGCAGGCCGGGCGCAGTATCCGCTATGAGCGCGTCAAGGACTGGTGGGCCAAGGACCTGCCCGTGAGCCGCGGTTTCTACAACTTCGACCAGATGCAGGTCGATTACTACCGCGACAACACCGTGGCCCTGGAAGCACTCAAGGCCGGACAGTTCGATTACTGGCTGGAAACCAGTGCGAAGAACTGGGCGACTGCCTACAGCATCCCCGCCGTCGCCAACGGTCAGCTGATCAAGGAAGAGATCCAGAACCGCAATCCGACCGGCATGCAGGGCTTCATCTTCAACACCCGCCGCCCGCAGTTCCAGGACCGCCGCGTACGCGAGGCCCTGGGCCTGCTGTTCGACTTCGAATGGGCCAACAAGCGCCTGTTCAACGGCGCCTACATTCGCACCCGCAGCTATTTCGATAACTCCGAACTGGGCTCGCAGGGCCTGCCCGGTGAAGACGAGCTGGCGATTCTCGAGCCGCTACGGGGCAAGATTCCGGCCGAGGTGTTCAGCGAAGAGTTCCGCGTACCGGTCACCGACGGCAGCGGCATCATCCGCGAACAGCAGCGCCGCGCCTATCAGCTTTTGCAGCAGGCCGGCTGGCGCATCGAGGGCGACCGCATGCTCGACGCAGGCGGCCAGCCGGTGAGCTTCGAGTTTCTGCTGGCGCAGACCGAGTTCGAGCGCGTTCTGCTGCCCTTCAAGCGCAACCTGGCCGACCTCGGCATGGAGCTGGTGATTCGCCGCGTCGACGTCTCGCAGTACATCAACCGTCTGCGCTCGCGCGACTTCGACATGATCGTCGGCGGCTTCGGCCAATCCAACTCGCCGGGCAACGAGCAGCGCGAATACTGGCACTCCTCCAGCGCCGACAATCCCGGCAGCCGCAACTACATCGGCCTCAAGGACCCGGCCATCGACCAGCTCGTCGAAGGCCTGATCAACGCCGATTCGCGGCAAAGCCTCATCGCCCATACCCGCGCTCTTGACCGTGTCCTGCTGTGGGGCCATTACGTGATCCCCAACTGGCACATCAAGACCTGGCGCGTCGCCTACTGGAACCGCTTCGAGCATCCCAAGGTAACGCCGCTGTACGACATCGGCCTGCACACCTGGTGGGTACGCCCGGGCCTCGAGCAGCCCAGCGCAGCGCAGCGGCAAGCGGCCGAACAGGCGGAGCAATAACATGCTGGCCTATATCATCCGCCGTCTGCTGCTGATCATCCCGACCCTGTTCGGCATTCTGGTGATCAACTTCATCATCATCCAGGCCGCCCCCGGCGGGCCGGTGGAGCAGATGATCGCCAAGCTCGAAGGCTTCGATGGCGCCACCAGCCGCATCGCCGGCGGTGGTGCCGAGGTCTCGGTGGCCGGCTCCAACTACCGCGGCGCCCAGGGCCTTGACCCGCAGCTGATCGCCGAGATCGAGAAGATGTACGGCTTCGACAAGTCGGCGCCGGAACGCTTCTGGATCATGCTGAAGAACTACGCCCAGCTGGACTTCGGTGCCAGTTTCTTCCGCGATGCTCAGGTCATCGACCTGATCATCGAGAAGATGCCGGTGTCGATCTCGCTCGGACTATGGAGCACCCTGATCATGTATCTGGTCTCCATCCCCCTGGGCATCGCCAAGGCTACCCGCCACGGCAGCGCCTTCGACGTCTGGACCAGCTCGGCGATCATCGTCGGCTACGCCATCCCGGCGTTCCTCTTCGCCATTCTGCTGATCGTGCTGTTTGCCGGGGGCAGCTACTGGGACTGGTTCCCGCTGCGCGGGCTGACCTCGAACAACTTCGAGGAGCTCAGCTTAGGCGGCAAGATCCTCGACTACCTCTGGCACCTGGTGCTACCAGTCACTGCCCTGGTGATCGGCAACTTCGCCACCCTGACCCTGCTGACCAAGAACAGCTTCCTCGACGAGATCAACAAACAGTACGTGATCACGGCCCGGGCCAAGGGCCTGACCAACCATCGCGTGCTCTACGGCCATGTGTTTCGCAACGCCATGCTGCTGATCATCGCCGGTTTCCCTGCCGCCTTCATCGGCATCTTCTTCACCGGTTCCCTGCTGATCGAGGTGATCTTCTCCCTCGATGGTCTGGGCCTGATGAGCTTCGAGGCAGCGATCAACCGCGACTATCCGGTGGTGTTCGGCACCCTGTTCATCTTCACCTTGCTGGGGCTGATCGTGAAACTGATCGGTGACATCACCTACACCCTGGTCGATCCGCGCATCGACTTCGAAAGCCGGGAGGGTTGAGCATGAAACTCTCCCCTCTCAATCAACGCCGCTTCGACCGTTTCAAGGCGCACAAGCGTGGCTGGTGGTCGCTGTGGCTGTTCCTCATCCTGTTCGCCCTGAGCCTGGGCGCCGAGCTGATCGCCAACGACAAGCCATTGGCCGTGCGGTATGACGGGCAGTGGTACTTCCCGGTGCTCAAGCGCTACCCGGAAACGGTGTTCGGCGGCGAGTTCCCGCTGCAGGCCAACTACAAGAGCCCCTATATCCAGGAGCTGATCGCGGAAAAGGACGGCTGGATGATCTGGCCGCCGATTCCCTTCAGCTATTCGAGCATCAACTACGAACTGGAGGTTCCGGCCCCTGCCCCACCCTCGGCGCAGAACTGGCTGGGCACCGATGATCAGGGGCGCGACGTGCTGGCGCGGGTGATCTACGGTTTTCGCATCTCGGTGCTGTTCGCCCTGATCCTGACCCTTGCCAGTTCGGTGATCGGCGTCATCGCCGGCGCCCTGCAGGGCTTCTACGGCGGCTGGGTCGACCTGCTCGGCCAGCGCTTTCTCGAGATCTGGTCCGGCCTGCCGGTGCTCTATCTGCTGATCATCCTGGCCAGCTTCGTGCAGCCGAACTTCTGGTGGCTGCTGGGCATCATGCTGCTGTTCTCCTGGATGAGCCTGGTGGACGTGGTGCGCGCCGAATTCCTGCGCGGCCGCAACCTCGAGTACGTGCGTGCGGCGCGGGCGCTGGGCATGGGCAACGGCGCCATCATGTTCCGCCACATCCTGCCCAACGCCATGGTCTCGACCATGACCTTCATGCCCTTCATCCTCACCGGCGCCATCGGCACGCTGACTGCGCTGGACTTCCTCGGCTTCGGCCTGCCGCCTGGCGCACCGTCGCTGGGCGAGCTGGTCGCCCAGGGCAAGAGCAACCTGCAGGCGCCCTGGCTGGGCATCAGCGCCTTCGCCGTGCTGGCGATCATGCTGAGCCTGCTGGTGTTCATCGGCGAAGCCGCCCGCGATGCCTTCGACCCGAGGAAATGACATGAGCCAGAACGAAACCCTGCTGCAAGTACGCGACCTGGCCGTCGAGTTCGTCATGGGCGAACAGTGCCAGCGCGTGGTCGAAGGCGTCAGCTTCGACATCCATAAAGGCGAGACCCTGGCCCTGGTTGGCGAGAGTGGCTCGGGCAAGTCGGTCACGGCGCACTCCATCCTGCGCCTTTTGCCCTACCCGCTGGCGCGGCATCCGGCCGGCAGCATCGAGTACGCCGGGCAGGATCTGCTCAAGCTCGGCGAGGGCCGCCTGCGCGGCATCCGTGGCAACCGCATCGCCATGGTCTTTCAGGAGCCGATGACCTCGCTCAACCCGCTGCACTGCATCGAGAAGCAGATCAACGAGGTGCTCGCCCTGCACAAAGGGTTGCGCGGCAAGGCCGCCAGCGCACGTACCCTGGAGCTGCTGGAACTGGTGGGCATTCCCGAACCGAAGAAACGCCTGAAGGCCTACCCGCACGAACTTTCCGGCGGCCAGCGGCAGCGGGTGATGATCGCCATGGCCCTGGCCAACGAGCCCGAGCTGCTGATCGCCGACGAGCCCACCACCGCGCTGGACGTCACCGTGCAGCTGAAAATCCTCGAACTGCTCAAGGATCTGCAGGCGCGCCTGGGAATGTCCTTGCTGCTGATCAGCCACGATCTCAACCTGGTACGGAGAATTGCCCATCGCGTATGTGTCATGCAGCGCGGTCGCATCGTCGAACAGGCGTCGTGTGAACAATTGTTCCAGGCTCCAGAGCATCCCTATACCCGGGAACTGCTCGGCGCCGAGCCCAGCGGCGATCCCGCGGCCAACCCCGTGGGCCAGCCGATACTGGAAGTGGACGACCTGCGCGTGTGGTTCCCGATCAAGAAGGGGCTGCTGCGCCGGACGGTGGATCATGTCAAGGCAGTGGACGGCATCAACTTCAGCCTGCCCCAGGGCCAAACCCTGGGCATCGTGGGTGAAAGCGGTTCCGGTAAGTCCACCCTGGGCATGGCCATTCTGCGGTTGCTCGCCAGCCGCGGTGACATCCGCTTTCAGGGCCAGCAGCTGCAGGGCATGAGCCAGCATGAGGTACGTCCCCTGCGGCGACAGATGCAGGTGGTGTTCCAGGACCCCTTCGGTAGCCTGAGCCCACGCATGTCGGTGGCCCAGATCGTCGGAGAAGGCCTGCGCATTCACCGCATGGGCAGCGAGGCAGAGCAGGAACAGGCGATCATCGACGCGCTTTTGGAGGTAGGGCTGGACCCGCAGACGCGGCATCGCTACCCCCACGAGTTTTCCGGCGGGCAACGGCAGCGGATTGCCATTGCCCGGGCACTGGTGTTGAAACCGGCGCTGATTCTGCTGGACGAGCCCACCTCGGCGCTCGACCGCACGGTTCAGCGCCAGGTGGTGGAGTTGTTGCGCGGCTTGCAGGCCAAGTACAACCTGACCTATCTGTTTATCAGCCATGACCTGGCGGTAGTCAGAGCGCTGAGCCACCAGTTGATGGTGGTCAAGCAGGGCCAGGTAGTGGAACAGGGGTCTGCCGAGTCGATCTTCAGCGCACCGCAACACCCTTATACGCAGCAGTTGCTGGAAGCCGCTTTCATGGCCCCGGCAACGGCTCACTGATCCTTGAAACAGGAAGAGGAATAGCACAATGGGTTTTCTAACCGGTAAGCGCGTACTCATCGTTGGCGTTGCCAGCAAACTGTCCATCGCCTCGGGTATCGCCGCCGCCATGCACCGCGAAGGTGCCGAGCTGGCTTTCACCTACCAGAACGAGAAGCTCAAGGGCCGCGTCGAAGAGTTCGCCGCCGGCTGGGGCTCCAGCGCCGACCTGTGCTTCCCCTGCGATGTGGCCAGCGACGAGGAAATCGCCGCGGTGTTCGAAGCGCTGAGCAAGAAGTGGGACGGTCTGGACTGCATCGTCCACTCGGTCGGCTTCGCCCCGGGCGACCAGCTCAATGGCGACTTCACCGAAGTGACCACCCGTGAAGGCTTCAAGATCGCCCACGACATCAGCGCCTACAGCTTCGTCGCCCTGGCCAAGGCCGGTCGCGAGATGATGAAGGGCCGCAACGGCAGCCTGCTCACCCTCTCCTACCTGGGCGCCGAGCGCACCATGCCGAACTACAACGTGATGGGCATGGCCAAGGCCAGCCTGGAAGCTGGCGTGCGCTACCTGGCCGGCAGCCTCGGCCCGGAAGGCACTCGCGTCAACGCCATTTCCGCCGGCCCGATCCGTACCCTGGCTGCCAGCGGCATCGCCAGTTTCCGCAAGATGCTGGCCGCCAACGAGAAGCAGACCCCGCTGCGCCGCAACGTCACCATCGAGGAAGTCGGCAACGCCGGTGCCTTCCTCTGCTCCGACCTGGCCTCGGGCATCAGCGGCGAGATCATGTACGTCGACGGTGGCTTCAACACCACCGCCATGGGCGCCATGGAAGACTGAGAAGGTCGCCGGGCATCGTAGAGCGATGCCCGGTTCCGCTGCTCCCCATGCACGGCCCAGCCGTGCCTGAACCCACAACGCCGCACTTTGCTCAGCAAGTGCGGCGTTGTCGTTTCTGGCGTTTGTCAGCATTCAAACCGAATCGAAACGCCAGCACTACTCGGCACGCTTCAACCTTGGCGTTGTCCTAGCTGGGAAGCCTGGAACCGAGATGGGTGAATGACCCCGACAAACAAATGGCGAGCCTGCCTGATCTGCGCGCTATGCGGCCTGGTGCTCGGCTGCGCCCTGCCGCCACTGGATGGCCGTACCGAGAGTCAGGCCTTCACCCAGGAAGAAACGGCCGATACAACGCTGGGACAGGCTCTGGGCAGCGAGCGAGACGCTCATCCCGGGCTGTCCGGCATCCTGACGCTGGCGGCTGCCCGAGATGCCTTCGCCGCGCGCATGCTCATGGTCGAAGCAGCCGAGCGTAGCATCGATGTGCAGTACTACATCTGGCGCGACGACATCACCGGCACCCTATTGCTCGATGCCCTGCTCAGAGCGGCCGAACGAGGCGTTCGTGTCCGCCTGTTGCTGGACGACAACGGTATCGCCGGGCTCGATCAGATCCTGAGCACGCTCGACCACCACCCCAACATCGAGGTGCGCCTGTTCAATCCCTTCTCCCTGCGCCAGGCCAAGGTGCTGGGTTATCTGACCCATTTCCCCCGCGCCAACCGGCGCATGCACAACAAGTCCTTCACCGTGGACAACCAGGCCACCATTATCGGCGGGCGCAATATCGGCGACGAATACTTCGAGGCCAGCGAAGGCGTGCTCTTCGCCGACCTCGACGTTCTGGCCATCGGCCCGGTGGTGGCCGACACCTCCGCCGATTTCGATCGCTACTGGGCCAGCGATTCGAGCTATCCGCTGGAGCTGATCGTGCCTCGCAGGCGGAACACCCCGCTGCGCCTGCATGATCTCGCGGCCGACCTGTCCGACTCACCTGCAGCCAGCGGTTACGTGAAGGCCCTGCAGGAAAGCGAGTTCATCCAACGCTTGCTGGACAAGCGCCTGAGCTTCGAATGGAGCGAGACCACGCTGGTCAGTGACGATCCCGCCAAGGGTCTCGGCACGGCCAGTGACGGCCAGCTGTTGATCAGCCACCTGGGCGAGATGCTCGACATCCCCGAATCGCGGGTCGACCTCGTCTCCCCCTACTTCGTCCCCACGCAAACCGGCGTCGATATCTTCACCGGCCTGGTTCAACGCGGCGTCGAAGTGCGCATTCTCACCAATGCACTGGAAGCAACGGACGTGACGCCCGTCCATGCCGGCTACGCCAAACGCCGTCGCGCACTGCTGGAAGGCGGCGTCAAACTCTATGAAATGCGTCTGGGAGCGGAGGACGACGGCCATCGGGAAAGGGCCGGGCCGTTTGGCAGCTCCGGCTCGAGCCTGCATGCCAAGACCTTCGCGCTCGATGGCCAGCGGGTCTTCATCGGCTCATTCAACTTCGACCCACGCTCCGCCAGCCTCAACACGGAGATGGGCTTCCTCATCGAAAGCCCGGCACTGGCCGCAGCCATTGGTCAGGCATTCGAAGGCGATATCCCGGCCAATGCCTATGAGCTGGGCCTGGACGAAAACGGCCGGATCTACTGGCTGCAGCGCCAGGATGGCGAGCTGCGCCGATTCGACAGCGACCCCGGCACAGGCCTGCTCAAGCGTCTGGGCGTGCGCCTGCTATCGTGGCTGCCCATCGAATGGCTGTTATGACCCGCAAAAGAAAAGCCCCGCACCAGGCGGGGCTTTTTTCGCAGCGGACGACGATCAGAAACGCTCGATGTCGGCCTTGGCTTCCAGCTGCTTGCGTAGCGCAGCGAAGTCCTGCTGACCGGCGCGCGATGCCAGGAAGTTGCGATACATTGCCAGCTCTTCGCTGGTCAGCGCTTCATCGGGCGCGTTCACGCCATCGAGGCGCAGCACGACGTAATCGCCATTGTTCAGCGTCACGCCGGCGTAGCTCGGCTCGCCTGCAGTGGTCGGCTTGGACATGCGGAACAGCGCCTGCAAAACCTTGGGCTCCACGCCATCCTGACTACGGGTGGCCGCTTCCTGCACCTGCCAGTTCGCCCCCTCCGACTCGCCAGCCCGGGCCGCAGCCAGCAGCTTCTCGCCCTCCGCCTTGGCGGCGGCGCTGGCACGCTCCTGCAACAGGTGAGCGCGAATGCTCTCGGCCACCTGCTCGAGCGGCAGCTGCTCGGGCTTGCGGTGCTCCTTGGCGCGCACCACCACGACGGTGCTCGGGTCCAGTTCGATGGTGGAACTGTTGGTACCGTCCTCCAGTACTTCAGGACTGAAGGCAGCCTGCAGCACCTGACGATTGGCAGTGATGCCCGTGGCACCGCCCTCGCGACCGAACGCCTCGCTGACCTTCAGTTCGAGCCCCAGCTCCTGAGCCGGCTGAGCCAGATCGGAAGCTTCGAACGCGGCGTCTTCCAGCTGCTTGGTTGCTTCGACGAAACGCTGCTCGACCTGCTGCGCCTTGAAATCGCGAGCCAGCTTGTCCTTGAGGCTGTCGAAGCTCGGCACCTCGGGCGCCTGCACGCCGAGCAGCTTGATCAGGTGCCAGCCAAAGTCGCTGCGTACGGGCTCGGAAACCTGGCCCGTTTGCAGCGCATAGAGCGCCTCTTCGAACGCCGGATCGTAGACGCCAGGGCCGGCATAACCCAGATCACCGCCATCGGCAGCCGAGCCCGGATCCTCGGAAAACTCCTTGGCCAGTGCCGCGAAATCCTCGCCTGCATCGACGCGCGCCTTGATTTCCTCGATCTTGGTGCGCGCCGCGGCGTCGTCACCCTCGATCAGGATGTGCGCCGCCTGACGCTGCTCTGCCAGATTGGCGATCTCGCTCTCGTAGAGCGGCTGCAGATCATCGTCGCTGACTTCGATCTGATCGAAGAAGCTGTCCTTGTGCAGCTCGACGTATTCCAGCACCACCTGCTCGGGGCTCATGAATTCGCTGGCATGCTCGTCGTAGTAGGCCTGCACGTCGCTGTCCGCCAGTTCCACGGCAGCCGGATCGGCCTTGATGGTGACGCTGGCGAAGTCGCGGGTCTGACGCTCCAGATTGGCGAACGCGCGTGCGTCCTGCTCGGTGACGAAGCTGCTGGCACCGATACCGGCACGCAGCTGGCCGATCAGCATTTCCTCTTCCAGCATCTGGCGGAACTGCAGGCGGGTGTAGCCCATCTGGCGGATGACCTGATCGAAGCGTGCAGCATCGAAGCGGCCATCTACCTGGAATTCGGGGGTTTGCAGGATCACCTGATCCAGCGAGCCTTGCGAGAAGGCGAAATGCGCGTCGCCCGCCGCCTGCAGCAGCAGTTTGCGCTCGATAAGACCCTTGAGCGAAGCCTCGCGCAGCAGTTTGTCGTCGAGCAGCGAGGCATCGAAATCGCGGCCCAGCTGCTGCAGCAGCTGACGGCGCTGCATCTCGACGGCCTGGTTGAGCTCATTGAGGGTAATGGTGTCACCGTTCACGTCAGCCGCATTGTTGCGGTTGCTGGTACCCGTGACGATGGCTTCGAAACCGGTGAAGGCCATCAGCATCACGATGAGGCCGATGATGATTTTGGCAATCCAACCGCGTGAATTGTCCCTGATGTTTTGCAGCATGCTTCCCCCAGAACGACTGTACAAAGTCACCAGCCGCGCAGTGTGGGTAATGTCCAGATAGAAGAAAGGCGCATCCTTGGATGCGCCTTCTCGTAACGCGTTAAGCGGTCAGTGCAGAAAAGTCTCCGACTCCCTGCTCTGCCTCCTAACAGCCGCCAGACAGAGTCCGGCGGCGAGGCAAACCCGGAAGACGCTTAGTTGACGGCGTCTTTCAGAGCCTTGCCAGCTTTGAAGCCCGGGATCTTGGCAGCAGCGATGCTGATCGGCTTGCCGGTCTGCGGGTTGCGGCCAGTGCGAGCAGCACGCTCTTTGACAGCGAAGGTGCCGAAGCCAACCAGTACGACGGAATCACCAGCCTTCAGAGCGCCAGTGACGGATTCAATCACTGCATCCAGCGCGCGGCCAGCAACAGCTTTCGGGATATCAGCAGATGCAGCGATAGCATCGATCAGTTCCGACTTGTTCACTCTAAGTCCCCTTATTTCTGTTGAGTTTGTTTCTTGATTTTTAGTGTAAGCAAAGCGGGTGCTGGATGGCCTGCCGACACAATAAAAGCCGCTTTATAACAAGGGCTCAAAAATTGTGTCAAGGAAGCCCCCCGGCTAATGCGTGCTGATTCGCTCCTTGGAATCAGACTCGCGCTTGTCATCCGTTGCAACCATCTCGGGAGCCGCATCGGGCAAGGGCTCCGGGGCGTATTGCAGCGCAATTTGCAGGACCTCGTCAATCCATTTAACCGGTTTAATCTGCAGGTCTTGCTTAATATTTTCCGGAATTTCTTTCAGATCACGCACATTTTCTTCGGGAATGATCACCGTCTTGATCCCACCGCGATGTGCAGCCAGAAGTTTTTCCTTGAGACCGCCAATGGCCAGCACCTGACCTCGCAGGGTGATCTCACCGGTCATGGCGACATCGGCACGCACCGGAATCTGCGTCAGCGCCGAGACCAGTGCCGTGCACAGGCCAATGCCTGCACTCGGGCCATCCTTGGGCGTAGCACCTTCGGGCATGTGGATGTGAACGTCGCGCTTTTCGTTGAAATCTGCAGGGATTCCCAGACTCTTGGCACGGCTGCGCACCACGGTCATGGCGGCGGTCATGGACTCCGCCATCACGTCACCCAGCGAACCGGTCTTGATCAGATTGCCCTTGCCCGGCACCACGGCGGTCTCGATGGTCAGCAACTCACCACCGACCTGAGTCCAGGCCAGCCCGGTCACCTGGCCGATCTGATCCTGCTGCTCGGCCAGGCCATAGCGGTGCTTGCGCACGCCGAGGAAGTGCTCCAGCGAATCGGCCGTCACCCGCACCTGGAAGCGCTTCTCGCTGGCATGTTCCTTGACCGCCTTGCGGCAGACCTTGGCAATTTGCCGCTCCAGACTGCGCACGCCCGCCTCGCGGGTGTAGTAGCGGATGATGTCGCGGATGGCCGCCTCTTCGAATTCAAGCTCGCCCTTCTTCAGGCCATTGGCCTTGATCTGCTTGGGCGCCAGGTACTTGATGGCGATGTTGACCTTTTCGTCCTCGGTGTAGCCCGGCAGACGAATGACCTCCATGCGGTCCAGCAGCGGGCCGGGGATGTTCATCGAGTTGGCGGTGCAGAGGAACATCACATCCGAGAGGTCGTAGTCGACTTCCAGATAGTGATCGTTGAAGTTGTGGTTCTGCTCCGGATCGAGCACCTCAAGCAGCGCGGACGCAGGGTCGCCGCGCATGTCCTGCCCCATCTTGTCGATCTCGTCGAGCAAAAACAGCGGGTTGCGCACGCCGACCTTGGTCATCTTCTGGATCAGACGACCCGGCATGGAGCCGATATAGGTACGGCGGTGGCCGCGAATCTCGGCCTCATCGCGCACGCCACCGAGGGCCATGCGCACGAACTTGCGATTAGTCGCGGCGGCGATGGACTCGGCCAGCGAGGTCTTGCCCACGCCGGGCGGGCCAACCAGGCACAGCACAGGCCCCTTGAGTTTCTTCACCCGTTTCTGCACGGCGAGATACTCGAGGATGCGCTCCTTGACCTCTTCCAGGCCGTAATGGTCGGCATCGAGAATGCTCTCTGCGCGCGCCAGATCCAGGCGCACCTTGCTCTCGGCCTTCCACGGCACATTGACCAGCCAATCGATGTAGGAGCGCACGACGGTAGCTTCGGCGGACATTGGCGACATCTGCTTGAGCTTGTTCAGCTCGGCATTGGCCTTGGTCAGCGCCTCCTTGGTCAGGCCGGCGTTGTCGATGCGCTTCTTCAGCTCGTCGATCTCGTTGTGGCCTTCGTCGATATCGCCCAGTTCCTTCTGAATGGCCTTCATCTGCTCATTCAGGTAGTACTCGCGCTGGCTGCGCTCCATCTGCTTCTTCACGCGGCCACGGATGCGCTTTTCCACCTGCAGCAGGTCGATCTCGGCATCCAGCAGCGCCAGTACATGCTCGACACGAGCGGACAGCGAGGTGATCTCGAGGATTTCCTGCTTCTGCTCGATCTTCAGCGCCATGTGCGCCGCCATGGTGTCGACCAGGCGGCTGGGCTCGTCGATGCTGTTGAGCGACGACAGCACCTCGGCCGGCACCTTCTTGCCCAGTTGCACGTACTGCTCGAATTGGCTCAGCAGACTGCGGGTGAATACCTCCGACTCGCGCTCGGCAGTATCCCCCTCCTCGATCAGCTGGACTTCGGCCCGGCAATGATCATCGAGTTCGATGAAACGCTCGATGGCGCCACGCTGCTCACCTTCGACCAGCACTTTCACGGTGCCGTCGGGCAGCTTGAGCAGTTGCAGAACGGTGGCAACGGTACCCACGCGATACAGATCCTGGTCATCCGGATCGTCGACGGCCGGGTTCTTCTGGGCCACCAGCAGAATCTGCTTGTCGCCCGTCATCGCTGCCTCGAGGGCCTCGATGGATTTCTCACGCCCGACGAAAAGCGGGATGACCATGTGCGGATAGACCACAACATCGCGCAACGGCAGGAGAGGCAATTCGATGGTTGTCTTCATGATTTCGGCTCAGCGGCGGCCATGAGGCCGTGAACAGGCGGGATTACCCTTGGCTTTTAAGATGGGGGTAGCTCCCGTAAAAAACAAGCGCAATGTCCAGAAAAGCGAAGGGGCCCATAGGGCCCCTTCTTTGCACCGTGTAACAGCTTCTACGCGTCTGGCGCGGCCTTGGCCTGAGGCTCGCTGTTCTCGTAGATCAGCAGCGGCTTGGAGGAACCGTCGATGACGCTCTCGTCGATCACCACCTTGCTCACGTCCTGCTGGGACGGGATCTCGTACATGGTATCGAGCAGGATGCCTTCGAGGATCGAACGCAGGCCGCGGGCCCCGGTCTTGCGCTCCAGCGCCCTCTGCGCAACGGACTTCAGCGCATCGGAGCGGAACTCCAGGTCGACGCCTTCCATCTCGAAGAGCTTGGCGTACTGCTTGGTCAGCGCGTTCTTAGGCTCGGTCAGGATCTGCACCAGAGCCGCTTCGTCCAGCTCCTCCAGGGTCGCGATGACCGGCAGACGACCGACGAACTCGGGAATCAAACCGAACTTGACCAGATCGTCCGGCTCGACCTCACGCAGGGACTCGCCGATCTTCTTGCCTTCCTGCTTGCTGCGCACTTCCGCACCGAAGCCGATGCCGCCCTTGGTGGAGCGAGCCTGGATAACCTTCTCCAGGCCGGCGAACGCGCCGCCACAGATGAACAGGATGTTGCGCGTATCGACCTGCAGGAACTCCTGCTGCGGATGCTTGCGCCCGCCCTGCGGCGGAACCGAGGCTACCGTACCCTCGATCAGCTTGAGCAGCGCCTGCTGCACGCCCTCGCCCGACACGTCACGGGTGATGGACGGGTTGTCCGACTTGCGCGAGATCTTGTCGATTTCGTCGATGTACACGATGCCCATCTGGGCCTTCTCGACATCGTAGTCGCACTTCTGCAACAGCTTTTGAATGATGTTCTCGACGTCCTCACCCACGTAACCGGCCTCGGTCAGGGTGGTGGCGTCGGCGATGGTGAACGGCACGTTGAGCAGGCGCGCCAGCGTTTCGGCCAGCAGTGTCTTGCCCGACCCCGTAGGACCGATCAGCAGAATATTGCTCTTGCCCAGTTCGACATCGTCTTTCTTGTCGCGCTGGTTGAGACGTTTGTAGTGGTTGTACACCGCTACCGAAAGCACCTTTTTAGCGCGTTCCTGACCGATCACATATTGATCGAGGATCGCGCTGATTTCCTTGGGTGCCGGGAGTTTGTGCGCGCTGCTCTCGGCCTGGGCTTCCTGCACCTCCTCGCGGATGATGTCATTGCACAGGTCGACGCATTCGTCGCAGATGAAGACGGAAGGACCGGCGATCAACTTGCGCACTTCGTGCTGGCTTTTGCCGCAGAAGGAGCAATAAAGCAGTTTGCCGTTGTCCTCACCGTTACGTGTATCAGTCATTCGATCAATCCAATACGGTAGGCTTGCAACACAAGATGAAGGCAAATGCGGGCATTTTCAAGGGCGACGGACGCGCCGATGCACAATGCCCGCAGCCGGAACCTCATCTACACCGGCATTTGACGCTTTTCGTGAACGGCATCGACGATGCCGTACTCCACGGCGCGTGGAGCGCTCATGAAATTGTCGCGGTTGGTGTCGCGCTCGATGGTTTCCAGGCTCTGACCGGTGTGATGGGCCAGCAGTTCGTTCAGACGCTCACGAATGAAGAGAATTTCCTTGGCATGGATCTCGATATCCGAGGCTTGGCCCTGGAAGCCACCCAGCGGCTGGTGAATCATCACGCGCGAGTTCGGCAGGCAGAAGCGCTTGCCCTTGGCCCCACCGGCCAGCAGGAAGGCACCCATGCTGCAGGCCTGACCGATGCAGGTGGTGGACACGTCTGCCTTGATGAACTGCATGGTGTCGTAGATCGCCATGCCGGCGGTCACCGAGCCACCTGGTGAGTTGATGTACAGGTGAATGTCCTTGTCCGGGTTTTCTGCCTCCAGAAACAGCAACTGGGCGCAGATCAGGTTGGCCATGTAGTCCTCGACCTGGCCGACCAGGAAAATCACGCGCTCCTTGAGCAGGCGCGAGTAGATGTCGTAGGCACGCTCGCCACGAGCGGACTGCTCGATGACCATCGGCACCAGGCCGCCAGCGGCCTGGATTTCAGGCATGTTTTGCATAAAAGGATTGCGGGACATGTCTTGCGCTCACTCCCTAATAGTCATGTCTCAAATACGCATAAGCCAGCACTGAGGCTGGCTTATGGTGGTGTACTCGAACGAGGTTACGAGATCAGTCGGCTTTCGGGGCTTCCGCCGGCTTGACTGCGTCTTCGTAGGAGACCGCTTTATCGGTCACGTTGGCCTTCTGCAGAACAGTATCTACAACTTGCTCTTCCAGTACAACCGAACGCACTTCGTTCATCTGCTGGTCGTTCTTGTAGTACCAGGCCACAACCTGCTCGGGCTCCTGATAAGCCGAAGCCATTTCTTCGATCAGCTCACGCACGCGGGCTTCGTCAGGCTTCAGATCGAACTGCTTGACCACCTCGGCGACGATCAGACCCAGCACCACGCGACGCTTGGCCTGCTCTTCGAACAGCTCGGCCGGCAGCTGGTCAGGCTTGATGTTGCCGCCGAACTGCTGAACGGCCTGCACGCGCAGACGGTTCACTTCGTTGCCGATCAGCGCCTTCGGCACTTCGACCGGGTTGGCAGCCAGCAGGCCGTCCATTACCTGGTTCTTCACCTTGGACTTGATGGCCTGGCGCAGTTCGCGCTCCATGTTCTTGCGAACTTCGGCGCGGAAACCTTCCAGACCGCCTTCCTTGATGCCGAACAGGGCGAAGAACTCGTCGTTCAGCTCAGGCAGTTGCGGCGCGGAAACGCTGTTCACGGTAACGGTGAACTCGGCGGTCTTGCCGGCCAGGTCGAGGTTCTGATAGTCCTCGGGGAAGGTCGGGTTGATCACGCGCTCTTCACCGGCCTTGACGCCGACCAGGGCATCTTCGAAGCCCGGGATCATGCGGCCGGAGCCCAGCACCAGCTGGGTACCCTTGGCGCTGCCGCCAGCGAAGGCTTCGCCGTCGATCTTGCCGACGAAATCGATGTTCAGCTGATCGCCGTTCTCGGCAGCACGCTCGACAGCTTCGAAACGGGTGTTCTGCTTGCGCAGGATGTCGAGCATGTTGTCGACGTCGCTGTCGGCCACGTCAGCCTGCAGGCGCTCGATGGCGATGGAGTCGAAGCCGGTGACTTCGAACTCGGGGAAGACTTCGAAAGTGGCGACGTATTCCAGGTCCTTGCCCTTTTCGAAGGACTTCGGCTCGACAGCCGGGGCACCGGCCGGGTTCAGCTTCTGCTCGACCACGGCTTCGTAGAAGGTAGCCTGGATCAGGTCGCCCAGCGCTTCCTGACGAGCAGCGTCTTCGTAACGCTGACGGATAACGCTCATCGGCACCTTGCCAGGACGGAAGCCAGGGACCTTGGCACGACGGGCAGTCTGTTGCAGACGCTTGTTGACTTCGGTCTCGATGCGCTCGACGGGGACGCCGACGGTCATGCGGCGCTCAAGAGCAGAAGTGCTTTCAACAGAAACTTGCATGGATATTCCTCGTTGCACAGACATAAGCCGGCTCGAACCGGCCCCGAATCAAGGGCATGCATTCTAGAGGGTCGATATGAAGAAGTCACCCTAGAAGCAGGCGGCAATCGGGAGGGTTTTGTAAGATGGTGCGGACGGAGAGACTCGAACTCTCACACCTTGCGGCGCCAGAACCTAAATCTGGTGTGTCTACCAATTTCACCACGTCCGCGTGGTTTGAAGCTTAAAACAAAAACGCCAGGCTTTGGGCCTGGCGTTCTGGAATATGGGGTGGACGATGGGAATCGAACCCACGACACCAGGAGCCACAATCCTGTGCTCTACCAACTGAGCTACGCCCACCATATTGCATTGCTTACTCAAATTGCCTGACCGCCAAATGGCGCACCCGGCAGGACTCGAACCTGCGACCATCCGCTTAGAAGGCGGATGCTCTATCCAGCTGAGCTACGGGCGCTTATCCATCCGCTAGTGCAGACTTACAAGCTTTCGACTTGAACCTTGCCACGAGGGCTTGACTCTTGCCGTCTCACCCAGCGAGTGGCTGTTCCTGAGAAGCGGGGCGAATGTTATAGACGCCCCCCAACCCCGTCAACAGAAATTTTCAAAAAAGTTCAGCGATATAAAGGAGTTACGCGAAATCGACGGCAGGCGCCTTTGCCCAAGTGAGCGCCCATGCGAGAATGCGCGTCCTTTTTTCATCCTTATTAATGGTTAACCAGCGCAATGACCGCACAACTGATCGACGGCAAGGCGATCGCCGCCAGCCTCCGCCAGCAGATTGCCCAACGTGTCGCCGAACGCCGCCAGCAAGGCCTTCGTGCGCCAGGCCTGGCCGTAATCCTGGTCGGTACCGATCCCGCCTCCCAGGTCTATGTGTCACATAAACGCAAGGATTGCGAAGAAGTCGGCTTCCTCTCCCGCGCCTACGACCTGCCGGCCGAGACCAGCCAGGCCGATCTGCTCGCCTTGATCGACGAGCTCAACGAAGACCCGACCATCGACGGCATCCTGGTGCAGCTGCCGCTGCCCGAGCATCTGGACTCCTCCCTGCTGCTCGAGCGCATCCGTCCGGATAAAGATGTGGACGGCTTCCACCCCTACAACATCGGCCGCCTGGCCCAGCGCATGCCGCTGCTGCGCCCGTGCACGCCGAAGGGCATCATGACCCTGCTGGAAAGCACCGGCGCCGACCTGTACGGCATGCATGCCGTAGTCGTGGGCGCCTCCAATATCGTCGGCCGGCCGATGGCCATGGAGCTGCTGCTGGCCGGCTGCACCGTGACCGTCACCCACCGCTTCACCAAGGATCTGGCGGGCCATGTCGGCCAGGCCGACATCGTCGTGGTCGCGGCCGGCAAGCCGGGCCTGGTCAAGGGCGAGTGGATCAAGGAAGGCGCCATCGTCATCGACGTCGGCATCAACCGCCAGGAAGACGGCAAGCTGGTCGGCGACGTGGTTTACGAGACCGCCCTGCCCCGCGCCGGCTGGATCACCCCGGTGCCGGGCGGCGTCGGCCCGATGACCCGCGCAGGCCTGCTGGAAAACACCCTGCACGCAGCCGAACACCTGCATAAATAAGCAGCGCTGCACAACGAACAACGGCACCCGAGGGTGCCGTTGTCGTTTCTGCCGTAGCGATCAGTTGCGCGCCTGCTCCCAAGACTTGAGCAGCTCGTCGTAGGCGATGGTTTCGCCCTGCGGCTTCTCGTTCTCCAGCTTGGGCTTGGGCGCACCGGGCTGATCGAACCAGTACTGCGGATCCCGCGGCTCGTTCAGCTTCGGCCCGCACTCACCTAGCACACCGGAGCGCTCCAGACGACCGAGCATGGTGTCTTGCGCTGCGGCCAGGCCATCGAGCGCCTGTTGCGGGGTCTTGTCGCCACTGGCGGCCTCGGCGATGAACTGCCACCACAGCTGGGCCAGACGCGGATAATCCGGCACGTTGGTACCGGTTGGCGTCCACTGCACGCGGGCCGGGCTGCGGTAGAACTCCACCAGCCCGCCGAGCTTGGGTGCGGCGTCGGTCATGGCCTGGGAGTTGATGTCCGACTCGCGGATCGGCGTCAGGCCGACCAGGGTCTTCTTCAGCGACACGGTCTTGGAAGTGACGAACTGCGCATAGAGCCAGGCAGCCAGGCGCTGCTTCTCCGGGGTGGACTTGAGGAAGGTCCAGGAACCGGCATCCTGATATCCGAGCTTCATGCCCTCCTCCCAGTACGGCCCTTTCGGCGACGGCGCCATACGCCATTTCGGCGTGCCGTCCTCGTTGACCACCGGCAGGCCCGGCTTGGTCATGTCGGCGGTAAAGGCGGTATACCAGAAGATCTGCTGGGCGATGGCACCCTGCGCCGGCACCGGGCCCGCCTCGGAGAAGGTCATGCCCTGGGCCTCACGCGGTGCGTACTGGCGCATCCAGTCGACGTATTTCTGCGTCGCGAACACCGCCGCCGGACCGTTGGTGTCGCCGCCGCGGGCAACGCTGGAACCCACCGGCCGGCAGCCGTCGACGCGAATGCCCCACTCGTCTACCGGCAACCCGTTTGGCAGGCCCTTGTCGCCGCCACCGGCCATGGAAAACCAGGCGTCGGTGAAGCGCCAGCCCAGCGACGGGTCCTTCTTGCCGTAGTCCATGTGGCCGTAGACGCGCTGACCGTCGATTTCCTTGACGTGCACCGAGAAGAACTCGGCGATGTCCTCATAGGCCGACCAGTTGACCGGTACGCCCAGTTCGTAGCCGTAGATTTCCTTGAACTTGGCTTTCAGCTCCGGGCGCTCGAACCAGTCGGCGCGGAACCAGTAGAGGTTGGCGAACTGCTGGTCGGGCAGCTGATAGAGCTTGCCGTCCGGCCCGGTGGTGAAGGACAGACCGATGAAGTCCTCGAGATCCAGGGTCGGTGAAGTGAAGTCCTTGGCCTCGCCCTCGATCATGTCGCTGATCGCCACCGCCTTGCCGTAACGCGCGTGGGTGCCGATCAGGTCGGAGTCGTTGACCCAGCCGTCGTAGATGTTCTTGTCCGACTGCATCTGCGTCTGCAGCTTCTCGACCACATCGCCTTCCTGCAGCAGGTCGTGCTTGAGCTTGATCCCGGTGATCTCGCTGAACGCCTTGGCCAGCACCTTGGACTCGTACTCGTGGGTGGTGATGGTTTCCGACACCACGCTGATGTTCATGCCGCGAAACGGCTCGGCGGCCTTGATGAACCATTTCAGCTCTTCGAGCTGCTGCTCGGGCGTCAGGGTCGAGGGGTTGAACTCCTCGGCGATCCATTTCTTCGCGGCCTCTTCATAGGCATCCGCCCAGGCCGCACCGCTCAAACCGGACAACGCCAGCAAGGCGGCCAACGCCATGCTATGTCGGGTCTTGTTGTTATTGTCGAACATAGAGACCTCCATCTCAGGATTTGGGGAGAGGCATACCGGCGGCAGCCCGGCTCAGCCCCAGCGCATGACTGCGCACAACCACAACAGCGATAGCAGCGAGGCTATCCACACGCTCCAGTCGGTCACGCCTATCACCAGCAGGTGCAGGTAGGCGCCGCCGAGCAGACCGATGAACAACCGATCACCCCGGGTGGTGGTGATCGGCAGAAAACCCTTGCGCTCGACGCACGGCCAGCGCAGCTCGACCAGCGTCATGCCGGCCAGCAGCACGGCGATGCCGGCGAAGAACAGCGCGGTCGGTAGAGTCCAGGCCATCCAGCTCATGACGAACCTCCCTTACACGCGACCGAGGGCGAAGCCCTTGGCCACATGGTTGCGAACGAACCAGATCACCAGCATCCCCGGGATGATGGTCAGCACCCCGGCAGCGGCCAGCACGCCCCAGTCGATGCCCGAGGCGGACACGGTACGGGTCATCACTGCGGCGATGGGCTTGGCGTCCACCGAGGTCAGGGTGCGCGCCAGCAGCAGCTCGACCCAGGAAAACATGAAGCAGAAGAAGGCCGTGACGCCGATGCCGGAGCGGATCAGCGGGATGAATATCTTCACGAAGAATTTCGGGAAGCTGTAACCGTCGATATAGGCCGTCTCGTCGATTTCCTTCGGCACGCTGGACATGAAGCCCTCGAGAATCCACACCGCCAGCGGCACGTTGAACAGGCAGTGCGCCAGCGCCACGGCGATATGGGTGTCGAACAGGCCGATGGACGAATAGAGCTGGAAGAACGGCAGCAGGAACACAGCCGGCGGCGCCATGCGGTTGGTCAGCAGCCAGAAGAACAGGTGCTTGTCGCCGAGAAAACGATAGCGCGAGAAGGCATAGGCCGCCGGCAACGCCACGCTGAGCGAGATCAGGGTGTTGAGGCTGACGTAATACAGCGAATTGAGGTAGCCCTCGTACCAGCTGCGGTCGGTGAAGATCACCCGGTAGTTGTCCAGGGTGAAGTTCTGCGGCCACAGGCTGAGCCCCCCGAGAATCTCGGTGTTGCTCTTGAACGACATGTTCAGCAGCCAGTAGATCGGCACCAGCAGAAACAGGAAGTAGATCAGCAGTGCCAGACGTTTGCGCAGCATCATGGTCGGCCTCAGCGGGTTTTGTCGTCGTGGGTCATGGCGGTGTAGAACAGCCAGGACACCAGCAGGATGATCAGGAAGTACACCAGCGAGAACGCCGCGGCCGGGCCCAGATCGAACTGGCCGATGGCCATTTGCGTCAGGGTCTGGCTGAGGAAGGTGGTGGCGTTGCCCGGCCCGCCGCCGGTGAGCACGAACGGCTCGGTGTAGATCATGAAACTGTCCATGAAGCGCAGCATCACCGCGATCAGCAGCACGCTTTTCAGCTTGGGCAGCTGGATATGGCGGAACACCGCCCAGTTCGACGCACGGTCGATGCGCGCCGCCTGGTAATAGACGTCGGGAATGGCGCGCAGCCCGGAATAGCACAGCAGCGCCACCAGCGAGGTCCAGTGCCAGACGTCCATGATCAGCACCGTCACCCAGGCGTCCATGGTGTTGGAGGCGTAGTTGTAGCTGATGCCCAGCTTGTTCAGCGTCCAGCCCATCAGGCCGATGTCGGCGCGGCCGAAGATCTGCCAGATGGTGCCGACCACGTTCCACGGGATCAGCAGCGGAATGGCCATCAGGATCAGGCACAGCGACGCCCAGCGCCCGCGTGTCGGCATGCACAGGGCGATGGCGATGCCTAACGGAATCTCGATCAGCAGCACGCAGGCGGAGAAGATGAACTGACGCAGCAGCGAGTCGTGCAGACGCGGGTCCTGCAGCACCTGCTTGTACCAGTCGACGCCGACGAAGTAGCGCGTGGAGGGGTCGAAGATGTCCTGCACCGAGTAGTTGACCACCGTCATCATCGGCACGATGGCGCTGAACGCCACCAGCAGGAACACCGGCAGCACCAGCCACCAGGCCTTGTTGTTCTGCACCTTCATGGCGCCACCTCCACCAGGTAGTCGTCGGCATAGAGCATCAGCCACTGCGCCGGGAAGCTCAGGTAGACCTGCTCGCGCGGCACCGGCTGATCTTCCTGCAGGCGCGCCTTGAGCACCTGACCGTCGAGGTCGAAGGTGAGGATCTTGTAGGTGCCGAGGTCCTCGACATGCAGCACGCGGGCGCACAGCGCGTCTTCATAGGCGCCGTCCCAGATGTGCACGAACTCGGGACGAATGCCCGCCTGCAGGCGCTTGCCGTCCAGTTCGGCGAGGCGCTGGTTGAGCGCGTCGGACAGCGGCAGGACCGTGCCGGCGAACCGCACCCCGCCCTCGCAGCGCTGCACCTCGATCAGGTTCATGCCGGGGCTGCCAATGAAGTAGCCGACGAAGGTGTGCCCGGGGCGCTCGAACAGCTCGCGCGGCGTGCCGAACTGGACGATCTGCCCGCCGTACATCACCGCGATCTTGTCGGCGAAGGTGGAAGCCTCCAGCTGATCGTGGGTGACGTAGACCATGGTGATATTGAACTGCTCGTGAATCTGCTTGAGCTTGCGCCGCAGCTTCCACTTCAGATGCGGGTCGATCACCGTCAGCGGCTCATCGAAGAGAATCGCCGACACATCGTCGCGCACCAGGCCACGGCCCATGGAGACCTTCTGCTTCTCGTCGGCGGTGAGGTTGCGCGCCTTCTTGTGCAGCAGCGGATGCAGCTCCAGCACCTCGGCGATCTCGTGCACCTTGCTCATCACCCGCGCTTCGTCCATGCCCTGGTTGCGCAGTGGGAAGGCCAGGTTGTCGAACACCGTCATGGTGTCGTAGACCACCGGGAACTGGAAAACCTGGGCGATATTGCGCTGCTGCGGCGACAGCGTGTTGACCGCCTTGCCGTCGAACTGCACCTCGCCCTGCGACGGGCTGAGCAGACCGGAGATGATGTTGAGCAACGTCGACTTGCCGCAGCCCGAAGGTCCCAGCAGCGCATAGGCGCCGCCCTGCTGCCAGACGTGGTTCATCTCGCGAATCGCGTAGTCTTCCGGCGCTTTCGGCGTGCCGCTGTAGCTGTGCGCCAGGTTATGCAGACGAATCTCGGCCATCAGGCAGCCCTCCCCTGACGGCGACTGGGCGCCTGCACCAATTGCCCATCGGCAGCGAAGACGAACAGCTTGTGGGTAGGGATGTAGATCAGGATCGGCGTATCCACCGCGTACTCGTGCACGCCCGGCAGGTGCAGCACCAGCACAAACTGCTCGTTGCGCACGTGGAGGAAGGTTTCCGAGCCGCTGATCTCGGCCAGCTCGACGGTCACAGCCAGTTCCAGATCATCGTCGTTGGACGGCACCAGGCCGATATGGCTGGGGCGCACGCCAAAGCGGTACTCGCCCTCGGCAATGCCACGCAGATCGGGGTTGAGCGGAAAGTGCACGCAATCGGCGAAGCTCACCTCGGTGCCACTGATGCGCCCCGGCATCAGGTTGATCGCAGGTTCCGAGAACAGCTCGGCGGCCAGCACCTGCTGCGGGCGGTGGTAGACCTCGGCGGTCTTGCCGCTCTGCACCACCCGCCCTTCGTGGAGGATGGTGGTGGTGCCACCGAGGGCCAGCGCCTCGTTGGGCTCGGTGGTGGCGTAGATGGCGATGGTGTGGCGCGCCTGGAACAGCTCGCGCATTTCCTGACGCAGCTCCTCGCGCAGCTTGTAGTCGAGGTTGACCAGGGGCTCGTCGAAGAGGATCAGGGACGCGTCCTTGACCAGCGCTCGGGCCATGGCCGTGCGCTGCTGCTGGCCGCCTGACAGCTCCAGCGGGTAGCGCGACAGCAGCTTGTCGATGCGCAGCATGCGCGCGGTGGCCTCGACCTTCTCGACGATCAGCTCCTTGGCCACACCAGCCTGACGCAGCGGCGAGGCGATGTTCTCGAACACCGTCAGGGTCGGGTAATTGATGAACTGCTGATAGACCATCGACACATTGCGCTGACGCACCGGCACGCCGGTGACATCGGCGCCGTTCATCAGCACGCGGCCGCTGCTGGGCCGGTCCAGCCCGGCCATCAGGCGCATCAGGCTGGTCTTGCCGGCCAGAGTGCGGCCGAGCAGAACGTTGAAGGACCCGGGTTCGAAACTCAGGCAGGCATCGTCGATATGCACCTGGCCATCGACGATACGGGTGACGTGTTCGAGCTTGAGCGACATGGCCTGTCCTTTTTCTTGTCGTGCCATTCGGTTTCGAACACCTACAGCGACAAGCGTGCCAGACCGCCGGAAATCGGAATATCCAACTGATATTCAAGAGAAAAAGCGCGAGATCGGGTTGCCTGGCGATGTTCGACTGAACACTTTTGAACAGTCAGATGTGAACAACTGAACAATTCGTTCGTTGACATTGAACAGTCATGAACGAGACTGGACCAATCGCGACACAGATCGCGAACCGACAAGAAGAGATCGCACCATGACAGAAGCTGCCCGTGCCCCGGCACACGACACCATCATCCAGGAGTCCTGGTCGCGTTGTCGTGACTACGGCCTGACCCACCAGAGCACGCCGCGCTTCGACCCGCCGGCCCCCGGCGAACTCTCGGCCCTGCTGGAAAGCCGCCAGGCGCTGGTGCAGACCACCCATCAGGAAGTGCTGCCCTACTACGGCACCATCCTCGCCAACTCCAACTGCCTGATCATGCTCGCCGACGAGCAGGGTCGGCTGCTGCAATCCTGGGGCGACCAGCGTTTCATCGAGCCGCGCCAGGCCGCCGGCTTCGTCGCCGGGGCCAGCTGGCTGGAGCGCTACACCGGCACCAACGCCATCGGCACCGCGCTCAGTTGCGGCCAGGCCGTGCATATCCAGCACGACGAGCACTTCCTCAAGGCCAACCGTTTCATGACCGGTTCAGCCTCGCCGATCTTCGACGAGCAAAGGCGCATGATCGCCGTGCTCGACGTGTCCAGCGACAGCTACCTGCCGCCGGCGCACACCCTCGGCATGGTCAAGATGATGAGCCAGTCGGTGGAGAATCGCCTGATCCTCAAGCTGTTCGCCGACCAGTATCACCTGCTCAGCTTCAACACCAGCCTGGACAACCTCGACAGCCCCTGGGCCGGCCTGGTGGTGTTCGACGAACGCGGCCATGTGGTCTCGGCCAACCGCCGCGCCGACAACCTGCTTGGCCAGTCGCTGACCTACGGCACCATCGAGCAGTTGTTCGACGTGCCACTGCAGCAACTGCTCAACCAGCCGGACGGCCAGCCGTTTAGCCTGCGCACCAGCGGCCATTTTCGCTTTCACGCGCGGGTGCGCCGCCCTGCCCGGCCGGCGCCGATACAGGCCCGCGATTTCCGTCCGCAGGGCCCTGCGCCCGTACCCGAGGAGCCGCCGCTGCGTGCGCTGAGCCTGGGTGACGCGCGGATGGACAAGGCCATCCGCCTGGCCGAGCGGTTGCTGGAAAAGGACATCCCAATCCTGGTGCAGGGTGAAACCGGCGCCGGCAAGGAGGTCTTCGTCAAGGCTCTGCACCGCGCCAGTTCGCGCGCCGATCAGCCCTTCATCGCGGTCAACTGCGCCGCCATTCCGGCAGAGCTGGTGGAGTCGGAGCTGTTCGGCTACGAAAAAGGCGCCTTTACCGGCGCCAGCCAGAAGGGCCATATCGGGCTGATCCGCAAGGCGCACAAGGGCACGCTGTTTCTCGACGAGATCGGCGACATGCCGCTGCGGGTGCAGGCGCGTCTGCTGCGCGTGCTACAGGAGCGCTGCGTGCAGCCACTGGGCAGCAGCGAGCTGCATCCGGTGGACGTACGCCTGGTCTCCGCCACCAACCGTCCACTGCGCCAGGACGTCGACAGCGGCCAGTTCCGCGCCGACCTCTACTACCGAATCAGCGGCCTGAACCTGGAGCTGCCACCGCTGCGCGAGCGCAGCGACAAGCAGGCGCTGTTCCAGCGGCTATGGGAGCAACATCGCGAACCCAGGCAGTGGGCGGGGCTCAGCCGCGAGGTCGTGGAGCTGTTCGAGCGCCACCCCTGGCCGGGCAATCTGCGCCAGCTAAGCAGCGTGCTGCGCGTGGCCCTGGTGATGGCCGATGAGCAACCTATCCGTGCCGAACACCTGCCGGACGATTTCTTTCTCGACCTGCCAACGGACGCCCCTGAGCAAGCCCCGGCCGAGATCGACGCCTGCGACCTGGCCAGCCAGTACCAGGCCTGCGGCGGCAACATTTCCTACCTGGCCCGCCACCTCGGCCTGAGCCGTAATACGCTGTACAAGCGTCTGCGCGAACAGGGCGTCAGGCCCTGACGGTAGGCCGCGCCCGCAGGCCAAAGCGCCAGCCCTGCTGCATGCCCGCCGCGGCCAGCAGGATGGCCGCCACGCCGAGCCATTGCAGCGGGCTGAGCCAGTGATCGAAGGCCAGCCAGTCGACGAAGATCGCCGCCACCGGGTAGATGAACGACAGTGCGCCGGTCAGCGCCGTCGGCAGTTTCTGGATGGCGCCGTAGAGCAGCATGTACATCAGCCCGGTATGCACCACGCCCAGGGTCATCAGGCTGGCCCAGGCCGCCTCGCCCTGCGGCAGCTGATGCCCAGCCAGGGGCGCCAGCATCAGCACACCGGTCAGCAGTTGAATCAGCGCGATCAGATGCGGCGGCGTAGCGCTGAGACGTTTGACGATCAACGCCGCGACCGCATAGAGCAGCGCCGCCCCCAGCGCCAGGGCGATGCCCAGTAAATAGTTGCCGCCAGCCACCGCACCACGACCATGGGCACCGACGATGGCCAGCATGCCGATGAAGGCCAGCGCCAGCCAACCGAGCTTGAGCCAGGTGATGCGCTCGCCGAGAAACAGCGCCGCCAGCCCCACCAGCATGAACGGCTGGACGTTGTACACCACGGTACTGACGGCGATGGATGCCTGCGCGTAGGAGGCGAACAGCAGCAGCCAGTTGCCGACAATGGCCACACCGCTGAGCACCGCCAGCAGCAATACCCGTCGCCCCAGCAGCTCGGCGCGCAGCAGGCCGAGCACGGCGCAGACCAGCAACAATGCGGCGCCGCCGATCAGGCAGCGCCAGAACACCACGTCCACCACCGCCTGGCCGGAGGCCAGCACGAACCAGCCGATGGTGCCGGAAATCAGCATCGCGGCGATCATTTCCAGCGAGCCACGCTTGAGCTTGTTGTCCACGGTTCGATCCTCGCTTTGACAGGCCTCCATTATCCGAAGGTGCAACTTTCCTCTCCATGGCGAATCTGAGGCAAAATCTGCCTCATGCCTTTTTTACAACGGCAGATTCCGGCTTTTGCCTAACGAGGCCTGCAATGACCGATGAAATCGACCAGACCCTGATCGCGGCCCTGATGGAAGACTCGCGGCGCTCCCTGAAGGCCCTCGCGCAGATCAGTGGCCTGTCCTCACCCAGCGTGGCCGAGCGCCTGCGCCGCCTGGAAGAACGCGGCGTACTCAAGGGCTACCGAGTGGAAATCGATCCAAGCCACTTCGGCTATCAGCTGCAGGCCATCGTTCGCGTGCGCCCGCTGCCCGGCAAGCTGCACGAGGTGGAACGGCTGATCCAGGCCACCCCCGAGTTCACCGAATGCGACAAGGTCACAGGCGAGGACTGCTTCATCGCTCGCCTGCACGTGCGCTCGATGGAGCAACTGGACGAGGTGCTCGACCGCATCAACGGCCATGCCGAAACCAACACCGCCATCGTCAAGAAGACCTCGGTGCCCCGCCGCCTGCCCCCGATGAACTGACAAGGAACGATCATGCACCCATCCCTTCGCCCTCTGCTCCTCGCGCTCGGCCTTTGCCTGGGCAGCCAATCGGCCTTCGCCGAGCTGCGCCAGGCAGTCGATGCCGCTGTGGAACCGATGATGCAGACCTATGCCATCCCCGGCATGGCCATCGCCATCAGCCACAAGGGCCAGCAGCATTTCTTCGAGTACGGCGTCGCCTCACGTGAAAGCGGCCAGGCCGTGGATCGCCACACCCTGTTCGAACTGGGCTCGATCAGCAAACTCTTCACCGCCACCCTCGGCGCCTACGCCGAAGCGCGCGGTACGCTGAACCTCAGCGACAACGCCAGCCAGTACCTGCCGGCGCTACAGGGCAGCGCGTTCGATCACATCAGTCTGCTGGACCTGGCCACCTACACCCCTGGCGGCCTGCCACTGCAGTTTCCGGATGCAGTCGGCAACGAACGCCAGATGCTCGATTACTACCGCAACTGGCAGGCGGTCTACCCGCCCGGCACGCAACGACTGTATTCCAACCCCAGTATCGGCCTGTTCGGTCACCTGGCCGCCGCCAGCCTGGCCAAGCCGTTCCAGGAACTGATGGAGCAGGACCTGCTGCCGCAACTGGGCATGCAGGAAAGCTACGTGCAGATACCGGCCGAGCAGATGACGCGCTATGCCTGGGGCTACCGCGACGACAAGGCCGTGCGGGTCAGCCCCGGCGCGCTGGATGCCGAAGCCTACGGCTTGAAATCCACTGCCGCGGACATGCTGCGCTTCATCGACGCCAACCTGCACCCGGACAAGCTGCCCGCACCGCTGCACCAGGCCGTCAGCTCCACCCATCGCGGTTACTATCAGGTCGGCGACATGACGCAGGGCCTGGGCTGGGAGCGCTATGCCTACCCCATCAACCTGGCGAAGCTGCAAGCGGGCAACTCCGCCGAGATGGCCCTGCAACCCCAGGCGGTGGAGCGTTTCAGCGCACCCACGCCGGCCGAAGGTGACCTGCTGCTGAACAAGACCGGCTCTACCAACGGCTTCGGCGCCTACATCCTGCTGCTGCCGGCACGCGATACCGGCCTGGTGATACTCGCCAACCGCAACTACCCCAATGCCGAGCGCATACGCCTGGCGTTGCAGTTGCTCGAGGCGCTTGGCTTACCGGCGCCTCAGGAATAGAGGCTGGAGTCGGCGTTGGCTGCGACCGACTGCCTCCGACGTGAGCGACAAACGGTCGCCAGCCGATAGCCGCCTGAGCCCGCTGCTGACCGGGCTCGATGTGAAGAGCCGGGATTTTCACTGACCCCAGACCAGCCGGCATTCTTGATAGACTATCGGCCCTTTTTGTCGCCAACGCCTACAGACCAGCCTGTCGGTGCTCGGGACAACGCCACTCAGCCGAACGTCTATGCAACCAGAGAACACCACCCGCCCCGCCCTGTCCCGCCGCTTTTCCGTGGCGCCGATGATGGATTGGACTGATCGCCACTGCCGCTTCTTCCTGCGTCAGCTGTCGCGTCACGCCCTGCTCTATACCGAGATGGTCACCACCGGCGCGCTGATCCATGGCGACCGCGAACGTTTTCTGCGTTACAGCGAATGCGAGCATCCCATCGCCCTGCAGTTGGGCGGTAGCAACCCGCAGGATCTGGCCGCCTGCGCGAAGATGGCCGAGCAGCATGGCTACGACGAGGTAAACCTGAACGTCGGCTGCCCCAGTGATCGAGTACAGAACAACATGATCGGCGCCTGCCTGATGGGGCATCCGGCGCTGGTGGCCGACTGCGTGAAAGCCATGCGGGACGCGGTGAGCATTCCGGTAACGGTCAAGCACCGCATCGGCATCAATGGCCGCGACAGCTATTCCGAGCTATGCGATTTCGTCGGCCAGGTGCGGGACGCCGGCTGCCGCAGCTTCACCGTGCATGCCCGTATCGCCATCCTCGAGGGGCTGTCGCCGAAGGAAAATCGCGAGATTCCGCCGCTGCGCTACGATGTGGCCGCCCAGCTCAAGCGTGACTTCCCGGATCTGGAAATCATCCTCAACGGCGGCATCAAGACGCTGGAAGAATGCGAGCAGCATCTACAGACCTTCGATGGTGTGATGCTCGGCCGCGAGGCCTACCACAACCCTTATCTGCTGGCGCAAGTGGACAACCGCCTGTTCGGCGCGGCGGCACCCAGCATCAGTCGCATGGACGCCCTGCTCGCACTCAAGCCCTACGTCGAGCAGCACCTACGCGAAGGCGGCACCCTGCATCACGTCAGCCGCCATGTGCTCGGCCTGGCTCAGGGCTTTCCCGGCGCCCGGCGCTTTCGTCAGCTGCTGTCGGTAGACATCCACAAGGTGCAGGATCCGCTGGGGCTGCTGGATCAGGCCGCCGAATTGCTCCGCGGGCACTGATCCGGCGCCGTCAGGCGGTAACGGCTGCGCCCGGTGGCCTGCACCATGCCGTGTTCCTCCATACGGCGCAGCACCTGCCGCACGCTGACCAGTGACAGCGGCTCGCCCGCCTCGCTCAGCTGCCGATGCAAGTCGCGGCTGGAGATTCCCTGCTCGTCGTCGGCGCCATACAGCGCCTCCACCACCTTGAGTCTCGGCATGCTGAAACGCAGCCCTGCGGCCTGCAGCCATTCGCGGCACTGACGGGTATCCGGAGCCGCGCGGCATAGTGAACGAGAGCGCTGAGTTTGGGTCGACATATTCGGGCTCCTTGGCTGCTCATCTGAAGTCGGACTCCACCGACCTCGGCGCGTTTCACCGCACCTTCATATGTTAAGACGAACGAGCAGGCCAAAAGCGCGCCCCCAAAAGGTAAAAAATTGTCAGTGACTCGACCGTTGAGCGCCCGCAGCGCCTCGGGTAAGGTCATGCCATCTGCAACGACAAGGCCTCGTCATGACCTCCAAGCTGGAACAACTCAAGCAGTTCACCACCGTGGTCGCCGATACCGGTGATCTCGACGCCATCGCCCGGCTCAAGCCGGTGGATGCCACCACCAATCCCTCCCTGCTGCTCAAGGCCGCATCGCTGCCGGGCTACGCCGATCTTCTGAAACAGGCCGTCAGCGCCGGCAAGGGTGATCCGGGTCTGGCCTGCGACCACTTCGCCGTTGCCGTTGGCCAGGAGATTCTCAAGGTCATTCCCGGGCGCATTTCCACCGAGGTGGATGCCCGCCTGTCGTTCGATACCGGCGCCACCCTGCTGCGCGCCGAGCGTCTGGTCGGCCTCTATGAGCAGGCCGGCATCGGCCGCGAACGGGTGCTGATCAAGATCGCCTCGACCTGGGAAGGCATTCGCGCTGCCGAGCAGCTGGAAAAATCCGGCGTGCAGACCAACCTCACCCTGCTTTTCTCCTTCGCCCAGGCGCAAGCGTGCGCCGATGCCGGCGTATTCCTCATCTCGCCTTTCGTCGGCCGCATCTACGACTGGTACAAGAAAACCGAGAGCCGTGACTTTGTCGGCAGCGAAGATCCGGGCGTGCAGTCGGTCAGCCGTATCTACGACTACTACAAGGCCAACGGTTACGACACCGTGGTGATGGGAGCGAGCTTCCGCAACCTCGGCCAGATCGAAGCGCTGGCCGGCTGCGATCGCCTGACCATCAGCCCTGAACTGCTGCAGAAGCTGGCCGAGGATGAGGGCGAACTGAGCCGCAAGCTTGCTCCGGGCGGCGCTGGCGAAGCTCGTCAGACGCTGGACGAAAGCGCCTTCCGTTGGGCGTTGAACGAAGATGCGATGGCCACCGAGAAACTGGCCGAGGGCATCCGCCTGTTCGCCCGTGACCAGGAAAAGCTCGAGGCACTGCTGGCCGCCAAGGCCTGAACAAAAAAAGGGGGCGCCAGCCAAGCTGACGCCCCTTTCGAATACTACGAGATCAATACGTAGGGTGCGCCGTGCGCACCTGAGGCTTTCTTTGAATCAGTCGGTGCGCACAGCGCACCCGACGGAAAACCAGGGAGGTCAGTGCCGCTCGAGCGCACTGACCAGATCATGGAAGGCCTCGCGGTTGGAGTCGTTCAACCCCATCAGGATACGGTGCGCTTCCAGCACCTTGGCCTTGACCACTTCCTCGTTCTGATCCTGCGATGGCAGGTCGTCCAGTGCTTCCGGGCAGGGAATCGGACGATCGACGATATTGAACACCTGATCGAAACCCATCGACTGCAGCAGGCGGGTGATATCGTCGTGCGTGGTCACCACGGTCGGCAACAGGCCCACCTTCTGCCGCGAAAGAATGGACAGTTTGGCCAGCAGACCCAGGGTGGTGCTGTCGATGCTGCGGGTTTCGGTCAGGTCGATGACGATGGCCGAAAAATTCAACGCGGTGAAAATCTTCTCAATCGTGGCATCCAGCGCCGAACACAGCGTCAGACGGACTTCGCCGACGAATTTCAGGACGAATGTGCCATCCTGCTCGGCGAATTGGATGCGACCGGGGCTCATCCCAGGGTTCATGCAAGGTTCCTGCTCAACACCAGCAAGGCAATATCATCCGGCATCTCACCCAGATTGGCCAGACCGAGAACTTGACGCAAACCGTCAAGCGTACCGCCAGCCTGGCTAACCAGTTGTGGCAACGCCAATTCCTTCTCCTTCAGCGTCTCGCCTGGCAGCAGGTCGAGAATGCCGTCGGAAAGCAAGGTGAGGCTGAATGATTCGGGCAGCTTCATGACCTGATCGCCATACTCGGCCTCTGCGAACAGGCCGACCGGCAGGCCGCGCCCTTCCAGATACCGCGCCTCGCCATTCTCGAACAGTACCGGCAGCGGCAAATGGCCGCCGATGCTGTAGGTGAGCTGGCCGCTCTGTTCGTCGATCACCCCGCCCAGCATGGTCACATGCTTGCCGAGCTTGCAGTTGATCAACCCGCGATTGATGTGGCCGAGCACATCGGAGGGCTTGAACTCGGGTAGCGAACCGCCCCGCCGCCACTCGTAGAGCAGGCGCGTGGTCATGAACTTGAGCAGCACGGTGACGAAGGCCGAAGAAGCGCCGTGCCCGGAAACGTCCGCCAGGTAGAAGCCGATGCGTCGCTCGTCGATGCGGAAGTAGTCGACGAAATCACCGGACAGGTACAAGGAGGGGATGATCTTGTGCGCGAAGGTCAGGCCATCGACCTGCCAGGGCGTCACCGGCAGCATGTTCATCTGCACCTGGCGACCGGCGTTCTGGTCTTCCTGCAGCAGGTGCAGGCTGGCCTGCAGCTCGCGGTTGGCAGCCTCAAGCTTCTCGCGGTAGCGCTGGTTCTCCATGCGCAGGCGCGAGCGATCCAGTGCCCGACGCACCGAGTGCTCGAGCACCGCCAGGTCTTCCAGCGGCTTGATCAGGTAATCGGCAGCGCCCAGACGCAGGGCTTCGACGGCATCGTTCATGACGCCTGCGCCCGAGACCACAATCACCGGGACTTCGACACCCAGGGCGTTGATACGACGGATCAGCTCGAGGCCATCGACCTGCGGCATGCGCAGGTCACAGATCATCAGGTCGGGGCTTTCCTGCTGGAACACTTCCAGCCCCTGCAAACCGTTGTTGGCCTGCAATACCTTGAAGCCGCTGTCCTCGAGATAGGCTGCGAGGCTGGCACGCACGACATCGTCGTCGTCGATGATCAGCAGAGTGGCACTGGTTTTGTGCATGGGGTATCCAGGCAAACTGCGCCAGGGCAATTAGGGTGACTGCCCGTAGCGCGGCGCCGCATCAATGGCGCCAGGGCGATTTCAAGGGGCAGACGGTACTCCCATCTGGCGAGCGATTCAAGCCGGCACCGGTCGTCGTCCGGCGGCTTTACAGGGTAAATCGGCGGGAGTTATAAGAACCGCGGGAGAGCTCATAAGAAGAGGACAGGGTCCATGAGTCAGAGTGATCGAGCGTACAGCGAGAAACGCGACTACATCCGCATGCGACTGGAAGCGCCAGTCACCCTGCATCATGCTGGCCGGGAAATTCCGGCCCTGTGCCTGGATCTCTCCAGCACCGGCATGCAAATCGAGGCCGAAGTCATGCTGAAGATGGGCGACAAGGTCAAGGTGCACATCCCTTCCGAACACAGCGAACTGGCCGGCCTCGACGCCCAGGCCGAAGTGGTGCGAATCGGCGATCTGGGTGACGGACGCCAATCGCTGGGCCTGGCCATCATCTCGATGAGCTGAAACGCATGCTTACGAAAAAGGCGGCTTTAAGCCGCCTTTTTCATGCCTGCCGAACTCAGAAATCGTCTTCGACGTCACCGTCTTTGACCTTGAACTCGCGGTTCTGCAGGTAGGCGTTGCGGATGAAGATGTACTTGTCGCCGCTGATCAGGCGTTCGGCCGACAACAGGCTGGCGCGGGTATCCACCACCTCGACGCCACGGGTGACGTTGCGGGTCGGCACGTGGTCGATGTACGGATAAGGCGTCACGAAGCTGTCCGGCACCCTGCCGGCGGCGTCGCGCACGGTGCTCGGACCGAGGAACGGGATCACCAGATAGGGCCCGCTGTTCAGGCCCCAGACGCCCAGGGTCTGGCCAAAATCCTCGTCGCTCTTCTGCAGGCCCATATGCTTGGCCACGTCGAAGAAGCCCAGCAGGCCGAAGGTGGTGTTGAAGATCAGGCGACCGGTATCGACACCGGCATCGTGCAGCTTGCCCTGCAGCAGGTTGTTGGTCAGGTTGCCGACGTCGCCGATATTGCCGAAGACGTTGTGCACGCCGTCTTCGAGAAACTGCGGCGTGACCTTTTGATAGCCCTGCGCAATCGGTTTCAGCGCGTAGGTATCGAGTGTATCGTTGAAGCGAAACATCGCGCGGTTGAAGCCCTCCCAGGGGTCTTCTTCCGAAGCGGCCTGGCTCATGGCCGGCAGCAGACTGAGGCCGACCAGCGCCATCAGGCTCCCCAGGCGCACGATCCAGCGAGCACCGATAACATGCATTGCAGTCTCTCCTTGAGAAAAGTGGTGTGGCCACCCGCCAGCGGCCGTGAAGGCCGCGCAGTATAAAGCCTGGAGCCCTGATTGGGCAGCATAGCGAACAATTGTGATGACCGATAAGACACTGCTGAATACCGCCCGGATACCCGTGCGCTGGGGCGACATGGACAGCTACGGGCACGTCAACAACATCATCTACATGCAATACCTGGAAGAGGCGCGGGTCGCCTGGTTCGAGCGCGTCGGCATTGCGATGAGCGGCGCACCTCAAGGCCCGGTAGTGCTGCAGACCCAGCACACCTACCTCAAACCCGTGGTGCACCCGGCTACGGTGGTGGTCGAGCTGCATGCCGGCGCCCTGGGGCGCAGCAGCCTGGTGGTCGAACACCGCCTGACCACGCTGGACGATCCCGACACGGTTTACGGCGAAGGTTACTGCAAGCTGGTCTGGATCGACCATCGAAGCGGCCGATCCGTTGCCCTGCCGGAGCATCTGCGCGCCCTGCTCAGCGTCACCTGACGGTCATCTTCCGGTCATCCGCTGGCGCTAGATTGGACTAGGCCACCGCCACGGATGACCCCATGCCTAACGCCTCCCCTACCGCCATTCTTTTCGAGCTGTCCGGCTGCCTGGTCGACTTCGGCGCCCGCACCTTGCCGGTCGCACTGCAGCGGCTGCATCCCCAATGCACTCGCACCGATACCCTGGGCAGCCCGCAGCAGGCTCTCGCGGGCTGGCTGGGCCAAGCGCCGACGCCGACGCAACAGCAGGCCTTGCAGCAGATGCTGAGCGAAGTAGCCGACGAACACGCGGAGCTCACGCCCGGCGCAGAACAGCTGCTGCACAGGCTGCACGCCGACGCCATTCCCTGCGCCTGGCTCGACAGCCTGCCGGCAGACGCCAGCCTGCGTTTGGCCGAGGCACTGCCGGTACCGGTCACGGCTGTCCTGGCGCGCCAGGCCAGGCCCTGGCCCGCGCCTGACGCCTGCTGGCAGGCCCTGAGCCAACTGGGTGTGGAGCGTCTCGACGGCTGCGTGTTGGTCAGCGGCAACCCGCACCTTCTGCAGGCCGGCCTCAATGCCGGCTGCTGGACCATCGGCCTGGCCGCCTGCGGCCCCCTGTGCGGCCTCGCGCCGGCTGACTGGCAGGCGCTGACGACGAACGAGCAGGAGCGTCTGCGCGCCGAGGCCACGCTGCAGCTCTATCGCCTGGGGACGCACTCGGTGGTCGATCATCTGGGTGAGATCCAGGCCAGCCTCGAGGATATCGGCATGCGCCGGCTCAAGGGCGAAAAGCCCTGAACGGATTGACCCTGGTCAGGCAAAGCCGGCGTGCTTGAATTACCCTTGTTGTACGGGCAGAAACCTTCGGCCACCGACAACGGTCAATGCCTATGCCGATTCGACAAGGGAGAACCCTATGCCAGCCAATGACCTGCAGCAGCAACTGGAAGCTCTTCATGAGCAACTCGCTCATGGCACGCCGCTCAGCGAAGAAGAACGGGCATCGCTTTACCTGCTGATTCAGGAAATCGAAGTACAACTGGCGCGCCAGGCCGCGGCCGCTCCCGATGCCACCCTGATGGACGGCGTCAACCTGGCGGTGGAACGTTTCGAAGCCAGCCACCCCACCCTCGCCGGCACCCTGCGCAACATCATGCAGAGCCTGGCCAATATGGGCATCTGACCCGTCGGAAAGCCTACAGCCGCCACCCCTTTCGGGCTGGCGGCTTTTTCATGGCTTACTGGCGCACCAGCCGGGCGTTGTCTACGCGTAACGCCTCGGTACTGCGATACGGATTGATATCCAGCCCGCCACGGCGCACGTAACGCGCATAGACGGTCAGGGACTGCGGCTGCAGCAGGCGCTGCAGATCGAGGAAGATGCGCTCCACGCACTGCTCATGAAAGTCGGCGTGCTGGCGGAAGCTCACCAGATAAGCCAGCAGGCTGGCGTGATCCAGCGCCGCGCCCCGGTACTGCACGACCAGGCTGCCCCAGTCCGGCTGACCGGTGACCGGGCAGTTGGATTTCAGCAGGTGGCTGTGCAGGCTCTCCTCCACCACGCGGCTCGCATTGCAGCGCAAGAGCTCCGGCTGCGGATGGGCGTACTGACTGACGCTGATCTCCAGTTCGTCGATGCACTGGCCCGGCAGCGTCGCCACGCCCTCGCCCGCCACCTCGGCCAAGGAACGCAGGCGCACCGCCACCGGCTTGCCGGCCACCGCCGACAGATCGCGCACCAGGGTTGCCTGCAATTCGTCCCAGCTGGCGAACACTGTCTGATTCAGCGAGTTGAGATAGAGCTTGAAGGACTTGGACTCGATGATGTTCGGCGAATCGGCAGGAATGGCGAATTCGCCGATGGCCACCACCGGCTTGCCGGACGGCAGCAGCCAGGACAGCTCGTAGCAGTTCCAGTAGTCCACGCCCTGATATGGCAGGTTGTCGCCGTCGAGGCCCAGCTCCGCCCACTTGCTGGTACGCGAGATGGGAAACAGCAGCTCGGGGCTGTACTCGGCGATGTACTGGCTGGACTTGCCCAGCGGGGAATGTTCGGCGGGGTGCTGCATGGGGCGGGATCCGGGTTGGCGAAAAACCGGGCGAGTTTACCGGGTTGACCGCCCAGCCGCACCCACAGCGAGCTCCAGGTTTGCTCGGTGCGCACGGCGCACCCTACGTCAACCCGAGGGCGCCCTGGTAAACGTAGGGTGCGCCGTGCGCACCAGAATGCTCCTGACAGGCTCATGCCGCGGCGGGCTCTTCCTCGATCATCCGCAGCGGCGCCCAGCGCCGCAGCAGCAGGTACAGCGTCGGGATCACGTAAAGGGTGAAGAAGGTGCCCACCAGCAGGCCGCCGACGATCACCAGGCCGATCTGCTGGCGACTTTCGGCGCCGGCCCCAGTGGCGATGGCCAGCGGCAGCGAACCCAGAACCATGGCGCCTGTGGTCATCAGGATCGGCCGCAGGCGCTGCACCGAAGCCTCGATCACCGCACCGCGCAGCTCCCTGCCTTCACGCAGCAGGTGATTGGCGAATTCGACGATGAGGATGCCGTGCTTGGTGATCAGACCGATCAGGGTCACCAGGCCGATCTGCGAATAGATGTTCAGCGTGCCGCCGAACAGGGTCAGGGCGAGCAAGGCGCCGGCCATCGACAATGGCACGCTGAACAGGATGATCAGCGGATCGCTGAAGCTCTCGAACTGCGCGGCCAACACCAGGAAGATGAACGCCAGGGCCAGGGCGAAAATCAATGCGATACCCGAACTGGACTCCTTGAAGTCGCGCGACGTGCCGGTGTAGTCGTACTGGGTTTCCGGCGGGAATACCGCTCGCGCGCCGGCCTCGAGGTAGTCCAGCGCCTCGCCCAGGGTGTAGCCGGCGCCGACGTTGGCGCTGATGGTCACCGCACGCAGCTGGTTGAAGTGGTTGAGCTCGCGCGGCGCCACGGTCTCGCGCACCGAAATCAGGTTGGACAGTTGCACCATGCCGCCTTCGCGGTCGCGCACGTACACGCGGTCCAGGTCCTGCGGGTTGCTGCGGTCGATGTTCTGCAGCTGCACCAGTACGTCGTACTGCTCGCCATTCTGCTTGAAGCGGGTCACCTGGCGGCTGCCGAACAGACTTTCCAGGCTGCGGCCGATCACCGACACGTCGGTGCCCACGGCTGCGGCCTGCTCGCGGTTGACGTTGATCTGCAGCTGCGGCGAGTTGAGCTTGAGGTCGCTGTCCAACCCCTCCAGGCCCGGATAGTCGCGCATGCGCTCCATCAGCTGATCGACGTAACCCTGCAGCTCGGCGTATTCCATGGACGAGCGGATGACGAAGTTGATCGGCTGGTTGCGCGCGCTCTGCCCCAGCGGCGGGCGGTTGACCGGGGTGACTCGCATGCCGGCGATGTCCTGCAACTTGGGCAACAGTTCGTTGCGGATCTCGAACTGGCTGCGCGCACGGTCGCCCCAGTCCTCCAGCTTCATGAAGGAAATGCCCTGGGCCACGGTCGGGAAGCCCGCGACGATCAGGTAGCGGTTGGTTTCCGGGATGCTGGCGTAGGCCGCCTCCACCTCGCGGGCATAGCGCGCGGTGTAGTCGATGGTGGCGCCGTCTGGGCCATTGAACACCCCGACTATGGTGCCGGTGTCTTCGGTGGGCGCCAGCTCCGAGCGCAGGCCGCTGAACAGCCAGGCGCACAGCACGAAGGCCGCCAGCAGCACGCCGAGCACCAGCGGCCAGGCACGCAGAGCGCGATCCAGACTGTGCTTGTAGCTGTAGGTCAGGCCGTTGAGAAAGCCCTCGATCAGGTTGTACACGCGGCTATGGCGCTGCTCGTGCTGGTGCGGTTTGAGCAACACGGCGCACATCATCGGCGTCAGCGTCAGAGCGACGAAACCGGACACCAGCACCGAGCCGGCCAGCGTCCAGGCGAATTCGGTGAACAGCTTGCCGGTGGTGCCCTGCATGAAGCCGATGGGGGCGAACACGGCGGCCAGGGTCAGGGTCATGGCGATCACCGCGAAGGCGATCTCGCGGCTGCCCTTGAACGCGGCCTGCATCGGCTTCATCCCCGCCTCGATATGGCGGTGGATGTTCTCCAGCATGACGATGGCATCGTCCACCACCAGGCCGATGGCCAGGACCATGGCCAGCAGGGTCAGGGTGTTGATGGTGAAGCCCATCAGCGACATCAGGGCGAAGGCGCCGATCAGTGAGACCGGAATGGTCACCAGCGGGATCAGCGTCGCACGCAGCGAACGCAGAAAGATGAAGATGATCAGGATGACCAGCGCCACCGCCTCCCAGATGGTGGCGAAGACGTTGTCGATGGACTCGCGGATGAACTGCGAGTTGTCGTTGGCCACCGTCATGTTCATGCCTTCGGGCAACAGCGCCTTGACGTCGTCCCAGGCGGCTTCCAGACCATCGGAGATGTCCAGCGGGTTGGCCGTGGCCTGTTTGACCAGGCCCAGGGTCACCGCCGGCAGGCCCTTGAAGCGCACCACGGTGCGCTCGTCGCGCGGGCCGATCTCGGCGCGACCAACGTCGGACAGACGCAGCAGGTAGCCCTGCGAATCATCGAGAATCAGCTCGTTGAACTGCGCGGGCGTGCGCAGATCGGTTTCCGACAGCACGCTGAACTCGCGCTCGCGCGACTCGATGCGCCCGGCCGGGATTTCCACGTTCTGCCGGCGCAGGGCGTCCTCCACGTCCTGCACGGTGAGGTTGTGCGCCGCCAGCTTCTCCGGGTCGAGCCAGATGCGCATGGAAAACGTCCGGGCGCCGCGCACCTGCACTTCGGACACACCGGGGATGGTCTGCAGACGATCCTTGATCACCCGCTCCAGCACGTCGGTGATCTCCATCGCACTGTGCTGCTCGCTGTGAAAGGCGATCCAGATCACCGGCTGGGCGTCGGCCTCGACCTTCTGCACGATGGGTTCGTCCACCTCGTCCGGCAGCAGGTTGCGCACCCGCCCCAGGCGATCGCGCACGTCGTTGGCTGCCTCGTCGGCGCTGCGGCCGAGACGGAACTGCGCGGTGATCTGGGTGTTTTCCGCGCGGCTGATGGAGGTGACGAAGTCCAGCCCCTCGATCCCCGAGAGTACATCTTCTACCGGCTGCGCCACCTGCGATTCCATGATCTCCGGGCTGGCGCCGGGATAGGTGACCTGCACGGTGACGATTGGCACGTCGATATTGGGGTATTCGCGCACGTTAAGGCGGTCATAGGCCATCAGCCCCAGCAACACCACGATCAGCGACAGGACGGTAGCGAAGACCGGCCTGCGAATGCAGACGTCGGAGAGGATCACCGCTGGCGCTCCCCGCTCTTGCTGCGCACCGCCAGCCCTTCACGTACGCGCTGCCAGCCGGCGCTGATCACCGTCTCGTCACCCTGCAAGCCCTCGCGCACCTCTACCAGGCCATCGAAACGCTTGCCCAGGATCACCTCGCGGCGCTCGACCTTGCCGTCCACCAGCAGATTGACCAGCAGCTTGTCGCCCTGCGGCATCACCGCCTCCTCGGGGATCACCAGCGCCTGCGGCCGCTCCTCGAGGATCACCGACACGCGCACGAACTGCCCCGGACGCAGGCGGCGATCGTCGTTGCCGATATGGGCGCGGATGGCCTGGCTGCGCCCGGCCTCATCCAGGCGCGGGTTGAGCGCATAGATCTCGCCACGAAAACGCTCGCCGGGGTAGGTATCGAGGGTGACTTCCACGGTCTGGCCGAGCCGTACCTGGGCCACGGCCTTCTGCGGAATGCGAAAGTCCACCTTGAGCGGGTCGAGCACTTCCAGATTGACGATGTTCTGTCCGGCGCTGAGGTAGTCGCCGACGCTGGCCTGGCGCAGGCCGAGCACGCCGTCGTGGGGCGCCTTGATCTGGGTCTTGTCGAGCCGCGCCTGGGCCAGAGCCAGGCTGGCGCGCGAGGCCTGCAGCTGGCTCTGCGCCTCGTCCAGCGCCTGGGCATTGCTGGCGCCGCGCTGGAACAGCATCTGCGCGCGTTGATGGTTCTTCTCGGCGAGATCGAGATTGGCCCTGGCCTGGGCGAACTCGGCACGGGTAATGGCATCGTCGAGGCTGACCAGCAGATCGCCGGCGGTCACTGCCTGCCCCTCGCGAAAATGCAGGGTGGCCAGGCGCCCTTCCACTTCCGGACGAATCATCACCGACTCGTCGGAGCGCAGCGAACCGAAGGTGATCAGCTCGTCACGCACCTCCATCTGCCGTACCGGCACGACCTCGACCATCGGCCCTTCGGCCGCCGCTGCAGGCAGTGCCCACAAGCCCAGCCACAGCCAAGGAAGCGCACGCAACAGCACGGTCATGATCAGCCCCTTTTTCTTGGTAGAGGCGGAGTCTAACCGGCTGCTGCGTTACTGACAGGAGCGCAAGTTATTTCGCTATGTTTTTTACAGATTACTGACGCATGCCACGGCCGCTGATCAGCAGGCGGATGCACAGGGTGTAGAGCGCGGCCGTGGCCAGCAGCATGAAGCCGATGGCCACACCGATACGGATGTCGGACACGCCGAGAATGCCGTAGCGGAAGGCGTTGACCATGTGCAGGATGGGGTTGCCCATCGACACCGTCTGCCAGAACGGCGGCAGCAGCGTGATGGAGTAGAACACCCCGCCCAGGTAGGTCAGCGGCGTCAGCACGAAGGTGGGGATAATCGAGATATCGTCGAAGTTGCGCGCGAACACCGCGTTGACGAAGCCGCCCAGGGAAAAGATGGTCGCGGTCAGCAGCACAACCAGCACCGTCACGCCCAGGTGATGCACCTGCAGATGGGTGAAGAACAGCGACAGGATGGTGACGATCAGGCCCACCGCCAGCCCGCGCAGCACGCCGCCGACGACGAAACCGATGAGGATGGTATGCGGCGATACCGGCGATACCAGCAGCTCCTCGACGTTGCGCTGGAACTTGCTGCCGAAGAAGCTCGACACCACGTTGCCGTAACTGTTGGTGATCACCGACATCATGATCAGCCCCGGCACGATGTACTCCATGTAGCTGAAGCCGCCCATGTCGCCGATCTGTCGGCCGATCAGGTTGCCGAAGATGACGAAGTACAAAACCATGGTGATCGCCGGCGGCAGCAGGGTCTGCGGCCAGATGCGCAGGAAACGGCGCACCTCGCGGTGAACGATGGTGCGCAGAGCCACCAGATTGGCGGCGAATTCGCTGTTCAGGTACTGGGTATTCATTGCGCCACCTTGGCCAGGTTCTTTTCCACCAGGGAGACGAACAGCTCCTCCAGGCGATTGGTCTTGTTGCGCAGGCTCAGCACCTGCACCTGCTGCTGCGCCAGTTGCTGGAACAGCGCGTTGAGGCCCTGGCTCTTCTCCACCTGCACTTCCAGGGTGTGGTGATCGAGCAGGCGCGCCGGATAACCCGTCAGTTTCGGCGCCTCGCTGTAGGAGTCCTTGAGATCGAGCAGGAAGGTCTCGACGTGCAGCTTTTTAAGCAGGTCCTTCATGCTGCTCAGCTCGACGATGCGACCGTGGTCGATGATGCCGATGTTGCGGCACAGCTGCTCGGCCTCCTCCAGGTAGTGGGTGGTGAGGATGATGGTGATGCCCTGCTGGTTCAACTCGGTGAGAAAGCTCCACATCGAACGGCGTAGTTCGATGTCCACGCCAGCGGTGGGCTCATCGAGGATCAGCAGGCGCGGCTGATGCACCAGGGCGCGGGCGATCATCAGCCGGCGTTTCATGCCACCGGACAGCTCGCGCGAGGCCACGTCGCGCTTTTCCCACAGGCCGAGCTGGGTCAGGTACTGCTCGGCGCGCTCCTTGGCGATGGAACGCGGAATGCCATAATAGCCGGCCTGGGTGACGACGATGTCGAACACCTTCTCGAACTGGTTGAAGTTGAATTCCTGCGGCACCACGCCCAGGCAACGCTTGAGCGCGTAGGGTTCGCGGTCGAGGTCGTGGCCGAACACGCTGACCGTACCGCTGCTCTTGTTCACCAGCGTGGAGAGGATGCCGATGGTGGTGGATTTGCCGGCGCCGTTGGGGCCGAGCAAGGCGAAGAAGTCACCTTCGGCGACGTCCAGATCGATGCCGTGCAGGGCCTGGAAGCCGTTTCCGTAGGTCTTGGTCAACTGCCGAATGGTCAGGGCGGAGCTCATGAAGATGGGGTTTCCCGCGCGAGAGTGATGTCGTTATAGATGAGGGCGGAACCACGGGTTTGCAACCGGGTGTTTCTTCCGCCCTTCGCTGGCATGCACCCTACCGGCCCTGACGCGCGGAGAAAAGGCCGTCCTGCCGATCTTGACTATCGACTCAGTCGATAGCTGCCGCCTCATGCTGCATGTCGCCCTGCAGCCCCTGCGTGCCGGCCTCGAACAGATGCGGATAGCAGCGCTGCAGGTGGTCGAAGAACAGTTCCTCGGGGAGATCCTCGAACTGGCCATGATCGACCAGGTATTCCATATAGCGCTCGCCCTTGTCGTTGTAGGGGTGAAAGACGCTGTCATGCAGGCCGTCGAACTCCAGCGGCGCCACCTTGAACACCCGGCACAACGCCTCGTTGAACGCCGGCGTGGCCTTGACCCAGCGACCGTCCAGATACAGCTCGGTGTAGCCATGCATGGCGAACACTTCGCTGCGTAGCAACTCCAGCAGACGTGGCGTGGACAGGTGATTGCGCACATCGGCCAGGCCGATACGCGCGGGGATGCCGCAGTGCCGGGCGCAAGCAGCGAGCAGGTTGGCCTTCGGCACGCAGTAGGACTCCCCGGCTTCCAGGGCATGACTGGCCTTGAGCGTCTGCGCATCGAGGCTGAAGGAATAGGGGTTGTAGCGCACGCCATCACGCACCGCCAGGTACAGGGCGATGGCCTGGCTACGCGGCTCGCGTGCAGCACCACGGCAACGTTCGGCGAACTCGACTACCGCAGGATGGTCACTGTCAATGAAGCGGCCGGGTCGCAGATAGGCATGCATGGTGAGGGCTCCTGAATTTCGTCTCAGTCTAAACCTGCCGATTGCGCGCCGATCAAGACGATCCGGCCAAGCTCACCGCCCCTGATGCCATTTGTGACTATGCTCGGGGCGTCGCCCGCTCGAATCATGGAGGAATGCTCATGCTCGTCATCTGGTTGCTGGTTCTGCTGCTCGGGGTCGCCTACCTGGCCCATAGCCGTACCGCCGCCCTGCCCGCCCTCGGCATCACCGCAGCCTATCTGCTGGCCATGGCCCTGTTCAGCCCGGTACCCGGCTGGCTGCAACTGCTGCTATGGATCATCACCGCGGCGGTGGCCGCCTTCGTCGTGCTCGGCGACCTGCGCCGGCAGTTCTTCAGCGGCCCGCTGTTCAACTGGTTCCAGCGCGTCCTGCCACCGATGTCCGCTACCGAACGCGACGCCATCGAGGCCGGCACCGTGTGGTGGGACGGCGAACTGTTCAGTGGCCGACCGAACTGGGAAACGCTGCTGGCTTATCCCAAGGCCAGGCTGAGCGAAGAAGAACAGGCCTTCATCGACGGCCCCACCGAAGAACTCTGCGCGATGATCAGCGACTGGCAGGTCGGCCAGGAAATGGACCTGCCGGAGAAAGCCTGGGAGCACATCAAGCAGCATGGCTTCTTCGCCCTGATCATTCCCAAGGAATACGGCGGCAAGGGCTTCTCCGCCTACGCGCACTCGCAGGTGGCGATGAAGCTGGCGACCCGCAGCGGCGACCTGGCCTCCACCGTGATGGTGCCCAACTCCCTCGGTCCGGCCGAGCTCCTGCTGCACTACGGCACAGAAGAACAGCGCAACCATTATCTGCCGCGCCTGGCGCGTGGCGAGGACATCCCCTGCTTCGCCCTTACCGGCCCGCTGGCCGGCTCCGACGCCGGCGCCATGCCCGACACCGGCATCATCTGCAAGGGCCAGTTCAACGGCGAAGAAGTGATCGGCCTGCGCCTGAACTGGGAAAAGCGCTACATCACCCTCGGTCCGGTGGCCACCCTGCTCGGCCTCGCCTTCAAGGCCTACGACCCGGATCATCTGCTGGGCGACAAGGTGGACCTCGGCATCAGCCTGGCGCTGATCCCCACCGATACCCCCGGCGTGGAAATCGGGCGCCGCCACCTGCCACTGGGCGCCGCCTTCATGAACGGGCCGAACTCGGGCAAGGACGTGTTCATTCCGCTCAACTACCTGATCGGTGGCCAGGAGTATCTCGGCAAGGGCTGGATGATGCTGATGAACTGCCTGTCGGTGGGCCGCTCCATCTCGCTGCCGGCCGTCGGTACCGGTGCGGCCAAGTTCACCAGCCTCGCCACCGGCCAGTACGCCCAGTTGCGTGAGCAGTTCAACGTACCGCTGGCCGCCTTCGAGGGCATTCAGGAAGCGCTGGCGCGTATCGGCGGCAACGCCTGGCTGATGGACAGCGCGCGCATCCTCACCGCCAATGCCGTCGACCTGGGCGAGAAACCCTCGGTGCTGTCGGCGATTCTCAAGTACCACCTGACCGAGCGCGGCCGCGAGTGCATCGGCCATGCCATGGACGTGCATGGCGGCAAGGGCATCATCATGGGCCCGAACAACTACCTGGCCCGCTCCTGGCAGGGGGCGCCCATCTTCATCACCGTCGAGGGCGCCAATATCCTCTCGCGCAACCTGATGATCTTTGGCCAGGGCGCCATCCGTTGCCATCCCTACGTGCTCAAGGAAATGGCCCTGGCCGACCGTGAGGACAAGGACCAGGCGCTGACCGAGTTCGATGCGCTGCTGATGAGCCATATCGGCTTCGCCGTCGGCAACGCCGCCAGCAGCTTCCTCCTGAGCCTGACCTTGGGACGCCTGGGCACGGTGCCCGGCGACGACCTCAGCCAGCCCTACTACCGTGCGCTCAATCGCCTGGCCGCGGCCTTCGCCCTGTGCGCCGACAGCAGCATGATGCTGCTGGGCGGCGATCTGAAGCGCCGCGAACGCCTCTCCGCGCGCCTGGGCGACGTGCTCAGCCATCTCTACCTGGGTTCGGCCGCGCTCAAGCGCTACCACGACCTCGACTACCCGCAGGCCGTCAGACCGCTGGTGCGCTGGGCCATGGAGGAGAATCTCTTTCATGCCGAACAGGCGCTCGACGAACTGCTGAGCAACTTCCCCAACCGCCTGTTCGGCTGCCTGCTGAAAGTGCTGGTCTTCCCCCTTGGTCGTCGTCACCACGGCCCGAGCGACGTGCTGGAGGCGGAGGTAGCCGCGATCATCGGCCGCCAGGCCGGCGACCCTGCCCTGGAATCGGTGCTGGAAGGCTGCTACCGACCGCAGGCGGACCAGGATTCGGTGGGTGCGCTGCAACATGCACTGAACCTGGTGCAGGCCAGCCAGGACGCCCGCAAACGCCTGAACCAGGCGCTCAAGGACGGCAGCCTGCAGCCGGCACCGGGCCAGGATGCCATCGAAGCGGCGATTGCCGCCGGCATTCTCGATGGCGAGCAGGGCCTGCGCCTGCAAGCGGCCGAAGCGGCGCGGCGGCGGGTGATCGACGTCGACGACTTCACCAAGGAAGAGCTCAAGCTGAGCCGCGGCAAGGTGCGCTGACCTAAACAGCCCCTGCCACAGGAAGACCACCCAAGCGGGACAGCGGGTGCCAGGAACTCTATACTCCTGCGCCCGTTTTACCTTTCAGGACACTGCTACATGGCCAGCCATCTCGAACACCACCTCGCCCTGCTCAACCACCTGCGCGGCATCCTCGTTGCCCTGGGTGAAGCCGAACAGGTGCTCGACGACAGCCATGCCCTGTTTATCGAACGCTACGACGAACTGCTCGCCGAACTGCCGAGCGACCCGGTGTCCAGCCAGTACCTCGGCCAGGACCTGATCAGTCAGGTGTTTCACCGCTACCCGCAGATCGCCCACCTGGTGCCACGCGACCTGCTGTGGTTCTTCGGCGGCGACTGCCTGCACTTCATGCCGGACGAGGAGATCGCCCTGTACCAGGCCCTCGACGAGCGCCGCTTCGAAGCCGAAGAGAACGACGAGCCGTTCGACTGGAATCAGGAAAAGCAGCTGCTGGCCCTGCCCACCGACGGCGCCAAACACTGACCGGCCGACAGACAAAAGGCCCGCACGGCTAACCGGCGGGCCTTTTTCATTGTGCAAACGGCAGAAACGAAAACGCCGCTCGATTGAGCGGCGTTTTCGTTTATTTGGAGCGGGAAACGAGACTCGAACTCGCGACCCCGACCTTGGCAAGGTCGTGCTCTACCAACTGAGCTATTCCCGCAGTACAACTTGAAGTGGCGTCCCCTAGGGGACTCGAACCCCTGTTACCGCCGTGAAAGGGCGGTGTCCTAGGCCACTAGACGAAGGGGACCTGGAACTTCGTATGAAACCCTGCCTGAGCAGCATTTCTAAAATCTGGAGCGGGAAACGAGACTAGAATCTAGCTCATAACTCTTTGATTGTAAAGAGTTTTCCGCAACCACCTTGTCGGCAGCGGACGCAATTATGGACTTGTTTGGACGCCCAGGCAACCCCCGCGCCAATTTTTCTTTCCAGGACAGGCCAGGGGCAGCTACTGACGTCTGTTCCGCATCTACCAGGGCCCTCCTCCCGCACCTGCCGGCTCCTCTCCAACTGCGACACAGCGCCCAATCCCGACAGATGGCGGCTCCATCGACGGAGGCCATTGCGAATTGCTATCGGTAATTCCCTCAAATGTCTGCTTGAGTAGTTACCAGGCAAGGGCCAGAAATCACCAAGGAACCTCAATGACCGACTCTCAAACGACGAACCACGCGGTCCTCCCCCAGGAGCCAATGGTGACGCTCTGTCCCTATGGGAAACACCACGGAACAGTAAGGAGGCTGCTGTATTATGAAGATACGTCACCTGCACTACTTCCTCGTCGTCGCTGAAGAACTGAGCTTCTCGCGGGCAGCCGCCAGAGTTCATATCGAACCCTCCCCCCTCGCTCGGGCCATTAAGGAGCTGGAAGCGGAGCTGGGGGCTCGCCTGTTCAATCGCGTCAGGGGACACATCCGGCTGACTTGGGCCGGTGAAGTCTTCCGTGAGGAGGCACGTCGAATGCTTGCTTTCATGGAAGGGGCCCGTACTCGCGTGCATGCTGCTGAGCGAGGATACCGCGGCCGACTGCGCATAGCCCTGACCGATGGCCTCGCACAGCCCCGATTGACACAGTTACTGGCCCGTTGCCGTGAGGAGGAACCTCTCACCGAAGTGAGAATCATCGAAATGACCGCCAAGGAGATGGTCAACGCACTGGTGCACGACCAGATCGATGCCGGCTTCACCGTGCACACCGAGCTCGGCAGCGAACTCTTCAAGGAAGTTGTCTGGACAGATCGCCCCGCCATCGCCGTCCCCCGGAATCACCCCCTCCTCTCTCTAGAGAAGATCCCCCTCCAAGAGGTGGCCCGGCATGCCCTGATTCTTTGCCATCCCGAGCGATGCTCGGGTGGATACAATATCATTCGCCGCTGGTTTTGCGAGTACGCGCTGCCTGCGCCCTCGATAGCCGAATATGTATCAGGGCACGAGCCGATGATGATGCTGGTTGCGGCGGGTTATGGCATCGGTGTTGGACTGGAATCACAAATCACCCTGTATAGCCACCCCGACGTCGTCATCCGCCCAACAACCGACGATGTCCCCAGCGCGGCGACGTTCATTACCATGCTCGACCAGCCCCCATCGGCAGCATTGAGCAGATTTTTCGCCCGTGCCCAGCAAGTTGGTGAGGTGATTACTGCCTAATACGCTTTCTCAAAACAGTTAGTATGGCCCTGGTTCTTATCGCCAGGGTCGTTTTGTTTTCGTCATACCCCTGACCGCAAAGGTCACGCCGTTGCAGAACGAAGGCCAGGCCACAATGCCTTTGCTGGTCGGATACTTGCTACCAGTGACCTTTCTACACGAGATGAGTCCCCCTTTTGACCCGTGCATGACTTTTTTCGTCAGCTCAATGACGAAAAGATACTGACATAACCATTCGTTATCGCAGCAGAAGAAGACTGATCCTTTTTGGTCTTGATTGTCCCCAGGGTGCTACCAACATGGAACGCTCACGGGTCGGCTTGACGGTGTATGCCATCAAAGTCAGTAGGGCATCGGAGCAGGTGTTTTGATGAATCCGGTGGTCAGCACGATCCGATTGTTTGATGCGCCAATGGAGTGACGCTCCTCTACTACGGGTCACGCCTTACGAGTGCTATCAAGCATCAAGGAGTGACCACCATGTCTGAGCAAGTTGTTGCGGATCGCCGCATTCTCCGCCGCGCCGAAGTTGAAGCCAAAACGGGCTTCAAGCGCGCACACATCTATGGCTTGATGAAAGCCGGCAAATTCCCGAAAGCGTTACGCCTGGGTATTCGCGCCGTCGGCTGGGATTCCGCCGAAATTGACGCCTGGATCACCGAACGCCTCAAAGAGCGCGTTTGACGCCGCTCCATTACGGACAAGGAGCGAGCCATGCAAGTGATCGCCATCATTTCGACGAAGGGTGGAGTCGGTAAAACCACCGTCGCCGCCAACCTGGGAGGCTTTATTGCTGATGCAGGCCTGCGGGTGCTGCTGATCGATCTCGACGTGCAGCCCACGTTGTCGTCCTACTACGAACTCACCCACCGCTCCGCCGGCGGCATCTACGAGCTGCTGGCATTCAACGAGCAAGCACTGCCACAGCTGGTATCGCACACGACCGTCACGGGTCTGGATGTGGTGCTGTCCAACGACGAACACCAGCAACTGGGCACACTGCTTCTGCATGCTGCAGACGGGCGCTTGCGCCTGCGCAACCTGCTACCGTTGTTCCGACCGCACTACGACCTGGTGCTGATCGATACACAAGGCGCGCGCAGCGTCATGCTGGAGATGGCCATGCTCGCCGCAGACATGGCCGTCTCCCCGATCACCCCGGAAATCCTCGCTGCCCGGGAACTGCAGCGAGGCACGCTGCAACTGATCGATGCAATCGCCCCCTACCGCTATCTAGGTATCCAGCCTCCGCCACTGCATTTGCTGCTCAACCGCGTGCCAGCGATCTCGTCGAACGCCAAGCTGGTTCAGCAGACGCTGCGGCTGATTTTTCGTGAGCATCACGAAGTCCAGATACTGCTCACCGAGATACCCGCCATCGAGGCTTTCCCTCGCGCCGCGACATCGAGCCAGCCAGTACACAGGGTCGAGTATCGACGCCCGACTGGGCGTCAGGCACCGGCGGCCCTGGAGACCATGCGGGCCCTCGCGAACGAGCTTTTTCCGCAATGGCAGGAGCAGTTTGCCGGTGTAACTGGCCGAACTGGCAGGAGGCACTCAGATGTCGAACGCTTATGAGCTCTGCCGCGGTCACAAGCGGCTACTGCCGCTGGTTGAATTCGCCTTGAGTGAGGGCTGGGAAGTCCGCCGCACACAGGGAGGGCACCTGAAATTCATGAAATCTGGCCTGCCGCCGATCTTCACCAGCTCAACGGCGAGCGATCACGGGGCAAGCCAAAACGCCTGGGCGCGTCTTCGCCGGGCAGCACGGAGCCTGCAGGGAGACCTGAATGGTTAATGTCTCTCCCCAGGAAATGGCCGGCAAGCTGATGGCCGAAGGCTTCTCCCGTTCCGGCCCTGTCGCGAAGGTGTTGAGCGACCCGGTTACCGACACCCCGATGGTCGTCACGCTCGACGATCTGCTTCCGTATGAGCTCGATCCACGCCTGACGCGCAATCCGCTCTACGACGACATAAAAGCCTCCATCCGCGAGCGTGGCCTCGATGCTCCCCCGCCGATCACCCGGCGTCCTGGTGCCAACCATTTCATCATTCGTAACGGTGGCAACACCAGGCTCGCCATCCTGCGGGAGTTGTGGTCCGAAACGAAGGAGGAACAATTCTTCCGCATCTACTGCTTGTTCCGCCCTTGGCCCGAACGTGGCGAAATCATCGCGCTGACCGGGCACCTGGCGGAAAACGAGCTCCGTGGCGGCCTGACATTCATCGAGCGCGCGCTCGGTGTCGAGAAGGCCAGGGAACTGTACGAACTCGAAAGCGGCAAGCCGCTGTCGCAGTCGGAACTTGCTCGCCGCCTCAGCGCCGATGGCTACCCGGTTCCGCAGTCCCACATCAGTCGTATGCAAGACACCGTACGCTACCTGCTGCCCACCATTCCCAACGTGTTGTACAACGGTTTGGGGAGGCATCAAGTCGAACGGTTGGCGGTATTGCGCAAGGCCGCCGAACTGACCTGGGAAAAATATGCGTGCGGCAAGGAGTTGGTCACTGATTTCGAGACGCTATTCCACGACGTCCTCGCACCATTCGATGGACAGCCAAGCTCTTTTTCTGGCGGCCGGGTTCAAGACGAACTGATCGGTCAGATGTCGGAGCTGCTCGGTATCGACTACAACGTGCTGGAGCTTGACGTCGACAGCACCGAGCACCGTCAGCGCGCGGTAAACAGCCCACCACTGCCGCCAATCGAAGCCGCGACCGTCATCAAAACCGACAGTGCATCCACTCCCCCGCCGGACGCCGCTCGCGACCATGGCACTGCAGCAGATACTTCGGGAACCGCACCTAACGCCCCCACCCTACCGCTATCACCAGTACAGACTCGGGAGCCAGTCGCGTCCCCCAATGAGGGGGATAACGAAGTACGCCTGCAGGGGCACATCGTCTCACCTGCCGACAATACCGATCGGCTGCAAGCTATCCAGAAGATGGTCGCCGAACACACCGGCGAGCCTCTACCCACCTTCACGGATAACGTGCTTCAGGCGATTCCCGTGCAGGCCGGAGGACTGTTCCCGATCAGCGACGTCTGGTACATCGAACCGGGGCTGGACTCGCCAGATCGCCTGCGCATCCACATTGCACAATTCGCGCAGGAGATCGCCGAGGAAGCCCAACTGGTCGACCACATCGAAGCGGTCATGGCCGGTATAGGTTTCACCTGCACGCTGCCCCACCAGGACACGCCGCTACCGACGTTCGGCCGCATGGTGTTGGCGTTGTTGCGCGCGTTGAGTATCCACTACGCCACCGAGCCCTATCAGGACGATCTTCGCCTGGGCGACAGCCTCGGGGCACTGTTGTTGGGAACCGACGTCAGGGACGCAGAAGCCCTACCCCGCCTGAGCGATAACGGCTTGGTCAAGTTGTTCCGTCTGGTCCGGCTGGCACGCCGGCTGTTGGATCTGGAGGCCAATCCAGATGAGACCAACCACTGAAACAGGCCGGAGGGAACCATGTCGGCACCTCATCCACTCAATCAGGCTGTCGTCGCACAGGCTCTGCACGATCTGCGCAATGGCCAACTTCGCCGCTGCCAGTCGATGGGGTTCAGCGAGCGGGAACTGGACGTACTGAAGCAGCCCGCCCTGGTGAGCCTGCTGGCAAATGCGCAGGTGCCGTGGTGTTCTGTGACGGTGAACACAGACGTCCTCTGGCGCTTGGTCGGCCAGATGCACGACATCGAGCAGGAGATCGCCACTGTCGATCGCATGTTGCGCCTGGGGGCCAGCACCGAGATGGTCAGCAAGTTCTACGGGCTGACCCATCAGGAGGTCGCCCTGCGCCGCGACATCATTAAGCTGCCTAAACGCCGGGGGCGGCATCCAGTTCTGAATGAAGAACAGGAGATGACCCTGTGGAAGCAGTGGAAATCCGGCATTACGGAGCGCGGCATCGCGCTGGATGACGACAGCACGATGCTGGAGCTGACGATGGATCTGGCCGAAGCCTTGTCGTTGCCCATGTCCGTGATATGGGCTGCGATAGGAAGCTGGATCGACCAAGGCCTGGTGTAAGGCCATGGTCTCGCCGACAGGCCCCGTCTCTCTTTCAACGCTGCTCGACAACGCCCTGCGGCAGCTGCCCTCCACCCAGGGCAGCAATCCAGCCAGCGATGGATTTATCTACAGCGGCAACCGCCATGAAAGCGTGCCTCGCGCGTTGTTTCTCGACCGCCGTCTGACACCGCTGGAACGCAACACATGGCAGGTATTTCGACTGCTGCTCAACGGCGATGGGGTCACAGCGTTCCCGACTTACGATCAGCTCCGCCCCTACCTGGCATCGACACCCTGCGCCGAACAGGCATCGCATGAAACCGTGGCGCGCGCGCTGACACTCCTGCGATTAACGCGCTGGCTCAGCCTAGTGCGCCGCCGGCGCGACCCCACGACCGGGCGCATCAAAGGCAACCTCTATGTCCTACACGACGAGCCGCTCACGCCCTTTGAGGCCATGCAGCTTGACCCGGAATACCTGGGGCTGGTGAGCCACGCGCTCAACCACGCCAGCAAAGCGATTCAGCGTGTGGGCTACTACTCCATTCAGGAACTCAGCGAAGACCCGATGCTTAGCGGCCGTGTACTGCCGACACGCCTACAGGTGCTGACACAGCGCATGGCCCAGGGCAGTATATCCGCAGGCGAAAGTTATCCACAGGCGCAGACTTCCCACGAATCCGAAGAAGGCTGCAATGCCCTTCTTCGGAATGGCGAGCCGCCGTCTTCGGATTCCGAAGCGGGCATGGAAGCCAGCAAAACCGGCCCTCTTCGGAATCCGAAGCAAGACCGTACTGTAAGTAATCGTATAAATCGTACAGTACCGCGCGCGCGAGAACTCCAGGGCCTGCGAATGCCTGAACGCTTCCTGGCGTTGCAGGAGGAACAGCAGGCCGGCGCGCTGGTGGCCCTGCAGCAGGTCGAGACTGGGCAGCGCCAGGCCGTGCTCGACGAATGGGCCGCGCGCTGTCGTAGCTGCGAGGTGCGTAAACCTGCCGGCTATCTGTTCGGCATCATCCAGGCCGCTATTCGTGGTGAATTCAACGCATGGGCTGGACACGGGCAGAGCAGTGCCGTTGCCAGCGACCCACCTCCCGAGCCCCCTTCTCAACCGGCGAACCCCGCAGTCGTCCAGGCACACCTTGCCCATCTGCACGCCCTGCTGAACCAGAAATAGCGGCTTGGGGAAACCTCCCTGGATCACCCTGGAACTATCCCCAGGGGATAGTTGCGACAGACAGCCTTCCGAACTCGCCACCAGCCAGCATCGCCCATCGCTGCGCCAGCCCGACCTACTGGAACTCCTTGGAACTATCCCCAGGGGATAGTTGCAACAGGCAGCCTTCCGCTCGCCAAACCCGGCTGGCATCGGGTGCGGTTTGTTGACTGACCGCCTTCCTCCCGCTGCCCAAGCTGGCGACTCGTTCCCCATACCGCGAGTCGCCCTCATGGCCAACGACGAAAAACCACTGCAGCTCAATCTCGGGACACTGCGCAGCGCAATGGCATTGACGCTGCACACCCACCACGCATCCAGGATTTGGCATGGCCGCGCCGCCAGCGACGGGAAACCCGGCATCGTCGGCCTGAACGGCTTCATCGCCATCGCCAACAAGATCAAGCGCGGCTCCGAGCAAGACGACCCTTACTCCGACTGGTGGATGCTGAGGATCGAGGAAAAGCTGACGCAGACCAAGGATACGTTGCAGGCCCTGCGCGAACAGGTCGACCAGGCGCTGGCCGACGTGCCACCAGCGCTGTCGCTGGGCGAGAACATGAACGTGCAGCCTGTGAAGCTCCCGTTGTTCGTGAACGCGCAGCTCGGCTTCCTGGCAGTGTATCTGCTGGCCGACTACGACGACCTTGCGCGGAAATTGATCCTCGCGCATCACACCGCCCTCATCGATCGCGGAACGCTCGAGCGCTGGCTCAACGAAGGGGCTCACGCACTGCGCAGCCTGTTCTCGTTGGCACAGCAGTTTCGCTACTCGGGCTGCACCAGGGATGATTTCGCTGCCAAGAATGCCGCAGCCAGGGCAGCCATTGAGAAACTGGGCGAACTGCCGCAGGACGTGCTCGAAGGCACCCTGCGCTCCCGCTACGCGCCACCCATCATCCGGCGCTCAGCACTAGCCTCGTCAGCAAACCAGGAAGCAGAGGATGCCGGTGCCGGCGACTTCCCGGTGGAGGACGTCGGTGATCCGGTGGCTGCGCCAGGTGAAGGCGAGGATGCGCCAGCATGACGCCCCCCTCGACCTCTACGGCAGCTCGCCGCTTTCACCCACTGGAACAGGCTGACTTCCAGAAACTGGAACAGGCAGCCTCTCTAAAAGGCCTTTTACGTCCCTTTCCTTTTAAAGGTAAGGGGGCTCTTACCGAATGGGCCAGCCAGTGCCACGCACTTCGCGACGATCTCATCAAGCTGGCACAGCGGCGCGTCCTGGCGCAGGCGGTCGACTACCCCTTCCGCCTGCTACCCGTTGAGCTGGCCCAGCAGACCACTGGCGCAGGGACCGTGTTTCTGCGCTGGCGCAGGCCCGATCGCTCCGCCATGGGGGTGGCGTTGTGGCAGGCGCTGATCACCAGCCCTGCGACTCCCGACACACTGATCGACGACCTCTACGCGATGGAGGTCCAGCGCATCGTCCTGAACATGCAAATCAGCCTCCTCCACACACTGGGCCGCCAGGCCCAGGCCTGCGCCAGCAAAGTCGCCCTGGCCGAATCGAGCTACCTGCAGCGCGTTAGCAAACACGCTGCACCCACCGGCACCACCCACCCCGAGGAATCATTATGAGCACGCACTTCGTTGGCGAGGGCAATATCGGCTCTGCGCCAGAATTCAGGGAATTTCCGAACGGCAATGACGAGCCGCGACGGCTGCTGCGCCTCAACGTATATTTCGACAACCCCGTTCCCACCAAGGACGGATTCGAGGATCGCGGCGGCTATTGGGCTCCCGTGGAACTGTGGCACCGCGAGGCCGAGCACTGGCAGTCGTTGTATCAGAAAGGCATGCGGGTGCTGGTGGAGGGGCGCACCGTCCGCGATGAGTGGGAAGACGCCGACGAGAACGAGCGCGTGACGTTCAAGATCGAGGCTCGGCGCGTCGGCATCCTGCCTTACCGCATCGAGTCGGTGATGCTCAGTCCGAAACACGCCAGCGATCCAGCCCACCCAGCCGAGTAATGTCCGCTGTATACCTCAGTGGAACTATCCCCAGGGGATAGTTCCACTGAGTTCCATCGAATTCCAGCGCTCTGTGAACGAAGCTCTCGGTGAGCTCGCTGCATCGCCCTGTCCACATAGCATCCCCTATCTGGATGCCGTAGCCCCCACCCACCAGCAGGCGGCGGTGAAGCGAACTTCCGCGCCACCCACATAAGGCTCGAAGGCAGCGCGCACGGTGGCGACCACCTCGCTGCGCGTTGGCTCGTCCGCCTGTTGCAGCATCACGCCGACCGGGCCGAGCCAGCTCACATACCGGATCAGATCCCGCTCGGGCAGCACGCAGGCCACGTCGATGGGCCGAATGTCGATGCTAGCCCAGCCGCTTTCTTCGAGGATGGCCTGAACACGGTGCCTGTCCGCGAAGGCGAACTGTCCAGGTGCGCCCGGCTGGCGAACTGGAAGCTGCGGCAGCAGCGGTGCCGCGGCATGCTCGGCCGTGGTCATGAACGGGTTTTCGGCGGCGCTGCGCCAGGCGATGCAGCACAGTTCAGCGCCGTCCTTGGCCGAGCGGCGTAGGTTGGCGAAAGCCCGGACGGGATCGCCGAAGAACATGACACCGAAGCGCGACACGATCCGGTCGAAGCTGGCCGGCTCGAAGGCATGGGCCTGGGCGTCGGCGCGAATGAAGTCGGCGGGTACTCCTTCCCGTTCGGCGCGTGCCTGCGCGAGGGCCAGCACCGACGCCGACAGGTCGATGCCCACTGCACGCCCCTGCGGTCCTAGCCGTCGCGCAAGGGCGAGCGTGGTGCTGCCCGTGCCGCAGCCGACATCAAGCACCCGGCCACCGGAAGCCGCGGCCATCGCCTGGACCAGGTGCTCCTCGAAGGACTGGAACATCCCATCGAGCACGTCCTGCGCCTCGACCCAGGCACGGCCTGCCGGGCCGTTCCAGAGTTTCTCCTGATCGTCGTAAACCTGACGTTCGTCGCTCATTTGGCCTCCTGCTGCATGCCTTGAAACGGTGAAGGCAGTACGATGCCACTTCAAGTCAACTTGAGGTCAAGAGGGTGAAAGAGCTGGATATTGGCGAGGTGGCGCAGCGTGCCGGCATGCCCGCTTCGACACTGCGCTACTACGAGGAGAAGGGGTTGATCGCCTCGGTCGGCCGGCGTGGGCTTCGTCGCCTGTTCGACGAGCAGGTGCTGGAACGGCTGGCGCTGATAGGGCTGGGGCGTGCCGCTGGTCTGTCGCTCGACGAGATCGCGCTGATGTTCGCGCCGGACGGCCAGCCACGCATCGACCGGCAGATGCTCGCGGCAAAGGCGAACGAGCTGGATCGGACCATCCGCAAGCTGAGCGCCATGCGCGACGGGCTGCGGCACGCCGCGGCATGCCCTGCGCCGAGCCACATGGAATGCCCGACCTTCCGCCGCCTGCTGCACGCCGCCGCGTCCAATGCCATCGGCGGGCGCGGAAAGAGGACTGCACCAACCTGAGTCGACCTCGTACATCAACGAGGCCACGGCTTCGCACACAAGCCGGCGTCCGGCGCTGCCGGGTTGTTTGCTGCCGCGCACGCGGCTGACGGGAATGCTGAGGGTCATTCGATGACCATCACGCCCCGGAGACTGTATGCGCGTGTTCCTCTGCGAGAAACCGTCCCAGGGCAAGGATATCGCCCGCGTCCTGGGTGCGGGCCAACGCGGTAGCGGCTGTTACAGCGGAGCGGGCGTAGTTGTGACCTGGTGCATTGGTCACTTGGTCGAAGCGGTGCAACCGGAAGCATACGGCGAGCAGTACAAGCGCTGGTCCATCGAGCAGCTTCCCATCATTCCCGAGCGCTGGCGCGTCGAGCCGAAGGCCGCAACCGCCGCGCAGTTCAAGATCGTCAAGCAGATCGTCGGCCAGGCCGCCGAACTGGTGATCGCCACCGATGCGGATCGCGAAGGCGAGATGATCGCTCGCGAGATCATCGACCTGTGCGGCTATCGCGGGCCGATTCAACGGCTGTGGCTGTCGGCGCTAAACGACGCGAGCATCCGCAAGGCACTCGGCGCGTTGAAGCCCTCGGTCGAGACGCTGCCGCTGTACTACTCGGCACTCGCTCGCAGCCGGGCCGACTGGCTCATCGGCATGAACCTGAGCCGCCTGTTCACCCTGCTCGGGCGTCAGGCTGGTTACGACGGTGTGCTCTCGGTCGGCCGGGTGCAGACACCGACGCTGGCACTGGTGGTAACCCGCGATCGCGAGATCTCGCTCTTCGTGTCGGTGCCGTTCTGGACCGTCGAGATTGCATTATCAGCGGGTGGGCAACCCTTCCTCGCCAACTGGATCGCGCCGGATGGCTGCACCGACGACAGCGGCCGTTGCCTGCAGCAGGCGGTGGCGCAACAAGCTGCCGATCGCATGCGCGTTGCCAGCAGCGCCCAGGTGGTCTCGGTCGAAACAGAGCGTGTGCGCGAAGGCCCACCGCTGCCGTTCGACCTCGGCACTCTGCAGGAAGTGTGTTCGCGCCAGTTGGGCCTCGACGTGCAGGAAACGCTCGACATTGCGCAGGCCCTCTACGAGACGCACAAGGCGACGACATACCCGCGCTCTGACTCTGGCTACCTGCCCGAGAGCATGCTCGCCGAGATGCCGGCCGTACTCGCCGCCGTGCTCAGCACCGATCCCAGCCTGCGCCCGTTGCTCGATCAGCTCGACCGTACTCAGCGCTCACGCGCCTGGAACGACGGCAAGGTCTCGGCCCACCACGGCATCATTCCAACCCTGGAGCCAGCCAACCTATCAGCCATGAGCGACAAGGAGCTGGCGGTCTACAAGCTGATCCGCGCGCACTACCTCGCGCAGTTCCTACCGCATCACGAGTTCGATCGCACCACCGCGCAGCTGCTGTGCGGCGGTCAGAATCTGCAAGCCATCGGCAAGCAGGTGATCATCTCCGGCTGGCACCAGGTGCTGGCCGTACCGGAAGTGGACGACGAGGACAGCGAATCGACAGCGCGCAGCCAGGTGTTGCCTGCCATGCGCGAAGGGCTGTCCTGCCAGGTCGGCCACGTCGATCTGAAAGCACTCAAGACACTACCGCCCAAGCCCTTTACGCAGGGCGATCTGGTCAAGGCCATGAAGGGCGTCGCCAAGCTGGTCACTGATCCCCGGTTGAAGCAGAAGCTGAAAGAAACCACAGGCATCGGCACCGAGGCCACGCGCGCCAACATCATCAAAGGCCTGCTCGACCGTGGCTACCTGATCAAGAAAGGTCGTTCCGTTCGCGCATCAGAAGCGGCTTGCACGCTCATCGATGCGGTGCCAGCAGCCATTACCGACCCCGGCACTACAGCCGTCTGGGAGCAGGCCCTGGACATGATCGAATCCGGCAGCATGACGTTGGATACCTTCGTTGCGAAGCAATCCATGTGGATCACCCAGCTCGTGCAGCAGTATCGCGGCACCACCCTGTCCATCAAGTTGCCCGAGGGGCCCGCCTGCCCGCTGTGTGGCAGTGCCACCCGTCAACGCACCGGCAAGACTGGCCCTTTCTGGTCCTGCCGCAACTATCCCGATTGCAAAGGCACCCTGCCCATCCAGCAAGCCAGCGCAACACGCAGCGCGACACACAAGCCGCGACAGACCGCAAAATAGGTCGCGACTCCATCTCCCCCATCGTATCGACCACGGTCGATGCGCATACCTCGCGCCCGCGAGGAACCCAGCACGCACCATCCTTCTGCAACGTGTGCCCGTCGCCGGCGTTTCGCTGGTTTGACGAGAAGGCGGACTCATCCGCAGCCCGTATCTCACGGACGCTCTGATTGGCTGATTTTTCGTTCCGACGGGTCCCCTGGTGCCTTGCCTCGCTCGATAGCAGAACGAGCCCCCAGGAGACCCTTCGGGTCGAACGGTATTCAGCGCCGGTGCCCGCCGGCGAAACAACGGGTTCCTTTTGTGCGCAGATGCGTGCCGAAGGATTTCGACCCCAGCCACGACAAGGGTCGAGTGCAATCGACAGCGGATGGCTTTGACGACGGCCACTCCCTGCATCAGTTCACAGGTGGTTTCTTCCTCAACAGCCGAAGGCCCAGGCCCTCGGCACCTTTCTCCTGCCTATCCGAAACCAGCGGTTCGGCGAGCGCATTGCCGCCAAGCCCATGAACAGGAGATAACCCAATGCACTCTCAACCCCACAGGCCCCCACTGCAGTACGGCAGCGTCTGCAGCGGCATCGAGGCCGTCAGCCTCGCCTGGCAACCACTCGGCCTGGAGCCAGCCTGGTTCGCCGAAATCGATCCGTTCCCCTGCGCGCTCCTCGCCCACCACTACCCCAAGGTGCCCAACCTCGGGGACATGACGCGGATCGCTGACCTGGTGCTCGCCGGCACAGTACCGGCACCAGACATCCTGGTCGGAGGAACCCCTTGCCAAGCGTTCAGCATCGCCGGTGCCCGCCATGGGCTGGACGATCCGCGCGGTGCCCTAGCCCTAAGTTATGTGGAGCTCGCAAATGCCATCGATCAAGCCCGTCTCGAAACCCGCCGCCCGCCGGCAGCACACGTCTGGGAAAACGTACCAGGTGTCCTTAGCGACCGAGGCAATGCCTTCGGATGTCTCTTGGGCGCACTGGCCGGCGAAAGCAGTCCACTCGAACCGCCAGGGGCTCGGTGGACGCACGCAGGTTGTGTGTCTGGACCCCGCCGCCGCGTTGCGTGGCGGCTGCTCGACGCCCAATATTTCGGCGTCGCCCAACGCAGGCGTCGAATCATTCTTGTGGCAAGTGGTCGAGAGGACCTCGATCCCACCCAGGTACTTTTTGAGTCCGACAGCGTGCTCGGGCATCCTGCGCAGGGCCGCGCACCGTGGCAAGACGTTGCCACATCTGCTGCATCTGGCCCTGCTGAACCAGTCGACTATGCCCACCTGAACCAGCCCTACGGCAGGATTTCGGTGTCCTTCGGCTTCGGCGGCGGCAACACCACTGGACCGATTGACGTCGCCGCTTGCCTGACGGCACAGGCCGGCACCAAAGGCGACTTCGAGACCGATACCTTACTTGTTCAGTCAGTCACCGGCTCCATCAGCCATACCCTCAATACAGCGAACAATGGCAAAGGCTGCAGCGAGGATGGCACGGGTCGCGGCATTCCGATCATTGCGTTTACGGCCCAGGACTTCGGCGCAGATGCAGCGGCGAACCTGGCACCTACCTTACGCACGAAGGTGATGCCGGCCATCGCGTTTGCGCAGAACTCACGCGGGGAGCTGCGCTGGGAATCCGGCCACGGGCAAATCGCCGGAGCATTGTCCACCGGCGGCGGCAAACCCGGCCAGGGCATGCCAATGGTGCTCAGCGTGGCCCTGCGCGGCCGTGAGCATGGCCTAGCCGCTGAACTGGGGGATGGTATCTCATCGACGTTGCGGGCCTGCAGTGGCGGCAGCGATAAAGGCTACGTGCTGGTGCCCAGCCACGAAGCGCACTTTCACTACGAGCAGAACGATCCCCGCGCAGAGAACTGGCTCCAGTGGCACGTGCGACGGCTGATGCCACTGGAGTGCGAGCGACTGCAGGGCATGCCCGATGGTTATACGGCTGTGCCATACCGAGGCAAACCAGCAGCCGATGCTCCGCGCTACAAGGCGATCGGAAACTCAATGGCGGTGCCCTGCATCGCCTGGGTCGGGCAACGGCTGCTGCAGGCGCTGACATGAACGCGGCCGGTGGCCAGTTCCGATAGTCGGATGACCGCACCACCATGTTCCGACAATTCTCTTCCCAGGTATCGCTGAACCTTCAGCGCGTCCCTCGGCAACCACGGTCTTCAAGGTTGCGCTACTCCCCGTAGCGACCGGCGCAATCCGCTCCGCATCGCCCACCGCGGATGAACGCCTTCCCTCGGCGTCGATGCCCTTCTGCTCCCTCTCCGTTGGCACCTGGCTCCGCCAGCCCCCGCCATCGCCTGCGCCTATCGCTTTCGTCCACGCGCCCTTGACGGGCGTCCCCCTTATCAGGAGTCATCCCATGAGCACTATCAGTCTCCAGACCAATCAGCACCAACTGATCGCCAACTTGCGCCACGCATTCACCCCGCATTCAATGCTCGGTGAGCTGCTGCAGAACGCGCGCCGCGCGAAGGCCAGCCACATCAAGGTCATCGCCGACGGCAATACCCTCATCGTCGACGACGACGGTTGCGGTATCACCGATCTTCAAACCTTGATATTCATCGCCGAATCAGGCTGGGATCACGACTTGAAAGAGCGGGAGAACGCATTCGGTCTCGGCGTCCTGTCGACCTTGTACTTCGCCGAGCATCTATCGGTACATTCAGGCAGCAAGGCCTTCAACGCCGCCACGGCGACCATCATCCGCGGCGACGCCATCGAGGTATATCCCGAACCCTCTCGGGTCGGCACCGAGATCCGATTGGACGGTGTGCAATCACCGCAAACCCACCTCACCTTGCCTCAATGGGTCGAGCGCCAACTCAACACACTGTGCGAGGCTTTTCCGGTGCCCGTATCACTCAACGGTGTCAACATCGCTCGCCCGCTGGCGGATGCGAGATTGCCATGGAGGCAAACACCGATAGGCCAGATTCTGCTCGATCTCGACACATCACCGACACAATGGCGGTGCTTTCTCCAGGGTCTGCCCATCGGCAGGACTCTAGCACTCCCCAAGCATCAGATCGTGCTGCTGCGCGACGACATGATCGCCCGCCTACCGGATCGTCAGCACCTGCTCAACGAGTGGGAGGATCACCGACATATTCAAGCAGCAATCATGGAGGCCTACCGACAAGCACTGCTTGAAGCCAAGGAGCGACTGGCTGGCTACGAATTCATCGAGCAGTACGCGGAAACCTGCCTGTCTTCGTCTAACGCAGACCTGCTCAACGATGTGCTATTCGCTCCGCGCGCCTGGTTCCGTAACTGGGAAGGCAACCCGGCGGGATACCACCGCTACTGGGAACGCTATCCGCTACATGGAGTAGCGGCCCGTGTTGCGCTGGAGGAAACAGGCGTCTGGTCCATCGACCGCGACGGGGAGAATGACCTCGCTGTGGAAACCTATCTGGAAGCACGACGAGCCTTTCTGCTGGAAGAGCATCGTCTCGATGCAGATCACTGGCTGAGGCACATGGTCAAGACCGTCACGCCGGATCAGGTAAACGTCCGTCACGGCGCGATTCTCCATAGCGATAGCTGCCCGCCCCTGGCGGAATGCACCGAGCTGGTTCTGGTCGACAGCCTGATCGTAAGCCTGGAAGGCGAACCTGGCGAGTATCCGGTGGATGCACTGCGCAAGGACGACACGCTCTACCTGACGCCGAAGTCTGGCAACGTCACGGAGCTCATTTCGGACTACATCTTCGATGACCTCTATAACGAGGGTCGAGAGGATGAGGACGCGCAAACGCTCGCCACGTTCGTCGCCGTAGGCTGCTCGCAAGACGCCGCTCACGTCGTCAGGGCACTGCTGCCAGATGCGCTGTGCCAGCGCTCCCAGCCGAAGCTGGCCGGGGCGGTCGTACAGCTGATCTTCGACGGCAACGGCAAACTGCAGGAGGTCACGGCCTGACCTGTCCCATGAACGCTCCTTCGGGAGCGTTCTTTTTTCCACCAGCACACACCTGCATGTGCCGGTCGCTTCCTCCTTCAATCAGGGGGCTATCGGTTTCCCATTTCCCGCTGACGCACTCCCCTAGCCGCTCGAAGCTGCTCCCCATGCGTCGTCGACCTTGGTCGACACCATGCCCGCAGCACGGGTCCTCGGCTGCACCGTGGAATCCTCCGCGCCGACCCAACCAGTCCGTTTCGCACCGTTCCTGCGGATGAGCACCTACGGGTGCCGGTGCTTCCACTTCAACTGGGAGGTTTTCATGCCCCATACGTCTTCACCCGCCCCACTCAGCGTCGATCAGGCTCGCGCCGAATCCGTCGGCTACCTGGCCTTGGCCCACCTTGGCGAACGCCGGCCCCTTCAGGTGCTACGCAGTGGTGCCGGTTACTACATCGGCACCGCCGACGAGGATGGTCCGGTATCGCGCGAGTCCGTCGAGTACTTCCGTTCGTTTCACGCAGCCGACCAGGCCCTGACAACAGGGGACTGGCAACAGCGCCTCCAGTCCTGACCCCTACCCATCGGGAGCACATCATGAACCAGTCTTTACCCCAAGACGTACTTGATCAGATCGCGCGGGAAATCCTGCACTTCGACCATGCACCGGCAGCCTTTTTGGAAGCCTGGAAGCGAGGCATCCAAATCGCCGGTGTCGAGTGGTTCGGCGACGGCACCCACGAAGGAATGCAACAAGCCAAGACCAAGTGGGAGCTACGGCCGAACGTACTGAGGCTCAATGACGCCCTGGGCGTTCTGAGCGGCGGACAGCGGATGTTTCTTTCCGCGATGGTCAGTTTTTACAATGCCAGTGAAGGTGGCGCGATGCTCAAACGCTGCCAGTTCGAGGGGCTTGCCGACCTCGGTGGTCTCGACCTGGAACGCCGCAAGGTCATCGCCGATCTGGTGCTCCACTACGACGGCTGGTGAGCCTGCTCTCAGCCCCTTTTCCCCAGACAACATGCTCCACGTTACTTCACAGGAGCCAACAAGCTCACCACCTTGCTGCCAGCCCCTCTAACGAGGGGCTATTTCATCGACTTGAGTCCACCCTCGCAGTGTGTCAACGCACGGGGCGTATGGTCGGGGTCAGATTGTCAGGATCGTCAATGTTGACCGGAATCGGAGGCATCCACCGGACGTCCAGTTTGCGTAGGTGTTGGGGAATAGCCGAACCATCGGGTGTGAACTTGGGGCCAGACCAGAAGGAGTGCCAGTGCTGCGCACGCATATGCGGGGCGAGGGTCTTGCCGGTGCCCGCGTCGGCGGAACGCATCTCCTCACGACGATCCAGCGCCGTGCGCAATGCAGCCCCCAGGCGGGCGCCAACATCGATCTCCATCGGACCGTCCGCGGGGAACAGCTTCCAGCCGTCCCGGCGAGTTCGCGTCGGCTGCGGATTGTCCAGGGTCACCTTCGAGCCTTTCCGCGTGACGTCCGGCTCCGCACAGAGATAAAGCAGCAGCGAAATGAGCGGCGCCAGCGAGACGGCCTGGGGCTGCGCCAGGCCGAGCGGGATATCGGGCGGTACGCCCAGCGCCGTCGCCTGCTCCCGGGCGCTCTGATTGACCAGTTCAACCGCCGACTCTATATCGGCAGCCGACAGGACTATCGGCACCGGCAGCAGCGTCTCCGGCGAGAACGGCTGGCGTGGATCGCCCCCAACGTCCAGCAGCAACCGCAGCTCAGGCGTGCCACCGCGGGCGATGTCGTACTCCAGGTGAGCAAAGAATCCCTCCAGCGGAATGTCACTCCACGTCAGGCCCTCCGTCTCGACATAGACACACCAATGCGGCAGCCGAAACAGGTGTTGCGTCGGCAGGCCACCAGACAGCGGCGTATCCAGCAAGGCAGCGCGGAGCGTTTCGTCGAAGCGGAAAATCCCCTGGGTCATGCGCCAAGTCGCCAGCGCAGTGAGCACGGCGGGATGGTTCACGCGCTCCAGCGGAACACGGTTGGCGCCACCCCCGCTGGCAATCGCGTAGCCAGCGGCGATGGGCATGAAGCACCAATCCGGCCAGTCGGGCAGGCCTTTGCCACGATCGGCCCGGAACGCATCGAACTGCTTCCATGCGCCAGGGTACTGACTGCCCACGGACTCCAGCATGCGTCGGGCGCGGGGGATGCGCTTCTGGAATTGGGTCATCGAGGCGCGTCCAGCAGCAGTTGTCGGATACTCTGCAAGAGAGCCGGCTGGCCCGCTTTGGCCACGTCGTTCGCAGCATAGTTACCACAGCCGAGTTGAGCCAAGCGCCGCATGAACTGGATCGCGGACTGCTCCACGTCCGGCCCGATGTAGAGAACATCAATACGACCGGGTAAGCGTCGCGCGGCGGCCAGCGCCAGCTCTTCGTTATCCGGCTGCCCGTCGCTGATAACCAGCGTCGCCAGCGGCTTGTGCGTGGCAGCGCAATCCAACGCCAAGTGCAGAGCCGTGCCACCATCCAGGCTGTTGCTTGGCAGCTGATTGATGCCATCGACCGGCGCGCCGGCGAAGGCGATCAGCCGCATCGGTTCAAGCGCATTGGCCAGAATGCCATCGACGGCCTCTCGTAGCAGATCGAGCTTTCGCCGCTGCCCCCACGCCGGGCTCTCCATCGAGCCGGAAAGATCAGCCACGATGATACGTGGTCCCTCGGTACGATTGAGCCTTTCCTCGTAGCGTGCGACGTTGCCGGTGTTCGTTGGCAACGTCGAGGCGGACTTGCGAATGAGCGCCTGCAGAGGATTGGAAAGCTGCTTGGACATGATTATTCCTCGGGCCAGCGATAGTCGCTGCCAGATATGAAAGTATCGGTTGGGAGCACCGCTGCGGCGGCTGCGCAGAAGGTAACGAAGTCCTGCTTGCGATTGACCAGTGCCTGCACCGTCCTGATATCCGCGGTCTTGACGCGATAATCGACCAGATGGTTGCGGGTGTAGCGGTACGAGCCGGGGTTGATGATCAAGCGCATGCTGCCACGGCTATAGCAATGCAAGATGCTGATGTCGGCTGGCGACTTGCCGACCATCGTGGCAGCCTGGCGCAGCAGTGCCATGTCCCGTTGCTTCTGCTCCTCGGCGAGGATACGCGCTCGCTCGGAGGCCTGAACTGCGGAGGCGGCACGATGAGCGGCAGTTCGACGTTCCTCCTCGTAGCGGGCCTGTGCAGCGGCGTCTCGGGCGATGCGCTCCGTCTCGCGTGCGCGTGCAGCTCGGATTTCCGCCTCTGAGGCCTCACGCGCGATCCGAGCCTTCTCGGCCTCGGAAAGCATCATGTCCCGCATGGCCTGTGCCGCTGCCGGACTCCGCCTGAGCGATTCCAAGCAGCAAGCCCGTGCCAGCTCCACAAGCTGGTCGTCGCTGATATCCGAGAAATCGAGACCGTCCATTTCAGCCCTCCTCCGAGGTTTCCACGGCCTCGATCATCTCATCCACGGAAACACCCAGCGCAGCCGCGTAGACAGCATTGGCACTGCCGTAGTGCGACAGCAGTGCATGGGTGACTGCCGCAATCTGCTTGTGGGTTACGTGGGAGTATCGGCTGCGGGGGTTCTGCATCGTGTAAACGATGCTGGTTATCTTCTCATCGCCCAAGGTACTGGCGAGTTTCAGCAATTGCGGGACGTTGAAAAAGCCCCCCTTCTGGAACAGGCCGGTTTCAACGGCATACTTGTCGGCGTCACCGGGCATGTAACGGGCGTCCGCTCGTTTAATGATGCCGGCCACATAGCCGATATAAGCGTCCATGGCTTTCTCCTGACGAGATCTTTCCGGCTACTCACCGCCGGCGGGTGTGCGTCAACTTCTGGCACCCGGGTAACCTATCCCGGATAAATGCCAGGATTCAATACGCCAACACTGTCAATCTGATCAATGCTCGCGCCAGGGGGCCAGACAGGGAATTTCCGCAACCTTCCGATACTTGCCAGGCAGGCACAATTGCTCTCCCTCGCGCGTCCACACGGTGACCACGAAACCACCACCCTGATCGGTGTCCGGCAGGCGCCGGTCGGATTGTTCAGCGACCAGGTGCAGGCAGTACGGCGCGTCACTGCCGTCCTCGAACAGCAGCTCCCACGCTTCACGACCACCCAGCTGATGCCACGGTCCCTGGCTGACGATCACATAGCGGCCGGCCCGCATATCGGCCAGCGCTGGCACCAGTGTGTCCGGCAGAAGCACTCGGCCCGCACCGGCGTTCCATGAAAGAAATGCGTAACCCTTGGCGGCGTGCTGGCTGTCCCAGTAGTTCGTATGCGCGACAGCCTGTCCGTTGTTCTCGATGATGTGCATTGCCCTTCGCTCTCGTAGCTACGGTGCCCATTCCCCGTGTCGAGGTGGACAGCACCAGGTGAATCCCAGGTGGATCAGCGCATGGGGCGCTCATTGCCAATACGGGTGCGGCGAAACGTCAATACTCCCTCGATGTTCTGAGCGAGGAGCTGAATCAGCTCGACACGTCTGCTGCCAGAATTGGCGGCATGCCCATCAACCAAGGCCTTCAAGGCTGCGCCGTGCCCCGTCGCACGGGCCATTTTCTTCTGCGGACGTCCCTACGTCCAGCCGCGGAACTCCACAGGTATATACCTGACCACAACACCATCCGATCGAAACACAATTTGGACGACGGACAACCTGTTGCACGTCGAAGGTATCACCGCTGAGCGGCTGCGTAAGGAGCACCTGGACAAGGATGTTCCAGCATCACTGGTAGACGTCCTGCATCAAGCGGCCGATGCCGACGTTCGCATCCTGATTCTGGATGCCGATGCCCCCACGCTCGGCGGAATCGCGCTGTATCAGGCGTAAGGCCGGACACCTGGGCCGCAGAGTCTCTCTATCAGCCCCTCATCGAGAGGCTTTTTCTCGTCTGGAGAACGGCCAATACGGTGACCACCGGATTCGATTTGCCACGCGCAAACCGACCGCCAGCGCACCATCGTTGCCGCATGTTCGCTGGCGTCGCCGGCAACATCCCAGGCAGTCGAGACCTTAAAGGCTGCGGTGCGGTTCACCGCATTGGTTGCACTGTTACCCGGCGCATGTCGCGCCATCCACCCCTCAAGGGACATCCTCCCTTGCGGGCGGGAGTCCCTTGTTTTCCATCAAGGAGTCTCCAATGGATACCCAAGCTATCCGCGCACAAATGCCCGTTCTGGTCGCTGGTCATGTTCCCCGTAATGTCCACACGTTCAAGTTCAATATCTTCGATGGACAACCCAAGGTCTCGACGCTGGGCTTCCACATCGATCCCAGGCCATTCGAGGGCAAGGTGATCGCTGACACCGGCGACGCCATCGTCGTCAAGACCGGCCGTACCGAGTTCGCTGTACTCGACCGCGCACTCCTGACCGAAGTACCTGGCGAAGGCACCAAGGTGCAGGTCCAGCCATATGCCCGCCGCCGTTTCGACGGCCTGCGCGCGGACACACCGGAAGAACGCACCGAGTACACCGCAGACGGCACGCCCTATAAGGTGCAAACGCACATCCTCGGTTCCGCGCCGGCCAAGCTGCCGATCCCGCAACCACGCTGCCCAGAGTTGCAGGATCTCATCAACCAGCTGGAACAGTTGCCTGCTCCCGACGGCTTCCGCCACATCACCCACTTGCTGGTGGATGCCGGCGCGCAGGACTTCTCCATCGTCGACCCGCTACCCGACGACATCATCAAAACGCCTCCATCGATCAGCTTCACCGTTGCCACAGCAAAGTTCCAGGGTCAGGTCATCGTGTTGTACGAACGGGCCGACGACCTCTACGCGATCGAGCTGAAACGCGACGGAGAACTCGTCGAACGCATCGATCAAGTGTTCTTCGACTCGCTCGGGGAAACGCTGGAGCAACTGATCGACGATGGAAGTTGGCGGCGCATCCGCGTGCAATACCTGTCGGGGAGCAAACCCACCCGGCACTGACCGCACCGCTTCTCGCCCTTGCGGCAAGAAACCCCTCATCCATAAGTCAGGAGATCATATCCATGTCTCTACGATTCAAAGGCGCGGACCTGCGCCCCGTGCTTGCCGAAGCGGTTGCCAATCAGTGCCGCGTTATCTTGGTCAAAGACCAGGGCGTGTACTTCCTCGCCGAGCGGGGCGAACGTCGGCCCGATGGACGCCAGACGTTGCTCGCCTTTGCAGTCGGCTGCAATCCAGACATCGATCCATTCGATGACTGGTGGGAGTTGGCAAGAACCGAGCTCGGCGGCGATGACTTCGGCGAGGACTTCGACCCGAAAGACAAGGTTTTCGGACACATCCTGAATAGCGAGGACGACCTGGAGTTGTCTGCCACCGCTACCCACCTGTCCCTCAAGCCAGTGCCACCAACACTTGGCGGCAACTGACCTCTCCCACAGCCCCCGTTCGCGGGGGCTTCTTCTGATCGCAGTGCCCCTCGCGCATTCCCCGTCTCCAGGCCGCACCGGCCCCTCGCCGGTTGACGCCGGCCTGCCCCAGGAGACGTCCGCATGCGCGACCCGTTCAAGATCGACCACCCCACCTGCATCAGTTTCAGCGGCGGCCGCACAAGTGCATATATGCTCTGGCGTGTGCTACAGGCCAACGGCGGATTGCCCCCGACAACCGTGGTCTGCTTCGCCAATACCGGCAAAGAAGTCGAGCCTACGTTGCGATTCGTGCGCGAATGCGCCGAGCGCTGGAAAGTGCCTATCCATTGGCTCGAATACCGAACCACGGAAGTGGGATTCGCAGAGGTAGATTTCGCCACCGCCAACCGACAGGGCGAGCCGTTCGAGGCGTTGATCCGCCACCGCCAGTATCTACCGAACCCTGTTGCCCGCGCCTGCACCACCAGCTTGAAGATCCGACCGATGCACAAATTCCTGCGCGGCCTTGGCTGGACGGAGTGGGATCAGTTCATCGGCATTCGCGCCGACGAGCAGCGCCGCGTCGCCAAAATTCGCGCGCGAGGTCATTCCACCGAGTCGGCCAGCGAGATCATGTGCATGCCGCTGGCTGAGGCCGGCATCACGGTGCATGACGTGATCGACTTCTGGCAGTCCCAACCCTTCGACCTGCGGTTGCTGAGCGTCAACGGTCGAACCTTGGAAGGAAACTGTGACCTCTGTTTCCTCAAGCCCCAGCGTCAGCGCCTGGCACTGATCAAAGCCAGACCCGAGGCAGCCGAATGGTGGATTCGCATGGAGTCGCTGAATCTTGCGAGCAAGCCGAGCGGCGCTAGATTTCGTGCCGACGGTCCCACCTATGCCGAGTTGGCGCGCTTCGCCGCCGATCAGGGAGACCTATTCGACCCAGCCGAAGAGTCCATCTCCTGCTACTGCGGCGACTGACGAGCATGTTTTCTGGCAGTTGTTAGTTCACTTGACTAAGAAAGAGTCCTGCTGATCGGCCAGAAGCAGACATTGGAGCAGACTCCTCCTTGGCCAAAGAAGTCGATCCTATACAAGCAATATTACCGATTCGCTTGTTCTACTGAGCTTGGATGTCGCCGTGACGACTTTCCAAAGTGATGTAGAACCAGAGTAATTAACCGCGCTAGATGGCACAATTGTAATTGGCTTATAACAGAGGCGCATAAATGACCGCTGACAGCTACGATCAGCTCGCGATCTTCTCGGTCGTGGCACAGGAGCGCAGCTTCACCCATGCCGCAGCCAAGCTCGGCATGTCGCAGCCTGCTTTGAGTCGGGCCATGCGTCAGTTGGAGGAACGCCTGGGCGTCAGATTGCTTGCGCGCACCACCAGGAGCGTTTCCCCTACGGAGGCAGGGGAACATCTGCTACGAGTGGTCGCCCCCAGGTTCGAGGAAATCAACACCGAGCTGGGCTTACTCAGCAAGTTTCGCGACAGGCCAGCAGGTAAGCTGCGCATCACCGCTGGCGAGCATTCCGCAATCACGATCCTGCAACCAGTACTCACGAAGCTACTGCCCGACAATCCTGACCTCAACATCGAGATCATCGTGGACTACGGCCTGACCGACATCGTGGCGGAAGGCTACGATGCTGGCGTCCGGCTGGGTGAGCAGGTCGCCAAGGACATGATCGCAGTACGCATCGGCCCCGATATGCGCATGGCCGTTGTCGGCTCCCCGGAGTATTTTTCCCGGCATCCAAAGCCCAAACTCCCGCGCGATCTCATGCAGCACAACTGCATCAACATCCGCCTGCCGACTTACGGCGGTATCTTTCCCTGGGAGTTCGAGAAGGAGGGGCAGGAGCTGAAGGTGCGCGTCGAAGGCCAATTGGTGTTCAACAACATCGCCATGCGTCTGCAGGCTGCCCTCAAGGGGTTGGGGCTGGCCTACATGCCCGAGGATCAGGTGCAGCCGTATGTTGCGGAGGGTCGGTTGATTCATGTGCTGGCGGACTGGTGTGAACCGTTCTCGGGATACCACCTCTACTACCCGAGCCGACACCAGACCTCACCCGCCTTTACATTATTTCGCGATGCTCTGCGCTATTCAGGCTGATTTGACCTGTACCCTCACTGGGTGAGCGAGCCCTGACTCATGGCTGCCGGGTAGCTCCAGCCAGCTGTGTATCCAACGCCTCGCGGGCGCGCTTGGCTGCATCGGTATCACCGTGGTCGGCCAGCACCTGGATCAGTTGGCGCAGCTGCGATTCCGTCAAACCTACCCTCATGCTGGCGGCCATGTGCGAGCGCAGTTGCGCCTCCACGCCGGGCGTGGCGGCCAGCGCCCCGACCGTGGCCAGCTCACGGCTTTGCCAGTCCAGGTTGTCGCGCTCGAAGATGGCGCCGAACAGATGCGCTTGAAGGTACTGGTTAATGATGGGGGCGAAGTCGAACAACGGACCCTGGACGGGTGCACCTGCAATGTGGGTCTGGTTGGCCTTCCCCACCACCAGCAGTTCATTGCCGGTGGGAATGATGCCACTGGGCTCCCGCCCCGGCGCGTCCTGGATGCCACGCCGGTTGCGCTCTTCCACCACCTTCATCAGCTCGGCGAGTGCGTTGAGACTGCGCGGAAAGCCGGTGTAGGCATAGAGCTGCACCAGGACTTCCTTCACCTCGCTGATGGTCAGGCCCGCGTCTAGCCCTTGGTTCAAGACGGCATTGAGCCTGGGCATATCGCTCCTGGCCATGGCGGCCGCAATCAACGGGATGGCCTGCTGCTTGGCGGACAGCGTCTCGGAGGCAGATTGTGCGGAGGGCATGACTTGCTCTTCCACAGTGCCCTGAGCAGCGGGGCTCGGCATAATCCCCAGCCCCAGACTCAGCGCAAATGTCGCTGCCAGCACTCCGAGCTTACAGTGCCTAGCGGGCGTTGTATTGATCATCGGTGACCTTCTCCAGCCATTCCACACTCTTGCCATCCACCGCGCCGCTCACGGCCAAGTGGCTCATTGCCGTCGTCGGAGTGGCGCCGTGCCAGTGCTTGACGCCCGGCGGGCATACGACCACGTCTCCCGGGCGGATCTCCTGTACGGGTTTGCCCCATTCCTGCGTTAGGCCCACGCCGGAAACCACTACCAGCCGCTGTCCTGCGGGATGGGTGTGCCACGCCGAACGTGCGCCTGGCTCGAAGGTCACGTAGGCACCAGAGGCATTGATCTCACCGCTAGCGGGAAACAAGGGATCGACGCGCACCCGACCAGTGAAGTAATCCGCCGATCCTGTTGCCGAAGCCTGTGAGCCTGCCTGGATGATCTGTTGGGCTGCCACAGACTTATTGGCTTCGCCAGCCACGCTGGCGAAGGGAATCGCGGCACATACCGCGATCCCCAGCAGGGTATTGTTCATGGTAACAAGGCCTTCAAGTCAGAGCGTTCTGGCGTAGAACACCGTCAATTTGCCCATTGCAGCGTCCACATACTTCGGCACCCAATAGGTTTCGATATGAGTGGCACCCTCGATCTTGAACAGCTCCTTGTCCTGCGTGCCGGCGGCTTTGGCGAACGCATCCTCACTCATGTACAGACTGTCGGCCTGGCTGCCCGCGATCATCAGCAACGGCTTGTCGATCAGCTCGATCTGATTCGTGGCATCGAAGCTCATCAGATCCAGCAGACTGCTCATGGTGTATCTGAAGGTCGAGTTCGGGTGGGCATGGGTCTTCCCGTAGTACTCGAAACCCTGGCGATACAGATCAAACGGCAGTTTGGCGATCTGCTCATCAGTCAGCGTTGCATCCCCGGCATAGAGTGTTTCTCCGCCCGCTGCTTCCTGAGCACGGGCAGCCGAAGCCTGTTGCAGGCGCTCCTGGATGGTGGACAGTTGCGAATCCTCGTAGCCATTGCGGCGTACCAGCCCGGAGTTGAACATGCTCACAGTCGCGATGGATTGGAATCGCTTGTCGGTTCGCGCCGCCGCCAATGAGTAGCCGCCGCCACCACAGATGCCGAGCAAGCCCAGGCGCGCATTATCAACGCCTGGATAGCCGGCGATGAAGTCCGCCATGCCATGGATGTCCTCGATGCGGTAAGCGGGCTTGTCCACGTTACGCGGCAGGCCGCCACTAGCCCCCTGGTATGCCGCATCGGCAGCAATGGTGATGTAGCCCTGCTCGGCCAGGTGCTGGGCGTACAGGCCGGCGACCTGTTCCTTCACCCCCCCATTGGGATGCGCCACGACGACGGTGGGATATTTCTTCGCAGGGTCATAGTTCGTAGGGGTGTAGATGTTGGCGGCAATATCCAGGCCATTGAGTTTGTACGTGACCGGGTGGATGTTGATCTTGCCCGGCTCGTTCTTCGTGATCGCGCCCTCGTAGGCCAAGGTGAACGGATTCTGCTTGTAGTCCGCCGCCCCAACCTCAGCTGTCGATATCCCGATTATGGCAGCCATGAGAGTGGCCTTTATCGTCTGCTTCATATGGATACTCCTGCCAATCCCTGATTCTGAAAAGCACGGCATGGATTGCTCTCGAAACCGTAGAGATAGGCAATCTACTCTCTGGATATTGATTGATAAATAGCACCAATTTAATAGCACTAATACCAAAAACACATAAATTGAGTTTGAAGCCATACGAGCATCAGCACCGCTTGGGTCGACTGCTGCCGGTCACGACTAATTGAAAAGAACACAATCAACAGACACCGACGGCCTCATCACCTGCTACTGCGGCGACTAACGAATAAGGTCACCGGCAGTTGCCGATTCCCCCTGGCCGGAAGATTCGCGTAGCGCCAGGCTCACCCCATGTTCCGCTGACGTCGTCAGCGACATGCCAGGCAGCTCCGGTCTTCAAGGCTGCCCACGGTTCCCTCGTGTGACCGACCCCGTTCGCACCGCATCACTCGCGCGAACGACTACCGGCTTGCCGGTGGTAGATGCAGATGTTCCTCAACCCATCGCGGGGTTACGCACCTCCCCGCATTGGGTCGGTGTGTCTCCGTGCTCTTGTTCCCAAGTCAGGAGATCCACCATGACCAGCACTACTTCCAACCAGAAGCCGTACTTCGACATCCACACCTCCGGCATCGGCCACATCCAGCGTGTCCGCGAGGTTCAAGGAAAGGCCGGACGTAAAGGCCCTCCATCCCTTTGGTGTACCGTCGCAGCGCTCGTCGGGCCTGCAACAAACCCGTTCAAGCGCTACTTCGACGTGCGGGTCTCCGGTGCCGAAGCCAAGAAACTCATCCAGCCCTACGTCGGCACCGATGATCACCAGCAGCGGCCGCTGGTTCGCTTCCGTCTCGGCGACCTCTGGGTCGACCCGTTCATCCGTCCCAGCGGCGAGCACAAAGGCAAGGCCGCTGCCAGTCTCAAGGCACGCCTGCTGATCGCCGAGTTGATCGACCGCGCCGAGCTGGATCAGATCGAGCAGTATGAACTGATCACCCACGGTATCGGCTACCTGCGAGATCCCAAGGACGTTCCTCGGACGGCTGGCGGTTCGCTCCTGTCGTGCTGCATCGCAGCGCTGACCGGCCCGGTCGACGTTCCCACTGGAGAGCGGGAGTACCGCTACATCAACACCACCGTCACCAGTGCGGCGGCCCAGGAACTGGTACGCCTCTGCGTCCTGCCCGTCGAAGCCAAACAGAAGGTGCTGATTGCCTTCAGGCTCAACGACATGCAAGCCAGTCCGTACATCCGTACCCAAGGCGAGAAAGCAGGTCAAGCAGCGGCCTCACTGGAATCCGAGCTCATCCATATCGGCCTTATCAAGGTCGACGGCAAGCAGGTCCATCCGCAGGAATCCGAGGCCCCCGTCACCGAAGGCGCAACTGCGCCTGGCGAAACGGTTCCCGCCGAAGACGACAGCGCACATCCGCAATCCAGCGCCCCCGCGCAAGCGCCTGCCGAGGAGCCCGCTCGGGCGGCTTCGTTCTAGCCCTTCAAGGCCCAGCTATTCCGCTCTGGCACGCCACCTGGTTCCGACCAGGTGGCCGCCTCTCGTCATCCTATCCGCACAAGGAGAAACACCATGGATTCCACGGTCGCTCCCCAGGCAGCCTCACCCATCATCGTTCCAGGCCAGCTCACCCTGCGCACGATCCGCGGCCGCAACGGCCCGTTCACGGTTGGTCGCCTCACTACGCACCTCGGTGTGTTCGAGGTGAAAGACGCGGAACTGGAGCAATACCCCGAAGGTAAATACGACGGGGAATTCGTCATCCGCTACATCTACCCGAAGGCCTATCCGACTGGCGGCGGCATGCGCTTCGAGATTCGCGCCAGCCTGGATGGCATGACTCTTTCGGGCATCGACAAGCTGAGTCGCGACGAAGCACGTGGCTTTGCCTCCCAAGACGTTGATCCGCTCGATGAAGAGCTGAGCTCGCAACCGCTGGCAGCACCCACTGCCGCACCGAACCCAGCGCCAGCCCCCGTGCTGGCATCGACAACTGCTCCATTGGGCGATACCACGGCCACTGCCTCCGGCAGTACCGACAGCGACGATGCTGCATTGTTCGGCCTGCTGTGGCCGCTGGGCGAGTCGGTAAAACTGGACTCGACCATCGACCGCCGCACGCTGCGCCTGCAGATCGCACGCCTGGGTGTACTGGGCTACGCGCTCGACTTCAAGTCACAGCAATGGAACCAGCAGCCTGACCAACAAGCTGCGTGATCATCATCGCCGCACTCGCGGTGTTTCATCTACCCGCCGGGGTTCCTTCCCCTACGCGGGGAGGGCTCTGGTTTTTCTGGAGGACTCCAGCATGTCAACCACCACCAGCAATACCCCCTCACAACCCATCGGGAATACCCGCCCCGCACTTGATGAACCAGCGTGGCAGAAAATCTGCGAGACGGCAGCCGCACAAGCCAGACATGGTTGCGGACAGTCTCACGACTACTACGTCGAACGGTTCAGTGCAGCGATTGATACTCACGTTGATCAGTTGCCCGAACACCAGCGCTCATGGGCTCTGCATATCGCCATCGAGGAATGGGGCTACGCCACACTTGCCGAGAGGGAAGAGACCCTGAACTGGAATGCTGAAAACGGCTATTGCAGGCACGGGATAGCGCTGGATTGTTGCCCGGCCGGTTGCGGTTCGTACTGAGGACTGGCGCTTGGCTCCATAGCTGCTCACGCGGCATTTCATCACCCGCCGGGGCGACCCCGATGGGGAAGCATCCGGCGATTTCAAGCGAGGAGCTTCACCATGAGTCAGCACCGCTTCGACACCGTTCACAAGGGATTTCCCATCACCGTCATACTCGGCTGGGATCGACCGATGAAGCACTTCTTCCTGATCATCAAGAAGCCCCCCGAGCTGATCGACGATGCAGCGCGGGTCGAAGACGACGACTACTTGTACAGCAACCTGCACGAGCGCAATCCGTTCAACCATGACCTGGACTACTACCGAGAAGTCCTGCGTCATTTTCAGATCCTAGTGCCGGAAAGCCTGTTCACCGAGGTTCAGCGTGACCTCGAAAACAATACCGGCAACCGCATCGCCAAGCATCAGCCCGACGGTTCGTTCACCGAACTGGCGTTCTGAGCGTCCGTGCGGATCGATCACCTGATCCGCGGTCTTTCATCCCTGACGGGGCAGCCACTGCCCTTGCGGGTGGTGCTGCTCCTCCTTTCATCGAGGACATCACCATGCCTGTACCTTCATCGCCCGCAACGCTGTATCGCATCGACGAGTGCGCCGACCTGATGGCCGACGCCTGCATCCGCGACGAACAGGGAAACCTGATCTTTATCTCGGTCTGGGCGCGGGACACCGCTATCCAGCAGTTCCTGGCCCGGTTGACCCTGGCCCGCGACGAGGATGGGCTGGACCACTTCCACCTCATCACTGAGCAAGGTGGCTCCGTCCCCATCTTCATTGGCACGGTCGAGCGTCTGGAAAAACGCCTGACCCGCTCCTACCGCCGCACGCTGTTCGGCTCGATGGTCAACCTCTGGCTGTTCGACCAGCGCTGCATACGGCCCGACAAGGGCACGTCCAGCGCCCTGGCGCTGCTGCCGTGCTCGGTAACCGATCCAATGCCACGCCTGTGGCAACTGGTCAGGGACACCTGCCCACTCCCATTGCTGGATCACTGGCAGGCCCCCGTACTGGCGCTGCTGCGCGATCACAACATGCTCCAGGACCTGCCGGTGGCTCTCGGGCCGCTACGCGGATTACGCCTGGGGCTGGACGTTCCAGCGCTGACCGAAGCGCTGGGCGAACTGATCCGCGATGGCGTACTCACCGCCTACGCACCACGGCAGTCGGCAACCACCGACCTGCCGTTGGAAGCCGTGGCCTGATGCACCTGCAGCGGACGCGCCCCGCGCGCGTCCGCCTTCCTTCATCCACGCCAATCAGGAGACTCCCATGGCTCTTATGTTCCCCAGGCTCGCAAGGAATTTCGCCAAGAACGGCTACTACCCGACCGACGAGTCCACCCTTGAAAGAGCGCTCAGCGCACTGACCCCCAGCAATGGGCCGATGTGCATTCTCGACCCTTGCGCCGGCGAAGGCGTCGCCATTGCGGAAGCCGCGCATGCCCTCGGGCGTGATCAGATCACCGCCTATGCGGTGGAGTACGACCAGGAACGCGCCAACCATGCGCGGCTGCTGGTCGATCACTGCATCCAAGGTGACTTGATGGATGCGTTTATCGCGCGGCAGAGCTTCGGCCTGCTGTGGCTCAACCCGCCCTACGGCGATCTCGCCAGAGACGCCAACGGCAACATGGGCTACGAGGGCAGAGGCCGCGCCAGGCTGGAAAAGCTGTTCTACCAGAAGACCCTGCCGCTGCTGCAGTACGACGGCATCCTCGTCTTCATCGTGCCCTCCTACGTGCTCGACCAGGAACTGGTCGGCTGGCTCACACGGCACTTCGCCGACCTGTGCATCCACCGAGCGGTAGATACGCAGTTCAAGCAGGTTGTCGTGTTCGGCCGCCGAACCCGCCAGCGCGAGCTGGTGGGCGACGACGTGAAATCCATCCGCACCCGGCTGCTGCAAATCGGGCAAGGCGAACTCGACGCGGAAGAACTTCCAGCCGAGTGGCCGCTACTCCCCTATGTCGTCCCCGCTGCACTGAGCGAGCCCGAGCACTTCTATCGCATCAGCATGGAGCCGGCGCAGTTCGCCGAGGAAGTGCAGCGCCTGCAGGGCCTGTGGCCGTCGTTCGAGACCCATCTCGGTGCCGCGCAGCAGTCCTTGCGTGCTCCGGCGCGCGCCTTGTCCCACTGGCACCTGGCACTGGCCCTCGCGGCCGGCGCGATCTCTGGTGTCGTGCAGTCCAAGAGCGGTCGAATCCTGGCCGTCAAGGGCGACACCCACAAGCAGAAAAGCACCAGCACGGAATACCGCGAGCGCGACGATGGTTCCATCGCCGAAACACGCATTCTCACGGACAAGTTCGTGCCGGTGATTCGCGCCTGGGACCTCTCCCCAGGCTCGGCAACGCTGGGCCGAATCATCACCATCCACTGATCCCCACCGGGCGGTTCGCCGCCCTGCTGTTTTCATCCCACAAAAGGAGCAACGCCATGTTTCCACGTTTCCGCAAGCGGCCTGCGCCGCAGGCACAACCGTTGTTCGCCCTAGGCTCGTTGCAGTTGAGCGAGAAGGTGTACTGGCTGGCCAGCAAAAGCCTTATCGACCCCCTGCCCTACGTCCAACGCCATCTGGCTGGAGACTGGGGCGACGTCGGCGAGGCCGAGCAGCAGGCCAACGCAGTGGCTCTCGATCAGGATGCGCCCATACGTTCTCGCTACCGGATCACGCCACACCTGTTTCTGCTCGTGATCACCAGCGATGACCATCGCACAACCGTCGTTCAACTGCCCGAGGAAAGCCACCTGGTCTGACGGCACGCAATCGTCTTCACCCACCCAATCGGGGCATGGCCCCCGAGGGAGCCAAGCCCTGAGCACTCCACGAAAGGAGCACACCCATGGCACCCCAACCTCCAACCGGCGACCGCCGTTCCTTGCTGTTTGCGATAGGCGCATTGATTTTCAGCCCCGGCATCGACCGCGTGATGCGGGAAGGCCGCCTCGATCCTCTGCCGTACTTCCAGCGCCATAGCCGTGGCGATTGGGGGGACATCACCGACGCGCAGTGGCAAGCGAACAACGCCGCCCTGCAATCCGGTGATCGACTCGAGTCCTCCTACACGGTTCATCGTGAACTGAGCATCTGCATCTTCACCGAAGCAGACCGCAGCGCAACCCATATCGTGCTGGCGTCCGAGCGCTGATTCGGCCGTCACCGATTTCTCTCATCCCACGGGGCATGTCACCGCCCCTTGGGGAGGTGCACGCCCCATACTCCATGGAGCATCACCATGTCCCTCGATCTTGAAACCATCCCCGATACCGTCGTGCAGGGCGACCTGCTCGAAGCCGAGGAATCGCCCCTTTCGCTCAGCCTGCAGGACTTCGTATCCGAATTCGGCGACGAACTGCTCGACTCTCTCAACCGCGCCAACCCGCCGGTCTACGCCGGCCAGGCACAGGTGCATCGGCAAATCGTCGTCGCCAGCCTCAAGCGGCAGTTGTTCGCGGCGCAAGCCGATGTGGTCCATGCCGTCGCCGAGCTGTTGGTCGACCGTGGAGAGCGCGCGGCGATCGTCAATGGCGAGATGGGCTGCGGCAAGACGACGGTGGGCATTGCCACCGCCGCCGTGCTCAATGCCGAAGGCTATCGCCGCACCCTGGTGCTCTCGCCGCCGCATCTTGTCTACAAGTGGCGGCGGGAAATTCAGGAGACGGTTGCCGGTGCCAAGGTCTGGGTGCTCAACGGACCGGACACGCTGGTCAAGCTGCTGAAGCTGCGCGAGCAGTTGGGCGTATCGCCACAGGGCCAGGAGTTCTTCGTCCTGGGCCGCGTGCGCATGCGACTGGGTTTTCACTGGAAGCCGGTCTTCACCCGGCACCGCACTCGTCACGGCGAAGTGGGTGCATGTCCTGACTGCGGCCAGGTCATCACCGACCTGGACGGCGAACCGATCAATCCGATCGAGCTCGAAGCCGAGGAATACCGCCGCAAGTGCAGCCAGTGCGCCACGTCGCTGTGGACGCTGATTCGTCCAAGGAGCCTGTCCGCCAGCGACCAGTCCTCTGCCGTGCTCAAAGCGCTGAAACGTATTCCCACCATTGGTGAAGTCACCGCGCAGAAGCTGATGCAGAAGTTCGGTGATGCGTTCCTCGCGTCGATGCTCGGCGACAACATCCACGAGTTCATCAACCTGATGGATGGCAACGGCGAACTGGTCTTCTCGGATCGGCAAGCCCACCGGATGGAACGGGCAATGGCAAGTATGGAGTTCGGCTTCGGCGAGGGCGGCTACCAGCCGTCCGAATTCATCAAACGCTACCTGCCGCAAGGCACGTTCGGCCTGCTCATCGCAGACGAAGCGCACGAGTACAAGAACGGCGGCAGCGCCCAAGGCCAGGCCATGGGCGTACTGGCGGCGAAGTCGCGCAAGACCTTGCTGCTCACCGGCACGCTGATGGGCGGTTATGGCGACGACTTGTTCTACCTGCTGTTCCGCGCCTTGCCTGGGAGGATGATCGAAGACGGCTACCGGCCTTCCAAGAGCGGCAGCATGACGTCGGCTGCGATGGCATTCATGCGCGATCACGGCGTGCTCAAGGACATCTACTCCGAGAGCACGGGCACGGCGCACAAGACCGCCAAGGGCAGCAAGATATCGGTGCGCACGGTCAAGGCACCCGGTTTCGGTCCTAAAGGCGTGCTGCGCTGCGTCTTGCCGTTCACCGTGTTCCTCAAGCTGAAGGACATCGGTGGCAACGTGCTGCCGCCTTACGACGAGGAATTCCGCGAGGTCGCCATGGATGACGAGCAGGCCTCCGCCTACCGCAACCTGTCGGCGCGGCTGAGCCAGGAACTGAAACAGGCCCTGGCGAGACGCGACACGACGTTGCTGGGCGTGGTTCTCAATGTGCTGCTGGCCTGGCCGGATACGTGCTTCCGGGCGGAGACCGTCACGCATCCGCGCACGCGCGAGCTGCTGGCGTTCGTCGCTTCCCAGTTCAACGAACTGGAAGTGATGCCCAAGGAGCGCGAGCTGATCGAGATCTGCAGGCAGGAGAAGGCGGAAGGTCGCAAGACCCTGGTCTACAGCGTCTACACCGGCACACGCGATACGACCTCACGGTTGAAGATGCTGCTGGAGCAGGAAGGTTTCAAGGTGGCGGTACTGCGTGCAAGCGTGGATGCCTCTCGCCGCGAGGACTGGATCGCCGAGCAGCTGGATCGCGGTATCGACGTACTCATTACCAATCCCGAATTGGTGAAAACCGGCTTGGATTTGCTGGAGTTCCCCACGATTGTCTTCATGCAGTCGGGCTACAACGTGTATTCGCTTCAACAAGCCGCACGCCGCTCCTGGCGCATCGGCCAGAAGCTGGCGGTCAAGGTGATCTACCTGGGCTACGCCGCCACCTCGCAGATGACCTGCCTGGCGCTGATGGCCAGAAAGATCATGGTGTCGCAGAGCACGTCGGGAGACGTGCCCGAATCCGGGCTCGAGGTTCTGAACCAGGATGGCGACTCGGTAGAAGTGGCTTTGGCACGGCAACTCGTTGCAGCCTGATCCATGCACCCATGCCGGCGGTCCTTCGGGCTGCCGGCTTTTCTTTTTCCTCTACGTTCCCGCAGTGATCACAGTTCCAACCCCTGCGCCAAGAAACTCACCAGTTCAAGCGGGCTCTGGCTATCGACCACCTTGTAGATCAGATCGCGCTTACTCCGCGGCAGCAACTTCACACAACGCTTCGCCGTCGCTCTCACGGCAGCGTCAGTTCCATGTATTCGCGCGGCCAACAGCAGCGCGAGCGTAGCATCTGTAAGAGTCATGAAATCGCTTACGTCAATTGACAGCGGCAGTTTACCGCCTCACCCGCCATATATTCACCTCGGACGGCCCTGATCACCAAGCAGTCGTGAGGCGTAATTCGTCCACAAGAATCGGCATCACAGAGATTCCCTTTGTTTGCTGATATGGCCTCGCGCAATGGCGATGGTCTCGGCTCGACCTTGCCGAGAGCCGAGCCATGCACGCCATCCGTTCCTACTGCAGTTGCCTGCTGTTGGCCGCACTCGCGGCCGGCTGTGCAACGCCTCCATCGCCCCCTCCCGCTCCCGCTCCCGCTCCCGATGAGGTTACAGCTCCAGCGCCGGAGTACATCCCGGTCGCCCGCTACGGCCGCTACACCCTGGTCGAGCTCGCCCCGACGGCCGCCCAGCAGGATCTACTGCTGCAGGTGGTCGACGTATCCATTCCCGACACCCTCAACGCCAACGTCGCCGACGCGCTGCGCCATGTGTTGCAGCGTTCTGGCTACCAGCTGTGCAACGGACGTGAAACCGACACGCTGGGCAGCCTCCCGTTGCCGGCCGCGCACTATCACCTTGGCCCGCTGCAGCTGCGCGACGCCCTGCTGACCCTGGCTGGGCCGGCGCGGACGCTGCACGTCGACCACAGCGCACGCCGCATTTGCTTCATCCAGCCCTTTGACACACCTGCCGACGCGCCGGATACAGCGCCCAGTGCCGTCGGGGAGTCGCAGCCATGACGACGATGCCAGGCAGTGGGCAACACCGGCACGGCACGCTACTGCGCGCCGCCACCATCACCTGGTTGTTGCTCATCAGCGCCGCCGTCGTGATCGATCACGTCGCGCTGTCGGGGCTGGCAGCACAGGTCGAAACCAACACACCCGGCCTGCAGGTCGCCGTGCTGGAAAAGCGTCTGGCCGAACTGATCCAGCAGGTCGAGCAAGCCCAGCAGCAACCGGACGCCCTGCCCCAGGCACGCTACGAAGTCGAGCGCCAGGCGTTGGAGCAACGACTGAACGCCATCGAGCAGGCACTCGGCAGCCGCCCGACAGCGGACAACCTGCTGCCGCTGCAAGCCCGCATCGAGCAGCTGGAAATGCGGCTCAGCACACCTCGCCCGGCGCCAACGCCCCCGCCCCGTCCTCGGGCAGCCGCCCCCACCACACCGAAGATCATCGAGCCGCCATTCCGGGTGATCGCTGCAGAGCTGCGCGCCGGCGAGCGCTTCCTGTCGATTCTGCCAGCCGCCTCGGGCGCGCTCTCGCAGGTTCGCCTGCTGCGCCCCGGCGAGACCGAAGCCGACTGGCATCTCGAAACCATCGAAGGGCGCACGGCCGTGTTCCGCCACGGCGACGACATCCGTCGCCTGCCCGTTCCCGCGCAGTAGGAGGGGCAGATGAAGCAGCGCCATATCGCCCCCGCACTGATCGTCCTGCTGACCAGCAACCTTGCCCAGGGCGCGGAAACCCGCACCGCCGACAACACGCCCAGCCACGAGCGGCCTATGGCCATCGAGCGCACCGACGAGCAACACGCGCGGGACTGGGGGCTAAGCAGCAAGGAATGGGTGCGCTACCGGGCACTGATGCAAGGGCCGCTGGGAATCTACTCGCCCAATATCGATCCGCTCACCGCGTTGGGCATCGAGGCGCGTTCCGAGCAGGAACGGCAGCGCTATGCGGAGCTGCAGGTCCAGGCCGAAGCGCACCGTGTCGAGAAATTACTCGCTTACCAACGGGCCTACGACGACGCCTGGCAGCGGCTCCACGCCAACATGCCGCGGGTCATCCTCCCCGATGCCGGCCCGGCATTCTCGCCGGCCACGCCGGCAGGGAACGAACGGATCGCCGTATTCGTCAACGACGCCTGCGCGGCATGCGATCAGACCACCCTGCGGCTGCAGGCGACGGGCATGGAGTTCGACATCTACGTCGTCGACAGCCGCGCCGACGACGCACGCATCCGCGCCTGGGCGCAGCGTATTGGGATTGACCCGGCCAAGGTGCGCAGCGGCCAGGTCACGCTCAATCACGACTCGGGCCGCTGGCTGTCGCTGGGCCTGCCAGGCGACCTACCAGCGGTCGTGCGCCAGGTCGGCGGCCAATGGCAGCGGCAACCGTAATGTCGCGTCGTACCGCGCTCGTGCTGTTGGCCTGCGTGCTGACCGATACCACTCAGGCGCGGGAAATCCCGCCGCCGGCCTACCAGGTCGCCGCGCAGCGCGCCGGCATTCCCTCGACGGTGCTGTACGCCGTGGCGCTGCAAGAGAGCGGTATCCACCTGCGCGGACGCCTGGTGCCGTGGCCATGGACGCTCAACGTCGCGGGCCAGCCGCAGCACTACGCCACCCGAGCCGAGGCCTGCACCGGGTTGCGCCAGGCACTCAAGCGCACACCTGCCACGCGCATCGACGCCGGCCTCGGTCAGGTCAATCTCGGCTACCACACGCAGCGCTACGCACAGCCCTGCGACCTGCTCGACCCCTATCGCAACCTCGCCATCGCCGCCGAAATCCTGCGTGAGCAGCACACCCCCGGCGACGACTGGCTGCTCGCCATCGGCCGTTACCACCGCCCTGCCGGCGGCGCGCCAGCCGCGCGCTACCGCCACAGCGTCGGCCAACACCTGGCCCGCGTGCTCGGCGAGCCCCGACTGGAAATCACCTCCCGAAGGAACCTGCCATGAAATCCATGACCACCCTCGCCGCCTGCCTCTTTCTGTCGTCGCTGCCAATGATCCCCCAGGCCGACACGCTGACCGTCGTCGCAGACCATGGCGGTACGTCAGCCCTGCCGTACTACGCAGTGCTGAACCTGCAACCGCGCGCCGGCGTGACATCGCCACGCATCGAGATTCCGCGTCCGCCAGCCAAAGCGTTCAGCGAAGCCGACATGCTGCCGGTACGCTCGATGCGCCTGTCGCCGGGCGATGTGGCGCGTCGGGTGATCGAAGCGCCGGGGTTGTCGCCGTTCTTTCTCGTCGGCGACGACGAGCGCTCGCACACCTGGCTGCGCCAGCGGTCACTGCGCCTGCACGAGCTCCATGCGGTGGGCCTGGTCGTCAACGTCACGTCGGCCGAGAACCTGGCCGCGCTGCGCGCGCTGGTGCCGGGACTGTCGCTGTCACCTGTTGCCGGCGACGACCTCGCCGAGCGCATTGGCTTGCGTCACTACCCGGTGCTGATCACGGCAACCGGCATCGAGCAGTGAAACGCCGGCCATGGCCCAGCCCCACGCGATCGAGGTGCTGTTACGGCCAGCCGTGGAGCTGTACACCGTGGCGGTCTGCGCCGCCGCCGCGTTCCTGTCCCTGGCGGCACCCTGGTCGCTCGCGCTGAGCCCAATGATTGGCCTGGGCAGCGCCCTGGCCTTCGCCACCTTCGGTGCGATCCGCCTGCGTGATGCCCTGGTCGTCCTGCGCTATCGGCGCAACATCCGCCGATTGCCGCGCTACGTGATGACCAGCCGTAACGTGCCCGTCAGCCAGCACCGGCTGTTCATCGGCCGAGGCTTTCGCTGGGAACAGCGGCACACCCACCGCCTGACGCAGACGTTCAGGCCCGAATTTCGCCGCTATGTCGAACCCACACCGGCCTACCTGCTGGCGCGCCGCCTGGAAGAGCGGCTGGAGTTCGCACCGTTTCCACTGTCGAAGCTGGCCAGGCTCACCGCCTGGGACATTCCGATCAACCCGCTGCGACCGTTACCTCCAGTCGGTGGCCTGCCCCGGCTGCACGGTATCGAACCGAACGAAGTCGATGTCAGCCTGCCGCTTGGCGAGCGGGTGGGTCACTCGCTTGTCCTGGGCGCGACACGGGTCGGTAAGACCAGGCTCGCCGAGCTGTTCGTGACCCAGGACATTCGGCGGCGCAACGCGGCGGGAGAGCACGAAGTGGTGATCGTGTTCGATCCGAAAGGCGACGCCGACCTGCTCAAGCGCATGTACGTGGAAGCCAAACGCGCCGGGCGCGAACGCGAGTTCTACGTCTTCCATCTGGGCTGGCCGGGCTTCAGCGCACGCTACAACGCCGTGGGAAGGTTCGGGCGGATCAGCGAGGTGGCCACACGCATTGCGGGGCAGCTCTCCGGTGAAGGCAACAGTGCGGCCTTCAGGGAGTTCGCGTGGAGGTTCGTCAACATCATTGCCCGTGCCCTGGTCGAGTTGGGCCAGCGCCCGGACTACCTGCTGATTCAGCGGCACGTCGTCAACATCGACGCGCTGTTCCTCGAATACGCCGCCCACTATTTCGCCCGCACCGAGCCGAAGGCGTGGGAAATCATCGTCCAGCTGGAGGGCAGGCTGAACGACAAGAACATCCCCCGCCACATGCTGGGCCGGGAAAAGCGCGTGGTCGCGCTGGAGCAATACCTCTCACAGGTGCGCACCTACGACCCGGTGCTCGACGGCCTGCGTAGCGCCGTCAGATACGACCGGACGTACTTCGACAAGATCGTCGCGAGCCTTTTGCCATTGCTGGAAAAGCTCACCACCGGCAAAACCGCACAGCTGCTCGCACCGAACTACTCCGACCTGAACGACCCCAGGCCCATCTTCGATTGGATGCAAGTCGTCCGCAAAAGAGCCGTGGTCTATATCGGCCTCGATGCCCTGTCGGATGCAGAAGTGGCGGCCGCCGTCGGCAACTCGATGTTTTCTGATTTGGTATCGATTGCCGGTCACATTTACAAATTCGGCATTGATGACGGGCTGCCCGGCGCGATGGCTGGAGCAAGAGTCCCGATCAATGTTCATGCCGACGAGTTCAACGAGTTGATGGGGGCCGAATTCGTGCCACTCGTCAACAAGGGCGGGGGGGCCGGAGTCCAGATCACGGCATATACCCAGACGCTCTCCGACATTGAGGCCCGTATCGGCAACCGCGCGAAAGCATCGCAGGTGATCGGGAATTTCAATAACTTGTTCATGTTGAGGGTGCGCGAAACCGCGACCGCCGAGCTGCTCACCCGGCAACTGCCGAAAGTAGATGTGTACACGACCACCCTGGTCAGCGGTGCCACCGACAGCTCCGATATTCACGGGGCGACGGACTTCACGTCCAATGCGCAGGATCGCATCAGTACCGCAAGCGTGCCGATGATCGAGCCTGCACATGTGGTCGGTCTGCCGAAGGGCCAGGCCTTTGCCCTGTTGCAAGGCGGGCAGCTGTGGAAAATCCGCATGCCGCTGCCCGCGCCCGATCCTGACGAAATCATGCCCGAGGATCTGCAGCAGCTTGCGGGCTACATGCGCCAGCACTATGCCGAAGCCGGCGAGTGGTGGGAGAACCAGGGCATTCCCGGCCTGCAGGATCAGCCGCTGCCCGACGACCTGCTCGATGGTTTCCGCCACCTTGCCGCCAGCGAGACAAGCAACGCTGAGGATCGGCCATGAGGGACCCGGCCGCCACCACCCAGCGCGCGCAGACCCGTCAGCAAGGCTTGCTCGCCAGCATCATCACCCTGCCACTGCGCATGCTCGCCGTACTGATCGGCTCGCTGCTGCTGTCGATCATCATCGAGTGCGTCGGCATGCACCTGTTCTGGCCCGACCAGGGCTGGCGTCACGCCCAGGGCATGCTCGACTACGAGCTGAACCACCTTTCCACGCACTTCACCCGTAGCGCGGTGGTACAGGAGCCGGGCCGCACCGCGCACCAGATTGTCGAAGGCGCTTACGAATGGATTTTCGTGAAAACCGGCCTGCTCGACTGGATGAGTCAGGCATCGGCGCGCTCGCGAGCGCCCAGCCATGGAGATGCACGAGACATCCGTTTCTACATCAGCCAAGTCTACGCCTGGAGCGAGAACTACCTGATCGCCGCCGCATTCACGATTCTGACGTTCATGGTTCGGCTGCTGGTCCTGGTGCTGACGCTGCCGCTGTTTCTGCTGGCAGCCTTCGTCGGCATGGTCGATGGTCTGGTGCGGCGCGACATTCGCAAGTTCGGTGCGGGCCGGGAGTCGGGTTTCATCTACCACCGCGCCAAGGCGAGCCTGATGCCATTGGCGGTACTGCCGTGGATCATCTACCTCACCCTGCCGATCAGCGTGCATCCGCTGCTGGTACTGCTGCCGAGCGCGGCTCTTCTCGGCCTGGCGGTGAACATCACTGCGGGCAGCTTCAAGAAGTACCTTTAGGTCTGCGCGAAAAACCATCTCCAGCGGAAGTTCCTCAATCGTCCCCACCCGGGAGAACGAGCGTGACCCGATCCAGATCATCGACCAGCGGCCGCCGCCCATAGTGCTCAAGCACCACGCGCACCGGCTGGCCGGCCTGATTGCGGTGAACGAACTCCGCGCCCTCGACGACGATCGCGCGCGCTTCCGCGCCGCCGGCGGCGAAGCCGGCCCGTAACAACGCGCGCGTCGCACCACTGCTGGAAAGTGAATATCCCGTGTCCTGGCCATCGAAGAAAACACGGTAGCAGATGGGAAACCGCTCGTTCCCCGCCTCGCCCTCATCCTCTTCGACAGCCACCTGTGCGTCATAGCGCACCCCATGCTCCACCATCAAGCGCCCGATCTCGAACAGGATGCCAAGCTCTTCGTCGACGGGTTCCCATAGGCGGCAGGCATCATGAGTCCTGACCATGCTCATGCCGTCATAACGCACATGGGCGTAAAGCGGTGAAAGGTCTGTCACCGTCCTGGTCACGACCGAGCCCTCGGCATTGGCAATCCCAGCAGCCAGCGAGTGGTTGCCGCCATGCACCAAAGCAAGGCCGAACGGCAGCAGCAGTTCAACCTGGTGGTTGAAGTCAGCACGCCATTGCCCCATACGGCGCGCATGGCCGATGTTGGCGATGGCGTTCATCAACCGAGGTCGTGACCAGGGGATCGGAAGGATAGGGTCTCTTCCCAGGTACAAGCGATAACGCTCAGGCTGCGAATCGCCAACCACATTGGCGGCGGTCCCCCCCTCCGGGGTCACCTCCACGAGCATCGAACCGATGAAGTCGGACAGGTCATAAGCGCTCCTTACCCCATGCTGGGGACGGTGCGCGGCGGACGTCAAGGTGCGTGCCTGCAAGGGCCCCGCGATCAAACGAACCATACTGGACAACCCCAATGGGTCGACAGTCGCCACCTCCCTGGCCAGCGCCATGACATTCTCGAAACGCTCGCTGCGAGCTTCTTGCTGCTCCTCTAATCGCCGGCGGAAAACCCCTTCAACCAGGTCAATTCCCGAACGTGCTTTCCGCCCATACGCATCCACAGTCCCCTCTTACCTTTCCGCGCTGATCACAGGCCAGCAGGCCGTTCGATAAACCACCCAATTCCTAACCGCCGAGCGCAATAGCCGTCAAGGAAATCGGTCACGCTTAGGTTCCCATTGTTTAAGGCACCACCACAGGCATCTCGGGAGCATCTCGCCATTCCTCGCAAATCGCGGATTGGTAAATGTCGATGCTCCTTCTTCCACCAGCCAATAGGCACTACGCGCAGGCCCTGGCCCCACTGCTGCTCGGCCTGGTTCTTTCAGGCCATGCCAGCGCCGACGACACGACGCCCGAGCACGCCCGCCTTGCGGCCGCACTGCGCCAACTCGACAGCATCGAGCGGCTCATCTCGCAACACGCTACCCACCCGCACGAAGGACGCGCCCGCTACCACTTCGACTACGCACGCCTGAGCGCCGACCTCGACCGCGTACGCGCCGGCATCCGCGACTACCTGACTCCAACCCGCGCGCAACCGCGCGACCCCGCCGTGCTGCTCGGTGACTACCGCCAGCCTGCCGCCCCGCTCCTCGAACCACAGGTCGCGCCATGAACTCCGCGCAGACCACCGCGTTCCAGGCCAACAGCGGCGTCCTCCCCTCCGACGTCTCGATCGTACTGCTCGGTGCGGTTTTCGCCGTGCTGCTCGTGTGGGGTGCCTGGGCGATACGCAGCGCCTACGTCGGCTGGGCGGAGGAACAGCTTTCCCAACGTCAGTTCTTGGTCGTCGTGGTGCGCTTCGTCGTGCTGTACCTGGTGCTGACCTTCTTCCTGCTCTCGTAAGAGGTCGCCATGATGAAGCCGCTCTCCCGCATCGTCCGCCCCCAGCACTTCACTAGCCTGGCTGCACTGCCAATGTTCGGCGTGCTCTCACCTTTCGCCCAGGCCGCCTTGCCCACCCTGGAAAACCCGTCGCGCGGCACTGGCACGGGGATCATGCAAACACTGCAGAACTACGGTTACGACATCGTGATGCTGATCGCCTTATTGGTGGTCGCGTCCATGTTCGTCGGGGTGTGTTACCACGCGTACACCCGCTATGCGGAGATCCACATCGGTCGCTCGACCTGGGGCCAGTTCGGCCTGACCGTGGCAGTCGGCGCGATCCTCCTTGTCGTTGGCATCTGGCTGCTGACCGAAGCCATTGGCGTTCTCTGAACCGAGGAACGCCAACATGGTTGAAGACATCCGCCCGGATGGGACGGTGGCGTTCCTGCCCCACCGTCTCAACCGTCACCCGGTCGTCGTCCGTGGGCTGACCGCGAATGAACTCTGGGTCTGCGCCGGTACGTCGGGCGTGATCGGCCTCGCGAGCGGCATTCCGCTGGCCATCATGTTCGCGACGATCGCCATCGTCCCCACGACCATCCTGCTGGCGGTCACCGCTGGCATTTTCATCGGTGGCGGTGCTCTGCGCCGGCTCAAGCGCGGCAGACCCGAAACCTGGCTGTACCGCCAGTTGCAGTGGTGGGTCGCGACCCATCTGCCACAGCTCGCACCGTTCACCGATGGCCATACGCTGGTGATTCGCTCCGGTTACTGGACCACGCGCAGGAGCAAGGCGCCGTGAGCCGGTTCAAGAACGAAGTCGCCCACCTGCAGGCCCATGTCCGGACGCTGCGAATCGGGGCCTGCGTACTGGTCATGCTGGCCTTGGTAATGGGTGTCGGCTGGTGGAGCGCACCGCGCGACCTGACGATTCATGTGCCACCAGACCTGCGTTCAGGCAGTACGCGCAAATGGTGGGACGTGCCGCCCGAAAGCGTTTACGCCTTCACGTTCTATGTCTGGCAGCAGTTGCAGCGCTGGCCCAGTAATGGCGACGACGACTACCCACGCAACCTGCACGCCCTGTCGCCCTACCTCACGCCCGCCTGCCAGGCGTTCCTGCAGCAGGACTACGAGTACCGCCGCAATGCCGGCGAGTTGCGGCGCCGTGTGCGCGGCATCTACGAGATTCCCGGGCGAGGTTATGGCGACAACCCCACGCTGCGCGTGCGCACGGTCTCCAACCGCGAATGGGTCGTGAACCTCGACGTCACGGCGGACGAGTACTACGCATCGGAGCAAGTCAAGCGCGCCCTGGTGCGCTACCCGCTCAAGGTCCTGCGCATCGACGTCGACCCACAGCGCAACCCGTTCGGGCTCGCCATCGACTGCTACGAAGGCGCACCGCAGCGCATTGCCTCCCCTGTCGATCCGGCGGCCACGCCCGCCCCTTCTTCGGAAGACACGCCATGAACCGCCTCTTGCCACTGGCCGCCGCGGCGTTCGCGCTGCTCCTGTTCAACACCACCCAAGCCACCGAGCTCCTGCGCTGGGAGCGCCTGCCACTGGCCGTGCCGCTGGTGGTCGGCCAAGAGCGCATCGTCTTCGTGGATCGAAACGTGCGCGTCGGTGTGCCCGCATCGATCGGCAACCGCCTGCGCGTGCAGAGCGCTGCCGGCGCCATCTACCTGCTGGCAAACGAGCCGATCGAACCGACCCGCCTGCAATTGCAGGACGCCGATACCGGCACTGTGATTCTACTCGACATCGCCGCCGAACCAGCCCAGGACGGACAGCCGCCCCTGGAGCCGGTGCGTATCATCGAAGCCACATCATCCGCCACTCAAACCGATGCAGATGACGGCGGTGCCGCAGCGACTCCGCCCGTGCGAGCGACACCGCAGCCGGTGATCCTGACCCGCTACGCGGCACAGAACCTCTACGCACCGCTGCGCACCGTCGAACCCGTGCCAGGCGTCATGCGCGCCACCCTGCGCCGCGACCTGCCGCTGGACAGCCTGCTGCCGACGCTGCCGGTACAGGCCCAGGCACTCGCAGCCTGGCGTCTGGACGACCTCTGGGTCAGTGCCGTGCGCCTGCGCAACAGCGCCACGCATTGGCTCGACCTGGACCCGCGAGCGCTGCAAGGCCACTTCCTCACCGCGACCTTCCAGCATTCGACGCTCGGGCCGAACGGCACGCCGGACGACACCACCGTCGTCTACCTCGTCACCCGTGGACACGGGCTGGCGCAGGCCCTGCTGCCGACCATCGCGCCTGTCGATGCCTCCCTCAACCTGCCCGTACCGCGACACGACGGAGGCCGCGATGCACAGTAATGGCTTGCTCAAGTGGCTGATGATCCCCCTGGCGCTGCTGCTGGTGTTCGTCGGCATCAAGCTGTTCTCCGGCGGTGACGACGCGCCCAACGCACCGGAAGCAGCTGCCCGGCTCACGCCCGATGAAGCCAAAGCGCTCGGCATCGAAGGCGACACCCCACGCGACACCGTGGCGACGCTGGTCGCTCAGGTTCGCCAGCTGCGCACCGAGTTGCAAACCGCGCTGAGCGACAACAAGGTCCAGCGCGAAGAGAACCAGCGGCTGCGGCAACGCGAAGGTGCCATCGACCAGCGTATCCAGAGTGCGCTCGAAAGCGAACGCAACCAGTTGCAGCAGGACCGGCAGCAGGTCAGCAGCGAGCGGCAGCAAACCCAGGGTCTGCTGCAACAACTGCAGCAGCGGCTCGATAGCATTGGCAAGGATGATCCTACCGACCTACCAGTCGGCCTGGGCCTGGAACCAGGCGACAGCCTGAGCAGCGACACCCTGCGCTGGGTCGAACCGGAGGATCGGCGCGACGACGGCAAGCAGCGCAGTTCCGGCAGTACCGCCAGCTTCAGTTTTCCCACCAGCTTCGCACCGACGCAGAAGACGCTCGAAACCACCGCCAGCTCCGCCGTCGACGCCGGCCGCCGCGCGGCGGGTGTGCCAGAGACTACAGCCGTCTATACCGTGCCGACCAACTCGACCTTGATGGGCTCGATCTCCATGACGGCACTGATCGGCCGCGTGCCGATCGATGGCACCGTCAGCGACCCGTACCCATTCAAAGTCCTGATCGGGCGGGACAACCTCACAGCGAACGGCATCGATATTCCAGACGTGGCCGGTGCAGTCGTCAGCGGCACGGCATCGGGCGACTGGACCCTCTCCTGCGTGCGCGGGCAGATCCGTTCGGTCACGTTCGTGTTCGAGGACGGCACCATCCGCACCATCCCGAAAGATGACGAACGCGGCGGCAATCGCCAGAGCAACAGCGGCAACAACACACAGGACGGCCTGGGTTGGATCAGCGACCCGTATGGCATCCCCTGTGTATCAGGCCAACGGCGCAGCAATGCACAGCAGTATTTGGGCTCGCAGGCCCTGATCACCGCTGCCGGCGCAGGCGTCGCTTCGTTGATCGACAGCGATAGCGGCCAAGTCTCCTACATGAGCAGCGACGGCTCCATCGGCACCGTCGGCATCGACGCGAACGAAGCCATGGGCCGCATCCTCGCCGGAGGCGTGCAGGACATGTCCGCCTGGGTCAACAAGTTGTACGGGCAGGCGTTCGCCGCCGTCTACGTCAAGCCGGGGGCGCGCGTTGCGGTACACCTCGAACACCCCCTGACCATCGACTACGACCCGGCCGGTCGCCGCGTCGATCACCGCCTCGGAGGAAGTTCCTATGCGCAAGATCTGGACTGATGGCCTGGCGTTGCTGGCCGTCGTGCTCACGCTCGGCGGCTGCACGACAAGCAAGGAAAAACTGCTGCCGCACGATGACGTCACGATGCTCGACATCTGGAACGTCGAGACCGGCGGCGGCACTGCCCAGCAACTGCTCGATGCGCGCCAGGCCCTACGCCGGCCGCTGACCGGGGCCGATGTACACGCCACGCCTGGCATGCAGGCCCGCTACACCCGCACAGCACAGAACGAAATCTATCGGCAGTTCCACAGGCTGCCCAATCCCGATCTGCTGATGTACGTGTTCCCGCACCTCGCCGGCAGTGACCCGGTGCCGGTGCCCGGCTACACCACGCTGTTTCCCCTGTACCAGCGGGTGCAATACGCGCTGCCGGGTGAACGGGTGGAGGACTACTGATGGCCTGGCCCCTGCTCAAGCGCCGGCCCCAGGCCGAGGAACCCGCGCCACCAGCGGACACCTGGGCGCGACACGTCGCCGAGTTGCACGCCAACAGCATTGCCGAACCCGGCACCACGCGCACCTCGCGGCGGCCAGCCACCCAGGCCGACGAGCAGGCGCTCTACGATGCCGCCCCCTCGTTCACCGACTTGCTGCCGTGGGCCGAGTACCTGCCCCAGTCGCAGTGCATGCTGCTCGATGACGGCACCTCGGTGGCGGCCTTCTACGAGCTGCTCCCGGTAGGCACGGAAGGACGCGAACCCGCCTGGCTGCTGCAGGTTCGCGACACCCTGGAAAACGTGCTGCAGGATGCCTTCGACGAACTCGAGGATAACCCCTGGGTCGTGCAGCTCTACGCTCAGGACGACACCAACTGGGATCGCTACCTCGATGAGCTGCGCCACTACGTCCAGCCCCGCGCCCAGGGCAGCGCGTTCACTGAGTTCTACCTGCGCTTCTTCGGTCACCACCTGCAGGCCATCGCCAAGCCGGGTGGCCTGTTCGAGGACAGCACCGTCACCCGCCTGCCCTGGCGCGGGCAGACCCGGCGCACCCGGCTGGTCGTCTACCGCCGTGTCGGCCAGGCACCACAGCGCCGTGGCCAATCGCCCGAGCAAGCGCTCAACCGGGTCTGCGACCGTCTCGCCGGCGGCCTGGCCCATGCCGGTGTGCGCGCCCGGCGTCTCGGCGCGGCGGAGATCCACGGTTGGCTGTTGCGCTGGTTCAATCCCCACCCGACCCTGCTCGGCAACAGCGCCGAAGACCGGGAACGCTTCTATGCCCTGACCCGCTACCTAGACGAACAGGAGCCCGGCGAGATCGAGCTGGCCAGCGGCAGCGATTTTGCGCAACGGCTGTTCTTCGGCCAGCCACGTTCGGATGCCGCCCTGGGCCAGTGGTATTTCGATGGCATGCCGCACCGCGCCATCGCCGTCGACCGCCTGCGCAGCCCACCCTCGACGGGCCATGTCACCGGCGAAACACGCAAGGGCGACGCGATCAACGCCTTGATGGATCAGATGCCCGAGGACACAGTGATGTGCCTCACCCTGGTCATTACCCCGCAGGATGTGCTCGAAGCGCACCTGAATCACCTCGGTCGCAAAGCCGTGGGCGACACGTTGGCCTCGGAACAGGCCCGCGCCGATGTACAGCAGGCCCGCAGTTTGATCGGCAGCGCCCACAAGCTGTACCGCAGCGCGCTCACTTTTTACCTGCGCGGCCGCGACGAGGCCGAGCTGGACGCGCGCGGCCTGCAGCTCGGCAACGTGCTACTCGGTGCCGGCCTGCAGCCGGTACGCGAAGAAGATGAAGTCGCCCCCCTCAATACCTACCTGCGCTGGTTACCCTGCGTCTACGACCCGGCGAAAGACAAACGCCAGTGGTACACCCAACTGATGTTCGCCCAGCACTCGGCCAATCTGGCCCCACTGTGGGGCCGCAGCCAAGGCACTGGCCATCCAGGCATCACCTTGTTCAATCGTGGCGGTGGGCCGATCACCTTCGACCCGCTCAACCGCCGCGACAGGCAAATGAACGCCCACCTGTTCCTCGTCGGCCCGACTGGCTCGGGCAAGTCGGCCACGCTCAACAACCTGCTCAACCAGGTCACCGCGATCTACCGCCCCAGGTTGTTCATCGTCGAGGCAGGGAACAGCTTCGGCCTGTACGGCGACTTCGCCGCGCGCCTCGGACTCACCGTGCATCGCGTGAAGCTCGCCCCGGGCGCGGGCGTCAGCCTCGCGCCGTTCGCCGATGCGCACCGGCTGGTGGAAACGCCCAGCCAGGTACAGACGCTCGACGCCGACGCGCTGGACGAAGACGACGCGGCTGCCGATGGCGACGAACAGCGCGACGTGCTCGGCGAACTGGAGATCACCGCCCGCCTGATGATCACCGGCGGCGAAGACAAGGAGGAAGCGCGCATGACGCGCGCCGACCGCAGCCTGATTCGCCAGTGCATCCTCGATTCGGCGCAACGCTGCGTCGCCGAGCAGCGCACGGTACTCACCCGCGACATACGCAATGCGCTGCGCGAGCGTGGCCGCGACACCACCCTGCCCGAGGTTCGCCGCGTCCGGCTGCTGGAAATGGCCGATGCGATGGATATGTTCTGTCAGGGCGCAGACGGCGAGATGTTCGACCGACCCGGTACGCCCTGGCCGGAAGCCGACATCACCATCGTGGATCTCGCCACCTACGCCAGGGAGGGCTACAACGCACAGCTGTCGATCGCCTATATCTCGTTGATCAACGCCGTCAACAGTATCGCTGAGCGTGACCAGTTCCTTGGCCGGCCCATCGTCAATGTCACGGACGAGGGGCACATCATCACGCGCAATCCCTTACTCGCGCCCTATGTCCTGAAAATTACGAAAATGTGGAGAAAATTGGGGGCCTGGTTCTGGCTCGCGACGCAGAATCTGGACGACCTGCCGAAAGCGGCCGAACCGATGCTGGCGATGATGGAATGGTGGCTCTGCCTCAGCATGCCGCCGGACGAGGTGGAGAAGATCGCCAAGTTCCGCGAACTCACGCCCGCGCAGAAGGCATTGATGCTCTCCGCACGCAAGGAGTCCGGCAAATTCTCAGAAGGCGTGCTGCTGTCGCGCAGCATGGAACTGCTGTTCCGCGTCGTGCCACCCAGTCTGTACCTGGCGTTGGCACAAACTGAACCGGAAGAAAAAGCCGAGCGCTACCAGCTCATGCAGCAGCATGGCATCAGCGAACTCGACGCCGCGCTCAAGATCGCCGAGAACATCGACCGGGCGCGCGGCATTACCCCTCTTCCACTGGACTGGGCCACCCTGACCAAGGCTCATTGAGGTGCCCGCGATGAACAAGGCTCGCATATCTGGCAGAATCCGCCGCTTCCCTGGAAGCCGCCCCATCGCCATGCACTACGACGTCACCCGCATATTCTCATCGCCGCAAGGCTATCTGGTCGAGATCGGCTCCGCCAAGCGACAGCCCGATGCACCGAAGCCTATCCGTGAATGGCTGTGGGTCACCGAGCAGTCCGTAACCAGCCTGCAGCTCCTGCACACCAATGACGATATGCGGGCCCGTGCAGCACGCCTGCAACTCGACGGCCCACACGCCCAACTGGCATGGCCCAAGGGAGAACAGCTCACCCTTACGGCAAGCTCGGTGCAGGAGCTGCCCGCGCTGCAACGCCAGCTAATTCACAACCATCTCAGCTGAGTCGGGGCTACTCTAACGCGACACCCTATATCGGATAGAGGCGAGTCAGAGTTCTCGGCCCTGACTCTTTGAATGGCCACATTATGCAACTGATCGATATGGCACTTTCGGTTCTGCAGATGAAATATCCAGATAACCGTAATTAGCTAGCGAGGACTCGACTATCTTATCGCTGACATTGAAATATTCAGCGGCATCCTCCAAGGACGTCTCCGAATAATCGCCATTCAAGTAGCCGGTCAGCGAATGAATCGGGCACAAAAATTCAGCAGCAAAAGCACGTTGACGCTTCTGCTTAGCTGTTGCGATATCAGTAGACACCAGCCAATTGTCATTCACCCTGGGCTGATCCAAGACCTCCCCAATCATACGAGCAAACTCAAAACGCCTCGAAAGTGGATGTTTCTTGCGAGGCAGGTAGTTAAGCTCACCCGTTTTTACAGGCTTGGCGACCGCCACGATACTCCTATCAGGAGACTCCCAACCACTAACCTGCCCCTCGGTAATACCCAGCAGGTCAAAAAGAACTGTATTCTTTATAGGTTCGTCCGTGTTACCCAGTTTCGCACGGAGTTTCCTTGCGGCATCAACGCCACGCTGCCATGGAGCACCTGAGCCCGAGGCCAATTGGATATCGTCAGCGGACACCTGTGGCCGCCCCAGGATTCCATTTTGCGAGGCAAGAGAAATAATGCCCTCAAGCCCGGTATCATCCCTATCTCGACGCCCAAAGACCGGCGCCAGCTCCGACATGGCGCTCAGTCCAGTTTCCTTCTGCAGACTCAATGCCTTGGCAATAATGTCCTGTGGACACTCCTCCGGGTCGTACCCCATTTGCGCCTCCAGAATTCGGAGCCGCATCACCTCGGGGTTTTCCCTATCCTCCCGGATAAAAGACCAGAGCTCGGCCAGGTCAGTCCGACCATGCCCTAGGGCATCTAGACGACTTAGAACACTTTCGATAAAGCCCGCGGTCCTGCGCTGAAAGTTATCGAGCTTTACAGCGCTAGGTGTTTCGAGCCCATAAAGATACTGAATAGACTGTCCATCCAAACGTATCTGCTCAGCCCAAACATTCACGATCTCCCCATCTGGAGCGAAAATGACTCTTGGCCATACATAACCGTGATTGGCCGCTCCCAACTCATGAGCCATACGCCAATCCAACGGCGGCCTGGTTCCCATGTGTGGTAAAGGCTCGAAGTTCAACCTCCACCAGGACGATGCAAGCCATAACGCCAAGGGATATGCCGAAACAAGAACTTTGTCACGCACAGTTCTTGACCACACGTCCTCGTTGCGAGTTAGGCAAAACGTATCCAGGTGGATCGCCAAATGCCCCGATGTATCTCGAAAAACAGGGGAGTCCCCATCCGAGGACAACCAGTCAATCGAAAAAGTGATGTCAGACATGATTCCTCCAGCGAGAAATCACCTCGGATGCCAAAGGATCACTGTCAGGCATCGGGTAGCCGTGATACTGGCCCGTTTCAGGGTTTTCCAATTGAGCTTCCAGTGGAACACCTGCCTCTGTAACAGACCAAATATTCTTCGGCCAGCCATTATCTTCCCTGTCACTGACCAACTCTTTTCCAATGCCATCCTGAAGCAACTTCAACGCCTCTGCACGACTAAAAACTTCCGCCACATCACACAAGGACTTTCCTCGGCGAGGGTCTGCTGGTGGCTTCAACCCAAAATCTCCTGGATTTCTCTTATGCTCTGGATTACCACCGTATGAAATTGCACCTTTCAATTCTTTTAGACGCTCAGAGTCCAATTGACCGGCCTCAATGATTCGCCTCTTTGGATTGAATTTTTGATAACGTGGTTTCATTGGCCATCCTGCCGGAGCACGCAATTTTGCGCCAAATGTACACTATAACCAAAAACCTTGAACTCAGGCACTCCATCACCTAAATCAAGCAAGCCTGTTCCGAAGGATCGTTAGCTGCCTCTCACGCTACACGCCGCCCTCACTCGCCCCGCGTAGCCGGTCAGTGCCGCCACCATCCAGGCTGGCACCTGGCACAGCCTCGAACTCGCTGCCCGGCAGCTCCTCGGCGATGCGCCGCTCTCCACCGACGCAGCCCGGTGCGGCATCACCGTTTCCGAATTTTCCCGCCTATGCCGGCAACCTAGGCGAAATCGGACTCGCCGGTTTCCCATTCTTTGTCGTCCTGCGCGTCTGGCTGCGCTCGACTGGCGTTGCAAGTCAGTAGCCACGGTCTTCAAGGCTACGGCGCTGCATTGCCGCGCTGACCATTCCCGTTCGCCTCGCATCCCCGTGCGAACAGCCACCGCCAAGGCGATGGTGGATGCCTGCTCATCCCGACACCACCACCATCCCCGGAGGGAAAACCCTCCACGGGCATACCTCCGAACTCTCCCACGGAGGTCAACCCCATGCTCACATCCCTAGCCTGCATCGACTCCCTGGCAAAACCCTGTCCCTCATCGGTTCTCGACCACGAGAACCGCATCATCGCCCAGGCCATCGAGCTGCTGGAGCGCCGCTTGTTCGCCAACGGCCCGCAACTGCAGAACCCGGAGGCCGTCAGCGACTACCTGCGTCTGAAACTGATGCCGGAACCCAGCGAAGTGTTCGTCGCCGTATTCCTGTCCTCAAAGCACCAGGTCATCGCCTGTGAAACATTGTTCAGGGGCACCATCGATACAGCTCAAATTCATCCCCGCGTGGTTATTCAGCGGGCGCTTGCTCACAACGCCGCGGCCCTGGTGATCGCTCACCAGCACCCGTCCGGCTGCCCCGATCCCTCACCCCAGGATGAGCGACTGACCCAGTGCCTGAAAAGTGCGCTGGACTGCGTCGACGTGAAGCTGCTGGATCACTTCATCGTTGGCCTGGGCGAGCCGTTCTCGTTCGCCTCGAATGGCCTGCTGTAGTTCCTCGTCGCTACGCGGCGCAATCCTCACCCACCTGCACGGGGTCGGCCGCCCACCTGGGCGAGCCGCCCCGCGCGCCTGCGTATCCAGCCCCTCCTCCAGCTCCGTCGTCCGGCTCGCGATTAAATCGGAGCGGCGCGATTCCCGTTTGTTTGTCGTCGCGTCCCCTGCCGCCGAGTCAACTGCCAGCACCACCCATTTCACGGTAGTTCGACATGCCAGCGCCGCTGCCTTACCTGCCCCCACTGCGCAAGTATCCACTTGCCACAGCGCTTTGCGCCGCGCTGCTCGGCCCACTGGCGCAGGCCGACGACATTGTCGTCGTCACCGATAGCCAGCACCCGGTACATGTCCCCAGCGGCGTTCGGCTCATCGAGCTGGATCAACCTGCGCGTATCAAAGCCGAGCTGTCCGCCCATCTGCCTGCCGACCCGGCACGCAGTGCCGCCCTCGTGCAGAGGCGCCTGGGGGACGGCGGCATCGAACTGCAACAACGCATCGGCTCGGCCTACCAAGGCGTGGTCGATGCCTGGAGCCTCGGCGTTACCACGATTCCTGCCGTGATCGTGAACCGCCGCTATGTGGTTTATGGCGAGCCGGACGTCGCAGCGGCCGTTGCGCTCATCGAGGCGCACAGGAGGGCACAGCCATGATGTGCTCTCGCCGCCTGCGCGCCGGCATCGCCACCATCTTGCTGACGGCGGCTTCGTCGTCGTTCGCTCTCAATACCGCGACCATCGTGTCTTCGGTGCTCTCACCCGACTGCCTGGAATACCGCATTACTGGTATCTGCTACTGGCTGTACTGCACCTATGGCGGCTGCTCGGTGCGCACGTCGGTGAAGGTCCGGCACTACGTGCCCGATGCGGTAGTGTCCAGCTACAGCAACACCGGGGAAAACCCCTGGATCGAGGTTCGGGCCATGAGCATGCCCAATGCCTCGGCCCGTGCTGGTGGCGATGGCACGACGAACCACGACAACGAAAACAACCTGGCTAAATTCAAGAACGCCGATGTCGTGGGCCACCCCGGTGGCTATGTGCTCGGCCGGTTCGCCTCATCCTCCGGCTATGCCTGCCAGGGTGCCGGCACTGCCTTCATGCCTTACCTGCTGAGCACCCTCGATACCGTTGCATGGCGCTACAACATTCCCGAGGTGGTGTACCCGGAAGCACTGATCCCTGGCATGCGCGAGGTCGGCAGCCGCACCGGCCTCAACCTCTGGGGCAACGTTTATCCGCGGGGCGGGCTCTTGCACCAGAGCGACGACCACATGGCCGGCGCCGTGGTGGCACAGCGTGCTGGGGATGTCGTCACCCGTCGCGGCCAGCTCCACGTCTACCAGCCCCTGCTCGCTGACGCCGAGGACGGCTACTGGCCAGCCGGCGCACTGGTCGAAACCGATGCGCAGACGGGCAAGTGGCAGGAATTGGCGCCGTCGCTCTCCCGCACGTGCACGGTCTTCCCTCACGCCAACACCCGTGTACAGGCGCAGCGGGGCGATTACGCCTGGGCGCTGTGGCGACCCTACAGCTGCTGCGAACGCGAAGGCCAGGTGTTTCTTGGCAGCGTCGATTTCTACTGAGGTGGGCCATGATGATCCGGTGCCCTTCCTCGCCCTCCGAAACGCTGCGCCCCACCCTGCTGGCCGCCGCCCTGGCACTGACCTGCGCCAGTGCCTCGGCCCAAACCAACGTCAACCAGTACGGCGTGCAACACCAGGGCTCCGTGATCGGTGACGACGTGCTGTATTCGATCGGCGGCGGTCGCGCCGTGTCGATGACACCCGCCTCCAACATGCGCTCCATTGGCGTTGGCGTCGGCTGGAACAGCAATCTGATCTGCGGCGACATGTCGATCTCCACCACCATCCAGAACCAGTTGAACGGCCTGACCAACGGCTTTCAGACGATCATGTCGAACGTGATCCAGAACGCCACGGCCGCCGTGGCGTCGCTGCCGGCGCTGATCATCCAGCGTGCCGACCCAGGCCTGTATAACCTGCTGACCAACGGCATCCTGCAGGCGCGGCTCGACTTTGATCGCTCAAAATTAACCTGCCGTGCGATGGCAGAGAAGATGGCCGACGTGGCCGGCGGCCAGGTTGGATGGAGCCAGCTCGCCGATGGCATGGTGCTCAAGCAGGCCGTCGCCAGCACCGATGCGGTATCCGCCATCGAGCAGACCGAAACGAGCCGTGGCAATGAAGGAGTGACCTGGGTCGGCGGCGAAAATGCCGGCGGCGCGGGGCAGCGCCCGATTCGCGTCGTCAGCGACGTGGTCGGTGCCGGCTACAACCTGGTCAACGGACGCGATGTCGACGACACCAGTTCGATCGCCCCCGGCAACTGCGGCGGCAACCTGACCTGCGAGACCTGGAGCTCGCCCGCGGCTGCCGCTGCGTGGGCTGTACGGGTACTGGGCGAACAGGAACAGCGCACCTGCGAAAGCTGCACCAAGACCGTGACAACGCCCGGCGTCGGCCTGACTCCGCTGATTCAGGAAGAGTACGAAACCAAGCTCGAAGCCCTGCAGGGGCTGATCACCGGCAGCCGTCCCCTGAGCCTCGACAACCTGCAGGCGGCCGGCAGTGCCTCGCTGCCCATCACCCGCGGTGTGATCGAGGCGCTGCGCGACGAGCCCGACCAAGACATTCTGGCACGACGCCTCGCTTCGGAAATCGCCCTGGCCAGTGTACTGGAGAAGGCGTTGCTGCTGCAGCGTACCCTGCTGACCGGGCGCAAAGAACCGAACGTGTCAGCCAACGAGCTGGCGCAGAAGGCGGTTTCACACGAAAGCGACCTGCTCGACCGCGAGATCCACAACCTGAAAACCGAGCTGCAACTGCGCCGCGAGCTGGCCGGCAATTCGCCGATGGCCATCATCCAGCGGCACACCCTCCGCGCAGCCGGGTCCCGCACCATCTACGAGGGCGATCCGATCCCCGACCGACTCGATCAACTGCAGCGTCCACCAAGCGGCGGCACCCCATGAGCCTGACCAGAGGGTGGCCCCATCATCTACGGCGCGCGGCCTCCATCATGCTGTGGGTCATCCTGCTGCTGGCGATAGCCGCCGCCATAAACGTGCTCGGCATCCACCTGGCCGGCGGCATCGAGGGCTGGCGGCAGTGGCTGGCGGATCACGCCGGCCACTTCCTGGTCTGGCGGCTCTTGCTCTATGCCGGCACCGCCTGGGGTTGGATCTGGATGCGCCGCCGTGTGCTGGCACGCGAGCCCGGCGCTCGGCAGCGCCTGTTGCGGGCCGAAATTGCCGCAGTCGTCGCGGTAGCGACACTGGAAATCAGCCAGATGACCGGAGGCTGAGATGACGCTCTACACGACCGATTACCTGGAGTTCTACCTGACCCTCGTTTCCTGGGTCGTCCACAACGGTATCTGGGCCGTCCTGGTCGCCAGCGGCGTATTCGCCATCCCGTTCCTCGCCATCATCGTTCAGGAATGGCTTCGCGCGCGTGGCGAAGGAGCGGACGAAGGCAATAAAGGCGCGCTCTCCGCGGTTCGCATCGAGAGCCGCATCTTCGTCGCCATCGTGGTCATCCTGTTCGCCGGCGTGCCCTTCATCGATGTCGATTTCGACACCCTCTGGTTCGACCGCGGCCGCTCGGCGCAATGCCAGGTGAGTGTGCCACTGCCATCGCAAACCGGCTGGTCGCAGTCCTTCAGCACCATCAACAACCAGTCGGCGCAAGTGCCGATCTGGTGGGCATTCATGCACACAATCTCGCGGGCCATCACCGCGGCCTCGGTCGCAGCGATCCCCTGTGGCACGGACCTCCGGCAAATTCGGATGGAAGTCGACGCCACGCGCATCGACGATCCCGTGCTCGCGCAGGAAATGACCGACTTCGCCCACCAGTGCTACGGCCCGGCCAGGGCGAAGCTATTCATGAATCGACCGGCGCTGAGCAAAGAGCAGATGCACGACGTCAGCTGGATCGGCTCGCACTACTTCCTCGACAACCCGGGTTACTACGACACCTACCGCGCGAAGACGCCACGCCAGGGTTGGGCATACGACAGTGCCCGCGACGCAGGATTGGCCGAGGTGCCCAGCGGTGCGGGTTATCCGACCTGCAACCAATGGTGGTCCGACAGCAACGGGTTGCGCACGCGACTGCTGCAACAGGTAGACCCCGGCCTGCTGACCCGGATCGGCAACTGGGCCGGCTTTCTGTCCCAGGAGCAGGTCAACGATTCGGTGATCCGCGCCCTTGCATCGCCCGGCCGGCAGAAACTCAACCTGGGGTCCGTCTACACCGACTATGGTGGCGAGATCATGATGACGCTGCCGAACATGGCTACCCGCGCTGCCAGCGACGTAGGCCTCGGCGTGGGTGCACTCGGCTTCTTCCCCGCCATGGATGTCGTGCGCCAGGCCCTGCCCATGGTGCTCGCCCTGCTCAAAATGGCGTTGGTGATCTGCATCCCGGTCGTCCTGATGATCGGCACGTACAACCTAAAGACGGTAGTGACCGTCAGCGTGGTGCAGTTCGCACTCTTCTTCGTCGACTTCTGGCTCCAACTGGCGCGCTGGATCGACTCGACGATCCTCGATGCGCTGTACGGGTGGGGCATGGGCTTCGGCCGCCCACACATGAATTTCAGCGTGGTCATGGGGCTCAACAATACCTTCGGGGATCTGCTCTTGAGCTTCGTCATGGCCGCGATGTTCATCGTCCTGCCGACATTTTGGGTAATGGCGTTGTCCTGGGCAGGGATTCACGCTGGAAACCTGCTGCAGGGCATGGCGACTGGCACAGGAGATGCCAAGGCCGCCGGCGGCAAGGGCGGCACCATGGCGATGGGAGGGGCCACGAAAGCCATCTCGAAGACTGCCTCGAAGAAATAGCGAGGCAGCTACAACTCAGTCGTCGTCGGACACGTGCGGGTCGATGCGATGGCCATCATGGGTGTAGAGCCCGAAGCCGGCGGTTCCATTCGTCCATTCGGGCTCCGGCGTCTCCCAGTCCGCATTGCGGGCCGCACTTGCCGCCACGAGCGCGAACACCAGCAGAAGCGCCAGCCAGAAAGCGACATACAGCAGCGCACCGAGCGCCAGCAGCTTGACGAGCAGCAACACGGCCTTGGCAACACCCGCCGGCAAACCCTGAGCAACCAGCCAGCCACTCACCTTCCGTTCCTGCCCCAGGTATCCCCGCCACAGCCGGCCTAGCCTCTGGCCCAGGCGCTCCGCGGATGAAGTCTGTACGGAAGGTTTCATGGTGATTACCTCATGGTCGTCCTGTCGTGGTTTCTCAATACTCGCTCTGTACCGGCTCTGTAGTGCTCTTGATTAAGGCAGCGCATGGCTATCCACGCAAATAATCAGACAGCATAACGCGCGCAAAAATCCGCTGTAGACCCGATGGGATACCGATTTCCCTGCGCCGGCAAGCCCCTGGTGCCGTAAATCGGATAATCGGCCTTTTGAAGGGCGCCGAGGCAGCTATCGGTTACCCGGAACTCAGAAACTTTTCTCGAACTTCAACGCCGCTTCGGTCTGGCGATAGGAGTATGCCCAGTCGATGCTGCTGCGGTTGTCCGTGTACTTGATATAGAGGTTGGGCACCACCCCACCCAGCGCGAAGCGCGGCATGCCCAGGTTGGCGATGTAGATCTGCTGCTTGTCCTTGCGCAACCCGCCGAGGAAGTAGTCCGGCTCGTCGTAGCGGGTGGTGCGGTACAGGGCCGTGAGGTTGAGGTTCACGCCCACGTCGAACAGATGGTAGATCCCCAGGTTGGCCATGTACTCGCGGTTGCTCGCCGAGTCCTGATCCTGGGTGCGCCGCGTGTAGGTCGCGCCGCCATAGACCATCGTCTGGCCGTCCAGCAGGTACGACAACGAGCTGCCGAGCATGCGCGCGTCGAAGTCATCGAAATACTCGCGCTGCTCGCCCTGGAAGCGGAAGTGCTTGTGCTGCGCCTGCACGTTCAGTTGCAGCCGCCGGGTCAGGCTGTGTTTCCACTCGCCGCGCAGGCCGCTGGCCTGGTACTTGGTGTGGTGGTCGCTGTAGTAGTTCTCGAACAGCGGCGTCAGCGACACATCGTTCAACGCGCTCAGGTAGTTATAGCCGGCATACAGCACGCTGGTGTTTTCCTCGTACCAGGTCTCGGGGGCTTCCTCGCTGTGCTTGTCGTAATAATTGCCGTAGCTGAGCCCGCGCAGCAGCAGGTGGTGATTGCCGTCCAGCTGGAAACGCCGCTCGGCCGCCAGGTCATAGACCAGGCTGGATGACTCGATCGGCGTGGGCATCTTGCGTGTGTACGCGAAGCACTCGAAGAAGAAGCACACCTCGGTGCGGGTGGTCATGCCGTTGCCCTGGTTGATGTTGCTGTTGTAGCCCACGCCCACGGCCAGCGTTCCGTGCCAGCGGCGCCGCTCGCGTAGCGCAGCCTGGTAGCTTTCCAGTACCGGCGCCACCGCCTCGGGGATGCCGCTCGCGGCCACCGCATCGAACAGCGCCCGGGCTTCGGCGGACTGGTTGTCCTCGAACAGCGTGCGGGCCAGCTCCAGCTGGGCGCGCAAGAAACCTGGCTGCAGCGCCAGCGCCTGGCGCAGCTCGTCGATGGCCGTGCGGTAGTCCCGCTCATGGCGGGCGAGCAAGCCTTGCGCCATATGTATCAGCGCTGCTTCGTGGCCCGGCAGTTGCCGGTATCGCTCGATGAATTGGCGCACCTTTGCCCACTGCTGCAGGTTCAGGGCGACATAGATGGCCGGCCCGAGGTCGGCCAGCGTGTTCTGTACGTTGTAGGTCTGGCCTTCGATGGTGATCAGCGAGGCGTCCTTTTCCGCCGGGTCTACCGCGGGCAGGTGGGCACGCTCGCGTTCGTTGACGGTGCGGTCGATCTTGTTCAGCAGTCGCCGGGTGTCGTCTTCGTCGGCCAGCAACAAGGGGGAAAGGAAAGTCAGCAGGCACAGCAAAGCAACGCGCGAAAACTCGAACGGCGACATGGTGTTCTGTCCGGCAAGAAGGGAAGAAGAAAAGAAGGAAATGCTGAATTCAAAGAAGGGAGAGCCAAAGCTCTCCCCTCCCTTACACGTGCCCCTTACTGCTTGGCGCCGCCGAAGGCGACGTGATCGGCGCTGGTGGGCCCTTTGTAGATACCGGCCAGGGCCTCGGCATTGCTGCCGTAGAAACGCCCTTCGATGTTCGTTCCGCGTGAGAACGTGCCATTCGAGCTGATGCTGGTGCCCACGAAGTTGATCGAACCCAGGGTGCCGGTGATGCTACCGCTACCCGACCCGTAGTTGGCAGTCAGCACGCCCGAGGTGACGCCACCAGCAGTGCCCGGGTTGTACTGCTTGATGCCGACCACGTTGTAGTTGGCATTGACCAGTGTTGGCATGCTGGTGGTGGGGTTTTCACCCACGTACCAGACCGTGCGATCGGGGCTGCTCATGTTCAGGTCGGTGCTGTAGAGCGGCTGGGTACCGGACTTGACCGGCGCCCATTCGCCGAAGTACACCTCGGCGCCGGCCACCTTGGCGATCACCTCGCCGCCGAACTGGGGGAAGCCCGGGGATGGCGCGGCGATCTGGCGGTAGGCGAAGACTTCGGTGTCATACGCCACCTTGTTCTTCCAGGTTTCCGAGGTCACCACACCGTTGTACGGGTTGGTGATATGCGCGGAGCTGGTGCCATAACCGCTGAGCACGCCGTTGGTCTGGGCGATCGGCCCGGCCTGGAAGCTGACCACCGCATCGAGGTCAGCGTTGCCACCCACGGTGGTCGGCATCGCGATCCCCGCGGTATCGTCTGCCAACAGGTTGGACGGCCATGCCTTAACATAGGCCGAAGACGAACCACCCGCGACAGGCGCCGCGAAAGCCCCTGATGTGGCCAGGGACAGCAGGGAAAGTGCCAATAGTTTTTTCATAACAACCTCCGAGTCATAGATGAGAAAAACACTGTTTTTTTGAAAAACAGCAAAAAATGCGGTGTACCGCCGGTCAGAACCGCGCGGTCAATCCCAACTTCATGGTTCTTCCCGGCGCTGGCATGGCGACGCGGGCCAATGGGTCGATGTAGTAGCGGTTGGTGATGTTGTTGATGCCGAAGTCGATATCCAGGTGTTCATTGACCCGCAGCGCGGCGTAGGCATCGAAGACCCAGATCGGGTGCCACTCGAACGGTTCGTTGCCGCCCTGGACGAAAGGCAGGTTCTGCTTGATCCACTTGGCTTCTTCCTTGTTCTTCGCGCTGCTGTGGTAAATCATCCGCGCGCCCAGTTCGAGCCGGTCGTTGAACAGGCGCATGCCGCTGTCGAGGTTCAGGGAGTACTGCGGCTGCAGGCTGGTGCGGGAGAATGTGGTGGGGAAGCCTCCGGTCACGCACTCATCCACGAGCTTGCCGTAGTAGGGATCGAAAGTAGCGGCAACGTCCTTGTCACACAGCTTCTGGTCGATGCGGTAGGTGGCGGAGAAGCCGGAGAAATAACGGCCGGTGTCGAAACGGCTCTGCAGTTCCACCCCGGACAACTTCTTGCGGTCGTATTGCAGAATGCTGTAGGCGAAGTCCCTGTCCACGAAATCGCGGATTTCATTGTTGAAATAGTTGAGGCGAAAGTCCGCAGCTTGCCAGGCCGGCAGGAAGCCGCGCAGATCGTGGACATAACCCACTTCCCAGTTGTACGCGTGTTCCGGGCGCATGCGGTTGTCCGTCACACTGTAGGTGCCACCGTTGACGGCCTGGGTGTCTTCGTAAATCGAGGGAAAGCGGACGAACTCGCTGTAGCGCGCATAGAGGCGCGCATAATCGGTGACATGCAGCGTCACGCCAGCCATCGGTGCCCAGGCACTGTCCCTGCGCTTTTCCGGTCTGGCCCAACGCTCGGCGTCAGTCAACTCCGGTCCACGTACAGCACCACCTATTCCGGGAGTGGGTATATAGCGTGCGACCGTACGATTGGTCCCCTGCGGGTTATCGACCTTTTCGTCAAGGTTGATCGAACCATTGAGGAAGGGGTTTTGCGCGCTGTCCATCTTCATGGCGCTGCCCTTGAGGGGAACGACCACCGTCTCCGGATTCGACGTGTAACGGACGCCATCGATCTTGCCGGCCTCCAGCTCCATCGCAATCAACATCTCGGTCGTTGCCGGGTCCAACCCCCAGCTCTCGACCATGCTGCGCGTGTTATCGACGATGGCCTGGTTCTCGGCATCGGTCAGCAGCCGGTAATACCCAAGTTGGCGACCGATAACGGGTGTTTTTGCGCCCCAGCCCTGGTCGCGGTTCTTGCGGTGCTCGTCGAGGCCGGTATCGAAGGAGTTGTAGTCGCTGTAGCGGGCACCGAGGTTGAACACCAGCCAGGGCGTGGCGGCCCACTCGCTGTTGAAGCTGAAGTTGTATTGCTGGCGCTTGCCCGCGCGCGGGCCCAGGTAGCGCGTGGACCAGGTGTAGATGCTGCCGCTGTTCTGGGTGGAATAATCCTTCTGCTGCAGCTTCTCGTTGCTGAAGTCGCCGGAGAGCGTCAGGGCCAGGCTGTCGGTCAGCTCCATCCGGTTGCTGAGGTTGACGCCCCAGCGCTCGTGGTCGCTGACCTGCAGCGCCCGGGAAACGATATTGAAGCGCCCATCGGTATTGGGCAGTTTTTCGGGTTGCGCGGGCACTCCCCCCGGGCATAGCTCGGGCCGGCTGCTGCAACGGACGTAGTTGTCCCAGTTCTTGTCGCTGAGCATCGGGCTATCGATGGTGTAGAGCTCTTCACCATTCTGGTAGCGCTCGGCATCGCTGTGGGTCTTCCACAGGCCGGCCTGCATGTTCAGCAGGCGGTTTTCCCCGGGGTTCCACTGGTAGTTCAGCGCGAAGGTATCCTGCTTGACCTCGCTGTACGGGAATTGAAAGCCCAGGTTGGCGCTCGGCAACAACCCGGATGCCTGCAGGCGAACCTGTTCGTTGATCACGTAGGGCATACTTTCGCCAAACTCCAGCTCGCTGTGCATGTAGCTGAGTTTCAGGCTTTGCTCATTGGGCAGGTACAGGGTGCCCTTGAGCAGGGTGGTGCGCATCTCGCTGGAGGTGCCCGCCACTTCGTGACCGGGCAGGAAGAGATTAGCGATGTAGTTCCTGCTGGTATCGCCCTGGACGTTCGACTGGTTCGCCTCGGTCGCCGCCTTCAGCCCGCCCTCGGCCTCGTACCGCTTGCTGCCGCCCTTGCCGCTGAAGTAGTTGCCACGGTTGCGGTAGCTGTAGGCGGCGAACAGGTCGAAGTTCTCCTGGCGCGTGCCCAGGGCGATGCGCATGGCGTTGTCCTGGAAATCGAAGTCGTTGTAGCGCGGCGATTCATGGGGGGTGAAGGCAGCGCCGCCGCCCTTGGCGAAGATCACCGCGTTGCCACCCACGAAGGCACCGTCGATGTCGCGGTAGTCCTTGCCGAAGTTGTTCATCCCATCTTCGTTGGGCTTGACCGAGTTCGTGCCGGTCTCGGTCTTGACTTCCAGGCCCCAGCTTTCGCCGGGCTTGACGATATCGTCGACGTCCAGGGTCTTGATCTCGACCGAGCCACCGATGCCGCTCCTGACCCCGGCCGTCATCGACGGGCCCTTCTCCACCGCGATGCTGCCGATCATGTTGGGGTCGACGTAGTTGCGGTTGCTGAGCCCCGTCGAGCCCATCCACACCGACGTGGCCTGCTCGGTACCGTCGACGGTCACCGGAATCCGCCCCTCGCCCGAGATGCCGCGGATGTTCGGGTCGAGCGCGCCGCTGTTGCGCGAATCGCCGCTGTAGACGCCGTTCAGGCCCTTGAACAGGTCGCCGACGTTGGCCCCCTTGTAGCGCTCGATCTCGTCCTTGCCGGCGTAGACGTTGGACACATCCTTGCGGTACACGTCGTTGCGGCCGGCTTCATCCTTGGTCTCCCATGCGCCCTCGACCACCATCGAGTTGAGCTCCAGGGCATCTTCCTGCTCCGTGGCCTGCTCGTCGCCGGCCGGCAGCCCGATCTCGATGACCTCGTCCCTGGCAATCGCTTCATCGGCATGAACCCCAGGACTACAGGCCAGCGCAAGGCTGATGCAAACCGCGAGCGGCCTTAGCTTGAGGGTGTGGGGGATGTCGGTATTTGCGTACAACATGGCAGACAACAATCTCTCTTTGTAATGGCTGGCTCGCTCGCTGATCCGATCGGCGAACCATTGCCTGGTCGTGGCATGTCCCGGCGTGAATCGAAGCCATTGGCGCAAGCGGTGCGTCTCGACGCGCCCGCTCGATCCGAGCTGTGGCTTGGAAAACCCGGCCTGTTTTGTAGCGGCCTAATGCTATCCACAAACAAGAATGAGTCTTATTATTTTCTCGTATGCGAAAAGCACAGTTTTCTATGCTCGTCGCGCAAGCCGCGTGCATCGGGCTAGAAGAGGGAGAGAAAGCGGCGGGCAGCGTCGCCCAGCAAGTGAGCGACGGCGTTGCAGCAGGAGAGGCAGGAGCGCCCGTTATGGTTCCGGGCGCGGAGAGAGGGTCTAGGGCTCCACGACCCGCTTGCCGAACATGGCCTTGGGCGATTTGCCGTGGTAGCGGGTGAAGGCGACGGTGAAGTTGTTGGCGTACTTGTAGCCCACCTGCCAGGCGACCTGGGAAACCCGCTGGCCGGTCTCCAGCAGGGTGAGGGCCTTGGTCATACGCAGCTCCAGCAGCAGCTCCGCCGGCGTGGCGTTGTACAGGTAGATCATGCCGTCCTTGAGCTTGTTCTTGTTGATGCCGACGATGGTGGCCATGTAATCGAGCGTCAGCGGCTTGTCGAGGTGTTCATCCATCATTTGCCGCGCCTGCTCGATACGCTCGATATCCTCCGGCGAGAAGGGGGATGAGGCGGCACCGTGTTGCGGCGCCAGCAGGCTGAACTGCTCGTTGAGCAGGCTCAGGGTGTGGATGTGCAGATCCAGCCGCGAGAGTTGGCTCTGGCAGGGCAGCAGGTGGCTGATCAGCGCATTGGCGTGGGCCATCGCCGCTGGCGTGCTGGCGCGGAAGGCCAGGCGGCTGAACTGCTGGCTGCCGAGGATCTCCGCCGCCCGCTCCGGCCCCACGTACTTGCGGATCAGGGACTCGTGCGCCACTACGCGCAGTTGCGAGACGGTGTCGTCCGCCTGGTAATGCCGCTCCCCGGGTATGCCCTGGAACGAGGAGATGGTGGTGTAGCCCTTCTGAAATTCCAGGCTGGTGGCGTCCTGCCCTTCGTAGCAGGAGCGGCCTTTCATGCCGAGGGTGATGACCATGACCCGGCCTTCGTGCGGCCCGTGGGTCTCCTCGATCAGCGGAACACTGGGGCGGTAGTGCAGCCTGCCAAGGCCAAGCCCTGGCTCCAGCTCGACGAAGTCGTGGAAGCAATGACCGACTTCGTCAGGTAGCTGCAGGCGTGTCTTGCCATCCCCCAGGACGCTGCGGATGCGTGGTTCCTCCATCGTCAGCCGGCAGCAGCTTTTTTGTGCGCTCACCTCTCACCTCCTGTCCCTTCTCGCCCCCGAAATTTTCCGCATAGAAATCTGTGCTTTTCGCATAGCAAAAAGTCAATGATTATCATTAAGCGTAGTGCATCATTCCATTGGAGGCCAGCCATGGCCACAAAAAAATAAAACTAACCGAAGGAAAATCAATGCTTTACAGGCAGCAACCCGTACGCCCGAGAGAACCTGAGCAACCCACAACAGGAAGCACACCGATCAGAGAGACGGCTAGCCGCGTCCATACGTTTCATGGGGTCGGAGGTGCTATCCATGGCGCATGAGCCTGCCGAGAACCTGACTTTCCCTTTCCCTCTCGCTCGACCGCACGCCCTGCAAGCCTGCTGGGACGTGCAGTTGGCTGGCCTGGATGCCGACGCCTTGCGCGTAGCCCTGGAGGCCAGGATGTTCGTGCAGCTGGATGATTTCGTCAGCGCGCAGCAGCTCGCTGACCACCTGTCGCTGCTCCCCACCAACACCGGCTATTTTCTTGAGCTGCTGTGGAGCATGGACGTGCTCGAGCGAGAGCACACAGCCAGCGGCGAGTTCCACTACCGCACGCGTACCGAGCTGCGTCCCTACCTGAACGCGGATTCGCCTCACTACTGCGGAGATGCCTTGCTGTATCGCCATCGGGTGCTACGGCAGGTCGGCGTGCAGTTGTCCGATTTGCTACGCGAAGGCATGCCACGCCCGCCATTGCCCGCCCCTGCCGCGCAGCAACAAGGCTGGGCCGAGGCAGCCAGGGTGCAGATTGCCCAGGAGCAGCAAGCGGTCACGGTCGAAGTGGCCTGCGACCTCCTCAACCGCCAGCCGGAATTTGCCCAGGCGCGACGAATGCTGGATCTGGGCGGTGGCCCCGGCCTGGTGGCGATCGCGCTGGCCGAGCGGCAGCCGGAACTGTCCGGCGTGGTGTTCGAGTACCCGGCAGTCGCCGAGGTGGCGCAGGAGAACATCCGACGCGCCGGCCTCTCCGGCCGTTTGAGCACGCGCGGCGGCGATCTGATACTGGACGATTTCGGCAGCGGCTACGACCTGATCTGGTGTTCGTCGGTGCTGCATTTCGTGCAGGACATCCCGGCCGCCCTGGATCGCCTGTACGCGGCGTTGCGCCCCGGCGGCCTGCTGGTCTGTTGCCATGCCGAGATCGCCTACGACGCGCGCCAGGCCAGGCCGGTGCTGCAGTACTACCTGCACATGCGCATGCAAGGGCGCCATGTGCTGCCCGCCGGGCAGTTGGCGACACAGCTGCAGCAGGCGGGGTTCGTTCGGGTCGAGCAGCTGGATGACGTGCGTTTTCCGGTAGCCCCCGTTGCCGTTCTGCTTGCCCGCAAAGGAAAAAACCTCTCATGACCAAGCCCCGCCTGTTCGGCCTGCAACTGTTGTTCGGCTGGATGAACCTGGTGCTGGCGGTGCCCAGCATCTACCTGATGTTCGGCATGCCGCTGGTGATGCGCCAGCACGGCTGGAGCGGCACCGAGATCGGACTGTTCCAGCTTGCCGCGCTGCCGGCGATCTTCAAGTTCCTGTTTGCCGTGCCGGTGCAGCGCGTGCGCCTGGGGCGCGGGCATTTCGTGCACTGGTTGTTGCTGCTCAGTGCGCTGCTGCTGGCGTTGTACTGGCTGATCGGTCGGCACAACCTGATCGGCGACCGGGTGATGCTGTTCGCGCTGACCTTCGCCATCAGCATTGCCGCCACCTGGGCGGATATTCCGCTGAATGCGCTGGCGGTGCAGTGGCTGCCGCGCAGTGAACAATTACGCGCCGGCAGCATCCGTTCCGCCGCGCTGTTCCTCGGGGCCATCGTCGGTGGCGGCGCCATGATCGTGGTGCAGTCGCGCCTGGGCTGGCAGGCCCCCTTCTGGTTGATGGGGGGCGGGCTGCTGATCGGCGCCCTGCCCTTCCTGTTGCTGCGCGCACAGGCCGCACTGCCCGAGCAGACAGCATCCGGCGACGCACCGGCCCCCGGTGTGATGGCGGACTGGGCAGGTTTCTTCAACCAGCCGGGGGCACGGCAATGGACGCTGTTGCTGCTGACCAGCTTCCCCTTCATCGGCGCGGTGTGGCTGTACCTCAAACCGTTGATGCTGGACATGGGCATGCCGCTGGAACACGTAGCCTTCATCGTCGGCATCGTCGGCGGCATGACCGGCGCGCTGTTCAGCCTGCTCGGCGGGCGCCTGGCACCGATACTGGGCACGGCGCGGGCCATCGCGCTGTACCTGCTGGCGGCGCTGTGCGCGCTGGCGCTGCTGACGCTCACGGTCTGGGCCGAGCTGGGACCGACCTGGCTGATCGCCAGCGCCATCTGCGTGGCGGCCAGCATGGGGGCCGTCTCGGCGCTGATGTTCGGGCTGACGATGTTCTTCACCCGGCGCCAGCGCAACGCCTCGGACTACGGTTTGCAAACCACCGTGTTCACCGTGGCTCGCCTGGCGGTGCCGATCGCCGCGGGGGTGCTGCTCGACCGCCTGGGCTACACCGGCATGCTCCTGGTGCTGACCCTGGGGGTGCTGTTGTCCTTCGTGCTGGCCTGGCGGGTACGCGGAAAAGTGGAACGCTCGGCCCAGTCGATACTGGACGGCGAACGGGTTTGAAGCATTCGGCAAAGGGCGCATGCGCCCTTTCGAATCCGGCCCGCTGGGTGAGCATCTTCCGCATAGTTTTTTGTGCTTGCGCCATAGGAAATAGCAGACAAAGCCGATTGCCATGGACGCCGCCCATTACGATAATGATTATCGTTATCGTATCTACTGAATAGGGAAAGTGGTATGAAACTATCTGCTTTGGTCGAACCGGCTGCCGGATTGAGCCGCGAAGAAATCAACCGCTACAGCCGCCATCTGCTGATCCCCAACGTGGGCATGATCGGGCAGCGCCGGTTGAAGAACGCCAAGGTGCTGGTCATCGGCGCCGGAGGCCTGGGCTCTCCAACCCTGCTCTACCTGGCCGCGGCTGGGGTGGGCACAATCGGGGTGATCGACTTTGACCGGGTCGATGACTCCAACCTGCAGCGCCAGATCATCCACGGGGTGGATACCGTGGGCGAGCTCAAGGTGGACAGCGCCAAGAAATCCATCGCCCGGCTGAATCCATTCGTCCAGGTGGAAACCTATACGGATCGCCTGGAGCGGGACATGGCGGTCGAGCTGTTCTCGCGCTTCGACCTGATCATGGACGGCACCGACAATTTCGCCACCCGCTATCTGGTCAACGATGCCTGCGTGCTGGCGAACAAGCCGTATGTGTGGGGCTCGATCTTCCGTTTCGAAGGACAGGCTTCCGTGTTCTGGGAGAACGCCCCTGACGGCCTGGGCCTGAACTACCGCGACCTGTATCCGGAACCACCACCGCCCGAGATGGCCCCGTCGTGCTCCGAGGGCGGCGTATTCGGCGTGCTCTGCGCGTCCATCGCCTCCATCATGGCCACCGAGGCGGTGAAACTCATCACCGGCATCGGCGAGCCGCTGCTTGGACGGCTGGTGGTGTATGACGCGCTGGAGATGCGCTATCGCGAGCTTCCCGTCGGCCGCTTGCCCAACCGGCAGCCGATCACCGAACTGGCCGAGGACTACCAGGTGTTCTGCGGCCTGGGGTTGCCGGCTGACGGCGCCGCGGCCTCCGTGCCTGGTATCAGCGTGACGGAACTCAAGAAGCTGATGGAGCAGAACGAGGTGCCCGTGCTGATCGACGTCCGCGAGCCCACCGAGTGGGACATCGTCCATATTCCGAGCGCGACCCTGGCAACGAAATCCCCCACGGTGGCACAGACGCTCCGGCAGCGATTTGGGGTGGATGCCAATCTGGTGATCGTCTGCAAGTCCGGCCGGCGTTCCGCCGAGGTGACCGGCGAGCTACTGGAACTGGGCATGCGCAATGTGCGCAACCTGGAGGGTGGCGTGTTGGCCTGGGTGAAGGATGTAGACCCCTCGCTGCCCAGCTACTGACACCGGGAGCGCACGGACATGGCACTGCATATCAAGCGTCAGGCGCTGGAGCAGGTTCTGGCTCACGCACGCTGCGATCATCCCATCGAAGCCTGCGGCATCGTGGCGTCTTCACGGGAAGACCAGGTAGCGGCCCGGATAGTCCCGATGCACAACCAGGCGGCGTCAGAAACCTTCTTTCGGTTCGACTCGCGGGAGCAGTTCCAGGTGTTCCGGAGCCTGGATGAGCGCGACGAGGTTCACCGGGTGATCTACCACTCCCATACCGCGACCGAAGCCTATCCGAGCCGGGAGGACGTCGAGTATTCGAACGGCCCGGAGACGCATCACCTGATCGTGTCCACCTGGGAAAAGGCCAGGGAGCCCGTCCGAAGTTTCAGGGTACTGCACGGAAAGATCATCGAAGAGAGCATCTCCATTCTGGAGTAGCGCCTCTTCCAACATTTCTATCAGGAATGCCCCAAGCAGTTATTGGAGGCAAAGGAGTTCTACATGTCGATTTCAGTGATTGTCCCCACATTGCTGCGCCCGCTGACCAACGGGGAAAAGAAAGTTACCACCCAAGGCAACTCGGTGGCCGAGGCTATCGACAATCTCGAGAGCCAGTACCCTGGCATCAAGGCCAGGCTGGTCAGCGCGGAACAGGTGCATCGCTTCGTGAATATCTACGTCAACGAAGACGACATCCGCTTTGCCGATGGGCTCAACACGCCGGTCAAGGCCGGTGACAGTCTGACCGTATTGCCTGCCGTCGCAGGTGGCTGATTCGTACACCAGGACACTGTTGAAAGAATGACCCCTGGTGATTCAAAGCCAGGGGCAAGTGCAACGCTTTTGTCTCTTGGTCTTGAATATGCCGACGCTCTTGAATGAATTCTCCTTGCTGCATGCATACACATCGTCTCTGCCGAAGTGGAATGCATTGCAGCGTTGCCTGACGGAACAGGCCAGGTTGCTGGGCATTCATCAGCTTTCGATTTCCTCGCCCGTGGATACGGGCGGCGCTGCGTTCGTGCTGCAGCACCCGGCCATCTCGCCCATCCAGGGCCATTACGTCTCTCCGTCCAACTGGCTGCCGACGAGACACCTTTCGGAACTGCTGCTGCAGGCGGGCAGCGGCCTCATGTCCGTGCATGGCCGCGCAAGCGGCAAGGCGCAACCGCTGGGCGTGAACTACCTCTCGGCGTTGACCGCCGCCATGACGCTGCAGGGCACGCTGGCCGCCGCCGTGGGGCAACTGCGCGGGGGAGCATTCCATCAGGTTCGGGTATCGCCACTGGGATGCGGGCTGCTCGGTATCGGGCAGTATCTGGCTGGAGCCACCGCCCCGGAAGATCGTGAAGAGTTCCTGCCTGGCAGCTCCGATCCGCAGTTGAGGCCGCCATTCCGTTCCTCTGACGGCATCACTTTTGAGCTGGAAACGCTCGACAGCTCACCATGGCGCAACTTCTGGGCGGCCGTCGGTATTGAAGCGGAACTGGCCGGAACGGCCTGGAAAGGATTTCTGCTGCGCTATGCCAGAGCCATGTCACCGCTGCCAGCTGCATGCCTGGCAGCGTTGGCGCGCCTGCGTTACGTGAAGATCCAGCAATTGGCGGCACAAGCGGGCGTAGCGGTGGTTCCTGTGCGCAGCGTTGCGCAACGCCGGGAGGATCTGGATTACCAACAGACCCTGGGTGCGCCATGGCGCTTCGCGCTTGCCTCTGCCGCCCCGGAAAACACCCGGGATATAGCGGCTCCAGCACATCTCCCGCTGCAGGGCCTGCGCGTCGTCGAGTGCTGTCGGCGCATCCAGGGGCCACTGGCCGGGCATCTGCTGGCACTGCTGGGTGCCGAAGTCATTCGCCTGGAACCACCGGGTGGCGATCCGCTGCGCGCCATGCCGCCCTGCGCGGAAGGCTGTTCGGTGCGCTTCGATGCCTTGAACCATCTCAAGACTGTTCATGAGGTCGACATCAAATCCGCCCAGGGGCGCCAGTCGATCTACGAACTGGCCCGTGAGGCGGACGTCTTTCTGCATAACTGGGCACCCGGCAAGGCCCAGGAGCTGCTGCTGGATGCCGAGCACCTGCACCGGGTTCAGCCACAACTGGTTTACGCCTATGCCGGTGGCTGGGGGCAGGCACCCGTCAGCGCCCCCGGTACCGACTTCACCGTCCAGGCCTGGTCGGGCGTGGCTGACGCCATTGCGACGGAGTCCGGTATCCAGGGCGGCTCCCTGTTCACCGTACTGGACGTGCTGGGCGGTGTGGTGGCGACGCTGGGGGTGACGGCGGCCTTGCTCAACCGTGCGGTCACGGGCACTGGCATCCACGTCGAAAGCTCGCTGCTGGGAACCGCTGATCTGCTGATGCAGGGCAACTGCACAGCATCGGCGGGCGTGCTGTCTGGCGTGCACCCAACGCGATCCGGCCTGATCGCCATCGATTGCCAACACCCTGATCAATTCCAGTCGCTGGCCACGCTGCTGGACATCCCTCTCGCCGCGGATACCTGCCAGGAACTGCTGGCGAAGCGCTTGCGTACACGCCCCGCTGCGCAATGGGAAACGCTGCTGAACGAGCACGGTATCGGTGCCTGCGTGGTCATCGAAGACCTCAGCCAGCTCGCCGCCGACTCGCGCATCGCCGAATGCCTGAACCACCAGACCTATTCCTCTGTCACTGCCCCCTGGAGCTTCCCATGAACAACGCCGGCATCATCGACTTGGTTCCTGTCGAGGAACGCAAACGCTGGGCGCAGGACGGTACCTATCCGAACCGGCCCGTATTCACGCTGTTCGCCAGCAAAGCCAAAGCGCATCCTGACAAGAAGGCCGTGCTGTCGCCGCAAGGCGACGTGACCTATGCCGAACTCCTGGATGCGGCCTTGCGTCTGGCCCACAGCCTGCGCGATTCGGGCATTGTGGCTGGCGACGTGGTGGCCTACCAGTTGACCAACCATTGGCTGTGCTGCGCCATCGACCTGGCGGTGGCGGCGCTCGGCGCCATCGTCGCGCCGTTCCCGCCGGGGCGCGGCAAGCTGGATATCCAGTCGCTGGTTCGTCGCTGCGACGCCCGGGCGGTGATCGTCCCCGAAGCCTATGAAGGCATCGATCTGTGCGAGGTCATTGAATCGCTGCGCCCCACCCTGCTGTCCATGCGCCGGCTGATCGTCCAGGGGAACCCCCGCGAAGGATGGGTCACGCTGGATGAGCTGCTGAGTGCCGCGCCGCTGGACGTCGACAGCCTGCCCGAAGTGTGCCCGGACTCGCCGGTGCGTCTGCTGGTGTCCTCCGGCACCGAGTCTGAGCCCAAACTGGTGGCCTACTCGCACAATGCCCTGGTTGGCGGACGCGGGCGCTTCCTGCAACGCATCGCCCCGGACAGCGAAGAGTTCCGCGGCATGTACCTGATCCCGCTGGGTTCGTCCTTCGGATCTACCGCCACCTTCGGCGTGCTGTGCTGGCTGGGCGGTTCTCTGGTGGTGTTGCCCAAATTCGACGTGGACGAAGCCATCAAGGCGATTGCGGCACTCCGACCGAGCTTCATTCTCGGCGTGCCGACCATGCTGCAACGTATCGCCGCCCATCCGCTGCTGCAGAGCGTCGACAAATCCAGCCTGCGCGGGCTGATCGTCGGCGGTTCGGTCATCGACGAGGCCACCGTGCGCAAATGCTGCGATGCCTTTGGCTGCGGCTTCATCAGCCTCTACGGTTCCGCCGACGGGGTGAACTGCCACAACACCTTGGACGATCCCATCGAGGTGGTGCTGAGCAGCGTCGGCAAGCCCAATCCGGCTGTCTGCGAGATTCGCCTGGTGGACGAAGACGGCCAGGAAGTGCCGCAAGGCGAGGTTGGCGAAATCACCGCTCGCGGGCCGTTGAGCCCCATGCAGTATGTCAACGCGCCGGAGCTGGACGAGCGTTACCGCGACCCGCAAGGCTGGGTCAAGACCGGAGATCTGGGCTTCATCAATGACAAGGGCTATCTGGTACTGGCCGGTCGCAAGAAGGACATCATCATTCGCGGTGGCGCCAATATCAGCCCGGTTCAGATCGAAGGTCTGGTCATGGCGCATCCCGATGTCGTCACCGTGGCGTGCGTCCCTGTTCCCGACGCCGATCTCGGCCAGCGGGTGTGCCTGTGCGTCACCTTGCGCGAGGGGGCGGCGAAGTTTTCCCTGAAGGCGATCACCGACTTCCTGCGCGAACAAGGACTGGAGGTGAACAAGCTGCCCGAGTACCTGCGCTTCTACCGCACCCTGCCGCTGACTCCAGCCGGCAAGATCGACAAAAAGGCACTGGCCGAAGAAGCCCACAAGCTGGGCGTTCTGGGCGTTGACCCGGTAGAGACAGGGCAACCAGCGCCGGGGCTGAGCCGCAGCCCGGTGGAGCACGTATGAAGAAATCAACCGGACACCTTCCTCGAAGGGGAACAGATGCAGTCGGCCAGACGGCCATGATCGCCTCGGTTCTGATCGGCGCTTTGTCGCCTGGAGCCCAGTTGGTATTTGCCGCGGATGGCACGGGTGCGCAGGTCGAGCCCCAGGCTCTGCCGGCGGTCACCGTCACGGCGGAGAAAATCGAGCGACCGCTGGAAAAAGTGCCCGCCAGCGTGGCGGTGATCGATGGCTGGGATGCCGAGCAGTCCGGCATCACCAGCCTGGCACAGCTGGAAGGGCGTATTCCTGGCCTATCGTTCCAGCCGTTCGGGCAGGCGGGTATGAATTCACCCGTCATGCGTGGGCTGACAGCCAACTTCAACAGCTTCTCCACCTCCACGCTGCTACTGGTCGATGGCGTGCCCACGCTGACGGCGCAGGGGTTCGAGAGTGGCCTGCTGGATCTGGATCGCATCGAGGTCATTCGCGGCCCGCAATCCACGCTGTATGGACGCAACGCCGAGGCCGGCGTGATTGCCATCCACAGCCTGCCAATGGACGCCACACCAAGAGCCAGCGTGTCGGCGGAAGCCGGCAGCCGGGATAAGCGCGCGATGCGCTTCGCGCTCAGCCAGCCGCTGGTGGAGAACCGGCTCTATGCCAGCGTATCGGGCAGTTGGTCGAGCCAGGACGGTTTCATCGACAACGCTCACACGGGGCACAAGGAGGACGATCGCGAACGGAGCAATCTCAATCTGGGGTTGCGCTGGACGCCAGGCGCTGCAACGGATGTGGTCATGCGCTATACGCGTCAGGAGTACGACGATGGCGCGTCCCTGTGGGGAGCACCCAGCGCTCCCACAAAGCAGGTCGCTTCCGGAACGCCGAGCTGGAATCGCTCCGAGGGGCAGACGTTGTCCCTCAATGTCCAGCATGCATTCGCCTCCGGCCTGCAGTTGCATTCGGTGACGGCCTGGAACGACTTCAAGGATCGAATCCAGCAGGACACGGACTTCATGCCGGCGAACGTTCTGCACGTCGGACGTGACCATCATCTGCGCACGCTATCCCAGGAGTTCCGCCTGGAAGGGCAGTTCGGGGATTCCAGTTGGCTCGCTGGCGTTTACGGCGATCACAGCGACAACGACCTGCGCAGCATCAGCAAGACCATGATGGGTCTGTCGGACATGCGCGCCGATCAGAAAAGCAATACCGCCGCCCTGTTCACTCACTGGAACGTACCCCTGTCGGCTGACTGGTCCCTGGCTGCCGGAGCACGTATCGAGCGTAGCGAGGTGGAATTGCAGCCGCGAGGGGCCGCAAGTCAGAAAAAGGGCTGGACGCACGTCTCTCCAAAACTCGCTTTGCAATATCAGATAACCGCCGATCACCAATGGTATTTGAGCGCCAGCCGGGGCGTGCGCACCGGCGGTTTCAACGTACTGGCACCCATGATGGGTTATCCGTCCTACGACCCGGAGAAGAACTGGTCGTATGAAACCGGCCTCAAGGGTTGGCTTCTCGATAAGCGCATTCGCTACTCGCTAGCCGCCTACATCATGGACATCGATGACATGCAGGTCATGCAGATGCCCACCGTGGGCATGATGTACATCACCAGTGCCGCAACGGCCACGTCCAAAGGCGTCGAGTTGGATGTGGACTACCTGCTCGGCGGCGGCTGGCAGCTCAAGGGCGGGCTGGCCTGGAACCGCACGCGCTTCGACCACTTCCGGGATGGCGCGGCCGATTACGACGGCAAGCGCAATCCGTTCGCGCCGGACCTGACCGGGCATATCGGCATCCGCTACGACGCCCCCCAGGGCTGGTACGCACAAGCCAGCGTGACAGGCAGCAGCAAGGTCTACCTGGATGCGGCCAACCAGTACCAACGCAACGGTTACGGCCTGGTGAACCTGGTGGCCGGATATCAGCGCGGCAACTGGGAAGTCGCGGCCTACGCCGACAACGTGACCGATCAGCGCTACGACGCAGTGGGCTACCAGAACGGCTTCGTCACCGTCTACAGCCCGCCGCGTGAAGCAGGCCTGCGGCTGTCATGGCGTATGTAAACGGAGTCGTCGGAAGCCCGCCGGAACGGGCAGTGCCACCAGCAGCAAGCCAGAGAGGATGCGGGCATATGCAGCAAGAGAGACGGACTATCGGAATCTTCCTGGTCAGCCAGGATAAGCAATTGGCACTGGACTTGGACATGGTGCTGGAAAGCGTGAACGGCTTGCTCAATGGCAATACCGATACGCCATTCGATGTGCCATCGGACGAGGAGTGCTTCCCCTATTGCCAGCTCTTCGCGCAGGCCTGTCGATACTTGCGCTCACAACGCCAGGACAAGCTGCCCGCCTTGTTTTCGCGGTGCTTCAACTCGCTGGCAACAGCCCGCCAGGCCCTGTCGGCTGGCGATCGGACGTTATCCCCAGTCGAGTGCGTATTGCTCGATACGCGGCATGAGGAGCCTCTCGATGACGACCCCTTCCTGCCGCTGACCCTGCAAACGCCACCGACCCGGCCCTCCCCCTGCTCCGCAATGCTGCTGTGCGAGGAGAAGGTTCTGGGCAAGTGGATGTGCCGCCTGGGCGGCAACCGCCTGGTGCGAGTGCCTCATTCCAATCCGTGGCAACGCCGCGCCGATATCCTCCGGCTGATTCTGGATCATCTGGAGCACGCCCATTTCAGTCGCATGCTCGCTCGCGCGAACCAGAAAGCCGACGGCCAGGTGACACTGGCACAACAGATTCATCAGCTCATGAGCGAACGCTGGGGCAATCAATGGGACTTCCATTTCTACACGGGTTCCATGGTGGCCGGCTTCATCGACTCGATGAAGACCCTGCTGCAGGGGACGGAAAACCGCTGTCTGACTGGCAACAACGAACACTCGTTGGCCGTGAGCGCGCTGGCCGGCTGGCAGCTGTATGGCCGTGCCTATGTGATCGCCATGACCTCCGGCATGATCGACGAAGCGCGTGGGACTCTGGCCAACCTCAAGCGTGCGGCGGCCCCTGGCATCATTGTCTGCGCCGACTCCCCGGAAACGGTCTGGTATCCATTCCAGGGCACGCTCGACGCCGACGGCAACGGACATGCGGTCATTGCCGCGCGCGGCTTGTGGCATGGATTCATGCGCACGCCCGATGACATGCCGACTTGCCTTGCGAGCGCCTTCCAGGCGCTCGATGAACGCCCCGCTCCAACCTTTGTCTTGGCCACGCAGAACGTGCTGGAGTCGCAGGCGAAAATCCCGGCAATCGTGGTTCAGCGCCCCTCCTCCCAGGCAACGACGCTTTCTTCCGCGCAATGCGAACGGCTGGATCATGCCGTGGCCGCAATCAACCACGACAATGCCCGGGTGCTGTGGCATTGCGGCCGACTCACGCCGGACGAGCGGAGTCAGGTTCTGCGCCTGGCTGAAAAAGCCGGCATCGCCCTGGTGGACAGCATCATTCATCCGGGCAGCGTGCCCGCTTTCCGCGAAGGCGTGCCGGTGCCGAACTATCTGGGGCCGCTGTCCATGTATGGATTCAACCGCGCGGTCTATGAATTCCTGGAAGCGCAGAACACCAGCGAGGAAGGCACTCCCTGGCTCTTTTTCCTCAAGGGCAAGGTGGAGCAATCCGCTACCCCGTATTCGGAAGGCAAGCTCAAGCGCAACTTCCGCATCGGCCAGGTCAACTGCAACAAGGCACACCTATCGCCATTCACCCTGCTGGGGCTGGACGTCCGCTTGACGGACTTCCTGAACTATCTGGAACCACGCCTGCTGGTGGACGACGCCGTGCTGCATCGGCGTCGGGCGAACCTCGAACAATTGCAGAAGCTGCCGGCGGCTCAGCCAAGCGATCTGATCGAGACGATGCCGATGACCCCCAATTACTTCTTCCACCAATTGGGGTGTCTGGTGGTCGATCTGATCGAGTCGCAAGGCTATCGCTATACCGGGGTCTACGACGTTGGCCGTTGCGGTCTGTCGGCACTGCGCAACGTGGCACGCACCGATCCCGGTTTCTCCGGCTGGTACGGCCGGGCCTTGATGGGGGACGGCCTGATGTCGCTGCCCTACATCGCCCTGAAGAACGAACGCAATGTGCTCGCGTTCATCGGTGATGGCGCTCGCGCAATAGCGCCGAATGTGGAACAGCGCCTGGTTGGCTCTTCGATCCGCGGCGTGGCTGGGCGTGGTGGCAACGTCACCGTTTTCTATCTGAGCAACGGCGTGCTTTCCATGATCCAGACCTACCTGGACAAACGCTACACGCTGAATGGCTGCAGCCAGGTCAACGTGCCGTTGACGCAATGGAAGGAGGAACCCGTCGAGCACGCCGAAGACGATGTGACGGTTCATCGGCGCGTTATCCGGCGGTTCTGCCCGGAGCTGCTGGGCGAGGCCTTGATGGCCCCGCGGCGCGTCAATTTCTTCGATGTCTGGCTTGGGCATAACTCGGAGGGCGATGGCTTGAGCCTGATCTCGGAAGGGTCCTGGAGCCGCCTGCGTACTCATGGAGAGTGAACACATTATGAAATTCGGTTTTATCGCCCATCCCACATCCAAGGACTTGCTGCATCAGGTCAAACTGATCGATATGGCGGGTCGTATGCTCGAAGAACAGGCCAGTGGCTACGACGCCGATCGCTGGCGCCGCCGCAATCTGGTTCCGTTCATTGAGTTCACGCGCATCGTGAGCGCCAGCGGTGCGCAATGTGAAGGCATCTTGCAGTTCATGCCGTTGACGGCCGAGCAGATGCTGAGTCAGCCAAGGCGCATTGCCGAGCGCGTCGTCGAAGGCGTCAATGCGCTCAAGGGTCAGGGAGCGGAGCTCGTAGGGCTGGGTGGCTTCACGTCCATCGTTGGCAATCGCGGCCTGCAGACACTGGAGCGCACGCAGATCCCGGTGACGACAGGCAACTCGCTGACCGCGTATGCCGCCTATATGAATCTGCTGGACGTACTGTCCGCGCTGGAAATTCCGCCAGAAAAAGCAGAGGTCGCCGTGCTCGGGTATCCCGGTTCGATTGCGCTGGCCATCGTCTGCCTGCTGGCACCATTGGGCTGCCGCTTGCGACTGGTGCATCGTGGGGGAAAACAGCAGGTCGACACTTTGCTGGAGTACCTGCCATCGCCATTTCATCGACAGGTTACGCTGCATGCCGGTCTGGAGGATTGCTATGAGCAGGTTCGGCTGTTCGTCGCCGCAACCTCCAGCGGTGGAGTCATCGATCCTCGGCGGCTGGCTTGCGGTAGCGTGGTCGTGGATGCAGCCCTGCCAAAGGATATGCAGCCCGGTTGGGAAAAACGCGACGACATTCTGGTCATCGATGGCGGGCTGGTATCGGCGACCGAAGCGGTGAACTTTGGGGCCATGGCCTTGGGTCTGGGGCCCAAGCGCAATCTCAACGGCTGCCTGGCCGAAACCATGATCCTCGCCCTGGAGGGCCGCGCCGAGCCATTCTCCATCGGCCGAGAACTGCCCGCTGACAAGGTGCTCGAGATCGGCCGCATCGCAGAGCGGCATGGATTTCTGCCTCACCCCATGGCGAGCCGTGGCGAATCGGTGGATGAGGTACGGCTCCATGAACTGCGCCGCTTCCACGGCGCCAGGCCGCCAGCAGCCGTCCACGACTTGAACGCCGGCTCCCAGGCGCTTCGCTCGGAAGTGCTGCGTTGCTTCGGTACGCACATAAACCCCATTCTGCGCGAATTCTATGAGTTCAATCATGTCGAGCGCGTCTTCAATCATGGCCAAGGCTGCTGGCTGACGGATCTGGATGGCCGCCGGTACCTGGATTTCGTGGCGGGATACGGCTGCCTCAACACGGGCCACAACCATCCAGCGATAGCTGCCAGGCTGCAGGATTTCCTCACTCAGCAGCATCCCACCTTCGTGCAGTATCTGTCTGCGCCGCTGCATGCCAGTCTGCTGGCCAAACGTCTGGCCGAGCTGGCTCCAGCCGGACTGGAGCGCGTGTTCCTGAGCAACTCGGGAACCGAGGCCATGGAGGCGGCATTGAAGCTGGCCTTGGCCGCCAGCGACAAACCCACGCTGCTCTATTGCACCAATGGCTATCACGGCAAGACGTTGGGCGCCCTGTCCGTGACGGGACGCGAGAAGCACCGCAAGGTGTTCGAACCGTTGCTGCCGCGCTGTGAGGAAATTCCTTTCGCCGATGTTTCCGCCTTGCGAGACCGGCTGCTCAAGGGGGACGTCGCGGCCTTCATCATGGAGCCGATCCAGGGTGAAGGTGGTGTCACCATGGCTCCTGATGGCTATCTCAGGGTCGTAAGGGATCTGTGCACCGAGCATGAATGCCTCTGGGTTCTCGACGAAATCCAGACCGGGCTCGGCCGTACCGGCAAGATGTTCGCCTGCCAGTGGGAAGATGTCTCGCCCGATATTCTGGTGCTCGCCAAATCGCTGTCGGGTGGTCTGGTGCCCATTGGCGCAACGCTGTCATCGAAAGAAGTCTGGCAGTGCGCGTACGGCAATATCGACCGATTCGCATTGCATACCTCGACGTTCGGCGGCGGGAACTTTGCGGCAGCCGCCGCCATGGCTGCGCTGGACGTGATCGAGCACGAGGACCTGCCCGGCAATGCCGCTCTGGTTGGCGCGCACCTGCGACAAGGGCTGGAGGAGTTGGCCCGCAAGCACTACTTCATCAAGGAGGTTCGCGGGCGGGGCCTGATGATCGCCATCGAGTTCCAGAACGATGTCTCGGATGGCATTGAAGCCTTCGTGCGCGATATGACCAGCCGGATGCCCGCCAAGGCCGCAGCGACCTACCGCATGATGCCCAGCAAGGCCCGCGAACACCTGGAAGCGGCCATGCGCGAGCTGGAGTCCACGCTGGCAGACATGTTCGTGCTGCGCATCATGACCAAGCTGTCCCAGGAGCACGGCATCCTGACCTTCGTGACGGCCAACAACAGCCGTGTCATGCGGATTCAGCCGCCGCTGGTTCTGTCGCAGGCAGAAGCCGATCGCTTCATCCAGGCATTGGGCGAGGTCTGCGAGGACCTCTCGACCTTTGAGTCATGAGCTCATCGATCAGCAGTGCATGCGGTAGGTCAACCGCAACACCCCAGGCGATGACGCTGCCCGTCAAAGGCATGACCTGGGCCACCTCATACGCCGCAGACCGCAGCCAGCGCGCCGGCATTGCCGCGCCTGTGCAGAGCACGGCACTGGAAACATGGAGATATTCGCAATGAGCAACGTGTTAACAGCCGCATCGCCGGCGATGGCACTGGCGCGTCGTGTGCGCCAGTTTGTCGACGAGCAGATCCTACCCCACGAAACTCGTCTGGCCGCGGAGAATGATGAAGCCAAGGCACTGACGCGGGAGCTGACGCAGTTGGCCAGGGCTTCAGGCGTGTTCGGCACGTTCTATCCGCAGGAGCATAACGGGCGACTCGCCAGCCTGGTTGATTACATCCAGGTGGCAGAGCAGGAAGGGCGTTCGGAATATGCGCCGGGCATTCTGGGTGCCGATGCAACACTCGATGCCCATATGCTCAAGCGCCACGCCAGCCCTGCTGTCAAGGAGCGTTTCCTCCAACCACTGGTGCGAGGTGAGGCCATTTCCAGCTACGCCATGTCGGAGCCGGAAAGCATCGGCTCGATTCCCGCGACGATGACCTGTCGGGCCGAACTGCGGGATGGGCGTTGGCATGTCAGCGGGCGCAAGTGGTTCATCTGCCGTTCCCAGGTCGCGAATTTCGCGACCGTGGTGGCACGCACCGCCGAAGGATCGGTGACACAGTCCCTCTCCATGATCGTGGTGCCGACCGATACTCCGGGGTTCGAAGTGGTGCGGCCGCTGTCTTTGCTCGGACGCTGGCAAGGCCAGGCCGAGCTGGCCTTGCATGACGTGCAGGTTCCACAGGATCACGTCTTGGGCCTGCCCGGCCAGGGCATCGCGCTGATGCAGGAGCGGTTGGGATTGGGGCGATTGCTGCGTTCGGCGCATTGGCTGGGCCAGGCGCAACGCTGCTTCGAGCTGATGTGCCAGCGCATTCACTCGCCCAAGGGCCAACTGGCAAGGCTGGCGGACAAACAGCTGGCACGGGCGCGGGTCTACAAGGTGTATCGCAGCATCGCCGCGGCACGGGGCCTGCTACTTGACGCCGCAGGCAAGTTCGATGCGGGCGTCAGCAACAGCATCGAAGTCAACCTGGCGAAACTGGCCGCGTCGGATGCCGTGAGCGAGGCTGCCGACAGCGCCATCCAGATCATGGGGGCCGAGGGGCTGGGCGAGTGGACACCGCTCGCCGGTATCTACCGGGGCGCCAAGACCACGCATATTCTGGACGGTGCCGACGATGCGCTGATCAGCACCATCGGTCGACAGTTGCTGGCAGCGACCGCGCCTGGCGCTCTGTTCGATCCAGCCTCCCCTTCCCTGCACATACCCAAGGCTGCGGAATGAACGCTGAAACCCAACGTCCTGCGTCGTTGGCGGGGCTGTCCGTGCTGCTGCTGATGGCGATGGGCATGCCGATGATGATCTTCTATGCCATCGGCATCCTCGGCCCGCATTTGATTGCCGACTTGGCGATCTCCCGCCAGCAGTTGGGCTGGCTGACCGCCAGCACCTTCGGACTCGCCGCCGTGCTGTCGCCCTGGGCAGGCACTCTGGTTCAGCGCATGGGGACTCGCGCGGGGCTGGTCAGCATGTTCCTGCTGGTGGGTTTGTCCTTCTCGCTGATGGCGATCCTGCCTGGATTCGGCGGACTGATCACGGCATTGCTGTTTTGCGGCATTGCCCAGTCATTGGCCAACCCGGCCACCAATCAGGCCATCGCTCATGGCGTACCCGTAGCCCGCAAAGCCGGTGTCGTCGGTCTGAAGCAATCAGGCGTCCAAGCCTCCGCATTGCTGGCCGGCGTGGCGCTGCCGCCCCTGGTGCTGCTGTGGGGATGGCGTGGCGCGCTGGCAACCTGGGTGCCCGTGGCATTGCTCATGGCCGCCTTGGTAAGCCGCTGGGTACCGGCCAAATCAGCGGCAGCGCCACGTCAGCCCCTGCGCGTGCGCGCACCCAATGCCTGGCTGTCGATGCTGATGGCCATTCAGCTTTGCGCCGGTCTGGCGCTGTCCTCATTCATGACCTTTCTCGGGGTCCATGCCGATCAAATGGGCGTATCGGCCAGCGCCATCGGAGCCATGGTCAGTTGCTTTGGCGTCATGGGGATTCTGTCCCGGGTGCTGCTGACGCCACTCGCCGACAAGCTGAAGGACGAAACCATTCTGCTCGGTGTGCTGTTCGTGCTCGCAGGCCTGGCGTTGGCGGTCATGCGCCAGGCCAACGCCCATCAGCACTGGCCACTCTGGCTGGGCGTGATGGGAATGGGCCTGAGCGTGGTCGCCAGCAATGCGATCGCCATGAGCATGCTGTTGCGCGATGAGCGATTTGGCGGAGCGGCCACCTCGGCGGGCATGCTGTCGGTTGGGTTCTTCGGCGGCTTCGCCCTTGGCCCGCCTGCATTCGGGTGGCTCCTGGCCCACTCGGAGGGCTTCGCAAGCGCCTGGCTGGGCCTGATCGGTATTTTGCTCGCAGGCGGCCTTCTGTGCCTGCTGTTGCTGTACATGCGCCATAGGCAATGACCCATGCAAGGAAAGAACCTCCAGCAAACTGCCATCCACGCGATCTTCAAGCGAATGGATGAAATTGCAGCGCAATGCGGCGATCGTTTCCCTTTGTTCCGTCCCGGCACCGCCGCACAATGGACGCTATCGAGAAGGGGCTCTTGGCTGGGTGGCTTCTGGGCCGGGCTATGGTGGCGGCGCGCCGCCTATACACGCGGTGCCGACGACCGTGCGCTGGCAGAAGCCTGGTCGGCACAACTTCAACTGTTGCTGCGTGAGCCATCGATCAATCGCAGTTTCGTTTTCTGGTATGGCGCGGCCATCGGTCACCAGAAATTCGGCAAGAACCATATGTCTCAGCAGCTTGCCGGTCATGCGGCCCTCGCCATCTCCGCGAGCTTTGACCCCGCCTTGGGTGGCTGGACGTCCGGTTCAGGCATGGGTGCCGGCGAACCTGGAACGCGCACGCTCAATGTCGACGCGCTGGCACCGACGCTGGCACTGCTGCAGGGTTATGGCGGTCCGAAAGGAAGCACGCAGGCGCACCAGCATTTGCAGACCTGCCTTCGCCACCTCGCAACCGACCACGGTGCCTGGCGAACCAATGTCGTTCTGGATGCCGGTGACGGCGTGCAGCAGGAAGAGGCCGGGAGCTGGCCGCGCGGGCAGGCCTGGGCCATGCTGGGCATGGCTGAAGCGGTTCGGCTGTACGGAGAAGCCTATCGGCATCCGGCTTTGCAGGCTTGCGCCTACTGGACCGAACGCTGGGGAGGCTCCCGCCAGAATGCAGAAATAACAGGGTCGCACGTCCCGCCGCAGGATCTATCCGCGCAAGTGATCTCGGCAATCGCCATGCTCAATCTGTCGCAGTTCATCCCGGGTCAGCATTGGCTGTACCAGCAGGCGCATACGCAAGTCTCTTCAGTACTTGATGCCAGTAACATCGCCGAGACGGGACAGTTTGTTGGTCATCTTTATCGTGTGGGCCCGGATGACGAACAATTGGTTGAGTCGGCCTGCGCGACCTTCTTCTTGCTTGAAAGCCTGCTTAGCCTGTAAAGCAGTTCAGCAATCTTGCCGCACCGCGGGATTCGCATCGCTGGCAAATGCGCTTGACGCTGGCCTCAACATTCCGGTGGTGGGTTTTACCGCATTCCCCGTACCCATGACGCGGCTCCAACTGTTTCACTAATTCGCGCTGTTGGTTCGCCAGCTGCGAGCCCGTGCGTCGCCACGTCAAGCGACACCCTTGCAGCTCCATCCGCCGCCACCCCTGGCGTAGCTGCGACTCGACGAATTTCCACGACGAGCTTCGGATCTTGCTGTTCTCCCTAGCGGGGCATCACATGCCCTGCCGGCCTGGATGCCCTATTTCCCACCGGAGCATCCATCTCTCATCCCGACCTATGGGCGACAACGCCTGCCCGTTTCTCCCAGATGGATGCTCCCTGACCTCCAGGAGCATAGAACCATGGGTATGGACGTTTTCGGACAATCCCCTGCCTCTGAACGCGGCGAATATTTCCGCAGCAACGTGTGGTGGTGGCATCCCTTGTGGGAGTACTGCGAACGCCTCGCCCCCGACCTCATCCCACAAAGCAACCTCGGCCATTTCAATGATGGCTGGGGTCTCGACGGCCCGGCCTCGCTCGAACTGGCCAACCGACTGGCCGCCGCGCTGGCGGCCGGCGAAGTGGAGCAGTACGCGCAGGATTACGCAGGCTTCCTCGCAGCGCTTCCCGATGAGCCTTGCACCATCTGTAGTGGCACAGGCAAGCGTGCAGAACCACCGCACCGTGGCCCAGGCACATGGCCATGCAACAGCTGCGAAAGCACTGGCCATAGGCCGCACTTCGCGACGCACTACCCGTTCTCGGCCGAGAACGTACGCGAGTTCGAAGCGTTCCTGCGGGATTGCGGAGGATTCAAGATCTGCTGAAGTCTGATCACTGCACGCGCGCGGAGTCTATTGCCGACTCCGCGCGTGTTGCAGCAAGGTCAGCCGGCCTGCGACTCAATCAGGTGAGGTGGCTGCCCGGCTCACCACCCTGCGGCTCACGGAAGCTGCTGGGCCAGCTTGTACCGGGTCGTTGGGCTGCAGTGACTTTCTGCTGAACGCGCGATGGAAACGTGTGCCTTACCGTTCCCGCGCAGTTGCCGGCATCAGTGATGGGTCAGAGGCATCTCAGCATCAGCCATGTCGAGGCCGATGAGCTTCAAGCGCTCCAGCAGATCAAGGAACATCTGCTCGCCCCCCAAGACCCGGGTAAACAGGGCGCACTGGCAGACTACAGCGTCGAGCAGCATGCACTGAGCCTCGATCGTACTGCACTCGGTCATGCCCGCCAGAATGAGTTCATACGCCTTTTCAGAGTAGATTCTGGTGTCCATATCCACCCTCCGTGGACGTGGTGATAACCACCACCTTGAGATTTTAGTGGTGGCGACCCGCAGGGGGAAAACCTGCCAGGTACAAGCACCTGCCCTATGGCTCGCCATGACATGTGATCTTCAAACGCACGTCTGGCGGCCCCTCTGGCACCAACGCACAGCCAGAGACAAACAATACAAATTCTCATTTAACGAGGCAATCATCGGTGTAAAGGGATATCACCCACACCGCATTGACGCTCGCGGAGGACAGGTCGTACCCGCTATTCAAAGGGTTCCAGCAAGGGAAGAAGGGAATGGGGCCTCAAGGGAAACGGGTCTATCCGGAAAAGGAAAAGGCCCCTCGCTTCAGCAACTCCAGGAGCCATCGATGCTTGCTCTGTTCCAACGAAAACGCTTCTCGCTGGCGACACTCCCTCCCCAAGCCGGAGACAAGGGCAAAGGGCTGATTCGACCGGAGTCGGCCGCCTCCCTGCTGTCCACCCCTCGTCGTCAACGCCTGCTGGAACACATCTGGCAGCGCACCTCGCTCTCACGCAAGCATTTCGCCTCGCTCTATCTGGCCCCCTTGCAACGCTATGCCGAGCTGGTTCAGCAATTTCCTGCCTCGGAAGCTCATCATCATGCGTATCCAGGAGGGATGCTGGATCATGGCCTGGAAATCGTCGCGTATGCGCTCAAGCTGCGGCAATCGTACCTGCTGCCCACCGGCACTACACCCGAGGACCAGGTAGTGCAGGCGGAAGCCTGGACCGCCGCCATGGCATACGCCGCACTGCTGCATGACATCGGCAAAGTCGCCGTCGATCTGCATGTCGAACATGCCGACGGCAGCGTTTGGCACCCCTGGCACGGCCCGCTGACCCACCCCTACCGATTCCGCTACCGGCAGGATCGCGAGTACCGGCTGCACAGCGCGGCCACGGGCTTGCTGTATCGACAGGTACTCGATGGCGAGATTCTCGACTGGCTCAGCACTTTTCCTCCGCTTTGGTCCGCACTGCTGTACGTCCTGGCTGGCCAGTACGAACACGCCGGCGTCCTCGGCGAGCTGGTGATGCAGGCCGACCGCGCCTCGGTCGCCCAAGCACTCGGCGGTGATCCCGCACGCGCTATGGCGGCCCCGAAACACGCGCTGCAGCGCAAGCTACTCGATGGTCTGCGCTACTTGCTGAAAGAAGAGCTGAAACTCAACCAGCCCCAGGCGTCGGACGGCTGGCTGACGCAGGACTCTCTGTGGCTCGTCAGCAAGACTGTTTCGGACAAACTGCGCGCGCACCTGCTGGCACAGGGCATCGATGGCATCCCCGCGAACAACACTGCCGTCTTCAACGTGTTGCAAGACCATGGCATGCTCCAGCCCACCCCTGACGGCAAGGCGATCTGGCGGGCGACGGTCACCAGCGAGGCCGGCTGGTCACACACATTCACCCTGCTACGGCTGGCCCCGGCCCTGATCTGGGAAGGTGACGATCGGCCAGAGTCGTTCACCGGCACCGTCGTGATAGAGGCGGAGCCCAGCGACACCCCCGCCGAACCATCCGCCACACCATCTGCCGATAGCGGTAACACCTCACCGGCGGCGAACGCCGCACCTGCACAACCTGCTGCCCCTGCGGCCGACAGCGTCGATGCCCTGCTGGCACTGCTCGGTGCCTCTGATACCGAACAGCCCCCACAGGGGCCGGAAGTTGAACCGTCACCAGCAACCTACGTCGATGAACCATCTGCACCTTCTCAAGAGAGCGATTCAACGTCACCACCGCCCCTTGTTCTTTCTTCCACCGCAGGGGGCGACAACTTGCGGGAACCACCCTCCGGCGAACATTTCATGGCCTGGCTGCGGCAGCGCATCCAAGGTCGCAAGCTCATCATCAATGACGCAAAGGCCCTGGTGCATACTGTGTCCGGCACAGCCTTTCTGGTCAGCCCGGGGGTGTTCCAACGCTACGCACAAGAACACCCGCACACAGCAGCATTCGCCAAGCAGGATCAGATGGCAGATTGGCAGTGGGTGCAAAAACGCTTCGAGAGACTGCAACTGCACCGCAAGCACGACAACGGCCAGAACATCTGGACATGCGACGTGACGGGGCCGCGCAAGTCGCGACGACTGCATGGCTATCTGCTGAATGACCCCCGCGATCTGTTCGAGGATGCGCCTCCCGATAACCCTTACCTGCAGCTCTCTCGCGCATCCTCCCCTTCCCCCTGATGGCACCGAGGACATCCAGCAGAATCGAGCCAGACGTGACTATCGTCTTGCAGGGCGAAGGTACGAATTTCGCCCGCTGAGGTGCTGTAGTCAGCCCCCGGGCGAGCAACGCCTGCGCCCAGTCAGCGATTTTTCTGGTTGACGGCCAGGCCGAGCCCGCCTGCAGCCGTGGCTACGACGACACCGATCGCAATCAGCGCCTTGCGGCGCCCCATATGCCTGGAGTGGACGTCCCGCAGTACGCGGACAGCAAGCTCGCGCTTACCATCACCCTGCAGAGGCGCGAAGCTCTGCACCATCTGCTCCATGGAGCTCCAGACCTCACGGTGCTGGTCGCTCTGCGCGAGCCAACGTGCCCAGGCCTGGCGGTCTTCCTCCGTCGCATCCTCGTCGCGCAACAACACATACCACCGTGCCGCCTGCTTCACGATGGCCTCCTTCGGAGAAGCGCGTCGGAACATGCTCAGGCCTCCTCAAGCAACAAACACCTATCCACCGATGCCGCCAGTGTACCCATATCGCCTGGTAGTACGACTGCTTTATTCGACACTGCTTCTCATTTACAATCAAGCGCCACTTCCCCCTCGCACACAGCGCCCACCGAGTGCATCGTGTCTTTCGATCCTGCCAAACCGACACTGCTGTCCACTCTCACTCGCCACTACGAGGATCTCGTCGAACAAGTCCGCCGGCGCTTCGGCGACCGCAACCTGGCACGCGAGGTGGTTCACGACGTCTGCGTGCAGGTACTCGAACGCGGCGAGAAGGAAGGCGTACGCACGCCGCTGGCGCTTTTGCGCAAGATTTCCCATGACACCGCGCTGAGCCGCTACCGTAGCGACCGGCGCCGCCAGTCCTGGATCGTCGCCTCGTCGGAGCTGCCGGATGTCGCCTGCGGGGCCGCGCAGCCGGCGCGTCAGTACGAGGCCGGGAGGGAGTTCGAGCTATTGGTGGAAGCCATCGCAGAACTACCGCCGCGTTGCCAGATGGTCTTCGTCATGCACAAGATCCACGAACTGCCGCAGACGGAGGTTGCCGCGCGTCTGGACATTTCCCTGAAGACGGTGGAGAAGCACCTGCGCCTGGGCCTGGCGGCTTGCCGGGAGCGCCTGGGCCGCTGTGAGGTAGCACGATGAGCCGCACGACGCCTGGCGAACGCCCCGCCACCCCGGAAGAAGACGCCCTGGCGCGCCACCGTGAGGAATTGCAGAAGCGCTTCCCACTGCCGGAGCTCGGTTCCAAGCCGCGCAAACGGAGCAAGGCCCTGGGTGCTGTCCTGCTGGTCACGGCCATCGCTGGCGGGCTGGCCTGGCTCGACCCGGCCTATCAGCGCGAGCAGCGCAGCACCGCCGTCGGCGAACGACAGCCTGTGGAGCTGGCTGATGGCAGCCGCCTGTTGCTGGACAGCGACAGCCGTATCGAAATCACCTGGCACCTGTTGAGTCGACGCGTCGCACTGCAGCGCGGACAGGCGCTGTTCGATATCGCGCCGGCAAGCTACCGGCCGTTCCTGGTGGACGCTGGCACCACCCGCGTCAAGGTGCTGGGCACCCTGTTCAATGTCCGCCGGCTGGAGGGCGACGTACGTGTGACCCTGGCCCGCGGCAAGGTCGAGGTCGAAGCCCATGGCGATCCGCGCCAGCGCCTGCAGCTCGCCCCCGGACAACAGGTGGACTCACGCCAGGGCGTCCTGCAGGAGGTCGTCGCCGCCGATACCGAGGCGACTTTCGCCTGGAAGGAGAGCCGCCTGGTGTTCGAACGCACGCCGCTGAGCGAAGCGCTGGCTCTGCTCCAGCACTACCGTAGCGCGCCGATCCGGCTGGAGGACCCCGACCTCGGAGCGCTGCCGATCACCGGGGTGTTCGACAGCGACCGCGTGGACGACCTACTGAGCCTGCTGCCGAACATCCTGCCGGTGGGTCTGCATCACGAGGTCGACGGCAGCGTGCGGGTTGTCGGCAGGCCGGAAAAATAATTTCGCCCGCGGGTAGGGTTTCGGGTTTCTCGTGGCGGCTTGCTGTAAAAGCCAATCACAAAGGAAATCGATATATGCCCCCTTCCTACCGGCAGCGCGGCCTGCGCCTGTCTATGCTCACCTGCGGTCTGCTCCTCGCCCTGTCGGCCCAGGGTCAGGACAAGGTCAACCTGGATCTGCCAGCCACCAGCCTGGACAAGGCGGTCAACGATCTGGCACAGCAGGCGTCCGTGCAGATCATCTTCGCCAGCGACGCTGGTGCAGGCCAGCAGACCCCCGCATTGAAAGGCCACTACACGCCCCAGGAGGCGCTCCAGCAGTTGCTGCAACACAGCGGCCTGGAGGTCAGAATGCAAGACCAACGCACCTTCCTGATCGTCCCTGCCCAACCTGAAACGGCCACCATCGTGCCATCCGTCAGCGATAGTCCGATGGAGTTGGCCCCCCTGGAAGTCACCGTATCGCGCACCAGCAGCGAACTGGTATCGGCCACCCGGCAGACTGTCGTCATCGAGCACGCCCAACTGGAAGAACTGCGCCAAGGCTCCGACAGTCTCGCCACGATCCTGGCCAAGGTAGTGCCGGGTATGGCCGACTCCAGCCGAACCATAACCGACTATGGGCAAACCCTGCGCGGACGCAACATGCTGGTACTGGTGGACGGCGTCCCCCTGAACACCAACCGCGATTCGGCGCGCAACCTGGCGAACATCGACCCGGCGCAGATAGAACGTGTCGAGGTGCTGCGCGGCAGCAACGCGATCTATGGTGCCGGTGCCACCGGCGGCATCGTTTCGCTGACCACCCGGCCGGCCGGCGGCGAGTCGCGCGCGACGACCAGCCTGACCGCCACCACACCGCTGACCCGGCTGGGCTCGGACGGTCTCGGTGGACAACTCCAGCACTATGTCGCCGGTTCCAGGGAACGGATCGACTACGCCTTCGACTTCGGGGCCAGGCACATCGGTGCGTCCTACGACGCCAACGGACACCGCATTGCCCCTGAGCCAAGCCAGGGCGACCTCTTCGACTCGAACGCCTACAACATCGGCGGCAAGCTCAGCCTGCGCCTCGACGAGAACCAGCGTATCCAGCTCTCGGCCAGCCACTACGACGCCAAGCAGGACACCGACTACGCCTCCGATCCCTCGGTTACCGCACTGCCGCCCGGCTCGGTGCCGGCCAAGCCACTCAAGGGGCTGTCGCTGGACAAGCAGAATCGCATCCAGAACACCCTGGTCAACCTCGACTATGAGCATCAGGATCTGCTCGGCAGTCTGCTCTCGGCGCAGCTCTATTATCGCGACTACTTCACCCGCTTCACTCCGTTCGATGCCCGCGCAGTCGCCACGCGCGGTGGCAACGTCGACCAGGTGACCCAGAATACCGAGGTATTCGGCAGCCGCCTTACACTGCGCACGCCGTTGGGTGACAGCGGCAGCACCGAGCTGCTTTGGGGTGGAGACTTCAACCAGGAGCGCAGCGACATGCCCCTGGACGTGTTCGACCCGAATGCCTACGACGCCAGCGGTGGCCGGGTATTCGACAAGATCGGCAAGCTGACCTACATGCCGCCGCTGACTACCCGCAGCGCGGGTGCCTTCGCCCAACTACAGCATCGCTTCAACGAGCAGTGGTCGGTGGATGGCGGCCTGCGCTACGAGTACTCGACCGCGGAGTTCGACGACTTCGTCCCGCTCTCCGAATCCCGAGCGACCGACCCCGCCACGGTAAGCGGCGGCAAGGTCAGCTACGACGCCGTGCTGGCGAACATCGGCGTGGCCTACTCGCCTGTGCTCGGACAGGAGCTCTATGCCTCCTTCAGCCAGGGCTTCCAGTTGCCGGACATGGGTATACAGCTGCGCAACGCACGCAGGGGCTTCGACATCGACTCCTCGGATCTGGAGCCGGTGAAAACCAACAACTACGAGCTCGGCTGGCGCGGTGACGTCGGCAGCAACACGCTCGGTTCGCTGGCGCTGTTCTACACCACCTCGAAACTGGGTGACGTGCAGAGCTTCAACAACGGCCTGGTCCTGACACGAACCAAGGAGCGCATCTATGGCGTCGAAGGCAGCGTCGACTGGTTGACCGACGACGAGACTTGGGGAGCCGGTGGCACCCTGACCTGGATGCGCGGGCGCGAGAAGCCCGACGGTGGGGACTGGCAGGACATGACGGGTTACCGCGTCGCGCCGATGAAATTGACCGCCTACGCGCAGTACAAACCGAGCGCAGAGTGGAGCAATCGGCTGCAGGTCACCTTCTTCGATTCGGACGATTACCGTCTCAACGGCGTCGACAGCTTCGGCCGGCACAAGGTCAGCGGCTATACCACGGTGGATCTGATCAGCCAGTACCGCCTGAGTGACAACGATCAGATCAGCGTGGGCATCCAGAATCTGTTCAACCGCGACTACTACCCGCTCTACAGTCAGCTACTGCGCAATAACAACAACACGAGCCACCTACCTGCGGCCGGGACGGTTCTGACAACGACCTACACGCACAATTGGTGATACCGCTGCCGTGAGACGCAGCAAGGGTGCTGATGCGTTCAGCTCATCAGCACCCTCTACGTGGACGGTCGCGGGTAATCGCTTTTTCCCTCAGCTACCGACCTTGCACGCGCTGCTACCGTTTTCTACCGCTACTGTTCTTTGCGCTACCGTCAAAGGCTTCGCGATTCTACCTTCTCGGATCGCCTCAAGGTGCTCGGCACTCATCACGTCATAACGCCATAGGGTCATAGAATCTTTGCGGCAGTACGTGAAGCTGAATGGGTATCTGGTTTCAACAACCCGGGCGTCGGTGACACCATTCTTGTCCAGTTCCTTGTTCGCCCATTTCGAAAAGTCTGGGGGAGCTGCTCCAGCGATAGTGGGTATCAGCATGGTCGCCATAAGGGCTGCTTTCAAAATACTCAAACTCGACTCCTTCTCGTGTAGTAGCCGACGATTCCCAACTCCCTAAATTCACATAGAGGGATCGTGATCGATCCTGATAAAGCTGGGCCGTGCCTGCTGGCAAGCATACCAGCAGGCCCATGCTGAGTTTCGCTCGCCATCCCCCTGCTTCATGCACGCAGGGGCCCACACGCCTCAATGCTCCCGCGCCGCCGTTTCCCGAACGGTTGGACGCGAAGCGGCGCTGTCAGCGACACCTGCGGTGTTGTCGAGCAGGCTGCCGGTAGCGGTCTGCAGGTAGGCTGGCAAGTACTCACCCAGGCCGTCATCCGGCTCAGTGGCAGGCAGCAGATCGACCTGTGGCTGCCGGCCCAGTTGATAGCGGTACAGGCGTGCCGGCATGTCCTTGGGTTTCACCAAGATGCGTTCGCCCTTGAGCATGGCGACGGTCTGGTCGCTGCCCGAGGGTTTGATGATGGCGAAACCGGGATCATCGGCGGGCAGGCTCAAGAGATCGCGCCCCCAGCACTGGTGACGCGCCACGCCCCCCAGTCGCCCCATGATGGTCGGCACGATATCCACCTGGCTGCCGACCGTGTCCCGGCTCGTCCCGAAGGTCTGCTGGATGCCTGGAGCGATCAGCAGCAGCGGCACATGGAAACGGTACAGATCCATCTCCGTCAGTTGCTCGTGCGCACCGAAGCCATGGTCGCCCACCACCACGAACAGGGTGTCGTTGAAGTACGGTGCCTTCCAAGCCTTCTCGAAGAACTGCCCCAACGCCCAGTCGGCATAACGCATCGCCGTCAGGTGCTCGTCGAGCGAGCCATGCCCCTTGACCGGCTCGACCGGCAGAACGCTCGGCAGCGCATAGGGGGTATGGTTGGAAAGCGTCTGCAACAAGGCATAAAAGGGCTTCTGCGGATCTTGCTTGAGCAACTCCTCGGCGGCCCGGTCGAACATGTCCTGGTCAGACACTCCCCAGGTCGGGTCGGACACCACCGGATCGACGAAATCGTGGCGCCCGATAAAGCGCGTCATGCCCTGGTTGCTGAAGAAACCACGCTGGTTGTCCCAGGCGAAGTCGCCGTTGTAGACGTACAGGTCGTCGTAACCGCGCGTACTGAGCAACTGGGCCAGACCGGAGAATTGATGCCCGCCCTCCGGCGTCTGCATCAGGTACTCGAAGCCAGGCAGGTTGGGGAAACAGGCCATGCTGGCGAACATGCCCTGATGGGTATGGGTGCCATTGGCGAAGAAGCGCTTGAACAGCAGGCCTTCTGCGGCCAGACGGTCGAAGTTGGGCGTGATGCCAGCATCGCTTCCCAGGGCGCCGACGAAGTGGCCGGCGAAGCTCTCCATCAGGATGACTACCACATTGCGGATGGGCAGGTGCGTGCCCTGCGGCGGCAGGAAGTCCCGGCGCAGTGCCGCCGTATCCTGATCGACCAGTTGCTCGTGATCGGTCAGCAGCAGTTCGCGCGTCAGCACTATCGCCTGCTCGACAGGCATACTGGGTTTCCAGACCTTGCTGCTATCGTCGGCGTATCGGCTCCTGGCCGCGGTATACAGGCTGAGCGTGCCATTGAGCCCCAGGTGGTTGGCGAACACCGACTCGGTGGTAAAAGCATCGCCCCAGCGCAACGGCGGCCCCTGCCGCAGGGTGCCACGCGCGGCCAATACCGCGAGCACCAGGCACAGCAGCAGAACCAGCCCCTGGTTCAGGTACTGGATCGTCGGCTGCTCTGGCCGCACCGAGGTACATATTCTACGAGTGGCCTGGTCGATCCGCGAGAGCGCCAGGAAGAAGGTGGCGCTCAGCAAGCCCCAGGCCAGCAGCAGACGCAACACGGGGAAGCCATGCCAGAGCATGCTCAGCACGGTTCCCGGGTCTTCCTGCAGGTACTGGAACACCAGGGTGTTCAGACGTTGATGGAACTCCCGGTAGAAGTTCAGCTCGATCATGCCGAGCAGGATCACCAGGCTGGCGCATACGCCCAGCCACAGGCGCTGCCATGAGCGTCGGATCATCGCCGGACGATAGACCAGCGCCAGCACGAGCGGAGCGCAGATGTAGACCACCAGGCGCAGGTCGAAGCGCACGCCATTGAAGAAAGCTTCGGCCAGGCTGCCCCACCCGGTAGTCCCGATCAACTCGCGGTTGAACAGTAATAGTGCCAGGCGCAGCAACGTCATCAGTAGCAACAGCGAGAAGACAGCGGCGGACAGAAAAGCCAGATGCTCGCGTAGCCCGATTCCGGCTATGGCACGAGATCCGGCAGCGTTTGCAGGAGAACTGCGCGTCATGAATGCACGACCTTAAAAACGACAGATGAGAGGAGTTAAAGCAGGATCAAGGCCCAGGTCAGGGCGATCATCGTCAAGGCGATGAATTGCGCTGCGCTGCCCATGTCCTTGGCCTGTTTCGACAGCGGGTGAATGCTCAGGGAAATACGGTCGACGGTCGCCTCGATGGCCGAGTTGAGCAGTTCCACCACCAGCGCCAGCATCGGCACGAGGATCAGCAGCAACCGCTCGCCGCGCGTCACATCGACCAGGCAGGCTAGTGGCAGCAACAGCCCATTGAGCAGCAACAGCTGGCGAAAGGCGGCCTCGCCGCGATACGCCGCCTGCAGGCCGGCCAGCGAATAACCGGCGGCGCGCAGAATGCGCCCAAGCCCGCTGCGACCCTTGAATGAGAGCGCATCCAGATTGTCGCCACTCATGGCTGCCACCCTCCTCGCACACCATCGAGCGCCTGGCAGTAGGCTTGCCGGAGTTGCAGCAGGTCGGACTCCGGGATATTGCCCCTATGCCGCTCCAACTGGCCCAGGTCATGCCGCGAGGCCCTCTTGAGGCTCCAGCGGCGGCGGCTTTTCTCCAGATCGAGTAAGGCAATCTCCACCTGCGAATTAGCACCGCCCTCCTCGACCTTGACGAAGATGTGCTTGGGATAGCAGCAGCCATGCTGCCAGCCGGACAGATGCAGGCGCGCCAGAGTCGTTGCCAGCTGTTGCAATACGGCTTCGCGGAGCGTCCTGTCCTCATTGCCGACGTACCACTGCTCCAGGCTGACGAAGCCCTGCAAGGCTTCGGTGACCAGCAGCGCCTGCCAACCTCCTTGTTGCCTGCGGGCCGCGCAATATACGAGTTGCGGCGTCCTGATGCCGAGGCGAGCGAAAGCCCGGTAGGCATGCAGCTCGCGCAGGATGGTCGGCCGGCCGAAAGGGTGCAGCAAGGTACGATAGGTATGTCCGGTCTGCCGCTTGCAGTACAGCGGGGCGCGCGCCGGATCACGTTGCTGCAACAGGCGCACGCCACTTTCGCCGCCACGCCGCTGGTTCGCCGGCTCGACCCAGCTTCCCGGGCTGTTCCACCAGCGATCGAACTCGGTTGTGAGCATGGGCTGTTCCATATCGATCAGTGCGCCCACGGCTCAGCTCCGCTTACGCAGCACGTAGGTGCGCCACATGGCGTAGCCAGGCAGGAAATCGAGGTGGTCGATCACGCGGAAACCGGCCTGCCAGAATTCACGCTCGATCTCCGAGCGGGCAACGACGAAGCGGTTCTGGTTCTCCGATGCCCTTCCCTGGGCGGCGCGGCGGGCCTCCAGACGGCGGCGCTTCCAGGCCTTGTAGTTGCCATCGACCCACAGCGAGACGATGACCGTATCGCGGCTGACGCGGTGGAACTCGCGCAGGATGGCCATGCGATGCTCGGCCGATTCGATGTGGTGCAGCAGGCGGATACAGAAGATGCAGTCCACCGCGTTGGCTCCCAGGTCGATGGCGAATGCCGAGGTCTGGAAGGTGTTGACCCGGTCAACCACTTCGCGCGGCTGGGCGGCACGGGCGATGGCCAGCATGTCGGCGGAATTGTCGGCGGCGAAGATCACCCGGTTGGGCTGCTCACACAGCATCGGCCAGAACCGGCCGGCACCGCAGGGCAAATCCAACACCAGGTTGGGCTGGTCGGCTAGCTTCAAGGCGCGGCGCGCCACCTGCACGTCACGCCAGTGCGACAGGCGTCGAGCCAGGCCGTCCTGATGCTTGTGCAGGTACTGCTGAGCATGTTCCCGGTCGTACTTGCGGGAGAAGTCGAGTTCGATGGGGCTTGTCTTGGGCATGGCGAACGTCCGGAAGAAGGTACGTTCGCCACCTTAGAGAGCCGAGCATCAAGGCCACGTCAAAGGGATGTGAAAATTTCGTCAAGCGGCCTCGTTCAGCGACACGCTGAAACAGCTACCACCGCCATCCTGGTCGCGTACCGCGATGACCCATCCTTGCCTGGCGCAGATGCGCTTGACCAGAGACAGACCCAGCCCCAGTCCTTCGCCACGGGCCTGGGAGCCACGAACGAAAGGCTGGAAAATATGCTCGTGCTGATCGGCGGGAATGCCCATACCGCTGTCTTCCACGCGAAAACCACCTGGCTCCAGCACCAGGCATACCGCCCCCTGCTCGGTGTAATGCAGCGCATTGCGCAGCAGGTTGGCCATCACCGTACTCAAGAAGGTCGGATTGTAGAGACCTGCGTCCTGCCCCTCCACACGGTACTGGAAGCCCAGCCCCTTTTCATCGAACAAGGGCTTCCAACGGTTGACTTGCTCGTCTGCTATCGAAACCAGACTGCGGCTGTCGACGAACGCGCTTTGATTCTTGTCCCTGGCCAACTGCAGAAAGGTCTGCACCAGACCGCGCATTTCCTCGCAGGCCCGGCCGATGCGCGCCAGCTGTTCCCTTTCGCGCTGGCCGAGCGGTGCCTCGTGGAGCAACTCGCAGGAAGTGGCGATGACCATCAGCGGTGTGCGCAGCTCATGGCTGACGTCGCTGGTGAACAGGCGCTCGCGCTCCAGTGACTGGTGCAACCGGCCTAGGGCGCTGTCGAAAGCCGCTGCCAACTGGCCGATCTCGTCGTTGGGGTAGCCCGGTGCCAACGGCGGCGCCAGTGGGTGCAACTGATCACGATGGCGAACCTGCTGCGCCAGGCGACTGAGTGGCGCCATGACCTTGCGCGCCATGATCAGCCCCAACACCCAGGAAATGATCACGGTCAATATGAAGCCTGCCAGCACCACATCGAACAGGGCCTGCTCATGCCGCTCGAATTCGCTCTGATCCTGTACCAGCATGTAGGTCTGGCCGTCGATCTCCTTCACGTAGGCGTAGAAGGCCTCGTCGCCGGCCTCGATCTCGGTGAAGCCTTCGCCCAGCCCGGCATAGCGCTCGGGAATCGCATACTCGGCAAGATCGGAGGCGAAGAACTGCGTCGAGGCGTCCAGTCGCGGCGGGCGGCCCTGCTTGAGGTCCTCATCCAGAACCTGCTGCAGCTCGCGCCCCAATTCTTCGGAAACCAGATACTCCTCGATGAAGTGCACGACCACCACGATGCCGCGGGAAAACAGGCCGCTGACCACCACGGTCATCAGCACGAAGGCGATGATGATGCGCCGCTCGAAAGGCTGTTTAGAAAGCATCCGGGACCTCCGCCAAGCGATAACCCACGCCGTGGATGGTATGCAGCAAGGGCGTGCCGAACGGTTTGTCGAGCACCTGGCGCAATTGATAGATATGGCTGCGCAGGCTTTCACTGTTCGGGCAGTCATCGCCCCACAGGGCCTCCTCCAGCGCCTCGCGACGCACCACCGCAGGGCTTTTCTGCATCAGGATCGCCAGCAGCTTGAGGCCCAGCGGATTGAGCTTGAGTGGCTGTCCGGCGCGACTGACATGCAGGGTGTCCAGATCATAGGACAGGTCGCCGACCTGCAACTGGCGTTTACGGCTGCCGCGGCTGCGACGCAGGATCGCCTCGATGCGTGCCACCAGTTCGGACAGGGCGAAGGGCTTGATCAGGTAGTCGTCGGCGCCGGCGTTGAGACCCTGCAGGCGATCGTCCAGGCTATCGCGAGCCGTGAGCATGAGGATCGGCACCTCGTTGCGCCCCTCCTCACGCAGACGCTTGCACACCTGATAGCCGTCGATGCCGGGCAGCATGATGTCCAGCACGATCAGGTCGTAGTGACCATTGCTCGCCAGGTGCAGACCGCTCAGGCCGTCCTGCGCGCAATCGACGCTGAAACCCTTGAGCTGGAGGTAGTCGAGCACGTTGGCGAGGATGTCGCGGTTGTCTTCGATGACCAGAATGCGCATTGGTGGATATTCCCGAGCTTGACGTTTTTTTCACAAGGTTTTGACGAGAGGCTCACAGTGCGTTGAGCAGACTGCGGCACGTTCATCCTCCAAGGATCATACGATGCCTCGGCTCCATTACGCGCAACTTCGTTATCTCTCGATCATCCTGCTGGCCTGGCTGGCGGTGTTCTTCCTCACGCGCAGCCTGCTGCTGATCAGCCACCTGGTCGATGCCGACGTGACAGTCTCGAACCTGCTAGGCCTGTACGCCGTCGGCCTGGTCTACGACCTGAGCTTCCTGCTCTACGCCGCCATCCCCCTGACGCTGTACCTGTCGCTCTGCCCGCGCTGGCTCTGGCAACGCCGCTGGCACCCACGGCTGCTGCTCGGCGTGGCGGCACTCAGCCTGTTCGTCATGCTGTTCATCGCGGTGGCGGAATGGCTGTTCTGGGACGAGTTCGGCGTGCGCTTCAACTTCATCGCCGTGGACTACCTGGTGTATTCCAAGGAGGTGGTGGACAACATCCTCGAGTCCTACCCCATCTATCCCTTGCTGGCGCTTCTGGCCATCCTCGCCATCGGCCTGACCATGGCTCTGTTGCGGCCCTTGCGTGCCGCGCTGGAAGCGCCACGCCTGCCACCGCTGCGCGCGACCTACGCATTGATCATGCTGGCACTGCTGGTCGGTCTGTGCGGTGGGCTAGTAGGACAGGACGCACCGCGTGGCCTGGGCGGCAACACCTACCAGCGCGAGCTGGCGAGCAACGGCCCCTACCAGTTCTTCGCCGCCTTCCGTAACAACGAGCTGGATTACCAGCAGTTCTACGCCACGCTGCCGGAGCCGGCGGTTGCCAGCCTGCTGCGCCAGGAGGTCACCGAGCCGAACGCCCGCTTTATCGGCAGCGATCCGCAGGACCTTCGCCGGGCGATCGACAACCCCGGGCAGCCGCGCAAGCTAAATCTGGTGCTGGTGACCATCGAGAGCCTGAGCGCCAAGTACCTGGGCAGCTTTGGCAATGGCCAGGGGCTGACCCCGAATCTTGACGCACTGCGTCCGCAGAGCCTGGCGTTCACCCGCTTCTACGCCACCGGCACGCGCACCGACCGGGGACTGGAGGCCATCACCCTGTCCATTCCACCGACGCCGGGACGCTCCATCGTCAAGCGCATCGGCCGCGAGAGCGGCTACGCCAGCCTGGGCCAGCAACTCGGCGCCCAGGGCTACGACAGCGTGTTTCTCTACGGCGGGCGCGGTTATTTCGACAACATGAATGCCTTCTTCGGCGGCAATGGCTACCGCATCGTCGACCAGAGCAACGTGCCCGAGTCGGAGATGACCTTCCAGAACGCCTGGGGCATGGCCGACGAGGATCTTTACCGTCAGGCGCTGAAGGTGGCCGATGCCGACCATGTGGCCGGCAAGCCGTTCTTCCTGCAACTGATGACCACCTCCAACCACCGCCCCTACACCTACCCGGACGGGCGCATCGACATTCCCTCGGGCGAAGGCCGGGAAGGCGCGGTGAAGTACACCGACCATGCCATCGGCCAGTTCCTCGCCGCAGCGAAGGGCAAGCCCTGGTTCGCCAATACGCTGTTCGTCTTCGTCGCCGACCACACCGCAGGCAGCGCCGGCAAGGAAGACCTGCCGCTGGCCAACTACCACATCCCGCTGTTCATCTACGCCCCCGAGCACATCGAGCCCGGCGAGTTCCACGAGGTGGCCAGCCAGATCGACCTGGCGCCGACCCTGTTGGGGCTGCTGAACATGGACTACGTCTCCACCTTCTTCGGTCGCAACCTGCTGCGCGAGGATCGTGCTCCCGGCCGAGCCCTGGTCGGCAACTACCAGCACCTGGGTCTATTCGATGGCGACAGCCTGGCGATTCTCAGCCCACGCCAAGGCATGCGTCACCACGACGACGCCCTGTCGCTCAGCCGCGAGTCGCTGGTGGACAGCAACGACCCGCTGCTGCGCCGCGATATCGCCTACTACCAGGGCGCCAGCCATGCCTTCCGCAAGCGCTTGATCGCCTGGCACCCCGAAGACCAACCCGACCACCAGCTCAGCCAGCGCTGACTCATCCCGCCTGGAGTCCTCCCATGCCCCCTGTCGATAGCTCTCGCCCCCTCGACGACCGTCCCCGCCCGTTGAGCCACCTCCTGTCTTTCTGCCGCCTGTTGCTGGCGGCGCTGATCCTGCTGGCCGCCTTGCTGGCCTTGCCGATCAGCCTGGCCTGGAGTGCGGCCAGCTCCAGCATGCCGGCGACCAGCGCCGTGCGTCCCTTGGAATGGGCGCAGCCGCTGGACAAACGCATCAACCTGTACCGGATGGAGCCGAACCTCTATCGCAGTGCCTTGCCCGACAGCAATGCGCGGCCGCTGCTGGACGACCTGGGAATCGTCACGGTGATCAACTTCTACCAACGCAGCGACGCCAGTTGGCTGCCGGCCTCCGGTATGCAGCAGATCCACCTGCCGCTGCGTACGAACCGGATCGACGATGCCGACGTCATCGAGGTGCTACGCAGCATCCGCCAGGCACAGGGGCACGGCAATGTCCTGATCCACTGCAAGCACGGCCAGAACCGAACGGGTCTGATCGCCGCGCTCTACCGGGTCGTCTACCAGGGCTGGAGCAAGGAGCAGGCCCTGGCCGAGATGCGCAGTTTCGGCGGTGGACGCCGCCTGGAAGATGCCGAGCGCTACTTGCAGAGGGTCGATATCGGCGAGCTCAAGATCGCACTGGAAACGGGAGCATGCAGCACCAACCCCTGGGCGCTGTGCGAGATGAAGGCCTGGCTGGCCAAGGTCTTCTCCGTCCGCGCCACGTAGCGCTCCATACCGGCCCAGCGTTCGCCCCCGTCCCAACACATTCCCCAGGCTTTCGCCTGAGTTCCCGCACGTGCCCTCCCCATCCAGGGCATGCGCCTTCATTCATCCTGAGCTGAGTGGACGATGTTCAAGAGCCTGACCATACGCGCGGAAAACCTGGCCTTCCTGGCCAGCCTCCTGCTGCTTGCCCTCTACAATTTCCCGTTGTGGCGACACGTCGCCGCTATAGTCCCGGCGGACATCAGCGGCCTGGCCCTGCGCCTGACCTTCGGTGTGATGGTGTTGGCCATCTTCAACTTCGTACTGGTGCTGCTGTCCTTTCGCTGGGTCATCAAGCCAGTACTCATGGCACTGCTGCTGATCAGCTCCGGCGTCACCTACTTCATGAGCCAGTACGGCGTGATGATCGACGCCAACATGCTGCGCAATGTCGTGGAGACCGACCCCGGCGAAGTGCAGGGCCTGCTATCTCTCAAGCTGGCGCTGTGCATCCTGTTCCTGGGCATACTACCCTGCTGGCTGCTGTGGAAACTGCCGGTCAGGCACCAACCACTGCGTCGCGCGTTGCCTCGCAAAATGCTCATCGCATGCGCATCGCTGGCCGTGCTCGGCGGGACGGCACTGACCAACTACCAGGGGCTGGCGTCGCTGTTTCGCAACCATCACGAGCTGCGCCTGCTGGTGGTGCCCAGCAACTACCTGTATGCGTCCTTCGGCTACGCGCGCGAGCAACTCGCTGTGGCCAAGGAGCCATTGCGCCAGATCGGCACCGACGCCCGAAAAGCGCCAGCCTGGCAGGATCACCCGCGCAAATCGCTGACCGTACTGGTGATAGGCGAAAGCGCGCGAGCGGAGAACTTCGGCCTCCTCGGCTACGACCGCGACACCACGCCCCTGCTCAGGAAGCAGCCGGGCGTCATCGCCTTCGGCAACGTGCGCTCCTGCGGCACCGATACCGCCGTTTCCGTGCCCTGCATGTTCTCCAACATGACGCGCTCCAACTACGACGCCGCCCGAGCCCGCGGCCAGGAGGGCCTGCTGGATGTGCTCAAGCATGCCGGCCTGTCGGTGACCTGGCGCGACAACCAGTCCGGCTGCAAAGGCACCTGCGACCGTGTCACCCAGGAAAACCTCGACCGACAGAACGACCCCACCCTCTGCGGCAGCGGCGAATGCCATGATGAAATCCTGCTGCAGAACCTGCAGGCCTACATCGACCAGCTCGAAGACGATGCGGTCCTGGTTCTGCACCAGATGGGCAGCCACGGCCCGGAGTACGCGAAACGCTATCCCAAGCGCTTCGAGAAGTTCACCCCGGTATGCGCCAGCAATGCCCTGAACGACTGTAGCCGCGAGAGCATCGTCAACGCCTACGACAACACCCTGGTCTACACCGACTACCTACTGTCGAGCCTGATCGACCTCCTGCGCCAGAACCAGGACGAACTCGACAGCGCCATGCTCTACCTCTCCGACCATGGCGAGTCCCTTGGTGAATACAACCTCTTCCTGCATGGCACCCCCTACCTGCTGGCGCCAGCCCAGCAGAAGCACGTACCCATGCTCAGCTGGTTCTCCGAGGGCTATCGGCAGAGCTTCGCCGTGGATACCGGCTGCCTCGCCGCGGGGCGTGACAAGCCGCTCAGCCACGACAACTTCTTCCACTCGGTACTGGGACTCCTACAGATACGAACCGACGAATACCAGCCCGACCTGGATCTGTTCGCTACCTGCCGCACCCACGCCACAGTCGCCAGCCAGTAAGGATGCCAACCTTGGAACACCGTAACAGCACACTCGCCCCACGCGCCGCCTGGTGGCGCGGAGGCCTTTGCGCCCTACTCGCCCTGCTGTTCCTGCGTCTGCTGCTGATGGCCTGGCTACCGCTGACCGACACCACCGAAGCCCGCTACGCCGAGATCGCCCGCAAGATGCTGGAAACCGGCGACTGGGTCACCCTGCTGCACGACTACGGCGTACCTTTCTGGGCCAAACCGCCACTCTCCACCTGGCTGTCAGCACTGAGCATGGGATTGTTCGGCCAGAACGAGTTCGCCGTGCGTCTACCCTCGCTGCTGCTGTCGCTTGGTGTGCTCGGGCTGGTAGGCAGTCTTGCCAATCGTCGCGCAGGCGGAGAAATGGCCCTGGCCACGATGCTGATGCTGGCCAGCAGCCTGCTGTTCTTCGCCGCGGCAGGCGCGGTGATGACCGATCCGGCCCTGCTGTTCTGCACCACCCTGATCCTGGTGGCCTTCTGGCGAGCGATGGCTGGTGACGGGCGTGTCTGGGGTTACACCTTCTTCGTCGGAGTCGGCCTGGGCCTGCTGGCCAAGGGCCCGGTTTCCCTGGTACTGAGCGGCCTACCGATCTTCTTCTGGGTGCTGCTGCAACGACAGTGGCCGGCGCTCTGGCGCTGCCTGCCCTGGCTGTCCGGCACCTTGCTGGCACTGCTGATCGCCGCTCCCTGGTACATCTGGGCCGAACTGCGCACACCCGGCTTCCTCGACTACTTCATCGTCGGCGAGCACCTCCAGCGCTTCCTCGACTCCGGCTGGCAGGGCGACAAGTATGGTTTCGCCCATGCCACGCCCCATGGAATGATCTGGCTCTACGCGCTGGTCGCCCTGCTGCCCTGGTCACTGGTCGTGCCCCTGTGGCTTCTGAGTCAGCGCGGGCAAGCTGGAACGGAACGGGTAGCCAACGATGGCTGGCTGACCTACCTGCTGCTCTGGTCATGCATGCCCCTGGTGTTCTTCAGCCTCTCGGGCAACGTCATCTTCCCCTACTCGCTCCCCATGCTGCCCGGCGCCTGCCTGCTGTTCGCAGAGCTGTGGAGACGCGCCCGGCGCCCCGGCAGCCTGCCCTGGCTGGCAAGCATCACGATCGCCCTGGGCCTGCTGGCGACCACACTCCAGGCGGCATTGCCCGAGCGCTTGCTACGCACGCAGAAGGCGGTCATTGCCCACTGGCAGGCCTTGCGGCCGGACAGCGACAGCCAACTGCTGTACTGGAGCAAACGCCGGGAGTTCTCCGCCGAGTTCTATTCCTCCGGACTCGCCCACACCACCCGTGACGGCGCGACCCTGCGAGAACGGGTGGCCGCCCCCTCACGCGATTTCCTGATCATCGACGCCGACGATCTGGCACAGCTCCCCACCGACCTGCACGCCCGCTTCGAGCGCCTGGACGCGGTAGAGGTCAAGGGAAACACCATGCTGATTCTCGGTGAACGCCCCAACAGCCGCGAGGGCAGCCAATGAACGCCACGATCATGCAGGAGCGCCGAGCCATGGGTCATGGCAAACGCCCCGAATCCCCGCTGGTGAGCTGCATCATCCCGGCTTTCAACGAGGCCGGAAACATCGTCGCGCTGCTCCACACCCTGCACGAGTTGCTCGACGGCAGCGGCTACCGCCACGAACTGCTGGTGGTGGACGACGGCAGCCGCGACGATACCGCCCAGCGCGTCCTCACCGAATGCCGGAGCCTACCGGTGACCCTGGTGCAATTGTCACGCAACTTCGGCAAGGAAATCGCCCTCACCGCGGGTATCGATCATGCCCAGGGAGACGTCGCGGTGCTGATCGACGGCGACTTCCAGCATCCGCCAGAGATGGTGCCGACGTTCCTGGAAAAGTGGCGCGCCGGCTATGACATGGTCTACAGCGTGCGCCCGGATCGGATCGGCGAAAGCCTGGGCAAACGCCTGTTCACCCGGGCCTTCTACGTCCTGGTGAACCTTGGCTCGCCGCAGAAGATTCCGGCGAACACCCAGGACTTTCGCGTGCTGGATCGCTGCGTACTTGACGCCCTGCGGCAAATGCCCGAGCGCAACCGCTTCATGAAGGGGCTGTACAACTGGGTCGGTTTCTCGCAACTGGCCGTGGAGTGCGCAACCGCTGAACGCCGCGCCGGCACCAGCAGCTTCAACTTCCGGCGCCTGCTCAACCTGGGGCTTACCGGGGTCACGGCCTTCTCCAACATGCCCCTGCGCATCTGGACGCTGATCGGCTGCTGCATCTCGCTCTGCTCCATCCTCTACGCACTTTGGGAGCTGCTACGCACCCTGCTGTTCGGCAACCCGCTATCGGGCTGGCCCACCCTTACGGTCGCCATCACCTTCCTCGGCGGCGTGCAGTTGCTCTCGGTCGGCATCCTCGGCGAGTACATCGGGCGGATCTTCGATGAGGTGAAGCAACGTCCCACCTACCTGGTACGCCAGGTGGTACGGCCATATGGCGAGACAACGCCATGAGCCGAGAACTGTTCTGGTTCGGCGTAGTCGGCGGGAGTGCGATGTTCGTGCACTTCTCGTTGGTGAGCTGGCTGCTGGTTCCGGCTGGCCTCTCGCCCCTGGTCGCCAACATCCTGGGCTTCCTACTGGCCTTCAAGCTCAGCTACTGGGGGCACCGGCTGAAAACCTTCAACGCCCATCACGTTCCCCACGTCAAAGCGCTGCCGCGATTCTTCCTGGTGGCGAGCCTGAGTTTCGCCCTGAACGAAACGCTGTACTTCCTGCTGCTGCGCTACAGCCAACTGGACTACAGGGAAGCGCTCCTGCTGGTACTATTCGTCGTCGCGGCCGTGACCTTCCTGCTCGGGCGCTTCTGGGCCTTTCAGGGCGTGCGCCAGCCATGAAGCGAATCACGCTCTGCGCCGACGACTTCGCTCTCTCCATGGCCGGCAGCCAGCGCATCCTGCAACTGATCGACCTGGGTTGCCTCTCGGCCACCAGCGTCATGGTTCAGTCACCCTATTGGCCGACCCTGGCAGCGGAGCTGGCAGCCAGATCCGGACAAGCGGACGTTGGACTGCATTTCAACCTGACCCACGCCTTCGATGACAACGCTCGCCCCCTGTCCCACTGGCTGCTATTCAGCCAGGCCCGGCGGTTGCCGAGGGGCTGGCTCCGCGACCGGCTACTGGAGCAGATCGACCTGTTCACCGATCACTTTCAGCGCCTGCCGGACTTCATCGATGGCCACCAGCACGTACATGCCTTTCCGGTCATTCGCGAGCTCCTGTTCGAAGTCATCGCCCGGCGCTGGAACCAGACGGCCAAACCCTACCTGCGAGCGCCCGACCGTCTCGGCCATCCAGGAGACGCACGGCTCAAGGCCTGTGTATTGAAGGTCGCCTGCGCCGGCTTTTACGCACGAGCCCGCAGACACGCACTGACCAGCCCTCCCTGGTTTGCCGGGCTCTACACGTTGGCGCCCCATGCCGACTTCTCCCGACTCATGCAGCAATGGCTGGCCCGGGCACCGACACAGGCCCTGCTGATGTGCCATCCCGGTACCGCCGATCCTGGCGACGCCATAGGGCCGGCACGGGAACTGGAGTACCGCTACCTAGCGAGCCAGACATTCGTCGAGCACTGCCAGGAAAATCGGGTAGTGATCGGTCGATTCGACGAGATACAGGCGCATGTACTCGCTGCACCAGTAGCGACGGTTGGTACGAACCAGTATCTCGCCAACGAACGCCATCCCCTGGAAAAGACGCACGACAGAAATCCTCCGTAGCGCGACGCGACGACGACCTGCCAGCAAGTACTGCTTTACAGAGGGACCGTGTCACTGGGTATTATTGAGATAGATTCTTATCCGCATCTATCAATCGAGCATCATCCGGTGACCATTCCCCTGCAACGCGCCATCGCCCCCGATGGCATCGGCGCTCTCTATCGTCGGCACCACGGCTGGCTGCACCAGTGGCTGCAGCGGCGCTTCGGCCATGCCTTCGACCATGCGGAGGCGGCCGACCTGGCCCAGGACACATTCATGCGCCTGCTGCTCAGGCCACGCGGCTTCACCAGCGATGGCGATGCGCGGGCTTTCCTGTGCAGTGTCGCACGCGGGCTGTCCATCGACCGCTGGCGCCGCCTGCAGATAGAACAGGCCTGGCTGGAAACGCTGAGCGCGCAACCCGAGTCGTTCGCGCCGTCCGCTGAGCAACAAGTGATGCTGGTCGAGGCGCTGCATGAGATCGACGCAATGCTGCGCCGCCTGCCGGAAAAAGCACGAACGGTCTTCCTGCTGGCACAGGTTCATGGCTACGGCTACCGCGAGATCGGCGAGCAACTGGGGATTTCCGAACGCATGGTGAAGAAGTACATGGCCCGCGCCATGCTGCAGTGCGCCCTGCTGGAAGCCGGGCTGGAGGGCTGAGCAGTGGCCGAAGCGCATTTCCAGCACCTGCAGCAGGCCGCCGACTGGTATGCGCGGCTCTATAACGAGACCGCCGACGAGGCACAGCAGGCCGCCTGGCGCCGCTGGCTGGCGGAGGACCCAGCGCACCTTCAGGCCTGGGGCGTGGTGGAGCGGGTCAGTGCACGCTTCACGCCGTTTCGCGAGGCGGGCCGCCAGGAACCTGCCTACAATGCCCTGCAGGCGCCGGGCAACACGCACATCGGCCGACGGCGCGTACTGCTCTCGATCGGCGTACTGGCGGCCGGCGGCCTGCTCGGCTGGCGTACGCTACGCGACACCCCACTGGCCGACCATCTCGTCGCGCTGACCGCCGAACACGCCACGTCCACCGGCGAGCGCCGCGACCTGACGCTGACCGATGGCAGCCGGGCCTGGCTGAACACCCTTTCCGCCCTCGATGTCGACTACGGCCAGGATCAGCGCCTGCTGCACCTGCGGGCCGGGGAGATACTGCTGGAGGCGAGCGGCGATCCGCGTGGCCCGGTACGGGTGACAACCCGTCACGGCGAAGTGGCCGGCGAGCGTGCCACCTTCGGCCTGTGTCACCAGAACGACGGCCTGTGCCTGAGCGTATTCGCCGGAACGGCCGAGGTGACCAGCACCAGCGGTGCCAAGGCGCGCGTGGAACAGGGCATGCAGTTGACCGTCTCCCCTACCGGCGAACTCGGCGCGCCGCAACAGGTGGAAGCCGCCCGCCGCTCTTGGACCCGGGGGGTCTACGTCGCCGAGGGTGTGTCGCTGAGCCGCTTCGTCGAGGAGCTTGGCCGCCATCGCCACGGCTACCTGGGCTGCAGCCCGGAAGTCGCCACGCTGCGCGTGGTCGGCAGCTTCCCGCTGGCAGATACCGAGCAAGCTCTGGACATGCTGCCACAGGTGCTGCCAGTGCGTATCCGCCGCATCATGCCCTGGTGGGTGATCATCGAGGCACAGGCCTGAGCAAAAAACTCCATCTGCCGGTTCCCTTTTTTCATGAGCTGTTCGGTGTAGGAAGCAAACCACGATGTTTTCCCTACGGAGACCGAGCATGCCCCCTTCTACGTCCCTCCCCCTGCGCCCACTGGCACTGGCTATCACCCTCGTCTACGGCGGGCTGTTGCACAGCTCGGCCGGCTTCGCGGATGCTCCACGCCAATACGCCATCGCCCCCGGCGCGTTGACCGTGCAATTGGCGCAGTTCGCCGAGCAGGCCGGCATCATACTGGTCGGCAATGCAGCCCTGACCGACGGGCGTGATGGGCAGGGCCTGAGCGGCGACTACGACACGGACGCTGGCCTGGCCGAGCTGCTGCGCGGCCATGGCCTAGCGGTGCGGCGCCAGGCCGACGGCAGCTACGTGCTGGAGGCACTGAGCGCGAGCGGGCTGGAGTTGAGCCCCATGCACATCGAAGCCAGCAACCGCAGCACCAGCTATCAGCCATCCACGACCACATCGATCCTGCGCAGCGACGCCTCCCCCCTGGAAGTCCCGCAAGTGGTCAACGTAGTACCGGCCCAGGTTCTGCGTGACCAAAGGCCACGCAACCTCGACGACGCTCTCGGCAACGTCAGCGGTATCACCCAGGGCAACACCCTGGCATCGACCCAAGACACCATCATGAAGCGTGGCTTCGGCGGCAATCGCGACGGCTCGATCATGCGCAACGGCATGCCGCTGGTACAGGGTCGTGGCTTCGGCGCGACGGCGGACAGCGTCGAGGTGCTCAAGGGGCCGGCATCGCTGCTCTACGGCATCATGGACCCGGGAGGCGTAATCAACGTGGTCAGCAAGCGTCCCGAGTTGCAGGCGTACAACGCCATCAGCGCACGCGCCTCGGGCTACGCCCATGGCCGGAACGGCGGTGGCGGCACGCTGGACAGCACCGGAGCCCTCGGCGACAACGGCCTGGCCTATCGCCTGGTACTCGATTACGAAGATGAAGACTACTGGCGCAACTTCGGCACGCGCCGTGAAAAGCTGGTTGCGCCATCCCTGGCCTGGTATGGCGAAACCACCCAGGTGGTGTTGTCCTATGAATACCGCGAGTACCTCACCCCGTTCGACCGGGGTACGGCGCTCGACCCACGCACCGACCGGCCACTGGACATTCCGCGCACCCGCCGCCTGGACGAGCCCTTCAACGAAATGGAAGGCCGCTCCGAGCTGACCCAGCTCACCCTCGACCATCAGTTCAACGACAACTGGAAAGGCCACTTCGGCTACAGCTGGAACCGCGAGACCTACGACGCCAACCAACTACGGATCAACGGCATTAACGCCGATACGGGCGCCGTCGCGCGCAGCAACGATGCGACCCATGGCGCGGTCAGCAGCGACAGCTATGCGATCGCCCGCCTGCAGGGCAGCTTCCGGCTGCTCGGACTGCAGAACGACCTCCTGCTCGGCATCGACGACGAGAAGCGCAAGATCTACCGCGAAGACCTGTTGCGCGAGGCAGTGACGGCGGGCTTCAACTATCTGAACCCGGTGTACGGCCTCCAACGCCCGTCGAGCACCGTCTCCGCCAGCGACAGCGACCAGACCGACAAGCTGCGCAACAACTCGGTCTTCGTGCAGGACGCTCTGTACCTGGGCGAACGCTGGATTCTGGTGGCCGGCGCACGCTTCCAGACCTACGACCAGATCGCTGGCCGCGGCCGCCCGTTCAGGGCCAACACCAACACCAGCGGGCAGGAACTCCTGCCACGACTCGGCCTGGTCTACCGCTGGAACGACGAACTGTCGTTCTACGGCAGCTACACCGAGTCGCTCAAACCGACGTCCAGCATCGCCCCGCTCAGCAGCGGCGTGGTCATCGATTCCAGCGTGCTGCCCGAGCAGGCCAAATCCTACGAGCTGGGCGCCAAGCTGGAGATTCCCGGCCGAATCACCGGCACCCTGGCTTTCTTCGACATCGACAAGAAGAACGTGCTGGTTTCCCAGTACAACACGGCGACCAACCTCACCGACTGGCATACGTCCGGCGCGGCGCGCTCGCGCGGCATCGAACTGGACGTCAGCGGTGAACTGAACGAACGCTGGAGCCTGATCGGCAGCCTTGCCCTGCTCGACGCCAAAACCACCGACGATCCGCTGTACCAGGGTAACCGCCTATGGAACGTGGCGCGGCGCACCGCGTCGCTGTCGGCGGTGTACGACGCCGGCCCGCTCCTCGGCGGCGACAGATTGCGCCTGGGCGGCGGCGCCCGCCATGTCGGCGAGCGCCCCGGGGACTCGGCCAACTCCTTCGAGTTGCCGTCCTACACCGTGGCCGATGCCTTTCTCAGCTACGACACCAAGATCGACGAGCACAATCTGCGCGTGCAACTCAACGTGAAGAACCTGTTCGACCGCACCTATTACACCTCCAGCGCCAATCGCTATTTCGTCTCGATGGGCGACAGCCGGCAGTTCATTCTCTCCACCACCCTGGAGTTCTGAAACCATGCGCACCCTGATCACACCATCACGACTGATCGGCGGGCTGCTGCTCGTGACCACTCTGGGCTCAGCCGCTGCCGATGCCCCAGCGCAGGAGCTGCTGTACAGCACCGAGGCGATCCACGTGCTCGCCGGCAGCGGACACAGCTGGGGCTTCGCCGCGCTCGATCCCACCCGCCCTTACCTGTTCCTCGCCCGAAGGGAGAACGGCCTCAGCGTGTTCGACATCGAACGCCAGGTGCTGGTGAAGCAGCTTGACGAAACGCAGGGCGCCAATGCGGTGGCCTTCGCACCGGAACTGAACCGGGCCTACGTGGCCAACATGGACGGCACGCTCGGCATTCTCCGTCTCGACGACATGACCCTGCTGAAGCGCCTGCCGGTGGACGCCGGCAACCTCAACAACCTGCTCTACGACAGCGAACGCAAGCGGGTGCTGATCACCAGCGGCCGGCGCGCAGAGAGCTCCACCCTGTACCTGTTCGACCCTGCCCAGGAACGCATCGTCGCCAGCCACGAATTGCCGGTCCGCAAGCTCGACGCGCCACTGCTGCTACGCAGCGGCGAATTAGTACTGCCACTACGCGACGAGGATCAGGTGGCCCTGCTATCCGGCGAGGCCCTGCAGCACCATCGCACCTGGCGCTTCGCGGCCTGCAGCAAACCCAGCGCCGTAGCGGCGGACGAACGCCACCAGCGTCTGTTCGTGGCCTGCCGTGGGGAAACACCGACGCTGCTGGTGGTCGACCTGGCCACTGGCAACGTACTCACCACTCTGCCAGTGGATCGAGCGGTGAATGTCATGGCCTTCGACGAAGACCTGGGCCGCCTGCTGATTCCCAGCGGCCCCGACGCCAGCCTGACGGTGGTCGAACGCGGCACCGATGGCCGTTACCGGGCACGGGGCAGTGTCGGTACCCGCCCCTGGGCACACAACATGGTCTACGATGCCGCTCGTGGCCGCGTCCACCTGTTCACCATGGACTTCACCCAGCCGGCACCGGATGAGGCCAATGCCAAGCCCGACCCTATCTTCCATGCCGATACCTTCAGCATCCTGACGCTCGCCTCCCCTGAAACACCGAACCGCTGAGCAGTGGCCCGAATCCACGCGGGCTGGAATTACATCCGTGAGCCAGGCCGGTCAACCGCACTGACCGACCTGGCCAAACCTCGGCTGCCTCACGTACTGGAATACGGCTCCGCTACCAACAAAAAATTAACCTGACGCCCAAGCTTAATGACTATAATTCGCTATTAGCTTGTGATTAGATCACCCGCGCATTTGCCCTCTCCGCCATCTAGTCCACGTTAGACATGATCGGCTCTTCGGAGCATTTGCCTACGGATTTAGCGCTGTTGTTCTGACCCATTCTACGAAGGAGAAGATAATGTCAAAAAGATTTCTGCCGACTCAGCTGGCTGCAGCGGCGCTTGCCGCCACAACGGCGATGGCTGCTCCACATGCACTGGCGGAAGAGGTGAACCTCTACACCACCCGTGAAGCCACGCTGATCCAGCCGCTGCTGGATGCGTTCACCAAGGAAAGCGGCATCCAGGTCAAGACGATCTTCATCGTGGAAGGCCTGCTGGAGCGGGTTCAGGCGGAAGGCCAGCGCTCTCCCGCCGACGTGCTGATGACGGTCGACATCGGCAACCTGCTGGATCTGGTCGACGGCGGCGTCACCCAGCCGCTGCAATCGCCAACCCTGGAACAGGTCATTCCGGCCAACCTTCGCGGCCAGGATGGGCAATGGTTCGCCCTGTCCCTGCGTGATCGCGTCCTGTATGCCGACAAGGATCTGCCGATCTCCAGCTTCACCTATGAAGAACTCGCCGATCCGAAGTGGAAAGGCAAGGTCTGCATCCGCTCGGGTCAGCATCCCTACAACACCGCCCTGATCGCGGCCAAGATCGCCCATGACGGCGCGGAGGCCACCCAGGCCTGGCTCGAAGGCGTCAAGCAGAACCTGGCGCGCACGGCCACAGGTGGCGACCGCAACGTCGCCCGCGACATCCTGGGCGGCATCTGCGATATCGGCATCGCTAACGCCTACTATGTCGGCCAGATGAAGAATGCGGCAGAGGGTTCCGAGGATCGCGCTTGGGGCAATGCCATCAAGGTAGTCCGCCCGACCTTCGCCAACAGCACCGACGGCGGCACGCACGTCAACATCACCGGAGCCTCCCTGGCGAAAAACGCGCCCAATCGCGACAACGCGGTCAAGTTCCTGGAGTACCTGGTCTCGCCAGCCGCCCAGGCGATCTATGCCAATGCGAACTACGAGTATCCGGTTCGCGACGGCGTCCAGGTCGACCCGGTCATGGCCGCACTGGGCCCGCTGAAGGTCGACACGCTCAACATCGCCGAAGTCGCCAAGTACCGCAAGCAGGCGAGTGAACTGGTGGACAAGGTCGGCTTCGATAACTGATGCCACCAATAAAGCCCCCGGCTGGATCGGCTTGCCGCGATCCAGCCGGGGGCTTTGGTCATTGCGAAGGCCCCGCTTCTGGCTGACGCACCCGCTCTCCAACTAGCCACGCTGATGACAGTCTACAATTTCCGCTTTTCCCGCGCCGTACGTGGCCTATGGGCACCAGCTGGCGCACTGCTCGTCGCTGCCACGGTCATTGCGCCGATCGCTGCGCTGATCTGGCACGCCTTCGGCGGCGACCTCACCCACTGGCAGCACCTGGCCAACAATGTCATCCCTACGGCCTTGCGCGACACGCTGATCCTGCTGGCCGGCGTCGGCGTGCTGGTGACCCTGCTGGGGGTCGGCAGCGCGTGGCTGGTAACCGCCTATGAATTTCCTGGGCGGGGCATACTCCACTGGGCGCTCCTGCTGCCCCTGGCCGTGCCCACCTACATCATGGCTTATTCCTATCTGGACATCCTGCACCCGATCGGCCCGGTGCAGTCGACTCTGCGCGACTGGCTGGGCTACAGCAGCCCCCGCGAGTTCAGGCTGCCGGACATACGCAACATGGCCGGCGCCATACTCGTGCTGGGTTTCGTGCTGTACCCGTACGTCTACCTCACCATGCGCGCCATGTTCCTCACGCAAGCGGCCAACCTGCTGGAAGCCGCGCGGACGCTTGGCGCCAGGCGGCCCGAGGTATTCCGCCGCATCGTCCTGCCCCTGGCCAGGCCAGCCTGGGCCATCGGCCTGAGCCTGGCCCTGCTGGAGGCCCTGAACGACATTGGCGCCTCCACCTTTCTCGGCGTGAAAACCCTGACGGTGACGGTATACACCTCCTGGACCGCACGTTCGGACCTGGCCGCGGCGGCCCAGATAGCGCTGACGATGCTGCTCATCATCGTCGGGCTGATCCTCATGGAACGCAGAGGCCGCGCGCGCCAACGCTTCTCCAACACCCAGCGCATGCAGCCGATGCGTCCCCGTGTATTGCATGGCCCCGCCGCTGCAACCGCGCTCCTGCTCGGATTTCTGCCGATTCTCATCGGCTTCGCGATACCGGCCACGTACCTGGTGATGGAGGCCTGGCAACGCCTGCACAAGATGGGCGGGGTGTCCGACAGCCTGATCAGCAGCCTGGTCAATACGGTACTGATCGCGTCATTGGCCACGGTGGTCACCCTGGCGGCCGGCCTGATGGTCGCCTGGGCCAGCCGCACCCTGCGCGAAAGCGCATGGCGCCAACCGGCGCGGACGTTCGCGCGGATCGGCAGCCTGGGCTATGCCGTGCCGGGCACCGTGCTGGCCATCGGCCTGCTGGCCCCGGTGATGCTCATCGAGGAACTCCTCGGCGGGCTGCTAGGAGGGCAGCGCCTGTTCCTGATGGGCTCCATCGGCCTGCTGGTCATTGCCTATACCATCCGCTTCCTCGCCATTCCGATCGGCGCGGTGGAGGCCGGGCTGACCCGCGTTCCGGCCTCCCTCGAACACGCCGCCCGCACCCTGGGCGAGCGCCCGGGGGGAACCCTGCGCCGCGTTCACCTACCACTCATACGCCCCGCCCTCGCTGCGAGCGCCCTGCTGGTATTCGTCGATGCGATGAAGGAGCTGCCGGCGACCCTGCTGCTGCGCCCGCTCAACTTCGACACCCTGTCCACCTGGCTGTACGCGGAGGCTTCGCGGGGCACCTACGAGGAAGGCGCGGTGGCTGCGGTGGCCATCGTACTCGCCGGCCTGCTCCCGGTGATCCTCCTTGCGCGTGCCAACCTATCCTATGGACGCTGACCCATGAGACCCTCTCAACTCCACACCCCACACCACAGCGCGAGCGACAATCACGCGTTCCTGGAGCTGTCCCACCTCCGGGTCGCCTACGACACCCCCAAGGGCGCCCTGGACGTGATTCATGACTTTTCCCTGACACTCGCAAGAGGCCAGGTCGGTTGCCTGCTGGGGCCGTCCGGTTGTGGCAAGTCGACCATTCTCAGGGCGATCGCCGGGTTCGAGCCGGTGCTGGCAGGCCGCCTGGCCCTCGACGACAAGACCCTGTCCTCGCCGACCCAGCATGTCGCACCCGAGGATCGGCGCATCGGCATGATGTTCCAGGACTATGCGCTGTTCCCGCACCTGACGATCAGCGAGAACGTGGGCTTCGGCGTCAGGGGCGTGTCCCGCAAACAGCGCGAGGAACGCGTGGCGGAAATGCTGGAAATCGTGCACCTGCCAGGGGTCGGCGGGCGCTACCCGCACGAGCTCTCCGGCGGCCAGCAGCAGCGCGTGGCCCTGGCTAGAGCGCTGGCGCCCTCCCCCGAGCTGCTCCTACTCGACGAGCCGTTCTCCAACCTCGATGTGAACACGCGCGAGCACCTCGCCAGCGAAGTGCGCGACATCATCAAGGCCACCAACCATACGGCGATCGTGGTCACCCACAATCAGGACGAAGCGTTCGCCATGGCCGACCAGATCGGCGTCATGCGCGACGGGCACCTGGAGCAATGGGCAAGCCCCGCCACGCTACGCGCCAAACCCGCATCGAGCTACGTGCATCGCTTCCTCAGCGGCGAGCTGGACCATGCACAGATCGTCTAACCAATTCCGGCACTAGGGCATGAACGCTTTTCTGATACGTCGCAATACGCTGAGCCATGAGGAACTGGGCGCGCTGCTGAACGCCGATCCCGCCAGCGCCGCAAACGCCATACTCTCCGCAGCCCGCACGGGCTCTACGCAGGCCCAAACGCTGCTGGGACAGATCCTGCTGAACGGCCAGGGCATCACCCAGGATCAAGAGCTGGCGAGGCAATGGTTCAAGATCGCCATTCAGAACAGCGATGACCCCGCAGCCCACAATATGCTGGGACGCTGCCTGGAGCATGGCTGGGGTGGCGAGCAGGATCACTCGGCCGCAGCGGCACACTACCGGCGAGCAATTGCAGCAGGACTCGACTGGGCCATGTACAACTACGCTGGGCTACTGGCCACCGGCCGAGGCGTTCCCAGGGACGACTGCCAGGCCTACGCCCTCTATCTGCGCGCAGCCGAAGCCGGACACGCCAAGTCCATGAACCTGGTTGGCCGCTACCACGAGGAAGGCATCACGGTGCCTCGCAATCCAGCACTCGCGCGGAAATGGTACAAGCGCTCGGCCGAGGCCGGGGACTTCCGAGGCCAGTTCAGCTATGCGGCCGTTCTGGCGGAAGACAGGCAGCTTGAACAAGCACAGCACTGGCTGCTGGAGGCCCTACGCACCGGCAACCTCAATTTCCTCCGTTTCGGTCGTGCAAGTCTATCCCTCGCGGATTCCACAGCAGTTCGCGCCATCGCCCTCGCCTACTACGCCCGAGCCGCTGAAATCGGGGACGAGACGGACAAGCAGGCACTGGAGGAACATATCGCCGGCCAGCCACAGCAAATCAACACCTGAGCGTGCCCCCCCTTTACAGCATGGTTACGAACCTGCCCGCCATACCGTAGTCACAGCCAGCGCCCCAGAAGCCTGGGGCTGGAGCGGCAGCGCGTGACCGCTTCATAGCCGCAAAGTGCAACCCAAATTCGTAAATGTTGTAAGTGTGCTTGATCTCAAAAGGCAACAAAAAAACAATTGCGCATCATTCTCATAAAACGAGCGATGCACACACATGAGTCTCAAGCACACCGCAGGACTACCCAACTCAATCTCAGCCCGTTCCGCCCTCGGTTTGGCAATCGCATCATGGTCTTCCCTGGGCCTGGCTGCGACTGCGGGCGAAGAGCCCAAGCAGCAGGAGTCGACGGTCGAGCTCGAAGCTCTCGACATCATCGGCACCCAGCATGACACCTACAAGGTCGATCATGCCTCTTCCACGAAATTTACCAGCCCTCTTCGGGAAACCCCCAAGTCGATCACGATCATCAATGAGGAACTGATCAAGGACCGCGGGGCCGCCTCTCTGACCGAGGTGCTGCGCACTGTTCCAGGGGTTACCCTCGGTGCCGGGGAAGGCGGAACGCCGCTCGGGGACAGGCCGTTCATTCGTGGCTTCGAGGCCAGCACCGATATTCATGTCGACGGTCTCCGCGACCTGGGCCGGGCAAGCCACGAAGCCTTCAACCTCGAAAGTGTCGAGATCGTCAAAGGTCCTGGCTCGGCTTATACCGGCCGTGGCTCGACAGGGGGCAGCATCAACCTGGTGACCAAGAAAGCCCAGGTGGACAGCTTCGTAGCCGGCAGCGTGACAATGGGAACCGACAGCCTTTGGCGAACCACGGTCGACACCAACCACTACCTCCAAGAACAGGACATCGCCTTCCGCCTGAACGCGATGAAGCATGAAGCCGACACCCCCGGCCGCGATGTGGCCGAGGTCAGCCGCTGGGGTATCGCCCCCACCATCACCTGGGGCCTGTCCGGCCCGACCCGGGTGACCGCCAGCTACTATCACCTGAAAAGCGATGACATCCCGGATCAGGGCCACCCTGTTTCCTTGATTACCATGAAGCCGGTCGATGTTGACCGCGAAAATTTCTATGGTCGAGCCAACCGCGATTTCCGCGAAACCTCCGCGGAAATCACCACCCTCGCCGTTGAGCACGATTTCAGCGATACCCTGACCCTGCGCAACACTCTGCGCCATGCCGATACCATGCAGGACTACATCATGGGTCGGCCGGTCTTTGCCAACGTCGCACAAGAGCAGAATGGCTTGGTGGGGAACGCCTTCCGCTCCCGCTACGTGGAAAACACCTCGTTGATCAACCAGACCGACCTGTTCGGCGAGTTTGAACTGGGTGGTATGAAGCACAGTTTTGCTAGCGGCCTGGAGCTGAGCCGGGAAACCATCGAGAACAAAAACAAATATACGGGCAACAACACCACCAACGACCTACAGAATCCCAATCCCCATGCTGATGATTGGACAGTCTCTCGGGGCGACGGCCAAACCGCGAGCAAGTTCCAGACCGATGTCGTCTCGGTCTACGCTTTCGATACCATCAGCCTGCATGAACAGTGGGATCTGAACCTGGGCCTGCGTTACGACGACTACGAGGTCAAGGATCGCGTCCCCAACGGGGCCAAGTCTTCCAGCAATCTCTGGAACTACCAGGCGGGTATTGTCTTCAAACCGCTCCCCTACGGCAGCATTTACCTGTCCTACGGCACATCGTCCAATCCCTCGGGCGAAAATACCCAGTCGGGCGGAGCCGATGGGGCGGGAGCGGGCAACTTGCTCAACGGCAAGGATGGCCTCGATCCGGAGAAGAGCCGCAGCCTGGAACTGGGTACCAAGTGGGATCTGCTCAACCAGCAGCTGTCGCTGACAGCGGCGGTATTCCGTACCGAGAAGACCAATGCGCGGGTTACCGACCCCGTTACGGGTGACATCGTTCTGGACGGCGACCAGAAGGTTACTGGTATCGAACTGGGCGCCACTGGCAGGCTTACCGACGCCTGGTCCGTATGGGGCGGTTACACCTACCTGGATGCCGAGGTGGTCAAGGCTGGCGGCAATGGTGCCAACGATGGCAACCAGGCCAAGTTCATCGCCCCGCACAGCTTCAGTCTGTGGACCACCTATGCCCTCACTGATCGCTGGACGGTTGGCGCTGGTGCGAACTATATGGACGAGCGTTATATGAACGACGCCAACACCATCACCGTGGACGACTACTGGCGCTACGATGCCATGGTTGGCTACAAGGTGAACGAGAACCTCGATCTGCAACTGAACGTACTCAACCTGACCGACGAGACCATCTACGATGCCTCCCATGTCGGTTTGTTCGCCGTCGTTGCTCCTGGCCGCTCCGCCGAGCTGACAGCGAACTTCAGGTTCTAAGCCAGGCTCTCATCCATGTGGCAAAGCGGGGCTTTTCTATTCGGGATCTTCCGTATAGAACAAGCCCCGCTCTGCGTAAGCAAACATGCTTGCGTAGGATTCTGCCCGCAGACGTATAATTTCCCACGACTTATAGCACCTAATTTCTAGACAGCGTGGCCCTCCATGTCGCTATCCGGTATTCAGCATCTACTGATCATCGAGCATGACCCAACTCTTGGACAGTACCTTTACACACATCTAAATCAGCAGGGCTTTGAAGCCACGTGGTGCCAAACAGGAAAAGATGGCGAGAACATGGCATTGCATTTCGAGTTCGATCTTATCCTGCTGAATACGCGGATGCCTGACCGAGACAGCCTGGACATACTGAAAGAGGTTCACAGCAAAAAGTTCACTCCCACTATTCTGCTGTCCGCCAAATATGAAGAGCAAGAGTGCCTGGCCGGCTTCACATATGGTGCCGACGACTACGTGCTGAAACCGTTCAACATGCCCATCTTGTGCGCCAGGATAAATGCCTTGTTGAAGCGCGTACAAATTGAACGCTTTTCGTGCCAGAACAAACGCCTTGAAGACACTGACAGCCCGTTCTATTTCGACGCAAAGCGATCCGATGTACGTTACGAGCAGAACTGGCTAGAACTAACGAGCACTGAATTTCGCTTATTGCGCAGTTTCTGGTACCACCGGGAGTCTGTACTGAGCAAGACCATTCTGTACCAGCAGGTTTTGAACAGGACGTTAAGCCCTACTGATCGCGTATTGGATATGCACGTCAGCAACATCCGGCGCAAAATGCAGAAAGCCAACTGCACAGACTACAATCTTCTTACGGCATTTCGCCAAGGCTATGTACTGAGGAAAGCACCTCACTAGCCACCTACCCTGGTGGCTGCCATGATAATGGCTGTCCCTCTCTTGTCCATGCCAGTACCCCACCCCTTATCTTTAAACCTTGTGTGCGTTCCTAACCTATTTAGCTTTCAAATCGCAGCCAATATTTTCGCAAACCACACAGGAGCGCCAGAACATGCTATTGCACATACCCGGTATTTTCTCGCAAGAAGAAGCAAGCAGCATCCGTCAAACACTAGAACAAGCCGATTGGGCAGACGGGAAAGCAACGGCGGGCTATCAATCTGCCCTGGCCAAGCATAACCTGCAGCTGCCACAAGATTCCGAGCTGGCCAACTCCATCAGCAGCCTGATGCTGCCGCGCATCTGGAAAAATCCTCTTTTCTACTCAGCTGCATTGCCTAGCAAGGTTTTCCCGCCGCTCTATAACTGCTACACCGGCGGCGGAAACTTTGGCTACCATATCGATAACGCTATACGCCCTATTCGCAACAGCCCGGAACAAGTAAGAACCGATCTATCTGCAACCGTCTTCTTTAGTGATCCAGCCAGCTATGACGGCGGAGAATTGGTAATCCAGGATACCTATGGTGAGCAGCGCATCAAGTTGGCAGCCGGCGACATGGTGCTGTACCCAGGCACCAGCCTTCACAAGGTTCTTCCGGTTACAAAGGGGGCTCGCATCGCTTCTTTCTTCTGGATACAAAGCATGGTTCGTGAGGACAGCCAACGTACTATGCTGTTCGAGATGGATCAGGCCATCCAGATGCTTACCCTCGATCACCCCGATCATCCTTCACTATTGCGCCTCACTGGCACTTACCACAACCTGCTACGCCGATGGGCAATAACCTGACCGAGCGTTGCCGGTGCAGAGGCCTCCCGAGGTAGAGAGGGGACAGGGCGCGCGCCACTGCTAGACTCCCACGCACGCAGGTTCGAGGCCTCATGATGAGAACCGTTGAGCCCCCCCCTGCCTCGCCAGGTACCGCACCGGCCCCCACTGGCTGGAGAGCGATCCCGAGCGGGATCTGGGCCTTAGGGTTCGTCTCGATGCTAATGGACATTTCCTCCGAAATGATCCACGCGCTGCTACCTATCTACATGGTGACAGTGCTGGGTGCGTCGGTTCTGAGCGTAGGCATCATCGAAGGTATCGCTCAGGCCACCGCCTCGATTGCCAAGGTCTTCTCGGGAGCCCTTAGCGACCGACTGGGCAAGCGCAAACTGCTGACCGCCTTGGGCTACGGCCTGGCGGCCCTCACCAAGCCAATCTTCCCGCTGGCCTCCACGCTGGACTGGTTGGTCGGAGCACGCTTCGTCGACCGCATAGGCAAAGGTATCCGCAGCGCACCACGCGATGCACTGATCGCCGATATCACCCCTGCCCCGCTGCGCGGCGCCGCCTTCGGCCTGCGCCAAGCTCTGGACACCGCCGGCGCCTTCCTCGGGCCGCTTCTGGCCATCGGTCTGATGTGGCTGACAGCCAGCCACTTCCAGACGGTGTTCTGGATCGCGGTCATACCAGCCTTCCTGTCCATTGGCGTGCTGTTGCTGTTCGTTCAGGAGCCTAACCGTCCAGACAGTACTCCCCGGACGAGGACGCCATTAAGCCGCCGAGAGTTGGCACGCTTGAGTAGTACCTACTGGTGGATAATCGGGATTGGCTCCATCTTCACCCTGGCCCGTTTCAGCGAAGCCTTCCTGATCCTGCGCGCGCAATCGATCGGACTGGCACCGATGTGGGCTCCCGCCGTACTGGTGGTCATGGCTCTGGCCTTCTCGTTTTCGGCTTATCCCGCAGGGGCCTTATCCGATCGAGTCAGCCGAGTGACGGTTCTCAGTGTGGGCCTTGCCCTGCTGTTGGCGGCAGATCTGACGCTGGCCTTCGTGCCAGGACTGGAGGGCCTGATAGTCGGCGTCGTGTTGTGGGGACTACACATGGGGTTTACCCAGGGGCTATTCGCTGCCCTGATCGCCGACAACGCACCAGCCGAGCTGCGCGGCACAGCCTTCGGTATGTTCCATCTGCTGACTGGATTGGCCCTGCTTTTGGCCAGCATCGTCGCCGGCGCGCTGTGGGATCTGGTCGGCTACCAAGGCACGTTCCTGACCGGAGCGATTTTCGCAGCAGCGACGCTGCTTGGATTGCTACTCCTGCACCAACGCCTGCATCAAGGTTGACGTACTGCTGGTGGCACAGCGTTGCGCGGCGGACACAAAATATCTGGGGCAAAGCAATATCGACCACGCTCCTGCAATACCAGCAATCCCTTCTGTTTCAGGCGGCTCAGCACTTGGCGCACACTGCGCACGTCCAGTGGCTCGCCGGCTACAGCCAATTTCTGGTGTAAGTCCTTGACGGAGACACCGTCCTTCCCGGCGCTATAGAGCACCGCTGCCACCTTCTGACGCGTCAGGGTGGTACGAAGCCCGGCGGCATGCAAAAGCTCACGCATAAGCCGGGGGTCAGGCTCGACGCTGCTTGCAGTCGGCTCGGGCTCAGGAACCCGCTGAGCTGAAATTAACATGTCAATTTTCCTTGTTGGTATATGCGCCCGGGCATCCCTACCCACCTGCCCCTGCCAAGAAATAAAAGCCTACTAAATAGAGACGTATGAGCGCAGAAAAAATACAGTCAAAACGTGTAGAAAATCATTTCCATAAAGAACGGCGAGCCCTGGAGCAAGGGCTTCGGCCATACCGAGAGAAGTTGTATTTAGGTACAGGACGTACGGCCTGGATGTGGCCATCCAGCAGGAAGGAGCTCTCCCCCTGTTGAACAGGGAGAGAGCGGAGGGGATCAGAAGTTCAGGCGGATACCGAGAGCGTAGCTGCGCGGCGCATTGCCACGCGCACCATCGGCACCACGGTGGGTGATTTCCTGCTCATCGAACAGGTTGTCGACCCGAGCATACACCTCGGTCTCTTCCGACAGCGGATAAGACGCCACCAGATTCACCGTCATCAGGCTGTCGGTCTTGAGGAAGCGGTCATCCACCCCGCTACGCCCGGCCCTGTTGTGGGTGTAGGAACTGTCCGCGTAGTTCAGGGCAGCATAGGCGCGCCAGCCACGATCGGCTTCGACGCCAACCTGCAGCGAACCGATGTGCTTCGGCGTGTACTCGATGACGTCGCCCTTGAGCACCGCACCATTATCGGAAGCGCGAGTGTACTCGCCATCCGTGTAGGTGTAGGCCAAGCGCAGCGGAACGGTGATGCCACCACCACTGTACAGATCGGCGAACATCCCGACCTCAAGGCCATAGACTTCCTTCTCGCCGTCCTGCTGGGAGCCGTCCACCGAGCCGTCCGGGCAGGGGTTGGCGACCATGCAGGGACGAGTGGCGTTCTGGTAATCGGTGAGGAAGGCGATCGCATCCAGGCCGAAGCTACCGTTGCGATAGCGCACACCGCCTTCATAGTTGATGCTTTCCTCGCCCTTGGTACCATCCGCAACGCCGTTGCCGGGCGGAGCAAAACCTTCATGCACACCCGCCAGCAGGGTCCACTGGTCGTTCAGAGCGTAGTTGGCACCGAGGCCCACGGTGGTCTTGCTCAGGCTGTTGGTATTCCGCGCAGCATGCTGGGCCGGGGTCGCGTTGTGAGCAATGTTGGCCTTGGTCTCGATATCTTCGTAGCGGACGATCGGCAGCAGGCTCCACTTGCCGAAGGTGATGCGATCACCGATCCAGGCGGACCAAGCCTCGGCCTCACCCTCTTGCCGCGGCGCCAGTCCGGTGGACTGGTGAACCAGGCTGCCATTGACCTGCTGATAGATGCTGTTGGAACGCCCCTGACCGCGTTCTTGGTGGTGTCCTCGTGCCAACGCACGCCGGTGATGAGCTCATGCTGCAGGGCACCGGTCTCGAACCAGTGTTGCAGTTCCATCTTCACGCCTTTGGCTACGAATGCCTGATCATTATGGCCGTAGCGCACGCCGTTGGCGTGGGTGGTATCGGCCGTACCGTCGAGAATGCCCTGGATGAGGTCGGCACCTGCACCACCATTGTTGACGATGTCGGTGACACCGCCGAGATTGATGCCGTTGATCTGGTTCAGCCGGTTGTAGTAGCGGTAGGTATCGCTCCAGTAACCTGTGGTGGTGAGGAAAGTGTTGTCGCTGAAGCCGAACACATGCTGCACGCTGGCGGCCTTGCGGCCACGATCCATCCGCTCAAGCTCGCTCAAACCATAGCGGCGGTTAGGATCGCGCTTGAAGTCGGCATCGGTCAGGCCCAGGTAGCTGACGTCGGCAGTCTCCACACCGTACTGCAGCTTGACGTCCACATGCTGGTAATAGGCTGCGTCCGGGGCGCTGGTCCAGCGCACCTTGCCCATGTACTCCTCGATATCGTGTCCGGCAGTGTGTTTGGAACGATCGATGTCGTGAAAGCCATCACCCTTGCTCTGGTAGGTTTCCACCAGGAAGCCCCACTGGCCCTCGGTCGCACCGTAGTTGGCATGCAACTTGAGGGTGCCGAAGGAACCGTACTCCGCATTCAGCTTGCCACCAGCGGTTTCGGGAATCGGCGTGGAGATCAGGTTGACCACACCAGAGGTCGTGTGCGGGCCATGCAACAGGATCTCCGGCCCCTTCAGCACCTCGATGCTGTGCATACGACCGACGTTGGGGAAGTAATAGGCCGAGGGTTGGCATAGGGCGACATGGCGGCGGGGATGCCATCTTCCAGCACCGAAATTCGGTCGCTGCGACCAGCAGAGGAGGCGCGGATACTGATGCGCGGGAACACGCCCTGCCCGGTCTCTTCGCGGGTGTAGACCCCTGGAACGCTACGCAGGATGTCGTTGATGTTGGTGGAGGAGAACTTTTCCAGCTCCCGCTCGGTCAACACGTAGGCTGAGCCGGTGGAGCTCTGCGGGTCCTCCGGGTTACCGATCACGCTAACCGTGTCCAGCTGCAGCTGTTTGGTTTGAGAGGGGACGTCGCTTTCGGCGAACGCCGGAGGGGCCATGGCGATCAACAGTGCTGCAGCCAGCGGCGTGAGACGTGCTGCGGGGGCAAGATCAGAAGTGACAGTGCTTCTCATATGCTCTCCTTTGGTCATGATTTTGGTTGGCATTATTATCTTCAAGCGCCGTCATGATGCGTTCACATCTGCGGCGGCGTGGAAGCTAACACGCAGCAATATCAATTAGGAATGATTATCAAAGTGATAGGAAATATCTTTGCAACAATATGTGACGACACCACCGAGCGAGTCAGCTATCCAAGGGAGGTGAGCCGCAAGGAGGCCGATGCAGGAGGCTCTATTTCGGACATCCCAGGCTGAATTCAGGCTTGCCACAGGTCACTGCTCGATGTCGTCCAACCGGAACGGCTCAGGCACTAAAGCGCTTGGGTAGAACGCCCTCGTGTGGAATCACGAAACGACACGAACCAGCTCAGGGAGCTGACTTTCTGGATGATGAGGCACGAGGTGGCCCCGCCAGTAGCTATACTCCCGACCTTTCAGAGCCCTACCAGGAGTACGCCATGAACAAAACCGAGCTGATCGAAGCTATCTCGCGTTCCGCCGACCTGCCGAAAGCCACCGCAGGCCGTGCGCTGGAGGCCATCACCAGCAGTATCACCACCGCCCTGGAGAAAGGTGACGATGTCACGCTGGTGGGCTTCGGCACCTTCTCGGTGAAAGCCCGCGCCGAACGGGAGGGTCGCAACCCCCAGACCGGCGCGACGATAAAGATCGCGGCAGCCAAGCTACCCAGCTTCCGGGCGGGCAAGACCCTGAAGGATGCAGTCAACTAATCACCTGCGACACCCAAGGGCCCAACCGGGCCCTTCCCCCCGGCACCTTCCACCTGAGCGTGGCATTCATCAATACCCACTTCATCATGCGTGGAGGCTAGGCCCTACCGCCCCTCACAGGTTCGCTCATCCGGGTATCGATACGCCCCCATGAGCAAGCCCCCACCTTTCCCTTCAAGAATGAGCACCAGGAGTAAGTGGATTGTCAGGGGCAGAAGCGGAATCAGCCTGCAGCCGTAATTTTTTCAGGTTGCTCTCGGTATCAGCAACAAGCTGGGCAGCACTGCAATTGAGCGCCTCGGCTATCCGCAAGATAACCACCAGAGTCGGCAAGTGCTCGCCGCGTTCGATCTTTCCCATGTGGGAACGCTCGATGTCCGCTAGGTTGGCCAGCATTTCCTGGGCGATCCCCCTTTCCGTACGCAGCGCACGAACAGCCATACCGAATGCCCGTGCTGGCTCAGCTTCGTAGGTTCTTGCGCCCTTGGGTCGGCCAGGCCGAACTGCTCGCTTCTGCATAATCCGCAGAAGCGTCTAGTAGCGCACCAACCTAAACCACGTTTAATTTAACTCATTCTGCTATTATCGTGGAGCGGATGAATCTGCCTGTTCCGGGAGACAGTCGTGCTGAAAAACCATGACCATGCGCCGTTGCACATTGCCGTTTCCCACAATGCACTACTCGCCCCCCTTGGGGCGCTACTGGCAAAGCAACGGGCCGAAGAACCTGAAACCCCTGTCCGTATTATCGAGACAACCAGACAGGATCAGGCAAAGGGCTTGATAGAGGGCCGCTACACACTGGGGTTCTCCACCTCCGTCCTCGATGAAGGCTCCGTTTGCTCTGTGCCACTATGGCGCGACGAACTAGCGGTTGCCGTTCCTCTCCGGTCGCCACTACTGGCCTTTGCAGATATTCCCCTAGAACAAGTCGTCAGGTATCCCCTGATCCTCCTGAGCCTAGGAAGCCATGAAACACCAGGCCGACAGATCGACTCACTGCTGAAAACAGCAAAGACAGCGCCCAACGTTGCAGAGCAAGTGCAGTCCTTTGAGCTCATGATGGCCCTGATTGCCGCTGGCTACGGTATCGGCATCTGTACTAGATCCCACATCAGCGCATTACGCAGGATGGGCATCGTGATGCGACCGCTGGCCGGCAAACCGCATTACGTAACCACCTACCTGATTCAGTCTCATCGACCGCCCCCAGCCGTTGTCGGCCGCCTAATCCAGCGTGCCCATGCAGTCCAGATGCCGTGCTAAGGGGAAAGCATTCTCCAGTTGGAGAGACGCAATCAACTGTGGTCACACACGGAACCCCGTAAGCTGAGCCATCCACAAGGACCTTCCCCCGCTATCCACACCTGGGCGCGGCATTCATCGCCTCGACTTGACCGAAACCTGGGACAGGCCAAATACTGTATTTACATACAGTATTTCGGATTTCCTCTGCTATGACATCTGTGGTCGCCCTTGACCGCCTGCTTGAGGCGCGCCACGTCTGGCGCGGCCAGGCCGTCATCTCGCCATCCGCCACTCAGCCGACCGGGCATACCGAGCTGGACGCTGCCCTTCCCTGCGGCGGCTGGCCGGATTCGGCGCTGAGCGAGCTCCTCGTCGCCGCCACCGGCATCGGCGAACTGCGCTTGCTGTGGCCGACGCTGGCACGCCTAACCACCGCCGGCGAGCGGGTGGTGCTGGTCGCTCCTCCCCATCTTCCCTACCCCCAGGCTTGGCTGGCCGCCGGCGTCGATCTGCGCCACCTGGTTATCGTCCAGACAGCGGGTCGCGATGCGCTGTGGGCCACAGAGCAATGCCTACGCTCGGGGAGCTGCGGCGCCGTGCTGTGCTGGCTCAAACAAGCCGACGACCGCGCGTTACGGCGCCTGCAGGTCGCCGCCGAAAGTGGTCAAACCCTCGGTTTCGCCTACCGGCCACTGCGTGAGGCGGTGAATCCCTCGCCTGCCGCGCTGCGCCTGGCCATCGACGGCCAGCCAGCACAACTGCGCGTACTCAAGTGCCGCGGCGGTCTAGCTCCGGCCCATCCGATCACAGCCGGCGCCTGGCAGTAAAGCCGCCATGCTCTGGGCCTGTATCCTGCTACCACAGCTGGCAATGGATGGCGTACTGCGCCACCACGCCAACGCCGACGCCCCCTTGGCGCTGCTCGCCGGACCGCCGCAACGCCGCATGCTGCAAGCGGTCAGCCCCGCGGCGCGCGCACTCGGCCTGAAACCCGGCCAGTCGCTCACCGCCGCCCAGGCGCTGAGTCGCAGCTTCGCCACCGCTGACTACGACGTGGCAGCGATCGAACGGTGGCAACAGTTCCTCGCCGCCTGGGGCTATGGCTTCAGCGCTCAGGTCAGCCTGTACTATCCGCGTTGCCTGCTGCTGGAGGTGCAGTCGAGCCTGCGCCTGTTCGGCCCCTGGTCACAATTCGAGGCACGCCTGCGTGAGGAACTGACCGCGCTGGGCTTCCAGCACCGCATCACTGCCGCCCCTAATCCGGCCGCCGCACGGGTGCTGGCCAACGCCCACGACGGCCTGGCGGTGACCGACACAGGGGAGTTACGCCAGATACTGAACTCGCAGCCGGTGGATCGCCTCGGCCTGCCCCATGAAGTGGCAACATCGTTCTCCCGTATGGGCCTGCGCCACCTGCGACAGGTGCTCGCCCTACCCCGCGACAGCCTGGCGAAGCGCTTTCCCGCCGAGGTGCTGGTTCACCTCGACACGCTGCTCGGTAACCGGCCACTGGCCTTGGACTTCTACCAGCCGCCAGACGTGTTCGACGCGCGGATCGAGCTGAACTACGAGGTCGAGTCGCACCAGGCCCTGCTGTTCCCGCTGCGACGCCTGACCGCCGACCTCGCCGCCTATCTGACCGGACGTGACAGCGGCGTGCAGCGCTTCGCCCTGCACCTGGAACACCGTGACTTGGCCGACAGCGAGGTGCAAGTCGGTCTGCTGGCCGCCGAGCGCGACGCGGCCATGCTCTTCGAGTTGACCCGCGGCCGTCTGGAACAGGTGAAGCTGCCTGCCCCCGTGCAGGCCATACGTCTGGTGGCACTCGAGTTGCCGACCTTCACCCCGGAACGCCGCCAACTGTTCGATGAGCGCCCCCAGCAGTCACTCCCCTGGGAGCAGCTGCGCGAGCGCCTGCGCGCCCGTTTGGGAGACGATGCCGTGCAGGGGCTCGGCGCTCGTGCCGACCACCGCCCCGAACACGCCTGGCAGCTCGGCGAACACCGGCAAGGCGGCCCGCTGCCCGTTACAGGCCCACGACCCGGCTGGCTGTTGGCCGAACCACAACCGCTGCACGAAGCCTCTCTGCGCATTCTCTCGGGACCTGAGCGTATCGAGTCCGGCTGGTGGGATGGCGACGACGTGCGCCGCGATTACTACCTAGTGGAGACCCGCACCGGCCAACGAGGCTGGGCCTTCCGCACCGTCGACGATGAGGGGCCACTGCTGCTGCACGGCTGGTTCGCATGAACAGCTACGCCGAGCTGCGCTGCCTGTCCAACTTCAGCTTTCAGCGTGGCGCCTCCAGCGCCCGCGAGCTGTTCGAGCGCGCCGCACGTCTAGGCTACTGCGCCCTCGCGATCACCGACGAATGCACGCTGGCCGGCATCGTCCGCGCCTGGCAGGCCTCGAAAGACACGGGTGTGCCACTGATCGTCGGCAGCGAGGTGAAGATCGAGGACGGCCCGAAACTGGTTCTGCTGGCCGAGAACCTTGCCGGCTACCAGACATTGTGCCGGCTGATCACCCTGGCCCGACGCCGCGCAGAGAAAGGCTCCTACCACCTGCTGCGCGAGGATCTGGAGGTACCGTCGGATGGCTTGCTGGCGATCTGGCTGCCGGAGGACGATGCCCGGAACGCTCCCTGGCTGCGCGAGCGCTTTCCTGAGCGGCTTTGGCTCGGCATCGAGCTACATCGCGGCCCGGACGATGCCGCGCGGCTGCGCCGGTTGCTTGACCTGGCTGGAGCCCTCGACCTGCCGCCGGTGGCCTGCGGCGACGTGCATATGCACGCTCGTGGCCGGCGTGCCCTGCAGGACTGCATGACCGCTATCCGCCACCACTTGCCGGTGGCTGAGTCCGGCGCGTATCTGTTCCCCAACGGCGAGCGCCATCTGCGCCGACGTGAAGAACTGGCCGAGCTGTATCCACCGGAACTGCTCGCCGAAACGCTGCGCATCGCCGAACGCTGCACCTTCGATCTCGGCCAGCTGCGCTACCACTACCCGCACGAGCTGGTGCCCACCGGCCATGACGCGGCCTCCTGGCTGCGCGCGCTGGTGGAGCAAGGCGCATGCTCACGCTGGCCGAAGGGCATGCCCTCAGAAGTGCGCGCGCTGATTGAGCACGAGCTGACGCTCATCACGGAGCTGGGCTACGAGAGCTACTTCCTCACCGTCCATGACATCGTTCGCTTCGCCCGCGAACAGGGCATCCTCTGCCAAGGGCGCGGGTCGGCGGCAAACTCCACGGTGTGCTTTGCGCTAGGCGTCACGGAACTCGATCCCACGCACAGCAAGCTGCTGTTCGAACGCTTCCTCTCCCGCGAGCGCAACGAGCCACCGGACATCGACGTGGATTTCGAGCACGAGCGCCGCGAGGAAGTTATCCAGTACGTGTTTCGCCGCTACGGCCGGGGGCGCGCTGCGCTCACCGCTGTGGTCAGCACCTATCACGGCGCTGGCGCGGTACGAGACGTGGCCAAGGCGCTCGGCCTGCCACCGGATCAGATCAACGCGCTGGCCGACTGCTGCGGGCGCTGGAGTGACCACGCGCCATCCGCTGAACGCCTGGCCGAAGCGGGCTTCGACGCCGACAACCCGCTGCTGCGCCGCGTGCTGGCGCTGACCGGCGAGCTGATCGGTTTCCCCCGCCATCTGTCGCAGCATCCAGGCGGTTTCGTGATCTCTGAGCATCCGTTGGAGACCCTGGTGCCGGTGGAGAACGCAACCATGGCCGAGCGCACCGTGATTCAGTGGGACAAGGACGACCTCGATCTGGTCGGTCTGCTCAAGGTCGATGTGCTGGCCCTCGGCATGCTCAGCGCGTTGCGCCGGAGCTTCGACCTGATCGGCCGATACCGCGGTATGCGCTGGACACTGGCGACCCTGCCCCAGGAGGATCGAGCGACCTACGACATGATCAGCCGCGCCGACACCATCGGCGTGTTCCAGATCGAGTCGCGAGCACAGATGGCCATGCTTCCGCGCCTGCGCCCGAAGACCTTCTACGACCTGGTGATCCAGGTGGCCATCGTCCGCCCCGGCCCCATCCAGGGTGACATGGTGCATCCCTACCTGCGTCGGCGAAACGGCGAGGAGCCGGTGGCCTACCCGTCCGAAGAGTTGCGCCCGGTATTCGAGCGCACCCTCGGCGTGCCACTTTTCCAGGAGCAGGTGATGGAGCTGGCGATCGTCGCCGCCAACTACACGCCGGGCGAGGCCGACGAATTGCGCCGCAGCATGGCCGCCTGGAAGCGTCACGGCGGTCTGGAACCACACCGCCAGCGGCTGACGTCGCGGATGCTCGAAAAGGGTTACACGCCGGAATTCACCGAGCGCATTTTCCGGCAGATCGAGGGCTTCGCCAGCTACGGCTTTCCCGAATCGCACGCCGCCAGCTTCGCCCTGCTCACCTACGCCAGCTGCTGGCTGAAATGCCACGAACCGGCAGCCTTCGCCTGCGCGCTGATCAACAGCTGGCCGATGGGTTTCTATAGCCCCGACCAGGTGCTGCAGGATGCCCGTCGACACGGTATCGAGGTTCGGCCAGCGGATATCCGCTACAGCGATTGGGACTGCACGCTGGAGCCATGCGGCAAAGAGCAGCCGGCGATCCGCCTGGGCCTGCGCTTGATCCGGGGACTGAGCGAGGGGGTTGCGCGGCGCATCGAGACGGCCCGCCATGCCGGCCCCTTCATCGATGTCCAGAATCTCAGCCAGCGTGCCGAACTGGATGCCCGAGCCCGCGAGCAACTGGCCGACGCCGGCGCCTTACGCGGTCTCGCCGGCCACCGCTACCGCGCGCGCTGGGCAGTCGCCGGCGTCGAGCCGCAACTGCCGCTGTTCGCCGGCCTGGCCGCGCCCAACGAGGCATCGGTAGAACTACCGCTGCCCTCGGTCGGCGAGGATTTGCTCACCGACTACGCGACCCTGGGCACCACGCTGGGCCCTCATCCCCTGGCGCTATTGCGCCGTCAGCTCAAAGCGCAGCGCTGTCGCAGCTCACGCGAGCTGTCGGAGGTGGAACCCGGGCGTCCGGTCAGCGTTGCCGGCTTGGTGATCGGTCGCCAGCGCCCACAAACTGCCAGCGGGGTGATCTTCGTCACCCTCGAAGACGAATTCGGGCTGGTCAACGTGGTGGTCTGGCACGACCTGGCTGAACGCCAGCGGCGGGTGCTGGTGCAGTCGCAGATGCTACGTATCGACGGCCATCTGGAAGCAGCCGATGGAGTACGTCACGTGATCGCCGGCCGCCTCACCGACCTCACTCCGCTGCTGACCGGCCTGGATATACGCAGCCGGGATTTTCGCTAAGCACCGGCCCTGACTCAGAGGTATCCCCGGCACCTGGTTACTCAACGGATAAAGCCGGCACCATAGGTATAGCCCCCGGATCTTGCATTGCTGCCACCAAAAGACCAAACAAGAAATTGGACATTGTTGGGTTCCAAATATCGTTGTGGTCACCAATCACTGTGGCATCGGTTCGGACATTGGCAATTGGAAATCTCTTGGGAATATATCCCTCCACGGCGGGTCCCCGCGCAAGATAGTGCTCGTCAACGACGTACCTGCAATCCCCGCGCACATCACACCGTGTTAGAACCACTGATGCCGCATCGTTATGACCTGGGAAGCAACTGCTCGCTGGCTTATTCAATGCTTCGAGAAGAGAATCGCCACCCTCGTCCGCAAGAGAGTTACTGCCCTCTTGCCGATCATCACACTTACCCGCAGTTAACTGATGTGTAACGTAAGGCACATAGTGCCCAATGGCAGTTGTATTGAGGGCTCTCGACGGGCCTTCCGGATATCGTTGAAACAGCGTTCCCAAGTGCCGCCCCCCAGGAAACGCGTATCGGGTAGCCCAGTCTGCGGTCGTTGTTACCACTACAAGTCTCGGCGGCAAATCAGGGGGATATTCATATGACCTGGCAAGCGCATACAGAGGTGCCATGCGCATCGCTTCAAATGCTGGATTCGCCAATACAACCAAGTCAGCGACTGATCTAAAATCTTTCTTTACGAAACTCTTTTCGCCTGACGCGGAATCAAGACGTATCTGCTCAGCCAAAATTTGAGAAACTGCCGAATAGAGAATCGCACCACCGAAGCTGTGCCCTATCACCATCAAGCTGGATTCTTTATTTTTCGCCCTGATATCAGACAGTTTTCGTATCAGCTCCGATACACCACCACCGTGACCGACCGTATGCGCCGTGGACTTTCGATCCCAAAACGTCAACACATAGCTCGACCAACCAAACAGCGCATTTTCCGCATCAATAGAATCACCGCGCCACCCAACATAGATACCTACCGCCCCTTTTCCACTATGTTCTGAGGCTTGAGACACTATTGAATGAAAGTGCTTAATGTCCCCATCCCCTGGACTGGCCGAGTGATGCCAGCCATGAACATAAACGATAACCGCCCCACCATTCTCAGCGACGGCCTCTGCAGCCGATACTCCTGCCTGCAACTGCTCGCGACTGAACGCGTTGCCGAACTCATCGTACTCGACGAACTGAACGCAATCATTGCCAGCGCTGCCGCACTCTCTCGATCTATCGAGAGAAAATGGAGGCTGCTCTGGCAGTCTCCCATCGAGGCCCGGAGGGTGGTCAGCCTCTACGCGATACGGATCAAGCTGCGTGCAGCCAACCAGAAGCGCAGCCCCCAACAGCGCCATTACATTCCTCATGCTAACCATCGTTTCCTCCGTGAGATCACACGACGCTATTATTCCGCCAGCATGAGTGAATATAGCCAGTATTCAAAGAAGTGAAACCAGAGCCGTCCATGGCTCGCCAAAATCTACGCGACCTCTCCGGAGCAATCCTTCACAAGCTCGCCACTGACCATCTGGATCATTTCAATGAGATTGCTGGATGAGACAGCTTCGATGGCAGAGCGCCCTTCCAGCGTCTCGCGGGGTTGCGACAACACCCGATAAAGCCGCCACGAATTGACATCCTCTACCTGATGCAGCACGGCACGCACCAACGCCTGCTTGAGCGGATCAAGCTGCCAGTCAGGAATCCGTTGGCCGCGGTTGCCCACGCTCAACGTCAGCAGCTTGCCGGCCTTGATCTCGCGGTTGATCTGGTCGCGTGATTTGCCGGCCAGCCTGGCGAACTGCACCACCGGCAGGTTGTGAGGCGCCTCATAGATTTCGAGCATTTCCATTCGCTCGCGCTGGAAGTCCGAAATCGCAACCTCCGCAGGTGCCACTGGCTCAGGAACGGCCGGCACTGCCGACAGGCGTTTGGCCGACGTACTGATCGCCGATGACACCACAACAGGCAACGTATCAGTTGCTCTCGAATCCACAGCCGCCCCGTCACCATCATCCAGAACCGGCATACCATCAATGCGGATGGACAGATGCGCGCTTGCTGCACATACCTCGCCCTGCTCCAGCAGGTCGAGCCGATCAGCCCAGTCTTGAACCATCTTCCGACGTGGCTCCACGTACAGGGCGTGGTTATAGGTGGCGCTTACCTTGTCAGGGTCTGCGTGCGAGAGCTGAGCATCCACCCAGGTCTTGAGGTAACCGATTTCGTTGAGCGCAGTAGAAATCGTGGCACGAATACCGTGGCCGGTGAGCAGCCCCTCGTAGCCCATACGCTTGAGCGCTGCATTCAGCGTGTTTTCGCTGATGCGCTTTTTCAGATCGCTGCGGTGAGCCAGCAGGTAGCACTGTGCAGGCTTGACCTGCGCCAGCAAGTAGCGAGCAACCTCGATCGCCTGAACAGATAGCGGCACGATGTAGGGGGGAATGTCCTGCAGCCGCTTCCCGCGCTTGCGCGCGCTGTCCTGCAGCTGCTTGACCACCTCGGCCGGAATGATCCACAGGCCACGCTCAAGATCGAACTGATCTGGCGTCGCCTGGCGCAATTCGCCGGTGCGCACGCCGGTCAACAACAGCAGCCGGATACCCAACTGCGTGGTGACCGTTCCTCCATAACGACGCAGCTTGCGCAGCAGGTCGGGCAACTCTTCCAGTCGCAGGAACGGGTTGTTGACAACGGGGGGCACAGGCAAAGCAACCACATCCAGGTCTGATGCCGGGTTGCCCTCCAACCCTTCAACCTTCACCAGGGCATAGCGGAACAACTGCCTGAACCAGGTGCGCAACTTCTCGGCAGTCGTGAACGCCTTGCGCCGCTCGACCCGGGCAATCACCTCCAGCAAATCAGCGCGGCGGACGTTGTAGATCGACATGGAGCCCAGCGTGGGCAACACGTTCTTGTCGAAGATGCGCTGGATCTGCGAGAGCGTGCTCTGCCGCCCCTCCTTGAGTTCGAGCTTGCGATGCGCCAGCCACTGCAGATACACCGATTTGAAGCTGTGCTCCGCCGCCAGACACACAGCTCGGAACTTCTGCTTCCGGTCGATCTTCGGGTTAATGCCCTTGGCCAGCAGGGCTCGGCCCTCGTCGCGTAATTCACGCGCTTCCCGGAGACTGATCTCCGGGTAGGTGCCCAGGGACATCCGTTGTTGTCGGCCAGCCCAGTAGTACCTGAAATGCCAAGACCTGCCGCCTTTGGCAGAGATGGCCAGCGAAAGGCCATCGCTATCACGGAGAGTATAGTCTTTGCCCGTAGGCCGGGCGTGCCTGATGGAGAAGTCGGTGAGAGCCATGATCGTGATCCTGAACATGAGTCAGAAGCAGATACTTTTCCCGTCGCCCCCACTCCTCCCAGCAACAATCCGGAAACCAAACCGCCCGTATTGATGTACTTAAAAAAGGACTCAATTTTCGCGGCTTGGAGTGGTTTCCAGTGGCTTTCGCTGGAACGAAAAAAGGGCCTTGCGGCCCTTTTTTCAATGACTTACAGACGTTAGTGGAAGTCTGTAGATCATAATTTGGAGCGGGAAACGAGACTCGAACTCGCGACCCCGACCTTGGCAAGGTCGTGCTCTACCAACTGAGCTATTCCCGCAGTACAACTTGAAGTGGCGTCCCCTAGGGGACTCGAACCCCTGTTACCGCCGTGAAAGGGCGGTGTCCTAGGCCACTAGACGAAGGGGACATACCCCGGAACATCAAGCAACTTTCCGGCTTCCTTCGCTCTGTTTCTGGCATTGCGCTGGAAGTGGCGCGCATTCTAGGGAGCCTTTGCAGGGTCGTCAACCACTCTCTAAAAAATTTTTAAAATCAAAGACTTCAGCCCATAAATTGACATGCCACTAGGAGCCTCGCAGCCAAGCCACTACACTCGGACGAAAAGCCAGTGCTCGAGAGGTCCCAAGCAGTGTCCGCACTCGTGATAACCCTGCTGATAGTCGGCGGCATCGCCCTGTTGATGGTGATTGCCTATATCAACCATGCCGTCGAGAACAGCAAGCTGGAAAAGGCCCGTCAGCGTGCCGACCTGCTCGACCGCATTCGTCGCTGCCAGGACATCTCCGAGCGCATGCCCGGTCAGTTGATGACGCCACAGCTGAAACTGTTGCTGACCCAGCTGCAGCTGCAGGTCAGCGAGCGTCTGCTACCGCTAGACAAGCAGAGCGCGACGCTCAAGGCCGACATCGAAACCCTTCGCGCCCAGGTTGCTCAGGGCGAATCCATCGCGGTGAAGAACCCGCCACAGCCCATCGCCAACGAAGCCAAGGCCAAGGACGTACGCTTTCTGCTGGAAAACCTGCACGCCCTGATCACCGGTTCGGTGCAGAGCGGTCTGTTGCCCGCCAATGAAGGCAAGCAGTGGATCAAGCAGATTCGCCAGATGCTGGTGCTGGTACACATCGAGTTTTTCAACACGCTGGGCCAGACAGCCCTGCAGCAGAATCAGCCCGGCCAGGCCCGTCTGGCCTTCGAGCGCGGCGTGCAATATCTGCGCAAGCAACCGGAGCCGGCGGCATACCAGACGCAGCTCAAGCGTTTCGAGGAACAGCTGGCGCGCGCCAACGCCATGGTGCTCAACAGCAATATTCCAGCCGCAGACGAGCCCAGCGAGCTGACCGAGGGCCTGAAGAACCTGGAAGACGACGACTGGAAGAAGAAGAACATCTACGACTGACCCCCCCGCATGGTCCACGCGACCAGCCGATCACCCAGCCTGCAAGGAGCTTTGATGAGCCTGACCGTCTATGGCGCCCCGCTTTCCCCCTTCGTCCGCAAGGTACGTTTGTGTCTGATCGAGAAAGGGCTGGATTACGAACTGGAAGTGGTCATGCCCTTCGCCCAACCCGACTGGTATCGCGAGCTCAACCCGCTGGGCCGGATTCCCGCCTTTCGCGACGGCGATCTCAAGCTGGCGGACTCCAGCGTGATCTGTCAGTACCTTGAAGAACGCTACCCCGAGCACAAACCGCTGTACGGCGAGGATGCGCAGCAACGCGCCAGGGTGCGCTGGCTGGAGAAGTACGCCGACTACGAGCTGGCGCCCCTGTGCACCTTCACGGTGTTTCGCAACCGCGTACTGAAAGCCACCATGGGCCAGCCGTGCGACGAGGAAAAGGTGCAGCAGGCGCTCAAGGACAAGCTGCCCAGCCACTTCGACTATTTCGAGACCACGCTGGGTGATGCGCCCTACTTCCTTGGCGAACAACCGTCCATGGCCGATCTCGCACTGGCCAGCCAGTTGATCAACATGGAGCACGGCGGCGAAACCCTGGATGCCGAACGCTGGCCGAACCTGGTTGCCCACTACCAGCGCATCAAGGCGCGACCCTCGATGCAAGAGATACTGCCGCGAGAGCTGCGCACGCTGGAGAAGATCGGCGTCAAGCGCTGATAGCCAAACGCCGCATATGCGGCCGTCCGCTTGTCGGGCGCGCCGCGCATGTATCAGCCATTAGCGGCCCGCAGCGGCGAGCCTGGCCTCTCTAGCCTTCTTTCTCCAGACGATAAACCACTTCGTCCAGGGCCTTGAGCTCGTGGCGGATGAACTTCCAGTTGCCCGCCAGCACGTCCTCGCGCTGCAGCGTCTTCAGTTGCCAGGCGGCCGCGAAATGCGCCTGCACTTCGTCGTCGCTGACGGCAAACGGCGGTCCGTCCATCTGGCTTTGCAGATAGTCCAGGGTAATCAGCAGGCCGCGGCAGGCACTGGGCAGAATCGCCGTGAGATGCGCTGCATAACGTTCGCGCATCTGCGGCGGCAGCGCGATGAGCGCGGCGCGGTCATAGAGCGCCAGGCAATCGGCGACGTCCTCCGGGCGCAGGGCGAAGAAATCACCGCACCACAGCTCCACGGCGCCGGCGCGATAGACCTGGAAGGCGCCGCGCTGAACGATTTCCGGCTGCAGCCCCTGCTCGGCGAAGAAATCCTGCACCGCCTTTTCCGCCAGTTCCACGCCGAGCACGCGATGGCCCTGCCCGGCCAGCCAGGCCAGGTCCAGACTCTTGCCACACAGCGGCACCAGCACTCGCGCTCCCGCAGGTACATCCAGATTCGGCCAATGCCGCAGCAGGTATGGATTGACCTGATCCAGATGAAAACCAATCTGATCACGCGCCCAGCGCTCCTGCCAGAAACTCTCGTGCACAGGGATACTCCTAATAAGTCGATAAAAAGGCTCAATAATTTATGCTGGAAATCGATAGATTCAGGGGCGAAGATGACAGCATCCTACTTCAGGAGCCAGTGCCATGCTGCCTTCGCTGTTCATCTCACACGGCTCGCCCATGCTCGCGCTGCAGCCCGGTGCCAGCGGCGAAGCGCTCACCAGACTGGCGGCCGACCTGCAGCGCCCCGAAGCCATTCTGATCGTCTCGGCACACTGGGAAAACGAAAGCCTGCTGCTGACCGCTGGCGAGCAGCCGCGAACCTGGCATGACTTCGGCGGCTTCCCGCTCGCTCTGTATGCGCTGCAGTACCCTGCCCCCGGCGCTCCGGCGCTGGCCGGCGAAATCGCTCGGCAGCTGAGCGACGCCGGCCTGCCGGCTGCCCTGGATGCGCAGCGGCCGTTCGACCATGGCGCCTGGGTGCCGCTCTCCTTGATGTATCCCGCAGCCGATATCCCCGTGCTGCAGTTGTCGCTGCCCAGTCGCCTCGGCCCCGAGCTGCAAACGCGCGTGGGGCGCACGCTGGCCGGGCTGCGCGAGCAAGGCGTCCTGTTGATCGGTTCCGGCAGCATCACTCACAACTTGGGCGAGCTGGACTGGCGGGCGGGACCGGAGGTCATCACTCCCTGGGCCCAGGAATTTCGCAACTGGATGGTGGAAAAGCTCGAAACGGACGACGAAGAGGCCCTGCATCATTACCGTCGCCTGGCACCGAGCGCCGTGCGCAACCACCCAAGTGAGGAGCATCTGCTGCCACTGTTCTTCGCACGCGGCGCTGGCGGTGCCTTTTCCGTGGCTCACTCGGGCTTCACCTATGGCTCACTGGGCATGGACATCTATCGCTTCGATTAGCCGCCGCTTTTCACGCTTTCCCAGGCGATCTGCGCCAGCAGCTCGCGGCATTCGCCCAGCTCGCTTTGGGTGCGGCCAGCCAGCCAGTTGCGCGCCAGATCCTGCGTCGGCCCAATCACCACCGAGGCGAAGCAGTCGTCCGGCAACGTCCTGAACAGCCCCTGGCGACGATACTCGGCAAGCGCCGCAAGTATCCGAGCAAAGTGCTCACGGTTGGCCTCACGCAGCGTATCCCCCATCTCGCCCGCTTCGACCCGACTGCGGCTGTGCAGGATAAAACGCGCCCAATCCGGGTTGGTCACCACCCAGTCGATGTAGCTGGTTACCAGCAGTTTGACGCAGGCCTCGGCACTGGCAGCTTCGGCGAACCCGCGCTGCAGCAGATCGGCATACTGCGCGGTACCGGCCAGATAGAGCGCGGCGATGATCCGTTCCTTGTTGCCAAAGTGGTGATACAGACTGCCGATGCTCGCCCCAGAGCGGTCGCGGATCATCTCGATAGTGGTGGCATCGACGCCGTGCTCGGTGAAGCAGGCCAGCGCAGCCTGCAGAATCTCGTCTTTGCGCGATGAACGGGGCATGCCAATCCTCAATGACTAGAATATTTTTCTAGAATAATTTTCTAACACTCGTATACTGCCTCGGCGCGCGCTCTTCTTCAATCGCAGCACCCAGGAGATAGCCCATGAGTCAGATGTTGCAGATGTTTCAGCAGGCAGGCGCTGCCCAGTTCAGCGCGATGATCGGTCAGGTCGCCCCCTACTTCGCCAGCATCGCCCCGCAAATGGTCGAGCTGCGCCCCGGCTACGCCGAGGTCCACTTCGCCAAGCGCCGCGAAGTGCTCAATCATATCGGTACGGTACATGCCATCGCCCTGTGCAACGCCGCCGAACTCGCTGCCGGTAGCATGACCGACGCATCCATTGCGCCCGGCTGCCGCTGGATTCCCAAGGGTATGACGGTGCAATACCTGGCCAAGGCCGATGGCGATATCCGCGCGGTGGCCGATGGCAGCGAGGTGGATTGGAGCCAGACCGGCGACATCATGGTGCCGGTGATGGCCTACGTGGGAGAGAAGCCGGTGTTTCGCGCAGAGATCACCATGTACGTCAGCCAGGCCTGAAACGACGAGGCCCGTCATTGACGGGCCTCTCGCTCAATCCAGCCGCACCAGCACGCGGCCGACCATGCCACCGGACAATATGCGCTCGATGGAGCCCGGCAGTTCCGCCAGTTCCACCTCCTGACACAGCTCGGAGAGATCGAGCTTCCATTGCAGCGACAGCTTGTCCCACATCGAGGCCTTGACCACCAGCGGCAGCTCCACCGAGTCCACGCCCAGGAGGTTGACGCCGCGCAGGATGAAGGGCAACACGCTGGCCTGGAAGGCGACACCGGCGGTAAGGCCGCAGCAGGCCACGCTGCCACCGCGCTGCAGCGACTTGACCACGTTGAACAGAATGTCGCCGCCAACGGTATCCACCGCTGCGGCCCAACGCTCCTTGAGCATCGGACGGTCGACACCCTGCTGCAGCTCTGCGCGGTCGACGATCTCGTCGGCACCCAGCTTACTGAGCCAAACGCCCTGCTCGGCCTTCCCGGTAGCCGCTGCCACCTGATAGCCGAGCTTCTTCAGCAGCACCACGGCGATGCTGCCGACGCCGCCCGTGGCGCCGGTCACCAACACCGTGCCGGCCTCCGGGGTGACACCGGCCTGCTCCAGCTTGTCCACGCACAGGGCGGCGGTGAGGCCGGCGGTGCCGAGGATCATCGCATCGCGCAACGGCAGCCCCTGCGGCCGCTTGATCGCCCAACTCGCCGGCACGCGGATGTACTGGCCGAAGCCGCCGGCGGTGTTCATGCCCAGGTCGTAACCGGTGACGATCACCTCGTCGCCCACGGCGAATTCGGCCACGCTGGAGGCTTCTACCACGCCTGCCGCGTCGATCCCCGGCGTGTGCGGATAGTTCTTGGTTACACCGCGGTTGCCGCTGGCCGACAGGGCATCCTTGTAATTGAGCGAGGAATAACGCACCCGGATCAGCAGATCACCAGCCGGCAGGTCCTCGACCTGCCGCTCCACCACTTCGCACTGGAAGACGTTGTCGGTGATTTCGCTGATCTGCAGGGCCTTGAATTCAGTCATTACCTTCTCCTCTTGTCGTCGTTCGGTAGCGCCGTGCACCTGGGGCCATCTTCAATGCGAAAGGGTCGACGCCGCAAACCCTCGATGGGCTCTTACCAGAACCGCTGCTGATTGAGTCTGCTCAGCCAGGTCAGCACGAAGCGATCCAGAGCCGCGCTGGCAGCCAGGCCGACGCGCTCCTGCAGGCTCTTTTTCTGAGCGAAATGCAGATGAAACAGTTCAGCCTCGACGGCACGCTCGGCCAGATACTGGTCGCTGGTCTTGAGCTCGTCCACCAGCAGGCGCTCCTGAGCGGCCATGCCCAGCCAGACCTCGCCGGTGGCGATTGCGTCTATATCCAGCTGCGGGCGATAGCGGGCGACGAACCCCTTGAACAGATCGTGGGTGGTCTGCAGATCTTCCTGAAACTTCTCTCGGCCCTTCTCGGTGTTTTCGCCGAAGATGGTCAGGGTGCGCTTGTACTCGCCCGCCGTGAGAACTTCGAAGTCGATGTCGTGCTTCTTCAGCAGACGATGGACATTGGGCAGCTGCGCCACCACACCGATGGAGCCGAGGATGGCGAAGGGCGCGGCGAGGATCTTCTGGCCGATACAGGCCATCATGTAGCCGCCGCTGGCCGCTACCTTGTCGACACAAACCGTCAGCGGAATGCCGGCGTCGCGGATGCGTACCAGTTGCGAGGATGCCAGCCCGTAGCTGTGCACCATGCCGCCGCCGCTTTCCAGACGCAGCACCACCTCGTCGTCGGCCTTGGCCAGCGACAGCAGAGCGGTCACTTCGTGGCGCAGGTTGTCGGTAGCAGACGCTTTGATGTCACCATCGAAATCCAGCACGAAGACCCGCGGCTTGCTTGCCGGCGCCTTTTTCTCCAGCTTGGCGGCCTTGGCTTCGGCCTTGCGCGCAACCTTGAGCTGCTCCTTGTGCAGCACGCTCTGCTCGAGACGCTCGCGCAGGTCTCTGTAGAAATCGTTGAGCTTCTGTACCTGCAACTGCCCGCTGCTGCGCCGGCCCTTGCCGCGCGTGGCAGCGAGCGCAACCAGCACCAGGACGATGGCGACCACCAGGGTCAGGGTTTTGGCCAGAAAGCTGGCGTACTCGCTAAGAAACTCCACGGATCCCCCTTGGACAATGCGGCTGCGCCCAGGCGCACAAAGGCTCAAGCATACCGACGCAGGCGGCGGGCGGCCAGGTTTGGCGGCACGAGCGGGCGCCATACGAGCAATTCAAACAAGCGTATGTTTTTTCGTTGACAGCCCCCGAGCTTCCTCATAACCTCGCGGAACTTTCAACGTGCCGAGACCAGTACGGACGTGGGCAGCATTTACCTGATTCGACATGGCCAGGCTTCATTCGGTGCAGACGACTACGATGTCCTGTCTCCCGTCGGTGTGCGCCAGGCCGAAGTACTGGGCGAGCACCTCAGCCAGCTCGGCATCGTCTTCGACCGCTGCGTCAGCGGCAGCCTGCGCCGACAGCAGCATACCGCCAATGCCGCACTGCAGCGCATGAACGACGCCCCGGCGCTGGATATCGACGAAGCCTTCAACGAGTTCGATGCCGACGCGGTGATCCGCACCCTGCTCCCCGATCTGCTGCCGGAAGAACCCGAAGCCCTGCACATCCTGCGTAACGGCGCGCAGAACCGCGCCGAATTCCAGCGCCTGTTCGCCAAGCTGATCCAGCGCTGGGTCTCCGGCGAACACGACAAACCCGGGCTGCAGAGCTGGCAGGCCTATGTCGAGCAGGTCGAGGGCGGCCTGCGGCGCATTCTCGAACAGGCCCAGAGCAAACAGAACATCGCCGTATTCACCTCCGGCGGCACCATCACCGCCCTGCTGCGCCTAGTCACCGGCGTACCGGCGCACAAAGCTTTCGAACTGAATTGGCAAATCGTCAACACCTCGCTCAGCCAGCTGAAGTTTCGTGGCAACGAGGTGAGTCTGGCTTCCTTCAACAGCCATGTGCATTTACAGCTGCTGAAGGCGCCGGAGCTCATTACCTACCGGTGAGTTCCGGCCCACTGCGGCCGCGAGGCTGCGCGAAAAACCTGAAAAGAAGGATAAGACCATGAGCGTTGCTGACATCGTCCAAACCATGCAATCCAAGTTCAACGCCAGCGCCGCTGCCGGCCTGGATCTGGTATTCCAGTTCAACATCGAAGACGGCGAGAACTACGCCCTGATCGTCAAGGACGGCACCTGCGCCGTCGAGCAAGGCGACAACCCGAACGCCAACGTGACCCTGATCATGGACAGCGAAACCCTCAAGGGCATCACCAGCGGTGAAACCGATGGCATGCAGGCCTTCATGGCCGGCAAGCTGCGCGCCGAAGGCGACATGATGCTGGCGATGAAACTGGGCGAGCTGTTCCCGGTTTAAGCCGTCTGGCTGACCTGATGCAGACGAAAACCGGAGTCCCTGGACTCCGGTTTTTTTATGGGCGCCTCGAAGTATCTGGCCTGCGCCGATCTCAGCGCACTATGGCGAGTTCGAAAGCGCCCTCGTCGGCGTGGGCATGGCGCTGCATGCCTGTCTCATCCAGCGCCAGCGGTTGCAGCGGCCGCTTGAAGGGCTTGTTGTCGAGCGTCTGCAGGCTGCGATCCTGATCAGTGGTAATCAGCAGCACGTAGCGCTCGCCACGCTCGGCGCGGACCTGCACCGTGCCTTCGATGAAGGCGTAGCGGTACCAGGTTTCCGGATGCAGTTGGTACACCGCGTCACTGACCAGGCGGGTCGGCCGCTTGGCCTCGTCGAGAAACAGCAGCGACGGGTAGACCACCTGGCGATTGGCGAAACTGCGCACGCGCAGGCCGTAGCTCTGCCGCGAGGCGGGCAGTCTCAGCGCCGCGTAGTAGCTGCGCCCCATGGGGAAATCGAAGCTGGGGGAAAAGCGATCCAGCTCCTCGAAGCGCGGCTCGTCGGCCGACAGGGGCTTGAAATCGCTGTCGCGCAGCTGGCCGCAGCAGCGCGCCACCAGCTCGCCGTAGAGCCCCTCCTCCCGCACTTCGCTACCGGCGAGCAGCGCCTGCATGGCAGCCGTCGGCTGGCCATCGAGCATCGGCAACGAAGGCTTGCTGCGCTCGAATTCGATCTGCCGGCCTTCGCTGAAGCGCACCGGTGCAGCGGTCTGGCTGGAATCGGGCGCGCGTTGCCGGGTCGGCACCGGCGAGTTGTGCATCCGCCCCTGCTCGTCGACCCAGGTGTAATAGGGGCTTTCGTAGCTGTCGCGGGCAAAGCCGCGCCCCTCCAGCACGGCCGAGTCGATGTACTCCCCTGCCCGCTCTCCGCTGGCCAGTACCTGATCGCGACCCGACGCACCGGCGACCTGGGCGCCGGCATAGAAACTGTTGTGCAGTTGGCCATTGCCATCGACCCAGGTGAAATAGCGGCGCTTGCTCTCCCCCGTGCCTGGCGCACTGCCCGGCCAGGCACCGCCGTCACCGAGCCGCGCCTGGTCGCTCTGTTCGGCGCGGCGCCTGGCCTGGCTCTGCTGCTCGGCGAAACGGCCGTCGACGAAGGTGTTGTGCACCCGCCCAAGGTCATCGACCCAGGTCAGGTAGCGGCTGCCGGCCGTGGCCGGCATCAGGGGCAGCAAGGCCAGGATGAAGATCAGACTGCGCATCGCCTCAGAACCTCGAGGTATAGGTCATGGCGAAGATATAGGCCTTGACCGTGGTTTCGATATTGAGCCCGGCATAGGGGTTGTAGACTAGGTTGTCCAGGCCTTCGCAGCTGACGTTGCAGCTGCTGCCCGCGGGAATGCTCTGCCTGGAAACGAAGTAGTTGAAGCCGACGTCGATGGTGGTGTCCTTGTCCCAGCGATAGCCCAGACCGAGCCCGTAGAGATCGGCATCGCCCACCGGCGCCAGCACGTCCGCCCGGTTCTTCGGGATGGCCGAGGGGCGATATTCGTAGCCGGCGCGCAGGGCCAGGCGATCATTGACGTCGTATTGCGCACCGACGCCCCAGCTCCAGGTATCGCGGTAGCGACGGTCGAGAATGAGGCTGCGATCGGTGGCCTTGCCACCGCCGAAGGTCTTGGCGATGCGCAGCAGATCCAGCTCGCGATCGAACTCGATCTCGAAGCTGTTCCAGTCGCTGTAGCCGACCCAGCGCAGGTCCAGGTTGAACTGCCACTTGTCGAACGGGCGCAGCTTGATGCCGGTGCTGAAGGCGTCCGGATAGGTCAGTTTGAGCGAGGCGTTGCCGCTCTCCTCGTCCGCGCCGTAGGGAAACAGCGGGCTGAGGATCTGACCGAACAGCGAGCCCTGCAGGCCGGACCAGAAGCCTGCCCAGTCCTCGCTGTAGTCGACGCGGTACTTGCCCTGCAGGTTCATGCGCGCCTCGCTCTGGTAGGTCGCTCCCCAGGCGAACCAGTCGCTGGGCTCCCAGAGAATGCCCAGGTTGTAGGTTGGCGACAGGCTCTGCTGCAGATCCAGATCGAGGTTGGCCAACGAGTCGAAGGGGCCGATCTTGCCATTGCAGACGTTGATGAATGGCCCGGTGATCTCTTCCAGCCCCGGCAGGCACAGCGCCTCGTTGAGGATTCGGGTCAGACCGGTGAGCATGCCGGGGTTGCGAAAGTCCTGGTTGAGCGCCACGGCCTGATGCGAGAAGCCGATGGACAGCCCCAGCGACAGCTCGTCATTGACCTGATAGGCCAGCGATGGCGAGAAGTAGGTGATGCGCTGCAACGACACCTGACGCCCCTGGAAACGCCCGGGATCGCTGTCCGAATCGCGCGAGTAGCCCAAGGCCATGGGCGCGTAGACGTTGGTGGCGAAGGTGAATTTCGAACCGGGCGGGTTGATCGACAGCCCGGCCAGCGGCGCCACCAGCACCGGCAGCTCGGTCATGCCGCCGACACCCGGCAGGTACATGGTCGGAGTCAGGGTACGGCTGCTGGAATGCTTGAACGGGTCATCGTCGTAACCCATGAAGCCGTAATCCTCCTTGGCGTCGAACTTGGCGCGGATGTCCATCACCCCGCTGAGCAGCTTGACCGTGGTCTGCCGCCCCTTGAGCTTGCTCAGCGCCGCGGGGTTGTAGTGCACCGCATCGATACCGGTGACATCGGCGGTAACGGCGTTGCCCATGGCCATGGCCTTGGGGTTGCCGATGGTCAGGTTGTTGGCCAGTTGCGCCTGGGCAGGCAGGACGCAGGCCGCGCCCAACCCCACCAGCAGCAGAGCCTGCAGCTTGGCTAGATGAGTCATATCAGGTTCGCTCGCTGCTTACTCGGCCTTGAGACCCTTGATATCCAGGGGCATGGAGATGCCGAGCAGGACGTCGGGCGAATCCTCGGTCATGCCGAAACCGGCATTGACGTTGACGATATTGTTCGGCGAGGTGCGCAGGCCGAGGGAGAAGTTCATCACCGCACTGGTCTGCTCCTTGCCCTCCAGGGTGGCGTCGCTGAACTTGAACTTCGGCGCCAGGTTGTGCGCCATCTGCAGGGAAGTGGCCAGCGACACGTCATAGGACAGCGCATAGGCGAAGCCCATGCTCAGCGACAGGCTCGAGCCCGGCTCGACCTCTTCCAGCAGGCGTCCGCCGCGCACCTGATCGGCATCGCGAATCGGCAGGTTGTAGGTGTATCCAAGCGAGCCGAACAGCACCACCGGATCGATCACGTAGGACAGGTTGGCGCCGACACCCAGGCTGTAATAGCCGTTACCGGTGGCCAGACCGTTGTCCAGGCTGACGTCGTACGGGCTGTCCCCGGTGGGCAGGCCGAGCGTGGCGAACAGCGTGGTGACCGGGCGCCCGCGCGCCGACGACCAGGGCTGCCAGCGAAAACTGGCGGAAATGTCGCCGAGGCTGTAGCTGCTCAGGTCGCGTTCGGTGTCGTACTTGGCCAGGAACGGCACGCGCATGCTGAAGGTTAGGTTGTCCCACACCCCGTAGTCGAAGGTGAAGGAATTGGTGAAGGTATGCTGCGCCTCGCTCTGGCCGATCACGCTGAATACGTTCTGCCCGGTGCGCACGGTCTGGATCTGCGTATCGCGCAGCAGCGCGTAGTCGAACCCGTAGGTCAGGGTGCGTTCACCCTTCTTGAGCAGGGTGTAACTCTTCTCCGCGGCCTGGAACACCTCTTCCAGCGCCTTGGCGCTGTCGGCGTCGTCGTCCTTCTTGGTCAGCGCCTCACGTGCATCGTCGACCGTAGCCTCGTCGGCAAGTGCCGGCTGCATCATCAGCGCCAGCGCGGCCAGCCATGCGTATCCCCAAACTCCCATGACGCTATCCCCAGGTCGTTATTGTTATGCCGGGTGAATCATTTGCGGCGAATGTATTGAATGTCGCCACCCGACCCCAACTGGTCGGCCTGATTGCTGGTGAACTTGGCCATCTGCGGGAACTCGCGAAAGGCCAGCAGACTGATGGTGCGGTCATCGATGATGCGCAGGTCGCGGTCGGTGAGCGCCAGGGCATTGGGTGGCTCGTTGCCGCTGGGAAAGATCACGAACAGAACGTTCTGATCCCAGATCTGTTCGAAACGCACGCGGGTGAAACTGATGTTGCCCAACGCCGGATCGGCGACGAAGACGTGGTCGTTGTAGACATCGCGCACCACCACGAAATGTTTGAAGCCGGCGTACTCGATCGGCACGATGGCCGGGTGTTCGAGCTGGGCGAGATCATCGAACCCGGCGCGAAAGCCCCCGCTCTGATACCCCAGCGCGGTGACGAAGCGCTTCATGTCGAGCAGCGAGAACCCGCGGCGCTCGATGATCTTCTCGGCCTCGCCGAAATGCAGCAGCCCTTCCATCACCTGGCGCTCTTGCAGATTGCGCCCGAGGTAGTAATCCAGCAGCATGGTCAACGCCGCGGAGCCGCAGCTGTAGTCGTAGGCCTGGCGGATGACGTTGCGAAACTGCAACTGGCTCATCGGCTCGACCATCACCGATTCGCGCAGCGGGCCATTGGGCAGCAGCGGCTGGGTGATGTTCACGACACCGGCGGGCTGCGGTTTGATGTCGACAGCCTCGGTGAAACCGTACAAACCGATCAGGCTGCCCACGAGAATTTCGATCATTGGTCAATCCGCAACTGCGTACAACGGAGCAGGAGCCCGGCCGCAGCCGGCGGCAAGGCTCCTGTGGATCAGGTCAGGCGAGGATCAATGACCCCAGACCTTGACGGTGGAGCCGGCCATGTCCAGACCGTTGATGGCCACGCCACCGATGCTGTTGGCGCCGATCTTCACCGAGTCGACCGAGACGCCACCGTTGATGCCCGGCAGGCCGATTTCCAGCTTGTTGTCCACCACGTCGATGGTCAGCGGGTTGCTTTCGCTGATGTTGAAGCCGGTCAGCTTGACGGTGTTCAGGCTCAGGCTGTTGCTGCCGTCGTCGACGCCGGTTGCGGTATCGGTGTAGACGATGGAACCGATGGTGGCATCGAAGTTACCGGCGATGCTGATACCGGCCTGACCGGTCACATCGGCCAGGGCTGCGTCGTCGAGGGACTGCATCTGTGCCTGAGCCATAAACGGAACGGCCATGACGGCGGCGGCGAGAGCGATTTTCTTCAGGGTCATCATTGTTGTTATCTCCACAGTTCGAATGGGGGTTCCCCGGGCTCTGCCGGTGACGTCCTGTCACGAGCAGCCTGATCGGCTCATGCCGACCACCAGACCTGTCACGGCTTCCCTAGTTGCGCCAGGTTTGGATTCGCGAAACGCGCTGCGCTTCGAGATGGCTACAAGCTACTGACCCGCTATCGCACTGCCAGCCCATCCAAGGGATGGAGCATGGCATCTCCCCCTCTACCCCGGTCTTTCTCAGGCCTCGCTCAAAAGGCCGAGACTCTTGCCCTTGAGCACGGCCTGAGTCCGGCTGCGCACGCCCAGCTTGGAAAACAGGTTGTGCAGGTGCCACTTGATGGTGGCTTCCGACAAATGCACCGTCTGGGCAATGTCGCGGTTCGACAGCCCCGCCGCCACGAGCCGCAGGATCTCTCTTTCGCGATGGCTAACATCCTGATTTTCCTCGAAACTTTCAGGATCTATGGCCATCCGGCGGCACTGCTCGCGGAGCAGTTCGGCCAGCCCCTGCCAGGCCGCCGCGCGCTTGGGCTCGGCGCTGCACCAGGCGTCCCAGAGCGGCAGCAGCCACAAGGCATCGTCCTGGAACAGACGGCGATAGCCGCACTGCCAGGCCTCTTCGAGGGTGGCACGCAGCAGGGCGAAGGCCTTTTCGCTGTTACCTTTGCGCCAGTACGCCACAGAAAGTAACAGGCTCAGACGCAGGCGCCGGTCGCGCTGGTGCTCGGCGCCCTGCTTGGCCAGGCAGGCTTCCAGGCTGGCCTGGGCCCTGTCCACGCGCCGCTCGCTCAAGGCCAGACGCGCCTGACTCAGCGCCAGTGCGGTATGGGCATCGCCATAGCGTTCGATGGGCAGCGTGGCGAGATGACGCTCCAGTTGCAAATAGATGCGCTGGGCCTCGTTGGGCCGGCGCAGCCACAGCAGGAACTGCACCTTGCAGCCCATGCCGATGGCGAACACGCGTTCGTAGCCGGGCCCCTGCAGCCCGGCCAGCCACTCGTCGAGCTCTTCCAGCCCCTGCTCCGCCGCGCCGGCAAAGAAGCGCGCGCGTGCCATCACCAGCTTGCCGCGACTGATCAGCTCCACCGGGGTGGCGACGTCGCGCCAGGTGGTGGCCAGCGGCAGCTCGGCGAGTATCGCGCCATGGCGATCCTGCTCGTAGAGCAGGTCGGCATAGGCCAGGCCCAGCGGGCCGCCGACCCGGCTGCGTCGTCCGAACACCTGCTCCACCCGCGCCCGTGCGGCCTCGGCCAGGGCGCGTCCGCGCTCCAGTTCGCCGTATTCCTTGCAGATCAGCGCCTCGATCAGGCTGGCCATCACATGCAGGTACTCGCTCTCGCACTGGCGCAGGTTTTCCCGCGCCACGGCAATGGCCTTGGCCGCTTCGCCAAACTCGCCGAGCAGGGCGAAGGCCGCAGCCTGCACGCAGGCCAGGCTGGCGCGAAAGACCGGCTGGTTCTGCGGCACCAGGGCCAGCCAGTGACCGGCGACCTTGAGGCAGGCTTCCAGCTTGTCCTGATACAAGAGCACCAGGGCCTTGAGCACCTGGGCGGCGGCCAGCAGCTCGATCAGACCGAAGTGCATGCCCTTGCCGCGCCCCTGGGTCAGGCGCGTGCTGACCTCCTCGATCAGCGCCTCGGATTCGGCGAACTTCTGCTCGAAGGCCAGCTGCCAGGCATAGAAGATCTGGAACACCGGCTGCTCGGCGATCACCACCGGCGGTATGTCCTTGAGGATGGCGAGAATGCCGTACACCCGGTTGCCGGCGATCAGGCGCGCGCCCTGACGCTCCAGTAGCTCGGCGGCAAAGCCATAGTCGCGTGCTCGCAGGGCATACTTGATCGACTTGTCGGCGAGATCGCGCGCCTCGCACCAGCGCGCGGCTGCGTGCAGCAGATGCGCCGGGTCGCCGCGCTTGGCCAGCCGCCCCTGGAGAAACTCGGCGAACAGATGGTGATAACGAAACCACTCGCCCTGCTCGTCCAGCGGAATGACGAACAGCTGCTCGCTCTGCAGCCGGCGCAGCATGTCACGGCCATCGCGGCGGCCGGTCAGTGCATTGCACAGTTCGGCGTTGAATTCATCGAGCACCGAGGTCTGATCGAGGAACAGCTGCTGCGCCTCGGGCAGACTGGCCACCACATCCTCGGCGAGGTAATCGGCGATATTGCGCTCGGCGCCGGACAGCCCGGCGAGAAAGGCGGCACGGTCACGCTGCCGCGGCAGCGCCAGCGCCGCCAGATGCAGCGCGGTGATCCAGCCCTCGGTACGGGCATGCAGCTGATCGAGCTCAGCCTCATCGAGCGCCAGCTGCTTGATGGTGCGCAGGTAGGCGGCGGTTTCCCCGCGAGACAGGCGCAGATCCTCGGCCCTTAGCCAGAACGCCCAGCCGCCGAGCGACGGCGGCTCATCGAGAAACCGCGGCTGATAGCGGGTGCTGACCACCAGACGCACATGCCTGGGCAGGCGCTCGATCAGGTAGCGGGCGCCCTGGCCGAGGGAGGGATGACGGATGCGGTGAAAGTCGTCCAGCATCAGATAAAGCTCGCCAGGCAGCGCCTTGAGGTCATCGAGGAAGGCGTCGATCACCGCCTCCAGCGGCCAGCTGATCTCACCCTGCAGCAGCGCCGAGGCGCTACTGCCGAAGCCCGGACAAGCCGACTCGATGGCCGCCACCAGGTACTGCAGGAATCTCGCCGGTTCGCTGTCGGCCTCGTCGCATGACAACCAGGCGACGCGCGCGCCCTGCTCCTGCAGGCGGCGGCGCAACTGGCTGAGGACGGTGCTCTTGCCGAAGCCGGCCGGCGCGCTGAGGACGATCAGACGCTGCTCGCGCGCGGCCAGCAGTCGCTCGAGCAATGCCGAACGCTCCAGCAGAGGCGCTCCCTCTCCATGGGCCGGATAGAGTTTGGTGCGCAGCAGGGGCACCGTGGACTGACGAGGCTGGTTCTGGCTGGTCATGATTCGAGTAGGCTCAGTTCGCGGGCACGGCGGATGGCTTGAGTGCGATTACGCACCTTGAGCTTTTCGTAGATGTTGTGCAGGTGCCATTTGACGGTGCCCAGGGCCAGCGACAGCTGCTGGCCGATCTCTTCGTTGGATAGGCCCTTGGCCGCCAGGCAGACCACCTCGCGCTCGCGCTCGGTCAGGCCCTCCTCCAGCACGTCCAGTGCCTGGCGCAACTCCTGCCCCGGCCAGATCACCAGCAGGCTGCGCAGAAAGCCCTGCAGCGCCGGCTGGCGCTCGGCCGATTCGAGTTGCTGCAGCAGTTGGCGAATGGCTTCGCCTTCCTCGATGAACAGGCTGCGCGCTTCTTCCCGCTCGGCGCCGATCAGGCATTGCACCAGCAGGCTCTGTGCGCGCTCCTGATAACCCAGGCGCTGATAACTGAGCGCGGCCAGCAGATCCAGGCGCAGACGGTGCAGACCGTGCCAGTCGTTCTGCAACTGGCTGCGCAGCTGGGTGATCTCGTGCAGCGCTTCGCTGTAATGGCCGCGCGCCTGCTGCAGGCGGATGCGGGTCAGGCCCAGCACCCAGAGCACGGGGTTGAACTTGCGCTGCTTGTAGTGCGCAGCCAGCTTGGCCCAGTCCACCGACTTCAGGCGCTGCTCGGCCCGCCGGCTGCGGTCGGCCGCCGGCTCCTGCAGGATCAGGGCGATTTCCTCGCCGACCGCCTGCGCGTAGAAGCGCCAGGAGTGGTTGCGCGCCGCCAGGTTCTGCATCAGCACCAGGGTCGCGGCCGCCTCCTTGGGCGCATCGTGCAGGCGCTGCACCCGCGCCAGGCAGAGCATGGCCTGCGCATAGAGATCGATGGGGTTGATCACGTCGACCGCGGCCAGGGCCCAGCGCAACCGCTCCGGCAAGCCGTCCAGGCGCCCCTGGTGGTAGGCGATCAGCGCGTCGCTGATGGCCGGCAGCACCAGGGCCCGGGACTGCTCGCCGAACCAGGGCATCATCCGCGTGCGCAACTGCTCGAAGAGCAACTGCGCCTGCTTGATCCGCCCCTGTTCCAGGCACAGGAGGATCTCCACGTTGGCCAGCTGCATGTCCAGGTAACGGCCTTCGAGGAAGTGGTTGCGCTGCTGCGCCAGCGCCAGCAGCTTGCGCGCCTGCTCGGCCTGGCCGAGCATGACGTGGGCCAGGGCGCCGACGGTGAGGATCGCCACCTCGAGAAACGCGGTGTGCTGGCCGAGCTGCGCCTCGATGCGCCGCGCCAGGCTCACGCAGGTATCCAGGTCGTCCTTCTGCATGGCGATCACCGCCTTGACCGCCAGGGCGGCGAACATCTGCTCGCTCAGCGGCCCGCTGTCGCCGCCCTGCCCCCAGCGCTGCAGCAACTCGTCGAGCAGACGGTTGGCCTCGGCCAGGCCCAGCTCGGCCGCGCGGCTCCAGACATCCACCAGCACCAGCATCGGATAGCGCTCGGCAATGGCGTCGGGCACGTGCTGGCGCCAGCTGTGGATCAGGTGCAACTGGCCACGGTTGATCAGCTCCAGGCCGCAGCCGTCGAGCAGCGCGGCGAGCATCTCGGCATCCTCGGCCAGGCAGGCGTGCTCGATGGCCAGGTTCTGCATGTGGTGGTTGGTGAACCACAGGCTGGCATTGAAATGCAGCTGCTTGAAGCGCTCCGGGTCACGCTCCCGGAGGCGGGTGCGCAGGAACTCGGCGAACAGGTTATGGAAGCGATACCACTGCCGCTCGCGGTCCAGCGGCAGGAGAAACAGCTGCATGGCCTCCAGCTCCTCCAGCAACTGCTGGCCATCGTGGCGGCCGGTCAGCGCGTTGGCCAGATCGCCGCTGAGCTGCTGCGCCACGCCCAACGCCAGCAGCAGCTCCTGACGCTCCTGCGGCAACTGCTCGAACACCGAACGCAGCAGGTAATCGCCCACCGCGCCCTGGTCCGCGCCCATCTCGGCCATCTGCTGCACCGGCTGGGGCTGATGGCGCAGCCACAGGCTGGCCAGGTGCATGCCGATCATCCAGCCCTCGGTATGGCTGTACAGCGCGGCGAAGGCCTCGCCATCGAGCTGCAGGCCGCTGCGTTCAAGGTAGCTGCGCGCCTCCTCCGGGTTGAGCCGCAGCTCCTCGCTGCCGAGCTCCAGCAACTGGCCCTTGGCGCGCAGCGTGGCCAGGCTCAGCGGCGGTTGCGAACGACTGCCGATGGCCAGGGTGAAGTTCGGCGGCGCCAGCTTGACCAGGCGGTTGAGCGCGGCGAGCAGTTCCGCGTCCTGGATCAGGTGCAGATCGTCGAGCACCAGCAGCAGCGGCTCCTGGCGCTGCGCCAGGTCGACCAGCAGGCTCTCCATGACGGCCTCGACCGGCACCCGCATGGTGTTGCGCAGATAGCCCAGGGCATCCTCGCCCAGGCCGGGCAGCGCGCGGCCGAGGGCGTCTATGAGCTGCTGGAAGAAGCGCACCGGCTCGTCGTCGCCGGGGCCGAGCGACAGCCAGGCGACGGCGGCGCCGGCATGGCGGCGTTCGCTGGCGAGCATCGCCAGGGCAGTGGTCTTGCCAAAGCCCGCCGGGGCGGAAAACAGCACGAGACGGGCATGCGGATGGGCTAAAAGCGCAGCTTCGACCTGGGGCCTTGCCAGATAGTCCGAAGCGGCCTGGGGTGGCGAGAGTTTCGAACGTAGCAGGCTTCCAGCGGCTGGATCGATAACTTCATCCATGGCCTGGATCCCTTCATTAATTATTGTTTTGGTGATGGTGCGCAATGTTACGGCTGGGCCTCATACTAATCAGCTCCGGGCATCCGGGCAAACCCTCGCGCAAGCTCTAGGATGAATGTTAGCGGCAGACTACAATCGCTTCCCCCAGCCCCTTCGACTGCCACGCATGCCTAGCTGCTCCCTGCATCCTCTGCCCTACCGGGCCGACCCCGCCGAGTACTTCCAGCGTATCCGCCAGGCGCCCGGCGCCGTCCTGCTGGATGCCGGGCGGCCGGGTGCCGAGCGTGGACGCTATGACCTTATGAGCGCCTGGCCATTGGCAGAGCTGGCACCGAGTGCCGACGAATCGGCCAACGATTTCCTGCAACGCCTGCGCGGCGCCTTGCAGAGCCTCGGCCATGCCGACGCGCCGGACGGTCATGAACTACCGTTCGTCGGCGGGCTCATCGGCTATCTGGCCTACGACTTCGGCCGCCGCCTGGAAAGCCTGCCCGGCCACAGCCGCGACGACCTCGGCCTCGAGGATGCGCGCTTCGGCCTGTACGGCTGGGCGCTGGTCAGCGACCACCTGCTCGGCAGCAGCGCCCTGCTGTTCCATCCGGCCCTGCCACGGGCCGAGCGCGAGCGCCTGCTGGCGCTGTTCGAGGCGCCCCATGACGAGAAACCCGCGCGCTTTCGCCTGACCCAGGCCTTCCGGGCCGATCTGGATCAGGCCGGCTACCGCCGGGCCATCGAGCGCATCCAGGCCTACATCCTGGCCGGCGACTGCTACCAGGTGAACTTCGCCCAGCGCTTCCAGGCGCCCTGCGCGGGCGATCCCTGGGCCGCCTACCTGGCATTGCGCCAGGCCTGCCCGACGCCCTTCTCCGGCTTCCAGGCCCTGGCCGACGGCGGCGCGATCCTCAGCCTGTCGCCCGAGCGTTTCATCAAGGTCAGCGCGGGCCAGGTGGAAACCCGGCCGATCAAGGGCACCCGCCCGCGCGGCCGCGATGCGCTGGACGACCAGGCGCAGGCGCAGGCGCTGCTGGGCAGCGGCAAGGATCGCGCGGAAAACCTGATGATCGTCGACCTGCTGCGCAACGACCTCGGCCGCAGCTGCCGCACCGGCTCGGTGCGGGTGCCGGAGCTGTTCGCCCTGGAGAGCTACCCCAACGTGCACCACCTGGTCAGTTGCGTCACCGCCGAGCTGGCCCCCGGCAAGGACGCGCTCGACCTGCTCGCTGGCAGCTTCCCTGGCGGTTCGATCACCGGCGCGCCGAAGATCCGCGCGATGCAGATCATCGACGAGCTGGAACCGACGCGGCGCGGCCTCTACTGCGGCTCGCTGCTGTATCTGGACGTGCGCGGCGAGCTGGACAGCTCCATCGCCATCCGCAGCCTGCTGGTCAAGGATGGCCAGGTCAGTTGCTGGGGCGGCGGCGGCATCGTCGCCGACTCCAGCTGGCAGGCCGAGTATCAGGAGTCGATCACCAAGGTCAAGGTGCTGCTCGACACCCTGGAACGCCTGGGCCGCTGAGCCCCGTGGGAGCGAGCGTCGCGAGCGAAGCTTTTGCGGCACCGATATTCGCGAGCAGAGCTCGCTCCTACAGACTCCGCTGCAGCGCGGCGATGCCGCTGCGCGCGTTGGCCTGGGCGGCCAGCTCGCGCTCCTCCGCCGTGGCGTAGTCGCGGTCCCAGGCCAGCACCTTGGGCGTCATCAGGCGGTGCCACAGCGGCGGGATCATCGCCACGATGATGGTGGTCAGGTAGCCGCCGATCATCATCGGCGCCTCGGCGAAGGGTTGCAGGTCCTGGTAGGGCACTTCGCCCTGGGCGTGGTGGTGGGAGTGGCGGGTCAGGTTGAACATGGTCCAGGAGCTGATGCGCCGGTTGCTGTTCCACGAGTGGCGCGGCTGCACCGGCGTGGCCGGGTTGCGCACCATGCCGTAGTGCTCCATGTAGTTGACGATCTCCAGCAAGGCCTTGCCCCACAGCGCGCAGGCGACGAAGAACAGCGCCGCCACCACCCCGCCCATGGCCCAGGCGGCCAGCACCAGCAGCGCGCTCATCAGGTGGCCGCGCAGCAGCGCGTTGCGCCAGCCGAACAGGGCATGGCCCTTGCGCTGCAGGCGCTTCTTCTCGATCTGCCAGGCGCTGAGGTTGCCCTTGAGGGTGGAGGCGAGGATATGGAAGTAGACGTTGCGCCCGCGCGGCGCGGTGGCCGGGTCCTCGCGGGTGGAAACGTAGCGGTGGTGGCCGTAGACGTGCTCGATGGCGAAGCTGGTGTCGAAGCTGAAGGCCAGCAGCCAGCGGCCGATCAGCATGGACACCGGGTCCCAGGTGCGGTGGGTCAGCTCGTGGGCGGTGATGGTGCCGATCATGCCGATCATCAGGCCGGTGAGGATCACCGCCGCGACGTGGTGGCCGAAGGCGGTCGCCTCGCGCGCGGCGAGCACGTCGTAGCCGCTCAGCGCGCTGGCCCAGGCGCCGAAGCCCAAGGGGTCGCCGCCGCTCACCGTCCATACCGCGGTGAACACGATCAACGCCAGCAGCGGCAGGGCCAGCCACAGTTGCACGGTGAGAATCCACGGATGCTTGAAGCGCGGGGTCGAGGTGTCGTCGCCGCAGACGGCATCGCCCAGCAGGTAGATCGCCAGCACCGTCAGCAGGCCGCCGGTGGTGTAGGCGCCGCCGGCGAGCAGCGCCAGCACGGCGAACAGGCCGATGGCATGGAACAGGAAGTACTTCAGGTAATGCAGGATATTCATGGCGGTTTCTCTTGTTATGGGTAACGGGTCTGGCGGCTCTCAGGCCGAAGCCGCCAGGGTGTCCTGCTGCGTGGTGAAACGGTCGGCATGGATGTGCGCGCGGGCCACGCCGTGGCGCACCAGCTGCGCCACGGCGGCGTCGATCATCGCCGGCGGGCCGCACAGATAGGCGTGGGCGCCGGGCTCCAGCACCTGCGCCAGATGCTCGGTGACCAGCCCGCGCGCGCCCTGCCAGGGCGCATCGGCGGGCAACGCCGAGAGCACCGGGAGAAAGCGGAAGGGGCCGCGCCACTGCGCGGCGATGGCGCTGATTTCCTCCAGGGCGTAGAGGTCGCGCTCCTCGCGTGCGCCGAACAGCAGGGTCAGCGAGCGCGTCACGCCGCTGGCCAGGGCCTCCTGCAGCAACGCCAGGATCGGCGCCAGGCCGCTGCCGCCGGCGATCAGCAACAGCGGCGCAGCGCCCTGGCGCAGCCAGAAATCGCCCAGCGGCCCTTCCAGGCTGACGCGCTCACCGAGCAGGTTGTGTTCATGGACAAAGCTGGAGAACCGCCCGTCCGCCACCCGGCGCACGAAGAAGCTGACCTTGGCATCGGCCTGCGGCGGGCTGGCGAAGGAGTAGCTGCGCACCACGCCGGGCAGCGCCTCGATAGCGAGGTTGGCGTACTGGCCCGACTTGTACGGCAGGCTGGCGTCGAGCTGCAGCAGCAGGCGAGTGATGTCGTGGGTCAGGCGCTCCTGCGCCACCACGCGCCCCTCGACGCGGCGCCGGGCCTGCTGAACGCTCATGTCCACGGCGATGCGCACGTCGCTTTTCGGCACGCTCTGGCAGGCGAGGATATAGCCCTGGTCCAGCTCCTCGTCGGAGAGGATGTAGCCGGTTTCGGTCAGCTCCCTGACCTGCCCCTCCAGCAGCCGGCACTTGCAGCTGGCGCAGCCGCCCACGCGGCAACTGTGGGGGAAATCCAGGCCCTGGCGCAGGGCGGCCTGCAGCAGGGTCTCCTTGGGCTCGACGCCGATCGTCCGGCCATTGATGCTGGCCGTGCTCGGGCGCCGCCTGGCGAACAGTGAAAACATGCGACCTCCTGTTGTAGTTGTGCGAATGAGGTGTCAGGCGTTTTCAGGTTAAGCGCGGCGCGGCGCGGGCGTGAGGTTCGGGGTTGACATCGATGGGTCATTTATTGACATTGTTCGCCGCAGTGATTCGCTTCCAGCACAGGAGCCGCGATGCAGAGCTTCACCCTACCCGCGCAGTACCTGCGGCAGATCGTCGGCCTGGTCGGCGACATGGGCGCCGACGTGCCGGGCTGGCTGGCGCGGGCGCAACTGCACGAGGCGCGACTGGGCGACAGCGACCTGCACCTGTCGCTGGCCACCTTCGAGCGCTTGATCGAGGACGCCATGGCGCGTACCGACGAGCCGGCCTTCGGCCTGCTGGTGGGCGAGCGCCTGGTGGTCAATACCCACGGCCTGCTGGGCTATGCGGCGATGAACAGCACCACCCTGCGCCAGGCCGCCCAGCTGATCGAGCGCTACATCGCCCTGCGCACCAGCCTGGTGAGCATCCGCCTGGTGGAGACGGAGGGGGAGGCGCGCCTGGTCTTCGCCGAGGCGGCGCCGCTGGGCGGCATCGCCCGGCCGGTGCTGGAGGCGGTGATCCTGGCGATCAAGAACGTGCTGGACTTCATGACCCTGGGCAGTTGCCCGCTGGAGCGGGTCAGCTTCGCCTTCGCCAGGCCCGCCTACGCCGGACTGGCCCATCAGCTGTGCCGCTGCGAGGTGCGCTACGACGCCGACTGGAGCGGCTTCGTCCTGCCCGCGCAGAGCATCGACCAGCCGCTGAAGACCGCCGACGCCGCCAGCTTTCGTGATACCGAACAGATACTCCAGCGCGAACTGGCCAAGCTCACCGCCGAGCAGTCCATGAGCAGCCGGGTACGCCGGGTGCTGCTGGAAAAACAGGGTGGCTTTCCCTCGCTCAGCCTTACCGCCCGCCTCTTCCACCTGACCCCGCGCACCCTGCACCGCCGCCTGCAGGCCGAAGGCACCTCGTTCAAGAGCCTGCTCGAGGAGGTGCGCCACACCCTGGCCCAGGAGCATCTCAAGGCCGGGCGCATGACGGTGGAAGAGATCGCCTACAGCCTGGGCTACACCGACCTGGCCAACTTCCGCCGCGCCTTCAAGCGTTGGCAGCGCCAGTCGCCCTCGGCCTATCGCGCCGAACAGCAGGCGCTGTAGGAGCGGATTTATCCGCGAAATTCGCGATGAAATCGCGAATAAAGCGGAACACCGCCCGTTCGCTCCTACAGACTCAGCTTGCGGTCCGACGCCTTGAGGAACTCGCCCTTGAGGTCTTCATAAGTGTGCACCGCCGGGAACTGCGGGAACTCGCGGATCACGTTGTCCGGCGCATGGAACAGGATGCCGGCATGGGCCTCGCTGAGCATGGTGGTGTCGTTGTACGAGTCACCGGCCGCGATCACCCGGTAGTACAGGCTCTTCAGGGCAATTACCGACTGACGCTTGGGATCCTTCTGGCGCAGCTGGTAACTCACCACGCGGTCGCTTTCGTCGGTGATCAGACGGTGGCACAGCAGGGTCGGGAAACCGAGCTGACGCATCAGCGGCTGGGAGAACTCGTAGAAGGTGTCGGAGAGGATCACCACCTGGAAACGCTCGCGCAGCCAGTCGACGAACTCCACGGCGCCTTCCAGCGGCTCGAGGGTGGCGATCACGTCCTGGATGTCCTTGAGCTTCAGGCCATGCTCATCGAGGATGCGCAGACGCTGCTGCATGAGCACGTCGTAGTCGGGAATGTCGCGGGTGGTCGCCTTGAGCGACTCGATACCGGTTTTTTCCGCAAAGGCGATCCAGATCTCCGGGACCAGTACGCCTTCCAGGTCGAGACACGCGATTTCCACAGGACACTCCTCGGTTGAGCCAAAAAGGAGCCGGCACTCTAGCCGCTGGGCTTGGCCCACGCAATCTGTCACCACTTATAACCATATGAAAGGACATCCATATAGCTAGTTATTTAGAGGCATAACCAGGCTTTGCTACCATCGCGTCCTCACGCACACGACCTGGAGTCCTCAGCATGGAACTCGACCTGGACGCGCTCAACGCCGAATACGGCAACCAGCCGGAAAAGCTGGTTCAGTGGGCCATCGGATTGGGCAAACCCGCCATCTGCACCACCAATTTCCGTCCCTTCGAAGCGGTGATCCTGCACATGGTCAGCCAGGTCAAGCCGGATATCCCGGTGGTCTGGATGGACAGCGGCTACAACACCGAAGCCACCTACCGCTTCGCCGACGAGGTGACGCGCAAGCTGAACCTGAATCTGATCACCTACCTGCCCAAGCGCTCGCGCGCACACCGCGAGGCCATCGACGGCCCGGTGCCCGGTCTGGACGATCCGCGCCACGCCGCGTTCACCGAAGAGGTCAAGCTGGAGCCTTTTGCCCGCGCCCTGCGCGAGATGGCACCAGGTGTCTGGTTCACCGCCCTGCGCGCCACCGATACGGCCGTGCGAGCGCAGATGGACCCGATCAGCATCAACCCGGACGGTCTGATCAAGGTCGCACCGCTGCTGCACTGGTCGTCCAAGGATCTGTACCAGTACCTGGTCGCCCACGACCTGCCGAACGAGTTCGATTACTTCGACCCGACCAAGGGTGAGGACAATCGCGAGTGCGGCCTGCACCTGAGCCACTGATCATCGGTGGCTGAAACGAAACATGGCGCCCTTGGGCGCCATGTTTCGTTATGGTCTGCGGCCTCAGTGCACGGGCAGGTCGACGCCGCTGAACAGCTCTTCGAGCTCGGACTTGTTGTGGCACTGCACGGCCTTGGCCAGCATGTCGCGGGTCAGGTGCGGGGCGAATTTCTCGATGAAATCGCACATGAAGCCGCGCAGGAAGGTGCCACGGCGGAAGCCGATCTTGGTCACGCTCGGTTCGAACAGCTGGTCGGCGTCGAGCACCACCAGATCCGGGTCCAGCCTGGCGTCCACCGCCATCTTGGCCACGATGCCCACCCCCAGCCCCAGGCGAACGTAGGTCTTGATCACGTCGGCATCGGCCGCGGTGAACACCACCTTGGGCGTCAGACCACGGTGACTGAAGGCCTCGTCGAGCTTCGAGCGGCCGGTGAAACCGAATACGTAGGTGACGATGGGGTGCTCGGCCAGCGCTTCGAGCGTCAGCTTGGGCAATTTGGTCAGCGGATGCCCCTGCGGCACCACCACGCAGCGGTTCCAGCGGTAGCAGGGCATCATGATCAGGTCGTTGAACAGTTCCAGACCTTCGGTGGCAATGGCGAAATCCACGCTGCCGTCAGCCGCCATTTCGGCGATCTGGGTCGGGGTGCCCTGGTGCATGTGCAGGGCGACATCCGGGTATTGCTTGATGAAGGCGCTGATTACCGGCGGCAGCGCGTAGCGCGCCTGGGTGTGGGTGGTGGCGATGGACAGCGTGCCCTTCTTCTCGTTGGAGAACTCCTGAGCGATCTGCTTGATGCTCTCGACCTTGCGCAGAATCTCTCCGGCAGTGGTGATGATCCGCTCTCCGGCGGGTGTGACGCGGGTCAGGTGCTTGCCGCTGCGGGCGAAAACTTCCACGCCCAGCTCGTCCTCGAGCAAGCGAATCTGCTTGCTGATCCCTGGTTGCGAGGTGTACAGGCTCTGAGCGGTAGCCGATACGTTGAGGTCGTGGTGCGCGACTTCCCAGATGTAGCGCAGTTGTTGAAGCTTCATAGATTTCCCTCAAAGCAGTAAGGCAGGCCGGCAGCCGCCAATGCCTTATATAACCATATTATTGGTTTAAGCGCGCATCTATATCTTTTACCAGGTATATCCCCCTACAGTTCGCCTCGCCCCCGATGCTGAAGCATGGGCACCAGATACACTGGCGCCTCGGACAGCTGCACTACCCGCGCCGCCGTACGCCCCAGCGGTACGGCAAGATCGGCACCGTGGCTGTGACTGCCTACGACCAGTAGATCCACCCCGAGTTTCTGTGCCTCTTCGAGAATCACCGCAGGCGGATCACCCTGCAGCACGCGCACGGCCCGAATCAGTTGCAGATCCTGCTGCCCGTCCCCCAACTCGTCGCGAAAGCCCTCCAGCACGCGCTGCTCGATGCTGGCCATGACCGTGCTCAGACCGTTGCGCCGCAACTCTTCCAGCGTCTCTTCATCCAGATAGGTCTGCAGGACCGACTCGGCGAACAGCCCCATCGGCTCGACGGCATGCACCACGTACAGATCGGCCTTGAAGCTGCGCGTCAGCGCCAGTGCATGTTGCAACACATAGGAAGCGTAGAGACCTAGATCGGTGGCATAGAGTATCGAGCGGATCACACGGCCTCCTTGACTGCTGGCGCAGGCCCTTGATTGAGCTTAGCAGCGCATCAGACAAAGCAAGGTCGGCGGCAGTATTTAGGACGAATGGCTATATGCAGAACGATGAACGCGCGCAGGCGTCGGCTGTCTCGCCCGGCAGCCACCGATGGAGGCGGCCTCTAGCGACCCGCGCAGGCTAAGGCTGCAGTTCGTTGCTGACGCCGTGCGGCACGTGCCCGGTCGCCACCACCTGCCGCGCCTTCTCGCAATGGCCGGTCTGGTCGTCGAAGAACACATCGGCGGCGAAGGCTTCGAGCACGGCCGACTTGTCCAGCCCGCCGAGGAAGAAGGACTCGTCCAGGCGAATGTTCCATTCGCGCAGGGTGCGAATCACCCGCTCGTGGGCAGGCGCCGAGCGTGCGGTCACCAGCGCAGTACGGATGGGGCAGTCCTGTTCGGGGAATTCCTGCTGCAGATTGTGCAGCGCCGCCAGGAACGGCTTGAACGGCCCACCGGGCAACGCCTGGCGCGCCGCCTCACGCTCATGACTCTGGAAGGCATGCAGCCCGCCGTTCTGATACACGCGCTCGGAGTCGTCGGAAAACAGCACCGCGTCACCGTCGAAGGCGATGCGCAGCTCATTGCTGTTGGCCCGACGCGTGCCGCCGGACAGCAGCGTCGCCGCGCCAAAGCCGGCCTTCAGTGCATTGCGCACGTCATCGGCATGGGTGGAAAGAAACAGATGGCAGCCAAACGCCGCCAGATAAGGATCGGGGCTGCGGCCGCCAACGAAGGCCGCGCGGGAAATCCCCAGACCGTAATGCTGGATCGAGTTGAAAGCACGCAGGCCGGTATCGGCGCTGTTGCGCGAGACCAGAATCACTTCGACGCGCTGCTCGCTCAGGCGCGTGTTGAGCCCGAGCAGCTTCTCCACGAGAGGAAAGGCGTCGCCCGGCATCAGCACTTCGTCCTCGTGCTCGATCTGGTAACGGCGGTAAGCCTCCACCCCCTCGCTCTCGTAGATCTGATGGCTTTCACTGAGATCGAACAGCGCGCGCGAGGAAATCGCCAGCACCAGCTTGTCAGCCAACCCCTTGCCCATGACTAGGCCTCCTGACGAGCCTGAATGAAACGCAGCGCCTGATACAGCGCGCGCACCCTGGGCATCTCGAAGCCCACGGTAGCGGCCGCCGCCAGAGGCGCCGCATAAATGGCGTGCAACTCCGCCGGCCGCCTCTGGGCGAAGTCGTGATACATGCTGGGCAGATAGTCGGGCATGCGCTCGGTGGCTGCCAGCAGCTTGTCGGCGTAGTTATCCGGCATGCCATGACCCAGCGCCTGGGCGGCCTGCACCACCTCCAGCATCATGTCGCGGATCAACGCACGACTGTCGGGGTTGCCCATCAGCTGGCGGGTATCGGCATCGAGCAACACCGACAGGCCGTTGTAAGGAACGTTCCACACCAGCTTCTGCCAGCGCGTCTGCGCCAGATCGGGCATGGCGGCCGAATCCAGGCCGGCGCTGCGGAACATGGCAGCGCCCTCCTCGACCAGCGCCAGACGCTCGTCATCAGCCGTCGGGCCGGAGTGATAGGCCAGATTGATCGCGCCCAGCGCCTGGTGTTCGATCACGCCGGGGCCACTGCGATGGACGCAGATATAGCAGAGCCCGCCGAGCAGATGCAGCCCCTCCGCCAGCAGCGGGCGCAGCTCGTCCTCCACCGCCAGGCCGTTCTGCAGCAGGACGACCTTGGCGCCAGGCGCCGCCGCCCTGGCGATCAGTGGCGCGAGTTCGGCATTGGCGGTGGTCTTGGCGCCAACCAGCAGCCAGTCGCACGCCGGCATGTCCTCGACCCGCTGATAGGCCTGCACCGGCGCCAGCTGCAGGGCGCCGTGCACCTTGCTGTTGAGCTGCAGGCCGCGCTCGGCGACTGCGGCGTATTCGCTGCGCAGCAGGAAATGCACGTCGAGCCCGGCGCGGGCCAGCAGCAGACCATAGAAGCCGCCGATGGCACCGGTGCCGATGATGCCGACGCGCGGCGCGGGGGATTGAGACATCAGGGAAGCTCCTCAGCCGGGCGAAGCAGCGCCTCGCTCATGGCGGCAACCAGATCGGTTTGGGTAAGGGGCGCATGCAACGCGCCAAAGAACTGACCATCGCGAATCAGAAACAGCGCTGGCAGATGAAATACCTCGTAGCGCGTCACCAAACCGGCATTACGGCCGGCGTCCACCCAGCACAGCCGCGTCACCGGCAGCGGCAAATGCGGCAGGGTCCGGCGCGCCCAGCGGCAGCTGGCACAGCCCGTGCTAGTGAACAGCAGTAGCGACGTACCGGGCAGATCGAGCAGATGGCGATCCGCATCGAGATCGGTCAGCTCCAATTGCGCCGCTATACTGAAATCAGTGATATCAGTTTGCCTGCATTCGAGGTCGGTGTTCATGCGTAAGTTTCTGCGTCATCCAAGCGACATGCCGGTTGAACTGGTGCTACGCAGGCAGGCCTGCATTCCGCGGCAACGGCTGAACAATATCAGCCTGGGCGGGGTCGCGTGCAACTCGTCGCGCGGTTTTCGCCGAGGCACCTCGGTGGAGTTGCGCATTCCCCTGCTGGGCGAACAGGCCCGCTATCCCGGCGTGGTCGCCTGGTGCCGACGGCAGGAAGAGGATTACCTGGTCGGTATCGCCTTCATCGACGAAGACACCCTGTTCCGCGCGCGCATGGTGGAGCAGGTCTGCCAGATTCAGCACTATCGCCAACAGCTGGAGCAGGAATCGGGCGAATCCATGGCCATCGAGCAATGCGCCCGCGACTGGATCGCCAAGCATGCCGCCGAATTTCCCTATCTGGCCTGATACTCCCAAGCTATCGGCCTTATTGGACTTAACGCCCATTGTCGCGCAGCCCCGTACGCGCTAAGGTTCGGCTCCCCCTGCACCAACTAGCTGTGCACCGCCATAGGGGATCGCTGGCGGCCGGCACCCGTGACCTGACGACTGACCCGATGAATAGCACGATGGCTGATTTACCGATCGACGACCTCAACGTCGCCTCCAACGAAACCCTGATCACCCCCGACCAGCTCAAACGCGAGATTCCTCTGACCGATGCCGCGCTCAAGACCGTGGCCCATGGTCGTCAGGTGGTGCGCGACATTCTCGATGGCAAGGACCATCGTCTGTTCGTGGTGGTCGGCCCCTGCTCGATCCATGACATCAAGGCCGCCCACGAATACGCCGAGCGCCTCAAGGGGCTGGCCGCCGAGCTGTCCGATACCCTGTTCCTGGTCATGCGCGTGTACTTCGAGAAGCCGCGTACCACGGTTGGCTGGAAAGGCCTGATCAACGATCCCTATCTGGACGACTCGTTCAAGATCCAGGACGGCCTGCACATCGGTCGTCAGCTGCTGCGCGATCTGGCGGAGATGGGCCTGCCCACCGCCACCGAAGCGCTCGACCCGATTTCCCCGCAGTACCTGCAGGACCTGATCAGCTGGTCGGCCATCGGCGCGCGTACCACCGAATCCCAGACCCACCGCGAGATGGCTTCCGGCCTGTCCTCGGCCGTCGGCTTCAAGAACGGCACCGACGGTGGCCTGACCGTGGCGATCAACGCCCTGCAGTCGGTTTCCAGCCCGCACCGTTTCCTCGGCATCAACCAGGAAGGTGGCGTTTCCATCGTCACCACCAAGGGCAACGCCTACGGCCACGTGGTACTGCGCGGCGGCAACGGCAAACCCAACTACGACTCGGTCAGCGTCGCCATTTGTGAGCAGGAACTGACAAAAGCCGGCATCCGCCCGAACATCATGGTCGACTGCAGCCATGCCAACTCCAACAAGGACCCGGCCCTGCAGCCGCTGGTGCTGGAGAACGTCGCCAACCAGATTCTGGAGGGCAACAATTCCATCGTCGGCCTGATGGTCGAGAGCCACCTGGGCTGGGGCAACCAGTCGATTCCGAAGAATCTGAGCGACCTCAAGTACGGTGTCTCCATCACCGATGCATGCATCGACTGGGATACCACCGAGAAGAGCCTGCGCAGCATGCACGCCAAGCTCAAGGACGTGCTGCCCAAGCGTCAGCGTGGCTGATCCAGGCGGCACCAATGAAAACGCCGGGCAATGCCCGGCGTTTTCGTATCCGCGCTCAACTCGTAGGGTGGGCTTCAGCCCACCGTCACGGTCAGCGAGGGCTAACCCCCTGCGTTATGGCGCCTCCTGCTGGTGACGCGAACGACGCTCCATGTAGCGCTCGACGTAGGAACAGGACGGAATCACCGTATACCCCTTGCCCTCGGCATAGCGCAGCGCATGTTCGGTCAGTGCCGCCGCGATACCGCGACCGCGCAGCGAGTTGGGTACGAAGGTGCGATAGATGTCCAGGGTCTGCTTGCCTAGATCCATATAGGCCAGATAGGCACGATCACCGCCGACGGTCGTCACGAATTGATGACTGGCCTGATCGTGGTGAATGGACAACCCCTCGCTCATCTTCACTCCTCTAGCCGCGAACCCATCGCGACGCGTCTGTATTTCATACCGGCGCTTCGACCAAAGCGCAAATTCACGCCCGACCAACGGACGCCCAATGCACTCAGCTTAACAGGCGGCAGGCCGCCCAGCCACGCGCAATCACAGGCTCAACAGCGCAATGCACAGCAACGCTGCCACCACCGGAATGAGTACGGTGATCACGAAGATGTCCTTGTACGCCTGTTTGTGGGTCAGCCCCATGATCATCAGCATGGCGATCACCGCGCCGCAATGCGGCAGCGAGTCGAGCCCGCCTGCGGTGATGTTGGCGATACGGTGCAGCACCTCCGGCTCCACGCCCATTTCCAGATAGCGCGGCGCCAGGGTCTGCATGAATATCTGCAGCCCGCCCGAGGACGAACCGACGATACCCGACACCACGCTGACCGAGGCGAACACCGACAGCAGCGGCGGCAGCTCGACCGCCAGTATCCACTGCGCGAACTGGGCGAAGCCGGCGGTCTGTGTCACCACCCCACCGAAGCCGATCACCGCCGCGGTATTGAGCAGCGGCATGATGGCGTCATCGGCGCCCTGACCGAGCAAGCCCATGGTGTTGCGCCGTAGCGCCGGGAACATCACCACCGCCACGCCCGTGGCGATGACCAGCGCCAGACTCGGCCAGAGGATCGGCTGTGCCTGGCTGAACGCCAGCAGCTGGCCCAGCGCACCCTGCCCCGGCATCACCATGCCGGACAGCGCGATCACGCGGGGCAACAGAATGATCCCCAGCACCACGACGATCGGCACCAGCGCCATGCCCCAGTGCGGGCCGCTGCCCGGCGTGCCGGCCAGCTGCTCCATGCGCACGTCCTGGACATTGGCCTCGAAACCCTCTCCACGCTCGCGGGCCAGGCGCCACTCGCGCTGCAGATAGGCCATGCCCAGGCCGATCATCACCAGCGAAGCGAACAGACCGATCCAGGCACCGGCGAACAGATCGGTGCCCAGAGCGCTGGCAGCGATCACGTTGTGAATCGAGGGCGAGCCCGGCAATGCGGTCATGGTGAAGGTGCCGGCGCCCAGCGCCGTCGCGGCGCAGAACAGTCGCTTCGGCAGGTTGGCCTCGCGCATCAGGGTGATGCCCAGCGGATACATGGTGAAGATCACCACGAACACCACCACCCCGCCATAGGTCAGCACCGCGCAGACCAGCATCGCCACCCACAGCGTGCGCTGGGTGCCGAGGCCGCGCGTGATCGCCTGGGCAATGCTGCTGGCCGCCTGGCTGGCGGCCATGACCTTGCCAAAGATGGCGCCGCAGAGAAACAGCACGAAGAACTTGCCGGCGAATGTGAACGCCCCCAGCGGCCCGAACGGAAAATGCTCCAGAAGCGCCTTGGGCACTGCAACGCCATTGCTCAATGCCACCAGAATCGAACACAGCAGCGCCGCTATGAAAATGTTCACGCCACGCAGCGCCATGAAGATCAGCAGCGCCAAGCCCAGCAACAGCCCCAGATTACCCAACATTGCCGTCCCCCACTCTCGTCTTATTGTTTTGACTTGCGAATCCGGACAGTTATAACAGCTCCGACAGTAGCGTGCGCCGAGAGACCGCCCTCGACTGTTTGTTTTTTATACAAACCAGGCACTTCACACCCAGCCACGGGCATCGAGCAATAAAAAAAAGCGCAACTCTTGCCTTGCCTCCGTTTACTTACTAAAAGTAATAGGTAGTATGTAGGCCGGCTAATTTCCCGCAGTTGGGGAATTGCTTTTTATGGAAAACTCCACCTCAAGGGGAACACGATGAACAACGTTCTGAAATTCTCTGCTCTGGCTCTGGCCGCAGTTCTGGCTACCGGTTGCAGCAGCATGTCCAAAGAAACCGAAGCTCGTCTGACTGCTACCGAAGACGCAGCTGCTCGCGCCCAAGCCCGTGCCGACGAAGCCTACCGCAAGGCTGATGAAGCTCTGGCTGCCGCTCAGAAGGCTCAGCAGACCGCTGACGAAGCCAACGAGCGCGCTCTGCGTATGCTGGAAAAAGCCAGCCGCAAGTAATAGGCGACTCGGCTTCTCGAAAGCCGCCCCAGGTAACTGGGGCGGCTTTTTTATCGCCTGTAGTTAGTTGCCCATCAGTGGCCTAGTTGTCTATCGCGCAATAAAAAGCCCGCCGGCACAAGTGCGGGCGGGCTGTTTACCGGCGGCGAGTTAGAAGGGGTTATCGCTACTCGCTACCACGCTGTCGTTCTGCGAAGCGATCGGCACCGGCATGCCATCTTCCGACGCGACCACCTCCCGAACCATTTCCCAATCCAGGCGCAGGCCACTGAGCTCTTCGCGCTTGAGCAGGGCATTGATCACGGCCGTGTGCTTGTCGACTACCGACGGATCGTTTTCGTCGTCCAGTGGCGCATGAGCCTCCAGATAAACCCTGCCGCCGCTGACCCCGAACTTGTACGGCTCGTTGATGATGCGCACCGACGTACCGACCGGCACCATGGCCGCCAGTTCGAGCACGTTGTGGTTGAGCATGCGGAAGCAACCGTGGCTGACGCGCATGCCGATACCGAACTTCTTGTTCGAGCCATGAATGAGATAACCCGGGAAGGACAGCGTCATCTTGTACGGCCCCAGCGGATTGTCCGGCCCCGGCGGTACCACGGTGGGCAGGATGTCGCCTTCGGCCGCATGTTCCTCGCGGATCGACTTGGGCGGATACCAGGCCGGATTCGGCGTCTTCACCGTCACCCGCCCGGTGCCGAGCGGCGAGCCCCAGCCTTCGCGACCGATACCCAGCGGGTAGGTATGCACCACGTTCTGGCCTTTCGGGAAGTAGTACATGCGGTACTCGGCCAGGTTGATGACAATGCCCTCGCGCGGGCCCGGCGGCAGCACGTAACGGGTAGGCAGAACGATCTCGGTGCCCTCGCCCGGCAGCCAGGGATCGACACCCGGGTTGGCCGCGACCATTTCCAGATAACCCAGATCGTTGGCCGTTCCCAGGTCAGCGAAGGTGTCTTCGTACTTGGCCTTGATCACCTGAACCTGGCCGACCACGTCCTCGCCTGGAGGCGGCAGTGGGAGTTCGAGAGCCTGCACCGCAGCACTCGAGCACAGGGCGAGCAGTGTCAGGCAGCGGTTGACCGCAGAGAAGCGCGACAACATCCGGGATGTCCTTGATGAGTTGAATGAAGTTGCGGCGATTGTACACCGCCATCAGCGCGCCGGGCAGACGTCAGCCATCCGCCCAGTTGGAGCACAGGCCCTGCCGCTGTGCCTCGAAGGTCGCCAGACAGGCAGGACACAGGCGCCGATCACGCAACGAGGTCTTGTCCAGCTGGCGCCAGCGCGGCTGTGCTGGCAGCAGTCCACCACACAGGGTGCGGTCGGCATGGCCGCCCAGACGCAGTTGACGGGCGACCAGATGCAGCCGGACTTCGCGGCAGGCGAACAGGTCCAGTTGCTCGTCCGGTTCGATCAACTGATAGGCGTACAGGGACCAGGCGAGACGCGGCATCTGGGGCTCCATGGCAGGCCGGCCACATTAGCCGAAAGGCTGTGGCCGGAAAAGTCTCAGAGCAGCGGTTTCAGGCTTGGCCAGACGTTCTCCAGCAGCTTTTCCTGCGCAGCGAGCGCAGGGTGGATGCCATCGTCCTGCATCATCGCCGGCACACCGCCGACGCCTTCGAGGAAGAACGGCACCAGCGGAACCTGCTTCTGCTCGGCCAGATCGGCGAATACCTGGGCGAAAGCGCTGGTATAACGGGCACCGTAGTTCGGCGGCAAACGCATGCCGAGCAACAGCACGCGAGCGCCGGCGGCCTGCGACTGCTCGATCATCGACGCAAGATTCTGTTGCAATTGCGCCGGCGGCTGGCCACGCAGGCCATCGTTGCCACCCAGCTCGATGATCACGAGCGAGGGCCGGTGCTCTGCAAGCAGCGCAGGCAGCCGCGCCGCGCCGCCTGCACTGGTATCGCCACTGATCGAAGCGTTGACCACCGCATGGTCGAAACCCTGCTCCCTGAGGCGCTTTTCCAGCAGGGCGACCCAGCCCTGGCGGCTATCCAGGCCAAAAGCCGCGCTGATACTATCGCCGACCACAAGCAGGGTGCCTGCAACCGCCCCCTGGGCCCAGAACAGCAGGGCCAAGGCACCACTCAGCCACCATGCACGCATTGGAATCTCCATGACTTCGAGCATTCTCGCTGCGCGGAACCTTAGCAAAGTGGTCACCAGCGCGGAAGGCGAGCTGACCATTCTTCACGACCTCGACCTCAGCCTGGAGAAAGGCGACAGCCTGGCGATAGTCGGCAGCTCCGGTTCAGGCAAATCCACCCTGCTCGGCCTGCTCGCCGGCCTGGACCTGCCCAGCGCCGGAAAGGTGCTGCTGGCTGGCAAGGACATCGGCGAGCTGGATGAGGACCAGCGCGCACGCCTGCGCGCCGAGCATGTCGGCTTCGTCTTCCAGTCCTTCCAGTTGCTCGACAGCCTCAATGCGCTGGAAAACGTCATGCTGCCGCTGGAACTGGAGGGCCGTGCCGATGCCCGCCAGCGCGCCCGTGTTCTGCTCGAGCGGGTTGGCCTGGGGCAGCGCCTGACCCACTACCCACGTCAGCTCTCCGGTGGCGAGCAGCAGCGCGTCGCCATCGCCCGCGCCTTCGCCGCCGAGCCGGACGTACTGTTCGCCGACGAGCCCACGGGCAACCTCGACAGTCACACTGGCGAGCGCATCAGCGACCTGCTGTTCGAACTCAATCAGGAGCGCGGCACCACCCTGGTTCTGGTCACCCATGACGAACGTCTGGCGCATCGCTGCCAGCGCCTGATCCGTCTGGAAGGCGGCCATCTGATCGATCGCGTGGAGCCCTGATGAATCGCGTGCCGCTCACCCGCCTGCTGCTGCTCGCCGCCCGCCAGTTGCTGCGCGATGCCCGCGCCGGGGAATTGCGCGTGCTGTTCTTCGCCCTGCTGGTGGCGGTGGCCGCCAGCAGCGCCATCGGCTATTTCAGTGCGCGGCTGAACGACGCCATGCTGCTGCGCGCCAGTGAGTTCCTAGCGGCCGACCTGCGCCTGAGCGGCAGCACGCAGGCCAAGCCAGAGCAGATCGAGGCCGGCACCCGCCTGGGCCTCGAGCATGCGCAGCTGGTGGAATTCTCCAGCGTGGTGGCAGCGGACGAGGGTATCCAGCTGGCCAGCGTCAAGGCCGTCAGCGACAGCTACCCGCTGCGCGGCGAGCTGAAAAGCGCAGCTGCGCCCTACGCTGCGGAACAAAGCAGCGTAGGCCCTAGCGCCGGCGAGGCCTGGGCCGAGGCGCGTCTGCTGGTCGCCCTCGATCTGCAGATAGGCGAGGAAATCGAGATCGGCGCCAAGCGCCTGCGCCTGACCCGCGTGCTGACCTACGACCCGGACGGTGCCGGTGATTTCTACAGCCTCACACCGCGCGTGCTGATGCATCTCGATGACCTGGCCGCCACCGAGGTGGTCCAGCCCGGCAGCCGCGTGCGCTTTCGCGAACTGTGGCGCGGCGATGCCGACGCGCTGGGTGCCTACCGTCAGGCGGTGGAAGCCAGCCTCGAACCCAACCAGCGCCTGGAAGATGCTCGCGATGGCAATCGCCAGGTCGGCAGCGCGCTGGGACGTGCCGAGCGCTACCTGAATCTGGCCAGCCTGGCCGCCGTGCTCCTGGCCGGCGTGGCCGTGGCGTTATCGGCCGCACGCTTCGCCGCTCGCCGTTTCGACGCCAGCGCGCTGCTGCGCTGCCTGGGCCTGTCCCGGCGCGAGGCCCTGACGCTGTTCGGCCTGCAGCTGGCCCTGCTCGGCCTGCTGGCCTGCGTACTGGGTGCGTTGCTCGGTTGGGGCGGCCAATACGTCCTGTTCCACCTGCTGCGCGGCCTGATTCCTGCCGACTTGCCACCAGCCGAGCTGTGGCCGGCCCTGGCCGGCATGGCCACCGGCCTGGTCGCGCTGGCCGGCTTCGCCCTGCCGCCGCTGGCGGCACTGGGCCGGGTACCGCCGCTGCGTGTGCTGCGCCGCGACATGCTGCCGGTGCCGGTCAGCTCCTGGCTGGTGTACGGCGCGGCGCTGTTGGCACTGGGTTTGATCATGTGGCGCCTGAGCCTGGATCTGCGCCTGACCCTGGCGCTGCTCGGCGGCGGTCTGCTGGCCGCCCTGCTGCTCGGCGGCCTGCTGCTGCTCGGCCTGCAGAGCCTGCGCCGGTTGCTGCAACGCGCCGCCCTGCCCTGGCGCCTGGGCCTCGGCCAGTTGCTGCGCCACCCGCTGGCAGCGGCCGGCCAGTCGCTGGCCTTCGGCCTGATCCTGCTGGCCATGGCGCTGATCGCCCTGCTGCGTGGCGAACTGCTCGACACCTGGCAGGACCAGTTGCCGGAGGATGCGCCCAATCACTTCGCCCTCAACGTATTGCCTGCAGAGCGCGACGCCTTCGCCGCACGCCTGGCCGAACTCTCTCCGCATCCGGCGCCGCTGTACCCGGTGGTACCGGGACGACTGGTGACGATCAACGACGAGCCGGTGCGCCAGCTGGTGAGCAAGGAGAGCCGCGGCGAGCGGGCGATCCAGCGCGACCTCAGCCTGACCTGGGCCGAGCAGCTGCCCGCCGACAACCAGATCACCAGTGGCCGCTGGTGGGGCGCGGCACATGCCAGCGAGCTGCCGGGTGTTTCGGTGGAGGCGGAGCTGGCCGAGAGCCTGCAGTTGAAACTGGGCGACCGTCTACGCTTCAACGTCGGCGGCGTGGAGCGCGAAGCGCAGGTCAGCAGCCTGCGCCAGGTCGACTGGGACAGCTTCCAGCCCAACTTCTACATGATCTTCGAGCCGCAGACCTTGCAGGATCTGCCCGCCACCTACCTGACCAGCTTCTATCTGCCGCCAGGCCAGGATGCCGAGCTGATCACCCTCAGCCGCGCCTTCCCCAGCGTCACCCTGCTGCAGGTCGATGCCCTGCTGGCGCAGCTGCGCAGCATTCTGGCCCAGGTCACCCTGGCCATCGAATACGTGCTGCTGTTCGTGCTCGCCGCCGGCATCACCGTACTACTGGCGGGGCTGCAGGCCACGCTCGACGAACGCATCCGCCAGGGCGCTCTGCTGCGCGCCCTCGGCGCCGAGCGCCGCCTGCTGATCAACGCCCGCCGCGCCGAGTTCGGCCTGCTCGGCGCCGCCGCCGGCCTGCTCGCCGCGCTGGGCTGCGAACTGGTGAGCTTCCTGCTCTATCGCTATGCCTTCGACATGAGCTGGCAGCCACATCCCTGGCTGCTCCTGCTGCCGCTGATCGGCGCCCTGCTGGTAGGCGGCGCCGGCGTGCTCGGTACCCGCCGTGCGCTCAACGTCAGTCCGCTGAGCGTGCTGCGCGAGGGCTGAGATGCCGGGGTGGGGTTTGCTAGACTGGCGCCCCACCCAGCCACCCGAGACATCATGAGCCGCTACCGTCCTCCTCGCCCCGCCGGCACCCCGCTGATCACCCCCGAAGGCGAGGCGCGCCTGCGCGCCGAGCTGCACGAACTGTGGCACGTGCGCCGGCCGCAGGTGACCCAGTCCGTCAGCGAGGCCGCCGCCCAGGGCGATCGCTCGGAGAACGCCGAATACACCTACGGCAAGAAGATGCTGCGCGAGATCGACAGCCGCGTGCGCTTTCTCACCAAGCGTCTGGAAAAGCTCAAGGTGGTCAGCGACAGGCCCTCGGATCCGAACAAGGTGTACTTCGGCGCCTGGGTCACCATCGAGGATGAAGACGGCGAACAGTCGCGCTATCGCATCGTCGGCCCGGACGAGCTGGATCTGAAACAGGGCCTGATCAGCATCGATTCGCCGCTGGCTCGCGCCCTGGTGGGCAAGCCGCTGGATGCCGAAGTGCGGGTGCACAGCCCGAGCGGTGAGAAGACCTGCTACATCGTCGAGATCGAGTATCCCTGAGGGGAGTCGGCGCTTAATGCGTAGGGTGCGCCGTGCGCACCGCTGGTACTCGCTGTACGCCAGCGACCAAGGGATATTTTTGGTGCGCACGGCGCACCCTACGAGTCGCCGTCGTCCCACCCTACCGCCGAGTGATCAATCCCTGGCGCGCCACCCGCACCAGTTCGGCGACCGTTTCGGCCAGGTCGTCGGCGCTGGGCGCCTGAATCACCGCCAGATCGAAACTGTCGCGGGCGAAACGGGCCAGCGACTCGCCGTTCTGCACGAACTGGATACGGAAGGTGCGCGGCCCGGCCCAGCGCTTGGGCCAGCCTTCGAGATAACGCAGCAGGGTGGGCTGGTGGCTACCGCCAAGCAGCACGCGCGGATTGCGCAGCAGCAGGCCCGACGTGATGGGGGCCAGACGAATCAGGGGTTGGGGACAGATCATGGTCGCGTCTCCGCCTCGGAAATCCCGCTGGGCAGCGGTGAGAGGCGACACCGAACCAGCGCTTTAGCGGAATTTCAGGTGCTGAAAGCAACACCCTGTGGCGCCCCGCAAGTAGCTGTTTAAATCGGCGCAGCGCGCATCCTAGAGAAGCCCGCGCGATACTGTCAAGGCGCGCCCCGATAGCGAGATGCCATGACTACCTACCCGCTGCGTCTGTTCTTCGCCCTGCCCTGTCCACCGCACCTGGCCGCGGCGATCTGCGCCTGGCGCACCGACGCCCTTTCCGCAGGCAAGGCGGTGGCTGCGCATAACCTGCATCTGACCCTGGCCTTTCTCGGTTCGCAGCCGGCCAGTTGCGTGGCGCCGCTGCTGGCCCTGGCAGCCGAGATACAGGGTAAACGCAGCACCCTGCAGCTGGATCGCCTCGGCCTGTGGCGCGGCGGCCTGCTGCATCTGGCGCCCAGTCGGGTGCCGCAGGCGCTGGAACGACTGCAGCAGCAGCTGCATGCACGTCTGCTGGCGGCCGGCTACGTGTTGGAAGAGCGCGCCTTCCGCCCGCACCTGACCCTGGCTCGCCACTACCCGCACCAACCAAACTGCCCGGCCCCAACCTTCGATTGGCCGCTGCGCCATTTCGCCCTGTTTTGCTCGGAAAACGATGGCCGGGGCACCCGCTATCGCCAGCTCGGGCAGTGGCCGTTGCGGCCTGCGACCCCAGCCGGGCGTAGCGCCCCGTAACAGCTAAGCCTCGGCGATATCCCCTGCAAAACGAGGCGATTTCCCGAAAAACGCCGGGATAGAGGGCTTGGTCGCGAGAGATCAGCGCTGGCATGTTTCCTGCCATTGTCCTTGCGCCGTACGCGCCTCGGGATGGGCGCGATTTTTTTGCAGGACGCATCGACTGCCTCAGCAAACCCATCGAGAGCGCCCATGAAGAAGAACAAGACACTGCTCGCCCTCTGCCTCGGTACCGGCCTGCTCGCCAGCGGCCAAACCCAGGCTTTCTGGTTCGGCTCATCCGGCTATACCCAGACCAAGTACCCCATCGTCCTCGGCCACGGCATGCTCGGTTTCGACAGCATTCTCGGCGTCGATTACTGGTACGGCATTCCCGCCGCTCTGCGTCGTGACGGCGCCAGCGTCTACGTCACCGAAGTCAGCCAGCTCGACACCTCCGAAGCGCGCGGCGAACAGTTGCTGCAGCAGGTCGAGGATATCGTCGCCATCAGCGGCAAGGGCAAGGTCAACCTGATCGGCCACAGCCACGGCGGCCCCACCACCCGCTACGTCGCTGCCGTGCGTCCGGATCTGGTCGCCTCGGTCACCAGCGTCGGTGCGCCGCACAAGGGTTCGGCCACCGCCGATTTCCTCAAGGGCATCAGCGAAGGCCCCGCCGGCCCGGTCGCCACCCCGGTGCTGGTGGGCATCGTCAACGGCCTCGGTGCGCTGATCAACTTCCTCTCCGGCAGCTCCAGCACCACTCCGCAGAACGCCCTGGGCTCGCTGGAGTCGCTCAACAGCGAGGGCGCTGCACGTTTCAACGCCAAGTTCCCGCAAGGCATTCCCACCAGCGCCTGCGGCGAAGGTGCCTACAGCGTGAACGGCGTGCGCTACTACTCCTGGAGCGGCACCAGCCCGCTGACCAACGTGCTCGACCCCAGCGACCTGCTGCTGGGCGCCTCGTCGCTGACCTTCGGCAGCGAAGCCAACGACGGCTTGGTCGGCCGCTGCAGTTCGCGCATGGGTCAGGTGATCCGCGACAACTACCGGATGAACCATCTCGACGAGGTCAACCAGACCCTGGGGCTGACCAGCCTGTTCGAGACCGATCCGGTCACCGTCTACCGTCAGCATGCCAACCGCCTGAAAAACGCCGGGCTCTAGATCGCCACGCGTAGGGTGCGCCGTGCGCACCGAAACGCTGGCGGTGCGCGCGGCGCACCCTACAGCCCCGCTTCGGATCGGGAGCAATCCCGATCCGACGCTTTATTGGAACCTGCCGTGAACAAAGCCCTGTTTGCCCTGCCTCTGCTGTTCGCCGTCTGCCTGGCGCTGATGCTCTACCTCGAGCCCGGGCATCTGCCTGATCGCTTCAGCCCTGCTGCCGAGACCACCGCCGTATCGCCAACATCGATCGACCAGGGCGCTGCGTCGGCAGTCCCCACCCCCGAGAAAGCGAGCAGGAAGCTTGCGCTGCCCAGTTCCTTCGCCGGCACCCAGGTCGATGGCAGCTTTCGCGTCGACGCCGACGGCAATCTGATCGTCAGCGAGGACATTCGCCGCATCTTCGACTACTTCCTCGCCAGCATCGGCGAGGAAAGCCTGCAGGCCAGCATCGGGCGTCTGCGTGGCTATATCGACAGCCAGCTGGCCGAGCCAGCACGCGCCCGCGCGCAGGCCCTGCTCGATCAGTACCTGGCCTACAAACGCGAGCTGGTGCTGCTGGAGCGCGACCTGCCGCAGCTGGCCAGCCTGGATGCCCTGCGCCAGCGTGAAGCCACGGTACAGGCCCTGCGCGCACGGCTGTTCGACAGCGAAACCCACCAGGCCTTCTTCGCTCGCGAGGAAGGCTACAACCGCTTCACCCTGGAGCGCCTGGCCATCCAGCATGACGCCAGGCTGAGCGACGACGAAAAAGGCCTGGCCGTGGACCGTCTGCGCGCCTCGCTGCCGGAGGAGATGCAGGACATGGTCCTGCCGCAGCTGCAGCAGGAGCTGCGCCAGCACACCGCGCGGCTGCAGGCACAAGGCGCCAGTGCGGCGCAGATCCGCCAGCTGCGTCAGCAACTGGTGGGCGCAGAAGCCACCACGCGGTTGGAAGCGCTGGATCAGCAGCGACAGAGCTGGCAGAAAAGGCTGGATGACTATCTCGCCGCCAAGGCAGACATCGAGGCCAACACGGGCCTCAGCAGCGGCGACAAACGCGCCGCCATCGAGGCGCTGGCCGCCGAGCGCTTCGACGAGCGCGAGCGTCTGCGCCTGGATGCGGCCGAGCAACTGGCCGCCACCAACCGTCAGTAGCGTTTCAGGCGCTGTCGCGCATCACCAGCTCGAAGCCGACATCGATGCAGTGCTGCTCCGGCGTCTCGCCGCGCATCAGTGCCAGCAGCATGTTCGCCGCCAGCTCGCCGATGCGTCCGCGCGTGGTACGCACCGTGCTCAGCGCCGGATGCATCCAGGCCGCCGCAGGCAGGTCGTTGAAACCGGCGATGGCCAGCCGCCCCGGCACCTCGAGGCCCAGCTGACGGGCGCGGAACAGCGCGCCCATGGCCAGGTCGTCGTTGTTGAAGAACACCGCATCGATCTGCGGCTGCTGCGCCAGCAGGCGGTCGAGCAGCTCAGCGCCCAGGCCGATGGACGACAGCTCGGGAGTGAGCAGCTCCAGCGCCGGATCGTGGCGACCCAGGTAACGCATCACCTGGCGATAGCCTTCGGCGCGCTGCAGGGTGCGCGGGTCGAGCTGGGCAGCGGCAAAGGCGATGTGGCGATAGCCGCGCTGCACCAGGGCGCGGGTCATGGCGGCACCCGCCTCGACCTGGGAGAAACCGACGCAGTAGTCCTCGGGTTCGTCGCTCAGCTCCATCAGCGTCACCAGCGGACAGGTGCTGGCGCCGAGAATCTCGCGCGCCGCGTCGCTGCGCTCGAAGCCGGTGACCAGCAGACCCGCCGGCTGGTGCGCCAGGTAGGAGCGCAGCAGGCGCTCGTCTTCCTCGACCCGGTAATGGCTGACGCCGATCATCATTTCGAAGCCGGCCGGCATCAGCACCCGCTGGATGGCCTCGACGGTGTCGACGAACACCGAGTTGGACAGCGAGGGAATCACCACCGCCACCAGGTTCGAGCGCGAACTGGCCAGCGCCCGCGCCGCCGGATTGGGCACGTAGCCGAGCGCCTGGGCGGCGCGCATCACCTGCTCGCGCAGGGCGTCGGAGACCCTGCCCGGCTGCGACAGCGCGCGCGAGGCGGACATCAGCGAGCAGCCGGCAGCCTTGGCCACATCCGACAGGGTGACGCGTTCGGCGGAACGGCGACGACGTTGACTCATAGCGCCTCCAGGAAAGACCAGGCCGCGATTCTAGCAGCCTGGACGACGAATAAAGCGCGGGGCACGCCGCCCGGGGTACCGCCACCATGCAAGGAGCGGCACCGCCTGCGTGCCCCGCGAAACTTAAAGGGCGGCCTTCTCAGCCTCGGCCTGCACCTGATCGAACAGCTGCTGGCCGACCGTGTCGACCACCTTCTGGATCGCCGGCGCGGCCTGCTCGCGCATGCGCTGCACTTCGGCGGGGTCCACCTCGTTGATCTGCATGCCCTTGTCCTTCAGCTCGGCCAGCGCGCGGGCGGCTTCCTCGCGGGTGTCCTGGCGCTCGAAGTCACGCGCCTTCTTCGCGGCCTCCATGAGAATGTTCTGCTCGGTCTGCGACAGGCCGTCCCACCAGCGCTTGGACACGGTGACGATCCACGGGCTGTACACGTGGTTGGTCACGGTCAGGTACTTCTGCACCTCGTAGAACTTCGAGGAAAGGATGGTGTTGAACGGGTTCTCCTGACCGTCCACGGCCTTGGTCTCCAGCGCGGTGAACAGCTCGGAGAACGGCAGCGGCACGGCGTTGGCGCCCATCAGCTTGAAGGTGTCGAGAAACACCGGGTTGGGCATCACGCGCAGCTTGACCCCGGAGAAGTCCTCCAGCCTGGTGATCGGCCGGGTGTTGTTGGTCAGGTTGCGGAAACCGTTCTCCCAGTACACCAGGCCGACCAGGCCCTTCTCCTCCAGCTTGTCCATCACCTGGCGGCCGACCGGGCCGTCGAGCACGGCGTCGGCCTGTTCGGCGCTGCTGAACAGGAAAGGCGTATCCCACACCGCCATTTCCTTGGTGATGCCGACCAGCGTCGCGGTGGAGCCGACCATCATTTCCTGGGCACCGCCGATCAGCGCGCTCTGCATCTGGTCGTCCGACCCCAGGCTGGCAGCGCCGAAGGTGCGCACCTTGAGTTTGCCGTCAGAGGCCTTGGCCACCTCCTCGGCGAACAGCTTGGCCGCGCGGCCCTGGTTGCTGTTCTCGTTAAGGCCGTAGCCGAAGCGGATCATCCGCGAACGGACTTCGTCGGCGTGAACGCTGACGGCGGCGAGTGGGCTGCACAGCATGGCAGCGGTGAGGATGGCGAGCAGCGGACGTTTCATCGGGACTACCTCTTATTGTTGTGAAGAAAGCCGGCGCACCCGCGCCGGTGGGTCAACTCAGCGCAACCAGGCCAGCGGCACGGTAACGATGGACGGAAACGCTATCAGCAGGACGACGATGCCCAGGTAGATCAGGAAGAACGGCATCACCCCGCGCACCAGGACCTCCATGCGCAGCTTGCCGATACCGCCGACCACGTTGAGCACGGTGCCCACCGGCGGCGTGATCAGGCCGATGGAGCCGATCAGCACGAACATCACGCCGAAGTACACCGGGTCGACCCCGGCCTTGATGGCGATCGGCGCCAGCACCGGGGCGAGGATCAGGATGGTCGGGGTCAGGTCCAGCACCATGCCCACCGCGATCATCAGCAGCATGATCGCCAGCACCAGCAGGCGCGGGTGCTCGGCCAGCGGCCCGAGCATGGAGCCGATCTCGTCCGGCAGCTGGGCCAGGGTGATCATGTAGGCCGACACCGTTGCCGCGGCGCAGAGGAACATCACCGAGGCGGTGGTGCGGCTGGCGCGGGTCAGGGTCTCGATCAGGTCCGTCCAGCTCAGCTCGCGGTATAACAGGGTCGACACCGCCAGGGCATAGACCGCGGCGACCACGGCCGCCTCGGTCGGGGTGAAGATGCCGAAGCGCAGGCCGCCGACGATGATCACCGGCAGCATCAGCGCCGCCACGCCATCGACCAGTACCCGGCGACGCTCGGCGGCGCTGGCCTTGGGCGGCGTCGGCTCGGTGAAGCCGCGGGCGATCAGGGTCCAGGCGACGATCAGCCCGGCACCCATGATCAGCCCCGGCACCAGACCGGCCATGAACAGCTGGCTGATCGAGGTATTGGTGACCACGCCATAGATCACGAAGGGCATCGACGGCGGGATGATCGGCGCGATGATGCCGCCAGCGGCCACCAGGCCGGCCGAGGAATGCAGCGGATAGCCGCGCTGACGCATCATCGGCAGCAACAGGGTGGCCAGCGCCGCGGTGTCGGCCAGCGCCGAGCCGGACATGCTCGCCAGCAACACCGCGGCGGCAATGGCGACGTAACCGAGGCCGCCGCGTAGATGGCCGAAATAGGCCTGGGCCATAGCGATGATGCGCCGCGAGATGCCGCCGGCGTTCATCAGCTCGCCGGCGAGGATGAAGAAAGGCACGGCCAGCAGCGGGAAGCTGTCGGCGCCGGCGAGCAGGTTCTGCGCCAGCAGCTGCACGTCCCAGAAATCCAGGTACCACATCAGCACGGCGGCGGTGAGGATCAGGGCGAAGGCGATGGGCATGCCGAAGGCCATGAACCCCAGCAGGGATGTAAGGAAGACGGCGACGGTCATCGGCAGGTCCTCGCTGGGCAGTGCCCGTATTGTTGGAAATCAGACAGCATCATTCGACCTGCGCCTGCGTCAGCCTTGCCTGCGGCGCGTGCCGCCAGAGATTGACCAGCTGCACCACCGCGAGAATCGCCAGCACCGCCATGCTCGCCAGCACCGGCAGCATGGCCAGCACCACGGGATAGCCGACCACCGTGCTGTGGTTGCCCCAGCCGTACTGCACCTGCATCCACGCGCCCCAGGCCGACAGCAGGCTGGCGCCGGCCACCAGCAGCCAGCTCAGCGAATCCACTAGGCGCTGCGCCAGTTGCGGAAAGCGGTCGCGGATCATGCGGAAGGTCATCAGCTCGCCGCGGCGCATGCTCGAGGCCACGCCGACGAACACCAGCCAGACGAAGGCCAGCCGCGACAGCTCCTCGGCGCCCGGCCAGCCGGTGCCAAAGGCGTAGCGCAGCACCACGTTGGCAAACACTGCCACCACCATGAATGCCATCAGAACGGCCATCAGGCCGTCGGTGAGGCGATCGAACAGGCGCGCCAGGCGCCCTTCGTAAATCGGCTCGGCGCCCAGTTGCGGCCCCTGGTTAGCGCTATCAATTTCGGGCATGGCAGCAACGTCCTCCTCCACCGAAACAGCCTCCGGCAGATCGCGACACAGCCAGGCACGGATCTGCTCCAGCAGCGACTCGCGGCTGTCGGCCGCATTCAGCACGCAGACATGCGGCTCGCCGGCCGGCGTTTCGAGGGTGGCGAACTGGCTGTCGACCAGTGAGGTGGGCATGAAGTGTCCGGGGCGCGCGCCGACCCGCTGCAGCGCGGTGGCATGGTCGATCTGCAGATGGACGAACTGCAGCCCTGGCACCGCCGCGCGCAGACGCTCACGGTAGACGCGCTTGAGCGCCGAGCAGGCCAGCACGAAGCCCTCGCCCGCCGCCTGTGCAGCGAGCATCTGCTCGCACAGGGCGTCCAGCCAGTGGCTGCGGTCATCGTCGCTCAGGGGAATGCCGGCGCGCATGCGCTCGACGTTTGCAGGAGGATGGAAGTGGTCGGCTTCGATATGGCGCCAGCCGAGGGTGGCGGCCACCGCCTGGCTGATTTCGCTCTTGCCGGAGCCGCTGACGCCCATGACCACCAGGGTGGCGCGGGCAGGCAGGGTGAAAGGCTGTTGCTGCATGGAAACTCCAGGACACCATCGATGTGGTGCCGCTCATTGTTTGCGCCGGATGTTAGCGCTATCCAAATCGTTCGACAACCCCGCACCGGCAACATTTGGTAGAGCATTTCCCGCATCTGCCATGGTCAAGTGCTGGTCCGTAACCAATGGACAAGGTCAAGATCGCCTGCCTGCACCCAAGGAGATGTTTCGCTTATGCATCGGCCGAGCCCCCGCGTCTGGCTGCCCGCCCTGCTGCTACCGCTGGCCGCGCAGGCCGAGAACGCCAGCTATCAGGCCGAGCCGCTGGTGGTTACTGGCAGCCGCTATCAGGCAAGCGGCTGGCGCCTGCCCTTTTCGGTCAACCGCATCGATGCCGAGCAGGCCACTCTGGGCAAGCCGGGGGTCAATCTGTCCGAGGCGCTCGGCAGCGTGCCCGGCCTGGTGGTGCAGAACCGGCAGAACTACGCGCAGGATCTGCAGGTGTCCTCGCGTGGCTTCGGCGCCCGCTCGGCCTTCGGCATTCGCGGTATCAAGCTGCTGGCCGATGGCGTGCCGCTGTCCAACCCCGACGGCCAGGGCCAGGCGGCGACCTTCGATCTGGACAGCCTGGAGCGCATCGAGGTGCTGCGCGGCCCCTTCGCCAGCGTCTACGGCAGCAACTCCGGCGGGGTGATCCAGCTGTTCTCGCGCGATGGCGAGGGCGCGCCGAGGGTGTCGCTCGACACCTCGCAGGCGGCTTTCGGCACCAGCCGCACCCGTGTGGCGGCTGAAGGCGGCAATGACCAGGCGGGCTTTATCCTCAACCGCTCGCACTTCGAGACCGACGGCTATCGCGACCACAGCGGCGCCATCCTCGACAAGACCTTCGCCAAGCTCACCCTGTATCCGGACGATGCCAGCAAGCTCAGCCTGAGCTTCAGCCAGCTCGACCAGAACGACACCCAGGACCCGCAGGGCCTGACCTGGCAGCAGGTGCAGGACGACCGCCGCGCCGCCGCCCCCAGCGCTGTGGCGTTCGATACGCGCAAGACGGTCGATCACCAGCAGCTGGCCCTCAACTACGAGCGCAGCTTCGCCGCCGGCACCTGGCAGAGCACGGTCTACAGCGGCACACGGCGGGTGATTCAGTACCAGTCGATCCCGGTGGCGGTGCAGGCCAACCCGTCCCATTCCGGCGGGGTGATCGATTTCGAGCGGCGCTTCCATGGCATCGGCAACCGCTGGATCCAGCCCTTCGACCTGGGCGCCAGCCTGCTGACCCTGACCGCCGGCCTGGATTACGACCAGTCGCGCGACGACCGCCAGGGCTACGAGAACTTCGTCGGCAGCACCCTGGGCGTGAAAGGCAATCTGCGCCGTGACGAGCGCAACGAAGTCAGCAGCCTGTCACCCTACCTGCAGGCTGCCTGGCAGTTGGGCAAGCTCGACCTGCAGGCCGGCCTGCGCCATAACCAGGTGAAGTTCGAGGTGGACGACCGCTTCCTGAGCAATGGCGACGACAGCGGCTCGGTCACCTACCGCGAGCTGACCCCGACCCTGGGCGCCAGCTACGCGCTGCTGCCCGAGCTGAACCTCTACGCGAGTTGGGGCAAGGGCCTGGAGACACCGACGCTCAACGAGCTGTCCTACTCGGGCGCCGGCGGCGGTTTCGGCTTCGACCTGCAACCAGCCACCAGCAAACAGCTGGAAATCGGCCTCAAGGCCCGTCTGGCCGAGGCCACCAGCCTGCAGCTAGCGCTGTTTCAGATCGATACCGACGACGAGCTGGTGGTGGCATCCGCCAGCGGCGGCCGCACGCGCTTTCAGAACGCCGCACAGACCCGCCGCCGCGGCGTGGAGCTGGCAATGGAAAGTCAGCTCAGCGAAACCCTGCGCGCCACCCTCGCCTACACCCGCATCGACGCCGCCTACAGCCAGGACTTCACCAGCGGCGGTCGGCTGATCGAGGCGGGCAATCGCCTGCCCGGCATCCCCGCCAGCACCCTGTATGGCGAACTGGCCTGGCAGCCGCGCGAGGGCTTCAGCACCGCCCTCGAAGGGCTGTACCGCAGCAAGCTGTATGTCGAGGACAGCAACGCCGACAAGGCCGCGCCCAGTTACGCCCTGTTCAACTGGCAGGCGCGCTTCGAGCAAACGCTCGGTGCCCTGACCTTCAATCAGGTGCTACGCATCGACAACCTGCTGGACCGCGAATACATCGGCTCGGTGATAGTCGGCGAGAGCAACGGCCGCTATTACGAGCCGGGGCCGGAGCGCGCCTGGTATATCGGCGCGGGGGTGCAGTACCGGTTCGATTGAGGCGATTGCCGTAGGGGGCGCCTACAAACCGCGCGCAATCACCATCCGCTGCACGTCGCTGGTGCCTTCGTAGATCTGGCACACGCGCACGTCGCGGTAAATGCGCTCGACCGGGAAGTCCTTGAGGTAGCCGTAGCCGCCGAGGGTCTGGATCGCCGCGGAGCAGACCCGCTCTGCCATCTCCGAGGCGAACAGCTTGGCCATCGAGGCCTCGGTCAGGCATGGCAGGCCGGCTTCGCGCAGGCTGGCGGCGTGGTGCACCATCTGCCGCGCCACGGCGATCTGGGTGGCCATGTCGGCCAGGCGGAAGGCCACCGCCTGGTGCTCGATGATCGGCTTGCCGAAGGTGACCCGCTCGTGGGCGTAGTCGCGCGCCGCCTCGAACGCGGCGCGGGCCATACCTACCGATTGCGCGGCTATGCCGATGCGCCCGCCTTCCAGGTTGGCCAGGGCGATGCGGTAACCCTCGCCCTCCTCGCCCAGACGCAGCTCGGCCGGGATGCGCACCTCGTCGAGCTGGATCTGGCAGGTGTCCGAGGCATGCTGGCCGAGCTTGTCCTCCACCCGCACCACCGAGAACCCCGGCGTGTCGGTGGGTACGATAAAGGCGCTGATGCCCTTCTTGCCGGCCCCTGGGTCGGTGACGGCGAAGACGATGACCATGCCGGCGTGGCTGCCGGAGGTGATGAACTGCTTGGCGCCGCTCAGCACGTAGTGCCCGCCGTCGCGCCGCGCGCGGGTGCGCAGGTCGCTGGCATCGGAGCCGGCCTGCGGTTCGGTCAGGGCGAAGGCGCCGAGCATGCTGCCTTCGGCCAGCGGGCGGAGAAAGCGCTGTTTCTGCGCCTCGCTGCCGTATTTCAGGATCGGCATGCAGCCCACCGAGTTGTGCACGCTCATGATGGTGGAGCAGGCACCATCACCCGCCGCCACCTCTTCCAGGGCCATGGCGTAGGCCAGGTGGCCGGTCTCGGCGCCGCCCCATTGCTGCGGCACCAGCATGCCCATAAAGCCCAGCTGGCCCATCTCGGCAATGGCCTCGGCTGGGAAGCGATGCTCGCGGTCCCAGTCGGCGGCGAAGGGCTTGAGCCGTTCCTGGGCGAACTGGCGGGCCATGTCGCGGATCAGTAGTTGTTCTTCGTTGGGCAGCATGGCTGGCTCCATACGTAGGGTGCGCCGTGCGCACCGTGGATTGGCAGAAACTCTCGGTGCGCACAGCGCACCCTACGGGTCGGTTCAATACAACTCGATAGCCACAGCGGTGGCCTCGCCGCCGCCGATGCACACGGAGGCCACGCCACGCTTGAGTCCGTACTGGCTAAGGGCATTGAGCAGGGTCACCAGCACGCGCGCGCCGGAGGCGCCGATGGGGTGGCCGAGGGCGCAGGCGCCGCCGTGCACGTTGAGCTTGGCGTGGGGGATCTCCAGGTCGCGCATGGCCACCATGGGCACCACCGCGAAGGCCTCGTTGATCTCGTACAGGTCCACTTCGTTCAGGCTCCAGCCGCTGCGTGCCAGCACGCGCTGAATCGCGGTGACCGGCGCAGTGGTGAACAGGTTCGGCGCGTGGGCATGGCCGGCATGGGCGACGATACGCGCCAGCGGACTCAGGCCGCGCCGCTCGGCCTCGGACTGGCGCATCAGCAGCAGGGCCGCAGCGCCGTCGGAAATCGAGCTGGAGTTGGCCGCGGTCACGGTGCCGCCGTCGCGGAACGCCGGCTGGAGCGTGGGAATCTTCTCCGGCCTGGCCTTGGGTGGCTGCTCGTCGGTGGCGATCAGGCGCCGCTCACGCCCGGCAGGAGCCTCGACCGCGACGATCTCGTCGGCAAAATGGCCGGCCTCCATCGCCTGCTGCGCCCGGCGCAGCGACTCCAGGGCGTAGGCGTCCTGTTCCTGGCGGGTGAAACCGTAGCTCTGCGCGCAGTCCTCGGCGAAGGTGCCCATCAGCCGGCCGCGCTCGTAGGCGTCTTCCAGACCGTCGAGGAACATATGGTCGAGCACCTGGCCGTGGCCCATGCGATAGCCCGCGCGGGCGCGCTGTAGCAGGTACGGCGCGTTGGACATGCTCTCCATGCCGCCGGCCACCAGCACCTCGGCGCTACCGGCCAGCAGCAGGTCGTGGCCGAGCATCAGCGCCTGCATGCCCGAACCGCACATCTTGTTCAGCGTGGTGCATTGCGCCGCCTGGCTCAGGCCCGCGCCGAGCGCCGCCTGGCGCGCCGGGGCCTGGCCCTGACCGGCCTGCAGCACGCAGCCCATCAGCACGGTATCCACCGCCTCGGCCGCGAGTCCGGCGCGCTGCAGGGTGGCGCGAATGGCGGCGGCGCCCAGTTCGGCGGCGGACAGGCCGGCCAGGTCACCGAGAAAACCACCCATGGGAGTTCGGGCGGCGCTGACGATCACGACCGGATCGGTTGCAGACATGGTTGTCTCCTGAAAGTCGTTGGTGTGCCATGGATTGCGGCCAGGCCGATCAGCTCGCCCCGGGCGGATGCAATCCGGGTCATGTGTCGGTTACTTCGCCGCCATACGCAGCGCGCCATCGAGGCGGATCACCTCGCCGTTGAGCATGGGGTTCTCGACGATGTGGCGCACCAGCGCGGCGTATTCCTCGGGGCGGCCCAGGCGCGGCGGGAACGGCACGCCGGCGGCCAGCGAGTCGCGCACCTCCTGCGGCATGCCGGCCATCATCGGCGTCTCGAAGATGCCCGGGGCGATGCACATCACGCGGATGCCCGAGCGCGCCAGCTCGCGCGCCGCCGGCAGGGTCATGGCGGCCACCCCGCCCTTGGAGGCGGCATAGGCGGCCTGACCGATCTGCCCGTCGAAGGCCGCCACCGAAGCGGTATTGACGATCACCCCGCGCTCGCCCTCGGCATTCGGCGGGTTCTGCGCCATGGCCTCGGCGGCCAGGCGCAGCAGGTTGAAACTGCCGATCAGGTTGACCTCGACGGTACGGCGGAAGCTGTCCAGGCCATGCACGCCACTGCGCCCCAGGACCTTCTCGGCCGGTGCGATACCGGCGCAGTTGACCAGCCCGTGCACGGCGCCAAAGGCCTCCAGTGCCTGCGCCACAGCCGCACGGCCATCCTCCTCGCGGGTGATGTCGGCCTGCACGAAGCGGGCACCCTCGCCCAGCTCTGCGGCGGCGCGCTGCCCCGCTTCGGCATTGATATCCAGCAACAGCACCTTGCCGCCCTGGCCCAGCAGCTGACGGGCAGCGGCCAGGCCCAGGCCGGAGCCGCCACCGGTGATCAGAAATACGGAATCTTCGATACGCATAGCACGCTCCAGCAACGAGTCAGAACCATGCTCGCGCCGAGCGCCGCCGTCGACAATGGCGAAAGTCGTCTATCGATCTGAGCGCTTTGGACAATCGGGCGTCGGGTGCATCAGTGCGCGGTACTGTCCCGGCGTAGAGCCGGTCCACTTCTTGAACGCCTTGTAGAAGGCGCTGATGTCGGCGAAACCGAGCACGCCGGCCAGCTCGACGAAATCGCCCTCGCCGGTATCCAGGCGGGTGATAGCCAGTTCGCGCCGCACCTGATCCTTGAGCCCCTGGTACGACTGGCCCTCCTGGGCCAACTTGCGGCGCAGGGTCGAGGGCGCCATGTAGAAATGGCTGCTGAGCGCCTCGAAGTCGGGCCAGCGTGCGGCGCTCAGCGAGCGCAGATAGGCACGGATACGCGCCCCCAGGCTTTGCGGGTCGCGGTAGCGCACCAGGATATTGGCTGGTGCGCCGGCCAGAAAGCGCTTCAGTTCGCGCTCGCTGCGGCGCACCGGCTGCGCCAGGCAGTCGGCGTTGAACAGCAGGCGGCTGGAGGGGCGCTCGAAGCGCAGGTTGTCGCAGAACATCACCCGGTAGTCCTCGAGATAGCCCGGCGCGGGACAGCGCAGGTCGATGCCGAGGATCGGCAGGCGCCGGCCGGCCAGCCAGCACAGCAGGCCATGCACCATCAGCCACAGGGTGAAGTAGGCGAAGGCCCGACTGTGCTGGCCGTCCGGCTCGTCCAGGGCGATTTCGGCCAGGCTGCCCTGTTGCACCAGGCGCGGCCTGAGGCCGTCGAAGACCAGGCCGCAGAAGGCCAGCACCCGCTCCAGCGCCGCGCCCAGGGTGGGCTCGCGCAGGGCGATGGCAGCCATGAAGGCGAAGCTGCCGGCCTTCATGCGCCGGGCGTTCATTCCGAAGAACTCGTCGTCCATGCCCGCCGCCAGGGCGCGCCAGAGCTGACCGTAGAGCGCCGAAGGCACACGCCCGTAGGGGCGCTCCAGCGCCTGTGCAGGCAGGCCGACGCGCTCCAGCAGCGCCGCCACGTCGAGCCCGCGGCGGCGCGCCTCGAGCAACGCCTCGCCGACCAGTTGTACCGAGATGGTGCCCTTCTCCACTGCCATGCCGCCCCGCGTCAGCCCCGTCCTGCAACGCGGCCCAGTTTGCCTGCGCCGCCGACGCGAGGCCAGCCGCTCAGCGGCCGACCAGGCGCAGCGGCGGTGCCAGCTCGGCCTGCATCAATTCGCGCATGCGAAACTTCTGCACCTTGCCGGTTACGGTCATGGGGAATTCCTCGACGAAGCGGAAGTGGCGCGGCACCTTGAAGTGGGCGATGCGCCCCTTGCAGTACTCGGCGAGCGCCTCGGCGGTGAGGACCTGATCCGGGTGCAGCTTGACCCAGGCGGCCACTTCCTCGCCGTACTTGCTGTCGGGAATGCCGATCACCTGCACGTCGGCCACCGCCGGGTGGGTGAAGAGGAACTCCTCGATCTCGCGCGGATAGATGTTCTCGCCGCCGCGGATGATCATGTCCTTGCTGCGCCCGACAATCTTCAGGTAGCCCGCCTCGTCCATCACCGCCAGATCGCCGCTGTGCATCCACTTGGCCTCGTCGATGCTCTCCTGGGTCGCCTCCTGGTTGTTCCAGTAGCCCAGCATCACGCTGTAGCCGCGGGTGCAGAGTTCACCGATCTGCCCGCGCGGCACCACGTTGCCCTGTTCGTCGACCAGCTTGGTCTCCAAGTGCGGTTGGGTGCGACCGACGCTGGCCACGCGCAGCTCCAGCGGATCGTCGGCGGCGCTCTGGGTCGACACCGGGCTGGTCTCGGTCATGCCATAGGCGATCTGCACCTCGGCCATATGCATCTGCTCGATCACCCGCTTCATCACCTCGATCGGGCAGGTGGCACCGGCCATGATGCCCGTGCGCAGGCTGGACAGATCGAACTCGGCGCGGCGCGGGTGATCCAGCTCGGCGATGAACATGGTGGGCACGCCATACAGCACCGTGGCGCGCTCCTCGGCCACCGCCTGCAGGGTGCTCAGCGGCTCGAAGGCCGGGCCGGGGTAGATCATCGTGCTGCCATGGGTCATGCAGCCGAGATTGCCCATCACCATGCCGAAACAGTGGTACAGCGGCACCGGGATCACCATGCGGTCCTGTTCGCTCAGCCCCAGACTCTCGCCGACCATGTAGCCGTTGTTGAGGATGTTGTAATGGCTCAGCGCCGCGCCCTTGGGAAAGCCGGTGGTACCCGAGGTGTACTGGATGTTGATCGGGTCGTCGAACTGCAACTGGGCCTGGCGGCGACGCAGCACGTCGTGGGAGATCTGCCCGGCCAGGCCGAGCAGCTTGGCCCAGCCGAGCATGCCGGCGGGCGGCGTGCGCGCCAGGCTGATCACCCCGCGCAGCTCGGCAAGCTGCGGGGCATGCAGCCCGCCGGGCGGGCTATCGGCCAGCTCCGGGATCAGCTCGGCGAGCATGGCATGGTAGTCGGAGCTCTTGAACTGCTCGGCGCAGATCAGCCAGCGGCAGCCGGACTGTTTCAGCGCGTACTCCAGCTCGTTCAGCCGATAGGCCGGATTGATGTTGACCAGGATCGCGCCGACCTTCGCCGTGGCGAACTGGGCGATGCACCACTCGGCGCAGTTCGGTGCCCAGATGCCGACCCGGTCGCCCGGCAGCAGGCCGAGGGCGAGCAGGCCGCGGGCGCAGTCCTCGACCACCTCGGCCAGTTCGCCCCAGCTGTAACGCAGGTTCTGATGGCGCACCACCAGCGCCTCGCGGCGAGCGTGCAGACGCACCGTGGTATCGAAGGCTTCGCCGATGGTCATGGCCAGCAGGGGTTTGTCCTGCGGGCCGCGGGTGTAGCTGAGCTGAGTCATGTCGGTACCCACTTGTTGTGTTTGTTATGGGAAGTCCGCAAGCGCGGAGATCGCCGCGCTCCCAACAGGAAGCATGCCAAGGCGACGCAGGCCGCCTGCCCCGGCGTTTGCGCCGGTTGCGCGGCTTCCAGCGGGGCAGCGCCACTGTCTCGTTCTGCGACAGGTGTATGACTTCGATACAGCCGGTTTTCTCCACTTTTCATCGGCAGAGCCGCCTCGACGGCGCCTGGCAAGGCTTTGCCGACAGTGGCACAGCCGTTGCTCAAGCCCCCGGCACAAGACAACGACAAGAGGCTTCGCCCATGGCAACCCCGCCACTCCACCGTAAAACCCTCGATTTCCTCGCCAGGCCACAACGCATGCTGATCGGCGACCAATGGCTGGACGCCTCCAGCGGCAGCCGCATGCAGGTGCGCAACCCGGCCACCGGCGAGCCGCTGGCCAGCGTCCCCTCGGCCAGCGCTGAAGACGTCGACCGCGCCGTTCAGGCCGCCCGCAGCGCCTTCTACGACTCCGCCTGGAACCGCATCCGCCCGCGCGAACGGCAGAACCTGCTGTGGCGCCTGGCCGAGCTGATCGAGCGGGACGCCGACGTGCTGGCCGAGCTGGAATGCCTGAACAACGGCAAGAGCGCCCAGGTGGCCCGCGCCATGGACGTACAGCTGTGCATCGACTTTCTGCGCTACATGGCCGGCTGGGCCACCAAGATCGAGGGCAGCACGGTGGAGCCGTCCCTGCCCCTGATGCCGAACGAGGATTTTCACGCCTATATCCGCCGCGAGGCGGTGGGGGTGGTAGGCGCCATCGTGGCCTGGAACTTTCCGCTGCTGCTGGCCTGCTGGAAGCTCGGTCCGGCGCTGGCCAGCGGTTGCACCCTGGTGCTCAAACCGGCCGACGAAACCCCGCTGAGCGCACTGAAGCTCGCCGAACTGGTTCAGGAAGCCGGCTACCCGGCCGGGGTGTTCAACGTGGTCACCGGCACCGGCCTGAACGCCGGCGCGGCGCTGTCCAGCCACCCCGGAGTGGACAAGCTGACCTTCACCGGCTCCACCGAAGTGGGCAAGCAGATCGGCAAGGCGGCCATGGACAACATGACCCGCGTGACCCTGGAACTGGGCGGCAAATCGCCGACCATCGTGCTGGCTGATGCCGACCTGCAGCAGGCCGCCGCCGGGGCCGCCAGCGCCATCTTCTTCAACCAGGGCCAGGTGTGCTGCGCCGGCTCGCGCCTGTACGTGCAGCGCAAGCACTTCGACAACGTGGTGGCCGACATCGCCGCCATCGCCAACGGCATGAAGCTGGGCAACGGCCTCGACCCCAGCGTGCAGATGGGCCCGCTGATCTCCGCCAAGCAGCAGGATCGGGTCACCGGCTACATCAACCTGGGCCGCGAACTGGGCGCCACCGTCGCCTGCGGCGGCGAAGGCTTCGGCCCCGGCTACTTCGTTCAGCCGACGGTGCTGGTGGACGTCGACCAGCGCCACCGCCTGGTCCAGGAAGAAATCTTCGGCCCGGTGCTGGTGGCCATGCCCTTCGACGATATCGACGAGGTGGTGCGCCTGGCCAACGACAACCCCTACGGCCTGGGCGCCAGCATCTGGTCCAACGACCTCGGCGCGGTGCACCGGATGATTCCGCGCATCTGCTCCGGCTCTGTGTGGGTCAACTGCCACAGCGCCCTCGACCCGGCCCTGCCGTTCGGCGGCCACAAGCTCTCCGGCATCGGCCGCGAGATGGGCGCCGCCGCCATCGAGCACTACACCGAACTGAAAACGGTGATGATCAAGCTGTGAGTTTTACGGGTGGGGGGCTGTCCCGAGCGGCCCTCTGCCCTTTTTTATTCCGGGCGCGCCGGTGGCGCGCCATACACCACGCAGGCGAGCGGCCTGCTACCCCTGTTCCATACCCCTGAGCTTGCGATACAGCGTCGCGCGGGCGATACCCAGGCTGCGCGCGGCGGCCGAAAGGTTGCCGCCGGCGGCCTCCACCGCGGCGCGAATGGCCCGCGCCTCGGCAAGCTGCAGCGTACTCCCCGCCGCCAACGTCAGCCCTTCCCCCGCCACCGTCGCGGCCTGTTCGCCGCGGCCGGCGCGCACCTCGTCCGGCAGGTGCTGCACACCGATCTCGCCGTCATCCTCGGCCAGCGCCGCAGCCAGGCGCAGGCACTGGTAGAGCTGGCGGATATTGCCCGGCCAGTGATAGTCCAGCAGCGCCTGCAGCGCCGCCGGGCTCAGCTGGAGAGGCTGCTGTGCGGTGGTCTCGGCACGCAGCAGGTGCTGGATCAGCGCCGCCAGGTCGCGCCGCTTGCGCAGTGCCGGCAGGCTCACGCGCAGGCCGTTGATGCGGTAGTAGAGATCCTCGCGAAAGCTCTGCTCGGCGCTGAGCTGCTGCAGGTCGCGGTGGGTGGCGCAGATCAGCGCGCAGTCCACCTTGATCAGCTGGTTGCTGCCCAGCCGGCTCAGGCTGCGCTCCTGCAGCACGCGCAAGAGACGGCCCTGCAGCTCCAGCGGCATGTCGCCGATCTCGTCGAGAAACAGCGTGCCCTTGTGCGCCTGCTCGATCTTGCCGATGGCGCCGCCCTTGCGGCTGCCGGTGAAGGCGCCTTCGACATGGCCGAACAGCTCCGACTCGATCAGGCTGGCCGGAATCGACGAGCAGTTGATGGCCACGAAGGCTTCGCCGGCCCGCGCACTGCCCTCGTGCAGCAAGCGGGCGAAGACCTCCTTGCCGGTGCCCGTCTCGCCATTGATCAGCACCGGGATGTCGCGGGCGAAGGCCTTGCGCGCCCGCGCCAGGGCATCCTGCAGTGCCGGGTCCTGCAGGCAGGCACCGCTGTGCGGCGTCGGCAGTGGCTCGGCGCTGCGCCGCGGGCGCTGCGCCTCGGCCAGCATCGGCGCCGTTCGCTGAGGCGGGCCCTGAGTGATGCAGGCGTGCAGTTCGCCGCCGTGGTGGCTGCGCAGGCGCAGCGGCGCACTGAGATCATGGCGGCGAAAACAGGCGGCGTGGGCGAAGGGCATGTCGAACAGCTCGGCGAAGTCCAGGCCCGCACGCACCTCGCCCATACGCAGCAACTGGCCGGCGATGCGGTTGGCGCAGCGCAGCTTGCCCGCCGGGTCGAAGGCCAGCAGACCCTCCAGCGGCGTGCCGAGGATGTCCAGGCGATGGTGCAGATGCACCAGCAGCACCTCGCCAAGCTGGGCGAACAGGCGGTTCTCGATGGCGCGAGCGGCGAACACCAGCGACTCCAGGGTGTAGACCGAGGGCGCGCCCTGCCGGCTGCTGGCGTCCAGCACCCCGACTATGCCGCCGTCGAGGCCGAAGATCGGCGTGGCCAGGCAGGAGAACTGGCGGGCCTCTTCCAGATAGTGCTCCTCGCCGACGAAGAACACCGACTCGCGTTCGGCCAGGGCGCAGCCCGGCGCCGTGGTGCCGACGTTCTGCTCGGAAAGCTGCGCGCCGATGCGAAACACCTGGCTCAGCTCGCGGGTGCCGGCACCGCGCCCGCTGAGGCTGCTGAGCACCACGCCTTCCAGATCGATGCAGGCCAGCACCCAATCCTGCGGTGCCAGCGCCGCGTGCAGCTGCTGCATCTCGGGCATTGCGCAGTCCAGCAGCAGGCGGTCGCGCTCGGCGATCTGCTTGCCAGTAGCCACCAGCGGCGCCTCGAACAGCAGCTTGTCGCGCTGGCACAGGCCGTAGTGCTGCGAGCGCTGCCAGGAACGGGCGACTACCTGGGAATCGACCAGATGCTTGCCTGAAGTGGGCGTTGCGGAGGGGTCGCTGGATCTGTGCATGGCATGCGTCTCACGGCCAGGTGTCTCGAACTGGGCCAGCCCGCCCCAGGGCCACTGTCTCAGTTCGAGACAGCGTCACGGCGAGACGGCGCCCGCGCTCTGTTCGAGAACTCTTGTTGTTATACAAATCATTGATTCAGCTTGGTTTTCTGCCAGCCAAAAAAGCTGGCACAGACTCTGCTCAATGACTTCACAGCCTCCGGAGAAAACCCCGGCAGCGCCAAGATCTTAAACAAAAACAATAAAGGTGATGTCATGAAAATGAGCACAGATGCGGCTCGGCCCAAACCGGCCCGGCAGTGGCTGCATGCTTCGCTGTTCGGCCTGTTGAGCGGCTTTTGCGCCAGTGCCTCGGCGCTCGACGTAGACGCCGGCGATTACACCGCCCTGCCCGCCGGCACCAACCTGGGCCTGCTCTACTACCAGCACGCCGAACGCAACCGCCTCTACGCCAACGGCGACAAGCTGCCACTGGATGCCGGCCTGGATTCGGATATCGGTATCCTGCGCGGCGTGCACTTCATGGAACTGGGCGGCTACATAGTCGACCCGCAGTTCCTCCTGCCCTTCGGCAACGTGCGCGCCAAGGACGACCTGTCGGCCCTGGGCAGCGACAGCGGCACCGGCGACCTGATCCTGGCCGCCACCGTATGGCTGGTGAACCAGCCGGAACAGCGCCGCTACTTCGGCATCACCCCCTTCCTCTGGCTGCCCACCGGCAGCTACGACAACGATCGCGCCATCAACCTCGGCGAGAACCGCTGGAAAGGTGCGCTGCAGGCCGGCTACATCGAGGGCCTGGGCGACAAGTTCAGCCTCGACCTGGTGGGCGACGTGACCTTCTTTGGCAAGAACGACGACTTCGGCCCCGCCAGCCAGACTCTCAAGCAGAAGCCGCTGTTCCAGGCCCAGGCGTTCCTGCGCTACCACGTCAACGAACGCTTCGACCTGCGCGCCGGCGTCTCGCGCCTGTGGGGCGGCGAGACCGAGGTGGATGGCCTGGACATGGACGATAAACCCAACACCAGCAAGTTCAACGTCGGCGCCAGCTGGTTCTTCACCCCGCGCGACCAGCTGCTGGTCAATTTCGGCCGCGACCTCTCGGTGGACAACGGCTTCAAGGAGCAGGGACGGGTCAACCTGCGCCTGCTACACGTTTTCTAAGCACCGCCGCCAGCCTTCCCATTCCAACAACAACAGGAGTTTCGCGTGATGCCTAACCTCACCCAATCACGCCGTTTCGTCTGCCTGCTCACCGCGCTGCTGGTCGCCACAGGCGCCCAGGCCGCCAAGGTCGACGAGGCCGACATCCGTGCCAGCGAGCAAGACGGCAGCGAATGGCTCAGCCATGGCCGCACCTACGCTGAGCAGCGCTTCAGCCCGCTCAAGCAGATCGACGCCGACAACGTCGGCAAGCTGGGCCTGGCCTGGTACCTGGATCTGGAAAACAACCGTGGCCTGGAGGCCACCCCGCTGGTGTCCGACGGCGTGCTCTACACCTCGCTGTCCTGGAGCCGGGTGATGGCCGTGGACCTGCGCAGCGGCAAGCGCCTGTGGCAGTTCGATCCCCAGGTGGATCGCGGCCGCTCCCGCTACGCCTGCTGCGACGCGGTCAACCGCGGCGTCGCCCTGTGGAACGGCAAGGTCTACGTCGGCGCCCTGGACGGTCGCCTGATCGCCCTGGACGCCAAGACCGGCCACGAGGTCTGGAGCGAGCAGACCACCGACCCGGCCAAGCCCTACAGCATCACCGGCGCGCCGCGGGTGGTGAAGGGCAAGGTGATCATCGGCAACGGCGGCGCCGAGTACGGCGTGCGCGGCTTCTTCTCCGCCTACGATGCCGAGACCGGCAAGATGGCCTGGCGCTTCTACACGGTGCCGGGCGACCCGGCCCAGCCCTACGAGCACCCCGAACTGGCCGCAGCGGCCAAGACCTGGAAGGGCGACCAGTACTGGAAGCTCGGCGGCGGCGGTACCGTATGGGACAGCATGGCCTACGACCCGGAGCTGGACCTGCTGTACATCGGCACCGGCAACGGCTCGCCGTGGAACCGCGAGATCCGCAGCCCCGGCGGCGGCGACAACCTGTACCTGTCGTCGATCCTGGCGCTGCGCCCGGACAGCGGCCAGCTGCTCTGGCATTACCAGACCACGCCGGGCGAAACCTGGGACTTCACCGCCACCCAGCAGATCACCCTGGCCACCCTGGAGCTGGACGGCAAGCCGCGCAAGGTGCTGATGCAGGCGCCGAAGAACGGCTTCTTCTATGTGCTCGATCGCGCCACCGGCGAACTGCTCTCGGCGGAAAAATTCGGCAAGGTGACCTGGGCCGAGAAGGTCGATCTGGCCACCGGCCGCCCGGTGGAGGTGCCCGGCTCGCGCTACGAGCAGGAGCAGGTGGTGATGTGGCCGAGCCCGTTCGGCGCGCACAGCTGGCACTCCATGTCGTTCAACCCGCAGACCGGGCTGATGTACATCCCCTACCAGGAAATCCCAGGCGTCTATCGCAACGAAGGGGCCACGTTCAAGAAGATCGACGGCTTCAACACCGGTACCGGCTTCAGCGACACTCACGAGATACCCCGCGATGCGGTGAGCGGCGCCCTGCTGGCCTGGGACCCGGTACGCCAGCGCGAGGCCTGGCGCGTGCCGCATAGCTTCTACTGGAACGGCGGCACCCTGAGCACCGCCGGCAACCTGGTGTTCCAGGGCACCGCCGACGGCCAGCTGCACGCCTACTCGGCGGACAAGGGACAGCGCCTGTGGAGCTTCGCCGCGCAGACCGGCATAGTCGCCGCCCCCATCAGCTTCAGCCTGGATGGCGAGCAGTACGTAGCGGTCATGGCCGGCTGGGGCGGCGTGGCGCCGCTGATCGGCGGCGACGCGGCACTGGCGCCCGGAGTGCGCAACCTCAGCCGCCTGCTGGTGTTCAAACTCGGCGGCCAGAGCAGCCTGCCGCCGCTGCCGCAGGCGACCACGATCGCCGTGCAGCGCACGCCGCAGGCGGTCCAGGCGAGTGCCGCGGACCTGGACGCCGGCAAGCTGCTGTACGGCAACTACTGCTCGATGTGTCACGGCGTCGGCGCCGTCAGCGGCGGCCTGATCCCCGACCTGCGCCATACGGATCAATGGCGCCGCGACAACTTCCAGCAGATCGTCCGGGACGGCATCCTCCGTCCGCTGGGCATGCCATCCTTCAAGAACTCGCTGAGCGTGGCCGAGGTGGAACAGATCAAGGCCTATGTAATGAGCCGCGAGTACGAGGACCATCTCAAGGCGCAGCAAGCCGCCAGACCCTGACCCCCATGGGCGGGCTCGGCCCGCCCGCGGACACCACCCCAAGCACCGGAGGAACAGCAGCATGTGGACCAAACCTAGCTACACCGACCTGCGCATCGGCTTCGAAGTGACCCTGTACTTCGCCAACCGTTGAGCCTGCCGCGGTGTGCCTGGCGCGCCGCGTTTCCCACCCGGCCTGCCGGGGCCTGATTTTTTTGCCGCGCGAGGCCCAGATGCATATCCAGATTCTCGGTTCCGCCGCCGGCGGCGGTTTCCCCCAGTGGAACTGCAACTGCCGCAACTGCCGCGGCGTGCGCGCCGGCACCCTGCGGGCGCAGCCGCGTACCCAGTCGTCCATCGCCATCTCCGACGAAGGCGAGCAGTGGATCCTGTGCAACGCCTCGCCCGACATCCGCGCCCAGCTCGAAGCCTTCCCGGCGCTGCAGCCGGCGCGCCAGCTGCGCGACACGGCGATTGCCGGCATCGTCCTGCTCGACAGCCAGATCGACCACTGCACCGGCCTGTTGACCCTGCGCGAAGGCTGCCCGCATCAGGTCTGGTGCACCGAGATGGTCCATCAGGACCTGACCACCGGCTTTCCGCTGTTCAACATGCTCAGCCACTGGAACGGCGGCCTGCAGCACCGGCTGATCGAGCTGGATGCCAAGCCGTTCAGCATCCCCGCCTGTCCTGAGCTGCGCCTCACCGCCATCGCCCTGCGCAGCAGCGCGCCGCCGTATTCGCCGCATCGGGGCAATCCGCACCCGGGCGACAACATCGGCCTGTTCATCGAGGACCTGCGCACGGGCGGGACCTTGTTCTACGCCCCCGGCCTGGGCCAGGTGGACGAGCAACTGCTGGGCTGGATGCGCCGCGCCGACTGCCTGCTGGTGGACGGCACGCTGTGGCGCGACGACGAGATGCGCGTGTGCGAGGTGGGCGACAAGCTCGGCAGCGAGATGGGCCACCTGCCGCAGAGCGGCCCGGGCGGCATGCTCGAGGTGCTCGACGGCCTGCCGACCGCACGCAAGATCCTGATCCATATCAACAACACCAACCCGATTCTCGACCTGGATTCGCCCGAGCGTGCCGAGCTGGACGCGCGCGGCATCGAGGTCGCGTTCGATGGCATGAGCATCCATTTGTAGGGTGTGCGGGGCCGCCCAGGCTGTGCGCACTTCAAAGAATGCTGGTGCGCACGGCGCACCCTACGGCAACGCGTATCGGAGATCCTGATGAGCCAAGCTGCCATGACCCCTGCCGAATTCGAGCAGGCCCTGCGCGCCAAGGGCGCGCTGTACCACATCCATCATCCTTTTCATCGCGCCATGTACGAAGGGCGCGCCACCCGCGAGCAGATCCAGGGCTGGGTGGCGAACCGCTTCTACTATCAGGTCAATATCCCACTTAAGGACGCCGCGATCATGGCCAACTGCCCGGATCGTGAGACCCGGCGCGAGTGGATTCAGCGCATCCTCGACCACGATGGGGCACCAGGCGAGGAAGGCGGCATCGAGGCCTGGCTGCGCTTGGCCGAGGCGGTCGGTCTCGACCGCGAGCAGGTGCTGTCGCAGGAGCTGGTGCTGCCCGGCGTGCGCTTCGCCGTCGACGCCTACGTCAACTTCGCTCGCCGCGCCAGTTGGCAGGAGGCGGCCAGCAGCTCGCTGACCGAGCTGTTCGCGCCGACCATCCACCAGTCGCGCCTGGACGCCTGGCCGCAGCACTACCCGTGGATCGATGCGACCGGCTACGACTACTTCCGCAATCGTCTGAGCCAGGCGCGCCGCGACGTCGAGCATGGCCTGCGCATCACCCTCGAGCACTACTGCACCCGTGAGGCACAGGAGCGCATGCTGAATATCCTGCAGTTCAAGCTCGACGTGCTGTGGAGCATGCTCGACGCCATGAGCATGGCCTACGAGCTGGAGCGCCCGCCGTACCACACGGTAACCGCCGAGCGCGTCTGGCATCGGGGGATCGCTTTATGATCAAGACAGCGGTGCGCATGGCGCACCCTACGGCCGCATTCCACGTAGGGTGCGCCGCGCGCACCACGACGGAGCCGCAACCATGACCTCGACCATCCTGCCCAACGTCCCCGCCATCCGTCGCGGCTTCCGCCTGCAGTTCGAGCCGGCCCAGGGCTGCCACGTGTTGCTCTATCCCGAGGGCATGATCAAACTCAACGACAGCGCCGGCGAGATTCTCCAGTTGATCGACGGCCAGCGCAGCGTCGCGGACATCGTCGCCGAGCTGGAGGCGCGCTATCCCGACGTCGCGGAGCTGGGCGACGATGTGCAGCAGTTCATCGAGGTGGCTCATGCCCAGTTCTGGATCGAACTGCGCTGACCGCGGACCGTTGCAAGGCGTCGGCGAAGCCGCCGAGGCTGTACCGATGACGGCCCCGCAGGAGCAGGCGAAGAAGCACGGCGTGCAACACGTACAAGAGCATGCGACCGAGCCGGCGATCCACCCCGTTCCTAACGGTGCCTCGGCAACGCAGAGAGCCTTGCAACGCTCCGTCGAGGTCGGCCCGCCGCTCTGGCTGCTGGCCGAGCTGACCTACCGCTGCCCGCTGCAGTGCCCGTACTGCTCCAATCCACTGGATTTCTCCCAGCAGGGCTCCGAACTCAGCACCGCCGAGTGGATCGAGGTGTTCCGCCAGGCCCGCGAGCTGGGCGCGGCGCAGCTGGGCTTCTCCGGCGGCGAGCCGCTGGTGCGTCAGGACCTGGCCGAGCTGATCGCGGCGGCGCGCGGCCTGGGCTACTACACCAACCTGATCACCTCCGGTATCGGCCTGACCGAAGCGAGGATTGCCGAGTTCGCCGAGGCGGGGCTGGACCATATCCAGATCAGCTTTCAGGCCGCCGACGAGGAGGTGAACAACCTCCTGGCCGGCTCGCACAAGGCCTTCGCGCAGAAGCTGGCCATGGCCCGCGCGGTCAAGGCCCATGGCTACCCGATGGTGCTGAACTTCGTCACGCACCGGCACAACATCGACAATATCGAGCGCATCATCGAGCTGTGCCTGGGGCTGGAGGCAGACTTCGTCGAACTCGCCACCTGCCAGTTCTACGGCTGGGCCGAGCTCAATCGCGCCGGCCTGCTGCCAACCCGTGCGCAACTGGAGCGCGCCGAGCGTATCACCAACCAGTGGCGCGACAAGCTGGCGGCGGAGAACCACCCCTGCAAGCTGATCTTCGTCACTCCCGACTACTACGAGGAGCGCCCCAAGGCCTGCATGAACGGCTGGGGCAATCTGTTTCTCGACATCACCCCGGATGGCACGGCGCTGCCTTGCCACAGCGCGCGGCAGCTGCCGGTGCAGTTCCCCAACGTGCGCGAGCACAGCGTCGAACATATCTGGCGGCATTCCTTCGGCTTCAATCGCTTCCGTGGCGACGACTGGATGCCCGAGCCATGCCGCAGCTGCGATGAGAAGCACAAGGATTTCGGCGGTTGTCGCTGCCAGGCCTTTATGCTCACCGGCGACGCCAGCAACGCCGACCCGGTGTGCAGCAAGTCGGCGCACCATGAGGTGATTCTCGCGGCGCGCCGCCAGGCCGACGAGGCGTCGCTGGGGCTGGACAAGCTGCAATACCGCAACGACAAGGCCTCGCGAATCATATGCAAGGCGTAGGGTGCGCCGTGCGCACCGATCCCGACAGCACCAGGAGCACCGCACAGGCCGCTCGCCGGCCTAAAGGCTCGGCAGATAGGCCATCTCCGTCGACTCGCCCAGCAGCAGGCCGCGGTTGAGTTCGGCGCAGGCACGCAGGTACTCGGCCACCAGGGTGACCCGCTTGAGCTTGCGCAGATCCTCGCTGTAGTACATCCAGAACTGCCGCATCACCTCGACCTCGTCCGGCAGTACCGCCTGTAGGCGCGGATCGGGGCCGGCGAGAAAACACGGCAGTATCGCCAGCGCGCGGCCTTCCAGGACCGCATGGTACTGGGCCACCACGCTGGTGCTGCGCAGGCGGCTGTGCGCACCGGGTAGCAGGTCGTTGAGGTACAGCAGCTTGAAGCTGAACGCCAGGTCCTCGACGTAGGTGACGAAGGCATGCCCGGCCAGGTCGTCGCGGCTGCGGATCGGCGCGTGGTTGGCCAGGTAGCCGGGCGTGGCGTACAGGCGCAGGCGGTAGTCGCACAGCCGCGAGCAGACATAGGGGCCGCGTTCCGGGCGTTCCAGGGTGATGGCGATGTCCGCCTCGCGCCGCGACAGGCTGATGAAGTGCGGTACCGGCAGGATGTCCACCGAGATGTTCGGGTAGTGGTCGAGAAAATGGCTCATCTGCGCCGTGACGAAGCAGGAGCCGAAGGCCTCGGTGCAACCGATGCGCAGATGCCCGGCGAGCCCGCCGGTGCTGCCGGAGACCTGTTCGCAGGCGACCTGCAGGGTGCCCTCCAGACTCTCCACGTGTCCCAGCAGGCGCTGCCCCTCGCTGGTCAGGACGAAGCCGGCGCTGCGCGACTTCTCGAACAATAGCGCGCCCAGGCTCTGCTCCAGGCTGCGGATGCGCCGCGACACCGTGGTGTAGTCCACCCCCAGCCTGCGCGACGCCGCACTCGCGGTGCGAGTGCGCGCCACTTCGAGGAAGAAGCGCAGGTCGTCCCAGTTGATCCGCCCCATTACCATGTTTTTTTGCATATGAGTCAGGCTTATTTGTCAATACATAGAGTAAATACGCCTACATATACTCCCTGACACAACGCCTGACCAGATCGGGCCGGCCCCTCCAACAACAATTCAGGGCTTATCGCATGAACGCATGGTCGACCACCGCCGCTTATGGCCGCTGCGGATCGCACTGCCGCTGCGCCGTCATGCGCTCACTGCGCCGTCGACGACAACCGCACCGCCCTCGCCCGCCCAGGCACTGATCTCCTCACCGCGCCGTTCGCGTGCCATGCGCGACGGCAACCGCACCGATCCGACAACAACAACCACGGAGCACCAGCATGAGTAGTCACGCCAAGCATGCGCTGACCTGCGCACTGATACGCAGCAATCCCAAGTTCCAGAGCCTCGCTCGCCGCCGCGCCCGCCTCGCCTGGGCCCTGAGCGGCCTGGTGCTGGCCCTGTACTACAGCTTCATCATGCTGGTGGCCTTCGCTCCCGGCTGGCTGCACCTGCCGTTGTACGCCGGCAGTAACCTGAGCCTGGGCCTGCCCCTGGGAGCCGCGCTGATCCTGCTGTGCTGGCTGCTCACCCTCTGGTACGTACGCAGCGCCAACCTGCACTTCGACACGCTCAGCGCGCAGATCCTCGAGGAGTCCCAGGTATGAAACGTCCAGCCCTCCTGCTCGCGCTCTGCGCACCACTGGCCGAGGCCGCGCCACTGACGGCCGAGCAACAGCCGCTCAACCTGCATGCCATCGGCATGTTCTTCGTCTTCGTCATAGCCACCCTGGCGATCACCTGGTGGGCGGCGCGGCGCACCCGTTCGGCCGCCGACTTCTACAGCGCCGGCGGCGGTATCAGCGGCTTTCAGAACGGTCTGGCGATCGCCGGCGACTACATGTCGGCGGCCACCCTGCTGGGCCTGTCCAGCCTGGTGTTCGCCCGGGGTTACGACGGCTTCGTCTACATCATCGGCTTCTTTGTCGGCTGGCCCATCGTCACCTTCCTCATGGCCGAGCGCCTGCGCAACCTGGGCCGCTACACCTTCGCCGACATCGTCTCCTACCGGCTGGACCAGACCCGCGTGCGCAGCTTCGCCGCGCTCGGCTCGCTGACCGTGGTGTGCTGCTACCTGGTGGTGCAGATGGTCGGCGCCGGCCAGTTGATCAAGCTGCTGTTCGGCCTCGACTACAGCACCGCGGTGGTGGTGGTCGGTGCGCTGATGCTGGTCTACGTGATTTTCGGCGGCATGCTCGCCACCACCTGGGTGCAGATCACCAAGGCGGTGCTGCTGCTCGGCGGCGGCACTACCCTGGCAGTGCTGGCACTGGCGCGTTTCGACTTCAGTTTCGAGACGCTGGCCGAGCAGGCCGTGGCCCTGCATGCCAGCGGCGCGCAGATCATGGGCCCCGGCTCCCTGCTGGCCGACCCGATCAATGCGGTGTCGCTGTCGCTCGGCCTGGTCTTCGGCATCGCCGGCCTGCCGCACATCCTGATGCGCTTCTTCACCGTGCCCAACGCCCGCGAGGCGCGACGCTCGGTGCTGTTCGCCACGCTGTTCATCGGCTTCTTCTTCCTCGTGGTCTGCGCCCTGGGCTACAGCGCCATCGTCATCGTCGGCGGCGACCCGCAGTACTTCGTCGACGGCAAGCTCGGCGGCGCCCTGATCGGCGGCGGCAACATGGTGGCCATGCACCTGGCCAAGGCAGTGGGCGGCGACCTGTTCCTCGGTTTCCTCTCCGCCGTAGCCTTCGCCACCATTCTCGCGGTGGTCGCCGGCCTGGCCCTGGCCGGCGCCTCGGCCATCTCCCACGACCTTTACGCCTCGGTGCTGAAGAAAGGTCGCGCCAACGAGAAGGACGAGATGCGCGTCTCGCGCATCGCCACGGTGGCCATCGGTATGGTCGCCATCGGCCTGGGCATTCTCTTCGAGCAGATGAACATCGCCTTCCTGGTCGGCCTGACCTTCGGCGTGGCCGCCTCGGCCAACTTCCCGGTGCTGATCATGGCCATGTACTGGGACGGCCTTACCACCCGTGGTGCGGTCTATGGCGGCCTGGCCGGCCTGATCAGCGCCCTGGCCCTGGTGATCGGCTCGCCCTCGGTGTGGGTCGGCGTGCTGGGCCATGCCGAAGCGCTGTTCCCCTACGACCAGCCCGCGCTGTTCTCCATGCCGCTGGCCTTCGTCACCATAGTGCTGGTCTCCAAGCTGGACCGCAGCAAGCGCGCCCAGGCCGAGCGCGCCGCCTACGCCGACCAGTTCGTGCGGGCCCAGACCGGCTTCGGCGCAGCCGCCGCCAGCAGTCACTGACGCGACCCACGTGGCGCCAACCCCTGGCGCCTCCCTGGGGCGAAAGGCCCCAAGCGCGACCAAGTTCCTTGCGTCGCGCTTTTTTATGCCTGCGTATCAGGTCCTTCCCTTCATCCCCACCGCCAGGCCGGACCGTCGAGAAGCCATGGGGACATCGCTGCGGGACATGCAACATTTTTGCATATCGCACCTGAATCCATACGTGTTCTTATCCTAACAATGCCTACCTATACTGGACTCACCAGCCTGGTGATAAAACCGGGCCAGTCCCAACAAAAATAAACAAGGGCACTCGCCATGAAACCATCCTCCGCTGCCACCCTCCTCCCGCCATCGACCGCCCGCATGTGCCTCGTCCATGCCGGCCACCGCGCCGCCTGACCGCCCGTACCGCGCCGATCGCAGGAGAACCGCCATGAACCGCAACAGCCAACCCTTCGTCGCCGCGCGCGACTTCCTCCTGGCCCACCGCACCGACTACGCCACCGCGGTGCGCGACTTCCGCTGGCCGCAGTTGCACCAGTTCAACTGGGCACTGGACTACTTCGACGCCATGGCCGAGGGCAACCAGGCGCCGGCGCTGTGGATAGTCGAGGAAGACGGCAGCGAGCAGCGCTACAGCTTCGCCGAACTGGCCGAGCGCTCCAACCGCGTGGCCAACCACCTGCGCGCCCTCGGCGTGCGCCGTGGCGAACGCATGCTGCTGATGCTGGGCAACCACATCGCCCTGTGGGAAACCATGCTCGCCGCCTTCAAGCTCGGCGCCGTGGTGATCCCGGCCACCGCCCTGCTCACCGCCGAGGACCTGCGCGACCGTATCGATCGCGGCCAGGTACGCCACCTGGTGGTGGGCAGCGAGCACACCGGCAAGTTCGCCGACCTGGCCGCAGACTGCACGCGCATCTGCGTCGGTGCACCAGTGGCGGGCTGGACGCCGCACCAGGCCTACGCGGAGCACGCCAGCGCGTTCACTGCCGAGGGCACCACCCTGGCCACCGACCCCATGCTGCTGTACTTCACCTCCGGCACCACCAGCAAACCGAAGATGGTCCTGCACAGCCACCAGAGCTACCCGGTCGGCCACCTCTCGACCATGTACTGGATCGGCCTGCAGCCGGGCGACCTGCACCTGAACATCTCCTCGCCGGGCTGGGCCAAGCACGCCTGGAGCTGTTTCTTCGCGCCATGGAACGCCGGCGCCTGCATCTTCATCCACAACGTCGCCCGCTTCAGCGCTCCGGCCCTGCTCGGCGTGCTGGAAAAATACGGCGTCACCAGCCTGTGCGCGCCGCCCACGGTATGGCGCATGCTGATCCAGGAAGACCTGGCCAGCCTGAAAGGCCGCCTGCGCCTGCGCGAACTGGTGGGCGCCGGCGAGCCGCTCAACCCGGAGATCATCGAGCAGATCCAGCATGCCTGGGGCCTGTGGTTGCGCGACGGTTTCGGCCAGTCGGAAACCACCGCCCTGGTCGGCAACACCCCCGGCCAGCCGCTCAAACCCGGGTCGATGGGCCGTCCGCTGCCCGGCTACCGGGTGTGCATGCTCGATCCCGACGGCCAGCCGGCCAGCGATGGCGAGGTGGCCCTGCCGCTGGAGCCCCATCCGCTGGGCCTGATGCTGTGCTACGAGGACAGCCCGGAGAAGACTGCCGAGGTGATGCGCGGCGGCTACTACCGCACCGGCGACACCGCGTCGGTCGACGCCGACGGCTACGTCACCTTCGTTGGCCGCGCCGATGACGTGTTCAAGGCCTCCGACTACCGCATCAGCCCCTTCGAGCTGGAGAGCGCACTGATCGAGCACCCGGCGGTGATGGAGGTGGCGGTCGTGCCGAGCCCGGACCCGGTACGCCTGGCCGTGCCCAAGGCCTTCCTCATCCTCGCCCACGACGAACCCGGCAGCGCCGCGCTGGCGGAAAACATCCTGGCCTTCGCCCGCGAGCACCTGGCGCCCTACAAGCGGGTGCGGCGCATCGAGTTCGTCACCGAGCTGCCCAAGACCATCTCCGGGAAGATCCGCCGGGTCGAACTGCGGCAGATGGAAGTGCAGCGCCGCCAGGGCGAACGCGGCGCGCAGGAATACTTCGAAGAAGACTTCCCGCAGCTCAAGGGCTGAAACCGGGCCGGCGGGCCGGCCCTCCGCAAACCACCCCGACCGCTCGGCCGCACCGGCCGAGGGGACCCACTCGACCTCAAGAAAGCAGGCAGGACCGAAAATGACCTCTTCCAGCGTTCCCAGCGTCAAGCTGCTCATCAACGGCGAATTCGTCGAATCCAAGACCACCCAGTGGCGCGACGTGGTCAACCCGGCCACCCAGCAGGTGCTGGCCCGCGTGCCCTTCGCCACCGCCGCCGAAATGGACGCCGCCGTGGCCGCCGCCAAGGAAGCCTTCAAGACCTGGCGCAAGACCCCGATCGGCGCCCGCGCGCGGATCTTCCTCAAATACCAGCAACTGATCCGCGACAACATCAAGGAGCTGGCCGCCCTGCTCACCGCCGAACAGGGCAAGACCCTGCCCGATGCCGAAGGCGACGTGTTCCGCGGCCTGGAAGTGGTCGAGCATGCCGCCAGCATCGGCACCCTGCAGATGGGCGAGCTGGCCAACAACGTCGCCGGCGGCGTCGACACCTACACCCTGCTGCAACCCCTGGGCGTATGCGCCGGCATCACCCCGTTCAACTTCCCGGCGATGATCCCGCTGTGGATGTTCCCCATGGCCATCGCCTGCGGCAACACCTTCGTGCTCAAGCCGTCCGAGCAGGACCCGCTGGTGACCATGCGCCTGGTCGAACTGGCCCTGGAGGCCGGCGTGCCCAAGGGCGTGCTCAACGTCATCCATGGCGGGGTCGATGCGGTGAACCTGCTGTGCGACCACCCGGACATCAAGGCGGTGTCCTTCGTCGGTTCGACCCAGGTCGGCACCCATGTCTACAACCGCGCCAGCCAAAACGGCAAGCGCGCCCAGTGCATGATGGGGGCGAAGAACCACGCCATCGTGCTGCCCGACGCCAACAAGCAGCAGACCCTCAACAACCTGCTCGGCGCCTCCTTCGGCGCCGCCGGCCAGCGCTGCATGGCCCTGCCGGTGGTGATCCTGGTCGGCGAGGCGCAGGCCTGGCTGCCGGAGCTGATCGAACGCACCAAGACCCTCAAGGTGAATGCCGGCACCGAGCCGGGCACCGACATCGGCCCGGTGATCTCCTGCGCCGCCCTGGAGCGCATCACCGGCCTGATCGCCAAGGGCGTCGAGGAAGGCGCCAAACTGGAACTGGACGGTCGCAACCCGCACGTGCCGGGCTATCAGGACGGCAACTTCGTCGGCCCGACCATCTTCTCCGGAGTCACCGCGCAGATGACCGTGTACCGCGAGGAAATCTTCGGCCCGGTGCTGTGCGTGATGCAGGCCGCCAGCCTGCAGGAGGCGATCGACATCATCAACGCCAACCCGAACGGCAACGGCACCGCCCTGTTCACCCGCTCCGGCGCCGCCGCGCGGCACTTCCAGGAAGAGATCGACGTCGGCCAGGTGGGCATCAACGTGCCGATCCCGGTGCCGGTGCCGCTGTTCTCCTTCTCCGGCTCGCGCGCCTCCAAGCTCGGCGACCTGGGCCCCTACGGCAAGCAGGTGGTGACCTTCTACACCCAGACCAAGACCGTCACCCAGCGCTGGTTCGACGAGGATGCCGACGGCGGTGCGGTGAACACCACCATCACCCTGAAATGACCACCCGGGCCGGCGCCCGCGCGCCGGCCCCGCCAGGAACACGCCGATGAACTACGAAACCCTGCTGGTCGAGGTGCGCGAGCGCGTCGGCCTGATCACCCTCAACCGGCCGCAGGCGCTCAACGCGCTGAACAGCCAGCTGATCGCAGAACTGAACCAGGCCCTCGACCGCCTGGAGGCCGACCCGGAGGTCGGCTGCCTGGTCATCACCGGCTCGGCCAAGGCCTTCGCCGCCGGCGCCGACATCAAGGAAATGGCCGACAAGGGCTTCCCGCAAATCTACCTGGACGATTTCTTCGCCGCCGCCGACCGCATCGCCGCGCGGCGCAAGCCGATCATCGCCGCAGTGGCCGGCTACGCCCTGGGCGGCGGCTGCGAACTGGCGCTGATGTGCGACTTCATCTACGCCGCCGACACCGCCCGCTTCGGCCTGCCGGAGCTGAGCCTGGGGGTGATCCCCGGCATCGGCGGCACCCAGCGTCTGACCCGCGCGCTGGGCAAGGCCAAGGCCATGGAGCTGTGCCTGACCGGCCGCCAGCTGCATGCCGAAGAGGCCGAGCGCGCCGGCCTGGTGGCCCGCGTGCTGCCGGCCGCCGAGCTGCTGGAACGCACCCTGGAAGCGGCCCGCGGCATCGCCGGCAAATCCCTGCCGGCGGCGATGATGATCAAGGAATGCGTCAACCGAGCCGAGGAGATCGGCCTGGCCGAAGGCGTGCGTTTCGAGCGCCGCCTGTTCCACTCGCTGTTCGCCAGTCACGACCAGAAGGAAGGCATGCAGGCCTTCGTCGCCAAGCGTGCGCCGAACTTCCGCCATCACTGAATCGCTGCCGCCACCCTCATCTACGGAGTATCCACCATGCATATCGGATTTCTCGGCCTCGGCAACATGGGCGCCCCCATGGCCCGCAACCTGCTCAAGGCCGGCCACAGCCTGACCGTCTTCGACCCCTTCACCCAGGCCGTCGCCGCGCTGGTGGAGGCCGGCGCCAGCGCCGCCGCCTCGCCCACCGCGGTGGCCAAGGCCGGGGTCGAGGTGATCGTCACCATGCTGCCGACCGCCGCCCACGTGAAACAGGTCTACCTGGGCAAGGACGGCCTGCTGGCCCATGTCGGCCAGGGCGTGTTGCTGATCGACAGCTCCACCATCGACCCGCTGAGCGCCCGCGAGGTGGCGACCCTGGCCACCGCCCAGGGCAATCCCATGCTCGATGCACCGGTTTCCGGCGGCACCGGCGGCGCCGCGGCCGGTACCCTGACCTTCATGGTCGGCGGCTCGGTCAGCGTGTTCGACCAGGCCTTGCCGATCCTCTCGGCCATGGGCAAGAACGTGGTGCACTGCGGCAGCGCCGGCAACGGCCAGGTGGCCAAGATCGCCAACAACATGCTGCTGGGCATCTCCATGGTCGGCGTCGCCGAAGCCATGGCACTGGGCGTGGCCCTGGGCATGGATGCCAAGGTGCTGGCCGGCATCATCAACACCTCCAGCGGTCGTTGCTGGAGCTCTGAGGTGTACAACCCCTTCCCCGGCGTGCTGGACAACGTGCCCGCCGCACGCGGCTACAGCGGTGGCTTCGGCAGCGACCTGATGCTCAAGGACCTCGGCCTGGCCACCGATGCCGCACGCCACGCGCGCCAGCCGGTGCCGCTCGGCGCCACCGCCCAGCAGCTGTACCAGACCTTCAGCCTGCAGGGCCATGGCGGCCTGGACTTCTCCGCGATCATCAACCTGTTCCGTCGGGAAGCCTGAACATGAGCCAGGAGCAAGCGGTACTGGCCGAGGTGCGCAACGGCATCGGCCATCTGACGCTGAACCGCCCCGAGGGCCTCAACGCCCTCGACCTGCCCATGGTGCGCCTGCTCTGCCGCCACCTGTGGGCCTGGGAGCAGGACCCGGCGATAGTCGCCGTGGTCCTGCGTGCCGCCGGCGGCAAGGCCTTCTGCGCTGGCGGCGACATCCGCATGCTGTACGAGAGCCAGCGCGCCGGCGACAACCAGAACGTGCTGTTCCTCGAAGAGGAATACGCCCTCGACGAATACCTGCACGGCTACGCCAAGCCGGTAGTGGCGCTGATGGACGGCTACGTGCTCGGCGGCGGCATGGGCCTGGCCCAGGCCGCCTCGTTGCGGGTGATCACCGAGCGCACGCGGATGGGCATGCCCGAGGTCGGCATCGGTTTCTTCCCCGATGTCGGCGGCAGCTACTTCCTGCCACGCCTGCCGGGCGAGCTGGGTGTGTACCTGGGTGTCACCGGCGTGCAGGTGCGCGCCGCCGACGCGCTCTACGCCGGCCTGGCCGATTACTGCCTGGGCAGCGAGCGGCTTGCCGATCTGGACACCCGTCTCGACCAGCTGCATTGGAGTGCCTCGCCCCGCGAGGACCTGCGCGCACTGCTCGCCGAGCTGGCCACCGTGCGCATCCCCGGCTCCGAGCTGAAGGCCCTGCGCCTGGCGATCGACCAGCATTTCGCCCTGCCCGACCTGCTGGCGATTCGCGACGCGCTGCGCCGGGAGAATCGCCCGGAGCTGCGCGACTGGGCCGAGGAAACCCTGCGCGTACTCGACAGCCGCTCACCGCTGGCGATGGCGGTGACCCTGGAGCTGCTGCGCCGCGGCCGCTACCTGAGCCTGGCCGACTGCTTCGCCCTGGAGCTGCACCTGGACTATCAGTGGTTCGCCAAGGGCGACCTGATGGAGGGCGTGCGCGCCCTGATCATCGACAAGGACAAGCAACCGCGCTGGAACCCGCCCACCCTGGATGAACTGGCGCCGGCGCGGGTGCAGGCCTTCTTCAACGGCTTCCGCCCGGCCTCCGGCAAGCCCCTTCGCACCGCCTGAGCGCAGGAGAACATGATGAACGATCTGCAACTGACCGAAGAACAACGCATGATCCGCGACATGGCGCGCGACTTCGCCCGCAGCGAGGTGGCGCCCCACGCCCAGGCCTGGGAGCAGGCCGGCTGGATCGACGACGCCGTGGTGGCGCAGATGGGCGAACTAGGTCTGCTCGGCATGGTGGTGCCGGACGCCTGGGGCGGCAGCTACACCGACTATGTGGCCTATGCCCTGGCCGTGGAGGAAATCTCCGCCGGCGACGGCGCCCTCGGCGCGCTGATGAGCATCCACAACTCGGTGGGCTGCGGGCCGCTGCTCAAGTATGGCAGCGCGGCCCAGCAGGACGCCTGGCTGCCGGCGCTGGCCAGCGGCCAGGCCATCGGCTGCTTCTGCCTGACCGAACCGCAGGCCGGCTCCGAAGCCAACAACTTGCGTACCCAGGCGTTGCTGCAGGACGGTCACTGGGTGCTCAACGGCGCCAAGCAGTTCGTCAGCAGCGGCAAGCGTGCGCAGCTGGCCATCGTCTTCGCCGTCACCGATCCGGCGCTGGGCAAGAAGGGCCTGTCGGCCTTTCTGGTGCCGACCGACACGCCCGGTTTCGTGGTCGAGCGCAGCGAGCACAAGATGGGCATCAAGGCCTCGGACACCTGCGCGGTGACCCTGCAGGACTGCCGAATTCCGCAAGACAACCTGCTCGGCGAGCGCGGCAAGGGCCTGGCCATCGCCCTGGCCAACCTCGAGGGCGGGCGCATCGGCATTGCCGCCCAGGCCCTGGGGATCGCCCGCGCGGCCTTCGAGGCGGCGCTGGGCTACTCGCGCGAGCGCGTGCAGTTCGGCAAGCCGATCGCCGAGCACCAGAGCGTGGCCAACCTGCTGGCCGACATGCACACCCGGCTCAACGCCGCGCGCCTGCTGATCCTGCATGCCGCGCAGCTGAAGAGCGCCGGCCTGAGCTGCCTGTCGGAGGCCTCGCAGGCCAAGCTGTTCGCCTCGGAAATGGCCGAATGGGTGTGTTCCAAGGCCATCCAGATCCACGGCGGCTACGGCTACCTGGAGGACTTCCCGGTGGAGAAGTACTACCGCGACGCGCGCATCACCCAGATCTACGAGGGTTCCAGCGAGATCCAGCGGCTGCTGATCGCCCGCGAGCTGGCGCACTACCCGCTCTGACGCAACGGCGGGCGCCACGCACCCGCCCTTCTGCCGAACCTGCCGCGGAGTTGTCCGTGCTCGACCTGCCACCGGCGAGGCGCTGCGCAATCTCGGCGACCTCGCTACATCCATCGCCAGCACCACCCTGGAGCAAGCCCACGTGAGCGAAGATATCAACCAGAACGTCACCCAGGCCGAGGACCGCGCCCCGGAGCAGTTCCGTGTCTAGCCCGGTGGCACGCCCGGCGCCGCGCAGCAAGGCCGGAATACGCTATCAGGATGCCCAGCGCGCGGCGCTGGAGCTGTTCGCCGAGCGTGGTTTCAGTCGCGTCGGCATGCGCGACCTGGCCGCCCACATGGGTATTGCCGCAGGCTCGCTGTACAACCATATCGAGAGCAAGGAAGCGCTGCTGTTCGAGTTCATCGAGGAGTTCTACAGCGCCCTGACGCTGGGCGCCGAACAACTGCTCAAGAGCCAGCCCGAAGCAACAAGTCGGCTGCGCGCGCTGCTCGAACGCCACCTGCAGCTGCACCAGAGCATGCCCCTGCACTTTCGCCTGGCCGAATACGAGCTGTGCTGCCTGCCGCCCGAGCCGCTGGAGCAGATCCTCGAGCTGCGCGAGCGCTACGAACAGCACTGGCTGCAGGCAGTGGCGCCGCTGTGCGGCCAGGTGCCCGACGCTGTCCGTCGCGGTGCGGTACGGGCCATCGTCTCGCTGCTCAACCAGCTGCCGGCCTGGACCCAGGCTGCCTGCGACGAGCCCGCCAGCCGCCTGCGCCTGCAGCAGGAGATGGTCCTGGGCGCGTTGGCTGGCGCGCTTGGCATGGCCGTTCACGCCTTCTGACGGCATCGTCCGCACTTGACAGGGGTGCTTCTCCAGCTTTACGTTAACGTAAAGGTAAACGAGAGCACCCCGATGCCCACCACCTACTCCATCTCCGACCTGGCCCGCGAACTGGACGTAACGCCGCGCGCCATCCGCTTTTACGAGGAGCAAGGCATGCTCGCCCCCGAGCGCCGCGGCCAGGAGCGCATCTTCAGCCCCCGCGATCTGGTCACCCTGAAGCTGATCCTGCGCGGCAAGCGCATCGGCTTTTCCCTGGCCGAGTGCAAGGAGCTGATCGACCTCTATGACCCCAGCAGCGGCAACCGCAAGCAGCTGGAAACCTTCATGGACAAGATCGCCGCACGCCGCGCCCAGCTCGAGCAGCAGTTGCTGGACATCCGGCAGATGCAGCTGGAGCTCGATACCGCCGAGGAGCGCTGCCTGGCAGCCCTGGCGGAAACCGACATGTAGGGTGCGTCGCGCCCCCAACCGACCCGGTGCGCACGGCGCACCCCAAGACAACAAAAGGTGTCCCATGAGCTACCCCACCCTCAACTTCGGCCTCGGCGAAACCATCGACATGCTGCGTGATGCCGTCCACCACTTCGCCCAGGCCGAGCTGGCCCCGCGTGCGGCGCAGATCGACCGCGACAACGAGTTCCCCATGGACATGTGGCGCAAGTTCGGCGACATGGGCCTGCTGGGCATGACCGTGGAAGAGGAATACGGCGGCACCAACATGGGTTACCTGGCCCACGTGGTGGCCATGGAAGAGATCAGCCGCGCCAGCGCCTCGGTCGGCCTGTCCTACGGCGCGCATTCGAACCTGTGCGTCAACCAGATCCGCAAGAACGGCACTCACGAGCAGAAGCTCAAGTACCTGCCCAAACTGTGCTCCGGCGAGCACGTCGGCGCCCTGGCCATGAGCGAGCCCAACGCCGGCTCCGATGTGGTGTCGATGAAGCTGCGCGCCGAGAAGCGCGGCGACCGTTACGTGCTCAACGGCAACAAGATGTGGATCACCAACGGCCCGGACGCCAACACCTACGTGATCTACGCCAAGACCGACATCAACGCCGGCTCGCGCGGCATGACCGCCTTTATCGTCGAGCGCGACTTCAAGGGCTTCTCCCGCCATCAGAAGCTGGACAAGCTGGGCATGCGGGGCTCCAACACCTGCGAGCTGGTGTTCGAGGACTGCGAGGTGCCGGAAGAGAACATCCTAGGCAGCGAAGGCGGCGGCGTGCGCGTGCTGATGAGCGGCCTGGACTACGAACGCACCGTGCTCTCCGGCGGCCCCACCGGGATCATGAGCGCCTGCATGGACGTGGTGCTGCCCTACGTGCACGAGCGCCAGCAGTTCAAGCAGTCCATCGGCGAGTTCCAGCTGGTGCAGGGCAAGCTGGCCGACATGTACGCCGGCATGAACGCCTCCAAGTCCTACCTGTACAACGTCGCCAAGGCCTGCGACCGCGGCGAGGAATCGCGCAAGGACGCCGCGGCGGTGATCCTCTACACCGCCGAAATGGCCACCAGGATGGCCCTGGACACCATCCAGCTGCTCGGCGGCAACGGCTACACCAACGAGTACCCGGCCGGCCGCCTGTTGCGCGACGCCAAGCTCTACGAGATCGGCGCCGGCACCAGCGAGATCCGCCGCATGCTGATCGGCCGCGAGCTGTTCAACGAAACCAAGTGATCGCGGGAACGCCCCGTAGGGTGCGCCGTGCGCACCAAAACAACGGCATGGTGCGCACGGCGCACCCTACAGACGGTAGCCAGAAATCGGAGCGCCCCAGATGGCCATCCTGCATACCCAGATCAATACCCGCTCCCCGGAGTTCGCCGCCAACAGCGCGGCCATGCTCGAGCAGGTCGCCGACCTGCGCGCCCTGCTCGCCCGCCTGCACGAAGGCGGCGGCGAGAAGGCCCAGGCGCGCCACACCGCGCGCGGCAAGCTGCTGCCGCGCGAACGCATCAACCGCCTGCTCGACCCCGGCTCGCCGTTCCTGGAGATCGGCCAGCTCGCCGCCCACGAGGTCTACGGCGAAGAGGTGCCCGCCGCCGGGGTGATCGCCGGCATCGGCCGGGTCGAAGGCGTCGAGTGCATGATCGTGGCCAACGACGCCACGGTAAAAGGCGGCAGCTACTACCCGCTGACCGTGAAGAAGCACCTGCGCGCCCAGGCCATCGCCCGCGAGAACCGCCTGCCGTGCATCTACCTGGTGGACTCCGGCGGCGCCAACCTGCCGCGTCAGGACGAGGTGTTCCCCGACCGCGAGCACTTCGGCCGGATCTTCTTCAACCAGGCCAATATGAGCGCGCTGGGCATCCCGCAGATCGCCGTGGTGATGGGCTCGTGCACCGCCGGCGGTGCCTATGTGCCGGCGATGAGCGACGAGACCATCATGGTACGCAACCAGGCCACCATCTTTCTCGCCGGCCCGCCGCTGGTAAAGGCCGCCACCGGTGAAGTGGTGAGCGCCGAGGAGCTGGGCGGCGCCGATGTGCACTGCAAGACCAGCGGCGTGGCCGACCACTATGCCGACGACGACGAGCACGCCCTGGCCCTGGCCCGGCGCAGCATCGCCAACCTCAACTGGCGCAAGCTCGGCCAGCTCGACGCCCGCGCGCCCATCGCCCCGCGCTACCCGGCCGAGGAGCTGTACGGGGTGATCCCGGCGGACGCCAAGCAGCCGTTCGACGTGCGCGAGGTGATCGCGCGTATCGTCGACGACTCGCAGTTCGATGAATTCAAGGCGCTGTTCGGCACCACCCTGGTGTGCGGCTTCGCCCGCATCGACGGCTACCCGGTGGCGATCCTGGCGAATAACGGCATCCTCTTCGCCGAGTCGGCGCAAAAAGGCGCGCACTTCGTCGAACTGGCCTGCCAGCGCGGCATTCCGCTGCTGTTCCTGCAGAACATCACCGGCTTCATGGTGGGCAAGAAATACGAGGAAGGCGGCATCGCCAAGCATGGCGCCAAGCTGGTCACCGCCGTGGCCTGCGCCCAGGTGCCGAAGTTCACCGTGATCATCGGCGGCAGCTTCGGCGCCGGCAACTACGGCATGTGCGGCCGTGCCTACGACCCGCGCTTCCTGTGGATGTGGCCCAACGCCAAGATCGGCGTGATGGGCGCGCAGCAGGCCGCCGGCGTGCTGGTGCAGGTCAAGCGCGAGCAGGCCGAGCGCGCCGGTCAGCACTATTCGGACGAGGACGAACAGCGCCTCAAGCAGCCCATCGTCGAGCAGTACGAGAAGCAGGCGCACGCCTACTACTCCAGCGCCCGGCTGTGGGACGACGGCGTGATCGACCCGGCGCAAACACGCGAGGTGCTGGCCCTGGCCCTGTCGGCCAGCCTCAATGCGCCGATCGAGCCGACCCGTTTCGGTGTGTTCCGCATGTAAAACTCGCCGTAGGGTGCGCCGTGCGCACCATAACCTCGGCAATTGGTGCGCACAGCGCACCCTACAGGATCGACCATGACCGACTTCACCACTATCGAGCTTGCAAAAGACCCGCGCGGCTTCGCCACCCTGTGGCTCAACCGCCCGGAGAAGAACAACGCCTTCAACGCCGCGATGATCCGCGAGCTGATTCTTGCCCTCGACGCCGTCGGCGAGGACAGGAGCCTGCGCTTCTTGCTGCTGCGCGGCCGCGGCAAGCACTTTTCCGCCGGCGCCGACCTGGCCTGGATGCAGCAGGCCGCCGAGCTCGACTACAACGCCAACCTCAGCGACTCCCGCGAGCTGGCCGAGCTGATGTACAACCTGGCCGCCCTGAAGATCCCCACCCTGGCCGTGGTGCAGGGCGCGGCCTTCGGCGGTGCGGTGGGCCTGGTCAGTTGCTGCGACATGGCCATCGGCGCCGAGGACAGCCTGTTCTCCCTGTCCGAAGTGCGTATCGGCCTGGCCCCGGCGGTGATCAGCCCCTTCGTGGTCCAGGCTCTGGGCGAGCGCGCGGCCAAGCGCTATGCGCTGACCGCCGAACGCTTCGATGGCCACCGCGCCCGCGAGCTGGGCCTGCTGGCCGAAACCTGCCCGGCCGCCGAACTTGATGCCCAGGCCGAGGCCTGGATCGCCAACCTGCTGCTCAATAGCCCGCAGGCCATGCGCGCCAGCAAGGACCTGCTGCGCGAAGTCGGCAGCGGCGAACTGACGCCGGCCCTGCGCCGCTATACCGAGAACGCCATCGCCCGTCTGCGCGTCAGCGCCGAAGGCCAGGAAGGCCTGCGCGCCTTCCTCGACAAACGCACGCCCGCCTGGCAGGAGCAACAAGCATGAACCTCAAGCCTATCGACACCCTGCTGGTGGCCAACCGCGGCGAGATCGCCTGCCGCGTGATGCGCACGGCCAAGGCCATGGGCATCCGTACCGTGGCGGTGCACAGCGCCATCGACGCCACGGCGCGGCATGTGCGCGAGGCCGACCTGGCAGTGAATCTGGGCGGCGCCAAGCCGGCGGAAAGCTACCTCTTGATCGACAAGCTGATCGATGCGGCCAGGGCCAGCGGCGCCCAGGCCATCCACCCCGGCTACGGCTTTCTCTCGGAAAACGCCGGTTTCGCCCGCGCCATCGAAGAAGCCGGACTGATCTTCCTCGGCCCACCCGCCTCGGCCATCGACGCCATGGGCAGCAAGTCGGCGGCCAAGGCGCTGATGGAGGCCGCCGGCGTGCCGCTGGTGCCCGGCTATCACGGCGAAGCGCAGGATATCGACACCTTCCGCCAGGCCGCCGAGCGCATCGGCTACCCGGTGCTGCTCAAGGCCGCTGCCGGCGGTGGCGGCAAGGGCATGAAGGTGGTCGAGCGCGAGAGCGAGCTGGCCGAGGCCCTGGCCAGCGCCCAGCGCGAGGCGCAGTCGTCGTTCGGCGACTCGCGCATGCTGGTGGAGAAATACGTACTCAAACCGCGCCACGTGGAGATCCAGGTATTCGCCGACCGGCACGGCCACTGCCTGTACCTGAACGAGCGCGACTGCTCGATCCAGCGCCGCCACCAGAAGGTGGTGGAAGAAGCCCCCGCCCCCGGCCTGTCACCCGAACTGCGCCGCGCCATAGGCGAGGCGGCGGTCAAGGCCGCCCAGGCCATCGGCTACGTCGGCGCCGGCACCGTGGAGTTTTTGCTGGACGAGCGCGGCGACTTCTTCTTTATGGAGATGAACACCCGCCTGCAGGTGGAACACCCGGTCACCGAGCTGATCACCGGCCTGGACCTGGTGGCCTGGCAGATTCGCGTCGCCCGCGGCGAGGCGCTGCCGATCACGCAGGAACAAGTGCCGCTTAACGGCCACGCCATCGAGGTGCGCCTGTACGCGGAAGATCCGGACCACGACTTCCTCCCGGCCACCGGCACCCTGCAGTTGTACCGCGAAGCTGCCGCCGGCCCCGGCCGGCGTACCGACAGCGGCGTGGCCCAGGGCGATGTGGTCTCGCCCTTCTACGACCCCATGCTCGGCAAGGTCATCGCCTGGGGCGAGAACCGCGAGGAAGCGCGCCTGCGCCTGCTCGCCATGCTCGACGAAACCCTGGTCGGCGGGGTCAAGACCAACCTGGCCTTCCTGCGTCGCGTGCTGGCCCACCCGGCCTTCGCCGCCGCCGAGCTGGACACCGGCTTTATCCCGCGTCACGAGGCGCAGCTGCTGCCGCCGCCGAGCGAGCTGCCGGAGGCCTTCTGGCAACTGGCGGCCGATGCCTTTATCCAGAGCGAAGCCGCACACCGCCGCGCCGACGACGCCCATTCGCCCTGGGCCGCGCGCAGCGGCTGGCGCAGCGGCGGCCCGGCGGAGATCGAGCTGCACCTGAGCTGCCAGGGCAGCAGCCGCAAGGTGCGCGCCAGCGGCCAGGCGCAGCTGCAGGGCGACAACCTGCTGGTGCCCGGTGCGGCGCAGCAGCGCATGAGCGCGATCCGTCAGGGCGACACCCTGTACCTGCAATGGCAGGGCGAACTGCACGCGGTCAGCCGCTTCGACCCGATCGCCGCGGCCGAGGCCAGCCATCATCAGCACGGCGGCCTGACCGCGCCGATGAACGGCAGCATCGTCCGCGTGCTGGTCGAGCCGGGCCAGGCCGTGGAGGCCGGCACCGCCCTGGTGGTGCTGGAGGCGATGAAAATGGAGCACAGCATCCGCGCGCCCGAGGCCGGCACGGTCAAGGCCATCTACTGCCGCGAAGGCGAGCTGGTCAGCGACGGCGCGGTGCTGGTGGAATTGTCGTAGGGTGCGCCATGCGCACCGGGCGCCGTAAGATCGTCATTCCATGGTGCGCACAGCGCACCCTACGCCACCGCGCACGCGCGATGACAACGGATATACACGAGGAACCCCCATGAGCCTGCCCAAATCCGTACGCCTGGTCGAAGTCGGCCCGCGCGACGGCCTGCAGAACGAGAAACAGCCGATCAGCGTCGCCGACAAGGTGCGCCTGGTCGACGACCTGAGCGCCGCCGGCCTTGGCTACGTGGAGGTGGGCAGTTTCGTCTCGCCCAAGTGGGTGCCGCAGATGGCCGGCTCCGCCGAGGTGTTCGCCGCCATCCAGCGCCAGCCGGGCGTTACCTACGCCGCGCTGACGCCGAACCTGAAAGGCTTCGAGGCCGCCCTGCAGGCCCAAGTCGAGGAAGTGGCGGTGTTCGCCGCCGCCAGCGAGGCCTTTTCGCAGAAGAATATCAACTGCTCCATCGCCGAGAGCCTGGCGCGCTTCGTGCCGCTGATGGAGGCGGCCAAGGCCGCCAAGGTGCGCGTGCGCGGCTATGTGTCCTGCGTGCTCGGCTGCCCCTACGACGGCGAGATCGACCCGGCCCAGGTCGCCAGCGTCGCTCGCGAGCTCTACGCCATGGGCTGCTACGAGGTTTCCCTCGGCGACACCATCGGCACCGGCACGCCGGGCAAGACCCGCCACCTGATCAACGTGGTCGGCCGCGATATCCCCCGCCACCTGCTGGCCGGGCATTTCCACGACACCTACGGCCAGGCGCTGGCCAATATCTACGCCAGCCTGCAGGAAGGCATCCAGGTGTTCGACAGCTCGGTCGCCGGGCTCGGCGGCTGCCCCTATGCCAAGGGCGCCACCGGCAACGTCGCCACCGAGGACGTGCTGTACATGCTGCAAGGTCTGGGCATCGACACCGGTATCGACATGGACAAGCTGATCGCCGCCGGCCAGCGCATCTGCGAGGTGCTGGGCAAGGCCAATGGCTCGCGCGTGGCCCGCGCACGCCTGAGCCAGTAAGGCCACCGCGGCATAGGTGAAAGGCCATCGCCCCAACAAAAAGGTCGGCAAGGTGGTGAGGAGCGTCGCTGCGCATCAAGGCAACCCCACCCGCTTGCGCTAGGGTAGAAAGTACCGACAAGCAACGAGGACCGGCCATGCAGCAGCCTCTCTGGACGCCCTCCGCCGAGCGTATCGCCGCCACCCGCCTGGATGCCTTCCGCCGCCTGGTCAACCGGCGCCACGGTCTCGACCTGGCCGACTACCCGGCCCTGCACGCCTGGAGCATCGAACGACGCGAGGCCTTCTGGCAGGCCATCATCGATTTTTTCGAGATCCGCTTCAGCGCGCCTGCCGAGCGGGTGCTGCGCGAGGGCCCGGCCATGCCTGACGCCGACTGGTTCCCCGGCGCCCGGCTGAATTTCGCCGAACACCTGCTGCGCCGCCGCGACCCGCACCCGGCGCTGGTGGCCGTGGGCGAAGACGGCAGCCGCGAGCAGCTCAGCTACCTGGAACTGGCCGGCCATGTCGCCGGCCTGCAGCGCAGCCTGCGCGAGGCCGGCGTGGGCGTCGGCGACCGGGTCGCGGCCTTTATGCCCAACACCTGGCAGACCGTGGTCGGCATGCTCGCCGCCACCAGCCTCGGCGCCACCTGGTCGTCCTGCTCGCCGGACTTCGGCACCCAGGGGGTGATCGACCGCTTCGGCCAGATCGAACCCAAGGTGCTGATCGCCGCTGCCGGCTACCGTTACGCCGGCAAGAACCTGGACCTGACCGCCAAGCTGGGTGAGATCCTCGAACGCCTGCCGAGCCTGGAGCAACTCGTCGTCGTGCCCTACTCCCGGCCCGAGGCGAAGCCCGCCGACTTCAGCACCCAGGCCCGCGTGGCGCTATGGCAGGACTTCTACCAGCCCGGCGGCGAACCCGAATTCACTGCCGTGCCCTTCGATCAGCCGCTGTATATCCTCTACTCCAGCGGCACCACCGGTGTGCCCAAGTGCATCGTCCACGGCGTGGGCGGCACCCTGCTGCAGCACGTCAAGGAACTCGGCCTGCACACCGACCTGACGGCCGATGACTGCCTGTTCTACTACACCACCTGCGGCTGGATGATGTGGAACTGGCTGGTCTCCGGCCTGGCCCTGGGGGCCACCCTGGTGCTGTTCGACGGCTCGCCCTTCCATCCGGGGCCCGAACGCCTGATCGAGCTGATCGACGCCGAAGGCATCAGCATCTTCGGCACCAGCGCCAAGTACCTCGCCGCGCTGGAAAAGGCCGGCGCCAAGCCGTGCGAAACGCACAAATTGCAACGCCTGAAAGCGCTTCTCTCCACCGGTTCGCCGCTGGCCCACGAGAGCTTCGACTTCGTCTACCGGGGCATCAAGGCCGACCTGTGCCTGTCGTCCATTTCCGGCGGCACCGACATCGTCTCCTGCTTCGCCCTCGGCAATCCGGTGCTGCCGGTATGGCGCGGCGAGCTGCAGTGCAAGGGCCTGGGCATGGACGTGCAGGTGTGGAACGACAGTGGCCAGCCGGTGACCGGCGAGAAAGGCGAACTGGTCTGCGCCCGGCACTTTCCCTCGATGCCGCTGGGCTTCTGGAACGACGAAGGCGGCGAGAAATTCCGCGCCGCCTATTTCGACACCTTCCCCGGTGTCTGGGCCCATGGCGACTACGCCGAGGAAACCGTGCACGGCGGCCTGGTGATCCACGGCCGCTCCGACGCGGTGCTGAATCCGGGCGGCGTGCGCATCGGTACCGCGGAGATCTACCGCCAGGTGGAAAAGGTACCGCAGGTGCTGGAATCCATCGCCATCGGCCAGGACTGGGCTGGCGACGTGCGCGTGGTGCTGTTCGTCCGCCTGCGCGACGGCGTGGCGCTGGACGAGGCGCTGGAAAGCACGATTCGCCAGGTGATCCGCGCCAACACCACCGCCCGTCACGTGCCGGCGAAGATCGTCGCGGTGGCCGATATCCCGCGCACCATCAGCGGCAAGCTGGTGGAACTGGCGGTGCGCAACGTGGTGCATGGCCGCCCGGTGAAGAACACCGACGCCCTGGCCAACCCGCAGGCGCTGGAGCTGTTCAGGGATCTGCCGCAACTGCGTGAGTGAAGCTTGCGCAACGTCAAGCCGCACCGCCGCCGTGGCGGCTTATACTCAAGCACGATCGTGCCGCTGGAAGCTCGCCGTGCCGTTACGTCAATTCTGTTGTTGCGCTCTGCTCTGCCTGGCCTTTGCCAGTCAGGCGGAAGACGTCATCGAGCTGTACATGCCCAACGCGCCACCTCTGACCTTCGCCAGTTTGAAAGGCGGTCATGGCATGGTCGGCGATGTGACGCTCGCCGCTCTGGCCCGCGCCGGCCTGCTCAGCGAACTGCGCTACGAGCCCTGGGCACGCGCCCAGCGCAAGGTGGCCAACGGCCGCGACCAGCTGATCATTCCCCTGTCGCGTACCCCCGAACGCGAGCCGCTGTACACCTGGATAGCGCCCATCATGCCGCTGGAGCGCGCCTTCTTCAGCCTCGACGAGCCGGTGCAGAGCTTCGCCGAAGCGCGCCAGCGCTACCGGCGCATCGGCGTCGGCCTGGGCACGGCGCAGGTGGAGATTCTCAGAAGCCAGGGTTTCAGCGAGCAGCAGATCATCACCCATACGCTGGGTGAAAACCCCGCCCATCTGCTGGAGCGGGGGCGTATCGACGCCTGGTTCACCGGCGTGCCGGAGGCGCTCTACATCTGGCCGCAACACTCCACGCGCAGGCTGCAGATGAGCCCGGTACTGGCCAGCACCCATCTCTATCTGGCCTGTTCCAAGGAGTGCGATGCGCAACTGGTGCAGAAACTGCGTGCCGCCGTGCAAAGCGTGCATGACGAAGGCATCAGCAAGCGCCTGATCGAGCTCTATCTGCCGCAGCCACTCGACGCCGCGCCCTAGCGCACCGCCGCTCAGATGCCCTTGCGCCCCGGGTCCTCTGGCGGCTGCTCCTGTTCAATGTCCTCGAGCTTGAGCTCCAGGCCCCAGTCGCCGCTGTCGGCCACCTTCGGCGCTACCGTCGGCGCCACGGCCGGCCGGGCTGGCGCAGCGCTGGCAGCCGGCGGCGCGGCGTTGGCGGGATTATCGCGGTAGAGCTTGAGCTTCAGGCGCACGTTGTTGGCCGAATCGGCGTTCTTCACCGCTTCCTCTTCGTCGATGGCGCCTTCGTGGACCAGATCGATCAGCGCCTGATCGAAGGTCTGCATGCCGAGGTTCTTCGACTTCTCCATGATCTCCTTGAGCTCGGAGAACTCGTTGCGCTTGATCAGGTCGCGCACCGTGGGAGTGCCCAGCATGACCTCGACCGCGGCCCGGCGTTTGCCATCGAGGGTCTTGACCAGGCGCTGGGAGACGAACGCCTTGAGGTTGTTGCCCAGGTCGTTGAGCAGCTGCGGGCGTCGCTCCTCGGGGAAGAAGTTGATGATGCGGTCCAGCGCCTGGTTGGCGTTGTTGGCGTGCAGCGTGGAGATCGCCAGGTGACCGGTGTCGGCGAAGGCCAGGGCATGTTCCATGGTCTCGCGGTCGCGGATCTCGCCGATCAGGATCACATCGGGCGCCTGGCGCAGGGTGTTCTTCAGCGCGGCGTGGAAGCTGCGGGTGTCCACCCCGACCTCGCGCTGGTTGATGATCGACTTCTTGTGCCGGTGCACATATTCCACCGGGTCCTCGATGGTGATGATGTGCCCGCCGCTGTTGCGGTTGCGGTAGTCGATCAGCGCCGCCAGGGAGGTGGACTTGCCCGAGCCGGTGCCGCCGACGAACAGCACCAGGCCGCGCTTCTCCATCACCGTGCTGAGCAGCACCTCCGGCAGCTTGAGGTCCTCGAAGCGGGGAATCTCCATCTTGATGTTGCGCGCCACGATCGAGACTTCGTTGCGCTGCTTGAAGATGTTGATACGGAAACGCCCCACCCCGGCCAGGGAAATGGCCAGGTTCATCTCCAGTTCGCGCTCGAACTCCTCGCGCTGGGCACCATCCATGATCGACTCGGCAATGGCCGCCACGTCCCCGGACTTCAGCGGCTCCTGGCTCAGCGCCTTGAGCACGCCATTGAACTTGGCGCAGGGCGGCGCGCCGGTGGACAGATAAAGATCGGAACCGTCCTGGCTGGACAGGACTTTGAGCATTGCGTGGAGATCCATGGCAGCGTTTCCGTGGGCAGCGATTGAAATACCATAGCCAAGATTCGCCGCCACTCAGCTGGCGAAGCCTGCCTTTGAATTGACGCCATTCTGATGGCGCAAAGAATGCTGGCACAATAACGCCCCGGAAAAATTGAGGACCCCGTCATGGCAAAGGCAATGGCCCGCCACATCCTGGTCAAGACCGAAGCGGAAGCGGCCGCGCTGAAGAAGCGCATCGCTGCCGGCGAGGCCTTCGACATGCTGGCGCGCAAGCATTCGATCTGCCCCTCAGGCAAGAAAGGCGGCGACCTCGGCGAGGTGCGCCCCGGCCAGATGGTGCGGGCAGTGGATCAGGTGATTTTCAAGAAGCCGCTGCGCGAAGTGCACGGCCCGGTGAAGACCCAGTTCGGGTATCACCTGATCCAGGTGTTCTTTCGCGACTGACTCCAGGCACTGGCACATAGCCTCTATCAGCCCTGTATGATGCCGGCTCCCATCGCAGTGCAGTGCCCCAGGAGCCCAGATGAACGACCGCCGCCCGCCCGTTTTCGCCCGCGAGTGCGATCTGGTCATGAAGGGTGGCATCACCAGCGGCATCGTCTACCCCCTGGCGATCAGCGAAATCGCCAAGGCCTTCCGCCTGCGCAGCATCGGCGGCACCAGCGCCGGCGCCATCGCGGCTGCCGCGGCGGCGGCAGCCGAGCTGGGTCGCCAGCGCTACCGGGCCGGCGAGCTGAGCGAAGACCCGCAGGGCTTCGCCGAGATCGAACGCCTGCCCTGCCAGCTGTGCCTGCCGGCCACCGAATGCCGCGGCACCCGGCTGCTGGCCCTGTTTCGTCCGGCGCCGGCCCTGCGCTCTCTGTTCGACAGCTTCACCGCGGCGCTGGACGCTCGGCGCAACCCGCTGGGCCTGCCCCGCGCATTGCTCGCTCACTACTGGCGGGCGGCAGGCGTCGGCGCCCTGCTCGGCGGCGGCCCGCTGTGGCCGGTCGCACTGCACGGCGGCAATCCGCTGCTATGGCTGTGGCTGCTCGGCTGCGCCGGTATCGGCGCCCTGACGGCCATCGGCTGGCGCATGCTGCGTCAGATTTCCCGGGAAATGCCGGCCAATGGTTTCGCCCTGTGTTCGGGCATGCCCGGTCCGGACGATCAGGCCCCCGACGAGGTGCTGACGCCCTGGCTGACCGAGTACCTGGATCGCCTCTGCGGCCAGCGTCAGGCCTGCGCCTCCAACGCCGACAGCATCGAGCGCGAGCGCCCGCTGACCTTCGGTGAACTGCGTCGGCATGGCATCGACCTGCAGATGATGACCACCTGCGCGAGCATGGCCCGGCCCTTCCGCCTGCCCTTTCGCAACGACGAAAAGGTGCGCGAGAACAACCAGTTCCATTTCTCCGAGAGCGAGTTCGGCGCGCTGTTTCCGCAGCGCGTGGTGAACTGGATGCGCGCCCGCCAGCGCCCGGCGCAACAGGGCGAGCGCAGCGACGGCCTGTATCGTCTGCCGCTGCCGGACGACCTGCCAGTGGTGGTCGCCGTGCGCATGAGCCTGAGCTTTCCGCTGCTGCTCAGCGCCGTGCCGCTGCACGCGGTCGACTACCGCAGCGACGACTGGCGCCTGGAGCGCTGCTGGTTCACCGACGGCGGCATTGCCTCGAACTTTCCCATCCATTTCTTCGACCAGGCCCTGCCGACCCGGCCCACCTTCGGCCTCGACCTGGGCAGCACCGAGGACGCCGACGGCCCGCGCGTACATTTTCCGGCACGCAACGGCGATGCGCGCCTGGCCTACTGGCGACGCTTTCCGCAAACCGGCCTCGGCGCGCTGGGCAGCTTCCTGCGCATCGTGATGAACGTGGCCAAGGACTGGAACCACGAAACCCTGTCGCTGCTGCCCGGCTTTCGCGACCGTATCGGCCTGATCCAGCTCACCCGCGAGGAAGGCGGCCTGAACCTGACCATGCCGGCCGAGCGCATCGCCCGCCTCACCGAGTACGGCCGCCAGGCCGGCATCGAGTTCGTCCGTCGCTTCGGCGATCCGGCCTGCTGGCCGGCCGGCGCAGAGCCCGTCGCCATGAACTGGGAAAACCATCAGAGCATTCGCCTGCGCCTGATGCTGGCCAGCGTCGCCGAGCAGCTGGCCAGCCTGGAGCGCGCGTGCAGCACGCTGGCGCACACGCCCGAGGACTACCGGCGCTTCTTCAGCGAGCGCTACAGCTATCCGTTCAAGGGCCTCGGCAACCTCGAAGCCGACGCCAACGGCCGCTATCCGAGCCAGGCCGCGTTGGCCCTGGCGCAACTGGAAGCGCTACGCGGGCTGTCGCGTCTGCTCGAGGAGCATGCCCTGGAGCGACCTGGCCTGCATCCGGCCGATGGCGCACCCAAGCCGACCCCGGAGCTGAAACTGCGTCCGCGCGTCTGAGCCTGCACGACGAGCGCGCAAATGCCCTACAATCGCCCGCTGCCTACGGCCGCGCCGTTGAACGTCATCAGCCACGACCCGCTCACCACCATGCCATCGATCACTACCGACCTAGACCGCTGCGTGCAGCAGCTGCGCAGCGGCAACCTGCTCGCGATGCCCACCGAGACCGTCTACGGCCTGGCGGCGGACGCACGTAACGGCGAAGCCGTGGCCAAGGTGTTCCAGCTTAAGCAGCGCCCCGACAGCAACCCGCTGATCGTCCACCTGGCCGATGCCAGCCAGGCATCTAACTGGGCGAGCCATATTCCGGCGCAGGCGCAGGTGCTGATGGATGCCTGCTGGCCGGGGCCGCTGACCCTGGTCCTGCCGGCCCGCGACGACGTGCTGCGCAGCGTTACCGCAGGCCAGGACAGCGTCGCCCTGCGCGTGCCGGCGCACCCCGTGGCACGCGCCCTGCTGCAGGCCTTCGGCGATGGCCTGGTGGCCCCCTCGGCCAACCGCTACATGTCGATCAGCCCCACCAGCGCCGCCCACGTGGCCAGGCAGTTCGCCGAGAGCGCACTGCTGATTCTCGACGGCGGCGCCTGTCAGGTCGGCCTGGAATCGAGCATCGTCAGCCTGCTGCCTGGCGACAGCCCGCGCCTGCTGCGCCATGGCATGCTCGGCCAGGCGCGTCTCGAACAGATTCTCGGCCAGGCGCTGGAAAACCGCCCCGGCAGCGTGCGCGCGCCGGGCCAATGTCGCCGCCACTATGCGCCGGGCACGCCGACCAGCAGCTTCAGCGAGCTGCCCCGGCCGCAACTGGATGACCCCGACTGCGGCTGGATCTGGTGTGGCCAGGCGCACCCCAGCCGCGGCCCGGCCGTCGACCTGAGCGGCGATCCCGAGCGCTATGCCGCCGGCCTGTACGCCGCGCTGTACCAGCTCGATGCACTGGCCCTGCGGCACATCCATATCCAGCTGCCGCCGCAATCAGCGGCCTGGGCGGCGGTGCATGAACGCCTGAGCCGCGCCTGCGAGCCGGCGGCGCCTTACTGAGGGGGCGCTGGCGCTGCCAGAGGCGCCTGCATTTCGGCAAAGCTGGAAAAGGCCTGCGCGGCCGGCGAGAGTGCCTTCCTGCGCCAGCGCACCAGATACCACTGGTTGGCGATGGGAAAATCCTCCACATCCAGTTCGACCAGATTGCCCACCGCCGTGTGGATCAGCGTATGGCGCGACAGGATGGCGATGCCCAGTCCCGCCGCCACCGACTCCTTGATGGCTTCGTTGCTGGCAATGGTCATGTGCGGCTTGTAGGGCCAGCCGTGACGGGTGAAGTGATCCTCGATGGCGAGCCGCGTACCTGAGCCCGGCTCGCGGCTGAGAAAGGGTTCCTGCGCCAGCTGCTCCCAGCGGATACGCTGTCCGCTCAGCCGGTGCCCGGCCGGCGCGATGACCACCAGCGGGTTCTCTGCCAGCGCCACGCATTCCAGGTCGAGGTGATCGGGCGGCTGGCTGAATACGTACAGATCGTCACGGTTGTCCTCCAGACAGCGGATCACATCCGAGCGATTGGCGATGTTCAGCTGCACCTCCACCTGCGGGTACTGCCTGCAGAACGGCCCCAACAGGCGCGGCACCAGGTATTTTGCCGTGGTGACCGCGCCGAGTCGGAGCTGCCCGGTAGTCAGCCCGTTGAGCTGCGCCAGCCGCATTTCCAGGCGGTCGAGCGCGTCGAAGATTTCCCGTGCTCCAGCCTGCACCTCGCGTCCGGCGTCGGTCAGATACAGACGCTTGCCCAGCTGTTCGAACAGCTCCATCTGCAGTGCCTGCTCCAGCTTGGCGAGCTGGGTGGAGACCGAGGGCTGGGCCAGATGCAGCGTCCTCGCCGCCTCGGTGACGCTCAGGTGCTCGGCCACGGCAAGAAAGGTCTCCAACTGGCGGAAGGTGGTCTGGCGCGTGTGAAAGCGTGATTTATTCATCGTCTTCTACCAATGCTAAAGCGCTAGATAATCTATTATCGCCAATGCCTGCGACTGGCGAGAATCGGGCCGACAGCCGCCATCAGGGATTTCGTCATGTCTGCCGCCAGTTCGCTTTCCGCCCAGCCTTTGCTCGCCAGGCAACCCGTGGCCTTTCTCACCTGCCATGACAAGGCGCGCCTGGTCAGCGAGGCGCTGGCCGCGCTGGGTTTCGCCGTCGAGCCGCTGAACACCTACGACACCGATCACTTCGGCACCTTCAGTCGCGAAACACCCAGACGCGGCTCCGCTCACGACACGGCACTGGCCAAGGCGCAACTCTCCGCCAGCCTCGCCGGCAGCCGCTACGGCCTGGGCAGCGAAGGCAGCTTCGCGCGCGACCCGCATGTCGGCTGGTTGCCCTGGGACTATGAAGTGCTCTGCCTGTGGGATGCCGAACGCCAGTACAGCGTGTTCGCCATGGCCGGTTCGGGCGCGACCAACTACGCGCAGAGCGAGATCGACAGCCTGCCCGCCGCTGAGGCCTTCATGCGCAAGGCACAGTTTCCCCAGCATGCGCTGATTCTCGGCCGCCCCGGCGAACCCTGGTTCCGCAAGGGCATCCGCCAGCGCGACTGGCTGATCGGCCAGCTGGAATGGGTGCTGGCCCGCGAGCCCAACGTGTGGCTGGAAACGGACATGCGCGCGCACATGAATCCGCTGCGTCAGGTGGTGATACGCGAAGCGGCAGCCGCCCTGGCCCGGCATCTGGCCAGCCTGTGTCCAAGCTGCCAGGCGCCGGGCTTCGCCATCGTCCGTAGCGAGCCGGGCCTGCTGTGCTCCGACTGTGGCCTGGGTACCCCGCTGCCAGCCGCACAGCACTGGGGCTGCCCGGCCTGCGGTCATGAAGTCCGGCGTTCGCTGCCACAACTGGCTTCACCCTCGCACTGCGCCTATTGCAATCCTTGAGCGGTAGCACCCGCTGCCAATAACCTGGCAGCGGGCACCTCTGACTTCACCCCGCCAGCTTCTGCCAGCCCGCCTCCCCTCGCCGCTCCAGCGGCATGCTGGCGTCATCGTCCAGGCGCAGCAGGTGCAACCAGCCGTGCTCCACCAGGTCGCGTACCACCTGGTGCGTGGCGATCACCCGCTCGATCATGGCCTGCGGTGCTGCCAGCACCACGCTCAGGCGCAGCGGTCGGTGCACCCAGCGCTCGCCGTCGTGCAGCGACTGGCGCGCCAGGCCGATGCGCAGATCGCCACCGTTGCCCTCGAACACCCCGATATGTCCGCCCACCACGTTGTGCAGCACCTTGTTGCCACTGCCGAACCGCCGGTTGTCGGTGGTGGAGGTCAGGTACTGCAGGTTGATCCAGTGCGCCACCACCATGGGTGCGGTCATGATCAGCTCCAGCACCTTGCCGTCCTCATCCTGCCGCCAGTCGTAATCGTGAAGAAAGACGCGCCCCTGCAGATCGACGCCTCGCGTACGCTCACGCGGAGCGGCGATGAACCCGGCGTTGCCGGCCAACCCCCACTCCGGCCGGGTCTGCGCCCAGTCCCCGACACGCCGACGCAGCGCGGCCAGCAAACGCTGCGGGCGCTCGGCGACAGGCTGCAGGCCGAGGCGCGCCGCGCGCTGCCGACGTACCTCGGCGCCGGCGGCATCCAGCGCCGCACGCAGCTGCTGCCAGGCCGAGTGCAGTTCGGCTGACAATGGCGCGTCGATGAACACCTGCACCTCGTCGGTGCTGGTGTTGTGCAGGCCGGCGAGCACCCGGCAGGCATCGGGAAGCTCGATACCCTCCTCGGCGAGCCCCTGGCGCACTCCGGCATCGTTCAGCAGGTCGGCCAGCAGGCGGGCGTTGACCTCTCCGCTCTGACCGCAGCAGGCGCCGCAGTCCAGGCCTGCCGCCTGCGGGTTGTTGGTGCTCTGGCTGCCGTGGCCGAGCAGCAGGATCAGCGGCGGGAAATCGCGCGTCAGGCTCATCGCCCGCAGGATTCGCGCCGCCAGCTGGACGCGCTCGGTCAGCGCCAGCGGCGCCAGGGCCGGTTTGAGTGCTCGCCATTCAGCGGCCCGCCAGGCCGCCCGATGCGCCGCCCCCGCCCCGTGCAGCAGGCCGCAGGTGCGCCCCAGCAGCGCGCCGGCATAGCCCAGCCCGGTGGATTCGATCAGGGTGAAACTCGACGCCGGCAGGCGCTCGAACAGCTGCCACCGCCCCTGGCGCGCCAGACGCTTCTGCCGCCGCTCGGCCAGCACGCGGTCGCGCTGGCTGTCGCCGCAGCTGTCGCTGACCGCCAGCTGGGCGGCCAACAACCCGGGCAACTGCGGGCGCGTGGCGGCGGTGCCCAGCGGCGTGTAGGCAATGGGCAGGCCGAAGAAGCCGGCAAAACCACCGGTCCGCACCTGCGGGCAGGCCTGCTCGAGGGCGCGACGCAGAGGTTCGGAACGCACGTCGATGCAGAAATACACCCGTGCCAGCTCGGGCGCCTGCGCCGGCACCGCCTGGGGCCGGCGCAAGCCTTGCTGCAACTGCTCCTGCCAGGCCAACTCTTCGGCGCGCTGACACAGCAGCAGCGCCTGCCATCCGGCCGCAGGCACCTGGCTGCGAGCTGCTTGCCAGGCCTCGCGCCAGTTGCTCCAGCGGCTGCCGGCGTGGCGCAGACGATCATCCACCAGCCATTCCCACGCGGCGCGGATCGCCAGCAGTTGCCGCAGGCTGTCATCGTCGTCGCCCTGAAGCCGTGCCTGCCAGCGCCGGTAGGCGCACCAGGAAGCCCAGCCAAGGCTGCGCAGCAACAGGCAGTCGAACCATTCGTCCAGCTCATCGGCCGCCAACCCCAGGCGCTGTACCGCAACCTCCAGTGCCGCCTGCGGCTGCATCGGCAATTCGCCGATGCGCTGACGCAGCTCGGTACAGGCACTGAGCACGCTGAGTCCTCGATCCTGCAGCATGGCCGCGCGCCAGGCCTGATACAGCCCTTCCGAGCGATCCGGACGCCAGTCGGCCTGTGCCTCGTCGAACCAGGCCGCGCAGCACTGCCCGATCTGCTGGGTGATCAATGTCGGCCAACCTGGCAGGGCGATTTCGGCATCGGCCATGTCCTCCAGCAGCGGCAGCCCGCACGCCTCTGCATCCTGCGCGGGAAGCAGGTGCAGCAGCTGCGCCGGTGTCCAGCTCGAGCCGGCCTCGTCCAGCGCCTGCTGCAGGTGACGGCCATCGAAATGCCCTTCCTGCAGGGCCTGCCGATACGCCTGCGCATCCAGCGTCAGTCGGCTGCCGGCGCGGCGCCAAAGCTGCTCGGCCACCTCCTGCCAGGCCTGATCGCGCCGTTCCCAGAGGGGGCTGACGGCAATCATGCGATCCAGCGGCCAGGTGGGCGCGATGCGCTCGCACGCGCGTCTGGCGGCGGCGTGCAGCAGATCGCGGTCGATGGCGACGAAATGTTCGAGAGCGGTCATGAGCGTTCTCCGTTCACGGGCAGGCCCGGCCGGCGTGGCGGCCACAGGCGGAAGGTCAGGCGGGTGAAGTGTTCGTCAAGGAAGAATCCGGCGAAGGCTGCCGGGTACAGGCGCCGCGCCAGGACGCCCTCGGGCCTGGCGACGATGCATGCCTGCACCAGGTACAGCGCGGCGAACAGCCCGAGCGCCAGCAGCGTCAGGTAGAGCGAATGCGCCCCGGATGTGGCGTCGGCGCCCAGTATCCAGGCGGCTCCCAGGTGCCACAGCAGATACAGGCCGAGCAGCAGGATCAGCATCGTCAGCCCATGGGCCAGACCGCCGCGATGCAGGCACCAGGGCGCCAGCCCGACGGCGACGATGGCCAGCGCTTCCAGCGGCAGCGGATGCGTCGGCAGCCAGTACAGCCAGAGCTGGTGAAGCAGCGTGATACCCAGGCCGGCCAGTCCTAGCGCCAGCAGCAGCGAGCGAAGACGCGGCGCCGGGCGCCGTGCCTGCAGCGCCTGGTGGCGCGCCTGCAGCACCGTTTCACCGGAGGCGAGGAAGGCGTGCGCCTTGTACAGCGAGTGCGCCAGCAGATGCACCAGTGCCAGTTCGTAGAGGCCCAGCCCGCACTCGAGCAGCATGAAGCCCATCTGCGCACAGGTGGACCAGGCCAGACGTACCTTGATGCTGATGCGCGTCATCATCACCAGGGCCGCCAGCACCGCGGTCAGTCCGCCGACCACGACCAGCAGCGTCTGCGCAGCCGGCGCCGCCGAGAGCAAGGGTGCGAAGCGCAGCAGGAGAAAGCCGCCCAGATTGACCAGGCCGGCATGCAGCAGCGCCGACACCGGCGTGGGGGCCTCCATCACCTGTATCAGCCAGCCGTGCACAGGCAGCTGTGCGGATTTCAGTATCACCGCCAGCGCCAGCAACATGGCGGCCAGCTGCAGATCCCAGCCCAGCGCGCCACCACTGTCCTGGCGCGCGGCGACCTGCTCGAGAATCAGCGCGATCTCGCTGCCGCCGGCGGCTCGCACCAGCAGCACGGTCGCCAGCAGCAGACAGAGATCGGCCAGGCGGCTGGCAAGAAACTTCTTGTGCGCCACCACCTGCGCCATCGGCCGGTCGCGGTAAAAGGTCAGCAGCTGATGCAGGCACAGGCTCGAAACGATCCATGCACCGACCAGCAGGTACAGATCGCCGCTGGTCACCACCAGCGCGACCGATGCCAGGGTGCCGAGCAAGGCCAGTACGTAACGGCGCTGCCCCGGCTCGCCGTCCAGATAGCGGTGGGAAAACTCGATGATGACCAGCGCCAGCAGGCTGACCAGCGTGGCCATGGCCAGGCCCAGGCGATCATTTTCCAGGCTGTCCAGCGTCGCTTGCAGCAGCGCGGCCAGGGCCAAGGCAAAACCTGCGTAGCCGGCCAGTCGGGCGGGCCGCCACAGAGCGCCGGTGCGACCGGCCGCGACCAGTGCCGCCGGCACCAGGGCCACGGCGTACACCCAGGGCAGCAGGCTGGCCAATTCAGTAAGGACCGGTGGCATGGGTGCTCTCCGAAGATGAGGACGACATTAGTCTCCGGCAGCGCTTTATTTATTTAAAATAGATTGATAAGAATCAAGCATTCTTCTTTAGAGAACATAAAATGCGCCGCCTGAACTTCCATCACCTGCACTATTTCTGGGCCGTGGCCAAGGAAGGCAACCTGACCCGCGCCGCGCAGTCACTGCATGTGGCCCAGTCGGCGCTGTCGACGCAGATTCGCGCCCTCGAAGAGCAGCTTGGCCATCCACTGTTCATTCGTTCCGGGCGCAACCTGCTGCTGACCGAGGCCGGGCGCCTGGTGCTGGATTACGCCGAGAGCATCTTCGCCCTCGGCAGCGAGCTGCAGATGACCCTGCAGGGCGCGCTGCAAGCCAACCGGCAGCTGCGTATCGGCGCGGTGGCGACCCTGTCGCGCAATTTCCAGGAAAACCTGCTGCGGCCCTTTCTCGGCCGCGCCGAACTGCGCATCACCCTCGAGTCCGGCAGCCTGGGCGAGTTGCTGGAACGCCTGGCCCTGCACAAGCTGGATGTGGTGCTGACCAACCAGGCGGTGAGCAGCGATGCCCAGCGGCCCTGGCGCTGCCGTCTGCTAGACCGCCAGACGGTGTGCCTGGTCGGCCCGCCGCGCACCACGGGGCAAAGCTTCGAGCTGCGCCGCGACCTGCCGCAGGCGCGCCTGATCGTGCCGGGGCGCAGCAGCGACATCCGCAGCCAGTTCGAGCTGTTCTGCGACAGTCACGACCTGCAGCCGAACATCTGTGCCGAGGTCGACGACATGGCCATGCTGCGTCTGCTCGCACGCGACTCGGGCGACCTTGCCCTGCTGCCCGCGGTGGTGGTGCAGGATGAGCTGCAGGCCGGGCTGCTGCAGCTGTACGCGGAGATTCCGGAGGTGGCCGAGCAGTTCTTCGCCGTCACCCTGCAGCGTCACTTCAACCTCAACATCCTCGACGAGCTGCTCGCCCAGCGGCCCGGCTGATCCGAATGCGCGTCACACCGGCGGGCGCGGCTGCAGCGGTGCATGCTCGGCCATCAGCCCCACCACCCAGTCGATGAACACCCGCAGCTTGGCGCTGACATGGCGATTCGGCGGGAAGGCGAGGTACATCGGCATCGGAGTCATCTGCCAGTCGTCGAACAGGCGCACCAGCTCGCCGCTGGCCAGATGCGGCCTGGCCATGTAGTGCGGCAGCCAGAGCATGCCCAGCCCCGCCAGGCCGGCGGCGAGATAGGCATTGCCGTCATCGACCGTCAGCAGCGGGCGGCCCTGGGCCTCGATGCGCTCCTCGCCGCGCTGCATGGCGTAAGGCAGGGCCTTGCCGGTGCGCGACCAGAGAAAGCCCACCGTGCTGTGCGCGCCCTCGCCCAGCTCCCGTGGATGGCCCGGCATACCGGCGCGCTGCAGATAGCCCGGCGTGGCGTAGATGCCGAGCTGCAGATCGCCTATATGCCGCGCCACCAGCGACTGGTCGGTGATCTCGCCGCCGCGCACCACGCAATCGACGTTCTCGCCGATGATGTCGACGATGCGGTCGCTCACCCCCATGGTCAGCTGGATTTCCGGATAACGCTCATAGAAGGCCGGCAGCGCCGGTATCAGCAGCATGCGCGCCAGCGGGCTGGGCACATCCACGCGCAGACGGCCCCGCGGCGCCAGCGCCGCGCTGGACAGGCTGGTCTCGGCGTCGTCCATGTCGGCCAGCAGGCGCACCACCCGCTCGTAATACGCCGCGCCATCGGCCGTGACGTTGACCTTGCGCGTGGTGCGATTGAGCAGGCGTACGCGCAGGCGCGCCTCCAGCTGCTGGATCAGCTGCGTGGCGCTGGTCTTGCTCATGTGCAACGTGGCGGCGGCCTGGGTGAAGCTGCCGGTCTCCACCACCCGGGCGAAGGCCTGCATCGCATCGAAACGGTCCATTTCCTGTCTCGCTCATGACTGTATTGTTTGGATTCTACAAACAGTCATGACCAGAGTTGCTCGTTTATCCAGGCCGCTTGCGTTTTTACAGTGACTCCATCGCAAACAGCGGGCCGCCGTGGCCCAGATGGAGACATGCAATGACCAGCAAACGTGACGTGGTTTTCCCGCCCGAGCGCCATGCGCTGTACGAGCTGCACCGCTACTCGCCGGCGATTCGCTCCAACGGCTTTCTGTTCGTGTCCGGCCAGGTCGGCAGCCGCAAGGACGGCTCGCCCGAGCCCGACCTGAAGGATCAGGTACGCCGCACCTTCGCCAACCTCAATGCGATCCTCGCCGAGGCCGGCTGCAGCTTCGACGACGTGGTCGACACCACCATCTTCATGGTCGACCCCCACGCGAAGTTCGAGACCCTCTGGGAAGTGGCCGGCGAATACTGGGGCGAGGCGCCCTACCCGACAGTCACCGCCATCGGTGTGACCTGGCTGGCGGGCTTCGATTTCGAGATCAAGGTGATCGCCAAACTGCCGGAGTAAGTGGCGGGCAGGCCCCTCTGCGCGCAACGGCAGAGGGGCCGTGGCTGGCCGGCTCAGAGATGGGTGAAGACACGCTCGGCCGGCAGGCGCGATTTCGGCAGCGCGGCGTTGAAGTCGCTGTCGCTGCGATACCCCAGCGCGACCATGACCAGGCTGCTCAGGCCCTGATCCGTCAGGCCCAGTTCGGCGTCCAGCGCCTGGCGGTCGATACCTTCCATGGGCGTGGCATCCACGCCCTTGGAAGCCGCGCCCAGCAGCAGCGTGCCCAGGGCGAGGTAGGCCTGCTTCTCCATCCAGTGCTGCAGGTCGTCGAGCCCGCGGTGGAGATTGACGTAGCTGCTGCGGGTGTTGTGCTGCGTGGCGCGCGCGGCCTCGTCGCGCAAGCGGCCATCGGCAGCTTCCTGCTCCAGCAGCTCGGCCAGGTAGGCATCGTCGATGTCGCGCCGGGTGCAGATCAGGATCACATGGGAGGCGTCGAGGATCTTCGGCCGGTTGTAGGCGAAACCCTCCTGAGCGCCCTTGGCCAGACGCGCCTTGCCTTCGGCCGTGCTCGCCACGACGAAGTGCCAGGGCTGCGAATTGACCGAGGAAGGCGACAGACGCAGCAGTTCGAGCAACTCGTCGATGACCGCCTGCTCCACCTGGCGGCTGGCATCGTAAGCCTTGGTGGTGTAGCGCTGACGCGCGAAGGCAACGGGACTCATGGACACTCTCCTGATTCGATGGATGTAGGCGAAATGAGCGCCAGTCTGAGCCATGCGTGCGCGCGGAAAAAGCCGGCCAGATCACCAAGAGTTTCAAAGAAAAAATGAAAATGCAGCGTGGGGCCGCGCGTTCAGCGGGCCACGCCCACGCCCTGCAGGCACTCGATGAAGCCGGCCACGGCCGCCGAGCGGCTGACCCTGGGGTACAGCGCGCCGATTTCCCGGTGGATCGGCAGCGGGCCAAGCTCGATGACGCGAACGCTGGCCGGGAGCGGCAGAATGCTTTCGGTCAGCGGCACCACCGCCACGCCGAGACCGCTCTCCACCATCGAGCGCATGGCCGGGATATCGTCCACCTCGATCCACTCCTGCGGCGCGAGCGAGTTGTCGCGCAGATAGCGTTCCACCTGCCGTCCACCGAACGAGGAGCGGTCGTAGCGAATGAAGGGCTGCTCGCAAATCAGCGCCCGCCAGTCCTCGCCGGCCACGCTCGCCGGCGCCAGCAGCGCGTAGCGCTCGCGGACCAGCGGCGTCCATTCCAGCTCCCGCGGCGGCTCGAAGGCCGGGCGGATGAGAATGGCCAGGTCCAGTTCGCCCGCCTCCACCCTGTCCATCAGGTGCAGGGAAACCCCAGGCAGAAGGTTCACCCGCGCATTGGCGAAACGCTGCCGGAAAGGCACCAGCGCGCGGGTCAGAAGGGTCGCCTGTACCGAGGCGATCGCACCGATCTCCAGGGGCTGGGCCCACTCCTCGTCCTGGGTCGGCTCGCCGAGCGCATCGAAGGCGGACACCAGCGCCTCGGCGCGCGCCAGGGTGCGCAGCCCGGCGGCATTCAGCGTGGCCGAGCGCCCGGTGCGATCGAACAGGGCGAAGCCCAGGGTGTCCTCGAGACGGCGTATATGCCCGCTGACCGCGGCCTGGGTCAGGCCGACCCGGTCGCCCGCCGCACTGAAGGTGCCATAGCGGGCGACGGCGATCAGGGTGCGCAGTTCGGTGATCATGGCAATTGATAAGCTTCCGTTTTGCTCATGATCAGAACATATAGTTTTTTATGAACATTGTCGCCGACTAGGATGATTCCACTCACCCACAACGAGGGAACTCCAATGACTGCGCTATGCCCGTTCCACCTGGCCTTTCCGGTTGACGACCTGGCCGCCGCCCGCGACTTCTACGGCAACCTGCTCGGTTGCAGCGAGGGTCGCAGCTCGCCAGAGTGGGTCGACTTCAATTTCTACGGCCACCAGATCGTCGCACACCTGGCGCCCGGTGAAGCCGGCGCCGGCCCGGCCAATGCGGTAGACGGCCACGGCGTGCCGGTACGGCATTTCGGCGTGGTGCTGTCGATGGCGCAGTGGCAGGACGCCGCCGAACGCCTTACTGCAGCGGGCGTCGATTTCATCATCGAGCCCTATATCCGCTTCAAGGGCGAGCCGGGCGAGCAGGCGACCATGTTCTTCCTGGACCCAAGCGGCAACGCCATCGAGATGAAGGCCTTTGCCGACATCGGCAACCTGTTCGCCCGCTGACCGCGCGAGGATCGAAGCCATGCAAACGCTAAAGGTGGCCATCGCCGGCTTCGGCGGCGTCGGTCGCGCCACGGCCGAGCTGCTGCTGCAGCGCCGCGACCGCTATCGCCAGGTCTACGGCGTGGACGTGCGCCTGGTCGCGGTGTGTGGCTCGCGCGCCGGCCTGGCCGACGCCAACGGCCTGCAAGCCGGGCAGCTGGCCGCGCTGCAGCCCGGTCTGACGGGGCCCGCGTTCATCGCGGCGAGCGGCGCGTCGGTGCTCATCGAAGCCGGCCCCAGTGATTTCCGCAGCGGCGGGCCGGGCCTTGCCTACCTGCGCGAGGCGCTGGCGGCCGGACAGGACTGCATCGTCATAAGCAAAGGCGCACTGGTGCACAGCGGCCCGCAGCTGCGCGAACTCGCGCGCGCCTCGGGGGCCATGCTGAAACTCAGCGGCGCCGCGGCGGCGGCCCTGCCCACGCTGGATCTGCTCCAGCACAGCCTGGCCGGCTGCCAGGTGCTCGCCGTCGAGGGCATCCTCAACGCCACCACCAACTACCTGCTCGATGCCATGCGCACCCAGGGGCTCGGCTTCGACGCGGCGCTGCGTGAGGCGCAGGCCGGCGGCTTCGCCGAAGCGGACACGCGCAACGACACCGAAGGCTGGGATACCGCCTGCAAACTCCTGCTGCTGGCCAACTTCGGCCTGGGCGCCGATCTGACCATGGAGGATGTCGACGTCGAGGGCATCCACGCGGTGACGGCGCAGCGTATCGACAGCTGGGCGAAGCAGGGGCTGGTGCCCAGGCTGGTCGGCCGTCTCGAGCGGGTGAACGGCACGCTGCGCGCCAGCGTCGGCATCAAGACCTACCCGCTGTCCGACCCTTTCGCTCAGGTCAATGGCAAGAACAAGGCGATCCGCCTCAGCAGCGATGCCATGGGCGAAACCATCGCCATCGGCTGCGGCGTCGAACCGCTCGCCACCGCGGCGGCCGCGCTCAAGGACCTCGAACATATTCTCCAGGCCAGGGCCGCGCGCCCGGCCCTCTCTAAGGACCACCCAGCATGACCCAACGCACCCTGCAAGGCATCCGCCACGTCGGTTTCGAAGACCTTGGCAGCTTCGAGGCGCCGCTGCGCGCAGCCGGTTACCGGATCGAGTACATCGATGCCGCGGAACGCGACCTGAGCCAGCTCGACCCACTCACCGCGGACCTTCTGGTGGTGCTCGGCGGCCCCATCGGGGTCTACGACCACGACAGCTACCCCATCGTCAGCGATGAGCTGCAACTGCTGCGTGCACGCCTGGCAGCCGACCGGCCGACACTGGGCATCTGCCTTGGCGCGCAGCTGATGGCCGCTGCCCTGGGCGCACGCGTGTACCCCGGGCCGGCCAGGGAAATCGGCTGGTCGCCGCTCGATCTGGCGCCCGCGGCCGAGTACCAGCCGCTCGCCGCGCTGAACGACGTGGCCGTGCTGCATTGGCATGGCGACACCTTCGACCTGCCGCAAGGCTGCACCCGGCTCGCCTCGACGTCGCTGTGCCGCAACCAGGCCTTCGCCCGCGGGCCGAACGTGCTGGCCCTGCAGTTCCATCCGGAAGCCCGCGGCGATCGCTTCGAGCATTGGCTGCTGGGGCACGCCAGCGAACTGGCCAGTTCGGGGATCGACCCGATCACCCTGCGCCGCGATGCCAAACGCCACGCACAGGCGCTGGAGCGAGCCGCTGCCGTGCTGCTCGGCGACTGGCTGGCGCAGCTGCGCCACTGAAGATGCTGCAGCGCGGCGGCATAAGGAACGTTCTCGCCGCTGCGCTATCGAACCGTTCGCGCTTGTGAACAAGGCCTCCGCCAACCTAGAGTGGATAGCCTTCGATCCCTGGAGGCTCCCATGCTCAGCACCGCCCTCGCCCGTTTCCCCCGTCTGCCGCTGGTTCCCCAGCCCACACCGCTGCATCGTTTGCCGCGCCTTTCGCAGCAACTGGGCCGGGATATCTGGGTCAAGCGCGACGACCTCACGCCGTTGGCGCTGGGCGGCAACAAAGCGCGCAAACTGGAATTTCTCGCCGCCGACGCGCAGGCCAAGGGCGCCGATGTGCTGGTCACGGCCGGCGCCATTCAGTCCAACCATGTGCGCCAGACCGCTGCCGTGGCCGCGCAGTTGGGCCTGGGCTGCCTGGCCCTGCTGGAAAACCCCATCGACAGCCAGAGCGGCAACTACCTCGGCAACGGCAACCGCCTGCTGCTCGACCTGTTCGGCGCCGAGGTGGAGCACGTGGCCAGCCTGGAAAATGCCGATCAGTTGCTGCAAGCCGCCTGCGAGCGACTCAGCGCGGCCGGGCGGCGCCCCTATCTGGTGCCCATCGGCGGTTCCAATGCCCTCGGTGCGCTTGGGTATGTGCGCGGCGGGCTGGAGCTGGCCGAGCAGATCGCAGACAGCGGCGAGCACTTCGCTGCAGTGGTGCTGGCCTCCGGCAGTGCCGGTACCCATGCCGGCCTGGCCCTGGCGCTGCAGAGCGCACAGCCCGACCTGCGGGTGGTCGGCGTGACCGTCTCGCGCAGCGAGGCGGCGCAACGGCCCAAGGTGGAGAACCTGCTGCAGGGCACGGCTGAACTGCTCGGCGTGGCCGTGCCGCAAGGCCTGCAGGTGGAGCTGTGGGACGACTACTTCGCCCCGCGCTATGGCGAGGCGAGTGCCGCCGGCCTGGCTGCAATCGAGCGGCTTGCGGGGCTGGAAGCGCTGTTGCTTGACCCGGTCTACACTGCCAAGGCCTTTGCCGGCCTGCTCGACGGTCTGGCGCGAGGCGCCTTCCCTGGCGACGGTCCATTGCTGTTCCTGCACACCGGCGGCTCGCCTACTCTCTTCGCTTACAAGGATTTGAATATAAATAAATAATTTTTAATTATTTATCGGAATAAAAAATTCTCTCTAGAGTGGCACCACCCAATTCCTTGCACGAGGTCACCATGAATTTCTCCTTCCTTCGCCGTCGCGTCCTGCTCGGTAGTCTGACTCTCGTTCTGAGCAGCGCCTTCAGCCTGCCGAGCCTTGCCGCCGACCTGCTCGATGACATCAAGGCCCGCGGCGCGATCAAGATCGGTCTGGAGGGCACCTACCCGCCCTTCAACTATCAGGACGCCAGCGGCAAGCTGACCGGTTTCGAAGTGGAGCTGGCCGAAGCACTGGCCAAGGAGCTGGGGGTCAAGGCCGAGTTCCAGCCCACCAAATGGGATGGCATCCTCGCCGCACTGGAATCCAAACGGCTGGACGTGGTGATCAACCAGGTGACCATCTCCGACGAACGCCGGAAGAAATACGACTTCTCCACGCCCTACACCGTCTCGGGTATCCAGGCGCTGACCCGCAAGGCCGACGGCGACAGCATCAAGAGCGCGCAGGACCTGGCCGGCAAGAAGGTCGGCGTGGGCCTCGGCACCAACTACGAGCAGTGGCTGAAGGACAACGTCCCGCAGGCCGACATCCGCACCTACGATGACGACCCGACCAAGTTTCAGGACCTGAACGTCGGACGCATCGACGTGATCCTGGTCGATCGCCTGGCCGCCTTCGAGATGGTCGATAAAACCGGTGGCCGCCTGGCCGTGGCCGGCGACGCCTTCTCCCGCCAGGAGGCCGGCATCGCCCTGCGCAAGGGCAACCCGCAACTGCTCGCCGCCATCGACGAAGCCCTCGCCAAGCTGCGCGCCGACGGCACCCTCAAGCAACTCTCCGAAAAATGGTTCCAGGCTGACGTCACCCAATGATCGAGTCCGCCCTGCAGCTGGCTCTGGAATCCGCGCCCTTTCTCCTCAAGGGCGCGCTCTACACCGTGGTGCTGAGCCTGGGCGGCATGTTCTTCGGCCTGCTGCTCGGCTTCGTCCTGGCGCTGCTTCGCCTCTACGCCATCGCCCCACTGCGCTGGTTCTCGCGCTTCTACGTGTCGTTCTTTCGCGGCACGCCGCTGCTGGTGCAGCTGTTTCTGATCTACTACGGCCTGCCGCAGCTGGGTATCCAGCTTGACCCGCTGCCGGCCGCGCTGATCGGCTTTTCCCTGAACATGGCTGCCTACACCTCGGAAATCCTCCGCGCCGCCATCGCCAGCATCGACCGCGGCCAATGGGAAGCCGCCGCCAGCATCGGCATGAGCAAGGCGCAGACCCTGTACCGCGCCATCCTTCCGCAGGCGGCGCGCACCGCGCTGCCGCCCTTGGGCAACAGCTTCATCTCGCTGGTCAAGGACACCGCCCTGGCCGCCACCATCCAGGTGCCGGAACTGTTCCGCCAGGCGCAGCTGATCACCGCGCGCACCTTCGAGATCTTCACCATGTACCTGGCCGCCGCGCTGATCTACTGGGCGCTGGCCAGCGTCCTGGCACACTTCCAGGCGCGCCTGGAGGCCAGGGTCAACCGGCACGAGCAGGACAACTGATGATTTCCGTGCGCAATCTCCGCAAGGCCTTCAACGGCACCGAGGTGCTCAAGGGCATCGACCTGGACGTCGCCGCCGGCGAAGTCGTGGCCATCATCGGCCCCAGCGGCTCGGGCAAGACCACCCTGCTGCGCTGCCTCAACCTGCTGGAGCAGCCCAGCGCCGGGCAGATCACCGTCGGCGATATCCATATCGATGCCGACCACTCGCTCAAGAGCCAGCAGAAACTGATCCGCCAGCTGCGCCAGCAGGCCGGGTTCGTGTTCCAGAACTTCAACCTGTTCCCGCACCGTACGGTGCTGGAAAACGTCATCGAAGGCCCGGTGCACGTGAAGAAGGAGCCGCGTGAACAGGCGGTGGCCCACGCCCAGGCGCTGCTGGCCAAGGTCGGCCTGAGCGGCAAGGAAGACGCCTACCCCAAGCGCCTTTCCGGCGGCCAGCAGCAGCGCGTGGCCATCGCCCGGGCCCTGGCCATGCGCCCGCAGGTGATCCTGTTCGACGAACCCACCTCGGCGCTCGACCCCGAGCTGGTAGGCGAAGTGCTGTCGACCATCCGCGCCCTGGCCGAAGAAAAGCGCACCATGATCATCGTCACCCACGAAATGGCCTTCGCCCGCGACGTGGCCGATCGGGCGATCTTCATCGACCAGGGGCAGATCGTCGAACAGGGCCCGGCCAGAACCCTGTTCGCCACCCCACAGCAGGAGCGTACGCGGCAGTTTCTCAGCAAGTTTCTGCTGGAGCGCTCGGCCTGAGCGTGCTCTGTCGCCAACACCCGCTGCGTCCGGCGGTTCACCGGGCCGCTACCGCAGCTTCAGTCACGCCGTAGCTGGTCCGTGAGGAAATCAATCAACACGCGTACCTTGGCCGGCACGAGCCGTGTCTCGGTAATCGCGTAAACCGGCAGGTCCTCTGCCTTCCAGTCGGGCAGTACGCGATGCAGGCGCCCCTGGGCCAGGTCCTCGCCGATCATTTCGTCCACCAGCATGGCGACCCCCTGGCCAAGCAGGGCCAGGCGCCGCAGCATGCCGATGTTGTTCAGCAAAAAGCGCCCCTGTACCGCCAGGCTGATTTTCTGCTGGGTATCGTGCAGCACCCAGGGTGCATCGAGCATGCGCAGACACTGATGCTGCAGCAGTGCCGCCGGGCTAGCCGGCATACCGTAGCGAGCCAAATAGGCAGGGCTGGCGAAGAGGCTGCGTCGCAGAGTGCCTAGGGGCCGGGCAATCAACTGCGAATCGGGCAGAGTGCCGATTCGTATCACCAGATCAACCGGCTCGCGAATCAGATCCAGACGCTTTGGGGTGAGGTCCAGGTCGAACTGAATCTGCGGGTAGCGTTCGGCGAATTCGGCCAATAGCGGTGCCAGGTAGACCACTCCGAAGTCGGTGGGCATGGACAGGCGGATCAGACCGCTCGGGTTGTCTACGAGCTCGGAGATTTCTTCATGGGCCAGGCGAGCCTCGTCGACGATGCGCCGACAGCGCTCGAAATACAGCCGCCCGCCTTCGGTGAGTTCGATACGCCGTGTAGTGCGGTTGAGCAGGCGCAGGCCGATACGTCTTTCCAGTTCGGCGATACGCCGCGAAACCGTAGAGTTGGGTATGCCGAGCGCCTCGGCGGCGCCGCGAAAGCTGTTGGCCTTGATCACTTCCACGAACAGGGCCATGTCGTTGAGCAGCTTCATACGGAACTCCATTGCTCCACTTATGGAGCAATCATTCCTGATTTCGTGACTTTATCCTATACATGCCGAGCCGGATGATCCGTTCACGCCTGATGTCCCTCTGCGTGAACCTGGAGACTTTCGTATGACCGCTCAATTGCTCAGCCCGGCTCGCCTGCATGATCTCGATCTGCGCAACCATATGGTGATGGCGCCGATGACGCGCTCACGAGCCGATACCGCCGGGGTGCCGCGGGCGTCCACGGCCACTTACTACGCCCAGCGCGCCAGTGCCGGGTTGATCATCAGTGAGGCGATCAATATCTCGGCAGATGCCGTCGGCAGTCCGCTGACCCCGGGCCTGTACAGCGACAAGCAAATTGCCGCCTGGCAACAGGTAACGGCGGCGGTGCATGCGGCAGGTGGCAAGATATTCGCGCAGCTCTGGCATACCGGCCGGGTCGGCCACTCCAGCGTGCGTGGCGGTGTCTTGCCGGTGGCGCCGTCGGCGGTCGCGATTCAGGGACAGCAGCACTTCACCCTGGACGGAATGCAGGATTACGAGGTACCGCGGGAACTGACCCTGAGCGAAATTCGGGCAACTATCGCCGACTATCGGCACGCGGCTGAAAACGCCAAAGGTGCGGGTTTTGACGGCGTTGAGCTGCATGCCGCTTTTGGCTATCTGCCGAACCAGTTCCTGGTGGATTCGGCCAACCTGCGTACAGACGAGTACGGCGGTAGCATCGCCAAGCGCAGCCGTTTTGTGCTCGAAGTGATGCAGGCGCTGATAGAGGTATGGGGCCCCACTCGGGTGGGCATCAAGCTGTCGCCCGTGATCCCGTTCAACAGCATGATCGACAGCGACCCCTTGGCGCTCTACAGCTACCTGCTCGCTGAGCTGAACAAGCTGCAGCCTGGTTATGTGCACCTGATGCGCGCACTTTATCCCCTGGACAACTTTCCCCACTGGCCCCGCGACGTACTGGCGACGTTCGGCCCGCAAACAGACAGCCCGCTGATTGCCAACGGTGGCTATGACGCGCAGAGCGCCGAGGCGGCCCTCAAAGCCGGCGAGGCCGCGTTGGTGTCGTTCGGCACCCCATTCGTGGCCAATCCCGACCTGCCGGAGCGTTTTGCCCGAGGCGCTGAACTGGCCCAAGCCGACCGAGCCACTTTGTATGGCGGCGAAGACGCGGGCTTCATCGATTATCCGAGTCTGTGAGGCTGCCCATCGTGAATCGCTCATCGCTTGGTAAAGCCATGCTTGGTTTCGCTATCGTCGCCACCGTGGCGATAGTGGCCATCGCCGACGTATTCAACGCAAGCCACTTGTTCAATCCGGATTGGCCAGGCCATGCGCGATTCCATATCGGTATGCAGTTCACCACCCTGGTGCTGGTCAGCCTGTTTTCCCTGGCCGCGTTGAGGCGTGGCCAGGTGTGGGCCTCGGCATTGGCGCCAGCAAGCTTCTGGCCTGGCCTATTCGTGGCCTACCTCATCCCCGGCACCGATGTATATGCCAGCGAATCTCTGCGCGAGCTGGGGATTCCGATCAATCTGCTGCTGGCAGCAGTGCTGCTTGGCATTACAGGGCTGGGTGCGCTGCTGTATCAGTCCAGCGAGAGGCCAGCCTGAAGAAAAAAGGGAGCGGGTCTAATTCGTAGCCTCGCCAGGCCACGCCTGGCCGGCGCCCCTTCCCCGCTTGCCCTCTGCCCTTACCCACGAACCGGCCGGCCATTTTCGGCAGTGGCCGTGGCAAGGAGCTTGCGGCGAATTGCGCCGGCGTAGGTGGGGCCGCTTCGCGTAGCCATTCGCGGGCCGACGGTGCGCGCGGCGCACCCTATTCTGCGTTGCGGCGTCTCGGGGATCAGGCGCGGCGGCACGCTGAAGTCATTCTCGGCGCCAGAGCTGAAGTTGCGGGTGCCAAGTGATACCATTGCGCGCTTCGACGCCGCCCTGGATACCAGGCCCCGGCGCCACGACGCCCGACACACCCACCCATGCCTCACCAGCCTTGATCGGCTCGTCTGCCAGCAGGGTCGTAGCGTTCACTCTTATACGCAGGTTCGTCTCCCTCGGTTCGGGCCGGGCTGAAAGGCTCGAAAGCGGTATCCCCCTTTAAACAGCGCACCTCAAGTTACTGATAGGTAAGTCCTTTGATTTCCACCGCTAACATCACCATGCAGTTCGGCGCCAAGCCGCTGTTCGAGAACGTTTCCGTCAAGTTCAACAACGGCAACCGCTACGGTCTGATCGGCGCCAACGGCTGCGGCAAGTCGACCTTCATGAAGATTCTCGGCGGCGATCTGGAGCCATCGGGCGGCCAAGTGATGCTCGAACCCAACGTGCGCCTGGGCAAGCTGCGCCAGGATCAGTTCGCCTACGAACAATTCAACGTGATCGACACCGTGATCATGGGCCACGAGGAGCTGTGGAAGGTCAAGGCCGAGCGCGACCGCATCTATTCGCTGCCGGAGATGAGCGAAGAGGACGGCATGAAGGTGGGCGAACTCGAAGGCGAGTTCGCCGAGATGGACGGCTATACCGCCGAATCCCGTGCCGGCGAGCTGCTCCTGGGTCTGGGCATTCCGCTGGAGCAGCACTTCGGCCCGATGAGCGAAGTCGCCCCCGGCTGGAAGCTGCGCGTGCTGCTGGCCCAGGCGCTGTTCGCCGACCCGGACGTGCTGTTGCTCGACGAGCCGACCAACCACCTGGACATCAACACCATCCGCTGGCTGGAAAACATCCTCACGGCGCGTAACAGCACCATGATCATCATTTCCCACGACCGACACTTCCTCAATGCGGTCTGCACCCATATGGCGGACCTGGACTACGGCGAGCTGCGCCTGTTCCCCGGCAACTACGACGAGTACATGACGGCCTCGACCCAGGCCCGCGAACAGCTGCTGGCGGACAATGCCAAGAAGAAGGCGCAGATCGCCGAGCTGCAGACCTTCGTCAGCCGCTTCTCGGCCAACGCCTCCAAGGCCAAGCAGGCCACCAGCCGCGCCAAGCAGATCGACAAGATCCAACTGGCCGAGGTCAAGCCGTCCAGCCGCGTCAGCCCGTTCATCCGCTTCGACCAGACCAAGAAGCTGCACCGCCAGGCGGTGACCGTCGAGAAGCTGTCCAAGGCCTTCGACGACAAGGTGCTGTTCAAGAACTTCAGCTTCACCATCGAGGCCGGCGAGCGCGTGGCCATCATCGGCCCCAACGGCATCGGCAAGACCACCCTGCTGCGCACCCTGGTCGGCGAAATGCAGCCGGACGCCGGCAGCGTGAAGTGGACCGACAGCGCCGAGGTGGGCTACTACGCCCAGGATCACGCGCACGACTTCGAAGCCGACGAAACCCTGTTCGAGTGGATGGGCCAGTGGACCACCGGCGAGCAGAACATCCGCGCCGCGCTGGGCCGCATGCTGTTCTCCTCCGACGAGATCCAGAAGTCGGTGAAGGTGCTCTCCGGTGGCGAACAGGGCCGCATGCTGTTCGGCAAGCTGGCCTGCCAGAAGCCCAACGTGCTGGTGATGGACGAACCGACCAACCACCTGGACATGGAATCGATCGAGGCGCTCAACCTGGCGCTGGAGAACTACCCGGGCACGCTGATCTTCGTCAGCCACGACCGCGAGTTCGTCAGCTCCCTGGCCACGCGCATCATCGAGCTGTCGGACAACGGCGTGACCGACTTCTCCGGCACCTACGACGATTACCTGCGCAGCCAGGGCATCATCGTCTGACGCCGCCCCTGCAAACGACAAAGCCCGCTTTCGCGGGCTTTGTCGTTTATGGCGGGTCGATCAGGCAGTGGTGAACAGCTCGTCGATACGCTGCGCCGCGGCGCTCATCGCCGTCGCCCGCGCATCGCCACCGAGTGCCAGGCCTTCGGCGCGGACGATCTGGATGTCGTCGATGCCAACGAAGTTGAGCATGCGCACCAGATAGTCCACATGCGCCTGCCCGGAGGGCTGACCGGCGTGAATGCCGCCGGCGCTGGAGGCGATCACCACGGTCTTGCCACCTGCCAGACCGACCACGCCGTTCTCGGTGTACTTGAAGGTCTTGCCGGCGACCGCGATGCGGTCGATCCAGGCTTTCAGCTGGCTGGGAATGGCGAAGTTGTACATCGGTGCGCCGATGACGATGGCGTCGGCGGCGAGGAATTCTTCCAGGGTGCGTTCGGCCAGTTCGGCCTCGTGCTTCTGCGCGGCATCGCGCAGCTCGGCCGGGGTGCCGGCCGCTACCAGGCTGGCTGCGGAAAAGTGGCTCAGCGCATCGCTGGCCAGGTCGCGGTAGGTCACCTGAACGCCAGGCTCGACTGCGCTCCAGGCCTCGACCACGGAGCGGCTGAGCTGGCGGGAAGCGGAAGCATCACCGAGGATGCTGGAATCGAGGTGCAACAGTTTCATAAGGCTCTCCATAAGGCGTAAAACGCAGCGAAACAGTTGCGGCGATGCTATCCATGCAAGCAATGGTCGATAAGGCAGCAATAATGCGATAGTTCGTCCCATATATGGGACGATGGCCATGCATGACCTCAATGACTTGTTCTACTTCGCCAAGGTGGTGGAAGCCGGCGGCTTTGCCGCTGCCGGTCGAGCCCTGGGCATTCCCAAATCGCGCCTGTCACGACGTGTCGCCGAACTGGAGCAGCGTCTGGGTGCGCGCCTGCTGCAGCGCAGCACGCGGCAACTGGCGCTGACCGATATCGGCGAACGCTACCTGCGCCATTGCCAGGCCATGCTGCTGGAGGCCGAACAGGCCGAGGAAACCGTGGCCAACCTGACCAGCGAGCCGCGCGGTCGGGTACGTTTCTCCACCCCACCGGGCGTGGCCTTGCTGCCCGATCTGATTAATGATTTTCTGACACGCTACCCCAGGGTGCAGCTGGAAGTCGTGCAGACCAGCCGCCGCATCGACCTGCTCAACGAGGCCGTGGACGTCGCCCTGCGCGTGCGCAACGCCGATGACGAAGAACCGGGCCTGATCACTCGCCGCCTGCTACCGGCGCGCGCTCTGGTGGTGGCGCGCCCGGATCTGATAGCCGGGCTGCGCCTGGAGCAGCCCGAAGATCTGCAGCAGTTGCCAGCGCTGGGCGCCATCGGAGCCGACCGGCGCATTCATCTGCGCTTCCATCACAACAGGACGCAGGAGGCTCGTGAAATCGCCCTGGAGGCGCGCCTGGCCGTCGACGACTTTCCCATGCGCAAGTCGGCGGCTTTGGCCGGGGTGGGCATTACCCTGCTGCCCACCACCTACTGCCATGAGGAATTGGCCGATGGCAGCCTGGTGTCATTGCTGCCGCACTGGACGGTGCCCGAGGGCTATGTCCAGTTGGCCTATACCCACAGGCGCGGCATGTCGCCAGCTGTCCGCGCCTGGATCGAGCTGCTTAGCGACGCATTCAGTCGCTGGAGCTTCCCGCTGTGAATCAGATGCGGAACTGACGCACCAGCGCCCCGAGACGCTCACCGAGGCCGGCCAGGCTGCGTGCAGTCTGGGCGCCGCGCTGGGTTTCATCGGCGACGCTGTCCACCGCGACGGCGATCTGGTGCACGCTGCGGTTGATCTCTTCGGCCACTGCCGTCTGCTCCTCGGCGGCGCTGGCGATCTGCGCGTTCATCGCGTTGATGGTGGCGATCAGGTGGGCGATGGCATCCAGCGAGGCGCCAGCCTTGTTGGCCTGCTCGCTGGTGACCTCACCGGCATCGCTGGAGCGGCGCATGGAGGTCACCGCCTCCTGGGTGCCCTGCTGCAGGCGGTCGATCATGCCCTGGATTTCCTGGGTGCTCTGCTGGGTGCGGCTGGCCAGGGCACGCACCTCGTCGGCGACCACGGCGAAGCCACGCCCCGCCTCGCCGGCTCGCGCGGCCTCGATGGCCGCATTGAGCGCCAGCAGGTTGGTCTGCTCGGCAATGGAGCGGATCACGTCCAGCACGCTGACGATGGACTGTACGTCCTGCTGCAGGCTGTCGAGCGACACGCCGCTGCTGCGAATGTCCTCGACCAGTGCGTGGATACGCTGGATGCTGCCATCCACCACGCCCTTGGCAGCCTGGCCTTCGTGATCGGTCTGCTGCGCCGCCTCGGCGGCGTTCTGCGCGCTCTTGGCCACCTCGTGGGCGGCTGCCGACATTTCGTTGATCGCCGTGGCCACCTGGTCAGTCTCGTGGCGCTGCTGCGCCATGGCCTGCTCGGAACGCTGCGCCTGCTCGGAGACCTGGCCGACCAGTTCGGTGAGCTGGCCGGTCATCTCGACGATCTGCCGCACCAGGCCGTGCACCTTCTCGACGAAGCGGTTGAAGGAGCCGGCCAGTTGCCCCAGCTCGTCGTCGCTGGTGATCGGCAAGCGTCGGGTCAGATCGCCCTCGCCCGCAGCGATGTCGTCGAGGTTGGCCTTGATCTGCTGCAGCGGACGCAGGAAGGCGTTGCCCAGCCAGACACCGACCACACCGAAGACCAGCAGCAGAATCGCCGCCACCACCACGATGCTGGTGATGATGGTGCCGATACGCCGCTCGATCTCCACCTCGACTTCGGCGATCTGCGCCTCGATGCCATCGAGATTGAGCGCCGTGCCCAGGGCCATGTCCCACTTCGGCAGGTAGTAGCTGTAAGCCAGCTTCGGCACCAGCACCGACTCGTTGCCCGGCAGCGGCGAGGAATAGTTGACGAAGTAGGTGTTGTTCTTCGCCACGTTGACCAGCTCGCGGTTGATGTACACACCATTGGGGTCGCGGCGGTCGGCCAGGCTCTTGCCCACGTCCACCGGACTGTCGCCGCGGAACAGGCGCACCACGTTGGAGTCGTGGCCGAAGAAGTAGCCATCGGCGCCGTACTTGATCTTCGAGAGAATGGCGATGGCCTGCTCGCGACTGGCCATGTCGCCCTGGCTGGCGCCGTCGTACAGCCCCCGCACGGCGCCAAGGGCGATCTGGATGTAGTGCTCGAGTTCGCTGCGTTTTTCCTGCAGCAGGCGCTCACGGGTCTCGGCCACCTCGTCCGCGGCCAGACGCTGCAGGATGCTGGCCGCCGTGCCGCTGAGCACCAGGGCGAAGAGGATTACCGGTACCAGGGCCAGCAGTATCACCTTGGCTTTCAATGTCAGACGCATCGTGTTTTTCCTCATGGGCCAGGCAGTAACAAAACGGGGCTACCGATCTATCGGCAGCCCCGTGGAAGAGTTAAGCGACCCAAGACGCCGAGAACTTAATCCGGCGTACAGTTGCGCCTCACAGCAGCATGGCGGCGGCCCAACCGAACGCCAGCAGCGGCAGGTTGTAATGCAGGAAGGTGGGCACCACGCTGTCCCAGATATGGTTGTGCTGGCCATCGACATTCAGGCCCGAGGTCGGCCCCAGCGTCGAGTCGGAGGCCGGCGAGCCGGCGTCGCCCAGCGCCCCCGCCGTGCCGACGATGCAGACGATGGCCAGCGGGCTGAAGCCCAGCTGCACGCCCAGCGGCACGAAGATCGCGGCGATGATGGGAATGGTGGAAAACGACGAGCCGATGCCCATGGTCACCAGCAGGCCCACCAGCAGCATCAGCAGCGCACCGACTGCCTTGTCGTGACCGATCAGCGCCGCTGCGCTGTCCACCAGGGTCTTGACCTCGCCGGTGGTCTTCATCACCTCGGCGAAGCCGGCCGCGGCGATCATGATGAAGCCGATCATGGCCATCATCTTCATGCCCTCGGTGAACAGGCCGTCCGCCTCTTTCCAGCGCACCACCCCGGAAACCGAGAAGATCACGAAGCCGGCCAGGGCGCCGATGATCATCGAGTCCAGCCACAGCTGCACGACGAATGCCGCGGCGATGGCCACGCCCGCCACCAGCAGGCTCAGCGGGTTGTACTGCACGTCGACCCGTTCGGCCTGGGCGATCTTCTGCAGGTCGTAGACGCGCTTGCCACGGTAGCTGAACAGCACCGCCACCAGCAGGCCGACCAGCATGCCCAGCGCCGGAATGGCCATGGCCTGAGTGATGCTGATGCCCGTGACGTCGACGCCGGACTTGGCCACGTTGGCCAGGAGAATCTCGTTGAGGAAGATGCCGCCGAAGCCCACCGGCAGGAACATGTAGGGCGTGATCAGGCCGAAGGTCAGCACGCAGGCGATCAGGCGCCGATCGAGCTGCAACTTGCTCAGCACGTAAAGCAGCGGCGGCACCAGCAGCGGAATGAAGGCGATATGGATCGGTAGCAGGTTCTGCGAGGCGATCGCCACCGCCAGCAGCAGCGCGATCAGCAGCCACTTGAGCAGGCCACCGCCCTCGCCTTGCTGTCTGCCCACCAGTGCCAGCGCCTTGTCCGCCAGGGCATGGGCCAGGCCGGACTTGGCGATGGCCACGGCGAAGGCGCCGAGCAAGGCGTAGGACAGCGCGACCGTGGCGCCACCGCCAAGCCCCTGGTTGAAGGCCTTCAAGGTGCCCTCCACGCCCAGGCCGCCCAGCAGCCCGCCAGCCAGTGCACCGACGATCAGCGCGACCACCACGTGCACCCGGCACAGGCTGAGGACCAACATGATGCCGACGGCGGCTATCACTGCGTTCATGACTCGCTCCACTTACCACGGGCACCGGTGTAGCCGGTGCAAAAAGCCGCGTACTCTGCCGCACGCGGACTATCCTGTCAAAAGTGCGACGTTCAGAATTTAAAGCAAAACGTGCATAATCCCGCCCACACTGCACCAAAATAAAGAAACGCCTGCGCGCACCGATAACCCGCTGTAGTCCATCGAGGAAAAGGAACGCACCATGCTGTTCAGCCGTCTTTCGATCCAATGGAAGATCACCCTGCTCGCCGGCCTCTGCCTGCTCGCCATCGTCACCCTGCTGGTGGGAGCATCGCAGTATCAGTCCAGCCGCAGCGCCGCCCTGGTAGACAAGGCCAGTTCCAGCATGCTGGAGGAAAGCGCCAAGCTGCGTCTGCAGGCGCGTGGCGAGCTGCAGGCCATGCGCATCCAGCGCTACTTCATGGACGCCTATCAATATGGCAAGGGCTTTTCCCGGCAGATCCTGTTCCTGCGCGAACAGGCCGAGAAACGCTTTCTCGATGCCTTCGACCTGCGCGAAGACCTGACACGCCAGGTACGAACCAGCCTGGAGGCCAACCCCGCCCTGCTCGGCCTTTACCTGGTATTCGAACCCAACGCGCTGGACGGCAAGGACGAACTGTTCGCCGACCAGGCCGAGCTGGGCAGCAACGACGCCGGACGTTTCTCGTTGTACTGGGCGCAGCCCACCCCGGGCCAGCTCGAGTCCGAATCGATGACCGAACAGCTGCTCGGCGACACCACGCCCGGGGCCAACGGCGTCGCCTACAACGCCTGGTATACCTGCCCGCGCGAAACCCGCAAGACCTGCGTGCTGGAACCCTACTACGACGAGGTCGGCGGCCAGCAGACGCTGATGACCAGCATCGCCTTCCCCCTGGAACTGGACGGCAAGGTGATCGGCGTGATGGGCGTGGACATCAGCCTGGCCAGCCTGCAGCAGATCAGCCTGGAGGCCAATCGCGACCTGTACGACGGCCAGGGCCATATCAGCATCTTCAGCCCCGGCGCCCTGCTCGCCGGCCACAGCCGCGATCAGAGCCTGCTCAGCCTGCCGGTCGCCCGAGCCTATGCCGAGCATGCCAGCGAACTGGCCGCGCTGATCAAGGCCGGCGGCCAGGCGGAGCTGCATCACGGCGACATGCTGCGCGTCGTCAGCCCGTTCAGGCCGATCCCCGAAGCCCAGCCCTGGAGCGTGCTGCTCGAGGTGCCGGAGAAGGTGCTGCTGGCCCGCGCCATCGAGCTCGGTCATCAGCTCGATGCCAACCGTGCCAGCGACAGCCTGACCGCCCTGCTGATGGGCCTGCTGGCGGTGGTGGCCGGTCTGCTGCTGATGTGGCTGACGGCGCGCGGCGTGACCCGACCGATTCTCGGTGTGGCCGCCATGCTCAAGGACATCGCCAGTGGCGAAGGCGACCTGACCCGTCGTCTGCCATACGCCAGGCAGGACGAGTTGGGCGAGCTGGCCGGCTGGTTCAACCGCTTTCTCGACAAGCTGCAGCCGATCATCGCCGACGTGAAGAGCAGCGTGCTCGATGCGCGCAGCACCGCCGACCAGTCGGCCGCCATCGCCAGCCAGACCAGCGCCGGCATGCAGCAGCAATATCGTGAGGTCGATCAGGTGGCCACCGCCTTCCAGGAAATGAGCGCCACCGCCCAAGACGTGGCGCACAACGCCGCACAGGCAGCGGAGGCCGCACGCAACGCCGACCAGGCCAGCCGCGAAGGCCTGCAGGTGATCGACAGGACCACCAGCAGCATCGAGCTGCTGGCCAACGAAATGAACGTGGCCATGCAGGAAGTCGAGGGCCTGGCCAGCAGCAGCGAGCAGATCGGCTCGGTGCTCGAGGTGATTCGCTCGATCGCCGAGCAGACCAACCTGCTCGCCCTCAACGCAGCCATCGAAGCGGCCCGTGCCGGCGAGGCCGGTCGCGGCTTCGCGGTGGTCGCCGATGAGGTGCGCAATCTGGCCAAACGCACCCAGGATTCGGTCGAAGAAATCCGCCAGGTGATCGAAGGCCTGCAGAACGGCACCCGTGAGGTGGTCAGCACCATGCACAGCAGCCATCGCCAGGCCCAGGGCAGCGTCGAGCAAGTCAGCCAGGCCGTGGCGGCGCTGCAGCGCATCGGTCAGGCCGTCAGCCTGATCACCGACATGAACCTGCAGATCGCCAGCGCCGCGGAGGAGCAGAGTTCGGTGGCCGAGGAGATCAACCGCAACGTCGCCTCGATCCGCGACGTCACCGAGGCCATTACCGCGCAGGCCGACGAGTCGGCGCAGGTCAGCCAGAACCTCAACCGCCTGGCCAATCACCAGCAGAGCCTGATGGATCAGTTCCGCGTCTGACACCCGTAGGGTGCGCCGTGCGCACCGAAATCCGGCCGGCGCAGAGGCGGACATGACGCCATGGCGGCGCTTCCCTTGCGGCGCAGGCAGGCTATCGCCTAGCCTGCGTTCTTTTTTCGGGGGAAGCAGCATGCTCAATATCGCCTTGGTCGCCGGCTCCAGCCGCAACAACAGCCAATCGGGGAAGGTCGCGCGGGTGCTGCGCCAGCGGTTGATCGAGCTGGGCTATACCAGCCAGGACACCAGCAGCATCATCGATCTGGGTCTGGCCCCGCTGCCGCTGTGGCCCGCCGAAGATGCCGGCCCCTGGGCCATGTATCAGCAGCAGCTGGCAGCCGCCGACGCCGTGGTGATCATCGCACCGGAGTGGAACGGCATGGCCTGCCCGGCCATCAAGAACTTCTTCATCTACGCCAGCAAGGCCGAGCTGGCGCACAAGCCGGGCCTGCTGGTGGGCGTTTCCTCCGGCATCGGTGGCGCCTATCCGATCAGCGAGCTGCGCGCCTCGAGCTACAAGAACTGCCGCCTGTGCTATCTGCCGGAGCACCTGATCGTGCGCCAGGTGGAGAAGGTACTGAACGGTCCGCAGCCGGTGGACGAGGCCGACGAGCGCATCCGCGCCCGTATCGACTATGCCCTCGACGTGCTGGTGCGTTACGCCCACGCCCTGCAGCCGGTACGCGCGGCCATCACCTTCGCCAATCCGGCCTTCGCTAACGGCATGTAAGAGACAGCGGTGCACGCCCCGTAAGGCACTGCGCCGCTTAACCCACCAGGCGATGGACCGCCTGGCGTGAGTCAAAGGTTCAACGCCGTGGCAGGCTGACTACCACTCGCAGCCCGCCCAAGGGGCTGTCCAGCAGTTCGATACGGCCGTTCCAGGCCTCGATGATATCGCGCACGATACCGAGGCCCAGGCCATGCCCTGCCACCTGCTCGTCCAGACGGGTACCGCGGCCGAGCACGGCCTCGCGCCGCTCGGCATCGATGCCGGGGCCATCGTCATCGACGAGCAGCCGATGGCCGTCGGCGACCTCCTCCACCGAGAGCAGCACCTGCTGCTCGGCCCACTTGCAGGCGTTGTCCAGCAGGTTGCCCAGCAGCTCCAGCAGATCCTCGCGGTCCCGCGGCACTATCAGGCCCTCCGGCGCCTGCCATTCCAGATGCAAACCGCGGTCATGAATCATCGCCAGGGTGGCGAACAGGCCGGGCAGCTCCTGGGCACAGTCGAAACGCGCGCCGGGCAGCACCTCGCCGGCCAGACGCGCACGACCCAGCTCGCGGCTGAGACGCTGCTCGATCTGCTCCAGTTGTTCGCGCAGGCTGGCGCGCAATTGCGGATGTGCCCTCAGCTCCTCGCGTCCGGCCAGGCTGATCAGCACCGCCAAGGGCGTTTTCAGGGCGTGGCCAAGGTTGCCCAGGGCGTTGCGCGAGCGCTTCAGGGTGTCTTCGGTATGAGCCAGAAGGTGATTGATCTGCGCCACCAGCGGCTCCAGTTCCTCGGGCACCTCGGCATCCAGATCGGAGCGGCGGCCCTGCTGCAGCTGGGCGATCTGCCGCCGCACCTGCTCCAGCGGCCGTAGCGCGCGGCGCACGGTGTAGCGCTGGGCGACAAGAATCAGCAGCAGCGCCGCCCCGCCCATGCCCAGCCCCAACCACTGCATGCGGCGAAAGCTCTGCAGGATCGGCTGATAGTCCTGGGCCACGCTGATCGACAGATTCTCGCCATAGCGGCGGTAATCGGCGCGGTAGATCAGCAGACGCTGACCTTGCGGGCCATCGCCCAGCTCCACCTGCATGCCCTGGGTATCCGGCTTGAGCAGCTCGCGGTCCCAGAGCGAGCGCGAACGCCAGCTACGGTCGGAGAAGTCGATGCGGAAATAGTGCCCGGAAAACTGCCGCTGAAATGAGGGGTCCAGACGTCGCTCGTCCAGCTGCAGCCCTGCCGGCCCACGCACCAGAGCGGCGAGCAGCCCCTGCGCCTCGTCGCGCAGGTCTTCCTCCAGGTAAGCACGCAGACCGCGGTCGAATACCCACAGGCTGGCCTGCGCCAGAATCAATCCGACCAGCAGCAGCGCACCGGCCAGCCCCAGGCTCAGCCGGCGCTGAATCGACCTCAACCCCGTTCTCCGGTAAAGCGATAACCCTGGCCTCGACGCGTCTCGATCACGTTGCGCCCGAGCTTGCCGCGCAGACGGTTGACGTGCACCTCGATGACATTGGAATCGCGTTCGGTTTCCCCGTCGTAGAGGTGGTCGGCCAGATGACTCTTGGACAGGATCTGCCCGGGATGCAGCATGAAATAGCGCAGAAGACGAAACTCGGCGGCCGTCAGGTCGATGACCTCACCGCCAGAGGTCACGCACTGACGGCTCTCGTCCAGCTGCAGACCGGCGGCTTCCAGTTGCGGCTGGTTGGCCAGGCCATGGGCACGGCGCAACAGCGCCTGGATGCGCAGAGCCAGTTCCTCGGGATGAAAAGGTTTGGTCAGGTAGTCGTCGGCACCGGCCTTGAGCCCCTCGATGCGCTCGGCCCAGGAGCCACGCGCAGTCAGCACCAGTACTGGCGTCGCCAGGCCGCCGGCACGCCACTCCTGCAACACCTCCAGGCCAGGCTTGCCCGGCAGACCGAGGTCGAGAATGATCAGGTCGTACGGCTCGCTGGCGCCCTGATAGGCAGCATCGCGGCCATCGGCCAGCCAGTCCACGGCGTACCCTTGGCGCGTCAGGCTGGCGGTCAGCTCATCGGCCAGGGGTACGTGATCCTCCACCAGCAACAGGCGCATCAGTCGTCTTCCTCGTCCTTCAGGATGTTGCCGTTGCGGGCATCCAGTTCCAGTTCACGCACCACACCCTGGAGAGTGAGGATTTCCACCTCGTACACCAGTATTCCGTCCTCTTCCTCCAGTTCGGCCTCCAGCAATGTCGAACCGGGATAGGCCTGCCCGACATGCTGCATCAACTGCTCGAACGGCATGATCACGCCCTCGCGGCGCAGGCGCAGCGCCTCGTCCTGATCGAGGTCGCGGGCCAGACCCGGAGCGGCCGCCAAACCGCAGGTGAGGATCAGCGCAAGTGCGAGGGTGCTACGCAGGTTCATCAATCGTCCTGGTGGTTCTTGAGAATTTCCCCGGTGCTGGCGTCCAGCTCCAGATCCCACTGTTGCCCCTGAGCATCTCGCAGGTCCACCTGGTAGATGTAGCGGCCGTATTCGTCTTCAAGCTCGGTTTCCTCGATACGCGCGCCAGGGTGCTGGGCAAGGATCGCTTCATCGAGCTGCTCGAAAGATTTGATGGTGCCGGCATCCTGCAGACGCTTTGCTTCGTCCGGGCCAAGATCGCGGGCTTGGGCAATGGTAACCACACCGGCAAGGGTGACAAGTGTCGCAAGGCTGATTAATCGGTTCATGAGTCTCTCCGTCAGCTGAATCCATGCCTGTCACTCTAGGCCCAGGCACTTAACTCAAGCTGAATTCGGGTCATGTCATTCACCCCGTGAAGTCGCTTGGCCTGCCCGCCCAGCGCTCTATAATCGCCTGCTGCGAAAGGAGGCGAACATGAGCGCGATCCATATCAAATCCCCGGCCCTGACCATCAAGGCGGGTCCCCGTGCCCTGGCGCGCATTCGCCAGGATGGCCTGAGCCCGGCGGACGTCGGCATTCTGCCCGGCGCTGCGGGTGGCCCCAAGGGCATCGGCATCCAGGGGCTGGATCTGGCGCTGTTTGGCGACTGGCTGGCACGTGCGCCCCGCGAGCGCGCCCTGATCGGCGCCTCCATCGGGTCCTGGCGCTTCGCCAGCGCCTGCCTGCCCGATCCGTCTGCCGGCATTCGCCGCCTCGGTGAGCTGTATACCGCCCAGCGCTTCGCCAAGGGCGTGAGCATGGCCGATGTTTCCGGCAGTTGCCGGCAGATGCTCCACGAGCTTCTCGCCGATCAGGATGCGAGCATCGTCGCCAACCCGCACTATCGGCTGCACATCGTCGTGGTGAAAAGCCATGGCCTGCTGCAGCACGACCATCGCGGCAAGCTCAGCCTTGGGCTGTCCTCGGTGATTGGTAACAACCTGCTCGCTCGCCAGCGCCTGGGGCGTCATTTTGATCGGGTGATCCTGCATGATGCGCGGCAGCTGCCGCCCTTGGCGCAGCTGAGCGACTTCCGCTCGCATTTTCATGCGCTGACGGCGCAGAACCTGCGCCAGGCCCTGCTCGCCTCCGGCTCGATACCCATGGTGATGGAAGCGATTCGCGAAATTCCCGGCCTGGAGCCAGGCGCCTACCGTGACGGCGGGCTGCTCGACTATCACCTCGACCTGCCCTATCACGGCGAGGATATCGTGCTCTACCCGCACTTCACCGACCGGGTGATCCCTGGCTGGTTCGACAAGGGCATGCCGTGGCGCCGCGGCGACCGCAACCGCCTGCAGGACGTCCTGCTGCTGGCGCCCTCTCGCGACTACCTGGCCCGCCTGCCGCACGGCAAACTCCCCGACCGTACCGACTTCAAGCGCTATCTGGGCAACGATACCGGTCGCGAGCAGTACTGGCGCAAAGCGATGGCGGAAAGCGTGCGTCTGGGCGACGAGTTCCTCGAACTGGTCGAAAGTGGACGCCTGGCCGAGCGCCTGCAGCCCCTCTGATGGACGCAAGCTTCAGCTCCACGTAGTCTGCTTCGGATCAGGGAGGAGCTATGAAGCTGGCAGTTGCAATCATTCATGGCATAGGCAAGCAGCCGGACAGTCGCGACCTCGAAGGTCAGCATCTATTCGCGCAGAGCCTGATTCTGGGCCTTCGCCAAAGACTGGGCGACGATGCCAAACAGGTGGCGTTCCAGACGCTTTACTGGGCCAGCGTGCTCGACAAGCGCGAAGAAGCCTTTCTCGCCAGGCTCGCGCATGAGCCGGTCACATGGCGCTGGTTGCGTCGAGCGGTCACCCTGTTTCTGGGTGATGCTGCCGGCTATCGCAAGGTCAGCGAAGCCTACGACACCACCTACCAGGAAGTTCATCAGTGTGTGCGCAATGGCCTGAACGCCCTGCGCGCCCAGGTTGATCCGCAGACACCGCTACTGGTCGTGGCCCACTCGTTGGGCGGGCACATATTCTCCAACTACGCCTGGGACCAGCAGAAACTCAACGCCACGCCAAGCTGCCCTCTTGACCCCTTCCTGGCCCTCGAGACGCTCGCGGGCATCATCACCTTCGGCTGCAATATTCCCCTATTCACCTTCGCTTACGATCCGGTGCAACCCATCCGCTTCCCCGGCCATTGCCTGACCGAGCCGATGCGACAGCAGGCTCGCTGGCTGAACCTGTACGCACCGGCTGACCCGCTTGGCTACCCGCTTCGACCCGTTCCAGGCTATACCGAGCGGGTCCATGAAGATCGCGCCATGGCGGTAGGTCCCTGGTACCTACGTCATACCCCGCTTAGCCACTTGGCTTATTGGCACGACCCACGCTTTCATCACTACGTGGCGCAAGAGATTCGCCGACTGCTGAGTGCCCAGACAGCCGAAGAGACCTGATAAACTGCGCGGCTCAAAGCCGGATTTTCGGCAGTCTTACGCGAGCGCTGTACAGTGGAATTGTTCAAAGAGTTCATCTTCGAGGCGGCTCACCGCCTGCCACACGTGCCGGAAGGCCACAAATGCGGCCGCCTGCATGGCCACTCCTTCCGCGTTGCCCTGTACATCGAAGGTGAAGTCGATCCCTACACCGGCTGGATTCGCGACTTTTCCGAGATCAAGGCGATTTTCAAACCGATCTACGAGCAGCTCGACCACAACTACCTGAACGACATACCCGGCCTGGAAAACCCCACCAGCGAAGTACTGGCCAAGTGGATCTGGCAGCAGGTCAAACCGCTGCTGCCGGAACTGTCGCGGGTACGCATCCACGAAACCTGCACCAGCGGCTGCGAATACCGCGGCGATTGATCATTGCCCAGAAACAGCAAAGGCCACCTCCAGGTGGCCTTTTTATTGATGCCGATAAAGCACTACTACGTAGGGTGCGCCGCGCGCACCTTTGTAACCGCGTCATCAGCGGTGCGCACAGCGCCCCCTACGCGCTCTGTGTTTTCCAGCCAAAAAGAAGAAACCCCAGACCTCTTTCGAGATCTGGGGTTTCGTATAGGAGCTTGACGATGACCTACTCTCACATGGTGAAGCACCACACTACCATCGGCGATGCGTCGTTTCACTTCTGAGTTCGGGATGGGATCAGGTGGTTCCAACGCTCTATGGTCGTCAAGCAATTCGGTTGGAGTCTCGTGGTTTAGACGCGACCCCATATTGGGTATGTGACAGTCGTTTGGCTTGGCCCTTGGGCCTGTAGCTCTCGCAAATTTTCGGCTGTTGTCGACTTCACCATCGACACCCTCTGCGTTGAGGGCAGATTGTTTGGGTGTTATATGGTCAAGCCTCACGGGCAATTAGTATGGGTTAGCTCAACGCCTCACAGCGCTTACACACCCCACCTATCAACGTCGTAGTCTTCGACGGCCCTTCAGGGAGCTCAAGGCTCCAGTGAGATCTCATCTTGAGGCAAGTTTCCCGCTTAGATGCTTTCAGCGGTTATCTTTTCCGAACATAGCTACCCGGCAGTGCCACTGGCGTGACAACCGGAACACCAGAGGTTCGTCCAACCCGGTCCTCTCGTACTAAGGTCAGCCCCTCTCAAATCTCAAACGTCCACGGCAGATAGGGACCGAACTGTCTCACGACGTTCTAAACCCAGCTCGCGTACCACTTTAAATGGCGAACAGCCATACCCTTGGGACCGGCTTCAGCCCCAGGATGTGATGAGCCGACATCGAGGTGCCAAACACCGCCGTCGATATGAACTCTTGGGCGGTATCAGCCTGTTATCCCCGGAGTACCTTTTATCCGTTGAGCGATGGCCCTTCCATACAGAACCACCGGATCACTAAGACCTACTTTCGTACCTGCTCGACGTGTCTGTCTCGCAGTCAAGCGCGCTTTTGCCTTTATACTCTACGACCGATTTCCGACCGGTCTGAGCGCACCTTCGTACTCCTCCGTTACTCTTTGGGAGGAGACCGCCCCAGTCAAACTACCCACCATACACTGTCCTCGATCCGGATGACGGACCAGAGTTAGAACCTCAAGGTTGCCAGGGTGGTATTTCAAGGATGGCTCCATGAGAACTGGCGTCCCCACTTCAAAGCCTCCCACCTATCCTACACAAGCAAGCTCAAAGTCCAGTGCAAAGCTATAGTAAAGGTTCACGGGGTCTTTCCGTCTAGCCGCGGATACACTGCATCTTCACAGCGATTTCAATTTCACTGAGTCTCGGGTGGAGACAGCGCCGCCATCGTTACGCCATTCGTGCAGGTCGGAACTTACCCGACAAGGAATTTCGCTACCTTAGGACCGTTATAGTTACGGCCGCCGTTTACCGGGGCTTCGATCAAGAGCTTCGCTTGCGCTAACCCCATCAATTAACCTTCCGGCACCGGGCAGGCGTCACACCCTATACGTCCACTTTCGTGTTTGCAGAGTGCTGTGTTTTTAATAAACAGTCGCAGCGGCCTGGTATCTTCGACCGGCATGGGCTTACGTAGTAAATACTTCACCCTCACCGGCGCACCTTCTCCCGAAGTTACGGTGCCATTTTGCCTAGTTCCTTCACCCGAGTTCTCTCAAGCGCCTTGGTATTCTCTACCTAACCACCTGTGTCGGTTTGGGGTACGGTTCCTAGTTACCTGAAGCTTAGAAGCTTTTCCTGGAAGCATGGCATCAACCACTTCGCATTCTAAAAGAACGCTCGTCATCAGCTCTCGGCCTTGATCTCCCGGATTTACCTAAGAAACCAGCCTACCACCTTAAACACGGACAACCAACGCCGTGCTGGCCTAGCCTTCTCCGTCCCTCCATCGCAGTAACTAGAAGTACGGGAATATTAACCCGTTTCCCATCGACTACGCATTTCTGCCTCGCCTTAGGGGCCGACTAACCCTGCGTCGATTAACGTTGCGCAGGAAACCTTGGTCTTTCGGCGTGGGTGTTTTTCACACCCATTGTCGTTACTCATGTCAGCATTCGCACTTCTGATACCTCCAGCAAGCTTCTCAACTCACCTTCACAGGCTTACAGAACGCTCCTCTACCGCTCATCCAAAGGATGAACCCGTAGCTTCGGTGTATGGTTTGAGCCCCGTTACATCTTCCGCGCAGGCCGACTCGACTAGTGAGCTATTACGCTTTCTTTAAAGGATGGCTGCTTCTAAGCCAACCTCCTAGCTGTCTAAGCCTTCCCACATCGTTTCCCACTTAACCATAACTTTGGGACCTTAGCTGACGGTCTGGGTTGTTTCCCTTTTCACGACGGACGTTAGCACCCGCCGTGTGTCTCCCGTGCTGACACTTGCTGGTATTCGGAGTTTGCATCGGTTTGGTAAGTCGGGATGACCCCCTAGCCGAAACAGTGCTCTACCCCCAGCAGTGATACACGAGGCGCTACCTAAATAGCTTTCGAGGAGAACCAGCTATCTCCGAGCTTGATTAGCCTTTCACTCCGATCCACAGGTCATCCGCTAACTTTTCAACGGTAGTCGGTTCGGTCCTCCAGTCAGTGTTACCTAACCTTCAACCTGCCCATGGATAGATCGCCCGGTTTCGGGTCTATACCCAGCGACTAAAGCGCCCTATTAAGACTCGCTTTCGCTACGCCTCCCCTATTCGGTTAAGCTCGCCACTGAATATAAGTCGCTGACCCATTATACAAAAGGTACGCAGTCACCCAACAAAGTGGGCTCCCACTGCTTGTACGCATACGGTTTCAGGTTCTATTTCACTCCCCTCTCCGGGGTTCTTTTCGCCTTTCCCTCACGGTACTGGTTCACTATCGGTCAGTCAGTAGTATTTAGCCTTGGAGGATGGTCCCCCCATGTTCAGACAAGGTTTCTCGTGCCCCGTCCTACTCGATTTCATTGATAAGAGCGTTTCGTGTACGGGGCTATCACCCACTACGGCGGCACTTTCCAGAGCCTTCCACTACACTCAAACCAACTTAAGGGCTAGTCCCCGTTCGCTCGCCACTACTAAGGGAATCTCGGTTGATTTCTTTTCCTCAGGGTACTTAGATGTTTCAGTTCCCCTGGTTCGCCTCTTGCACCTATGGATTCAGTACAAGATACCTAGGTTATCCTAGGTGGGTTCCCCCATTCAGAGATCTCTGGATCACAGTCTGTTTGCCGACTCCCCAAAGCTTTTCGCAGGCTACCACGTCTTTCATCGCCTCTGACTGCCAAGGCATCCACCGTATGCGCTTCTTCACTTGACCATATAACCCCAAGCAATCTGGTTACTGTCTCAATCGTGAAGACGACATTCGCCGAAAATTTGCGTCTTGAGAACTACAAATTTTGCCTTGATTAACAACGTGCAGTGAAACACGTCGTTAGTCACTTCTATCACATACCCAAATTTTTAAAGAACGATTTTCTACCGGTCAAAAGACCAGAAATCAGCACTCACCAGGTCTACCCTGAAGCGCTCATTTCTGAACTCTTTCCTTCTACCGCAACGCGCGAGAGTGGTGGAGCCAAGCGGGATCGAACCGCTGACCTCCTGCGTGCAAAGCAGGCGCTCTCCCAGCTGAGCTATGGCCCCGTAATCTTCTGCACCAAGCAATTGGTAGGTCTGGGCAGATTTGAACTGCCGACCTCACCCTTATCAGGGGTGCGCTCTAACCAACTGAGCTACAGACCTATAACAGGGTCGCGTTACAGCATCGTCTTCGACTATGAATCAAGCAATTCGTGTGGGAACTTATGAAGAAGCTGATGTCTTCGATTAAGGAGGTGATCCAGCCGCAGGTTCCCCTACGGCTACCTTGTTACGACTTCACCCCAGTCATGAATCACTCCGTGGTAACCGTCCCCCCGAAGGTTAGACTAGCTACTTCTGGAGCAACCCACTCCCATGGTGTGACGGGCGGTGTGTACAAGGCCCGGGAACGTATTCACCGTGACATTCTGATTCACGATTACTAGCGATTCCGACTTCACGCAGTCGAGTTGCAGACTGCGATCCGGACTACGATCGGTTTTATGGGATTAGCTCCACCTCGCGGCTTGGCAACCCTTTGTACCGACCATTGTAGCACGTGTGTAGCCCTGGCCGTAAGGGCCATGATGACTTGACGTCATCCCCACCTTCCTCCGGTTTGTCACCGGCAGTCTCCTTAGAGTGCCCACCCGAGGTGCTGGTAACTAAGGACAAGGGTTGCGCTCGTTACGGGACTTAACCCAACATCTCACGACACGAGCTGACGACAGCCATGCAGCACCTGTGTCTGAGTTCCCGAAGGCACCAATCCATCTCTGGAAAGTTCTCAGCATGTCAAGGCCAGGTAAGGTTCTTCGCGTTGCTTCGAATTAAACCACATGCTCCACCGCTTGTGCGGGCCCCCGTCAATTCATTTGAGTTTTAACCTTGCGGCCGTACTCCCCAGGCGGTCAACTTAATGCGTTAGCTGCGCCACTAAAATCTCAAGGATTCCAACGGCTAGTTGACATCGTTTACGGCGTGGACTACCAGGGTATCTAATCCTGTTTGCTCCCCACGCTTTCGCACCTCAGTGTCAGTATCAGTCCAGGTGGTCGCCTTCGCCACTGGTGTTCCTTCCTATATCTACGCATTTCACCGCTACACAGGAAATTCCACCACCCTCTACCGTACTCTAGCTCGCCAGTTTTGGATGCAGTTCCCAGGTTGAGCCCGGGGCTTTCACATCCAACTTAACGAACCACCTACGCGCGCTTTACGCCCAGTAATTCCGATTAACGCTTGCACCCTTCGTATTACCGCGGCTGCTGGCACGAAGTTAGCCGGTGCTTATTCTGTTGGTAACGTCAAAACACTAACGTATTAGGTTAATGCCCTTCCTCCCAACTTAAAGTGCTTTACAATCCGAAGACCTTCTTCACACACGCGGCATGGCTGGATCAGGCTTTCGCCCATTGTCCAATATTCCCCACTGCTGCCTCCCGTAGGAGTCTGGACCGTGTCTCAGTTCCAGTGTGACTGATCATCCTCTCAGACCAGTTACGGATCGTCGCCTTGGTGAGCCATTACCTCACCAACTAGCTAATCCGACCTAGGCTCATCTGATAGCGCAAGGCCCGAAGGTCCCCTGCTTTCTCCCGTAGGACGTATGCGGTATTAGCGTTCCTTTCGGAACGTTATCCCCCACTACCAGGCAGATTCCTAGGCATTACTCACCCGTCCGCCGCTAAATCAGGGAGCAAGCTCCCTTCATCCGCTCGACTTGCATGTGTTAGGCCTGCCGCCAGCGTTCAATCTGAGCCATGATCAAACTCTTCAGTTCAATACTGCTTGGGTTTTGAGAAAACCCTAAACTTGGCTCAGCAATCGCAAATAAACTCTCGAATTCACGAGTGTTACTTGTGATGCTGATAATCAGTCGACTACCAGTCTTACCTCACAAGCACCCACACGAATTGCTTGATTCAGTTGTTAAAGAACAGTTGGTTAAGCTTTTCGTCTCAACCGAGGCCGCGCATTTTACAGCAGCCCCTCTCTTTGTCAAGCTGTTTTTCGAATTTGTTTCCGGAGAAACTCTTTTCTACTCAACCACTTGCGCCTTCGATCAGAACTTCTTCTCTCCAGCGGGAGGCGCATTCTACAGCGTTCAAAACCGCTGTCAACCACCTCTTTCAAACCGCTTTCGATCCATTCGACCGAAGCACCGACAGGATCAAACCACCACCCTGTCGACCGGCGCGCATTCTACACGCCAGATCCAGCTTTGCAAGCCCTTCTTTCAACTTAACTTATTGATTAACAAGAAGTTTTTGAAACGCCTCATCGCTGAAGTGGCGCGCATTCTACCGCCAGCAGAATGCGCGTCAAGCTTATTTTGCAGTTTTGTTTCCTATAGCGCTTCGAGGGCCTCGCGCAAACCACTACGCCGCTGCACCCGCCGCAGCACCGCCTGCTCGAAGATGCCGGCACGGCTTTCGATCAGGCTGAACCAGTGGCGCGCCCGGGTGATACCGGTGTAGACCAGCTCCTTGGTCAATACCGGATTGAGGCTGTCAGGCAGGATCAGCGCGCAATGGGCGAACTCCGAGCCCTGGGACTTGTGCACGGTCATGGCGAACACGGTGTCCACCGCGCTCAGGCGACTGGGCAGGATATGCCGCAAGGCGCCACTGCCGTCATTGCGCGGGAACACAACGCGCAGCACCTCGCGTACAGGCGCACCTGGAAACTCTGGCGGCTCCGGCAGACGCAGCGCGATGCCGATATCGCCATTCATCAGCCCCAGGCTGTAGTCGTTGCGCGTTACCAGCACGGGCCGCCCTTCATACCAGCCATGCGACTGCTCAAGGAGGCCGCGCCGCACCAATGCTTCAGCGATACGTTCGTTGAGCGCTTCGACACCCCAAGTACCTTTACGAACCGCACAGAGCAACTGGAACTGATCGAACGCTGCCAGGACATTACCGGCCCAACGATCCCAGGCCTGGGAGTCGGCACCCGGGGCGGGACGCTGCGCCTGCATTACCTGCAGATAATGCGCATACCCCTGCGGACGTGGCTCGGCTTCGCCCAGCCCGCCGATCAACAGTCGCTCCAGCGCTTGATCCTGCTCGCCGGACAGGCGCAGCACATGCAGGTCGTCCGCGCCGGTTGCCAGAGTCGCGCGGGCCGACTGCGCATCCCCCTGGTTCACCGCCCGCGCCAGACGGCCGATACCCGAGCCACTGCCGAAACGACGCGAGTGGCGCAGCATGACGATATGCTGCGCCAGCGCCTTGTTACCGGATATCAGAGCCGGATCGTCCAGCCGCTCGCCCGTCTGGCTTTCCAACCGGGCACGCGTCGCCTCGCTGTAACCACCGCTTTCCGCCTCCCGGCACAGGTCACCCAGCACCGCGCCGGCCTCCACTGACGCCAGTTGGTCCTTGTCGCCCAGCAAAATCAGACGCGCATGCGCCGGCAATGCGCCCAGCAGGCTGGCCATCATTTCCAGGTCGATCATCGAGGCTTCGTCGACCACCAGCACATCCAGTGGCAAGGGGTTAGCGGCATCGTGACGGAAATGACGGCTGCCGGGACGACTGCCCAGCAGACGATGCAGCGTCGTCACCAGGGTTGGAATCTGTTCACGCACCCGCTCGTCCAGCGCCAGGGACTGCACCTGCGCGCCGATGGACTCGGTCAACCGCGCGGCTGCCTTGCCGGTAGGCGCTGCCAGGCTCAGGCGCAGCGGCTCGCCATTGGCCATGGCGGCTTCCTGCAGTAGCGCCAGCAGGCGCACCACCGTCGTCGTCTTGCCGGTTCCGGGTCCCCCGGTGATCAGCGTGAAGCGCCCCTGCGCGGCCATGGCGCAGGCCAGCTTCTGCCAGTCGGTCTGGCGCTGGCCGTCCACCACCAGCGCGTCGGGAAAGAGTGAAGCCAGGCGCGTGGCCAGATCGCTCGGGGCCGCAGCGCTCGCCTGCAGACGCCGGGCGATATCGCCAGCCACCTGACGCTCGTAGTTCCAGTAACGCCTCATATATAGACAGGCGCCGCTGAGCACCAGCGGCGCACCTTCGGACTCCAGCAGCGAGCTGCCGGCACAGGCCGCCAGCCAGGACTCCAGACTGAGCCCGGCCAGCACCTGGGACGGCAGGATCAGCGCTTCTTGCGCGTCCTCGCCTTCCGGCGGCAGAGACAGGGTGAAATCCGGATTGGCCAGCGTGGCCGCCAGATCGAGGCAGACGTGGCCCTGGCCCAGTTGGTGGCTGGCCAGCGCGGCGCCAAGCAGCAGCAAGGGCGAAGCGTCCGGATCCAGTTCGGCGAACAGCTGCGCCAGCGCACGATCCAGCTCGCGCAGCCAGCCACGCTCGCTCCAGGTGGAAAGCAGGGCAAAGAGTTCGGCGCGATCATGCAGCGCCGGCGCAAGCGTCGTACTCATGCTGCGCCCTCCTCTGCTTCGCCCATGAACAGCGCGTCCAGCCGCTCGATCAGCTCACGAGGCGGCCGGGCCAGGTAGGCACCCTGCTGCGGTGCGCGCAGAAACACATAGAGCGCGCCACCCACATGCCGGTCGTAGTCGTAATCCGGCAGGCGCAGACGCAACTGCCGATGCAGGGCCAACACGTAGAGCACGTACTGCAGATCGTAGCGGTGGCTGGCGATGGCGACCTCCATGGCTTCACGGGTGTAGGCGCCATCATCGCTGCCGAGCCAGTTGGATTTGTAATCCGCCACGTAGTAACGCCCCTGATGCTCGAATACCAGATCGATAAAACCCTTGAACATACCGTTGAGGGTGTCAGCCCGCAGCGGCTGCCTGGCGACACCCGGTAACTCGCACTGTTGCACCCACTGATCCAGCAGCCTGACATCCACCCCACGCGCCTCGAACCAGAACTCCAGCTCGGGCTGATACTGCGTCAGTTGCCCCAGAACCACGCTATCCGGGCCCGCCAACGGGAGCGGCTGGCTCAGCAGAGCCAGCAGCCAGTCCTGCAGCGGATCGATCCAGCTTTGCAGACCGCGACGCTGGCAACGCCTGGCCAACGCCTCGCGCAATCTGGGCGGATCCTGCGCCAGGGTGGCGAAGCCTTCCTGCGCTGCCATTTCCAGCAGACCATGGAGGAAGGTGCCGGGGTTGGGCCCACGCGGGAAGCGATGCAGCCCTTGAGCGGATGCCGGCAGCGGCGCCAGGGCCAGCAACGGATCCTCATCGTCGATGACGTTCTGCATCGCCGGACTATCGGGCGCGGCGTCCTCGTGGCGGCTGACCTGACTGGGCGCGTCCTCGTCCAGACGCAGTGCACTGTAGGAGGCGATCCACCAGTGCTCGGCAGCGCGCCGCGCCGGCGTGCGCCAGTGCGGCGCGAACTGACCTTCTTCGATCATTCGATAACGCTGCTCACTGGCCGGCGGCACAGGCGACACGGCGCTATCGAGTCCGCTGGCGAACGGCGCGAGCCAGTTGGCAAGCTCGCCGCTGGCCGCCAGAGGCAATCCGCCCCCGAGCAAGTAGCCCAACGCCGATTCGTGCAGACGCGACTTCTTGCCGTTGCCGATCTTCAGATCCGCCAAGCCCAGCCAGCAGGCATGCCGGGCACGGGTCAACGCCACATAGAGCAGGCGCAGGTCTTCACCCAGGCGTTCGCGCTCGGCGCGCAGCAGACTGTCTTCATCGGCCTTGAGCACCAGGCGGCGGCGCTCGCCGTCGTGAATCTGCAGCGGCTTCTTGTCATCCACCGGACGGAAGGCGCAAACGAATGGCAGGAACACCAGGGGGTACTCCAGCCCCTTGGATTTGTGAATGGTGACCACGCGTACCAGCGCCTCGTCGCTCTCCAGGCGTAGCACCTGCTCATCGGCAGCCTGCCCCTCACCGGTCAACAGCTCGCCTAGGTGGCGAATCAGCGCCAGTTCGCCATCGAGCTCGGCGGCAGCCTGCTGCAGCAGCTCGGCCAGGTGCAGCAGATTGGTCAGTACCCGCTCGCCATCGTCACGCCCCATCAGGCGCTGCGGCAGCTCGAAGTCCTGCAGCAACTGACGCAGCATCGGCAGCACGCCCTGACGCTGCCAGCGCTGACGGTAGTCGCGGAACTGCATGACCCGGCGCTCCCAGGTTCGCTCGTCGAGGTTGAGCTGCTCCAGCTCGCTCAGCGCCAACCCCAGCGTCGCGCTGGCCAGCGCCGCACGCAGCGGGCGATCCTGATCCGGCTCGGCACAGGCGCGCAGCCACAGCAGCAGATCGCGTGCTTCCTGGGCGGCGAACACCGAATCCTTGTCGGAGAGGTACACGCTGCGCACGCCGCGTACGGCCAGCTCGCCGCGTATGGCCTGCGCCTCGTTGAAATCACGCACCAACACGGCGATATCGCTGGGCCGCAGAGTATTCAGTAGCTCGTCCTTAATGAAACCTGCCTGCCCACGCTGGCCCAGATCCAGCAGACGCACGATCTCGCTGGCCGCACCGGCCGCCATGGCATCCAGATAGGCGCCCTTGGCAACCGGCTCGTCACTCGCCAGATGCCACATTGTCAGGGCTGGTTGCGCCTGCCCCTCGACGCTCCAGACTTCGCCTCGCCCCTGCGCGCCCACCTCGATAAACGGCAGGTCATCGCGCAGCAGGAACGCCCCCTCGCCGCCGTCACGCTGCTCGGCCCGCAGGAACACGCCGTTGACGGCATCGACCATGGCCTGGCTGGAACGGAAGTTCTTCTCCAGGTTGTAGTGCCGACCCAACGTCGCCCGGCGCGCGCGCAGGTAGGTATGAATGTCGGCGCCACGGAAGGAATAGATGGCCTGCTTGGGGTCGCCGATCATGAACAGGCCGCAGTCGCCGCGGTTGGCCTCGACCTCGTAGAGCGTATCGAAGATGCGGTACTGCAGCGGGTCGGTGTCCTGGAATTCGTCGATCAGCGCCACCGGGAACTGACGGCGAATCACTTCAGCCAGGCGCGCGCCGTTGCTGCCTCGCAGGGCAGCGTCCAGGCACACGAGCATGTCGTCGAAGCCCATCTCCGCGCGCTGGCGTTTCTCCCAATCGAAGCGCTGACGCACCCAGGCAGCCGCGTGGCGCAACGCCGCGTCAGCGGGATCAGGCAGCGCATCGAGTTGCGCCTTGAGCAAAGCCATGGCGTCCAGCGCGGGATGAGCAGGCGCCTCGCCTTTCCAGGCTTCGGCCAGGCCATCGGGGGTCAGGCGGGTGAAACCGGTGCCCAGGTCGAGGCGCGGTTCTTCGCCACCGGCCCACTCGCGCAACTTGGCCAGCCAGGGGTTGTAAAAGCGCGCCTGGATTTTCTTGCCGTCCACCTGCTTGGCCGCCACAGCAGCATCCAGCAGCAGTTGCAGTTCATCGGCCCACGTCAGCCAGGGCGCCTTGAGCTCGGCAAGTGCCTGCTCGCGCTGCAGCAGCGCGCCATCGAGCAATTCGCCCAGCGCTTGCGTCGCAACCTCCCCCTCTTCGCCCAACAGCGGTCGCAGTCTGCTACCCAGCCCCGCAGGCGTCCCCCAGACACTTGCAACCCATTGCAACGCCGCGCCCTGCAACGGATAGCAGTGCTGCCGCCAGTAGTCGCGCACCACCTCGGCCAGTAGCTCGCTGTGGTCGGTCTCCAGGGTCTGGCTGAACAGACTGCCGCTGTCGAAGGCATGCTCGCGCAGCATGCGCTGGCACCAGCCGTGGATGGTGGACACGGCTGCCTCGTCCATCCACTGCGCCGCCAGCTCCAGACGGCGGGCGCACTCGTCCCACTGCGTCTGGGCGAAGTCACTGCGCAATTCGCGCAGCAGATCATCGCCTTGGGCATCACCACGAAATACGGTCGCGGCCTCGACCAGGCGCGCGCGAATCCGGTCGCGCAATTCGCGGGTGGCCGCGTCGGTGAAGGTCACCACCAGAATCTGCGGCGGCAGCAGGGGCTCGCGGAACGCGGCGTCGCCGCCATGGCCGAGGATCAGTCGCAGGTAGAGCGCGGAAATGGTGAAGGTCTTGCCCGTGCCGGCGCTGGCCTCGATCAGACGGCTGCCATGCAGGGGAAACGTCAGGGCCAGAGGACGCTGTCGGTTCATGCTGCGTCCTCCTCGAGCGCTTGCGGATGGCTGTCGAGCAGCGGCTGGTAGAGCCGCTCGCTCCATATCGGAAACTGGCCATCGGCGGTGAGTGCGGCGTAGTCCGAGAACTGCCTCGCCAGGCTGGCGCTACCCTGGACTTCACCGGCGAGGTTGTAGGTGCCCTCGTAGACGCTGCGAGCCTTGTCCTCATTGTTGTCCTGCAACCAGGACAGCGAGGTTTTCAAGGCAACCGGTAGCGGCGCCTGCATACCGGCGTTCCAGGCTTCCAGCCAGACCGCCAAAACGCGCGCGGCATGCTCGGTCGCTACAGGTTCGAAGGCCAGACTGCGATCTTCCCCCACCAGCAGCGTGGTCAGCGGTACGCCGCAGGCCGCGGCGATGACGTGCAGCACATAGGGACGCAGCAGGCGATGCCACTTCCAGCTCTTGTCCTTGTGCAACGCACCCGGCAGCAGTTCCAGACGCGCCAGGCTGCCGTCGGCCTTCTGCCGCAACCCGGCAAGCCAGCCGTCGAGCTGCACACCGTTTGCCGCGAAAGCCAGGCGCTGCGGTGACTCCAGCAGGGTCGGCCAGCACAGGCAAAGCCCCTGGTAGCGCTGCACCTGCGCCGGCAGCGGCTCCAGCAGGGCGTTGCGGTACTGCTCGCCAAAGCCGGCCAGCGGCAGCACGCCGCTGCGTTGCAGGCGATCGGCTGCCGACCTCAGCGCATCGTCGCTGTCCCCCTCGCCTGCGACTGCCGCCTTGAGCAGCGCTTCCTGCAACTGGTAGCGCTGCAGGCCGTCGAGGGCGAAGGGTTCGCTGTCGAGCTGCGCCTGCTCTTCTTCGTCGAGATACACCTTGAGGCGGCGAGTGAAGAAGCACTTCACCGGATCGCGCAGGAACGACTGCAGCAGCTCGGGCGTGAGCTGCACTCCCTCCTCCCAGGCCGGCAAGGGCGCAGCACTTTCGCGGGTCGAGACCTGGCCATGCAGGGCTGCCCACTCGTGGGCATAACTGAACAGCTGCCCCTCGCCATCGAAGTAGCGGCGACTGAAGGGTTGCAAGGGGTGCTCGGTGGTCAGGCCATGCAGCAGGTCGCCGCCACCGGCCAGCGTCCAGGCACTGGCAAGATGATCACGCAGCTGGCCGACCAGCACGGACGGCGGCCGCTCGCTGTTGTCGCGAATGCTGCGCCCCACCCAGCTGATATAGAGGCGATCACGCGCTGCCAACAAGGCTTCCAGCAGCAGGTAGCGGTCATCCTCGCGGCGCGAGCGGTCACCGGGGCGGTAGTCGCCAGCCATCAGGTCGAAATCCAGCGGGGCCTGGCTGCGCGGATAGTCCCCATCGTTCATGCCCAGCAGGCAGACCTGACGGAACGGAATAGCGCGCATCGGCATCAGGGTGCAGAAATTCACCGCACCAGCGAGAAAACGCTGGCTCAGCCGCCCCTGGTCGAGCCCGTCCAGCCAGGCCTCGCGCACCACCGGTAGGGTCAGCGCTTCGCCCAGCGTCGCGGCCTCGCAGAGCGCCAGCCAGGCATCCAGCGCATCGAGCAGCTGGGTCGTCAGTACCTCTTCACGGTCGCTCTGCGGCTGAAAGAAGTCGTCGAGCAAACTGCGCAGACGCTCGCCCCACCGCACCGGCGTGGCCGGCTCGCGCAGCTGCTGCAGGTGCCGGTCGAGGCTTTCCAACAGCCGCGTAACCGGGCCGATCAGCGCGGCATCGAGCCCGCCAATTTCGTCGTACGGCTCGATGCCGGCAAAGGCGTCGCCCGTACCCACCGCGTAGCCCAGCAGCATGCGCCGCAGGCCGAAGCGCCAGGTGTTCTGCTCCAGATTCTCGCCCAGGCCCAGCGCCTGCCGCTGGCTCGCGTCCAGCCCCCAGCGCACACCGGCGCCTTCCAGCCAGCGGCGCAGGGTGGGCAACTGCTCCTCGGTGATGGCGAAGCGCTGACGCAGCGCGGCGACATCCAGCAGATCGAGAATCTCGCTGACGCTAAAGCGGCTGTCCGGCAGGCGCAGCAAATGCTCCAGTGCGATGACCATCGGCTCCTTGCCGCGCAGCCCCTGGTCGGCCAGGGTGAAGGGAATGAAGCGCGGATCGTCGCTGGCAAACTGGCCGAACACGGCCTGGATATGCGGTGCGTAGGCGTTGACGTCGGGCACCATGACGATGATGTCGCGCGGGCGCAGCGTGGCGTCCTCGCTGAAACTGGCGAGCAGCTGGTCGTGCAGCACCTCCACCTCGCGCTGAGCGCTGTGGGCGATATGAAAGCGCAGCGAATAATCTTTGGCGGGATCGACGGGAGGCCAGGTGCTGCGTGTTTCCGCCAGCGGACGCAGGTCAAGGATGTCGTTCTGCAGTTGGCCGAGCAGGCTGTTCTCACTGGCCGGGCTGAACAGGTCGATACGGTCGAACTGCTCGCGGTAACGCTGCGGCTCGTCGTACTGATCCAGCAGGTTGATGTAGTCGCGCCCCTGTTTGCCCCAGGCTGCCAGCAGCGGCTGCCCGTGCTGGTGCATGTACTCCTGTTCGAACAGACCGATCTGCGCGCCTGGCCTGCCCTTGCGCTGCTGGCGACGGTACTCGTGGCGCAGCAGGTCCTTGTCCTCGACGATATCGCCCCAGTGGTGCTGACAGGGGTTGTGCACGTACAACATGACTTGGCTGAAGCGCGCCATGGCCGCCAGCGCCTCCAGGACCTGGGCCGGCAACGAAGAGATTCCGAAAACGGTGATGCGCCGCGGCAGTCCGGCTGGCGGTGCGTCCAGCTCGGCCAGACGGGCGACGAAGCGTGGATGCACGCCGGCGCGACTTTCGGCCAGATGCTGCTCGCCAACGTCCGCCAGCAGGGCGCGCCACAGCGCGGGTTGCCAGCGCGAATCGCCCTCCAGTGGCCGCTCGCCGCCGCGCGAGGTGCGCAGGCGATCCTGCCCGGCGGCCCAGTCGGCCAGCCAGTCGGCGCGGTAGACCTGATACTGGTCGAACAGATCGGCCAGACGCTCGGCCAGTTGGTGGCGCTTGCGCAGGTCCTGATCATCGGCGAGGAAGCGGCGCAGCGGAGCGAAGGCCTCCTCGGCCAGCAGGCCCGGCAGCAGCCGCATCAGGCGCCAGGTCAGCGGCGCCTTGTCCAGGGGCGACTCTTGCGGAATCGCGTCCCTGCCCAGCACGTTGCGATACGCCTGCCAGAGAAAGCGCGCCGGCAGGTCAACGTCCAGCGCCGCCGCGATGCCGCAGCCGTCACGCTCGGCCAGCGCCAGCTTGAGCCACTGGGCGATGCCGTTGCTCTGCACCAGCAGCACTTCGTTTTCCAGCGGCCGCAGCGGATAGCGCCGCATCCACTGCACCGCCAGCGCACGCAACTCTTCGAGGTGGTTACCGTGGATGACGATAAGGCCGGGGGACAACTCCGGGCTGGCGGACATCGACTGACTCCTGTCGAAAATCGAAGCGCAAGTTTGCCAGCATTTGGCGACAAGGTGCGTCATCGATGGCTATACCCACCAACCCACCTAGAACTGCTAAAGCCCGCCCGAAAACGAAAAGGCCGGTCAACGACCGTAATGCTGTTCACTTAAGCATTTGAGTCCCTGCGGGGCTTCCCCGAAAATCCGATGCCAGGTTTCTGGTATCGGATTTTTTATGTCTCTCCAACAGCAGTTGCTCGATCTAGGTGAACTGTTCAACTTCTCTGATCTGAGCACCTTCACCCAAAATATTCCGATCGAGTGGGTGGCGTCCGCGCTGGATCTTTCCGCCCAAGCCACCATTCGGCGGCGTCGCCTGCCCAGCGATCAGGTGCTCTGGCTGGTGCTTGGCATGGCGTTGTTCCGCGACGAGCCGGTTCATGAGGTGGCGCGGCGCCTGAACATCTGTGCCCAGGGTCTGGCCTCTCACGATCTGCTGGCCAGAAGCGGTGTCACCGAGGTGCGCAGGCGCCTGGGTGCCGATCCGGTTGAGTGGCTGTTTCGCCAGACGGGTAGGCGAAATCGGAGTCGCTGGTCACCAGGCAGAACGTATCCGCACGGTGATCGAAGAGCGCCTCCATTGCATCCAGGGCCAAGGCGATATCGGAGGTATTCTTGCCGGCTGCATACTGGTACTGCAGGCATGGCGTGAAGGCCAGTCGAACCAGAGCCTCCTGCCACTTGTTCGCCAAGGTGCCGTGATTGCCATACCCCCTTCTCAGGACGACACGTCCGAACTGGGCCACAACGCGCAATGCGTGCTCCAGAATCTCGGGCGATACGTTGTCGCAATCCACCAGAACAGCTACACGCGTTTCTCCAGCCGGAGTGAAAGCTCCCATCCCTGCTCCTATCGAATAATCCCAGTTGCCTGGGAGGGTTTTGTTCAAACCAGTCCCACAAGCCAACGATGCACAGGGCGACGTGGGCAAGTCAACGCAGCGTAATCATCGGCGCCAGCTGCACCGAAACGACCAACCTAAGCGGCAACATTGTCTGCCGCGGCAGACCTCTCGCCGATCACTACGAATCCACACCTCCATAGAGCAAACCTTCATCAGCAGCGCTTTAAGCCTTGGCGATTCACATCCGCCCTTTCCATCTCTTGATACTCGAGTCTCGACCAGCTTTCCCAGCCCAGCGCTGCTGGATCACATGGGGAGCGACAGCATGATCGTCCATCGCTCCCTTCGACTCGCACACGCAATATTTTCTTACAGTCGCAGCAAGCCCACATATCCCGGGGCTTCGGGACCATTCGCGCAAAATTCTGCGCAATTTCATCCCGCTAAGGCCGCGTGCGAAATCTGGCTGGAGCGAGTCGTGTCCGGGCCTCTCGATGGTCCCGGCCGCCCCTCTGGCCATCTTCTTCGAAGCGACATCGCGCTCATGCAAGGATCTGCAGAATGAGTGGAAAACCAGCAGCTCGCGTTACCGACCCTACGGCCTGCCCGCTGCCAGGCCATGGCACCAATCCCATCGTTGTCGGCTCGCCAAACGTCCTGTTCGACGGGTTGCCGGCAGCCAGGCAGACTGACGTTTCTGCTTGCGGAAGCCCAATTGCTTCAGCGGTGGCCTCCACCGTGTTCATCAACGGCTTGCCGGCGGCCACACTGGGGAGTGTCGGTGCGCACGGCAATGTGATCGTCGGTGGTTCAGGAACTGTGCTGATCGGCGATGCCTCGGTCGTGGCGGCCTTTACGCCTCCTGTTCCCCTAAGCAACTCCACTGCCCCCTTCTCCGGACGCTTCCAATTGATCGACCAGGAGACCGGCAAACCTGTTGCCGGTCGTAGGGTGAAAGTCTGGTAGAGCGGCGGGTGGAGTGCCATCGACACGACGGATGCAGAAGGCATGACCTCCTGGGTCAACCACGACGCCTCTGAAACCCTGCATATCGATCTGGTTCAGGGGGATGGGCAATGAGCGATCAGCCAAGCCTCTCCCAAGGTGGTATGAGCCCGACTGGCAAGGTCAATCCAGTAGGTGTGCTGGAGCCCAAGCTCGATCCGCAGGACAAGAAGGTTTTGTGCTCAGCGATCTGCTACTGCAGCAGCACGCCTAACATCAGCCAGGATGGCAAGAACCTCAAACAGTCCTGTGTTGCCCAACGACTCGGCGAGCTGAATGAGGTGCTTCAAGGGCATAGTCCTTATCGGCCCGAAGTCAGCTACGACATGACCAAGAACCCGCCGCAGCCCATTCTCGACAGCCAGACAGGCAGCAGCGCTCACGGCTGGATACCGGGGTGGATCAGCAAGTATTGGAATGATGACCCGGAGCATCCGCCTTTCAAACCGGGCAAGGGGATGATTCGCCGACCTGACGTGGTGATCGTCAAGGATCCCAACAAGCCGCCGACGCAGGACAATATCAAGCAGGTGGTGGAGATGAAGTTCCCACCGGATCAGAAGAATCGCGAGCAAACTGAAGCATACGCAGCTATCGCTGGGGATGAGCGAAAAGTGGTTGAAATGAAATCAACCGAGTGCGACTGCAGCCAGGAAAACCAGCAGTCCGAGGTACCCGTCGAACAACTGGGCTGGGCCGCTGCGGCGGCAAGCGCTCTGATGTATATCCTGACCCGTGGCCGCTCGCCACGCCCGCCGCTTCCAGCACCTGCTTACTGATTTCGAGGAACACCCATGGCACAACCATTCGACCTGGCCGAGGAACTGGCCAAGCAGCCTCACCTACTGGAAATACCCGGTAACCTGCTGATGAAAGGCGGCCCGGAGGACTACATTGGGGCAGTGCTTTGCGTGCGCGGCACGCTCTACTTCAGAGAGGCACACACGCCCTTGGTACGTGAAGCGCTTTGCCAATGCTTCGACGAGTTCAAGCAGGTGGCAGAACCGCATCTGACTTGGTTGTGGCGGGAAGAGCCCCCCAAGGGTAAGCCGCTTATCGCCTACAAGGACGCAAAGCCGCTGCGGGAAATGATGCTGGAGATGGATGAGGATGATCACCTCAGCTTCTCCTACACCAATGGAAAAAACGCCCATGATGCCGGCGCATGGCTCTTCGATATCTACCGCAAGCGTGGATGGCAAGCCAAGATGGGGGACGGCCTAAGCGTTCTGGAGTTCTCGGTTCCATTGCTTTACCAAGAACAAAATCCCCTGTTTTTTCAGCAGCTATTCATGAGCTTCGCCCGTCGACTGAACCCCGAGCAGGGCTACGCCGGCCTGGCCTTCAACCTGTCACCGACTCGGCGCGATGAAAATGAACCCACCGAAGCCTTTATGGCTCAACGCATGCCCGGCCTGGATGTAGGTACCGCAGCGTTGCTCGCTAATCGCCCGGCGTTCAAGCATTCCAAGATCAAGAGCATCAGTTGGCTGACCTTACTCGACCAAGTGCGCCTGGATCAGGTGGGCGGCCTGGACGTGCTGCGCGGTCAACTGCCGTCGAGTCATTTCGCTTTCTACGAATGCGGCAACGGCGTAGTCATTCAAGCAGGCGCTCACCCCTACCTTGGCGGAGATGCTGACGACCCAAGGCCTGCTCCCTATGTGTTGCTGAACCATGCACTCAAGGGCATCCGCTACGAAACCGTAGGCTCCTTGCATGGTGGCTCACATGACGGGGAGTTACGGGTGGTGGGCTGGTCGGCTGATCAGTGGCTCAAGCGCCTCGATGTCGAAAACGGTGAGCTCGCGGCCTGGCAGACCAAGCTCATCAGCAACGAGCCCCACCTCAATGCCACGAACAGTCTGGCCGAGCGCATCTAGTGAAAATGTGTGGCTAGACGATGCAAGGTCATCGATCACCGAAAGGCCCTGGTTCTCGCCGAGGCGAGTTGTCAGGGCTGACCCGAGCCATGGCAAATGCCAATGAAATTGCCTGTGAAAACAAACCTGGAAGGAAGGTTCTGAGCTAACGGGGTGCATGCGGTCAGCGCCCTGGCCGCTGCGCTGGATGGGAGCTTCTGCGATTTTTCTTGTTTTTTCACGACCGCTTTAGTCTTTCCAGTCGGCAGCAGACACCTACAAATGAAAATATTCATTCATTATCTTGACTAGATTGAATCGATAATTCTTCTTTTCTGCCATCTCTCGCCTCCAGGCGAAGCGCATATGCTATTATCACTTCACTTTTTCAACGTTTATGAAGAAATATTTTCCAATGGCAAAGCGAACCGCCCCACTCCTACCTGCATCTGATCGGCTGCTCGAGGCACTGGGCGAGCGTCTGATGCTCGCGCGCAAGCGGCGCAAGATCACTGCTAAACAGATGGCCGAGCGGGCCGGGATGTCTTTGCCGACACTCAGGTCTCTAGAGCAAGGCAGTGCAGGCGTGACCCTAGGTGCCTACATGGCCGTGCTGCAAGTGCTGGGTCTGGAAAAAGACATCGCCCAGATCGCGCTGAACGATGAGCTGGGGCGTCACCTGCAGGACACGGCACTGTCGCCGGCAAGGTCCCGGGTCGCCAGGGGCCCCGCCCCTCAACGACGGACTCCGCCCCCTACCGAACCAAGCTCGATGAAACCGGCAGACACCAAGCCCTCGCGCTCGCCGTCCAAGGCTGAAAAGAGGACGCCTTCTAGGGCAAAACCGGCTGATCAGAAAATCATTACCGGCGCCGACCTGGCGGCCCAGTTGATGGAGGAACTCGATGGCTAGCCAGATATTAGTCTTCGCCGATTGGGCGGGACTTGCTGGCCCACAGAGGCTCGGCACCCTGCATTGCCAGCGCACACGCGGCAGCGAGCGATTCGAGTTCGAATTCGTCGACTCGGCACTAGCCGGCCTGGCACATCAGGCACTGCTTGACCCGAGACTCCAGCCCTTCGCTGGCCGTCAGTTCCCTGCACAGGGCGCCGCGACCTTCGGCCTTTTCGCCGACGCCTCGCCCGATCGCTGGGGGCGCTTACTGATGCGACGCCGACATGAACGGGATGTGCGCGCGGGAGTGGCCGCAGAAGGCTCGAAGCTGTTCGAATCCGACTACCTGCTGGGCGTGCACGACAGCTTCCGTGTGGGCGCCATTCGCTTCAAGACTGATGTCGATGGCCCGTATCTGGACAACCACCACGATATGGCCGCACCGCCGATGACCAGCATGCGCGAGCTTGAGGAGGCGTCCAGGCGCTTCGAGCAGGGCGAGGACATGAGCAACGGCCGAGACTGGTTGAGCATGCTGATAGCCCCCGGCGGCTCACTGGGTGGCGCCCGGCCAAAGGCCAGCGTGGTAGATCCGAACAATGCCCTGTGGATCGCCAAGTTTCCCAGCAACAACGATGAACACGATGTCGGCGCCTGGGAGATGGTGGTCAATATCCTCGCCAACGCCTGCGGTCTACGCGTGGCAGAGGCCACTGCGGGGAAGTACGCCAGCAACCATCACTGTTTCATGGTCAAGCGCTTCGACCGCACCCCAACGGGCGAGCGGCTGCACTTCGCCTCAGCGATGACCATGACGGAGCACGTCGATGGCGAGGACCACTCAACTGGCGTCAGCTACCTGGAAATCGCCGAGGTACTGATGCGCCAGGGCGCCACGCCAGAAGCTGACCTACAGGAGCTGTGGAAGCGCATCGTTTTCAACATGCTGGTCAGCAATACGGATGACCACTTGCGCAACCATGGTTTCATCCTTGTCCCAGGCAAGGGCTGGCAGCTATCCGCCGCCTACGACATGAATCCAGTGTCCTACGCCGATGGGCTGAAGCTCAACGTCTCCGAGTTCGACAACGCGCTCGACCTGGATCTGGCCCTGTCGGTGGCTGGTTACTTCCGACTCAAGCAGCAAGACGCTCTGGAGATCATCGAAGACTTTCGCACTAAGGTTCGACTGCTCTGGCGGCCTGCGTCCAAGAAGCTCGGGATCAGCGTCAAAGAGCAAGGCCGAATGGCCTCGGCATTTCGCCTCGCCGAGTAATTCTGGATGCCGTCACCAGCCGATGGTGACGCCCCTACCTCTCCACGAGCAGGGGTTCTTGCCCCCTCAAAATCAAGAAAAATAGACGGTTTCCACCCGGCCGCTGCGCTGGGTGGAGCCTCCGCGATTTTTCCTGATTTTTTCACGACCGCCTTAGTCGCCCTAGTCGGCAGGGGTTCATGCGCAGCGCAAGCGCAGAACCCTGAAGACGAAGGAGCGAAATCCATGAGCGAATACATCAGGATCTACGTTGCCGACCTGGCCGCCTACAACGCCGGTCACCTGCATGGCGTCTGGATCGATGCCACCCTGGGGCTGGACGACATTCAGGCGCAGGTCAGTGCCATGCTGGCAGCCTCACCGGTCGAGAGTGCGGAGGAATACGCCATCCTCGACTTCGAGGGCTTCGACGGCTACCGCCTCGGCGAGTATGAGGGCCTCGAAAGCGCCCACGAGGTCGCCTGCTTCATCGAAGATTACCCCGAGTTTGGCGGCGCCCTGCTCGCGCACTTCAACGATCTGGAGCAGGCGCGCAAGGCGGCTGAGGAAGATTACTGCGGTTGCTACAGCTCGCTGTCTGACTACGCGCAGGAACTGACCGAGGAAACCACCAGCATTCCACAACACCTGGCTATGTATATCGACTACCGCGCCATGGCCCGCGACATGGAATACAGCGGCGACGTGTTCACTTTGGAGGCCGGCTTCGAGCAGGTGCATGTGTTCTGGAATCGCTAACCCAGCGGAAGGCACCGGGGCGACCCGGTGCCTTGTTTTTTGCGCCCCTGTCCTGCCGGCCACCCGCGCGCCCCACCCGGAAGGCTGATGCACGGGGACGCGCCCCCGTCGATCAGCCTGGAGCAACCACATTATGCTGCCAGTTGATTGAGACCGTTACGGTCTTACGGTTTTGCCCAAATCCGTCGATCCGTAACCACGGATTTACGGATTTGTGGGGAAGCGGATTTACGTTTTTACGGATTTACAGAAATCCGCCGTTGCGGTTTTCGGGTTTTGTGGAAAGCCGCAGATCCGTATACCCGCGGGGCTACGTGGGCGGAGCTTGGCGTGCTTGGGCACCATGGCCGGTGACGCGCGTAGATGGGCGTACTCGGTCAGCGTCCAGACCTTCCCGGTATCAATCCTCGCCCCTCCTGCCTGCGCATTCGCCCAGACCCAACCCGGCATGATCGAGCGCGATGGCTGCCGCACGGTGCACCTCCCACGTCAACGGAGGACACACCATGTCGCAGTCAACCAATCTTTCCCATCACTCGCGTCGCATCGATCTCGATGCCCCGCTGCATCGCAAGGCCGGGCCAACGGCGCATGCCATGCGGCCTGTGGAGGGCGCTGACGAGGCCCAAGCACCACAGACCTGCCCTGCCCCTCGCTACCTCACCAACAACGAAGCCGCGGCCTTCCTGCGGCTGTCGCCGCGCACGCTGGAGAAGCAGCGCGTGATCGGCGGCGGGCCGCGCTTTCACAAGTTCGGCCGGCGGGTGATGTACGCGCTCGCCGATCTCGAGTCTTGGGCCGGTGAGCGCAGCTTCGAGACCACCTTCGATCCCGAGTACATCGACCGCCACCCGGGAGCGCAGCGTGATGATCAGTGAAACCTTCGCCTATGAATTGTCGGCATCTCGATTTGACTTCGCAGAGCGAGCAACTGGATCTGTTCCGCGCCCTGCCGGGAGATATGGCGCCACGCGATGCCCAGGATCTGATGGCGCATCCGTTCTTCTCGCTGGCCAAGTCGCGCAGAACCGTGCCGATCGACTTTCGCTCGGGCGAGGTGACGGTGCGCGTGGAGGGCACGCTGGAGCATGGCATCGCCACGATCTGGGATGCCGACATCCTGATCTGGGCGGCCAGCCAGCTTGTCGAGGCGCGCGATGCGGGCATCCCCACTTCCCGACTGATGCGTGCAACGCCTTTCCAGATCCTGCGCTTCATCGGCCGCGGCACCTCGCTGCGCGACTACCAGCGCCTGAAAGCGGCGCTGGATCGGCTGCAGTCGACCAGCGTAGCTACCTCGATCCGCGAGACCACTGGCCGGCGCCTGCATCGTTTCTCCTGGATCAACGAGTGGAAGGAGCTGGCCGCGGCGGATGGCCGGCCACTGGGTATCGAGCTGATCCTGCCGGACTGGTTCTACAGCGGGGTGCTGGATCAGGCCCTTGTGCTAACCATCGACCCGGCCTATTTCCACCTCACCGGCGGCATCGAACGCTGGTTGTATCGCCTGGTGCGCAAGCACGGCGGCAAGCAGGAGGACGGCTGGCAGTTCGACTTTCGCCACCTGTACCGCAAATCCGGCAGCTCGGCGCGCTATTCGGACTTTGCTTTGGATGTGCGTGCTCTGGTCGCCCGGCAGCCACTTCCAGGGTATCGCCTGGAGGTCGTTCACCTGCCCCCATCGACCGAGCTGCTCGCCTTCCGGCGCGTGCCGTAAACGGCACGGGGATAACTTGCGGAAAAGCTGTGAATGCAGTCGTGCTATCAGGCGCAACCAGGCTCGTGCTATCAGGCGCATCCCCATCGTGCTATCAGGCGCACGGACTCCGCTACAGGCCACGACTGGCGCGGCTTTCAGCTCCCCTTAACTTAACTAACTTAAAAGCTCTAACTTGTTATTGGGGCAGCGCCTATGTGTGGACAGGTGCTGATCAGGGCAGTCTGGCCGGGGAGATCCGGCCATGATCGTCGCCCTTCTCAACCAGAAAGGCGGGGTGGGCAAGACCACCCTCGCCACCCATATCGCCGGCGAACTGGCCCTGCGTGGAAAGAACGTCATCCTGTTCGATGCCGACCCACAGGGCTCGGCACTGGACTGGACACAACGGCGCAGCCAGCAAGGTTTGCCGAGATTGTTCAGCGCCGTCGGCCTGGCGCGCGAAACGCTGCACCAGGAAGCACCGGAGCTGGCTCGTCGCGCCGATCACGTGATCATCGACGGACCACCGCGCATCGCCGCCCTCGCCCGCTCGGCGCTGCTGGCAGCGGATCGCGTGTTGATCCCGGTGCAGCCTAGCCCCTACGACCTGTGGGCCAGCGCGGAGATGGTCAACCTGATCCGCGAGGCGCAGGTGTTCAGGCCGACGCTGCGCGCGGCGTTCGCCATCAACCGCCGCGTCAGCACCACGGTGATCGGCCGCGAAGCGCGCGGCGCCTTGGCCGAGCAACCGCTACCGGCGATGCAGGCCGAGGTACGCCAGCGCATCGTCTTTGCCGAAAGCGTGGCAGCCGGTCGCCTGGCACGTGAACTGGCGCCGGACAGCGCCGCCGCGCGCGAGGTCAGCAGCCTGGTCGACGAGTTGCTGAGGTGGTCGACATGAGCGGCAAGCGCATCGGTATCGGTGCACGCCCGTTGGCCGATCCGCAGGCCGAAGCCTGGATACGTCAGGGCGCCACCGTCGACAACGGCAAGGTCGAGCGCTATAGCGCCCGCCTGACATTGGATGTCACGCCAGCACTGCGTACGCGCATCAAGCTGGCGGCCTTCGACCGTGGCGTAACCATGGCAGAGATGCTGCGCGAAGTGCTGGAGCGGCAGTTCCCGGAGGCTACGTCATGACGTTTGGTGCTTGCGGCGTGCGGTGGCCACTGGCGCTGCTCGCAGGCAGCCTGGCTGCCCTGGGTTGGGCGGCGCTCACAACGTCGCCACCGCGGCTGGTCTACAACGCGTCCGACAGCGTGCCCGTCGGTTGGTATCGCATTTCGCCAGCCAACTCGTTGGCACCGGGCGATATGGTGCTGGTTCATCTGCCGCCGGAGGTTAGGTCGCTGGCAGCGCAACGCGGCTACCTGCCGGCGAACGTGCCGTTGCTGAAGACCTTGGCGGCAGTGGCGCCGCAGCGGGTGTGCATGCAAGGCAGTCAGGTGCGTATCGATGGCGTGCTTATGGCCAGGCGTTTGAGGTGGGACCGACAGGGTCGCGCGCTGCCAATCTGGCAGGCCTGTCGGCGCCTAGTTGGTGACGAGCTGTTCCTGCTCAGCAGCAGCAACCCGGCGTCGTTCGACAGCCGCTACTTCGGCCCGATATCCGCCGACGCGGTGATCGGTCGGGCGCAGCCCTTGTGGCTGGAGTCGCGTCGATGAGCAGGTCTTCTGCGTGTCGATCCGCCTGCCGACTGCATGCGCCCGGTGTGTGCGGTAGAGGGCCGCCTGGCTGCAGATACCTCTGCCCTCACCTGCCGACCAGGAGCTTTGGAAGTCACCGTCCCGCCTCTCCTGATTACCCAACTCAGCAGCGCCAAGGCAGGGAAAAAGCGGAGGGCAAGATAAAAGGGGGCGGCACTTCGTTGGCCCGAAAAGCAGTCTGCACGGGGGTTGGCGGCGACACAGCGCCGGTATCGCCAGGTGCCGAAATTGTGTTCGCCCCACAGCGACACTGGCTTAAAAGCGTGCCTGATACGCCGTACTGCGATCAACTTGGAGGAGTCCAAACATGAGCAAGGGAAGCCGTCCGGATGACGAATTGCGCTTTCGCCCGCAGCCGGGCAAGCCACAGCAACGCGGCCAACCGTTCGTCAACCAGGTGCTGCGCCAGGCCAACAAGGCCGGCACCGGCAAACCGCGCAAGGCGGGCCAGCAGCCCGGCGCTCGGCTCGGCCGCGGGCATGTCGCCGCTCGTTTCAGCGGGCAGCAACTGCCGTACAACGCCCGTCGTGTCACCATCAAGATTCGCCTGGTGAACCTGCGCCAGGCAGGCAAGCGCTCGACCGCGAGCCACCTGCGCTATATCGAGCGCGACGGCGTCAGTCGCGAGGGCGATCCGGGTCAGGCCTACGGGCCCTTGACCGACCAGGCCGACCTGAATGCGTTCGAGGAGCGCGGCCGGGACGACCGCCACCAGTTTCGCTTTATCGTCTCGCCTGAGGATGCCGAGCAGCTCGACGATCTGCGCACCTATACCCGCCACCTGATGAGCCGGATGGAGGCCGACCTCGGCACCCGCCTCGACTGGGTGGCGGTCGACCACTGGAACACCGACAACCCGCACACCCATATCGTCCTGCGCGGCAAGGACGACACCGGCAAGGACCTGGTGATCGCCCGCGACTACATCGCCGAGGGCATGCGCAACCGCGCCTCGGAGCTGGCCACCGAATGGCTGGGACCGCGTACCGAGCTGGAGATCCAGCAGAGCCTGCAGCGCGAGGTGCAGCAGGAGCGTTTCACCAGCCTGGATCGCACCCTGCTGCGCGAACGCCTGGCCGGCGGCCTGAGCCTGAAAACACTTGCAAACCATCCACGTCGGCAACTGCTGATCGGCCGCTTGCAGCATCTGCAGAAGCTTGAACTGGCCCATGAAGTTCGGCCAGGACAATGGCTTCTGCGTGACGAGGCTGAGGCGACCTTGCGCGCCATGGGTGAGCGCGGCGATATCGTGCGCACGATGCAGCGAGCCATGGGTGGCCTGCAGCGCGAGCTGGCGGTATTCGAGCCGGGTAAGGATGGTTCTGTTGTGGTCGGCCGAATCGTTGCCAAGGGGCTGGCCGACGAGCTAAACGACCGCGGCTATCTAGTGGTCGACGGCCTCGACGGCAAGGCGCACTACCTGGCCCTGCCTGCCCGCGCGGAACTGGCCGACTACCCCATCGGCGGCCTGGTGGTAACACGCAGTCTGAGCGAGCCTCGCGCGGTGGATCGGTCGATTGTTTCTGTGGCGTCGGACGGCCTCTATCGCACCGATCATCACCTGGCCCTGGCACGCTCGCAGTCGAGCGACGGACATGATCCTGAGGCACTGGTCGAGCGTCATGTGCGCCGCCTCGAAGCCCTGCGCCGGGCCGGTATCGTCGAGCGGTTGGCCGAGGGTGTCTGGCGGGTGCCGGCCGACCTGCCCGAGCAAGGCCGGCAGCATGATGCCCGCCGCCTGGGCGATGTCGCCGTCCAGCTGCGCACGCCGCTGCCCCTCGAGCAGCAGGTGCGCGCCGCCGGTGCGACCTGGCTGGACCAACAGCTGATCGGCGGCAGCCGAGAGCTGGTCGACACGGGCTTCGGCAAGGAGGTGCGCGAAGCGTTGCGGCAGCGCGCCGACTTCCTGGTGGTACAGGGACTGGCCCAACGCCAGCGCCAACGCGTGGTGCTCGCACGCAACCTGCTGGCCACCTTGCGCGGAAGGGAGCTGACCGCGGTAGCGCGCGAGATCTCGGCGCAGACGGGCCTGCAGTACCGCCCGGCAGTCGATGGCCAGCGCGTCAATGGGATCTACCGACGTAGCGTGCAGTTGACCAGCGGCCGTTTTGTCCTGCTCGACGATGGCATCGGCTTCAGCCTGGTGCCGTGGAAGCCGGTGATCGAGCAGAGGCTCGGGCAGAGCGTGTCGGCGCTAATCCAGGGCAACAGCGTCTCCTGGCAACTGGGTCGCCAGCGCGGGCCGTCGATTGGTTGAGCAACAGGCAGCGGGGCCTACACCAGCGACGGCTCCTGCTGCAGCCACTGCTCGAAGGATTGGCTGTGCGGCTTACCCTCCTTGGCCGCATAGTAGACCAGGCGCAGGTGGCGGTCCTCGTCGATGGTCAGCGTGGTGTGTTCGAACACCACCTGGCCAACTGCTTCGATGTACAGGTGACGGATCCCCTGGCACGGGCCGTGGATGTCCTGCTGTCGCCACCATTCTCTGAAGTCCGGCGAGGCCTTCTCCAGATCCTTCACCAGCGCGGCGATATCCGGATCCTGGGTCGCCCGCACGAAGTCACGGCGGAAACTGGAGAGGATCTGCAGCGCCTGCTCATCCCAAGGGTTGAAGAGCTCGCGCATGGCCGGGCTGGTGAACAGCATCCACAACAGGTTGCGGCGGTCCGCCGGCAGCGCGGAGAAACCGAACACCCGATCTGCAGCGGCGTTCCAGGCCAGCACATCCCAACGCAGGTTAAGCACGTAGGCCGGACGTGACGTCAGATCCCCCATGAGGCGATGAATCAGCGCCGGCACCGTGCACCAGGTCTTCCCTGGCTCTGGCGGGAGGCGCTGGTGAGCGAGCAGGAACAGGTGACGACGCTCGGTGGCATCCAGCTTGAGCGTGCGCGAAAGGTTGTCGAGGAAGGTCGCGGAAACGCTGATATCCCGGCCCTGCTCAAGCCAGGTGTACCAGGACAAACCCACCCCGGCCAGGGCCGCGACCTCCTCGCGACGCAGCCCCGGCGTGCGCCGTCGACTGCCGGCGGGCAGACCCACCTCCTCCGGCGAAATTCGTTCGCGGCGACTACGCAGGAATTCGGCCAGCTCTACCCGAGTGCGTTCGGCTGTGCGAGGCGCGCTCATCCGGTTACCTCCAGTACTAGGATAAACAGTCAAATTGTAACCCCTATAAATCCCGAGAAGAATAGCCCGACCTGGCCGCAATTACCCGTGCCAGGGCTCTCGCTTGATGAGGAACCACACAGAGACGTGTCATCAACTCGCTAAGGAGATAAACGGATGTACCAAGCACTTCTTCGGGAACAACTGGAGACATTGAAGTCCTCCAACCAGTACCGCACCTTCACCACCCTCAGCCGCATCTGCGGCCAGTACCCGCTGGCCAAACTGGATGGCCGTGAGCAAGAACCGGTGGTGGTCTGGTGCAGCAATGACTACCTCGGGATGTCGCAACATCCTGCAGTGCGCGAACAGATGCACGATGCGTTGGAGACCTACGGAGCGGGCTCCGGCGGATCGCGCAATATCGGCGGCTCGCACGAGGTGTATTCCAGTCTGGAAGCTAGCCTGGCCGACTGGCACGGCAAGGAGGCGGCGCTGGTTTTCCCCACCGGCTTTGGCTCCAATGATGCCACCCTCCAGTGCCTGCTGCGGCGCATCCCCGACTGCGTGGTGATCAGCGATGAGCTGAACCACGCCTCCATCGTCAACGGCATTCGCTCCACGCCCAACGAGCGCAAGATCTTCCGCCACAACGATGTTGCGCACCTCGAGCAGATCCTCGCCAGCTACCCGCTGGGTCAGCCGAAGATCGTGGTGTTCGAGTCGATCTACTCGATGGACGGGGATATTGCCCCAATCGCTGAAATCGTTGCGATCGCCAAGCGCTACAACGCCCTCACCTACCTCGACGAGGTGCATGCGGTGGGCATGTACGGCCCACGTGGCGCCGGTATCGCCGCCGAGCTGGGTGTAGCTGATCAGGTGGACATCATCCAGGGCACCATGGCCAAGGCCATCGGTGTAATCGGCGGCTATATCGCCTCGACCCAGGTGATCGTCGATGCGGTGCGCTCCTTCGCCACAGGTTTCATCTTCACCACCTCACTGCCGCCGGCAATCACCGCAGGCTGCCTGGCCAGCGTCGAGCACCTCAAGGCCAGCAGTACCGAGCGCGATCGCCTGCATGCCCAGACCGCCAAGCTGCGCGAGCGGCTCAAGCACCATGACGTGCCGGTGATGCCCTGCTCGCAGACCCACGTGCTACCGGTGCGGGTAGGTGAAGCCAAGCGCTGCAAGGCAGCGGCCGAACGCCTGCTGCATAACTATGGTGTGTACCTGCAGCCGATCAACTATCCATCCGTGCCGGTAGGGACGGAGCGCTTCCGCGTCAACGCCACGCCGAACCACAGCGACGCGCAGATCGAGCACCTGGCGGTGTCGCTGAGGGAGACCTTCGACCACTTCAGCATCCCGCTGGCGTCCGAGGTGTTTGCTGCGGAGGTGGCCTGAGATGGACCAGTCCTTCCTCACCGTGCGCCCGGCGACCCAGGCCGACCTGGCCAGTTTGGTGGAACTGCGTGCGTATCTGCTGGACGGCACCAACGCCAGCTATTCGAGCAAGACACCGGAGGACGCGGCGCGCTGGCGGGCGGCCTACCGCACCTGGCTGAACAGCCGCCTGAACGACAGTGACTGCGTGCAAATCCTCGCCGCCGAGCACAGGGAGTCCGGCCAGGTGCTGGGCTGCGCGACGGCCATCATCGACCAGCGCGCGCCGGCGCCGGGCTGCCTCAACGGCCTATCCGGCTGGGTGCAATCGGTGGTGGTGGAGCCGCAGTGGCGCGGCCGCGGCATCGCCAAGCAACTGATGCAGCACCTGCTGCGCTGGTTCGCCAACCGCGGCGTCGGCTGCGTGGTGCTGCAGAGCACCGAGGCCGCCGGCACGCTGTACCAGGCCCTGGGCTTCACCGCCAGCGACGAGCGCCTGCTGATCCGTCAGGAGGCCTCGGCATGAAGATCCTGATCATCGGCCTGGGCTACGCCGGCAACCGTTACCGCCGGGCCTTCGAACATATCGCCACGAGCACCGGCCTGCCGCTGTCGCTAGCCTATGTCGGGCGCCGGCGGAAGGCGACTGAGCTGCCCTACTTCGACAGCGTCCCCCGCGCGCTGGAAGTCTTTGCGCCGGACATCGTGGTGGTCAGCGTCAACGACCACAGCCATGCGCCCGTGCTCAAGCAACTGGCCGGCTACCGTGGCTTCGTGCTCTGCGAGAAGCCGCTGGTCACGCCGGGCGACGACCTGGACGAGCTGCTCGGTGCATTGGATCAGGTCGGCGGCTTTGCCCTGGATCTGGTGGAGCGCTACTCGGACGCAACCCGGCAGTTGCGCGACTGGGTCGGGCGTCACGACTGGCAACTGGTGCGGGCCAGCTTCCACTGGGGCAAGGACCGCATCAACGACTACCGCCCGACCTGCGGTGTGACCAGCGAGGTGATCCATGCCCTGGATCTGGTCGGCTGGATCTGCCCGCGCGCCGGCCAGCTCCAGCTCGGTGGCGTACTCGGCGTGCGCTCGGACTTCTCCATCTCCGGCGCAGAGGTGCTCGACACCGTGCAGCTCACCGCCAGCCTAGGCGAAGCGCGGGTCACCGGTTACTCCAGCTTCGTCAACATCGTGCGTCAGCGCACCGTGGATTTCAGCTTCGTCGACCGCGACGCCCGGCTGATCCATGCGCGTCTGGTGTTCGACACACCGCGCTGGGACCACGACCAGCTGCGCATCTGGACGCGCGGCGCCAACGGCGCCGAGGAGCTGTTGCACGAGTTCGCCACTGCCCCCGACGAACCTGGCCTGGACACCCTGCACAAGCTCTCGCGGCTGTGCCGGCAGGTGGTGCGCGCCGTGGCGCTCAAGGAACCGCCCCGCCAGCCCTTCGCCGGTCTCGACACCGCCGTGGCGCTGGAGCGCCTGCTCAACGACCTCGACACCCATGCCCAAACCCCAGCACCGGCGCGCTACGTACATGGCGAGACGCGCGTACTGCTGGCCGAGGACAGCGACCTGGAAAGCCTCGGGTAACCCAATCACAAGGAGAACGACTATGTGTGGAATCGCTGGATGGCTGTCCTACAGCCAGAACCTGGAAACGCAACGCGACACCCTGCAGCGCATGACCGACACCATGGCCCTGCGCGGCCCTGATGCCGGCGGGCTGTGGATTGACGGCCCGGTCGGCCTGGGTCATCGGCGCCTGTCGATCATCGACCTGGAGGGCGGTCGTCAGCCGATGACGGCTATGCACGGTGGCCCGCGCGAGGTCGCCGCCATTACCTACAGCGGCGAGGTCTACAACTTCCGCGAGCTGCGCACCGAGTTGCAGCGACTCGGTCATCAGTTCAAAACCCGCAGCGACACCGAGGTGGTGCTGCGCGCCTATGTCGAATGGGGCGAGGCCTTCGTCGAGCGGCTCAACGGCATGTATGCCTTCGCCATCTGGGACCTGCGTTCGCAGGAGCTGCTGCTGATCCGCGACCGCATGGGCGTCAAGCCGCTGTATTACTTCCCCACCGCGGACGGTGTGGTGTTCGGCTCCGAACCAAAGGCACTGCTGGCCAACCCGCTGGTACCGCGCAAGGTGCGTGCCGACGGCCTGCGCGAGATCCTGGAGATGGTGAAGACGCCAGGCCACGCCGTGTTCGATGGCATGCGCGAGGTGATGCCGGGCGAGATCGTGCGTATTAACCGCCAGGGCCTCGGTCGCCGCCACTACTGGAAGCTCGAGGCGCGCGAGCACGAGCACACGCTGGACGAGACCATCCGCCATACCCGCGACTTGCTGGAGGACATCGTCGACCGCCAGATCGTCGCCGACGTACCGCTGTGCAGCCTGCTCTCGGGCGGTCTCGACTCCTCGATCATCACCGCGCTGGCGTCGAAGAAGCTGCTGGCCGCCGGCAAGGAGAACATCCGCTCCTTCTCCGTCGACTTCGTCGACCACGGCAGCGGTTTCACCGGCGATGCCGTGCGGGGGACGCCAGATGCGCCCTTCGTGCGCGACCTGGTGGAGAAGATTCGCTCCAGCCACCAGGAGATCGTCCTCGACAGTCGTGAGCTGGCCGATCCAGCGTTGCGTGCGCAGATCGTCCGCGCCCTCGACCTGCCACCGGCCTTCTGGGGCGACATGTGGCCATCGCTTTACCGACTGTTCCAGGAGGTCCGCAAGCACTCGACGGTGGCGTTGTCCGGCGAGAGCGCGGACGAGGTGTTCGGTGGCTACCGCTGGTTCCACGATCCGGAGGCGATCCAGGCCGACACCTTCCCCTGGCTGACATCGGTCACCGGCAAGTACTTCGACGGCAAGACCCTGTTCGACCCGGGCCTGCTGGCCCAACTGGACATGCACAGCTTCCTGCGCGACAGCTACGCCCAGGCCATTGCCGAGGCGCCGGTACTGCCGGGCGAAAGTGCTGTCGACCAGCGCATGCGGCAGATGAGCTACGTCAACCTGACACGCTTCGTGCAGACCCTGCTCGACCGCAAGGACCGCATGAGCATGGCCGTCGGCCTCGAGGTGCGTGTGCCCTTCTGTGATCACCGCCTGGTCGAGTACGCCTTCAACATCCCCTGGGCGATGAAGGCCTTCGACGGGCGGGAGAAAAGCATCCTGCGCGCGGCGACCCGCGACCTGCTGCCCGAATCGATCAGCGAACGGGTCAAGAGCCCCTACCCCTCGACCCAGGACCCGGCCTACGAGCAGGCGTTGCGTGACGCCCTGGCCGCCATCCAGGCGGATCGCAATGCGCCGGTGACGCCCCTGCTCGACAGCGGCCGTATCCAGCAGACCCTGGCCAAGCCGCTCGGCAGTGTCTCGCCCATGTACGAGCGCATGGGCATGGAGCTGGCAGTCGGCCTCAACACCTGGCTGAACGAGTACGACGTCAGCCTCGAACTCTAGTCCCCCAACCGGATGCGGCCCCGTTGCGGGGCCGCATCCCTCCGCTGTACCACCCACGCGTTCTTGCAACGCAAGCGAGTCCGAGCATGCACACACCTAACCAATCCCCCATCTACCTCATAGCGCTGGGGGCCTTCGCCCTCGGCATGGCCTCCTATGTCACCGCCGGGCTGATCCCGATGATCGAGGCCTCGTTCGCGGTCTCCGTTGCGGTGGCCGCCCAACTGGTTACCGCCTTCACCCTGGCCTACGGCCTGGGTTCGCCGATCTTCGTCGCCCTGACGCCGGCGCATCGCCAGCGTGCCGGCCTGCTGCTGGCCCTGGGCCTGTTCGTCATCGCCAACGCCGCCAGCGCGCTGGCCGAGAGCTTCACCGCGTTGATGGTCTGGCGCGCCATCGCCGGTATCGGCGCCGGCGTCTACCTGGCCATGGGCATCGGTGCCTCGGCCGCCGTTTCCACCCCGGAACGCCGCGGCAAGGCCATCGCCATCATCATGGGCGGCATGGCCAGCGGCGTGGTACTGGGCGTGCCGCTCAGCCTGCTGATCGCCGAACAGCTCGGCTGGCAGGCCGCCCTGTGGCTGGTCACCCTTCTCGGCTTGGTGGCCTTCTCCGGCCTGCTGCTGAAGCTCCCTTCCCTGCCGGCAGCCACCGCCACCACGCTGGGGCAGAAGCTGGCGATCCTCGGCGACGGCCATGTACTGGTCATCCTGCTAGTCTCACTGCTGGCCGCCATTGCCAGCCTGGGCATGTATACCTTTATCGCCCCGCTGCTGGCTGACCCGGCCTACGGCGCGGTGCGCTCGGTCACGCCCTATCTGTGGGTCTGGGGCATCGGCGGTGTGCTGGGCAGCTTCCTGATCGGCCCGCTGGTGGATCGCATCAAGGGCCCGGTGCTGACCTTCGCCATCATGCTGATCCTCGCCGTGTCGCTGTTCGTGCTGCCGCTGGCGGCGGCCATCAGCACCTGGCTGGTGATGCTGCCCATCGCCCTGTGGGGCGCGGTCGGCTGGGCGCTGCAGGTGCCGCAGAATAACGAGCTGATCTTGGCGCGTCAGGCACAAGGCGACGGCAACCTGGCCATCGCCCTCAACGAGTCGGCGCTGTACCTGGGCAGCGCCATCGGTGCCGCGGCCGGCGGCTTCGTGCTGCTGTTGCAGCTGCCCACCTGGACCCTGGCCGCCAGTGCCGGTGGTGTCGCCGCGCTGGGCGCCCTGCTGCAGATCGTCAACCTGCGTCGCCAACCAACCTGGAACGGCGACGTGCAAGCCGAACCCTACAACTGACGGAGGAAAGGCCGTGGAACTGCGCCACCTTCGCTGTTTCATTGCCGTCGCAGAAGAACTGCATTTTGCGCGTGCCGCCGCGCGCCTGCATATCGAGCAGTCGCCCCTGTCGCGGATCATCAAGGAACTGGAGTACCGCCTGGGCGTGCAGCTGTTCGAACGCACCACGCGGCGCACGCGCCTGACCTGGGCCGGCAAGGTGCTGCTGGAAGAAGCTCGCCGGGTGCTGGCCGTGGTCGACCAGGCCAAGGCCAGCGTCAAAAGCGCGGCGGCCGGCTACCGCGGGCGCATCCGCGTCGCACTGTCCGATGGCATCCCGCAGTCACGCCTGGCCGCCCTGCTCGCCCAGTGCCGCGAGGAGGAACCGGAGGTCGAGATCTGCCTGTCGGAAGTCACCTTCAGCGAACAGATCAGAGGCCTGAACGATGACCTGTTCGATATCGGGCTTGCACAGTCCGACGAGGTCGGCGATGGGCTGGTGGCCGAGCCGGTCTGGTTCGATCCGCTGGTTGTGGCGGTACCTGCCCGCCACCCACTGCTGAGCTACCGGCGCGTGCCGCTCGACGAGGTGGTGCGCTACCCGTTGGTCCTTTGCGATCCGCAAGTTTGCGAAGGCTTCTGGCAACAGCTGCAGCGGGTGCTGGGCGCCGTGGATACGCGACTGACTATTGCTGACCGCGTTCCAACTCTGGATCTGATGATGGCATTGGTGGCCGCGGGTTACGGCCTGGGCTTCTCCAGCCTGGCGCGCATCAACGAACTCAACAATCCGGACGTCGTGGCCAGGCCGCTAGACGGCTGTGCATCGATGCTAACCACCTACTTGGTAAGGCGCGAAGGCGATCCAGCCGAGCAACTGGCCAGGTTTATCGAGCGGGTCAGCCCGGCAGAAACTCAGGTGTTGCTGCCGGATCACAGATCACACAAGGAGATCGCCTGATCGCATCAGGCACAAGATATCCCCTCGCAGCGCGCCTGTCAGAAGAGAGTCTTAGCGGCAGCCCACTCAGGCTGCCGCATTTGTTGTATCTGGCCAACAAGCCTCTTTCTTGACAAGAAGACACTCTCCATTAAATATACGCAAATAGCGCATACAAATGAAAGCATTGTTCGTTGAACTGTCACCCTTTGAGCGCAACCGAAAAGCCCACCTCGATGATGACGAGTACTCGCTATTCCAGCAGATGCTCTTGACCAACCCGGAGGCAGGCGCAGTCATCGCCAACAGCGGTGGTCTACGGAAGGTCCGTTTCGGATCGGTCAGGCGCAACAAGGGGAAGCGAGGTGGCGTTCGGGTGATTTACTACTACTGGCTCCGCGGTCTGCAGTTCTGGCTCTTCACCCTGTATGACAAAGACGAACTCGATGACCTGAGCAGTGACCAGCGTAGGCAGCTGAAAGCGCTCCTTGAGCGCGAAGTGAAGGCGAGGCAAGCACCATGACCAAACGCGATATTTTTTCCGAGCTGATCGAAGGCTTCGACGACCTGGCCTCGGCACGCGAAGGCAAGCGTACGCTGCGTACTCACAAGGTTGAATACAAGCCAATTGAACCCGCGACAGGCGCGGAAATCGTCGCACTGCGCGAAAAGCTGCAGATGTCCCAGGGTGTATTTGCGCAGGCCATTCACGCCAAGCCTGCGACCTTAAAGAACTGGGAGCAGAACCGCTCAAAGCCCAACGACCAGGCTACTGTTCTCATCCGTATCCTGAACAAGCATCCGGACCTCATACGCGAACTGGCGTAGATCACCAGAGCGCAGATGGTCCCTGTAACAACAGCAAACGGGCAGAATCACTCGCCGGGTACTCAAATAGATTGGGAAGCGATGTGAGGCGAGCCGCATGCACAGCCCTTCACCACAACTCGTTCGCCCTCCGTCAGCGTCTACAGGACACTGATGGCTCTGCGCGCTGTCACCTTGATCATCCAGCCTACCCATCTCGATGATGATCTGGAGCGGAAAGCAATCAGAGTCAACCGGCTTACAACGTTGCTAGCCGAATAGTTCCCAGCGCTGAGAGTGAACCCTACAATCAGGTAGGGAGCGACCTCCGGCCACGGACTGCCGATCACAACCGGCAGAAATCGGCCAGAAGCGGACGTTAATAGCCGTCGGCCTAGGCAGCGCGTCTATGTTGCAGACGACTGCCTGAGTGTCTGGATCAACAGGCTGTGAAGTCTGTCGACAGCCGCCGATGCTTGTGAGGCCCTGCTTCGATAGACCGCCACTTCCATCGGTTCAAGCGGCCCCAGCCCGTGCTCAGCACCCAAGGTTTCCAGGTGGGCAGGCGCACTGCATTGGGTCAGCACCGCAATGGCCAAACCGCTCTCAACCGCTGCGAGTTGCCCAGCCAGGCTGGAGCTGTTGTAGACCACCTTGTAGCGGCGCCCCTGCAAAGCGAGCGAGTTGATGGCGCTGCGCTTCGCCAGGCTGGTGCTTTCGTAGACGGCAATCGGCAGCGGGTCGCGCCGCCATGTCTGGAACTGCGCCGAGCCAACCCACACCAGTGGTTCATGAAACAGCAGGGTTCCGTGCCGGGGATGGTCGCGTGATACCAGCGCGAGGTCGAGTTCCCCTTTCTCGACACGAGGAATCAAGGCGGTCGACTGTTCGCAATTCAACTCGATTTCCACACTGCCATGGTGCTGTGCGAAACGTTTGAGCACCGGCGTGAGATAGCGGGCGGCGTAATCATCAGGAACACCCAGACGAATCTGCCCGGTCAGCTCCTGGCCATGAAAGGCAGCCTGAGTTTCTGCATGCAGGTCGAGCATGCGTCGCGCATAGCCCAGGAGTAGTTGTCCTTGTGGCGTCAACTGATGCTGCCTGGGGCCGCGCCTCAGGAGCTGACAGTTCAGCGCTGCCTCCAGTTTTTTCAACTGCATGCTGACGGCAGATTGAGAGCGATGAACCTCGGGCGCTGCGCCTGACAGCGAACCGGCATCCACCACGGCGACAAAGCATTTCAGCCAGTCGATCTGAAGATCCTGATAGTTCATGGTCTCGGCGTATGGATTCGATTAGTTGATAGCTTATAACCGAATTATTCGTTTTTCTTTAGCTGATGCGCGCCGCATATTGCCGCCGAGATAAAACCTGCGAGCTTGGAGCAAGTGTGGGATGCAAATAAAGTTTCATCCTAACCCTAAAAACAGGGCGGCGGCGCGCTCTCCTATTCATAAAAAATCCATTTTATATCAGTATGTTGTGAGCACTTACACCCGAGACTGGATCGTTTTGCCTTTCATGGGAGAATGATTAAGGGCGCTAAAGTATCATCCTAATTTTCGCCCAGGCTCGAAAAATACGGTAAATGGTGAGAATAAAGATTCATCCTTTTCCGATGTTGCCCGTTCCAACACGTAAGCAGTCAGTCAGAAAAAACACATAGATCCAATCCCTAGCGAGCATTGAGCTCTCTCATCCGTGCCAACTGCTCCAACCCTTGGACGCCCTAAATGCTTACCCAAAAAAATCAACACCTTCTTTTAAAAACACAATCAAAAATGACTCCCTTATATCCATTTAACCTAAACAGCCTTCTCCCCACTGCACTAGCTAGGGCTCGTAGTTCGGCGCAAGGCTGAAGTCGCTTGGCTGCTTCGCTGTGCAGATCCATGACCCACTTTCCATCAAGCTCCCGGTTGTAGTTCCACAAGCATCTCGCGAGTCTTGCCGGCCCGCTCCACTAACAAGACCACAACATCTCCAACGTTCTTGTCGTCTAGCCGGGCCTGTAATGTGGTGACGTCGTCGACGGCGATACCGTCGATGCTGATAACGCGATCGCCGGGCACGATGCCGCCTGCGGTGACCTCGACGCCGACGAGCCCGGCCCTGTGCGCCGCCGAGCCCGGCGTTACGCGCAATACGAATACGCCCTTACTGCCGGTCAGCGCCTGCAGACGCGCGTTGAGCTGCTCATCCACCTCGATGCCCAGCGCCGGACGGATGTACTTGCCGGTCTTTATGAGTTGCGGCACCACGCGCATGACGGTATCGACCGGCACCGCAAAGCCGATGCCGGCCGAGGCGCCAGACGGACTGTAGATGGCGGTATTGATGCCGATCAGCCGCCCAGCCGAATCGAGCAGCGGGCCACCGGAATTGCCGGGGTTGATAGCGGCGTCGGTCTGGATCAGGTGGTCAATGGCCGGGCCACTGGCGTCGCCGGAAAGGGTGCGGTCAAGCGCCGAGACGATGCCGGTGGTGAGCGTCCAGTCGAGCCCGAAGGGATTGCCAATGGCAAAGACCTTTTGCCCCACCTTGAGATCGGCACTGGTGCCCACCGGCACCGCCGGCGGGCGCTTGAAGCCGACGCCAATCTTGAGTACCGCGATGTCGTGCGCAGGACTGGCGCCAACGAGCGCAGCCTGATAATCGCGACCGTCGGCCAGTTTGACCGTGGCAGACGATGCCCCCTGCATCACGTGGAAGTTGGTCACCACGTGGCCGGCATCGTCCCAGATGAAGCCGGAGCCGGTGCCGCGCGGCACGGAAAAGACATTGCGCGACCAGACGTCACGCACTAGTTGTGCCGTGGTGATGTAAACCACCGACCCGCGCGATTTCTCGAACAGCTCGATGGTGGTTTTTTCGTCGGCGGCCAGGTCGCCGCGCGGCGTCACCGTGCGCTCCTGCGTTTCGTGGGGACTGAACCAGGCTTCGATGGCGGGCAGGAACTGCCACAGCAGCATGAGTGCGGCGATGCAGCCAGTGATGACGAGCCAGCGCCGGATGAATCGATCCGGCGCCGGGCGGCTGTAGGGGTCGGGGTAGGTCACGTCATTCTCCATGTTGAAATCAGCGCCAAAGGCCGCCGGTGCGCCAGCGTGGCGGACGTGGTGATACGGTCACCTCGGGGACGAAACGGGCCGATGGAAACGGCGGCATCGCGGGCGGCGGAGCAAGTTCCAGCAAGCGCTCAATGCGTTCAGCTGTCGCCGGATGCGTGCGCAACCAGGAGGGTTCCGGATTGCCCCATCCGGGCAGCAGCCAGGCGCGCCAGGAGCGGCTCACCCGCTCGATCTTGGCGAGCGCCGAGGCCAGCCCGTGCGGGTCGCCGGTCAATTCGGCAGCGAGCCGGTCGGCGTCGAATTCGCGCACCCTGGACAAGCCCAACTGAGCCAGCAAGGCCAGCTGTGGCGCGACCGCCAGTAGAAGCAACGCGGGCCAATTGACTTCCGTGACTCCAAGCAATAGCGCTGGCAAGCTGAGCACGATCGCAAGCTGCCCCAACAAGGCCAGAAGATGGGTGAGCCGACTGATGGAATCGGCCAAGCCCATGACACGCATATCCTCGTTCGCAATATGCGCGATTTCGTGGCCGAGCACGCCGGTCAACTCGCGGGGCGTGAGGCTACGCAGCAGGCCGTCGGTCAGCGCGATGGCCGCGTGATGCTTCGAACCGGTGGCGAAGGCGTTGACGACCCCGCTGGGCACGTAGTGCGGTACCGGCACGGCAGGCAGCCCGGCCCGCGCCGCCAGTTCGCGCAACACAGCCCAAAGATCGGGCGCTTCATCCGGGTGCAGGGGGCGTGCGCCATACAGCCGCAAGGTCAGCCCGGAGGCGGCCGCCGGTTCGAGCAGCAGGGTGAACCCCGCGGCCGCAAGCGCCAGCCAAAGCCCGCCGTCACCCAACAGCAGGCTGCCAGCGACGGCGGCAATCCCGAGCAGGGTCAGCACCAACAGCGCGGTTTGCAGGCGATTGAGCCAGCGATGCCGCGCGCCGACATTCTGCGCGTGGCGCAGATCACGACTGATCATCTGAGCTTTCCCCGGCTGTCCGGTCATCGCGCTCGCGCAGCAGCCAGTAAGTCGCCCCGAGGGCCAGTGTCGCGCCTGCGAGCGCCGCGACCTTGGCGGGGCCGGTCTCCGGGTCGAGGATCACGAATTTACGCGCCAGGGCGATCAGCCCGATCAGGATCACCGTCTTGACCTGGATGATGCTGTCGCGCCGCAAGGCCACCCGCACGATGGAATGCTTGAACTCCATGGCGATGAGCAGCGTCATGATCATGCCGAACACGGTCTGGAAGACCTTGTGATCGAGCGGATTGAACGCATCAATGATCAGCAGGCTGAAGACGATCGAGATCAGCTGCAGCAGCGAGACCACGATGATCACGGCAATGATTGCGGACAGCGCGAGCGCGATCACCTGTTCGAAGCGCTCGTAGAACGTCATCACTGCCCATTGGGCGCGAAATGTTTTGATCGGGTCTGCTTGCTTTTCCTTCATCGCCACTCCTCTCAATTCTGAAATACTTGTGCACCCACAACTTAGTTGCGCCCTTGTCTTTTTGCCTGGTAGAGCGCGCTGTCCGCCTGCTGCATCACCTGCTCGACAGAGCGCAAACGGGGGTCAAGGAGAGCCACCCCCATGCTGGCGCTATAGCTGATCGACACATCTCCACACACCACCGCTGTCGCCGCAGTGTCCTGACGAAATCGCTCCGCCCATACTTGGGCGTCTTCTATCGATGCCGCTTCCAACAACACAGCGAATTCCTCCCCCCAATCCGGGCAGCCATGTCGGTTGCGCGAACATGTTCCCTCAACCGTGAAGCAAAGTGCTTGAGCACCTCATCGCTGCATCCGTGTCCATAGGTGTCATTGATACGCTTGAAGTGATCGATGTCGCAGAGCACAAGTGCTGCTTGTATCTCGGGGCTGCGTTTGAGGCGCTCCCATTCCAGCTGTAATCGTTCGTTAAAAGCCCGCCGGTTCGACAAGCCGGTCAAGGGGTCGGTGATCGCCATACGCAGCAACTGCTGCTCCATTTCCTTGCGAGAAGAGATGTCGAGCAGAGTGCCGACTATCAGTTGCCTGCCCGCGTCACCCAGCCAACGGCCGCGATCCAGCACCCAAATCCAAACGCCAGATCGATGACGAACGCGGTACTCGCACTCCAATCGCTCCGACGGGTTTTCTTGGTAAGCGCGCACCTTTGCCAGAACGACCGGTAAATCCTCCGGGTGAATACGCGCTTGCCATGCGGCATGGGTGGCGCCAACCTCCTCGTCGGAGGTCAAGCCGAACATCGCCAGACTGCGGGCAGAAAGCCTGAAGCTGTCGGTAGCGATATCCCACTCCCAGAATCCCAGCCCTGCGCCCTCCAGGGCGATGGCGATCCGTTCCTTGTCATCGATTTGCGCTTGTTGGCGATGCTTCAGCTCGTCACGCCTCTGGCGATTGGTACGAACAAAACGCCATATTGCAACCGCCATGCCAATATTGGCAAGTAGCGACACCATCAGCCAAATGGTCGGCCCGTTCATGGTCTATCCCCACCTGACTCACTGAGTGTCTGCCGTAATTCCTCGATCCGGTGGTCGACTTGGTCGGCGTTGATGCCCAACATCAACAGTACCTGCTCGGCCAGTCCCAGTCCCGCAGCCAGGTACAACGGGTACAGTCTGACATTGGGCAGATTACGCAAAAGCTGGGCATCCGTTACGCGCTCAGTGGCCACCACCACGGACAAGCTCAGGCGGCGGCCAGGGTGTCGAGCCGACTGGCATCGCCATACGACACCGGCGCCCCCATCGCACGCCCCGCTTCGACCCGTTGGCGGTCCGATTCCAGCAGCAAATGCGGTATGCCTGCCAGGCGCAGCGTTCGGCTCAGCAGCAGCCCGACGTCATCCGCCTCACAGATGATCACATGGTCGCGCAACGACCGCGCCCGCTCGGCGACTTCGCCTTCTTCGGCCTGCGGTGGCTGACCGAGTGCGCCCGAGCAGCTGAAAGCCCGCGCCCATCGGTCATGGTGTCGGATCAGGAGCGGTGCCAACCCCATGCTCAACACCAGCGCCACCAGCATCGGTTGCACCATGGTGGCGGCGATCAGGTGCTGCTGCATGACCATGCCCAGGAGCAGAAGCGCAAACTCGCCGCCATGACCCAGCACGATGCCTGCGCGCCAGGCGGGTTGCGCGCAGCGCCAGAAAGTTCAGCCCCATCTTGAGAGGCACCAAGGCCAACAGCCAACCCAGTACCGCCAGCGGTGCGGCCACGATCTGCGCGGTGTCCAGCTGCAGGCCAATGGTCACGAAGAACAGGCCCGACAGCACATCACGAAAGGGCTTGAGGTGGTTTTCCATGTGGTACCGGAAATCGCTCTCCCCCAGCACCATGCCGGCAAGAAAGGCACCGAGCGCAGCCGACACACCCAGTGCATGGGCCGCTGCCGCAGCCGCCACCACCAGACTCAGCGAGACCAGCACGAAGGACTCTTCGTGCCCCTGCCGCGCCACCCAGCCCAGCAAACCATGCAACAGGCGGCGCGACGCAACCGCCGAGACGGCAAACAGCAACAGCACGCCCGCCACCTCCCCAAGCACACGGCCAAGCCCGGGAGCATCGCCGCGCGCCCAGATCGCCAGCAGCGCCAGCAAGGGCACACTGGCCAGATCCTGGAACACCAGCACGGCAATGGCGCCGCGGCCGTGGCGTGTGGTCAACTCGCCCTGATCGGCCAGCTGCCGGCTGACCAGCGCTGTCGACGACATGGCCGCCGCCGCGCCCAGCAGTGCGGCGCTGTCGAGCGGCAGCCCCAGCCACAGCAAAGCCAACGCCACCGGTGCGGCGACCATCGCCAGCTGCAGTGTCCCGGCCACCAGCACGGTCTTGCGGGTGAGCCAGAAATGGCCGAGCGAGAACTCCAGCCCGACCATGAACAGCAGCAGCGCCACCCCCAGCTCGGACAGGAAATTCAGCGCCGGTCCCGGCATGATCCAGGCCGTGACCGGAGGGCCCAGCAAGACACCGACCAGCAGATAACCCAGCAAGGTCGGGATATTCAGCCTGGCCGTCAACGCAGCCGCCAGACTGCAGGCGACCAGCAGAATCAGCGTCGTACCGAGCAAGTCCTGCATCGGCCCTCAACTCACCACAGCCGAGGATGCCCAGCGCACGATGTCCTTTGCCCCCATGGCGCCGGCCTGACGCGCGATCTCCCGCCCGCCCCGGAACAGCGCCAGGGTCGGAATGCTGCGGATGCCGAAGCGGGTGGCCAATTGAGGCTCTGCCTCGGTGTCGACCTTGGCCAGCCGTACCTTGGGTTCCAGCAGGCGCGCGTCCTGCTGGAACTGCGGCGCCATCATCTTGCAGGGGCCGCACCAGGGGGCCCAGAAATCGACCAGCAGAGGAATGTCGCTGCGCTCCACGTGGCGCGTGAATGTCGCCGTGGTCAGCTCGATGGGCGCGCCCGTGAACAAAGGTGGCTGGCAACGGCCGCAGTTCGGTTGGTCGGCGAGTTTGGCCGCCGGTACGCGGTTGACGGATTGGCAATGCGGGCAAACATGTGCAGGCTGTCGCTCATGTCGAGACTCCGGGATGGGTTGTAGATGCGGGGGGGGCCGGCTCGGCCGCCGTAGCCGAGGTGGCGCGCTGGAGCCCCTCGGTCAGGCGACGGATATCGGCTTCATCCAGCGTTTCCCGCGCCAGGAGCTCGCGAGCACAGCGCTCCAGCACCGCACGATTGGCATCGAGAATCCCGTAGGCGCACTCGAACACGCCCATCACGATGTCGCGGATGGCCTGATCGATGCGCGCCTGGGTCGATTCGGCCACCCGGCAGCCACCGCTGGCCAACTCGGGCGTGTCGAGGAAGCGCGGTCGCTGCGCTTCGAAGGCGATGTAACCCAAGCCTTCGTCCATGCCGAAGCGAGTGATCATGTCGCGGGCGATGTCGGTGGCCCGCGACAGGTCGTCGGCCGCCCCCGTGGAGAGTTCGCCAAACACCAGCTTCTCGGCCGCGCGTCCGCCCAGAAGCACGGCGATCTTGTGTTCCAGATCCCTGCGCGTCATCAGGAAACGATCTTCGGTCGGACGCTGCAGGGTGTAACCCAAGGCGCCGATGCCACGCGGGATGATGGAAATCTTGTGCACCGGGTCAGTGCCCGGCAGCGCCAGCGCCACCAGCGCATGGCCCATCTCGTGATAGGCCACGGTCTCGCGCTCTTTGGGGTTGAGCACGCGGTTTTTCTTTTCCAGGCCGGCCACGATGCGCTCGATGGCGGCAGTGAAGTCCTGCAGCTCCACGGCCTGCGCGCGGCGGCGGGTTGCGGCCAGCGCCGCCTCGTTGACCAGATTGGCCAGATCCGCGCCCGAGAAGCCGGTGGTCAGCGCGGCCACCTGTTCGAGGTCGACCTCGGGTGCCAGCGCGACTTTCTTGACATGCACCTTCAGGATGTCGAGCCGGCCCTTCTTGTCGGGTCGGTCCACCAGCACCTGGCGATCGAAGCGGCCGGCGCGCAAGAGCGCCTGATCGAGGATTTCAGGGCGGTTGGTCGCGGCCAGAATGATGAGCCCCACGGAGGCATCGAAGCCGTCCAACTCGGTCAGCAACTGGTTGAGCGTCTGCTCGCGCTCGTCATGGCTGCCGATGGGGCCTCCGACACCCCGCGCCCGGCCCAGCGCATCCAGTTCGTCGATGAAGATGATCGCCGGCGCCTGGCCGCGTGCCTGCTCGAACAGGTCGCGCACGCGCGCCGCGCCCACCCCGACGAACATCTCGACAAATTCCGAACCCGAAATGGAGAAAAACGGTACGCCCGCTTCACCCGCCACAGCCTTGGCCAACAAGGTCTTGCCGGTGCCGGGCGGACCGACCAGCAGCACGCCCTTCGGAATGCGCGCCCCAAGACGACCATAGTCCTGCGGGTTCTTCAGGAAATCGACGATTTCGACCAGCTCCGCCTTGGCCTCATCGACGCCGGCCACATCGGCAAAGGTCACACCGGTGTTTTTCTCCATGAACACCTTGGCGCGGCTCTTGCCGATGCTGAGGAACCCGCCCATGCCCTGCTTCTCGGCGAAGCGGCGGAACAGGAAGAACCAGACGCCGAAGAAAGCCACCGCCGGCAGGATCCACGACAACACATCGCGCAGCCAGGTGCTCTCCACCACGCGGGCATAGGGCACGTCGTACTTCGACAGGCGATCGGCAAGATCGGGTTCGACCCGGGTCGCCACGATCGTCGTCTTGCCCCGGCTGTCCGGCGACTTCAGACGCCCGGTCACGCTGCGATCCGACACCAGCACTTCCGCCACTCGACCCTCGGCCAGCGCCTTCTCGAACTCGCTGTAGGGCACGGGCTCGACGGTCTTTGCCGTTTGCCAGTAGTTCTGCAGCGTCAGCAGCAGCAATACGGCGACGATCCAGTAGCCGGTGTTCCATTGATTCTTCTTTTCCATGACGCGTTGCTCCTCGACAAACTGTCGTTAGAGAATGGGTGTGAACAGGCGTGCCAAGCCATCGCGCAATCGCACCGCCAGCGGGCGCTCCCGCAGCATCCTGGGCAACACCGGTACCGATGCATTGCGGACCCCGTCGAACAGCGCCTCCAGCTGCGTGCACAGTGCAGTGTCATAGACTTCAACGTTGAACTCGAAGTTGAGCCGTAGGCTGCGCGCGTCCCAGTTGGCTGACCCCAGGCAGCACCAGAGACCATCGACCAGCATCAATTTGGTGTGATCGAAAGGCCCGGGTCGCTCAAAAATGCGGGCACCATGTTCCATCACCTGCCAGTAATGGGCGCGCGCGGCCCACTGCACGCCCGGGTGATCACCATTGGCAGGCGTCAGCACCTCGATGCGTACCCCCCGCAAAGCGGCTGTGTTCAAGGCGGCGATGATTGGCTGATCGGGCACGAAGTAAGGCGTCCAGATGCGCACCGAATGTCGCGCCGCGCTCAGCGCGCCCGTGAAGATCCACCGCATGCGGTCCAGGGTTTCATCGGGACCGGCCTCGATGCCTCGCGCCAGACTGCCTCCAGCCTCCTCGACTGACATGGGCTCATTGGCCCAGAAACGCTCATCGAGCTGCTCGCCCGTGGTGTCGCACCAATCCTTGGTGAAACAGTGCATGAGCTGCACCACTACCGGCCCTCGCAGCCGAAAATGCAGATCACGAAAAGCCTGCGCGGGTGCATCGGGCTGCCAATAGGGACAGGCGATGTTCATGCCGCCGGTGAAGCCCAACGCGCCGTCGATCACCAGCAGCTTGCGGTGGTTGCGCAGGTGCACTGCATGCAGACGGGCAGGGATCAGCGTCGGGTTGAAAGCGGCAACCGTCACGCCGCAACGCTGCAATCGCTTGTAGGCGCTGTGACGCGCCCATCGGGCGTAGACATCGTCGATCAACACCCGTACCTGTACGCCACGCGCACGCGCCCGGTTCAGGGCATCGACGAACTGCTCGCCGATACCCACGCCGTCAAAGATGTAGGAGGCCAGCACGATGCTGTGTCGGGCCGACTCGATGGCGGCGAGCATGGTCGGGTAGGCCTGTTCGCCACCCACCAACGGATCGATACGGTTGCCACGCGTCAGCGGCTGGCCAGTGGTGCGGCCGACCAATGCAGCCAGACCGGCAAGCGCCGCCGGCTGCGCGTCGTCTCCCTGCGCCGGGCCGGTCGCCCGGGTTGGATGGCTGGCGCTCGGGTAAAGCCGTCGTGCCCGTCGCTGGTAGCGGTTGATGCCGAACAGCAGGTACAACAGCGATCCGAGCAGCGGCAGCATCCCGATCAGCAGCACCCAGAGCGTGGCCGACCGCGGATCACGCTTGTAGACGACCGCGTGACCCGCGGCCACGACCGCCACCGCGATCGAGGCCAGGGAGGCTGCCCATGCCAGGCCGATGGGATCGGACACGGCAGCCTCTCCCAACATTAAGACGCGTCGCTCGCCGACTTCTTCTTGCGCGAGCCCTTACCCGCGTCGCCATGCGGCGCCTCGGCCGCCTTCGCGGCATCCGGCTGCTCTGGCTCGGCCGGCTTCGCGGGTGGCTCCTGGCGCTCGAAGACCACCCGTTCGGCCTTGTCATCCCAGCGGGCGCTGGCGTGATCGCCCTTGCCGATACCGCCACCCAGCATCTCGCGCGCCAGTGCCGTCTCCAGCTCGCTGCGGATCAGCCGCTTGAGCTCACGCGCGCCGAACTCGGGCTTGTAGCCTTCCTCCGCGAAGTGATCGATCAAGGTCTGATCGAAGGTCAGCGTCACGCCCTGGCTGGCGGCGTTGCGGGCCACACGATCGAGCTGCAGGCCGACGATATGGCGGATCTCCTCCTTGCCCAGCGCATGGAATACGATGATCTCGTCGATGCGGTTGATGAACTCGGGGCGGAAGTGTCCGCGCAGCACGTCCATCACCTCGGACTTGGTCTTCTCGTATTCCTCGCCGGCGGCGCTACGGGCCTTCAGCCGACGCTGGATGATGTCCGAGCCCAAGTTCGAGGTGGCGATGATGATGGTATTGGTGAAATCCACCACCCGGCCCTTGCCGTCGGTGAGCCGCCCGTCGTCGAACACCTGCAGCAGGATGTTGTAGACGTCGGGGTGAGCCTTCTCGATCTCGTCCAGCAGCAACACGCTGTAGGGCTTGCGACGCACCTTCTCGGTGAGCTGGCCGCCCTCGTCATAGCCCACATAACCCGGAGGCGCGCCCACCAGGCGTGCCACGGTATGGCGTTCCCCGTACTCGGACATGTCGATGCGCAGCAGCGCACCTTCATCGCCATAGATGGACTCGGCCAGCGCCTTAGCGAGCTCGGTCTTGCCCACGCCGGTCGGCCCGAGGAACAGAAAAGTCGCCACCGGCTTGCTGCCCTCGCGCAGGCCCGCGCGCGACAACCGCACGGCATCGGCCACCGCGCGCACCGCTTCGTCCTGGCCCACCAGGCGCTCGTGCAGCCGCTGCTCCAGATGCAGCAGCTTCTCGCGTTCTTCCACCGTCAGCTCGTTGACCGGAATGCCGGTCAGGCGCGAGACGATCTGCGCGACATGCTCGGCCTTGACTTCGGCGCTGCCCGAGGCGCGCTCGCGTTCCCATTCCTCGACGAGCTTCTTGAGTTCAGTCTCCTTGGTCTCGATGCGCTTGCCCAGCTCGGCGGCCTTGTCGTACTGCTTGCGCGAGGCCATATAGTCCTGCTCACGCCGCAGCTGGTGCAGTTCGGACTCCAGCTCTTGCACCGCCACCGGGCGGGCTGTGGCCGACAGTTTCACGCGTGCGGCCGCCTGGTCGAGCAGGTCGATGGCCTTGTCAGGCAAAAAGCGTGCGGTGATGTAGCGGTCCGACAACTCGGCGGCGGCGATGATCGCATCCTCGGTGATGCTGACCTTGTGATGCGCCTCGAAGGTGTCGCGCAGGCCGCGCAGGATCATCATGGTCTGCGCTACCGTCGGCTCGGGCACCATCACCGGCTGGAAGCGACGCTCCAGCGCGGCGTCCTTCTCGATGTACTTCTGATACTCGTTGAGCGTGGTGGCGCCGATCAGGTTCAGTTCGCCGCGCGCCATCATCGGCTTGAACACGTTGGCCACGTCCAGCCCGCCTTCGCCGCCACCCTGGCCGGCACCGACGATGGTGTGTACCTCGTCGATGAACAGGATCAGCTCGCCCTGGTGCTCGGAGATTTCCTTCAGCACCTTCTGCACGCGCTCCTCGAACTCGCCCCGGTACTTGGCGCCAGCCACCATTGCGTTGATGTTGAGTTCCACCAGGCGCTTGTCGCGCAACGTCTCGGGCACTTCGCCCGCCACCATGCGCTGCGCCAGCCCCTCGACGATGGCGGTCTTGCCCACGCCCGGCTCGCCGATCAGCACCGGGTTGTTCTTCTTGCGCCGGGCCAGCACCTCGATGGTGGTCTCGATCTCCTGCGCGCGGCCGATCACCGGGTCGAGCTTGCCGTCGCGCGCCATCTTGGTCAGGTCACGCGAGTACTTGTCGAGTTCCGGCGTGTTGGTCGGCGTCTCGGCGCGACCATCCTCGGCGCCCTTGCCGACCACCTTGCTGACCTGTTGGCGCAGCGCCTGCGGCGTCAGGCCGTAGCGGCGCAGCAGGTTGGCGGCCAGACCTTCGCCTTCCTCGGCCAGACCGACCAGGAAGTGCTCCGGACCGACATAGGAATGGCCGAGTTCATTGGAGGCCACGAAGGCGCGGCTGAGCGCATCCTTCACGCGGGGCGACACGCCGATCTCGCCCTCGAATGGCTTGTCTCCGCGCTTGGCCTCGGACTCGATCTGCCGCTTGAGGTCATCGACCTTGATCTTGAACTGACCCAGGATGGTCTTGACCACGTCGCTGTCGGCCAGCGCCAGCAGCAGATGTTCGGTATCCACCTCGGAGCGGCCAAATTCGGCAGCGTGTTTGGCGGCCTCCTGCAGCAGGGCTTCCGACTGTTCGCTGATGCGGCTGGCCAAACCACTGCCGCGACGGCGCGGCGCACCCGAACCTGCGGCGGCGGGCTCGCCGAACGAGGCATCGACCACGTCATCGGTATCGGCGGCAACGGGCGTCGCGTCGTCGCCGATGCGGAAGAAATCACTGCCGAGGAAGTCCTCGAACAGGCCGCTGCGCGAGCCGAACAAGGCTTCCAGCGGCGAGACGGTGCGCTTTTGCTGGCGCACCAGTTGGCGGTAATGGTCGTCACACAACAGCATGGTGCTGTGACGCCCGTTGAGATTGGCTTCCACCCGCACGGTGGCGGGTTGGCCGCAGACCTGGCATTGTTTTCTGGCCATGCTGATGCTCCTGAGAAGGTTGAGGCGACGAGGCATCGCGAGTCGCGACACCTCGTCTCGTGCCGGGTTTTTCTTGTGACGAACGAGCCGGCGACGTCAGCTGTTGATCGCGATCGAACGTCCCTGCTTCGGCGCGCTGACCTCGCGCTTGTCGATCGTGACCGTGAGCACCCCGTTCTTGAACGATGCCTTGATCGAATCCTGGTTGGCGTCGTCAGGCAGGTTCAAGGCGCGCTGAAAGCTGCCGTAGGAGCGCTCCACACGGTGGAAGCCACCTTCCTTCTTCTCTTGTTCCTGGCGCTTCTCGCCATGCACCACCAGCACATCGTCGTTGAGGGTGATCTGGATGTCCTTCTCCTCGACACCGGGCACTTCCAGGGCAATCTTGTACTGCTTGTCGGTTTCCTGGATATCCAGGGCCGGCTTCAGCATGCCCGACCAATCGGATGGCAGCCGCGGCATGGCCAGCGCCGGAAAACCGAAGCCCCGGAACGCGTCATCGAACAGCCGGTCGATCTCGCGATGCAGTTGCAGGATCGGGCTGACTGGCCCGCTCGCTGCTGGCAGGTCATTGCGCTGCACCGGCAGGGAAGAGGCGGTCTGCTGCTCTTGCTGCTCGTTCTTGAACCAGTTCCAGGGAGCCAACTTCTTGAAATCAATGTCCATGTCATACCTCCAGAAAAATTGAAAAACGAGTTACTCAAGCCCTTTGCCTGCTGCGACGGGCAGTGCGCCCAGGCGACACGGGCTGCTCGGATGACTGCTGCTGTTCACGCTTGCGCATCACCTCCTTCTTTGCTCCGGCTCGGGTCTGATCATTGATCCACTGATCGATTTCACTTTGACGAAACCGCCACGTCCCGCCCACCTTGAAAGCCGGAATTTCCCCGTGCGCGCGAGCCGATAAAGCGTCCGCTTGCCGACTTTCAAGTACGCAGCCAATTCATCGAGCGTGAAAATCACCTGTAGGTGCGCTTTCATCTCACCCTCTCCAATCGCGTCGCTTTGCGGTTCCGGCCAAGGAAATCCTTACAAGACTTTGCAAGATATTGCGCTTACCAGGACAAACATCAAGAGTCAATGTACAGCGATCTCCCGCCCCATTGATGCAGGTCAACTGCTCAGGCAAGGCGCAGCGGGGCGGCCTGATCAGGCCATGGACAGCGCCTGGCTCGTCAGCCTGCGTGTGCCACAGGCGCCTCGATCAAACACCGATCCTCACGTTGTAGCCGAGTGCCCGCAGCCCCTTGCTCGTCTGCATGTTCCTTGGCGGAAACTCGTCTGGGCGCGCCCAGCCGACGATTTCCCCGAGGCTGCTCAGGCCAACGTGCGGAATTGCCCAGTCGTCGCTGCGGATCGCGTTCCAGAGTCGGGCCGAAACACTTCCGTTGCCCCAGACAACGTAGTTCAACAGTATCCGTCCGGCCAAAACACCTTCCCGACACCGCCGCCGAAGGCCATGGCCCATCAAGCGGATTTTCCATGCCCCCTCAGCGCCGTACCTACAGCAAATCTTTCAAGGCCCAGGTCATTCAGGAGTGTTCTGAACCCGGTGCCTCCATCGCAAACATCGCCTTGGGCTACAGCCTCAATGCCAACCTCGTCCACAAATGGATTCGGCTGCATACCCAGAAAACCACGGCTATCCAGCCAGCGTTCATCCCGTTGCCTTCTCAAATGCTCGGCGCGGGATCGCATGCTCAAGTGCGCTGCTGCGATCATGAGTTTGATCCAGTCGGCCCGTAATAATGGGCACGATCCGTATGCCTATCTCAAGGATGTGCTGACACGGTTGCCGACGCAGCGGGCGCCTCAGACTAACAATGCCACCCCTGCGTCGCTGCGCTCCGACTGCCTGTCCGAATGATCGTGGAACAGGTGTCCGGATCAGCGTGGGCTGAGTGTCCGAATGGCGTGGAATCCGCACTTCTTCAGCGGCCAATACAGTTCGGCTGGGCTATAAAGACTCCCAGGTTGGCGTCCAGAGCCAAGCAACAATTTGATCTACACGAGGAAGGAACCACATGGCCCTTAGTGACTATTGGAAGGGACCTGAGCACCGGAGGCGGGCCGATGATCTTGACCTGCAACTGACTGACCTTCAGGCGCGCTATCAGCAACTTCAGGCACTCACCAGGCAGATCGGCGCCATGGAAGTCGTAGAGGTCAAAAATCTGATCGCTCAGGAGAAAAGAAAGCTGGCGGCCGTGCACCAGGAGGTTCAGCGAGCTGAGCAAGATGCAGCTGCGCTCGCGCAACGCTCCTCTGACTTGCAGAGGGAGATCCTCGTCTGGGAAGAGACACTGCTTCTTGAAAGCTTTGCGCTCTACGAGCCCAAGTTCAAGTTGAACTCCAGCCATGAGTACAAAGCCCGACTGGTCGGGGTTCGCGAGCAGCAGAAAGCCTTAATCAAAAGTGGAACGGCAGCGAGTGGAAACACTAACTGGGAGGTGAATGGGAGCAAGGTAGAAGGTCGGAAGCTGGTCAACGACATGATCAAGTTGGTGCTCCGATCATTCAACAATGAAGCTGACTACTGCGTCGACAATGTAAAATTCGACAACGTAGAGCTGGGCGAAAAGCGCATTCTGAAGTCCTTCGAAACCTGCAACCGTCTCGGCAGAGTGATGTCCGTTGAGCTATCTCGGAAGTACCTGAGCCTCAAGATTGACGAACTGCACCTTGCCCATGAGTTTCAGGTTAAGAAGCAAGAGGAAAAGGAAGATGCCAAGCGCGCCCGAGAAGAGCTGCGGGAACAGCAGAAGCTAGAGCAGGAGATTCGCGCCGCTCGGGAGAAGATCGCTAAGGAGCGCAAACACTTCGCGACCGCAATGCGCGAGCTACAGGCTCGCTTGGAAAAGGCACAATCGGAGGAGGAACGCGCGCCGCTTGTGGCCAAGTTGGCAGAGATTGAAGCAGGTCGCGCTGCGCTGGAAAGCGAAGAGAAACTTATCGACTATCGCGAACAGAACGCCAAAGCTGGCTACGTTTATGTGATCTCCAACGTCGGAGCATTCGGGGAAGGAATTTACAAGATCGGTATGACCCGCCGCCTGGAGCCAATGGATCGCGTCGATGAGTTAGGTGATGCGTCGGTGCCATTCTGGTTTGACGTACATGCGATGGTTTTCTCGGATAACGCCCCAGCATTGGAAGCAAAGCTTCATGAACGTTTTGCGGCCGGTCGGTTAAATAAGGTTAACGGGCGCAAGGAGTTCTTCCGCGCCGACATTGCTGAAATAGAGGCGGTCATTCGAGAAAACTACGATGCTGCTGTCGAGGTCACTCACGAAGCTCCAGCAGAGCAGTATCGAGAGAGCCTACGGATGGAATCACCCAAGGCTACAGTTCAGCAATTAGAACCAGCTGCAGCACAGAGCTGAATCCCCGGTTTCGTAGGTACCTTCAAGCCTTAAATGGAAGTCCTCTAAGTCTCTGCATGATCGGCCGCTTCTGGCCGAAAGCAGAGGATACGGCAGGTTGCAATCGGCCAGAAGCGGACAAACGCCCTTTCAGGGGCTCACCAGGTATATGGCTGCCAGGTGACCTGGATAGAACCAGTATCCCCATCGTCCAACAGGCCAAGGACGGAGAGAGCTGGATTGCCGCAACAGGGCAAGGCCAAATGGCGCAGCGGCACCAGCCATAACGAACATCGCCACCGTCTCCGGTGTGACCCCCCAGCCTTCCAACCAGCGATTACGACTGTTGGCCAGAATGGCTAGTACGGCAGGCAGCCACCACCAACGCATGCCTCGCAGCCCAAGCATAAAGGCAGCAGGCAAAATCACACCGACTAAGCCGTACATCAGTTGATGATGGAAAAGTATCGCAAGGACCAGCGCTCCAGTAGCCAGTAGCAGGCTGTTCCGGTCCGCGTGATGGACGCCCCAAGCGACCAGCAGACCAAGTAACAAAGTCGGCATCACGTTGAGCGTCGCACTTTCCGGTGAGAGTTCACGGTACGGCAATTCCGAAATCAGGGAGAACACCAGCAACCAGCCGAGGTAGCGCGCATTTCCTTCGCTGAATAGTTCGCCGGGGCGGGTTCTGGTGACGTTGGCTGCGATGCTCAGACAGAACAACGGAAAAGCGAGACGACCTATGATGAACAGGCCGTAAGCGTCAGGCCACAAATAGCGCAGGTGGTCGATCAGCATGCTGAGCATGGCCAACCACTTGACCAGATCGAGCCCCGCATCGCGCCTCATCCCAACACCCCGAACGCCAACGCCGCCAGCGCCAGGTAACGCCCCGCCTTGGCCACCAGTACGATCAGCAGAAAGCTCCAGAACGGCTCACGCAGCATGCCGGCAATAACGGTCAACGGGTCGCCAATGATCGGCGCCCAGCTTAGCAGCAGTGACCAGCGCCCATAGCGGTGGTAGGCCCGCTGAGCACGTAGCAACTTGTCATCCGCTACCGGGAACCAGCGTTTATGGCGGAAGTGCTCGATGTAGCGCCCCAGTAGCCAGTTGATGATCGAGCCAAGTACGTTGCCAACCGTAGCCACTACCAGCAACAAGGCCGGAGATTGCTTGCCTGCCAGCAGCAAGCTGGTCAACACCGCTTCGGACTGCATTGGCAGCAGAGTGGCGGCCCCAAAGGCTGCGACGAACAACCCCAGGTAGGCTGAGAAGTCCCACATTTCAGGTATTCAACCCTGCCCACCCGTGCAGGCCGACATAGATGCCCACTCCGATGATCAGCAGGCTGGACAGGTACGGAGCGCGGCGCGCTACCGCACCCAACCAGGGCCAGCGGTTGGAGGCATGACGCGTGCCAATGGCTGCCGCTACACCCACAGCCACCAGGGTCAAGGCCAAACCGACACTGAAGCTGAGCACCAACACCGCACCAAGCGTGACTTCCTTGACCTGTAGGCAGAGCAGTAGCACGGTGATAGCCGCAGGACAGGGAATCAGTCCTCCCGTCAGGCCGAAGAGAATGACCTGCCCAGTACTCACGTTGCGGCTGGAGAATCGCCGACGAATATCGTTGGCATGGGCTCGCTCATGGGCGTCCTGATAGCCATCCAGTGACAGCTCCAAGCCGTCCAGGTCTGCATGGGCATGTTCATGAAACGCCAGGTCATAGTCGTGGGAGTGGCCACCATGACCGAGGCTCAATCGCACGTCGAATTCGTGCGGTTCTGGGATCTCATCCACGGACTCCAAATAGCCATCGCGCTCGGTAAAAGCGAAGCGCCGCATGCGGCCGTTGGCGCGGGTCGTCTGTAGCCAGGCATCTGTGGCCTTCCAGGGCTGACCGCTGATCGTACGTAATCGCCAACGCGGAGCGACACCTTCCTCGAAAATTGACAGCTCGATGCGCCCGTGACCGGTGTCGATACGTCGCGTTTCGTCGTGCGCATGGTCATGCGAGTGAGGATGATCACCTTCCTGTTCGAAGCGCCACATCTGCTCTCCACGCCAGGTGCGCCAGAGCATCCACAGGGCGATGCCGATGATCAGAACCGCCGAGGCTAGCTGGAAGTATGGCTCGGTCGTCTGGGCGTCGAGGTTTTGACCCAGATACATACCGCCGATGGCAACCAGCCAGACCACCGCTGTATGCGAGGCCGTCGCAGCCAGACCCAATAGGATGGCCTGACGGACAGAGCCACGGATCGCCACGATGAACGCCGCCATCATGGTTTTCGAGTGCCCAGGTTCCAGGCCGTGCAGGGCACCTAGCAGGATGGCGGTGGGAACATACAGCCAAGCCTGGCTGGCCCCCTGTTGCAAGAGTTCGGCAAAGGACGACATGGCGGGGGCTCAGAGGTACTTGGTGATCTGCTTGAATTCTTCAAGTGGCGCCCGCTCACCGTTGGTGAGAGCGCCGACCGTGTGCTCCAGGCAGTGGTCGATGTGATCCTGAATCAGCGTGCGTTTGGCCTGACACACCGCTTTCTCAACCGCATGCAGTTGCTGGGCAATGTCAACGCACGCGCGTCCATCTTCGATCATGCCAACAATGCTGCGCAGATGGCCTTCGGCACGCTTCAACCTTTTGATGATTTCCTTATGACTTTGGTGCTGATGTTCGTGTTCGTGCTTGCTCATCGCGGAGCCTCGTGCAAGGATAATCGCCATCGCATCCTATCCCCCTGGGGGGGATGCGTCAAACCAGGCAATCCTCCTGTCGAGTCGCAATCAGTCCGTCGATGCTGAGCCAAATTGCTACATGCCGATTTCTTTCCGCTCTGGCACTACTGTCGATGTTGCTGTGGGCGGGGCATGCGTTTTCCGGCTACGGAAAAATTGCGCAAGTGGGCACCATCTCTCATCAGCACAGCCATGATGAGGACCTGAGCGAACAAGATTTTCAGCTCTGGGGAGACCATCAGCACTCGTCGTTGATGGCCGACCATGTCCATGAAACCCCGCACCTCTCGGCCTGGCTGCCGACGCCTCAATACCTAGCGGCGGAGCAGCCATTGACTGCCGGCCCACTGCGCTTGCCCAGTGGCCACAGCACGCGGATAGAACGTCCCCCTCGATTCTGAGTATCTCTTCGACTCTGGCCCTCGTGGCCCAGACTTCATCAACTCAGGATCTACCTATGCATTCGCTATCTCTTCGCGGTAATGGCGCCTTGCGCCGACCGTTCCTGCTCCCCCTATTGGCATTCGTTCTGTTGCTGATAGGCATGCCAGAGGCTCTTGCCCATGGTGTTCCCGAAGGCGACAAAGGCTTCATCCAGGAAAGCACAGGGGTGTTGCTGGTGCCGTTCGTGTACATGGGCGCCAAGCACATGATCACCGGCTACGATCACCTGCTGTTCCTGTTCGGGGTGATCTTCTTCCTCTACCGCCTGAAGGACGTGGGGCTGTATGTCACGCTGTTCGCGGTCGGCCACTCGATCACTTTGCTGTTCGGAGTGCTAAGCAGCATCAGCATCAGCCCCTACGTGATCGACGCCATCATCGGCTTTTCGGTGGTGTACAAGGCACTGGATAACCTGGGTGCCTTTCAGCGCTGGTTTGGCTATCAGCCCGATACCCGTGCGGCCACGCTGATATTCGGCCTGCTGCATGGCTTCGGCCTGGCGACCAAGATTCAGGAGTTCGAAATCTCGCCGGATGGCCTGATCGCCAACCTGATCGCCTTCAATGTCGGCGTCGAGATCGGTCAACTGCTGGCCCTCGGCACCATCCTCATTCTGATGGGCTACTGGCGGCGTACCGCCAGCTTCTGGCGCCATGCCTATACCGCCAACGTTGCCATGATGAGCGCCGGTTTCCTGCTGATGGGTTACCAGCTCACCGGCCTGATCGTCTCTCAGTAAGGAATTTCCATATGTTCAATAGCAAAGCCCCAAGCCTCAACGAACTGCCGAGCAGTCAGCAGTTGCTGCGCTCCACCGTCATTGCCCTGATTGTCGCCATCGTCCTGTTGGTCACCGTGGTGATGCCTTCGGAATATGCCATCGACCCGACTGGTGCGGGACGCATGCTGGGCCTCACTCAGATGGGCGAGATCAAGCAGCAGCTGGCCGAAGAGGCCGCTGCCGAGGTCGCCGCGCTGGTCGTGCAGGCGCCTGCGGTGGTTCAGCCCAGCACGCAGCCAGCCCCCGAGGTGACAACCGAAGTTGCTCAATCGTCCGCGCCCGTAGCGCCGGCAGCGCCGGAAGTGGCAGGTCTGAAGCACGAGATGAGCATTGACTTGGCTCCCGGCCAGGGCGCCGAAATCAAGCTGGAGATGATCAAGGGCGCCAAGGTCAACTACTTCTGGACGGCCAATGGCGGCCAGGTCAACTACGACACCCACGGCGACCCCTACAACGCACCGCGCGACTTCTACCACGGGTACGGCAAAGGGCGCTTCACCCCGGAAGACAGTGGCGTTCTGGAGGCGGCTTTCGACGGCAAGCACGGCTGGTTCTGGCGTAACCGAACAGACAAGTCGGTCACCGTCACTCTGCGCACCCAAGGAGATTACATCGCCATCAAACGCGTGATCTGAAAACAAAACCGGCCCCTCATGGGGCCGGTTCTGCCAGCGTCGTGCGATGATCTTAAAGCCGCTCCAGGCAACCGGCCAGATTGCTCCCCAGCGCCTCCAGTAGACGCTCATAGCCCAACGCGTCGACCTTCACGTCATAGCCAAGCGGATCAAGCTCGGCCAGCCTTACTGGCAACCCTTCGCTGAGCGTCTGCGCCAGACGAGGCGGAATGGGCGGCTCGCTGAACACGCAGCTGGCTCCTGCCAGTTCCAAGCGCTTGCGCATATCGGCAACTTTTCTCGCACCTGGCTGAACATCGGCGCTTACAGCGAATACCCCTGCATGCCTCAGGCCGAATGCCTCCTCGAAGTAGTCGAAAGCTTCATGGAAGACGAAGAAGGGTTTGCCGGCCAACGGTTTGAGGCGATCCTCGATCTTTTCGTCCATGGCCGCCAGACGTTGATCGAATGCTGCCAGATTTGCCTGGTAGCGAGCGGCGTTCGCAGGGTCGATGCTGGACAGATCGCTCGCCATACGCGAAGCGATCTTGCGTGCATTGTCGGGATCAAGCCAGAGGTGAGCATCAAGTGCCCCTGGGCGATGTAGTTCGTCGTGCTCGCCAGCCTCTGTCCCTTCGTCATGCACATCAGTGTGCTCCTCTTCGTGCTCGTCAGCGGGTTCTTCGTCGTGCCGATGTTCTTCACCAAAGCGACGCAGGTGCAGCCCACTGATGTCCTGGACAGCCAGAGTCATTGCCCTACGGCCTTCCAGAACTCTTGGCAGGAACGTTTCAAGATCCGGCCCGATCCAGTAGAGCAAGTCTGCCTCTCGCACGTTGCGAATGTCAGAAGGACGCAGTGTGAAGTGATGGGGAGATGCCCCTGGCGGCAGGAGTACACCGGGTTTGCCGACTCCGTCCTGTACGGCAGCGGCAATCAACTGGAGAGGCTTGATACTGGTCAGTACGCGGACTTCTGCAAAGGCAGGCGCAGCGAACAGCAATCCCAGCATCACGCTGGAGAAGTGGGTCAGTAAGCGGTGCATTGAGGCTATCTCGCAAGGATATCGTTACGGAATAACATATCAAAATTACTTGCAGTCTTCAGCCATCCCTGAATGACATGGCGATCTCACAGAACCCCAAAACCTTTCAATCGGGCTAGCTCCAAGGACCGCTTGTGGCCGGTTTCTGCCTGTCGCCAGGCGCAGCTTCGGATAGACATCTACCTCGTGTACACACCCTGCTGAGCTTTTCCACCGACCGCCCCAGCCTGCTGTGTTGCCCCTACCTTCTTAGTCCTCGCCGAAACGGTCTTTGACCCCCTTCCTTCCCAGTACCGAACCTCTCGCCCGCGGCACATCCGCGTGCCGTGCGTTTTGTCTGGGAGGTTGGGTTCGGGGATGCATGCAACAACGGTGCTGTACGGCCAAGTAATTGTGGTGTTGGCCATTACCCTGTCCGGGGTATGGGGTGCCACCCAGCGGACGGCAGCCGCGCTCGGTTACCAGGCTCGCCTTGGCGCGCCCTGGTTCGAACTACTGGGCACGCCGGTCTATCATCCCTGGCGTCTGTTTGAGTGGTGGTTCGTCTTCGATGCCTACGCGCCGGACGTATTCAATGTCGGCGGTAGCATCGCTGCTTGCAGCAGCCTGCTGGCGTTGGTGGTGGCCATTGGCATGGCGATCTGGCGGGCGCGCCAGGCACGCCGAGTCACCACCTACGGCTCGGCGCGCTGGGCCGACGCGGATGAGGTGCGCAAGGCTGGCCTGACCCAGCCTGCGGGTGTGTTCCTCGGCCAATTCGACAATCAGTATCTGCGTCACGAAGGCCCCGAACATGTGCTGACCTTCGCGCCGACGCGCTCGGGCAAGGGCGTCGGCCTGGTGGTACCCACCCTGCTCACCTGGCCGGCCTCGGCGGTCATCCACGACATCAAGGGCGAGAACTGGAGCCTGACTGCGGGATGGCGCTCGCGCTTCTCGCACTGCCTGCTGTTCAACCCCACAGACCTGGCCTCGGCCGCCTACAACCCGCTGCTGGAAGTGCGGCGCGGCGCCCACGAGGTGCGCGACGTGCAGAACATCGCCGACATCCTGGTCGACCCGGAGGGAGCGCTGGAGCGGCGTAACCACTGGGAGAAGACCAGTCATGCGCTGCTGGTCGGCGCCATCCTACACGTGCTCTACGCCGGTCAGGACAAGACCCTGCGCGGCGTCGCCAACTTCCTCTCAGATCCGGCCTGCACCTTCGAGCTGACCCTGCACCGGATGATGACCACGCCGCACCTGGGCGATGCGCCCCATCCAGTGGTGGCCTCGGCCGCGCGGGAGGTGCTGAACAAGAGCGACAACGAGCGCTCTGGCGTGCTGTCCACCGCCATGTCCTTCCTCGGCCTGTATCGCGATCCAACGGTGGCCGAGGTCACCTCGCGCTGCGACTGGCGCATCGCCTCTTCCCCTGTGCTGAGTGCGGCGGCAACTTCTCTGGATCGGCGCACGCGCATGTTGCGCACGGCAATGGGCCCACTGATCGCTGCCGCCCTGGACGACCCGGACGTGGTCGAGGTGATGCTCAACCCCGACGGCGCGCTCTGGCTGGATCGACTGTCCGCTGGCCGCGCCCATCTAGGCACGCTAGCGGCTGCCGATGGTGAACGGATCATCCGCCTGGTGGCTGCGCATGTCGGCCAGGAGGTACATCGCAACAAGCCTCTGCTGAGTGCAGAGTTGCCAGAGACTGGTGAGCGCTTCGAAGGTGTACTACCGCCCGTAGTGGCTGGGCCGACCTTCGCTCTGCGCAAACGCGCCGCCGGCGTCATCCCGCTACAGCAGTACGTGGCCGACGGCATTCTCAGCGCCGCGCAGGCCGAGCACCTGCGTGTGGCCGTAAGTGAGCGGCAGAACATCCTGGTGGCAGGCGGCACCAGCAGCGGGAAGACCACTCTGGCCAACGCGCTGCTGGCCGAGGTGGCCGGTAGTGGTGACCGCGTGCTGGTGCTGGAGGACACGGTCGAACTGCAGTGTCCGGCCTTCGATCACGTCGCTCTGCGCACCAAGCCCGGCGTGGTCTCCATGGCTGATCTGGTGCGCAGCACGCTGCGTCTGCGCCCCGACCGCGTGGTGGTCGGCGAGGTGCGCGGCGGTGAGGCACTGGATCTGATCAAGGCCTGGGGCACCGGCCATCCCGGCGGTATCGCCACCATCCATGCCGGTTCCGCGCAGGGGGCGCTGCTGCGCCTGGAGCAACTGATCCTGGAGGTCGCCCTGGCCGCGCCGCGGGCGTTGATCGCCGAGGCGGTCAACCTGTTGGTGTTTCTCGCCGGACGTGGCCGCACGCGCTATGTCCAGCAGATCGCCCGCGTCACCGGCTATGACGAGCGCGGCTATCAACTCACTTCCATCGCCCCCGCATTCATTCCTTCACTGACTCAGGAAAACAGTCATGACTGCCTGCCATCCCCGCGTTGCTAATCGTCGTCGCCTCGTCGGCGCCTTGATGCTCGGCGCCCTCTGCTTGAGCGCCTCCCTGCCAGTGCTCGCCGCTGGCTCCGGAATGCCCTGGGAAGGACCACTGCAATCGATCCTTGATTCGGTACAGGGGCCGGTGGCGCGCATCATCGCGGTGATCATCATCATTACCACAGGCCTGACGCTGGCCTTCGGCGACACCAGTGGCGGCTTTCGCAAGCTGATCCAGATTGTCTTTGGCCTGTCGATTGCCTTCGCCGCGTCGTCGTTCTTCCTCAGCTTTTTCAGCTTTGCCGGCGGGGCGGTGATCGCATGAACGGCGAGCGCGAACTCATCCCCGGTTTCGAGGTGCCACTGCACCGCTCGCTGGCCGAGCCGATTCTGCTCGGTGGCGCGCCGCGCAACGTGGCGATCCTCAACGGTACTCTGGCGGCGGTGGTCGGTCTGGGCCTGCAGCTGTGGCTGCCTGGCTTGGCGCTCTGGTTGGTCGGCCACACGCTGGCGGTGTGGGGCGCACGTCTGGATCCGCAGTTCCTGCAGGTATTTGCCCGGCATATCAAGCAGCCGTCGCTGCTGGATGTGTGAGGAGGCCGCCATGCTGAACCTCACCGAATACCAGCGCCGCCCCGCACAGTTGGCCGACTGGCTGCCCTGGGCCGGTCTCGTCGCACCCGGCGTCGTATTGAACAAGGACGGTTCTTTCCAACGCAGCCTGCGCTTTCGCGGGCCAGACCTGAACAGCGCCACCCAAGGCGAGCTGGTGGTCACCTCGGCGCGCCTGAACAATGCCCTGCGTCGCCTTGGATCGGGCTGGGCGCTGTTTGTCGAGGCCGAGCGCCTGGCGGCCGCCGACTACCCTGACAGCGATTTTCCCGAGCCGTTGTCCTGGCTGGTGGACGAGGAGCGCCGTGCTGCCTTCGAGGCGCACGGAAGCCACTTCGAGAGCAGTTATCACCTGACGCTGCTCTACCTGCCACCGGAAGAATCGCGCTCGCGCGCCGCCGGCCTGCTCTACGAGCACCGGCCGCAACGCGGAGTCGACTGGCGCGAACGGCTGACCGCCTTTGTCGCCGAGACAGATCGTCTCTTCGACCTGCTGGACGGAGTGATGCCAGAGCTCGCCTGGCTCGATGACAGCCAGACGCTGACTTACCTGCATGCCACGATTTCGCCCCATCGCCAGCGGGTGGCTGTACCCGAGGTGCCTTTCCATCTCGATGCTCTGCTGGCCGACAGTCCTTTGGCCACTGGCCTGGCACCGCGCTTGGGTGAGCAGCACCTACGCGTGCTGTCGGTACGTGGCTTTCCCACCTCGACCTGGCCAAGCGTGCTGGATGACCTCAACCGTCTGGGCTTCGCCTATCGCTGGTCGACCCGTTTTATCTGCCTGGACAAGGTTGAGGCCGAGAAGGAACTGGTGCGCCTGCGCCGGCAGTGGTTTGCCAAGCGCAAGGGCGTCCTGGCGCTGCTGCGCGAAGCGATCTTCCAGCAGGAAAGCCCACTGCTCGACAGCGACGCCGCGAACAAGGCCAGCGACGCCGACGCGGCGCTGCAGGAACTCGGTGCCGACCAAGTCGCCTTCGGCTATGTGACGGCCACGGTGACGGTGAGCGATGCCGACGCCCAGATCGCCGACGAGAAGCTGCGCCGGGTCGAGCGGGTGATCCAGGGCCGCGGCCTCGTCACCATCGCCGAGAGTCTCAACGCGGTGGAGGCCTGGCTCTCGTCGATCCCCGGCAACGCCTACGCCAACGTCCGTCAGCCGTTGATCTCCACCGTCAACCTGGCGCACCTGATGCCGGTCTCGGCAGTCTGGGCTGGCCCGGCACGCAACGAACATCTGGATGCCCCTCCATTGGTGATCACCCGCACCGATGGCGCAACACCGTTTCGCCTGGTCACCCACGTTGGCGACGTCGGCCACACCCTGGTGGCTGGCCCTACCGGCATGGGCAAATCGGTGTTGCTGGCGACCCTGGCCCTGCAGTTCCGACGCTACCCGGGCGCGCGCCTGTTTCTCTTCGACATGGGGCGCTCGCTGCGCGCTACGGTGCTGGGCCTGGGTGGCGAGCACTACGCCCTCGGAGGCGACGGCGACCTGGCCTTCCAGCCTCTGGCGCGCATCGATCAGCCAGGATACCGAGCCTGGGCCGCCGAGTGGCTGGAGGCGCGCCTGCTGCAGGAAGGTGTGGCCGTCGACCCCGAGCAGAAAGCCGCGCTGTGGACGGCGCTGGACAGTCTGGCCGGCGCGCCCGAGGCGCAGCGCACACTGACCGGTTTGTCCGTGCTGCTGCAGGACAACGCTCTTCGCCAGGCGCTGCAACCCTATGTGCTAGGCGGCGCTCATGGCGCATTGCTGGATGCCGACCGGGATCGTCTGGGCAGAGCCGACGTGCAGTGTTTCGAGATGGAAGAACTGATGTACAGCAAGGCGGCGGTGGCTGCCGTGCTGAGCTACCTGTTCGCCCGTTTCGAGGAGCGCTTTGACGGCGCGCCGACACTGCTGATCCTCGACGAGGCCTGGCTGTTCCTCGACGCTCCGCTGTTCGCCGCGCGCATCCGCCAGTGGCTCATGCTCGCCTCGCTGGCCTTGCTCGGCCTGGGAATCTTCGGGCCGGGCATTGCCACCGGGTTGGTCTCTGGCGCACCGCAACTGGGTGCTGGTGCAGCAGCCGGTACCGCACTGGGCGCGGCGGGCATGGCTGCTGGTGCTGCTGCAGTCGCCACAGGTGTCGGCGGCGCGGTATTGGCCGGCGCGCGTATGGCACCCGGTGCAGCTCGCTTGGCAATCGGTGGCGCTCGCGCTCTGGCAGGAGCCCCCTCCGGCGCTGCGGCAAGTGGCGCCCCAGCAGCTTCCGATCCTGTAACTGCCCCTACCAAACAGCCCGACTGGGCCAGGCGCCTGCAGCGCAGGCAACAACTCTCACAGGCCACCAGCACGGTCGCCCACACCCTTCGTGGTGGCGATGGCGGTGGTTCATCACCTGGGCCGCAGATTCGCGACCCATCGAATTCGTAAAGGAGGACGAAGATGCGATTCACACGTCCACGGGTGCGCTACAGCGACACCCCCCAACCCATCACACCCTACCAGGCCGCAGCACAGGCCTGGGACCTGCGCATGGGCAGCAGCCTGGCGCAGGCACGCAACTGGCGACTGATGGCCTTCGGTTGTCTGGGCCTGGCGCTGCTGATGGCAGGCGGACTGGTCTGGCGTTCGGCGCAGTCGACGGTGACGCCCTACGTGGTGGAGGTCGACAACCTCGGCCAGGTGCGCGCCGTTGGCGAAGCCGCCAGTCCTTACCAGCCCCAGGATGCGCAGATCGCCCATCACCTGGCGCGCTTTATCGAGCAGGTGCGTTCTCTGTCGATCGATCCGGTGGTGGTGCGGCAGAACTGGCTGGAGGCCTATCACTCCACCACCGACCGAGGCGCAGCCACCCTCAACGACTATGCCCGCGCCAACGATCCCTTCACCCGGGTCGGTAAAGCGATTGCGCCATCCGGTTCACACCGCGAGCGAGAACGGTATCGGTGACGTTGAGGATGTCAGCCCTAGTGACGTTTTTCATCTCCTTTTCGCCAAGAAGTGGGAGCACATCCTTTTCGAACTGACGACGAAGCTCTTTGCCTCCATCTTTGCGGCCTTTGGGCTTGTCGGATTTCATCCAGCGGTCGAAAAAATCATTCACTGTTACACGGGACGCCTCTTCCCGCGCTTTCGCTTCGATCTCTTCTGCGCGCCGATCAGCCTCGGCCTGACGCTCGCCCATTAGGTCTTCGCCTTGGGATATGCGAGCCTTGGCCTTCAGTGCATCTGACCTTGCAGCTGCCACGGTAATGGTCGGGAACTCTCCAAGCGGCAGTCGCTTGTTCCCCCACTTCGCCCCGATCTTGACGCGGTAACGTAGTGACCATTCCTTGCCTTTTGCGTTAACCCGCAGCTCCAGGCCAGGAACCTTTCAGCGACGTGAAGCAGATGTTTGCTTTCGCTGTTGATCGAGAAGTGATCAGCGAGAGCCCTGCTGAGAACATCAGTAAGCAGAGCATCGGCAAGGCCACTAAGCCACGCGAACGCGTACTGAGTCCTCGGGAGATCCGGGAACTCGACCTGGCCTTGGAGTCTTCAAGCCTCAATCGCGTCACTCACATCATCTATATGCTTCAGATCTCTATGACGTGCCGAATCAACGAGCTGTGCCAGGCTGCATGGTCAGAGTTCGATTGGGGCAAACGCACATGGACGATTCCAGGCGCTCGTACAAAATCAGGACGCCCAATCACCGTTAACCTATCCGCTTATTCAATCGGCTTGTACGAAGAGCTAAAAACGCTGACCGGCCACACTGCCTGGTGCTATCCGGGCCGTGATCCGGAGAAGCCGATCAATCGGAAGGCCGCGACAAACCACGCTCGCGACCGACAACTGCCTGATGGGAAAGGACCTGCCACAGGGAGAACGGTACAGACGCAATCCCTTCTCATCGGCGGTGAGCAGTGGAAAACGCACGACCTTCGCCGGTCTGGTTCTACGCTCATGCAGCAGCTTGGTATTCCAACCGAGGTCTCAGAGCGTTGCCTGAACCATGCCGAAGGTAACAAGGTGAAAGCTACGTACCATCACTACGACTATGAAAAAGAGATGAAGCGGGCTTGGTATCTGCTCAGTGAAGCGCTTTCTGTTATCACCGGCCCAGAGGGTGAGGACTTCCTGAAGGAGTTGGATAAGGACTACCTGAGGGAGCCAGATGACGAGATTGGCATGCTCGCACTCGTTAAGAAATACTACAAAAAACCCGACGAAGGGCAAGAGTCTGCGTAGAACGTGGCCTCCGACCCGACAATGCAATTGTCAGCCCCATTCGAGCGCTGTGAAACGTCAAAAATAGGGGTTGACAAAGGAGGAGGCTATTGACCGCAAACACTGCCAGGCATATAATATGTCATAAATTATATGCCGAAGGGAGGGCAGCGATGGGAGCAGCAGTAGCAGTACAACAAGAAAAATTTCTGAGGTTTGGAGCGGTAGCAGAGCTAATCGGACTTAGCAGGAGCACCATCTGGAGGATGGAGCAGGAGGGGAAATTCCCGAAACGCGTCCAGCTTGGCAGCAAAAGCGTAGCCTGGAGGCTAAGCGACCTGAATCACTGGATGTCATCTCGATAGAAACTGGAAGGAGGTCTTATGGCCGCCGACTTATGAAAAGGCACCCTCACTCGGTGCCTTTTTTCATTTCTGTACAGTGAGATCAGTCTCTCGCGGCTTCCATTCTTGCCCATCAAGCACTGCATCAACCCAGCGCTGAATCTCCACGCTGTCCCAGCCGACGATTCCACCACCCAACGGACGAGATTTTGGAAATTTCCCCGCAGCGATGTAGTTGTAAATGGAGCTTCGCCCAAGGCCGCTCACAAACATGACTTCTTTGAGCCGCATGACGCGCCGAGAAACATTAGTCATCGTGATCCGCACCGAATTCTCGCCCAACCGGCTTCATCTGCTGCCAGTCCTTTTCCTCACCACCATGGGTCGGCGGAGCCTTTCCGAATCGGCACAGCTCCTCGATCTCGAAATCATCATCAAAGAGACGACACTGCCGGTGGCTGTCTCTCAAACACAGAACAGCGTGCTTCAAGCAGCCGGGACAGATCAGCAGGCTATAGCGCTCACCATCAACCACGCCCTGGACGTGGCCAGCGGTGGCGGGGAAGCCACAGACTTGGCAGCGCTGCCCCTCCCCTTCTTTTGTTGCCAAGCAGGGTTCAGTACAAGGGGCGGGTTCTGGCTCACCCTCGAATGTAGCCTTGATCTCGGTTTGGCCGAGGGTGTCGAAGTCGTCACCAAAGGTCAGCTGACCGGCGAGGAAGCCTGTGCGGTTAGGTTTCTTGTCCATCCTGATTTCTCCTCCCTGCGGTGCCCCAGCCCAGGGCTTTTTGTGAGTCAGATTCCTTGATGTTCCATCCGCCGAGCGTGTTTAACCAAGGCCTGATTTTTGACCATTGCCGCCACGTCTCATATCCGGCCTGGCGGTTTTCAGGCTTCTGGCATTTCGGATCTGCTTTAACTAACTCCGCGAGTGACTCTTCGATCAGCGTGAGAGATTCAATGATCTGCGATGGTGTCAGATACACTTTATTATCTACGAGCTTTCCTTTGTTTTTGGATTCGAATGTACTGAAATACTTAAGCAGCTTTGCTGTGTTTTTCGGACTTTTAAAGTGCTTACGAATCTCGTGCTGTCGAGCCATTACTTCAGTGTACGGCACTGCAAGAACACGCTCTCTTTTTTCGCCAAACACTACACGATAAAAACAAACCGTATTCTTTAGCTCTCGTATCCACAACCATCCCTTTTCTATATCTTCCATAAGTAGCCTCTTCTTCTTATTATTCTATTGCATGCTTATATTATACCATGCAAATAGCAATAAATTTCAGAAGAAGGAATTTATGTCAAATATTTTTACAGCCTTTCGACTAAGAAATCCAGTGGTGATTGCTTAGTAGTTATGAGGAACAATGTGCGTACACTTGTTTATATGTGTAAACTGATTGTTCCTGAAAAGGCTGTGGTTAACTAAGAAAAGTCTGGCTTGGCAGGCCTGAATTTTCAGTGATCCAGGACGCCCTCAGGGCGTGTTTTCTGAGGCCCTAGCTCTGATGCATGGCTTGCAGAGCTTCCAGATCCATCCCTCCTCTACGCGCTCAATTGCGTTCGTAGCACCACAAAATTGGCAAATGCCATCAGTCGCCCGCTCCACAGCATCGGCCAGCACAACCAGATGCTCTGGCAAGCCTGCACAATTAATGCGGAGATAACCGTGAGATGGATTAATCCCAGCTGGCTGAACGCCAGACTCTTTGCATGCAACAAGAAACGCATCAGCGTATTGCTGCCAACCTTCGTAAAATTCACCCAGACTTCCCGGTTTTCGAACGTCCATTTACCCACTCCTCCCTATAACATGACACTACCGCTGGCTACCTTCAGCGCAGCTGGTGTTAAAAAAGAGAATAGAATTTTAGTACATGATTTGTTCTCTAGCACATATTCTTCATTTCAGATCTGTTCTCTAGAACAAATCTATCAGCCCAAATCTGTTCTCTAGCACAAATATTTTTTATGGAAATGTTCTCTAGAACAGATTTCAATTCAATTCTTGTTCTCTAGAACAAATCTTCTCACCTCATTTGTTCTAGTGAACAGATTCCACACCCGAAAAATGTTCTCTAGAACATATATGTAGAGAAATCCTGTTCTAGCAAAAATATTTTAAACAATCAATCGAAAACTTCATGCACCAATTAAAATAAGTTAATAATTAATGTTATAATCATTTCTAAGAGAAGAAATTCCAAGCAAGCTATGTTCAACCCCCTCTACAAACTTCGTACCTCAGCTTGTAGAGAGCGTAGAACGGCTTGTGCTCATACCCCAAGGGGTTCTGCGCTGTAGAAAGAAAACACCAAGAACTATAAAAACAAAGGTGGGCAATGAAGAAAATCAAGACCAAGGGCGGTCGCCCGAGAATAGACAATCCAAGAACTGTAATTTCGGAGGTTTACTTGACCCCGGGCGAAGCAGAAGAACTTCGATGTGCCGGAAAAACCTTTGGTTACGCTTATCTCTCGCAATTCCTCAGAACTGCTGCATTTGCACTTATCAGGCAAAAGAGCCTAGGGCTAGACGCAAAATCTGCGTGTGTCGCTGCTCATCTGGGGGCAATAGCATCGGATGTTAATGCCCTGCACCATCTCGCAAGCGACCCCAGCATGCCAGAGGCTGCTTTTATAATTTCCGGTTCACTCAAGAAAAAGCTAGTAGATCTTAACAAACTCATACAACAACAATAAAAAGAGAGAATAATATGATTAGTAAAAAGGCAAAATTTTCAAAAAATTTTAGAGCGCGAATTCTGTACGAACTTGCCGCCCGCCATTGCGATAAAGAAAAAATCAAGCATGTGGAGTTCATAGGAGGAAATATTGTATCCGGAAACCCTTACTATGAATATCACGAAGGTGGAGAACGCAAGGTTTTCATTGATCCCGAACAGATCATAACTGAGTTCGAGCAACACGCAGCTCAGTACAAAGGAGACAGCGACAACCTCTGTGGACACTACATCCTTTCCCTCGCCAAAGGCGAGAAGCTATCCAGTGCGGAATGGTTAAGCTCTGTTCACAGCTATATGAAGTCGTTAGGGTATGACGACTCAACAAAATATGTCGCAGTGATTCATAGAGACACAGAATTAGAGCATGTACATATCGTCGCATCGCGCGTAAGGGTTGCAGCGCGCGATGCGACTAGCTCAAGAGCAGCCCTAGGCGCAAATTTCCAGTTAGTGGCGGACTCGAACGATAGACATAAAGGCATGAACGCCGCACGCGAGATTGAGCACAGATACCGGCTTTCCACCCCCCGCACAGATGGGTGGACTAAAGAAATACCACGGTTCTCAGATCCCAAGAAAGATTATGCCTACATCATGCGTGGTATTTCCAAAGCAATTTTTAAAGCCCCTAATCGACCTAGAACTATGTCACAACTCGTTGATAGATTTGCTGAGCGCGGAATCAGCATTCAAGTGAAGCACAACAATGGGAAAATATTTGGGATCAGCTACAAACTGACTAATAAAAACGTAAAATTCATCTCTGGCACTGACGTCATGTCCACCATGCTCACGTGGGACGCCCTGCAAAGAAACGGAGTAAGTTACTCCCCGCATAGGGATAATTTGAAACTTGGCCTAGGCCTAGGTATAGCTCAACCAGACTTAGCATCTACAGCCAAATTTGATGCTACGTTCAGAGCATATATTAAGATTACCAAGCCAAAATCTAGTCTGAATAAATACGTACGAGAGCGCTCAAACAAATATGATTTCTTCGGTGACAGGACGAATTACCACCTGGGGTTCAATATAGGTATAAAACTCCCTCAGCGAAAACTCAAAAGACAGGAAGTACAGCACGAGATAGAGAAGCAAAGACTAGATAAAATTATCCGGGACATCATGAAAATGGTTGAGAGCATTCTTCAAGCGATCTTCTCTATATTTGAAGTAACTATTGACTACGAATCTGAAATACACGATCTTTCAGATGTAGCTTTGAAGATCAACGTACCGATGCAAGATGATTTTCTTGACAAGAGTGTTGATGGGAAACTAAAAAGCCAATGCATAAGCCAGCTAAAATTTGTAATTGCTCAATGCTTGAATAACGAAAGAAGCACTTTAAACGAGCCAAAATTAGTTAACTGACAGTTGGCGTTGCGAGCACTGACGGATAAGCATCATTAATCCTCGCCTCTGGCTGGCCCCTTTCCCGTCAGGGGGCTTAGATTTGAGGACTGTCATCATCAAACATGCCGTGAATACCCATAAACTGGATGTTCAGAAAGTGGTCATTGCGAACGAGAACATCGATTTGATTCTTTCTAAACATGACCGGTCTTGCGCTTAATGACCCGTCCCAAGTCTGGAAAAGGAAAAGCTCCGCATCGTCGTATCCAATACCCCACCAGTAAACGAATGCATTAAGAAATTTGGTCATCACCTGGAGAGCCGCTTTGGCATCATGATGGGTATATAGCTCTGGATCCGGACCCAATAGCTTATGTTTCACATCCTGTCCCTTGCGAGGAGGTGACGTTATTACCGAGTGCAATAATCTGCCATCTGGCCCAACCTGAGTCTCAACTGGCAGCGACCGTTTCACTACCTTTGGATGAACCATCGCATTTCTGTTCTTGACTAAGTTACTTACTGCCTGGACATGAGAGTCACCTTTAGGAAGGTGATTATCAGTATGCCATTGGAGTACAAAATTAAACTTATCTATAGTTGGAAATTTATCGATACTATCCTTTAGAGGGGTTGTCAACTCGACGGATTGTAGAAATGAGTTAGCAGCTGCCTCGATTGCAAAATTTACAGCTAATACAGACGACTTAGCTAAGGCACTGTTGAGATCATCGTTATCACATGCCATCGCTGCTTCATAAAGCAATACAGCATCTGAAAAAATCAGCAAGAAATTATTCTCTCGAATAGTAACGTCTCGAATCACTCCCCTCCTCCCCTACATTTTGTCTTACCTAAGATCACGAAAGTATTTCACTCATCGGTACTATGCCGCCTAAACCATCATGCTTGCTAGACCTGTCGAATAACAAAATAACCAGTATCGATTGCACCGTCCGATTCCCAGTTAATATTGAACACCTTGAACCCTTTCTCAACGGAGAATCTTGGAGACTGTACCTCAGCGAGGACAACTATAGAGTCTACAACCCGTTTGTTGTCCTTCCCCCAGTGGCTAGAACCTGACAACGGTTTATTTTGATCATTCAGAAAATGCCTCATATCAAGAGTGGAGACACAATTCTCGAACAGAATTTCATACACACCATCTTGTTTAGTGGAGCGAAATCTATACTCCTGACCGCCTAAAGAAACTCCGTGCAATTCGTATTTCATTTTCTCCCTCATTATTAAATATAATTAAATAGATTCGGAGCCTACTCTAGATCTGAGTCCTTGAAGATAGGATATAAGAATTTCAAGCTGCTCTTTATTTGTAGCCAATGGGTACTCAGCTGGCCCCGACCGCAGAATGTCATGATGATCAACAAAGAGCAGTTCGCCGTTCAAGTACTCGCGATATTCCTCCACCGACATCTCCTGCATGCTAAGAATATCAACCGCCTCAATATCATTTGAAAACTTTAACTTAGTGTAAGCCATATTATTCTCCAATACCTAAAGCTTTTCGCTTAGGTATTTCTCAGTAGCAGTTACGAGATCGCAGATAAATCTAATGTGTTTCCGTAGCTCGTCACGGGTCACTGCATGCGCAACGGGCTGACCAGGAAGCGGACGAAGTGAGCGATGTGCGATATCCCCACGCTTCTTGGCAATCTTGTTAAGCTCGGATTTGGCACGGGCCGGATCAAAATGATTCCAAACCCAACCTTCAGTAATATCCACACCAAGGTATTTCTCAAAAATTGGTTTTACACGATCAGTGCTTGGCGTATGAAAGTACTTCAGATCGCTTTGTAGTGACGAGATAAAGAAATTCGATAAGTGCCCGCCATTCGGAGCGCTGCCCGCTATCTTATACGCTGCCTCGATGATCCTATCCTCTATATAGGTTTCGAGTGCAGCTAATGCCATGACAAGGCTTGCTCTCTTCAACACCTCCGCGTTGGCTGGTGGCGGATTTGTATTTATAGCGTCAAAATGGTTGAGAAGCTCTATTGCGTCTTGTATTGAATGATTAAATGTCTGAAATGACTGCGAGACCATCTATAAACCTCAAAACTGCAAGCGACATATAATTAACGGCGGCAAATACTGCACTTTAACTCACTGACAGCGAGCAGTATGACTGCAACCATCAAAATTTACGAACAAGCTCCACCCATTCAACACTTTTATTTTCAGTATTAACTCTTACAAACATGTAACCGCTAGGCGGTTTTGAATTCACATCAAATCCAATTGAATCAAGTTCTTTCACTCCAGAGTGATAGTCCGACAAGAAGTCTAGAAAAACCCCCACTACTTCGTTGTAATCAACATCCGCCCCAGGCTTAGGCAAAAGTAATTTAAATCTATTACCATCACTTGCCTCAGCATATATAGAGCATGCCATGCTGTAAGGATTATCTTGGCTAAGCTTGCCTTTAGTACCAACCAAAACTGGCTCGATCCTAGGCTGCGTCATCACCTTTGTGGTGGTATCGGAGATCTTCCTCTTGAGCACTAAATATAAATCCTTGCCCATTTCACCAAGGAAAGAATCGAATAAGGATTTGGAAAGATACGTTGCTACCAGCGGAAGCATGAACCACTCAAGACATGCTTGAGGTCCACTTGGCGGCCTTGACTGTACTAAAACAGTGACTTTTTCAACATCCAGCCCCTCAGAGAAACTCTTGAATAGATCTTCAGGTAGCCCATTCTCGAATAATAATGTTACATCAGGCTTAGCCAATTTAATCTCCATGCCCACCTCTCCTAATAGCTTACCTACCCGTTCGTTAACTCCCCAAAGCCTGCACTAACCAGCTTCGGACGTAGCTCTTTTAGGCATGAGTTAGGTACAGCCAACCAGAACAGATTTCTCGCTCTAGTAACCGCAACGTATCCAATGCGGCCTTCTTCATCGCCAGTGCCTCCCAACAGAGCTTCGATGTGAGCTTTCTTGGCTACGTAAAGCACCGCGTCAATGCTCTCCCCTTTGACTTGGTGAACCGTTTCTACCCTGATTTCAGGCCCTTGCTTTCCAACTGGGGAGGCTGCATTGAGCGGTGCGTTGCGCAGATCTCGCTTACTCAATTTGTTGCCAAGATTAGCCACCGAAGCGAATCCGTAGTCCCGCTGGATATGTACAAGAAGACTGCGTATGCGCTGTAGAAGTAGCGCATGCCACTCACTTTCGCCAAGCAGGTTGGAGGATGGCAATCCAGCATCAGCATCACGAGTAAAGCCCCAAAGAACCCGACGCAGCCTCAACATCCACTCCTCCTGAGGTGCGCCTAGAAGCTTGGAGGCCAAGCCGCTCGGGGCATCCTCCAGCAAGCTCACCACACCTCTGCTCACAAGCTTGAAAGCATCCAGAAATCGTGCATGTTGATCCCGTAAAAGCGCAGCTTCTGTAAATGCTGTCATTACCCCTCTTCCAGGAGGTTCAACCTCACCAGACAGCTTGGCGACTCTATCGGCTCCTCTAGCCAGAATTACTGCCTGCTCGTGCTGTAAACCCAGCTCATCTAGACAATCTCTAAATCTATCGAACAGCCTCTCTAGCTCTGCATCTTTATAACCTAAGAAATAAAGCCCACCTGGCTGGGGCTCTCTATAGGGCTTGTCTTCGCGTCCACTCAGAGCGTTTGCCAGATCAATAATGGGAGGCAGAGAGCGGTAGTTACGTGTCAGCTCGAACCCACTGACACCCTCACGCGTGCTGTAGGAGCGGAGAAATGAGCCATCGGCACCTGCAAAGCCATAGATTCCCTGGTTCGCGTCGCCGATAAGGGAGACTTGAACACCTTCTTTAATGAGTAGCTCCAGGATTTCCTGATGCACCATGCCTAGGTCTTGGGACTCATCAACAAGAATCTGTGGATACCGAGTAGCTAGAGCACGTAAAACAGCAGGCTGATTGGAAAGAGTTTTGTAGATCCAGTATCTACCTAGATCGTGTGTATATGCTCCCGTGCGCCCCAGCCTTCCGACCAACTCTAAGGCTTTAGCTTGATCAAGAAGCTCATGATTATCCCCGGTACCAGAGTAGAAGAATGTCTTCCCATCTGCGATGCCCACTTTGAATTCGGCTATAGGTAATGGAAACGATCCATCTCGCCAATAAGAAAAACCACTCAGAAACGGTTCGCTTCCCGATACCAAAAAGGCTGCTTGATTAGCCCCCATCGTTCGATGAGCGTGAGGACGTATTACGTGACTAGTGAAGAATCCATCTAACGTGTCCACCTCGACACGCTTGAGATTTACACCATCTGGTAGATTGATTGCAAGTTGTTGAAAACCCTTATTGAAGGTGTCGACGGCAACGTTGGAGAACGACAGCAGTGCTACGCGTCCACGGCTGCTCTTCATTAGCTGTCGGATGTAAATCAGGCGCCTTATTGCAGTAGCTGTCTTACCGCTTCCTGCGCATGCTGTTACGGCCATGGCCCCTAATGGCGCCTGTATAACCGCCAGTTGCTCATCAGAGAGCTTCATTCTTTCGCAGCTCCCTGACAGGCATGAAGTATCGCCATACGGAGATATTCGGGTACTTCACAATCTTCGCTGGTAGCCAGAACCTGAGCCAGCGCCTGGCTATAGCGCCCCTTTTGAATGCTACTGTCCTTACGCTCAAACATGCCGCAGAAAAGCGCCTTAGCTTTCGCAGTGTTATCTGGTGCGGCTTCCACGATCTTGCGCAATGCGTTGGCGATACGGGGATGGGGATCGGCCAAAGCAGTAAGCATTGGCTCCCTATTAGCCTCCAGAAGTGCCAAGTCGTATTCCAGCGTTTTCACACCATGGAAAACCCTCACATAGTGATCCTCCAAAGCTTTCATCTTGACGGTATTGCTCGACAACCTGATCGCTTCACCTAGCGCTGGGTAAACACCTACTCGCTTGGCCTTTTTCTTCGCCTTGGCTTCTCCATCAGCGGGCACTTCTTGCTCTAGCTCATCATCCCCAGCGTCGTCTTCCTCCTCAAGATACGCAGCCTCCGCTAAAACCTCTTCGTCTCCTATCGCTCCTGGTTCATCGTCTTCACCGGCTTCAAGCTCTACTTCCCCAACGGGATCTGCATCCGTAATCAGAGAAACAGGAATTCGTAGTGCCTTCTCCCCAAACAGCGGCAGAAATGAGTCAAAGTTCAACCCTTCAACGCTGATGAGGCTTATACCGTGATCTCTTAAGTCCAACCCCATTCTCGTGGCAAGAGCATCCACAAGCATCAGTTCAGCGGCCCCTTCCACGAAGATCACCCTTCGGGCGAAAAACAGCTCAGCTCTGGTCACATCCAGGTAGCGTTCCAGCTTTTCACGCTTCCCTTTAGCAAACTCAATCTCACGAGGAAAGAACGTCTCAACACCTGCTTCTGTCTCGACCAAGCAGGTAAGCGATTCGAGTTTGGAATTGCTCGCAAAATTCGGTGAATGGCTCGTCACGAAGAGCTGTACGGGCTTCTCGCCTTCTCCCGTAGGAATTCCAGCAAGATAGCGTAGGAGAACTCTCTGTAGCTGGGGATGCAAGTGCGCCTCTGGTTCTTCGACAATCAAGCTCCGATATGCCGACTCCTGGTTCTTGGCCAGCTCAGAGAGCACCACCGCCATGAAGATCAGATTGTTAAAGCCCAGGCCATTCTGCTCGATCTCCAATGCGTCGACCGTAAGGGACAACCTGGATGACAGGCGCTGAAAATCGGTGGCGCTCAACCCAACCGCCAGTGATTGAGCCAATTGCGCCCCCAACATGGAATCATGGCGGGACGAAATCGCGGTTTGGGTGCTTTGTATGGATGGGTTTGCCTGAAGCTGCTCATCCAACGCTTTCAGAGCTGAATTGATTTCTTCGCGACCAGCTTTATCCGTAAGCAGGTGAAGCAGACGAGAAAGCTGGCTGTTACGACTAGGGCGCAATCCTTGTGCCGCATCGCGAAGTGGTTGAAGGTACACTCCTCGGAGGTTCTCCATCATATCGGAGGTCAAAGCCACGTCTTGATGTTCCCCACACCAACGCTTAACTCTGAATCGACCTGTCTGATCTGCGTCCGTGTAGCTCACATGGATGTGAGCCTCCATCGACTGACCGTCAGCGCTTGGCCTCAAGGCTGCAATGAAGTCAGCCTCGTCGTCGTGGCTGAGCCCACAAAAAACAAAATGAAAGCTGATATCGCCAGCTGGCTCCCCTTCCGCAGGGCGATGACGATCTGAGACGTCGAGGCGCGGGAATGGCTCATCGTGCCCGGCAAGAAGGGTCCGAAGAGCATCAACTACTGCGCTCTTCCCAACGTTGTTTGGACCAACCAGCACGTTCAGACCTGGCTGAAATTTCAGCTTTGCCTCACGTAGCTTACGGAAGTTGTTGACGTTGAGTTCAGCCAGGTACATGCATGCCTCCATCCTTGGTTTATTGATGGCATACTAAATCAGTTGCGTATCGTGAATCGACTCTTACACACCTCGCCCTCTCATTTTGACCGACGATCAACCGTAGGGCCCTAGCTAGGGCTGGTCGCCGAAAGTAGCCGCACAATAGCAAGGCTTGCTCTGCGACACCTCCAAACCTCTATATCTGTCAATGATCTAGAGGCTCTGAAGACCTCCACTGAGGATGCCCACCTCTATCCAAATAGCGCACCTAGTGTAGAAAAAAGTACACTTTTTTACCGATAGATCGCGGGTCGCCGAGTCAGCAGAATTGCCTCCACACAGCACAGAAATTTCTTCTGCGCAAAGCCTGGAGCTAACACTATGTCTTTCTTTGAATCCGTTTTCGATTTTGTTGGTAACGCAGCCGGAGCGGTAGGCGATGCGGCCATGGTAGTAGTCGATACTGTGGGCGATTTGGCCAGTTCGACAGCAGATACGGTAATTGAGAATCCAGGGAAGGTCGCACTGATCTGCATTGGCACTCTCGCCACTGGAGGAGCTGCCGCAGCCTTTGCAGGTCCAATTGCAGCAGCGGTTGGGACCACTGGGCTACTTGGTGCGACAGCATCCGGTACGGCCATAAGCACTCTTTCGGGAGCCGCCTTGACCAACGCCTCACTGGCAGCACTTGGCGGTGGGGCGATCGCAGCAGGTGGTGGCGGGATGGTTGCTGGAGCGACAGTCGTAGCGACAACAGGAGCGGCAGTAGGCGCAACTGTAAGCAGTATTGGTGTGGCCGTAGCATAGGATTAAGGAAACTCTGATGGCACGTATTACCAAATCACAGAAAGCTGGTTTGGACTTTCTAGATCAGATTTACTTTAGCGACATCCTAGTTCATCTGGGTATGAACTACGAAGAAAGGCAGCAACTAGATACGATAATTAGAAGCGTCAAGACTATGGCTGAGAGAAAATACTCTGGCCGCGAAGCCGAAGTAATAAAGCACCTAGCATATTTTTTACTGGAAGTTAACCTTGCAACCACCACTAAAGAATTGGCAATTTCCGACTCTACAAGAGTTCTTCCACCTGATCTATCTATAGACACGATCGAAGCTGTAGACAACTTCAAGAAGGACTTCCAAAGCGCCCTCATGCTTGTAACACTTGAAAAAAATACAGGAATCAGCGCTGAATTTGCATTTGAAATCTACGATTCTCTAAAGAGCGAATTCATTGGCTACTCGGCACTTGTAAAGCGAGACCTCTTGACACGCTGTTTTGTACGTGAATTCAGAGACTCATCAATAGGGGTTTACAGCTGGATGACTGTCAAGGGAGTGCTACCGGTAACTAAAAATAGCCCAGAGAGATTATGCAATGACTTCAATGAAAATTTTGAAACTAGACTTACACTAGTTGCTGACTATGAGATGCTCATGCATTACTTCAAGCTAACAATTAGCAAAGATAATTCTGCAAGAGTATTCCTTAACAACGCAAATTTCGAACTACAAGAAACAACCATTGATCGTCTTTTAGACATACAAAGAGTTTTTCATGAAGCCATATCTAAGAAAAGCTTACGCAATAGCTTTCCGCAACTTTCTAACCGAGACCTAAACATAAAGCATCAGATAACCTATTTCTTTGAGCAGTGGGGAAATCGAAAGACAAGGCTACGCACGCATACAGGGACACTAGCTAGCTGGCCTGGAATAATCGGAGCAGGGATGGTTCAAAAGCAGCTTGATCATGAATATTACGAAGCCGCTCGAGAGAAACTGGGAAATTGCGCTGGGTCTGTTAATATTTCAGACCTAACAGTCACAGCAATTTACAATGCATTCGACAACCAAAACACCATTACCGAGTCCGTGCGCGAAAAGCTTGAGAATTGCGGAATAAGAATTAGCGCAGATACCTTATACAGAAGCCACGCGCACATGAAAAAAACATTAATTAGACTTTTGAGAGCCTACTGTGAAATGACACGATCTTCACAAATCGCACTTTCAGCAATGCACGATGACAGCGCATATATTTCTATATTCATTCAGTCTGACAACCTACCAAACCATTAAGAAGTATCTGGGAAGAGCGTAAACCTTAGCCCTTCTCCTCAGTCGTCTCGATAGCGAGGCTTGAGATACCGCCAGAAGGCTGATCGCGCGAAGTAATCGGAGGTGTGCTCAAGACATCCCCCCCCTGCAACGCAATGGGTACAGCACCGAAGTAACGCTCCAGAAGTGATGATCTAGCCACCTGAGATGAAATGCTGAACTGGCCTCCGTCGGTATACATCAGCATATGTCCTGGCTCCGATGAGAATGCATCAGTCATTCGTGATGAAGGGCCTCGATCAATATTTGTACGCCTATATGTGCGCAGCCCTGTTATTTGTAGTAGTTCTTGAATTGTCCGGGACCAATCCTCTTTGGGTTTCCCCAACTGAAACGGTCGGCCATCTTTGTTGAGTAGCATGTCTCCGAGCAGCCGGGCCACAGAGCGGTCAGCAGTTAGTAGCTCTTTTGCCTGGCTCGCTGCCCAAGGGCATTAATCAGCCCACTTAATCTGCTCAGGGTAAGCTTGTCCTTTATGCACCAAAGCATAGCGAGACCCCTTGCCATGCTCATCGAGGTTACGCAGTCCTGGCGCAAGACCTCCAGAGACAAATTCAAATGGCGGCCAATGGCTGAATAGGTGGAGTTGATCATCTGATGAAGAGAGTTGATGAGTAGAGTCACTCGACATTTTTGCTTGAAGCAATATTGCTCGTGCCGATGAGCGCCCTGTCTTCGTGTGTATATGAACTATAAGCAGATCGGCGAGTTCGACTCGGCGACGCGGGGAGCCGAACGAAACCTGAGGGTGCCCATGGCAGAACACACCGGAGACCCTCAAGCTCACCCCCTTTGATCGGAGCAATGGAGCCCACCGCTCCACTAAGAACGGTATACCGTTTGTTATCAATGTCGCCACGTAGTCTTCTTCGCGGACAGCCTTCTTGGCTAAACGTACTGCGAGAGAGTGTGAATGCCAGATTGCAGTATTGGCACCTGAATACAGGCTTTCACGCTCATGTATTGCGAGAAGAGTGGCAAGTGGCATGAAGGACTCATGTGGAATATGACCATATATAGGATGCTAGTATGCCACCTATCAGCGGCTCATGCTCCAGAACATGACATGATTTCATGGGGTCAGAGTGCTACGTCATACTGGATTCCATTGAAGAGCAGCCTCGATGCTTTGGCGGTATTGCGTAGCAATCTGACGCGGAGCCTTACGCACATAATACTCCGCTAGGTCCCGCGCCTCTCCTGTAAGCACCTTCAGGTAGTCCACTACCTGCTCCGCAGTGGGCGTGATTTCAGTGCCGCTGAACTTCGGAGGCAACCCGGTCCAAATCACGTGATCTAGTCCGTACCCCTCAGCCCATTGAGATAGACTAGGTATCAGTTTGGGAGACACTTGTCCGGCAGACCACCTGCAAACATGCCTATCAACATTTCGTTGAGGGATACCCTCTCGGTAGCGCAAAGCTTCAACGGCTGCTGCTAGATCCTCACACTGCATAACTACCCACAGTGAGGGAACTACCCTCTCTGTTTCGATCAGTACGAGTGTGATTCGCCCATCTTGCGACTGCCTAGCAAATTCTACAGGTATCAATGGGCCGTCCTGAGACCACCCCCCCTGCGTTGGCAGGCCTCTCGGGTCCCACACTAGTGACCCCCACCCCAGACAAGCAATCCGTCCCATTGCGCCTCCAGTAAGTACTGAGATATTGGCGGGCTATCATTAGCACCTCAGCCGCAGCTCAAGCTATATCAAGGATGCAGCAGCTTTGTCTACAGCGCACTCATACCCAAGTCTACAATTCAGCATGAGATCATTAATTAGTCATGGATTGTCGGGATTCACTAACGAGCGCTACTTCAGACGCCGACGCCGTACGCTAGTCGACCAATATGTACAACCACCTCGTGACAGCCTTCTGTGGTAGCTAGCAATTCGAATGGGGGACGACCGTTAAAGGCCATTTGAGAGGTCTTCAACCATTCCACAGAGCGCAGCCCAAAAAGTGAGGTTAATGCCAAAACTGATGCTGCATAACTAAACTTATACGTCTCGAAGTTTTCCGCTTTGACTTGCAGCTCATCGCATTGTATTTCACACCGCACACGAAGCCACCCTTCCTCTTCGTTGAGTTTTCCTCGGCAACCACAACTCTCACAGATAACCCTAGACACCAATCCGGCAATATCAGTAGCTATGTCAACTATTTCGTCACCACCTCGTAAATATATCCTCAACTCACCGAATTTTTCTTTAACTTGTCGAATCACAACATCCAGCTTGTTCTCTCGGGAATACTGCTGAATAAAAAGCAGAGTTCCTCCGACCAGGCCATACCACCCGCCCCCACATTCAAATCCGAAAAATCGCACCTCCGCTTGCCGCCCATCAAAGAGAATATTTGCAAAATTTTCTGCTAATACTGCCTCTAAATCATTGACCATACAGATCGCTCCTAATGAATGGAACTATATCACTTAGAAAATTCTACGAAATACCCCAAGCATGAACTCCATACACTTATCTATCCGTTGAAGCTTGGAAAGTTCGATTATCCAGCAATCATCCAAAGGTTCATATTTACTGAACCCATACCTCTTTACCAACTCAAGTCCCAAATGACCTGGATACTCAAGCCCCAGCTTCGAATAACCCACTTTGTCCTTTGCATAGAAAATGAAACCTAGCATTTCTTCGAACGGGCTTCGAGCACAAAAACTACGCAGCTCACTTATATTTGATATGACAAGGATATCTTTCGTCCATTTAACCCCTCTAGCCTGTACCCGAAAACCAATCCTAGAACCTCCGCTGCAAATAAAGTCGACATTCCCTGAACTCAAGGCTGACGCATTAACTAAGCATCCTTCATACTTTCGCTCAAAATACCTTTTCGCTTCCTCACAAAATACTACTGAAGCATTATCCGTTGCGACCCACCGATCATCCGAAGCTGCTGATATAGAAAAAATCCTATTAGCGTCCTCTCCAAGAAGATTCTCCATCTTCGCCCCTATCCTCTTCTTCCCCATAATTCAGCCTCAATAATAATCAGATAATCAAACAACTCACGCCGGCTTTTCCTAAAGTATTTTTCATCACCCTCCGCCCTGGCAGCAAGTTTTATATTTTTCTTATTGACCACAACAAAAACACATGATAGAAATCACAGTACCAATTTTGACCACACTTACTTCCGATAATTTTTAATATCGACAGTATGAGTCTGCAACACAAAATTTGAACCACGCACTTTTCAAGTCTCAACATGGCACCTATATTTACGCCAACGCATTGCCATTAATAACAGGCCTAATCAAGGATAAGAATGATCAATTCAATCAAGGGCAAGCCCCGAGCAGGATGGCCTGAGACCTTCGAGGTGAAGTGGGATTTTTCGCCAGAAAATATCTATTTTTGCGATGATGGCGCCGACCCAAATGACTATCAATTAGGCGAGTATTTGTTCGGAGAGGCTAATTTGGCTGAGATCGTTGAGCTTTTGCACGGACACAGCCGCAGGGAGTCACTATGGGGAGTTTCTGACGACAAGGTTGTTCGCGCTATAATGCACTGGAGTAATGGCGGGCTAATGACTCCCCCCCTACTCTCAGTGAATCTGGGCTGCCTAGTTGTTACCGGTGGAAATAATCGCATAGCAATATGCAGAGAGGATGGCCAACCTCGTCTACCTTTTCTCTACCTGGCCGCAGATGAAGATCGTTTTGTAAAAAAGCTCAAGTCATTCTCATCCACTATAAATATAGTGAGCACGTTAAAAGTAGAGAATTAGCTCACAGAGGCCTATGACTGTATGATCTTTCTACTCTACGAGCTGCTAATGGCCGATTTTTTTAGCTCAACATTGACAACTTAGTGTGATGCGAGTGAATGCATGATGTTGACCCACGTCGTAATGCCTAACGAGCCAGACATAATCAAAAAACTTCTGATTACGCTTACACCAGTAAGCGGATATATCGAGCTTAGTGACGTTCGAGGCTATGTATCGTCACCCAAACTCGCTGAAATCTATGTTCGTGGCCAATACAGTGACGGACTAGTCGCCGTGGGCGATACCTATCTTGAAGCACGAACCATGCTTGCTGATCGAGCACAGCGGACGTACGCGGCTCCCATCTTGAGGCTCGACGAGTTTTTGGCTAGCAAAAAGGTAATCGATGAGCCCGACTTTAGAGACACAGACGCGACCCGGATCGAAGTATGGTCTTTCGATCCCGCAACGCTGTGTCACGAAGCACTAACTCTGGCTATTGCTTTGAGCTATACGCCGCGGGAGTTTATGGAGAATGAGCGCGCTGCTGGGGCCGTGAATGAGTTGATCAAGCCGCTAGGATTCATTGTTCCCGAACGCGAATATTGATTTTTACACCCAGCTGCGCTGCAAAGTGGCCAGCGGGTGATTGGTACACCTTGGGCGTGAGAGATGAGTGAATCTCCCCAGCTTTTTAGACACACCGTTTCCGCTTCTGGCCACTTACGGTCGGTGACAAGGGGCTGCTTCCGGCCAGAAGCGGACATTCACAGTGACTGAGGAATGAGGGGCGGGTCACTTTTGCTCGGATAACCTAACGCCGCAATCACCCGCTTGTCGGGTGCATTGCTTTGTTATGCGCTTTCTCTGCAAGTGCGTTGATCGCACATTCATCTAACCGGGCACGCCGTACCTCTTCGAATATCCGAGCGCCCGAGCGCTCGTAGAAGCTCCTTCCTCGATCATTGTCGGTAGCCACGATCCAGTCAATACGCCCGCAGCCAGTATTCTGAGCGAGGATACACAGCTCTGAGAGTAGAGCTTCGCCCACACCGCTTCCCCGGAACTGCGGATAGACAAACAGATCGTCTAGCCAGATGCCAGGCTTGGCAATGAACGTGCAATAGATACTGTAGTACGTCGCGATACCCACGGCCTCGCCTGACTTCATGGCCAAGAGCGCAAACGCCTTGGGTTGTTCGGAGAAGAAAGCTTCCTCAATGTCAGCTTCCGTAGATTGAAGCGAATTCAAACACCCATCGAATTCCGCTTTTCCTCGAACAAGGTCGAGTATCGCAGGAACGTCCGCTTTTTCTGCCTTCCTGATTTCAATAATAAGAGTACCCTCTCTATGGATGCGCATAACGCCGCCAACACGCGCAGCTTTGTAGTGAAGGCGAAGCCGCAACCGAAATGGTGTCGCTATGCTTGGATTGGTTAGTGGCAGACGCCCGTGACGTTGGCTCTTGCCCAAAGCAGGCTCCCATGAAGCGTTGGCCGCCTACATTCTCTGCGGAGTGGTTGCCTCTCTAGTTCAGGCAACCAGCAGGTGACGTCTAACCGCGTGCTGTGCATCAGTCTTTCATATTCTTCCACGCGAATACCGAGGCCAAAATAATGATACCGATGGCAGCACCCAAGTATAACGTAGCGATCGTAGCGCCAATCTCTACCGCCTGCTCAAGGAACAGAACCACCAGTATCACAACAGCCACTTGGCTTACTGTTATCTTCAAATCATGGAAGCTCTTAATGTCCAGAGGGTTTTGGGATTCTCTGTCATCATCAGACACCGGACGGATGAACAGACGATACAGGCTAACCGCCATGATCTGAAAAGTAATAGCGATCAGCAGGAGATCCAACAGCTTCAGGAGGCGAACCGCGAGGCTCTTGCCGTTGTCAGCAGAGACAGGTATATCACGTACTACATCCAGTGCGGTATTCCAGATTATGTTAACCGAGGCACCATACAAGAGCAAAGATGACACCGCACAGATAACGACTGCCACCCACACCATAAACCGACTACTTCTGAAAACTCTCTCGATCATAATTTCTCCGGGCCGCGTCACAACGTCAGTTACAGACTCACAATTTTCTCTTAGTCGGTTTCACCGGACTATCTACTATCTCGTTAATCAACCTCTAGATTGTGCTTTCTACGGCGTTAGCCGAACACTGGAGCTGTCGGATTACTGCTGGATTACTTCAAACGTTCGTGACCCTGACATGACCTGGAGAAAAGCCACTAACGTTGGAATTCAGCGGCTGCCGTAGGCAGTCCGCTGGAATGACTTGTTAGGCAACAACTCCACTGCCTATGGGTTTATAGCGGATTTACTTAGGTTGGTACTCCAATGATGAATGGTGAAGGTTAATGCGCAAATTTCCCGCATCGTCTTTAACGTAACCCCACGTTTTGTCAACGGTAGTCACTTTCCCATTTTTATCTGTGAAGTGAACTTTCCCCATAGTAATTGCGCTATTGCCATCAAGAAAAATAGCAGAAGTGACAGGCTCACATTTTTTCCAGCCTTTTAGAGCAAAACCTGTGTCGGCAGGGAAGGATGGGTCACCGCCAACGAAATAAGATAGCGCACCGGCACGTGTGGGGCGAAATGTTTGAGGGTTCACCGTGAGCGTAGGCTTAAAGAGTACTGCGCCCATTTGGTAGGCGTAAGCGGAATCTATGACTTTCTCGGCCAATGCTCTCGCTGCTACTTTTCCATCCTTTTCGTATGCGGCGTTGATATCAAGAAGAGCAGCACACCATGCTTGCTGAGCTGTTAATGCTTCCTTCTCTGTTACTGCCTGATTTACAACGATGGGCTCGTTTGCGTTCGCAATATTTGAGGTAAGTGCGACTAATGCTGTTAATGCTACAAGTTTGACTTTCATAGTTGGGAGACCTCTGGGTTGAAAGAATTGGATTGTTGCGTGTTTGACTGTGCCTAACAGTGATTAGACCGAACGCTCGACTAATACGCAGCCTAACATTTCGCTAACAATGTTGACTTTTCTCTTGCGGATCAGTGTTTTATGCATCTTTCACTCCCTTCTGCTGCGACGTTATATCGAACGCGGTATAAGCCAGTTATAGCCGAATGCGGCATAAGCCCGCGCTTCACAGCATGTCGCCAAAGCTAGCAGGAATGAATGCTTGTGTGAGATAAGCAAGGCATTCATGCCGCCGAAGATGGGACTGCGCGTGAGCAGTTGTTTCCATAATGCTTTTTCTGCTGTTGATTGCCAAGAAATTAGTGGCCGCTTCTGGCCGACCTCTGCCAGCCACGAAGGGCCGCTCTCGCCCAGGAGCAGTCATACAGCCAATAAATTTTTCGCTGGGCGGGCTCGTCTGAGCGGTACAAGCCACCCTCGCACTTGTCTGGCAGCCGCTCTTTTTCAACCAAACCCGCTTCGCAGAAGGGACCAGAGTGAGGTGTTCTCGTCGTACTCAAGGTAAGCTGGATCGCAGAGTATTCCAATTAGGTCAACGCTCTGAGCTTCAGCTCCGTGGAGGTGGTCCATCTCGATTTCAGAGCGTTCTTGAGCTAACCCAAGGTTTCTACCAAGCTTAGCCTTTACGGGCATCGATCAGAAACGCTCGGCAGAGTATTTGGAATAGTCTGCGGATGGCCTTCAGATTCGAGCAATACGGTCTGATACCCAACATCATCTTCACCAAAGTAACTCTGCAATCACTCTGCTCCTGCTGGGGCCTATTAGGTTTGGATTTCACAGATGACTTCCTCACGTGACGATTTTTCAAGAAGGACTAAGAGCGATCTCGCCCTACGGGCAAGCTATCAATGCTCCTTGTGCAAGGCGTCGACGGTAGGGCCCAGCGACGAAGCTTCAAACGCTGTGACCATGATTGGCGTTGCTGCTCACATTGCAGCAGCTGCGTCTGGTCCTGGCGCGCGTCGTTACGATCACTCAATGACTCCCGAGCAACGCGGATCAATCGATAATGGGATTTGGCTTTGCGCTAGCTGTAGCGTTCTCATCGACAGGGACGAAGTACGATACTCAACCCAAAACCTTCATGAGCTGAAGCTCAGCCACGAGGCATCAAGGCGCCTTCAGGGACAAGGTGAAGTGGGTCGCGACGACATCATCGCTATCGGCCCGAGTCTGATAGCGCTAGGGGCGGTACTACGGTTCGGTCCGGACGGATGTCGATTTAGAATTTCTCACTTCCTTGAAGGCAACATCCGGGAGCTGTGGGCACTGAGCGTGGATTTCAGCAAATGGCCAGATGAAGATCGATATGTCCTTTCAAATGAACTGGGCTATGGAGGGCTGCTTTCCCAACCGCCTGCAATTGAGCGAACTGAGTCTGGGCACGAGGTCACCGTCCAAATCCAAGTAGCCACAGACCGTCGCAATGCATTGGCAACCAAAACCATGTGCAGAGAGACCGGTAGGATGCTCGGTGGCATGGAAGCGATGGAGTCGCTATTTGGCAACGTGCTGGGCATGGCTCACGGCACGTGGTTTGCAGACCTCCAGAGCGGCAGCTTTATCTCTGATTATCACGAAAGGTATGCAGGCTCCGATTGGCTTAGCAGGCTCATTATGATGGATATCATCCGCCTTTCGTTTGTCCCCCGGAACTCCAGAGCTGCTAACAAGAAAGTGGTACCGCTTGACTGGGTCAATCGCGTCAATAGCGTTAGCACTCCGACCTTTGAGCTTACCGAGCAATATCTTTCTATTCATGTGGATGCGGAGCTTGAAGGAGTAGGTAACTGGTCGGGGGTGCTGCCAGTATTTATTTGTACGCCGGAACAATTACAGGAAGGTCGAGATCGGGCGCAGAAAAATGCGATTTCAATCAGCCCTACTGTAGATCACGGCATCGTTGAGGCACTGCCTGTAGACAAGAAAACCGCAGATCGCTTGAAGCTCCCGGGGCGCTAAGCCCGAATCATCGCCACTCAACTAAAGCGTCGCATGGACTATGGTCGCAAATCACCAGGCCAACACCATCCAACCGCGTGCCCTGAACTGGTAAATGTGGACCATGGTCGTAAATTCCCTGGCCATCTCCTGATCATTCGACAGGGCAAATAGCGTCACCAGGTACGTGGCATTCTTTGCCAATCCGCCGAAACGTAGCTTCGCGTTGCCGTACTTCTGACCTGGCTATTGTGGACCAAGGTCCGAGCGGTTAACTGGCAAGAGGCACTACTTCCAGAATTCGGCTGTCATTCGCAGAGACGTCGAAATCAACTCTAAGAATCCGATGTCTGTTAGTTCTTTCAGATAGTCAACGTGCGCCACATCTCCTATTTACGGCTGTAGATGACACATCCATCTATTCGACTGCGATCGACATTCCAAATAAGTTGCGAGCAGACAACTCGCCACATCAATTATTTTTATAAAACCAACTTAAAAGTATTGACGAACACAAAACCGTTGTCACAATAAATTTCGCCAAGAAATTGAAATTTCAACTCAAAATAAATCACTGGGGAGAAATCAGCGTGATCATAGCCATTGACATCATTACTTGGCATATAAACCAATCACCCACAAGGAAATAATCCATGAAAGAATTTATACAACTATCTATAAATGCTCCATACCCACTTAGAACTCCAGTATATGAAGGCTCAGCAGCTCAATTTTTTACAAAACAAGGCTTTACACTCCAAGTAATGCTGCCTAGTCCGATCAGCTCTGAGATTAAAAATCTCAGAGATGGAAAAATTAGAGCTGGCTTCATACGCCAAGAATCACAAATTCTGATACTTTTCAAAATTGGAGACATGATATTGGAGTGCCCCTTCATGCCACAAATAATTCCCAACGAAGAGTACGCAACACCAGAACTTACTGAAAGCTCTAGGCTTTTCATCGAAATGCACGTCATAGACACCAGTTCAAAAACGCTTAAAGCAATTAGAGGATTTACACTCAACCCCAAACTGACCAAGGAGCTTACAATATGCGTTAATGACATTCGTAAAAGCAATTTTATCTCGTTGTCTCCTGATCTTTTGTATAGAGAGCCTCTGAATAAATTGATCAAAAAAACTGAGATGCATCTATGCGGATCCACTAACTCATAATTATATTTGCATCCGAAAACACACAAACCATAGAAGCCTGCCCTGAGCGTGGTTCCAAATTAGCGGCTGTAGTACATGAGCGTGTAATGCGGCCGCAACTAGATCAACCATTAGCGATGATTTGGCCTGTAAGATCTGTATCACTCCAGCTGAACAAGATTTTCTAGAACTCGGCAATACCTACGACAAGCATCCCTATTAATATGCTTTCCTTACAGTATTGGGCCTAGAGGGTGAAAACCCCGCCGATAAATAAATATATCGGACGAGGCTGCACTTGGAGATGCATGAGCAAGCAGGTATTTTTTCTCACACATTAATCATACCATAATTTTAACAGACCTCTAGCTTATAACCTCATTTTAAGAGTTATTTTTTTGCGTATCATTTTCAATCTATACGAGCGCACTTTTTTTATCGTATTGAATATTATCCTGAAAAGACCAATCCTTTCTTTTAATTGAACTAAAGCTAAACGGAAAGACGTACGAGCACATTCTTTTATACTGCGCCTGATTTAAGACATAGACTCTTTCACCATCTACCATCTTTCTTACTTTTGACAATCCCAATTTCGAAAGCAAGTTAGAGATAAGCGAATGCTTTTGCCGGTCCGTATTTGCTCCAACTTTTATTGAAACAAGTCCATTCATCTTGAAATCAATTTGATTTTTAACAATGTATGCACATGCATCTGCAAGTCCGTCTTCGGTTAAAACGCCTTTGCCGTCCATCCTAATAGATAGCGTAGTCATCACCTCGCGAAGATGCTTACGAATGTCCGAGTAGTGCCTAGCATCGATACCAGTCAGTAAATTATCCCTTTCCCTGAACTTTTCGAAGTCAGCATCCTCCAGCAACAGACACTTCATATTTCTAATCTTGGTCAGACCAGCACCTTGATTATAGAATCCAACATCCTTCGCAGTAACTTCATTGATAATCTTTCCGGTTGCGTTAGCTACATCTATTAAATTATTGATGTAGTATTCTTTATCGTTTGTAGTTTTCTCAAGTCTCTCCATTGTCCGAAATGATAACTCTTTCCCAGCTTCTAGGGTTCGCTTTGTTACCATTTGCGCAACCACTTTTCTTCCATTCTTGAAGATTTTCGAAGCTTCTTCGTCAACATTTTTTTCAGATGAGAGCCTGCTCATAGTAAAACCATCCAGCCCAAAGCTAATGGACAACCATTGCTGGAAATTATTTTTTTCAAGAGCATTTAGGTGCAACTGCTGAAAAGCGATAGAGTCGAAAACCAGATCTCCACTTCCGAAGAATTTTGCTATAGCTTCCTTCTCTTCGACCGAGAAATTTCTTGTGTGATGAATCCCCACAATAATTTTTTTGGCTGTTCTGTCTCGATATACGAACTGCTTTGCATCATCGACCCCAACAACCGCGCCGAATATGCAGAAATGAGCCTCAAAATGCTTGATGGTGATACTGACAGACGATTGCATTGATGGACTGTGGCAAAGCACGTCGTACTTAGTAATAGTGTCATTTGGGTTAGCAAGAAACTCAACAACCTCATCATTGTCTTTAGTTATCTGCGTTACCAAAAGAACTTTTTTACCCTGATCTCTGGCAATTTTGGCTACTGTCTCGGCCTGTTTTCTCGAATCTGATGAGAAAAGAACCTTCTTGTTCGCAGCCAAAGCTCTGAGAATTTCTCTCTGTGTTGACTCTACCGATCCGAGACATACATTAATTGACGAATAATCAGCATTGCCCTGCATAAAATTTATCGTTCTGCCGGCAAGGCGTACGTAATTAATCAGTACATCATTCACAAATGCTTCGCAGAAAAGCACCAGGCGCGCATTCTTAATGAGCCCAAGAATCTCGTGAAACACGCCGATACGGTCGCCGGTGAAGTCTTTTTGCATCAAGTGACGCAGTACCTGGGCGGCTTCTTCGATGATGACGATGCCGCTTTGATGCGTATGAACCCTAAACCTCTCGTTATCGCATTTATTAATTACTAGAGAGAGTGATTTGAGCTGATCTTCACGACCTTTAATGCTGTCGTCATTGTATTGCTCAACAAGGTCAGCGATAGCGCTTGAACGAGCGATAGCGATACGATGAGTCAATACCGTGGATTTCTCGCCAGAATCGATACCAGCCTCAATCAGCTTTCGTATGACATGCTTGGTTTTACCCTTGCCCATGCCGTCTGCTAGCACATGAACGCCGCCCTGCAAGAATATTTTCGCAGCATAGGTTTCTAGCTCAGCGGATGCCTCAAGGCTAGGTTTACGATGATTGAGAAAACTGCCTACGATTTGAGAATCGAAATTGATTTTGCGGCTGTGTTGGTATTTGATAATGTCACTATCAATTGCCTTGTTAAGCAGATCCAGCGGGTTTTCATCCTTTTCAACACTGAAACTCAAGTCTGAAACAGCATTTCCAACAAGCTTTACGGCTTGGTCACGAGACAGCGAGAAAGGAACCTGGCGAGCCACAGACGCAACAAAACGCTTAATATTCTTTAGAACGCCTGCTTGTGCAGCGACTTCATCGATTTCAAGAGATGAGTAACCCTTCAGGCTTTCGATGTGGGTATCGTTTACGAAGTACAGCCCGGCCTTATATGCTCTTGCCAGCTCATAACGCTCGGTGTAATTCTCATCTGTTACGAAGATTGAAATAGACTTCTTTGTTTCTGACTTTGCTTCTGAGAGCAGCTTTACTACAGACTCTAAATTTTTCTCTGCCCTAACGTACGTATAACTCAAATCTGTTATGTCTTCTGTACCAACCACCACTACCGCAGTGTTTATGTCATTTACAGTGTGCTCCTGTTTTTGACCCTTATAGAATGTTTTATTCATTTTAAATTTTAACCTGTTATTATGTTTTACGCATCTCCGGCGCAGTGCTATATTGCACATTTTTATAATAACACTAATTTTTAACTTTTAAACATTAATATCGAAAATAATTAAAAATATTTTTCCAGTCAATGAGATTGTCTTTTTATTACCACTTCCTGCTTTCATATATATAAAACAGGAGGAAGTGGTAAATATCTAATCCCGCTTCGCGTAAGGTATCCAGTGGTTGTGCTGGTTGTAGCTTTGCGTTTATTACCACTTCCTTCTTTCATATATATAAAAGAGAGGGAAGTGGCACCCACCCAAAGAACCACCCCAGTGGCCCCTTCCCCTCAGGGGGTTAAAGCGATGCAAAATAATTACAAAGAACTTGACCACACCAAAAATAACACTGCTTTTATGCTATAATAATGTTATGGACAAGCACCAAAGGAATAATAAAAATGCGCATTGTTAAAGAACAAGTAAACACAAGAACAGCAGAATACGTCAGCGAATCACAAGCAGCAGCAATGCTTCAGCTTGCAGTCGGAACGCTGAGGAATCTTCGAACAGTTAAATCGAATGGAAAGCCAATCCCGCACATCAAACAGGGCGGAAAGGTCTTTTATAAGAGAGACGACGTAATCGCGTACAAAGACAAGCCGAAAGCCCGGCTGGAGCATGAGTACCCACGTATTCCAGTTCTTTTCAATGACAACCCTCTTACTGTTTCAGATCCATCCACAAAACTAACTACTGCTGAAGCAGCTCTCGCCTACGGTATTTCCAAGGCTTCCCTGCAAATCTGGCGCTCTAAGCGCCAGTTCCTTTGTGTTCTGCCCTTCATCAGCAAAGGCCATGAAGTGCATTACTTGGCCGGCGATCTCGCAACCTTCGTCCTCGAAGGTCGGTCGTACTGGAAAGCCCGCTCCCTGGAGCTTGGCATCAACTTCCAGCCGCACCCAAGGTCTGGCAGAGCCGCCTGACAGCTCCATTGTCATCCTTGACAGAACCACCTTTAAAACACATATTATAGTAATAAATATTTGTTTTGTCAATGGTGATTCACATGGATGAAGCTCCGTCAAGGAAAAAATCTCAGGGCCGCCCCGCTCTCAGCCCCCTGGAAAAGCAACGCCGCCTCGTAGCCCGCCTTCACGAGAATCTCGGCGAGCTGGAACGCGAAATCGAAGAAGAGTCTGGCCACCTGTTGGCCGATGACGACGTGCAGCGCCACCTTTTGCTCAGCACGTTCCTACAGCGCCTCACGCTCGCTCGTGAAGCCGCCAAATACGAGCAAGAAGGGCTCAAGGATGAAGCGAAGGCCGTACGCCACAAGCTGAACCTCTTCCGCCCTCAGGGCTTCACAGAAGAAGCCTGGAACGCCCTCCCCGATTCCGAGAAGCGCCTGGCCCCCGGAAAGCCGATAATGCCAAAGGAATTGGAGCTAGCACGCATTGAAATCGAGCGCGACGAAGAGCTAGAGAAGCTCCGCGCGATGGAACAGGACGAAGATGAGGAGCCGTCAGACATCGAGACGCTTCGCGCCCAGCATGGCAAAACCCAGGTCGGCAGGCCGGGAAAAGATATCTTGGGCATGCTCGACAAACAGATGTACACAGCGTTTTACAAGCGCCGCGACCTCGACCCTAACCCTACCTCCAAAGCCATGGGCCGACCGCAAAAGTCATACGAAGAGCGTTACGCATACTTCACAAGCATCATCGATCACTGCCGCAACGAGATTGCAGAAGGCGAGTCCAAGCTCAATCTCGTCCACCTTCAGCTTCGCTACCTCAAACGTCTGCGTGACAAGGCCAATCGCATCCGCCTTCAGATTAAAACAGCCCTTGGCCCTACCCTCATAACGCTCAAAAAAGACCTCTCCGTTATCGAAGACCAGATCCAGCTGGAGGCCGGTTTGCTCAATGATTATCAAGACAACTACATCACGATGAGAGACTCTCAGCTACAATCCCGCCGCACCGCCGTAGAAAAGAAAATCAAAGCTTTCGACTCTCTCGAATTCACCGCCGACCATTAAAAAATTGGGGACAAATAATGAGCAAACTCGCAGAATTCAAAGCGCTTGAAGCGCAACTCGCTGAGCAGCTGAAGCAGCTCGATGCGATGAAAAACGACAACGAACTCAAGAAAGAGATCGAGTTCGAGCAAAAGCTGCGCGGTCTGTTGGCCGAGTACGGTTTCTCGCTGCGTGAAGTAAAGCTCATCTTGGACCCACACGCTCGTCCAGAACGCGCCCAGGCTGCTACTGGGCAGCGTAAAGAGCGTGCGGTCAAGATCTACGTTAATCCAAATAACGGTGAGCGGGTTGAGACAAAAGGCGGGAATCACAAAGTGCTGAAGGCCTGGAAAGAAGAGTTTGGGGCTGAAACGGTCGAATCTTGGCTCCAGTGATCCCAGTTCCTTAGCTTCATGAAAAAGCCCCTTTTCAGGGGCTTTTTATTTCAGTCCAGCTCTATTGGCACTTTGCTCAGCTCCTTCGGCTCAAGCTTGTGCAAACCGCCGCCGTAGACCCTCCCCTCCCCCAGCAACACTTCTGGCTTGATCTCATTGAGTTGCCTCCAGACCTTCTCTAGAAGGCTAGGGTCTGCATCGAGCCTCTGCTGCATAGCTGGAGTCGGATACATAGCAAGGTAGGTGTTTGCCATCGTTGCTTTGCTGCGATTTAGAAGGAATCTGAACGGCCTGCCACTCTTACCATCTGACCGTCCCATGTATGTACATACGATTGGTGCTGGTCCGCGCTGCTCTTGGTCATACCAACGCTTACGCCCTTTGCACAGGTAGCCTTGATCAACCCTTTTCTCCTTGCCTTCTAGCAGATATCTATATAGCTCAGGATGCTTGGATTGAATTTCTTCTTCCGGCATTTTCGGGTCCAGCAAGAAAAGTCGCTCAACATTTGTTGGCAGCCCCTCCTCGTCTGCCTTAATCTCATCGTCCTTCACATATCTTGGGCTTGGCAGGATTGGTCGCAGTGCAGTCGCCGGAATATTAAGGCTTGCCACCTGCTGTTCATTCAATACGAAGAACTTATTGTCACCTGTTGCAAGTCCTCGCTTGATAGAGAAAAGGTCACTCAGCCTAACTACACCATCAACCTCCTCCTCACGCACTCCGGCTTTAGGGAAGCGCGTCCACTTCGCTTCCTTGGCCAAATCCTTGCTGCTCACCGACTTGACTATATCTGGTTTCGCGAGAGATCCACCAAAGGTAAATAATACCTCGTGCTCAGACTTCGGAGCCTCGTTCTTGATCCAGACCACAGCAGAGGACACCAATGCATCCGTGAATTGGATGTCTTCTGGACAGAAACGATGAATCTGGAGCAAGGTTACTTTATCAAGCAGGTACTTTTTGACCTCTTTCCCGTAATTCACATCCATAAATTCAGAGGGAATTAGCCATCCAGCAATTGCCCCAGGAGCCATCCAGGCTTGGCACTGAAGCAAGAAGTGGACATAAAGACCCGCCAGTCCTGTCGGCTTGTGTCCAGATGCGGTGAGACTGCTCTGCTGCAACCTTTTCTTCTCATCACCCTTTAGATGATGGTGTCGAACGTAAGGAGGATTGCAGATAATCAAATTGAATGCTGGATCAGGCTCGGCTTGTGTAAAATCGCCGTGAGTGATCTTTAGTCCTTGCTTCACCCACAGTTCTTCAGCCGGACCACCGTAGTGCGGGTCTATTTCAAACGCTGAAGAGCTTTCGATTTCATCTGCCTTGAAGACTCTCTTGAGCGCGGCGAAGAACGCCCCGCTACCAAGAGCTGGATCGAGGAATCGAACCCGCTCGTTGGCCGGAAGAAACTCTTTAGCATGAAACAGAATGTCTCTAGCCAGCAACGACGGGGTTGCAAATTGCCCGAGTCGATTCCTCTCTTCCTGAGTTTTCAAACCATCCAAATGAGCTTGAATTTCAATCCTGCTCGATTCCAGTTCTTCAATCATTAAAGTCCAAACCCCGCCAAGTCATCAATTCTATGTTCCCAGACCCAATCAATTCCTTCATCGGCCTCATATTTAAGATAGCTCGTCCCGAAGTATCCGCAAAGGAACAATATAAATTTAATTTTCGCCCCATACTTTCCACGGAGCTGAATCATTTTTGTGGCCTCTTCTTTCCTTCTCTTGTTCGTATTGGTGAAATCCCCTGCTGACTTAGCCTCTACCAGCAATGGAAATTGTCCAGGCTGAGCATTCCTGGGCATTATTACAGCATCAACCGGGATATTTACTGGATTAGCATCACCAACAACAACGTTCAGCCTAAAACTGAATGTGCCATTTTGCATACTCCTGAAATCAACACGGTCACCGAGCTGAACCTCTGTATAACCTCTCGCTTCAAGCCATTTTTTAATTTCTAAGAGCTGTCTTTTTTCTTGTTCATTGCGAATAATCGGATTAGCCTGAGCGGCACATAAGCGGTCAGCAATGATCGTGGCAGCCCTGTGTACTTCTCTCTCTGTTGGCTCTAGACCGCTTCTCAGCCAGCTAAAAATTTCTGGATCTGCCATTCTCTCGATGATGGCTCCTATTTGACCAAGCTCTTGATCAAGTTGATCCCTATTCATTCGAAGAGGAAGTCTTTGCTCAAGCTCCATGCCCTTCACAAGAGATGGGGTTACACCAGACAGCCCAATAAGACGATCTACCGCTATTGGAGGGCAAGTAGACATGCGCAGAGTGGAAAGGATTCCGGGATAAGCCTTAAAAATAGCAGGAGATATATTTCTCAGATAATTTGTTGCCTTCAGACTATCTTCTACTATCTTTGTTGCTGTGACCCTCGTCTTCAAGAATGTTTGCGGTGAAAAGTCTAGGAACCATTGGTTGTACATATCAACGGAACGCGCAACGTCATCCGCCCAGAGATGAGGGCGGTTAATATTTACTGGCATTTTATTCCCTTAATATTCGTATTCTTATGATTCGGATTGATTTGCTAGCGATATTCTTTTTAGTTTTTGCTCAATCTCAGTAACAGACCTGAGGATATCCACCCCAAGCTCTGCCAGTAGAGCATTTTTTGAGCAGGCAACACCCTTCAGCTCATCAACAAGCTGGGTAGCTATCTCGTGCGCCTTCTGTACGTTTTCCTTGTCTGCGTTAGAGATCACGGAATCCTCTCCTCGACCTGAAATTCGGACCTCAAGGATACCTCAACGCGACGAGAATTTTGGGTGCCCGTCAGGTCCACCCGACCAACAAAAATGAAAAATCCAGCACTGATGTACTGGCTCCTGGCATCCTCGCCTACTACGCGCTACCCAGCTCTCGGCAGCTCCCGCCAGCTACTCGTATACGACGGCGACAGCATCTCCCTTTTCATCTGCCACGCCCTCCCTCCCGGCCAGATCGTCCCTACCCTGACCGCCCCTCTCCCATACCTGGCGTTCAACTGGTCAATCGCCTTCATCAGCCGCTCGCAATTCCGGCGAGGCGGCTCAGCAAACAGATCCGGCGTGTACCCATCTGCGGGACAAAGGTTTGTTAGCAAAACGCCGACTTTCGAGTACGCATAGCCCTTTCTGAAGATGCGCTCTAGAGCCTGATTGGCTGCTTGGGTCATCAAGAGCGTGTCGTTTGTCGGATGCGGCAGGATGCAGCGAGCGCTGCTGAAGTAACGCTCTCTGTCTTCGACGAACCCCGAGGTCTGCAAGCTGATGACCATTTCCTCAGCCAGACTGCCCTGCTCCCGCAGTTTTTCGGCAGCACGAGCGACGTAGCTCGCCAAGGCCTCGCGGATCGGCTCGATGGTTCTCAGCTTGGTGCCAAACATTTTGGAGCTACAGATCTCTTTCTTCAGATCTGGCGCCTGGTGCATTCGCAGCCATTCTTCGCCGAGTAGCTCACGGGCAGTGCGTTCGAGCACGCGGCCAAATGACTTTCTGATCACTGAAAGGTCGGCATGAGCGAGATCCCAAGCCGTCTTGATGCCCATCACTTCGAGACTCTTGCTCAGCCTGCGGCCAACACCCCATACCTCATCGACCGGCGCCACCTTGAGCAGCTTGTCGCGACGAATGGGATCGGTGAGGTCTACCACTCCCCCTGTCTTCTGCCATTTCTTGGCGGCGAAGTTCGCGAGTTTTGCGAGGGTTTTGGTGTGCCCTATACCGACGCCCACCGGCATCGCGCATTCGCTCCAAACGCGCTCTTTGATAGCTTTCCCGATTGTTGCCAGATCACCCAGCATGCCGGTCAGCTCAGCCCAGGCTTCATCGATACTGTATTGCTCAAGGTCTGGCACCTGGCTGTGGATGCAGCGCATGACCTTGTTCGATACGTCGCTGTAAAGCGCGTAGTTGCTCGAAAAAGCCTGGACGCCAAGCTGGCGTAATTCATCTCGAATTTCGAAGTAAGCGGCACCCATAGCGATGCCCAAGGCCTTCGCTTCACGTGTACGGGCGATGACGCAGCCATCGTTATTGGACAGCACCACAATCGGGGTGGTGGCCAGCTCAGGCCTGAAAATCCTTTCGCATGAACAGTAAAAGGAATTGCAGTCGATGAGTGCGTAAACGCGGCGACTCATGGGCGCAGATCTCGAAACAGAAAATCGACGATGCCCCAAAGGATCACCTCGCCCTCGTCGGCCAGGCGCTGGCACTCGCCCTGGCGGTCTATGGTGACAAGAGAGCGCCTTTTCTCAGCGTCAGTGAGGATTGAGCAGAGCTTGAACTCATGATCGATGATGACGATTGCAGCGCGTCCTGGAGCAGCTTGACCGACGCGGTTAACAACAAGGACATCGTGTTTGAAGATGCCGAGGCCAGACAAGGCGTCGCTGTCAGCGATCCATAGCCATATGTGTGGGGCACCCAGGCCGACGAATTCGTCGATGCTCAAGGGGCCTTGCTCATGATCCCCTGCTGGGGACTGGAAACCTGTGATCTTCAGCTTTTCTGGCGAAAGACATAGACGCTCGATGCGGCGTCCTTGGGTCAAAAATGCGGTATTCATCAGCCTGCTCAAAATACTGTATATATAATCAGTATAGTGGGATTTTTCCGATCTCCAAGGGGGTTAGCGATGTGCGGCGGCGTAGAAATTTCCGGGCGGTACACGCGGACGGGTGAGCAGCTTAAGATCTATTTCCCGAACCCGAGGGCTGCCCTAACTGTGCTCACTGGCGATGGCCAGGAAATTGTGTGGGTGCCGTGGGGTCGGCGCAGGCAACAGCCGGGGAAAGGTCCGCAGGGCGGATGGGCGCGGCTATCGTCAGTTGAAGAAGGAAGATGGGAAAAGTACGAGCCGACTCGCGTCCACATTCCTGCTGCGAAATTTATGGAGAAGGATGAAGAGAAGGTCAGCCACTGGTTCGACTTAGAAGACGAACTGGTGATCGATGGTTTGGTGATCGGAGAAAAGGATCAGCAGAGGATCTATGTGATCACTACTACGCCGCCAACTGGCCTAGAATGGGTGCATGATCGGTGGCCGCTGCTCAGCGCTTCTCATACACAGTAGTGTGCTTACCAGTCGCCCGGCTCGAAAGCTCGCTCTCCGTGTAAATACTGCCCCCCATAAGCGTGTAGCTGACGTGATGCCGGATGCCACCAGTTGGGCGAAGCTCTTCAAAGACAGAAACGCTGCGGACTTCTTCTACTGACAATCCGTTCAGGCCTGGAATCGCAAGATGGACAGAGCTGATGTCTGTCGAGTCATACTGAAGCTCTTGCCAGTTCTCGGTCACGAGTACACCGGACGCATTTGAGATCAGCAAGAAAGCAGTGTCGCCGCCAACACGGACAGCCCCCTTGCCGAGCATGAGATCCATGCCGTCGACAGAGACCGGGGATTCGGGCTTGTTGATCATGTCTTTCAGCGCTGTCACGCTCCGTGTTCTTGCAGGCTTATCCATCGCGCATCCCTCCTAGTGATTAAGAACGATACGACCGACTGATCGCATGGCACAAGAAAATGCGTGCAGAAGAACCTTGCAGGACGATGTGCCCTATGTGTGCCCTAAATCGTGCATCCTGAAAAGCACCCGCCCATAAAAAAATCCAGTCACCGTTAAATGACTGGATTTTCTAGGGTTTTTTGGTCGGGACGGAGTGATTCGAACACTCGACCCCTTGCACCCCATGCAAGTGCGCTACCGGGCTGCGCTACGCCCCGACGATGCTTCCGGGTGACCGAAAGCGGGAGGAACTATACATTAAGCTTTTGAAATAAGGCAACTTTTTCTTCACCTTACTTCTTCAGTACGTGCAGCACGTCCTCGAGCTCGACGATCATCTGCTTGATCAGTTGACGATACTGGGTGGTGTCGTCCTTGGCTTCATCACCCGAAAGACGCTGACGCGCCCCGCCGATGGTGAACCCCTGATCGTAAAGCAGCGCTCGAATCTGACGAATCATCAGCACGTCCTGACGCTGGTAGTAGCGGCGGTTGCCCCGCCGCTTGACCGGGTTGAGCTGTGGGAATTCCTGTTCCCAGTAACGTAGAACGTGAGGCTTGACCGCGCAGAGTTCACTGACCTCACCGATGGTGAAGTAGCGTTTGCCGGGAATTGCCGGTAGTTCGTCGTTATGACTTGGTTCCAGCATAGGCCTCGACCCTGGCTTTCAATTTTTGCCCTGGACGAAAGGTGACCACACGGCGAGCCGTGATCGGAATCTCCTCTCCTGTTTTCGGGTTGCGGCCGGGTCGCTGGCGCTTGTCGCGCAAGTCGAAGTTACCGAACCCGGAAAGCTTGACCTGTTCGTTCAGCTCAAGAGCCTGGCGGATCTCTTCAAAAAACAGCTCCACCAGTTCCTTGGCTTCCCTTTTGTTCAGGCCGAGCTCTTCATACAGACGTTCCGCCATTTCAGCTTTCGTCAGAGCCCCCATACGCTACTTCCTTAACGTGGCGTTGAACCTTTGTTCGAGGCAGGTGAGGATGTTTTGCGTAGTAGTACTCACCTCATCGTCATTAAGAGTGCGCGATGGATGTTGCCAGGTCAAGCCGACAGCCAGGCTTTTTCTATGCGGATCAATACCTTTACCGTGATAGACGTCAAATAGCTTGAGGTCTGTCAACCACTCGCCCGCCGTTTCACGAATGGCAGCCAATACGGCCTCGGCCGGCTGCTCGCGATCCACCAGCAGTGCCAGATCGCGACGCACTTCGGGGAAGCGCGACAGCTCGCTGAACACCGGCATACGACCAGCAGCAACTTCGGCCAGCACCAGCTCGAAGACGAACACTGGCTGATCCAGACCCAGAGTCTTGCTCAGCTCCGGATGCAGTGCGCCCATGAAGCCGACCAGGCGCCCCTCCCGCTCGATACGGGCGGTCTGGCCCGGATGCAGAGCAGGATGCTCGCCCGGCACGAAGCTGAACGCATCGGCCGCGCCGGCATAACCCAGCAGAGCTTCGACATCGGCTTTCAGGTCATAGAAGTCAACGCTCTCGCGGCTGTTGGCCCAGCCTTCCGGCAGACGACTGCCACTGATCACGCCGGCCAACATGGCCTCCTGCTGCAGGCTTTCTAGCTGACCGACGAAGCGCAGACCACTTTCGAACAGGCGCACGCGCGACTGCTGACGGTTGAGGTTGTGCTGCAGCGCCTTGACCAGGCCCGGCCACAGCGACGAACGCATGGCCGCCATGTCGGCGGAAATCGGGTTGGCCAATTGCAGCGGCGCCACGCCCGGACTGAACAGCTCGAACAGCTTGGGATCGATGAAGCTGTAGGTGATTGCTTCCTGGTAACCGCGCGCCACCAGCAGGCGACGCAGGGCCGGCAGTTCGGCACGTGCCTCGGCCTTGGCCTGCGGTGCCAGACGCGCCTGCGGATAGCGTACCGGCAAGCGGTTGTAACCGTACAGGCGACCCAGCTCTTCGATCAGGTCAACTTCCAGGCTGATATCGAAGCGGTGGCTCGGCACGCTGACCTGCCACTGGCCGGCGCCCTGGGCGATCACGCCCAGACCCAGCGCGCTGAGCAGACGCTCGACCTCGGCACCGTCCATGTCCATGCTCAGCATCTGACTGATGCGCTCGGCGCGCAGGGTGATCGGCGCCACGTTCGGCAGATCGGCCTCGCTGCTGACCTCAATGATCGGCCCAGCTTCGCCGCCAACGATTTCCAACAGCAGCGCGGTGGCACGCTCCATGGCGCTGCGCGCCAGCTGCGAATCGACGCCACGCTCGAAACGGTGCGACGAGTCGGTGTGCAGGCCATAGGAGCGCGCCTTACCAGCCACGGCAATGTTGTCGAAGAAGGCGCTTTCCAGGAACAGATCGCGGGTCTTGTCACTGACGCCGCTGTGCTCGCCGCCCATCACGCCGGCAATCGCCAGGGCGCGGCTGTGATCGGCGATCACCAGGGTGTCGGCACGCAGGCTGACTTCCTGGCCGTCGAGCAGCACCAGCTTCTCGCCCTCTTCGGCCATGCGCACGCGGACGCCGCCGTTGATCTCGGCGAGATCGAAGGCGTGCATGGGCTGGCCCAACTCGAGCATCACGTAGTTGGTGACGTCAACGGCCGCGTCGATGCTGCGAATGTCGGAACGGCGCAGGCGCTCGACCATCCACAACGGAGTCGGCCTGGACAGGTCGACGTTGCGGATGACGCGGCCCAGGTAGCGCGGGCAGGCCTTGGGCGCCAGCACTTCCACCGGGCGCACTTCATCATGGATCGCTGCGACCGGAGCAACCGATACCGCCGATACTGGAGCACCGTAGATGGCACCGACTTCACGAGCCAGACCCGCCAGCGACAGACAGTCGCCGCGGTTGGGAGTCAGACCGATCTCGATGCTGGCATCGTCCAGGCCCAGGTAGGCGCGGATGTCCTGACCGACCGGGGCGTCCGCCGCCAGCTCCATCAGGCCGCTGTTGTCGTCGCTGATCTGCAGTTCGGAGGCCGAGCACAGCATGCCCTGGGACTCCACACCGCGCAGCTTGGCCTTCTTGATCTTGAAGTCGCCCGGCAGCTCGGCGCCGATCATGGCGAAGGGGATCTTGATGCCGGTACGTGCATTCGGCGCGCCGCAGACGACCTGGAAGCTCTCGCTACCATTGCTCACCTGACACACGCGCAGCTTGTCGGCATCCGGGTGCTGCTCGGCGCTGAGGATCTCGCCGACCACCACGCCGCTGAAAGCGCCAGCCACCGGAATCACGGCGTCCACTTCCAGGCCGACCATCGACAGGCGGGCCACCAGCTCATCGCGCGAGACGTCCGGGTTCACCCAGCTGCGCAGCCACTGTTCACTGAATTTCATGTTGTCTGTTCTCCTTAAACGAATTCGATCACGAGGGGCAGCTGCTAGCGAAATTGCGCCAGGAACCGCAGGTCGTTATCGAAGAACAGGCGCAAGTCATTGACGCCATATCGCAGCATGGCCAGGCGCTCGACGCCCATGCCGAAGGCGAAACCGGAGTATTTCTCCGGATCGATGCCGCTCATGCGCAGCACGTTCGGATGCACCATGCCGCAGCCCATCACTTCCAGCCAGCCGGTCTGCTTGCAGACGCGGCAGCCCTTGCCCGAGCACATCACGCACTGCATGTCGACCTCGGCCGACGGCTCGGTGAACGGGAAGAAGGAAGGACGGAAACGCACGCCCAGCGGCTTCTCGAAGAACACGCGAAGGAATTCCTCGATGGTGCCCTTGAGGTCGGCGAAGCTGATGCCCTCGTCGACCAACAGGCCTTCGACCTGGTGGAACATCGGCGAGTGGGTGATATCGGAATCGCAGCGATAGACGCGGCCGGGGCAGACGATGCGGATCGGCGGCTGCTGCGATTCCATGGTGCGCACCTGTACCGGCGAGGTGTGGGTGCGCAGCAGCATGTTCGCATTGAAATAGAAGGTATCGTGCATCGCCCGCGCCGGGTGGTGACCGGGGATGTTGAGCGCTTCGAAGTTGTGGTAGTCGTCTTCGACTTCCGGGCCCTCGGCGACGCTGTAACCGATATGGGTGAAGAACTGCTCGACACGCTCGAGCGTGCGGGTCACCGGGTGCAGACCACCGGAGGTCTGACCGCGGCCTGGCAGGGTCACGTCGATACGCTCGGATGCCAGCTTCTCGGCGAGCAGAGCCTGCTCAAGCACGGACTTGCGGGCGTTGAGGGCATCTTGCACCTGGTTCTTGGCAGTGTTGATCAGAGCACCGGCCTGCGGACGCTCTTCGGCCGACAGCTTGCCCAGAGTCTGCATCAGGGCGGTCAGCTCGCCTTTCTTGCCAAGGTATTGAACCCGGAGCTGTTCCAGGGCGTTGACATCTTCACTTTGTTGCACGGCCTCGAGCGCTTGGGAGACCAATGCATCCAGATTTTCCATTTACAGACTCCAGATACGAAATAGGGGAAGAGCTGTTAAGGCTCTTCCCCTATCTTTGACGTTGCCACCGGGCGAACCCGGTGATTGTCGGGGGACTTAAGCCAGAACGGCCTTAGCTTTCTCGACAATCGCAGCAAACGCCGCTTTTTCGTTCACTGCCAGATCGGCCAGAACCTTGCGGTCGATTTCGATCGACGCTTTCTTCAGGCCAGCGATCAGACGGCTGTAGGACAGACCGTTGACGCGAGCACCAGCGTTGATACGAGCGATCCACAGTGCGCGGAACTGACGCTTGCGCTGACGGCGGTCACGGTAGGCGTATTGGCCAGCCTTGATTACCGCTTGCTTGGCAACGCGGAACACGCGCGAACGTGCACCGTAGTAGCCCTTGGCGAGCTTCAGGATTTTTTTGTGACGAGCACGAGCGATAACGCCACGCTTAACACGAGCCATGAGTAATTACCTCTAGATATCTTGACCGATTAACGAACGCGCAGCATGCGCTCGACTTTTGCGACGTCCGACGGACCGATCAGCGAGCTGCCACGCAGCTGGCGCTTACGCTTGGTGGACATCTTGGTCAGGATGTGGCTCTTGAAAGCGTGCTTGTGCTTGTAACCCGAAGCAGTCTTCAGGAAGCGCTTTGCAGCGCCGCTCTTGGTTTTCATTTTTGGCATGTTTAGTACTCCGCATTCATTAACAACTGATAACCATCAGGCCTGCCAGTGCCCGGGAGGTTATTTACGCTTCTTGGGAGCGATGACCATCATCAGCTGGCGTCCTTCCAGCTTAGGATGCTGTTCTACGGTGCCGAGTTCGGCGAGGTCGGCTTCGACCCGCTTAAGCAGCTCCATACCCAGCTCCTGGTGGGCCATCTCACGGCCGCGGAATCGAAGCGATACCTTGGCCTTGTCCCCATCTTCAAGGAAACGTACCAGGTTGCGTAGTTTTACCTGGTAATCCCCTTCTTCCGTCCCTGGACGAAACTTGATCTCTTTGATCTGCTGCTGGTGCTGGTTCTTCTTGGCAATAGCAGCCTGCTTTTTCTTCTCGAACAGGTGCTTGCCGTAGTCCATGATGCGGCAAACCGGTGGCACCGCGTCTGCGGAAATCTCCACCAGATCCAGCTTGGCTTCCTCGGCAGCGTTCAACGCTTCATCGATGGAAACCACACCAATCTGCTGGCCGTCCGCGCCAATCAGACGAACCTCACGTGCAGTGATGTTCTCGTTGATCGGCGCCTTGGGGGCGGCCCGCTTGTCCTGTCTCATATCACGCTTAATAGTTCTTACTCCAAATCTTGGCGACCACGCCGGGAAACCGCTTGCTGCAACTGCGCGGCGAACTGCTCGAGAGGCATTGACCCTAGGTCTACGCCTTCGCGGGTGCGCACAGCAACGGATCGTGTCTCGACTTCCCGATCTCCAATAACCAAGAGATAGGGAACCTTGAGCAAGGTATGCTCGCGGATTTTAAAGCCGATCTTTTCGTTTCTCAAGTCAACCTTGGCACGAAAACCGCTTTGATTGAGAGTTTTCTCCGCTTCGCGGGCAAAATCGGCCTGCTTGTCGGTGATATTCATGATCACCGCCTGGGTCGGCGCGAGCCAGGCCGGGAAGGAACCGGCGTAGTGCTCGATCAGCATGCCGATGAAACGCTCGAACGAACCGAGAATCGCGCGGTGCAGCATGACCGGGCGCTTGCGGTTGTTGTCTTCGGCGATATAGCTGGCGTCCAGACGCTCCGGCAGGTTCGGATCGTACTGCAGCGTACCGCACTGCCAGTTGCGACCCAGGCAGTCACGCAGGGTGAATTCGATCTTCGGACCGTAGAAGGCGCCCTCGCCCGGCTGATATTCCCAGGCCAGACCGGACTCGTTCAGCGCATCGGCCAACGCACCCTCGGCGCGATCCCACAGCTCTTCGGAACCCACGCGCTTGGCCGGACGAGTCGAAAGCTTCATGGCGATATCAGTGAAACCGAAGTCGGCATAGACCTGCAGAGTCAGCTTGATGAAATCGGCCGCCTCCTTCTTCACCTGATCTTCGGTGCAGAAGATGTGCGCATCGTCCTGGACGAAGCCGCGCACGCGCATGATGCCGTGCAGCGCACCGGACGGCTCGTTGCGGTGGCACGCACCGAACTCGGCCAGACGCAGCGGCAGGTCGCGGTAGGACTTCAGACCCTGGTTGAAGATCTGCACGTGGCACGGGCAGTTCATCGGCTTGACCGCGTAATCGCGATTCTCCGAGGCCGTGGTGAACATGTTCTCGGCATAGTTGGACCAGTGGCCGGAACGCTCCCAGAGAATGCGATCGACCACCTGCGGCGTGCGCACTTCCACGTAGCCATTCTCACGCTGCACCTGGCGCATGTATTGCTCCAGCACCTGGTAGACGGTCCAGCCATTGGGATGCCAGAACACCATGCCCGGCGCTTCTTCCTGCAGATGGAACAGGTCGAGCTGCTTGCCGATGCGACGGTGATCGCGCTTCTCGGCCTCTTCGATGCGCTGGATATAGGCAGCCAGCTGCTTCTTGTCCGCCCAGGCAGTACCATAGATGCGCTGCAGCTGCTCGTTCTTCGAGTCGCCGCGCCAGTAGGCCCCGGAAATGCGGGTCAGCTTGAAGGCCTTGAGGAAGCGGGTATTGGGCACGTGCGGGCCGCGGCACATGTCGACGTACTCTTCATGAAAGTACAGGCCCATGGCCTTTTCGTCCGGCATGTCGTCGATCAGACGCAGCTTGTACTCCTCGCCACGCGACTTGAACAGCTCGATGACCTCGGCACGCGGCGTCATCTTCTTGATGACGTCGTAGTCCTTGTCGATCAGCTCGGCCATGCGCTTCTCGATGGCCGCCATGTCATCCGGCGTGAAGGGACGATCGATGGCGATGTCGTAATAGAAGCCTTCATCGATGACCGGGCCGATCACCATCTTGGCGTTCGGGTACAGCTGCTTGACCGCATGCCCAACCAGGTGAGCACAGGAGTGGCGGATGATTTCCAGCCCCTCTTCGTCCTTCGGCGTGATGATCTGCAAGGTGGCGTCGGTATCGATAACGTCGCAGGCATCGACCTGCTTGCCGTTTACCTTGCCGGCCAGGGTGGCCTTGGCCAGACCTGCACCAATGGATTGAGCGACCTCCAGTACGGATACCGGATGATCGAACGAACGCTGACTGCCGTCGGGAAGAGTAATGGTGGGCATGGCGCCTCCTCTCCTAGTGGTGACCCCTACCAAAGGTCACGTGGGTTGGGATGAGCCAGGAAGCGATTCAGCGGTATACCCACCTAACGATGGCAGGAGCCCGAAGGCCAACCAGACCGAACCAGAGTCACTGGAAGTAAAGAGTGCGGATGCTTTCAGAAAGCCTGAACCCTGACAAGCAGCCGCAACAACAAACAGGGCGTAAGCCATCGCAAATTCGGAAAACAAAAAAGGGGTCGCTTGGCGACCCCTTTCTTATCGATTTGGTAGGCACAATTGGACTCGAACCAACGACCCCCACCATGTCAAGGTGGTGCTCTAACCAACTGAGCTATGTGCCTTCGATGGGTGCGCATTCTACGCAGATCTTTTTGGCCGTCAACAGGTTTTTTCGCTAACTCACTGAAATAGGCCAATTTTTTATTCAAAGCAGGAACGTTGAATATTTTGCACGGGCACTAGCCGGCCATTTTCAACTCAGGTAGCATCGCCTTATTCGTAAAAAATAAAGAACAGAGGTTCAAAATGGCGCACACGGCATATCCACAATCCTACTACGCCGCTTCAGCCAACCCAGCCCCGCAACGCCCTGCCCTGCAGGGCGAGGTGGAAACCGATGTGTGCATCGTCGGTGCCGGCTATACCGGGCTGTCGACTGCATTGTTCCTACTGGAAAACGGTTTCAAGGTCAGCATCGTCGAAGCCGCCAAGGTCGGCTTCGGCGCCTCGGGCCGCAACGGCGGGCAGATCGTCAACAGCTACAGCCGCGACATCGACGTGATCGAGCGCAGCGTCGGCCCCAAGCAGGCGCAACTGCTCGGGCAGATGGCCTTCGAGGGCGGGCGCATCATCCGCGAGCGTATCGCCAAGTACGACATCCAGTGCGACCTGAAGGACGGCGGCGTGTTCGCCGCGCTCACCGGCAAGCAGATGGGCCACCTGGAAGCGCAAAAGAAGCTATGGGAGCGCTACGGCCATACCCAGCTGGAGCTGCTGGACAGCAAGCGCATCCGTGAGGTCGTGGCCACCGACAACTACGTCGGCGGCATGCTGGACATGAGCGGCGGCCACATCCATCCGCTGAACCTGGCGCTGGGCGAGGCGGCAGCGGTGGAGTCGCTCGGCGGCGTGATCTACGAACAATCCCCCGCCATCCGCATCGAGCGCGGTGCGAATCCCGTGGTGCACACGCCCGAAGGGCGCATCAAGGCCAAGTTCGTGGTGGTCGCCGGCAACGCCTATCTGGGCAACCTGATGCCCGAGCTGTCGGCCAAGTCGATGCCGTGCGGCACTCAGGTGATCACCACCGAGCCGCTGTCCGATGAGCTGGCCGCCAGCCTGCTGCCGCAGGACTACTGCGTCGAGGACTGCAACTACCTGCTCGACTACTATCGCCTGTCCGGCGACAAGCGCCTGATCTTCGGCGGCGGCGTGGTCTACGGCGCGCGCGACCCGGCCAATATCGAGGCGATCATCCGTCCGAAGATGCTCAAGACCTTCCCGCAGCTCAAGGATGTGAAGATCGACTTCGCCTGGACCGGCAACTTCCTGCTCACACTGTCGCGCCTGCCGCAGGTCGGCCGTATCGGCGACAACATCTACTACTCGCAGGGTTGCAGCGGTCACGGCGTCACCTACACACACCTGGCCGGCAAGGTGCTGGCCGAGGCGCTGCGCGGTCAGGCCGAGCGTTTCGACGCCTTCGCCGGGCTGCCGCACTACCCATTCCCCGGCGGGCGGATGTTCCAGGTGCCGTTCAGCGCCATCGGCGCCTGGTACTACACGCTGCGCGACAAGCTGGGCGTTTGAGCAACAGCCCATGAACGATAACGGCGCCCGAGGGCGCCGTTATCGTTTGTGCATCACGGACAGGCCGGCAAGGCCTGACACTGCTCGGCAGAACCGCTGACTTTCGGCGGCACGGAGAACCGCGAATCCTCCGGCGCCAGACGCTGAGCACAGGCCTGGGCCTGCTGCGCCTCGCGCGCACAACCCTGCTCGCCCAACACCTGGGACAGGTTGAACCAGCCGGCCGCGAAATCCGCCTCGCGCTTGAGGCTCTCGCGCAGCGCCTGCTCGGCGCCCTTGCGGTCACCGTCGGCGTAGCGACTGTTGCTCAGGGCGAACCAGGGCAGCGCCTGCTCCGGCCAGGCCTCGCTGGCCCGGCGATAGGCGCGCCGCGCCGGCTGGGCATTGCCGGTTTGCTCGAGGTCGTTGGCGGCCTTCATCCATGCATGCATGTCCGCCTGCGCCGGCAGGCGCTCCGGCGGCAAGGTCAACACGGCCCAGCGGCCACCCCGTGCCCACGTCTTGTCGAAGCTGGCGAAGCTGTCCACCAGTCGACGCGTGGTACCGGAGCGCAGGATCAGCGTGCGCTCGCGACGGTCGTAGCCGACCACCACCGCGAAATGCCACTGCGGGTACCAGTCGAATGCCAGGTTCTGCAGCACCAGCACCGGGTTGCCAGCGGCCACTTCGGCCAGCAGCGCCTCCAGACGCGGCTGCAGCGGATAGACCAGCATCTCGTGGCTGCGAGCGGTGGCGACCATCTCCACCTGCAGACTGCCTTCACGGCTGGGGAGATAGACCTTGTCCTTGAGCACACCCGGAGTGGTCATCAGACCGCGCTGGTTGAGCATGGTGGCCAAGGCCGCCGGGCCACACTGATAGGCGTCCTGGGGGAAGAAGGGAACGTCGGTGAGCTCGACCCGTTCAGGCAGACGCTCGGCCTCCGGTGACAACACCGGAGACCGAGCGCAGGCTGCGAGTAGAACGATGGAAGCGATACAGCAGAGGCGAATCAGCGATTTATGCATTTGACGAAATTGAAGATGTTGGTGGCGCACAGCATATCAGTGATGATGAAGATCACCAGAAACAGCACGATGATGCCGACCACACCGGCACCTGCCGGGGCCTGATCCAGTTGCTGGTTGAACTGCGCCAGCTCGGCCGGGGTCAGGCTGGCGATACGCGATTCGACCTGCTCGCGATCGACGCCCATGGCCACCAGCTTCTCCTTCACCTGCTCGTCATCGAGCATGGCCATCAGTTGCTGCTGATCCACCTGGTGCTGCTGCTCGGCGATCACCTCGTGGGTGCCGATCATCGCGGCATTGGCGGCGGGAATCTGCACCACCAGAAGCAGGTGGAACAGTGCGGTGATGGCCGCCAGGCGGCGCATAACGGGGTTCATGGTGATTGTCATTGTGGTTATCTCCTGAGGGACGAGGTAGCCAATAGACAGCATCGCAAGCGCGCAGGTTCAGCCCGATAGTCCGCAGCCGTTCACGTTTCCTGCAGAAGCTGGCTGAGCACCGCACGCAACTTGCCCGGTTTGACCGGCTTGTTCAGCAGCGGAACCCCCAGTGCCTGAAGGTCGCGGCGACAGGCATCGCTGCGGTCGGCGCTGATGATCAGGGCAGGGATCGCACTGGCAAACGCGTCGCGCAACTGCTGGATCACCTGACAGCCGAGCACGCCGTGATCCAGGTGGAAGTCGGCCAGGATCAGGTCCGGCGCCCTGCCCTGCAAACGCTGCAGGGCCTCGGGCAGATCCAGCGCGGTGATCACCTCGCAGCCCCACTGCCCGAGCAACGCAGCCATGCTGTGGAGAATTTCCGCCTCGTTGTCGATCACCAGCAGACGCCGCCCCGGCAAGGGGTCTCCCAATACCGGCTGCAATGCGGGCTGCGCCTGGCGCTGGGGACGCGCCTCGGCACGGGGCACGCGAATGCTGAACACCGAGCCACGCCCGGGCTCGGAACGCACCTGCACCGGGTAACCGAGCATGCGCGCGATGCGCTCGACGATGGCCAGCCCCAGACCGACGCCCTTGCGTTCGGTGGCGCGGCCGACATCCAGCTGGTTGAACTCGAGGAAAATCTTGTCCAGCTGATCGGCCGCTATGCCGCGACCGCTGTCCCACACCTGCAGTTCTACGAAGGCGCCACGCGGCCGCGCGCCGAGCAGCACGCTCCCGCTTTCGGTGTAACGGCAGGCGTTGCTGAGAAAATTGCGCAGGATGCGCGTGAGCAGGCGAAAGTCGGTGTGCACTGCGCAGTCGGCAATGCGCACGCGCAGACGCACGCCAGCGGCCGCGGCGACGCCCTCGAACTCGGACGCCAAGGGCGCCAGCAGTTCCTGCAGACGATAGACGTCGACATCCGGTTTGATCGCGGCCTGGTCCAGCTTGGAAATGTCCAGCAGGTCGGCGAGCAGATCCTCGGCGCCCTCCAGCGCCAGGTGGCTGCGCTCGACCAGATTGTGCTCGGCACTGGGCAACTGCCGTTCGCGCAGGGTGGAAATCAGCAGCCGCGCGGCATTCAGCGGTTGCAGCAGGTCGTGGCTGGCCGCCGCCAGGTACTTGTCCTTGCTGCTGTTGGCTGCCTCGGCGGCGTCGCGCGCCTCGCGCAGGGCCAGCTCGATGCGCTCGCGTTCCTCGATCTGCCGCTGCAGGTTGCGGTTGGATTCGAGCAGCTCGAAGGTGCGCGCGGCGACGCGGCGCTCCAGTTCGTCATTGAGCTGCTGCAGGCGCTGCTGCGCCTGCTTGCGCTCGGTAATATCGGCGACGAAGCCTTCGAAGACCCCTTCCCCCTCCGGTTTGAGCAACAGGTTCATCAGCACGTCGATGGTGCTGCCATCGCGCCGGCGCAGGCGCGTTTCGTAGCCGAGCAGGGCCTGGCCCTGGCTCAGGCGCTGGCGAATCACTTCCAGCTCGTCGAAACCACCGACGAACAGGTGCCGCGCTAGATCGCCCAGCGACCACAGCACCTGCTGCGGATCGTCGTAGCCGAGCATGCGCGCCATCGCCGGGTTGGCTGCCAGCACGCCATCCTGCAGGCTGGCCTGGATGATGCCGTGCACCGCGTGCTCGAACAGCCATTTGTAGCGATTGCGCTCGGTTTCCAGCTCTTCCAGGCGGGCCAGCAGCTCGGGGTAATGACTCTTGCGCGCCGACTGGCTGCTGAGCCCCAGCAGCCCGGCCAGCGCTTCGTCAGAGCGCCTCGCCATAGACCACCTCGACGTCGCGCTGGGTCGACTCGCGCGGGTTGGTGAGGATGCACGGATCGTCCATGGCATGGCTGGACAAAAACGGAATGTCCGACTTACCGACACCGTGCAAACCGAGGGTTTCACGGAAGCCCACGGCATGCTTGAAGGCGATCAGATGCTCGACCAGACGCTGGCGGATCTGCGTATGCGTGAGGCCGCGGCAGTCGATGCCGAGGGTTTCGGCGATGACCTTGAAGCGCTCCGGTGCGGCGCTGTAGTTGAAGGCCACCACGTGCTCGACCAGTACCGCATTGCACAGGCCATGCGGCAGATCGAGGAAGCCGCCGAGGCTGTGGCTCATGGCATGCACCGCGCCGAGAATCGCGTTGGAGAAGGCCAGACCGGCCTGCATGCTGCCGAGCATGATCTTCTCGCGCAGGGCGATGTCCGCCGGGTTGGCGATCATCTGTACCAGGTTGCCGTTGATCAGGCGCATGGCTTCCAGCGCATGCGGGTCGGTGAGCGGGCCGTGACCGGTGGAGACGAACGCCTCGATGGCATGCACCAGAGCGTCGATGCCGGTACAGGCGGACAGGAAGGGATCCATGCTCAGGGTGGTTTCCGGGTCGATCAGCGACACGTCCGGCACCACCGCCTTGCTGACGATGGAGAACTTCATCCGCTCCTGCTGGTTGGAGATGATCACGAACTGCGACACATCGGCCGAGGTGCCGGCAGTGGTGGGGATCAGGATCAGCGGCGGGCTGGGCACGCGAAGGGTGTCCACGCCCTCGAACTCGAGGATATTGCGCCCGTGGGCAACGACGATGCCGATGCCCTTGGCGCAGTCCATCGGGCTGCCGCCACCGACCGCGACGATGACGTTGCAACCTTCGCTGCGGTACAGCTCGGCGCCGGTCATCACCTCTTCCACCCGCGGGTTGGGCGAGACGCCGGTATACAGGCAATAGTCGATGCTCTGGGCCTGCAGGCTGACTTCCACGTCCCTAGCCCAGCCGGCTGCCACCACACCGGGGTCGGAGACGATCAGCACCTTGCGCGCGCCGAAGGTCTTGGCGTAGTTGCCGACGTTATGCCGGGAGCCGGCGCCGAAGATGATCTCCGGAGAGACGAATTTACGCAGCTGACTCAAATCATGGCTCATACAACGGCCCGGATCTTGTTGTTATGGAATTGCGCTCAGCCTACTGCATCGCCCGGTTTATGCAATGCGACCTCCGTTCAGATCAGCCGCCGGTAGAAGGCGTGTTCAGCGCGCAAGGCCTCGGCCAGATTGGCGGCCTGACGGAAACCATGGCGTTCTTCGGCGAACAGGTGATATTCCACCGGCAACTCTCGGCTGCGCAGCGCCTCGACCATGGTTTCGGTCTGGCTGGGCACCACCACGGCGTCCAGCGCGCCCTGGAAGAAAATCACCGGCACCCTGATCCTGTCGGCCTGCAATAGCGGCGTGCGGCGGCGATAACGTTCGGCATCCTGCTGCGGGTCGCCGATCAGCCAGTCCAGATAATCCGCCTCGAACTTGTGGGTGACCCGGCGCAGCGCCAGCGGGTCGCTGACGCCATAGAGACTGGCGCCGCCACGCAGCTGCGGCAGTTCGGCGAGCGCTCGCAACGCGCTGAAACCGCCAGCGCTGCCGCCGCGCACGAACACACGCTGCGAATCGATACGGCCCTCCCCACCCAGGGCCTCGATGGCGGCGCGAATGTCCTCGACCTCCAGCTCGCCCCACCCGCCAGCCAGACGCAGGCGATAGGCGCGGCCGTAGCCACTGCTGCCACGGTAGTTGAGGTCGAGCACGGCGAAGCCGCGCAGCGTCCAGAAGGCGATGCGCGGATCGAACACCGGGTAGCAGGCCGAGGTCGGACCGCCATGCAGGAAAATCACAAGTGGCGGGCGTTCCTTGGTGGAAACCGGCGAGTAGAAAAAGCCATGGCAGTGCTCACCCTCGCCCACTGTGCAGCTAAACGGCTGCGGCCGGGCCAGATGATCCTCGCTCAGGGGCGCCTCACCGCCAGCTAGTATTCGCGGTGCGCAATCGCTGCGGCGAATGGCGAGCACCGTTGGTAGACGATCCGGCGCAGCGGCGATGCAATAGAAATGCTCGGCATCGGCGGTCAGCGAGCGGAAGCGGGTGAAATCTCCAGCCAAACGCCGCTCGTAGGGTGCGCCGTGCGCACCATTGGCCATGGAGGCGAGAGGGTTGGTGCGCATGGCGCACCCTACGAGAACTGCTCTCCCCTGCTCGAAACGAGTCAACAGAAACTCATCATTTTCCAGCGGCAGATAGGTTCGGCCACCCAGCTGCCAGGGCGCGGGGGCGTGATCGCAGGGAGCGCCCTGAGGTTGCGCTTGCACATCGACACACCAGGGTTGCCACCAGCCCGCTTTGTCGCTCAACACCCACAGCCGGCCCTGCGCATCGAAACGTGGCTGCTGCAGAGCCTGATCGCTGCCCTGCCCGGCCAGCACGCGGGTACGTTCACCGGACTCGCGCTGGCACAGGCGCGTGGCGACCCAGGGCTGGTACGGACGATCCCATTCGATCCAGGCCAGACGCTGGCCGCTGGGGTCGGCCACCGGTGCGGCATAAAAGTCAGCGCCCTCGATCAACACCTGGCGATGGCCGGTGAGGCCGATACGTACCAGGCGGTGCACCACCGCCCCCGTCTCATGGCTCTCCTCCACCGCCAGCAGCGCCTGCCAGGCGGAAACGAAGGACAGGTCGCCATAACGGCAGTGAGGCTGATCAGTGATCAGGTAGGGTGCGCCGTGCGCACCGCCGTCCAGGCCGATATCAATGCGATAGATCTGCTGATCATGCTCATTGACGAAGGCCACGCCCTGCTCCGTGGCGCAGCAGGCGCCACCGCCGTACTCATAGACGCGGCTGCGCACGGAAAACCCCGGCGGCGTGAGTTCACACACCGCACCATCGCAGCAGAAGAACAGCCCGCAACGGGCCTGCAGTGGATCGAACGCCACCCACAGCACGCCACCATGAGCAGCGTGCAACTCGGCAAAATCGGCGCTGGCCGCAGCCGCCTGCTCGGCGCCCCAGATGCTGTCGGGATCGGTGCGCACGGCGCACCCTACGCCTTGCATATGATTCGCGAGGCCTTCTCGTTGCGGTATTGCAGCTCGCCCAGTCCCAGCGGCGCCTCGTCGGCCTGGCGGCGCGCGGCGAGAATCACCTCATGGTGCGCCGACTTGCTGCACACCGGGTCGGCGTTGCTGGCATCGCCGGTGAGCATGAAGGCCTGGCAGCGACAGCCGCCGAAATCCTTGTGCTTCTCATCGCAGCTGCGGCATGGCTCGGGCATCCAGTCGTCGCCACGAAAGCGGTTGAAGCCGAAGGAATGCCGCCAGATATGTTCGACGCTGTGCTCGCGCACATTGGGAAACTGCACCGGCAGCTGGCGCGCGCTATGGCACGGCAACGCCGTGCCGTCCGGAGTGATGTCGAGAAACAGGTTGCCCCAGCCGTTCATGCAGGCCTTGGGCCGTTCCTCGTAGTAGTCGGGAGTGACGAAGATCAGCTTGCAGGGGTGGTTCTCCGCCGCCAGCTTGTCGCGCCACTGGTTGGTGATGCGCTCGGCGCGCTCCAGCTGCGCACGGGTTGGCAGCAGGCCGGCGCGATTGAGCTCGGCCCAGCCGTAGAACTGGCAGGTGGCGAGTTCGACGAAGTCCGCCTCCAGCTCCAGGCACAGCTCGATGATGCGCTCGATATTGTCGATATTGTGCCTATGGGTGACGAAGTTCAGCACCATCGGGTAGCCATGGGCCTTGACCGCTCGGGCCATGGCCAGCTTCTGCGCGAAGGCCTTGTGCGAGCCGGCCAGCAGGTTGTTCACCTCCTCGTCGGCGGCCTGAAAGCTGATCTGGATATGGTCCAGCCCCGCCTCGGCGAATTCGGCAATCCTCGCTTCGGTCAGGCCGATGCCGGAGGTGATCAGGTTGGTGTAGTAGCCCAGGCCGCGCGCCGCCGCGATCAGCTCGGCCAGGTCCTGACGCACCAGCGGCTCGCCGCCGGAAAAGCCCAGCTGCGCCGCGCCCAGCTCACGGGCCTGGCGAAACACCTCGATCCACTCGGCGGTGCTGAGCTCGGCGCCTTGCTTGGCGAAGTCGAGCGGATTGGAGCAGTACGGGCACTGCAGCGGGCAGCGATAGGTCAGCTCGGCCAGCAGCCAGAGCGGCGGGCCGACCTGCACGCCCGGCTTAGCGAAGCTCGATCCAGAACTGGGCATGGGCTACCTCGATAAAGGCCAGGATGTCCTCGTCGATGCCGGGCACGTCGGGGAAGCGCTGGTGCAGGCTGTCGATGATCTCGGCCACCGAACGCTTGCCATCGACCTGCTGGAGAATCTCGCCGGCGCTGTCGTTGAGTTTGATCATGCCCTCGGGATAGAGCAACACGTGGCAGCCCTGGGCCGGCTCGAACTGCAGGCGGAAGCCGCGGCGGATGGCGGGGACAGTGGGCAGGATGGTCGAGGTCATGGTTGCGACTCCGTCGTGGTGCGTGCGGCGCACCCTACGTGGAATGCGGCCGTAGGGTGCGCCATGTGCACCGCTGTCTTGATCATAAAGCGATCCCCCGATGCCAGACGCGCTCGGCCGTCACCGTGTGATACGGCGGGCGCTCCAGCTCGTAGGCCATGCTCATGGCGTCGAGCATGCTCCACAGCACGTCGAGCTTGAACTGCAGGATGTTCAGCATGCGTTCCTGCGCCTCACGGGTGCGGTAGTGCTCGAGGGTGATGCGCAGGCCATGCTCGACATCGCGGCGCGCCTGGCTCAGGCGATTGCGAAAGTAGTCGTAACCGGCCGCGTCGATCCACGGGTAGTGCTGCGGCCAGGCGTCCAGGCGCGACTGGTGGATGGTCGGCGCGAACAGCTCGGTCAGCGAGCTGCTGGCCGCCTCCTGCCAACTGGCGCGGCGGGCGAAGTTGACGTAGGCGTCGACGGCGAAGCGCACACCGGGCAGCACCAACTCCTGCGACAGCACCTGCTCGCGGTCGAGGCCGACCGCCTCGGCCAGGCGCAGCCAGGCCTCGATGCCGCCTTCTTCGCCTGGCTCCCCATCGTGGTCGAGGATGCGCTGAATCCACTCGCGCCGCGTTTCCCGGTCCGGACAGTTGGCGAGGATCGCCGCATCCTTGAGCGGAATATTGACCTGATAGTAGAAACGGTTGGCCACCCAGCCCTGGATCTGCTCGCGGGTGGCGCGCCCTTCGTACATGGCGCGATGAAACGGATGATGGATGTGGTACAGCGCGCCCTTGGCGCGCAGCGCCTGCTCGAATTCGGCAGGGCTCATGGCAGTTTGGCTCATCAGGATCTCCGATACGCGTTGCCGTAGGGTGCGCCGTGCGCACCAGCATTCTTTGAAGTGCGCACAGCCTGGGCGGCCCCGCACACCCTACAAAACGATGCTCATGCCATCGAACGCGACCTCGATGCCGCGCGCGTCCAGCTCGGCACGCTCGGGCGAATCCAGGTCGAGAATCGGGTTGGTGTTGTTGATATGGATCAGGATCTTGCGCGCCGCCGGCAGCCCCTCCAGCACCTCGAGCATGCCGCCCGGGCCGCTCTGCGGCAGGTGGCCCATCTCGCTGCCGAGCTTGTCGCCCACCTCACACACGCGCATCTCGTCGTCGCGCCACAGGGTGCCGTCCACCAGCAGGCAGTCGGCGCGGCGCATCCAGCCCAGCAGTTGCTCGTCCACCTGGCCCAGGCCGGGGGCGTAGAACAAGCTCCCGCCCGTGCGCAGGTCCTCGATGAACAGGCCGATGTTGTCGCCCGGATGCGGATTGCCGCGATGCGGCGAATACGGCGGCGCGCTGCTGCGCAGGGCGATGGCGGTGAGGCGCAGCCCCGGGCAGGCCGGTATGGCGAAGGGCTTGGCGTCCAGTTCGATCAGCCGGTGCTGCAGGCCGCCGTTCCAGTGGCTGAGCATGTTGAACAGGGGAAAGCCGGTGGTCAGGTCCTGATGGACCATCTCGGTGCACCAGACCTGATGCGGGCAGCCTTCGCGCAGGGTCAGCAGGCCGGTGCAGTGGTCGATCTGGCTGTCGAGCAGGACGATGCCGGCGATCGCCGTGTCACGCAGCTTGCGCGCCGGTTGCAGCGCCGGGAAGGCTTCGAGCTGCGCGCGGATGTCCGGCGAGGCGTTGCACAGGATCCACTCGCCGCCGTCATCGGAAAGGGCGATGGACGACTGGGTGCGCGGCTGCGCGCGCAGGGTACCGGCGCGCACGCCGCGGCAGTTGCGGCAGTTGCAGTTCCACTGGGGGAAACCGCCGCCGGCGGCGGAACCGAGAATCTGGATATGCATGGCGGATTACCAGGGGGATGCCCCGGACGGGCCGGGGCCAGGAGCGATCAGCGGTTGGCGAAGTACATGGTCACTTCGAAGCCAATACGCAGGTCGGTGTAGGCGGGTTTAGTCCACATGGTGCGGTCCTCTTTTTATGGCGCCGGGGCATTCCGGCACCCTCATTAAGCCCCCGCCAGGCAAGAGGCCAAATGGTACTTTGGGATGAATCGGCACTGGCATTGGTAGGTGACGCTATCAATAGGCATGGATCGCACCGCGAAGGTTCCTGTGATCGCCGGCCCTGAAACATGTGCCAATAAAAAACGCGGCCGAAGCCGCGTCGCGATAAGGGTCTGCTGCCGTACAGGCTGATGGCTGCCTGCAGATCCACCCGGGTAGGGTCCTTCGCCGTACAAGGGCGGCGCGCCGGAGCGAGCGCGCCGCGTCATGGATTGATCAGGACTCAGAAAAAGCCCAGGGGATTGATGTCATAGCTCACCAGCAGGTTCTTGGTCTGCTGGTAGTGGTCGAGCATCATCTTGTGGGTTTCGCGGCCGACGCCGGACTTCTTGTAACCACCGAACGCGGCATGCGCCGGGTACAGGTGGTAGCAGTTGGTCCATACGCGGCCGGCCTTGATCGCACGGCCCATACGGTAGGCGACGTTCATGTCGCGGCTCCACACGCCGGCGCCGAGGCCGAACTCGGTGTCGTTGGCAATCGCCAGGGCCTCGGCCTCGTCCTTGAAGGTGGTCACGCCGATCACCGGGCCGAAGATCTCCTCCTGGAACACGCGCATCTGGTTGGTGCCCTTGAGCAGGGTCGGCTGGATGTAGTAACCGCTGGCCAGGTCGCCGTCCAGCCGCTCGGCGGCGCCGCCGGTCAGCACCTGCGCGCCTTCCTGCTGGGCGATCTCGAGGTAGCTGAGGATCTTGTCGAACTGCTGCTGCGAGGCCTGGGCGCCGACCATGGTCTCGGTGTCCAGCGGGTTGCCGCGCTTGATCTGCTTGACCTTCTTCATCACCTCGGCCATGAAGGCGTCGTAGATCGACTCCTGCACCAGCGCGCGCGACGGGCAGGTGCACACCTCGCCCTGGTTGAAGAAGCCCAGCACCAGACCTTCGGCAGCCTTCTCGATGAAGGCCGGCTCGGCGTTCATGATGTCGGCGAAGAAGATGTTCGGCGACTTGCCGCCCAGCTCGACGGTGGACGGAATGATGTTCTCGGCCGCGCACTTGAGAATGTGCGAGCCCACCGGCGTGGAGCCGGTGAAGGCGATCTTGGCGATGCGCTTGCTGGTGGCCAGCGCCTCTCCGGCCTCGCGGCCGAAGCCCTGGACGATGTTGAGCACGCCCGGCGGCAGCAGGTCGCCGATGATTTCGGCCAGCAGGGTGATCGACAGCGGGGTCTGCTCGGCGGGCTTGAGCACGATGGCGTTGCCGGCGGCCAGGGCCGGGGCGAGTTTCCAGGCGGCCATCAGCAGCGGGAAGTTCCACGGGATGATCTGACCGACCACACCCAGCGGCTCGTGGAAGTGATAGGCCACGGTGCCGTCGTTGATCTCGGCGGTGCTGCCTTCCTGGGCGCGGATGCAGCCAGCGAAGTAGCGGAAGTGATCGGCGGCCAGCGGCACGTCGGCGTTGAGGGTTTCACGCACGGCCTTGCCGTTGTCCCAGGTCTCGGCCACGGCCAGCAGCTCGAGGTTGGCTTCGATGCGGTCGGCGATCTTCAGCAGGATGTGCGAGCGCTCCTGCACGCTGGTGCGGCCCCAGGCATCGGCGGCGGCATGGGCGGCGTCCAGCGCCTTGTCGATGTCGGCGGCATTGGAACGGGGAAATTCGGCGATCACCGAGGCGTCGACCGGGCTGGTGTTGCTGAAGTACTGGCCACTGAGCGGAGCGACGAATTCGCCATTGATGTAGTTGCCATAGCGCGGCTTGAGGGTGACGACGGCGCCTGGAGTACCCGGTTTCGCGTAAATCATGATGCTGACCTCTCTTGTTGTCGGAGCCCGCTGCCAATCGGGGAAGCGAGTCATGCTTCGATCTTAGGAAGGGCCCTGCGACCTCGGTATGCGCCCATGGCACAGATCGTCTCGTCATTTGGTAGTAGAGCGGCGAGCGGTCTGGCACGGGACTTTGGCAGCAAGGTGGCAGGGCTGCGAAGGCTAAAGGCTAGACCCGTTCGCTTCGCCTTGCGTTCCCGAGGCCGAAAATTCGCCCCTGGCATTTCGACGCAGCCCAGAGCGGGCCGACAGGAGCCGGAAACGACGATGGCCGGACAGAGTCCGGCCATCGTCTGACACATCAACCGATCAGCGCTTGGCGACCAGCTCCTTCGGCAGCTTGAAGGTCCACAGCATGCCGCCCTGGTTCAGGTGCTTGACGCGCTTGGCCACCTCGCCGCCCCACAGCGGCACCGCGCCGCCCCAGCCGGACAGCACCGAGACGTACTGCTCGCCGTCCATCTCCCAGGTTACCGGCGAGCCGATCACGCCCGAGCCGGTCTGGAATTCCCAGACCTTCTCGCCGGTCTTGGCGTTGAACGCCTGCAGGTAGCCTTCCGGGTTGCCGGTGAACACCAGGTTGCCCTTGGTGGTCAGCACCCCGCCCCACAGCGGCGCGTAGTTCTTGTGGCGCCACACTTCCTTGCCGGTCTTCGGATCGATGGCGCGCAGCACGCCGATGTATTCCTCGTTGAGCGGCTTGATAGTGAAGCCGGCGCCCAGGTAGGCCGCGCCCTTCTTGTAGGCGATGTCCTCGTTCCAGATATCCATGCCCCATTCGTTGGACGGCACGTAGAACAGGCCGGTGTCCTGGCTGTAGGCCATGGGCATCCAGTTCTTCGCACCGAGGAAGGCCGGCGCGGCGAACACGCTGCTGCCCTTCTCCGCCGCGCTCGGCGAACCCGGACGGTTGCTGTCGTCGTAGATTGGCCGGCCATTCTTGTCCAGACCCTTGGCCCAGGTGATCTTGTCGACGAAGGGGAAACCGCGGATGAACTTGCCGTTGGTCCGGTCGAGCACGTAGAAGAAGCCGTTACGGTCGGCGGTGGCCGCGGCCTTCACGGTCTTGCCGCCTTCCTGGTAGTCGAAGGACACCAGCTCGTTGACGCCGTCGAAGTCCCAGCCGTCGTGCGGCGTGGTCTGGAAGTGCCACTTGATGCTGCCATCGTCCGGGTTCAGCGCCAGACGCGAGGACGAGTAGAGGTTGTCGCCAGGACGCAGGTGCGAATTCCACGGCGCCGGGTTGCCGGTGCCGAAGAACAGCAGGTTGGTGTCGGCGTCGTAGTAGCCGCCCAGCCAGGGCGCGGCGCCGCCGGTCTTCCACAGGTCGCCCGGCCAGGTCTTGCCGGCCTCGCCGCCGCTGATACCGTTCTCCACGGCCTTGCCGTCCTTGTAGACGTAGCCCATGTGGCCTTCGACGGTCGGACGACTCCACAGCAGGTCGCCATTCTTCGGGTCATAGGCTTCGATCTTGCCGACCACGCCGAATTCGCCACCGGAGACGCCGGTGATCAGCTTGCCACCCACCACCAGCGGCGCTGCGGTGATCGAATAACCGGCCTTGTGATCGGCCACGCGCTTGCTCCACACCACCTTGCCGCTGTCCTTGTTCAGCGCCACCAGCTTGGCATCCAGGGTGCCGAAGATCACCAGATCGTCGTACAGGGCGACACCACGGTTGATCACGTCGCAGCAAGGGCGAATGTCGTCCGGCAAGCGGGCTTCGTACTGCCACAGCTCACGCCCGGTGCGCGCATCGACGGCGAACACCCGCGAATAGGAGGCGGTGACGTACATCACGCCGTCCTTGATCAGCGGCTGCGCCTGCTGGCCGCGCTGCTTCTCACCGCCGAAGGACATGGTCCAGACCGGGCGCAGCTCCTTGACGTTCTGATCGTTGAGGATGTTCAGCGGGCTGTAGCGCTGGCCCTGCAGACCGAGGCCGTTGGTGACGATCTCGTTGGTGGTGGTGGCGTCCTTGAGAATCTCGGCGTCGGTGACCGCCAGCGCGGCGGCGGACGGCAACAGCATGGCGGCACAGAGTGCGGTGAGGAGGAAAGGCTGGCGAAGACCGGCGTGTTTCATTGCGGCTACCTCTGCGGGTTCATTGTTATTGCCGGGAATTTTTCCCGGTCTGCCGCAAATTCTTGGCTCGCACAGGCCACCCAACAATTGCACCCCCAGCCGATTTTCCTCGTTCCTTGGTAGCAATACCTGCTCCACAGCCTGCGATCATGACGATTGCGGCGGCCCCAGCTTTGCCGGACACTTGGCCGCCTGCACATTCTGATCGGAGACGCCCGTGCCCCATCCTCGCCAGGAAATTCTCAACCATCCCGATGCACTGGATTGCACGATCTATCGCCCCGACGAGCAGGACCCGGATGCCGAAGAGCAGGACCTGGGCGATGGCAAGGTGCTGATCACCGGCGCCTTCGAGCCGCCCACCGAGTGGGATGCGCACCAGCGCGAGGACTATTTCGGCGAGGAAGATCCCACGCACTTCGTCACCGCCCATATCGAATGCCTGGCCAAGCCCGCCACCCGGGACTTCTTCATGGCCGACAGCGGTGATTACGTGGCCGTCCAGTCCGGCCAGGGCGACGTGGTGATGTATTACGTCTACGACCACGAAGAGACCGAGCACGGCCGCCATTACGTGCTGATTCGTGACGACGAAGAGCTTTGACCGCCCAATGGTGCGCGCGGCGTGCCCACGAATCCGCGGCCACGCTCGCGTAGGGTGCGCCATGCGCACCGAGAGCGCCGCTGGTTACTGATCCTGGCGATTCACCCGCGCCATGGCGTTGCGCTCGTAGCGCGGTGAAGGTGGCAGATGCATCAGGCCAATTCACCGCGTCATATTCGGTGCGCGCGGCGCACCCTACTGACCACACTCGCGTAGGGTGCGCCGTGCGCACCGAGGGCGCCGCTGGTTTCCGATTCTGGCGATGCACCCGCGCCATGGCGTTGCGCTCGTAGCGCGGTGAAGGTGGCAGATGCATCAGGCCAATCCACCGCGTCATATTCGGTGCGCGCGGCGCACCCTACATCCGTGGCAACACTCTCGTAGGGTGCGCCATGCGCACCGAGGGCGCCGCTGGTTTCCGATACTGGCGATGCACCCGCGCCATGGCATTGCTTTGCAGCGCGGTGAAGGTGGCTGATGCATCAGGCCAGTCCATCGCCTCATATTCGGTGCGCGCGGCGCACCCTACTGACCACGCTCGCCGTGCGCACCGAGGACGCCGCAGGTCTCTAATCCTGGCGATCCACCCGCCCCATGGCGCTGCGCTCGTAGCGCGGGTAGAGGTGGCTGACGCTGCGGATCAGCTCATAGCGCGACAGGTTGACCTGGGCGAAGCGCTCGGGGATCGGCGCGCGGATCAGCTCGTTCATTTCCGCGCCCTGCTCCGCTCCCTGACGCAGCAAGCCATCGAGCCAGTCCAGGTAATCACGCATCTGCACGAACGGCGCCGCGTCGGTGGTCACCGGACCGTGGCCGGGCACGATCTGCCTCCACGGCAAGGCTTCGAGCCGATCCAGATCGGCCTGCCACACATCCAGCCCGGGGCTGTTCGGTGTGGTCAGCGCGCGCTGGTAGAACAGGATATCGCCGGCAAACAACACGCCCGTGCGCTCGTCGAGAATCGCCAGGTCGGCGCCAGTGTGGCCGCGCAGCGCCAGCAGTTGCAGGCGCCGGCCGCCGATTTCCAGCGTGCCCTCCTGCACCTCCTCGCTGGGCAACACCACTTCGGTGCCGCGCATCCAGTCGCCCACCAGACGGTACATGTTCTCCGCCATGGCATCGCCCTGCTCTGCCAACAACCTTGTGGTCTCCGCCAGCGCCGCGATGGGCACGCCGGCGAAGGCCTGGTTGCCCAGCGCATGGTCCGGGTGATGGTGGGTCAGCAGTACGCGCACCACCGCTTTGCCGGTGCTCTTCTCGATGCTTTGGCGCAATGCCTCGCCATAGCGGCGCGACGGGCCGCTGTCGATCACCACCACGCCGTCGGCGGTTTCGATAAAACCAACGTTGACGATATTGCCGCCATTGTCGGTCGCAAAGTTGTCGATGCTGCCCTCCACCAGCCAGACGCCCTCGGCGAGCTGCCGGGGTTGCAGCTGGTAGTCGAGCGCCTGGGCCAGACCGGCGAGCAGGCAGATCAGCAATAACATCCAGCGCATGGAAGCCCTCCCTGAATGGGTTGGTGCGCGCGGCGCACCCTACTGAACGTGTTCAGAACGCGGCCTGGAATTCGTTGCCATTGTTGTCGCGCAGCCACAGCTCGGCAGGCTGTTCGCCGCGCAGGTCGAAGCTCAGCGTGGGGTTCTCGCTGACCGCCGGGAACAGTTCGATGCGCCCCAGCACCTGGCCGCCCTCGCCGCGCAGTTCGGCCTGCTCGATGTAGAACTCGGGGATGCCGCCGACCAGACCATTGTCCATGGGGTGCGACACCTGCAGGCGCAACCGGCTGTGCTCGCCACGCACGAAGCGCTTGCTCAGCACCTGCCCGAGGCGCTCCTCCCAGCCGGCCTCGGCACGCACCACGCTGGGCGCGGTGCAGCCACCACCCGCCGCCTCGACACGTGCCGAGCCGACGTGCCAGAGGCCATCGTCGGTCAGCACTGCGGCGCGGATCGGTGTGGCCTGCTCGACGCGGATGCGAATGGCCAGGCTCGGTTCGAGCTGCGCACCGGGAGCAAAATCGAAGATCTGCGGGATGGGGTTGAGCTCGGCCCAGGCCAGGATGCGCTTGACCCGGCCACTGTAGGCCCTGGCGTCGATCTGGATCGGCACCTGGCGCGCATCCTCGGCGAACGGTGGCACATCCAGGCGAATGCTGTCGTCGAAGACGAAGGCCTCACCGTTCAGCAGGCGCTGGTGGTAGTAGTCCCACATCACCGAGGTGACCGGGTCGGTACCTTGCGCCCGCGCCTCCCAGGCCCAGGCGAACAGGGCCAGCAACACCAGGGTCCGCCAATCCATCGCCCACCTCCGGCTCACGCCTTATTGGTATTGTTCAGGCTTCTCAAAGCGCAGCCCGTAGCGCGCATAGAGGCGCTCGAGCGAGCCATCGAGAATAAGGTTTTCCAGCTGTTCCTCGACCGCGTAGGCCAGTTGCCGATTGCTTTCGTGCACCGCCATGCCGATTTCCCAGATCTGCCGCCCCATGTCCGGGTAGGCGTTCTCCGCCAGCGCCAGCTGCGCATCACCCGCCTCGTGCAGCAGCCAGTCCACCTCGCCACGTAGCGCCATCACCGCGTCCACCTCGCCGGCCTGCATGGCAGCGAAGGCCAGTTGTGGCGTCGGGTAGTGACGTGTTTCCCGACTGAGCATGCCGCCCTGTACCGAGCTGAGGTAGAAAGACGGCACGCTCTCGACCTCGACGCCCACCGGGTGCTGGCGCAGTGCAGCGATGCTCGGCACCTCGGCCAGCCGGCGACGGTCATGGGCCAGTTGCCAGCGCTCGCGCTGATAGGGGCCGAACATCACCACCAGTTCGTTGATCAGCTCGCCCAGCTCGTTGCGTTTGTAAGAGAACTCGCGGTCGTAGGGCACGCGCAGCATCAGATCGGCCAGCTCGCCCTGCGCCGTGACGCGGCCACGCCAGATATAGTCGCGCAGGTCGTCGTCGAGCTTTTCCCCCGGCGGCGCCCACATCAATTCCAGCTGGAGACCGAGCCCTTCGGCCAGTGCCTTGGCCAACTCGTAATCGACACCACGGGGCTGGCCGTCCTGCTCGTAGCTGTAGGGCGGGAAGTTCTGGTACAACGCCACGCGCAAGGTGCCCGACTCGACAATACGGTCGAAGTCGCGCACCTGCGCCTGCGCCGTGCCCAGAAACAGCAGCAGGCCACACAAGAGGATCAGCCGGCGCATGAATTACTCCTCTACGTGCACACTCTCCAGGTAGGTGCGCACCGCCCACAGGGCTTCCTGGCTGAGGAAGTCGGCCATCTTCGGCATATACACGCGGCCATCGCGCACCGCGCCGTTGATCACCCGCTCCTTGAACCATTCGTCGCCACTGGCGCCCAGTTCCAGCAAACGCAGATCCGGAGCGATGCCGCCGGATTTGGCTTCCAGGCCATGGCAGGCCGCGCAGTTCTGGTTGTAGGCCGAGGCGCCGATCTCGACGGCGCGCGGGTTGTCGCGGTAGGGGTTCTCTTCCAGCCATTCCTCGCCCAGCGGCTCCAGCCCATCGGTGTTGACGGCCTGCGGCACCACGTCGCCATGGGCCCAGAGCTGGGTGGATGCGGCCAGCAGCACCAGGGCCAGGGTGGAGTTGAGTTTCTTGTTCATGGCTAGGACCTCATCGAATGCACGCAAGACAGCTCATACGGAGCTTGTGGGGCCATCTTAGAAAGGCCGCGCAAGGTGCCGAATGCTGCTTTGGTGGTCGCGTTCTAGTCCCTTGGTAGTAGGGCTTGGGTGGGGGTTTGAGTGATGCCTTGGCAGCAAGGCCAAGTCATGGGCCGACCGGGAAATCCTCCCGGCAAAGGCGGGAGTTTTTCCGTAGGCGCGAAGGTGGCCGGGTACCACCATCGGCTTGCCACTGCGACGATCACTTTCTTCAACGGGAAGCACAACCATGACAACAAGAAACCTACCCAGCACCCCGCGCCCCCTGGCGCTCGCCCTGATGCTGGCCGGCGGCCTGGCGCTGAGCCAGGCCGCGTTCGCCAAGCCGGTCACCTGGGAAGACATTGCCAACGACCACACCACCACCAGCAACGTGCTGCAGTACGGCATGGGTACCAACGCCCAGCGCTGGAGCCCGCTGGCTCAGGTCAACGCCGACAACGTGTTCAAGCTGGCCCCGGCCTGGAGCTACTCCTTCGGCGACGAGAAGCAGCGTGGCCAGGAGTCGCAGGCCATCATCCACGACGGTGTGGTCTACGTGACCGGCTCCTACTCGCGCGTGTTCGCTCTCGACGCCAAGACCGGCAAGCGCCTGTGGACCTACAGCCATCGCCTGCCCGACGACATCCGCCCGTGCTGCGACGTGGTCAACCGCGGCGCCGCCATCTATGGCGACAAGATCTACTTCGGCACCCTCGACGCCCGCATCGTGGCGCTGAACAAGGACACCGGCAAGGTGGTCTGGAACAAGAAATTCGGCGATCACTCCGCCGGCTACACCATGACCGGCGCGCCGACCATCGTGAAGGATCAGAAAAGCGGCAAGGTGCTGCTGATCCACGGCAGCTCCGGTGACGAGTTCGGCGTGGTCGGCAAGCTGTTCGCCCGCGCCCCGGATAGCGGTGAGGAAGTCTGGATGCGCCCCTTCGTCGAGGGCCACATGGGCCGCCTGAACGGCAAGGACAGCACCCCGACCGGCGACGTCAAAGCGCCGAGTTGGCCGGACGATCCCAACCACCCCACCGGCAAAAAGGAAGCCTGGAGCCAGGGCGGCGGCGCGCCGTGGCAGAGCGCCAGTTTCGATGCCGAAACCAACACCATCATCATCGGCGCCGGCAACCCGGCCCCTTGGAATGGCTGGGCGCGCACCAGCGACGGCGGCGATCCCAAGGACTACGACAGCCTGTACACCTCCGGCCAGGTTGGCGTCGACCCGACCACCGGCGAAGTGAAGTGGTTCTACCAGCACACCCCGAACGATGCCTGGGACTTCTCCGGCAACAACGAGCTGGTGCTGTTCGACTACAAGGACAAGGACGGCAAGGTCACCAAGGCCACCGCCCACGCTGACCGCAACGGCTTCTTCTACGTGGTCGACCGCGCCAACGGCAAGCTGAAGAACGCCTTCCCCTTCGTCGACAAGATCACCTGGGCCAGCCATATCGATCTGGAAACCGGTCGCCCGGTCGAGAACGAAGGCCAGCGCCCGCCGAAACCCAAGGCCGGCGAAACCAAGGGCCAGGTGGTCGAGGTCTCCCCGCCCTTCCTCGGTGGCAAGAACTGGAACCCCATGGCCTACAGCCAGGACACCGGCCTGTTCTACGTACCGGCCAACCACTGGAAGGAGGACTACTGGGCCGAAGAGGCGCATTACAAGAAAGGCTCTGCCTACTTGGGCATGGGCTTTCGCATCAAGCGCCTGTACGACGACCACGTCGGCATCCTGCGCGCCATGAACCCCACCACCGGCAAGGTCGCCTGGGAACACAAGGAGCGTCTGCCGCTGTGGGCCGGCGTGCTGGCCACCAAGGGCAATCTGGTGTTCACCGGCACCGGCGACGGCTACTTCAAGGCCTTCGACGCCAAGAACGGCAAGGAGCTGTGGAAGTTCCAGGTCGGCACCGGAATCATCTCTCCGCCCATTACCTGGGAACAGGACGGTGAGCAGTACATCGGCGTGACCGCCGGCTACGGCGGCGCCGTGCCGCTGTGGGGCGGCGACATGGCCGACCTGACCAAACCGGTGGCCCAGGGCGGTTCCTTCTGGGTGTTCAAGCTGCCGAGCTGGGACAAGGCCAGCGCCAAGCGCTGAAGGCTCAACGTATGGCGCACCGTAGGGTGCGCCATGCGCACCAGCTTTTCGCGTTCCCTTCTCGCCGTCTGCGCGGCTCTATTGGTGCGCACGGCGCACCCTACCCATTGCCGCAGAAGCGGCTGAGCGGCATTCCGCTTAGGCCGCGCAGCGCATCAGGCAATCAACCCGAGGACTCGTCATGAACTACCTGCCCCTGCTTATCCCGGTCGTGCTGCTGGTACTCGGCAGCCATGCCATCGGCGCCGAGAACGACGGCGTGCCGCAGATCGACGGTTGCCGCATCGAACCCGACAGCCAATGCCCCAACGCCAACCTGCGTGGCGCCGACCTGCGCAACCTCGACATGCGCCGCATGGACCTGTCCGGGGCCGATCTGTCCGGCGCGGACCTGCGCCACACCAACCTCGATCTGGCCAATCTGGAGAAGGCCAAGCTGCGCGGCGCCAACCTCACCCGCGCCAGCCTGCAACAGAGCAACCTGCGCCTGGCCGATCTGTCCGGCGCCAGCCTGGTGGCCATCAGCGGCTGGGGCCTGTTCGCCCAGGCCGCCGAGTTCGAAGGCGCCGACATGCGCGCCGCCAATCTGGAATTCGCCCGCCTCTCCGGGGCCAGGCTGCATAACGTGCAGCTGCAGGCGGCCAATCTGGAGATGACCTGGCTGAGCAAGGCCGACCTCAAGGGCGCACATCTTGAGGATGCCAACCTGCAGGAAGTGAAGCTGGCCGGCTCCAACCTGGAGAACGCCAACCTCAGCGGCGCCCGCACCCGCTTCGGCAATTTTCAGGACGCCAACATGCCCGGCTGTGTGCAATGCCCCAAGGGTTGGGACTGACTCTCCACGAGCACCTGGCACACCACAGCGCGTAGGGTGGGCTTCAGCCCACCAATAGCGGGCACGGCTAGTCGCCATCACTACCCTGGCGGCTCGCCCCGCCCCACGCGAAGCCCGCGCTGCATTCGGCGCGCCTGACCTTGCCACCACCCGCCGTGGCGCAAAACAGTCTGAACCATGCCCCGCACGGGCGATCCCTGATTAGGAACAGTCAGATCGAGGGCGGCGTACTGTCGCCGATCACCGACCCAAGAGGGATCTGCCGTGACCACCGCAGTTCAGAGCACCTATCGAGACACCCCGAACCCCTTGCATGCCACCCTGCTCGCCGGACAGGTGCCGCTGTTTCTCGGCGCCCTGCTGAGCGACATCGCCTACTTTCGCAGCTACCAGATCCAGTGGAGCAACTTCGCCTCCTGGCTGATTGTCGGCGGCCTGGTGTTCGGCGGCCTGGCCCTGCTGTTCGCCCTGGCCGGGCTGTTTCGCGGCGCCTCCGCGGGGCGCCATCCGCAAGCCTACTTCCTGCTGTTGCTGACGACCTGGGTGCTGGCGTTCGTCAATGCGCTGGAGCATGCCAAGGACGCCTGGGCCGTCATGCCCTGGGGCCTGGCTCTGTCGGTGATCGTGGCCGTGCTGGCCTGCGCCGCCACCTGGGTCGGTCTCGCCCAACCCCGCCATGGAGGTGCACGATGAAAGGCACAAACGCACTGCTTGCCCTGCCGCTGGCGCTGGGCCTGGCCGCCTGTGGCGACAACGAGCAGCAGAACGGACAGTTCTACGGCCCCCAGCCCCCGCTGCCCGAGCCGGAACGCGGCGTGCTGCCGAGCATGACCATCGCCGAACCGACCCCCTGGGGCGACGAGCAACCGACGGTGCCGCAAGGCTTTCGCATCACCGCCATCGCCACCGACCTGAAGATTCCTCGGCAGACCCTGGTGCTGCCCAACGGCGACATCCTGGTAGCCGAGGGCCGCGGCGGCAATGCTCCCAAGCTCAAGCCCAAGGACGTGATCGCTGATGTGATCAAGGCGCGCGGCACCACCTCGGTGGAAAGCGGCAATCGCCTGACCCTGCTGCGCGATGCCGATGGCGACGGCAGCTACGAGCTGCAGACGGTATTCGCCGAAGACCTCAACGCCCCCTACGGGCTGGCCCTGCACGAGGGCAATCTCTACGTGGCCAATCAGGACGAACTGGTGCGCTTCGACTACGAGGAAGGTCAGACCGAAGCCAGCGGCCCGCCGAGCAAGGTCGCCGACCTGCCATCGGAGATCAATCACCACTGGACCAAGGCGCTGACCATCAGCGAAGACGGCCGCTACCTGTACGTCGGCATCGGCTCCAACAGCAACATCACCGAGCGCGGCATGGAGGCGGAAGTCGACCGCGCCCTGGTCTGGCAGGTGGACGCCGAAACCGGTGCCTACAAGCCCTACGCCACCGGCCTGCGCAACCCCACCGCGCTGGCCATTCAGCCCGGCACCGGCACTCTGTGGGCAGTGGTCAACGAGCGCGACGAGATGGGCGAAGACCTGGTGCCCGACTACCTGACCTCGGTGCAGGAAGGCGGCTTCTACGGCTGGCCCTACAGCTACTTCGGCCAGCACGTCGACCCGCGGGTGAAACCGCAGGACCCGGACAAGGTCGCCGCCGCCATCGAACCGGACTACGCCCTGGGCGCGCATGTCGCCGCCCTGGGCCTGGACTTCTCCAGCGACGTAATGGGCGAGCAATATGCCGACGGCGTATTTATCGGCGAGCACGGCAGCTGGAACCGCAAGAACCCGGTGGGCTACAAGGTGATCTTCGTGCCCTTCGAGAACGGCCGCCCTGCAGGCAAACCCATCGATTTCGTCACCGGCTTTCGCAATGAGGACGGCAAGACCCGCGGCCGCCCGGTGGGCGTGACGGTCGATCCGCGTGGCGCGCTGATCGTGGCGGATGATCTGGCGAATACGGTTTGGCGGGTGGTGCGCGAAGGCGGCGAGTAAGCCTGTATGTGGCTCCTACGCTCTGCGTGGGAGCCAGCCTGCGACGCTCTGCTTCGCGAGCGAACAAAACACAGCGGCGACACGGAGCATCGAGGGCTGCGCTCCCACGCAGAGCGCGGGACGATCAAGCACTCCGTCAGATCAGGCACTCTCCAACCCCACCCTTACCACCCCACTATCGATCGCCAGGTGCACCAACTCCGCCTGCGAGGCGATCTGCAGTTTGCTCTTCACCAGGGTCTGGTAGTTGGACAGGGTCTTGGCGCTGATGCATAGCTTCTCGGCGATCTGCCTAGGTGGCAGGCCGCGGGCAAGCATGACGAATATCTCGAACTCGCGCTGGGTCAGCTCGCGCAGGCGTGGGTCGAGGCCGTCGCTGCCTGCGGGGTTGCAGGCCAGCTGGGTGGCCAGTGGCTGTTCGATATAGGCGCGGCCGGCGGCGGTGCGTTTGACCGCCTCCACCAGCACTTCCGGTGACGAGTTCTTGGTCAGGTAGCCAATGGCGCCGGCGTCCAGCGCCTGGCGTACCAGGGGCAGTTCGTCGTGCATGCTGAAGAACATCACGCGCAGTTGTGGCAGGCGCTGGCGCAGGCGGCGGGTGGCTTCCAGACCGCTGATGCCGGGCAGGCCGATATCCATGATTACCAGGTTGGGTATCTCTTCCTGCACCCGCTGCAGGGCCTGTTCGCCGTCGCAAGCCTCGCGCAGCTGCACCTCCGGCAACAGGGCGCGCAGCAGGCTGGCGTAGCCCTGGCGCACCACGGCGTGGTCATCTACCAGCAGAATCTTCATGACTTCGCCTCCAGGGGAATGTTCAGGCACAGCACCCAGCCCACTTGCGGGCGGCTGTGCAGGCGCAGCTCGCCGCCGAGGCTGCGGCTGCGTTCGCGCATCGAGCGCAGGCCGATTCCGGGGCGCAGCGGTAATGCGGTGCCCTGACCGTTATCGCGCACCAGCAGGCGCAGGCCCTGGCCGCGGCGTTGCAGGCGAATGCGCACTTCACTGGCGTCGGCATGACGGGCCACGTTGGTCAGCGCCTCCTGCACCAGACGATAGAGGTGCGCCTTGCTCGCCAGCGGCAGCTCCGGCAATCGCTCGCCCAGTTGCAGACGGCAGCGAATGCCTTGCGCCTGCTGCCAGTCAGCGGTCAGTTGCTGCAGGGCCGGGCCCAGTTCCAGGCGCTCCAGCACCACCGGGTAGAGGTCACGGATCAGGCTGCGAAAGCCCTGCTGCAGGCGTTCGCAGTTGTCGTCGAGCAGGCGCGCGGTGTCCTGCACCTGCTGCGGCCGGTCGGCGATTACCCTGAGCAGGCAGGCCTGGGCGCGAATGCCGCTGAGGTACTGGCCGAGGTCGTCATGCAGGGTCTGGCCGAGACGCGCACGCTCGCGCTCCTGCAACTCCAGCAGTGCCTGGGTCAGCTCGGCGTTGTCCGCCTGCACCTGCTGCAAGGTGGTGGCCATGGCGTTGAAATGCCCGGCCAGGCGCTGCGCCTCGGCCAGGCCGTGGTTGGGCAGGCGCGTATCGAAGTGGCCGGCGCCGACCTGGCGCAGGCCGGCCAGCAGCTCGTCGAGCACACGCAGGCCGCGGCGCACGGCGAAGCGAATGGTCAACAGGCTCAGGGCCAGGGCGAAGGCGCTGAGCAGCAACAGTTGCAGCAGCGAATCCTGGATCTCCTCGATCTCGTCATAGGGATCGAGGGCGATGCGCAGTTCGCGACCGTCACCCAGCGGCCAGACATCGGCCGCCAGCAGGCTCGGGTCCAGCAGCTGTCGGGCGATCCAGCGCTGCAGGCCGGTGCCGGGCTGCGCGTGGATGTCTTCACCGGGCCGCAGCCAACTGACGCGGATATGTCGCAGGTTGTCGGTCAGCTCCGGGCGCAGGCTGGCGGGTCGGGTACGAGCCACCTCCCCCAGGTATTCGACCACCGCCTCGGCGGCCAGCAGTTCACGGCGCACATCCTCGCTGGCCTGGCGCAGCAGCAGCGCCAGCCCGAGCAGGGTCACCAGCGCGAACAGCAGGCTGACGCCGAGGTTGATGCGGCCGAGGGCAGTCATCTACTTGACCACGAAATGACCGAGCATGCCCTTGCCTTCCAGGCCCTTGGCGTAGAAGCGGAACTTGCCCGGCTTGACCGGCAGGAAGAAGATTTCCGCCTCGCCGGCATCCTCGAACTCCAGCTCGGTCAGGGTCACTGCCTTGATCTCCACGCCGCCGGCCTCGACCTTGCGCAGGTAGATGGCGGTGGCGAATTCCGGGGCCTGGAAGGCGTACTCCTTCTGCCCGGTGGAGATGATCTTGAGCTGGTAGGCCTGGCCGGTCTCCAGCTGGTACTCGCGCTGCGACATGGCGTAGTCGCTTTCCTCGCTGCCCAGCACCAGATCGGGCAAGGCGACCGGACGGCGAGTCAGGTCACCGGCGGCATGCAGGCTGTCGACGCCGAGCAGGCTGAGGATCAGCAGCAGCGGCAAGGTCAGGGCTTTGATGATGCGCATGGGGGTTCACCTTTTGTTCTTATTGGCCTGGTGACTATGCTAGGGAGCGGACGACCGTTGCGGTCTACTACCTTGGTACGGCCCCGCTGGTACTTTGGGCATATTTCCCAAGGCGGGGGCTGTTCCTATGCTGGGGCCATCCGAACGGGAGCCGCTCCATGCGCCAGATTCGCCAGTCCGCCCTGCTAGTTCTCGCCCTGCTCTGCGCCGGCGTCGCCTGTGCCAGCGAGCTGCAGGTGCGCATCGGCTACCTGGCCCACCTGCCGCCGCGCGGGCCGCTGCTGTCCAATGTCATCCCCGAGCCGCTGGACGCCGGCCGCCGCGGCGCCGAGCTGGCGATTGCCGACAGCAACAGCACCGGGCGTTTTCTCAAGCAGAGCTACAGCCTGGAGAGTGCCGAGAGCGACGACGCCGAAGCCGTGCTTGCTGCCGCCGATGCCCTGCATGTCCAGGGCATTCGCCTGTTCGTGATCAACGCCCCCGCCGCTACCCTGCGCCAGCTCAGCCAGCGCCTGCCCGACAGCCTGCTGCTCAACGCCGGCAGCGCCGACGACAGCCTGCGCCGCGAACAATGCCTGGGCAACGTGCTGCACACCCTGCCCAGCCGCGCCATGCTGACCGACGCCCTGGCGCAGTTTCTCGCCGTGCGCAAATGGACGCGCTGGCTGCTGGTGACCGGCAACACCGAGGACGACCTCGCCTACGCCGAGGCGCTCAAGCGCGCGGCCAAGCGCTTCGGCCACAAGATCGTCGCGGAAAAACCCTGGAGCTTCGACAACGACCAGCGCCGCAGCGCCCAGGCGGAGATGCCGCTGTTCACCCAGAGCGCCGAGTACGACGTGGTGCTGGTGGCCGACGAACGCGGCGACTTCGGCGAGTACCTGCCCTATAACACCTGGTACCCGCGCCCGGTGGCCGGCACCCAGGGCCTGACCCCGACCGCCTGGCACAAGACGGTGGAAACCTTCGGCGCCGCGCAGTTGCAGAAGCGCTTCGAGGAGCTGGCCGGGCGCTGGATGAACGACCGCGACTTCGCCGCCTGGATGGCCGTACGCAGCATCGCCACTGCCGTGACCAAGCTACGCGCCGCCGACTCGCAGGCCATCCGCCACCTGCTGCTGAACGAACAACTGCCGCTGGATGGTTTCAAGGGGCGCAAGCTGAGCTTCCGCCCGTGGAACGGCGAGCTGCGCCAACCGATCCCGCTGGTACACCCGCGCGCCCTGGTCAGCACCTCGCCGCAGGACGGTTTTCTGCATCCCAGTAACGAAATGGACAGCCTCGGCTACGACCGGCCTGAGGTGAAGTGCGATCTGGCGGGCAGCGTGAATTGATAGTGCGCCCCGACCGTAGGGTGCGCCGTGCGCACCGGCCATAACACGGCTGCAAACGACCATAACAAGAGGATCAACCCCATGCGCCTTACCCGTCTCGCCTGCGCCGTCGCCTTCGGCCTGGCCTGCCACTCGGCCCTGGCCGCCACTGCCTATGTGTCCAACGAGAAGGACGACAGCATCAGCGTGATCGACCTGGACACGCTGGAGGTCACCGACACCCTGGCCGTCGGCATGCGCCCGCGCGGCCTGCTGCTGTCCTCCGACAACACGCTCTTGTACATCTGCGCCAGCGACTCGGACCGCGTACAGGTGATGGACCTGGCCACGCGCAAGATCATCAAGGAGTTGCCCTCCGGCGCCGACCCCGAGCAATTCGCCCTGCACCCCAACGACCGCTGGCTGTACATCTCCAACGAGGACGATGCCCTGGTCACCGTGGTCGACACCCAGAGCGACGAGGTGCTGGCGCAGATCGAGGTGGGGGTCGAGCCCGAAGGCATGGCGGTGAGCCCGGACGGCAAGTGGGCGGTCAATACCAGCGAAACCACCAACATGCTGCACTGGATCGACACCAGCACCCAGCAACTGGTGGACAACACCCTGGTCGACCAGCGCCCTCGCCATGTGGAGTTCGACAAGGACGGCAAGCGCCTGTGGGCCTCGGCCGAGATCGGCGGCACGGTCACGGTGATGGACGTCGACTCGCGCGAGATCCTCAAGGTGCTGCGCTTCGAGATCAAGGGCGTGCACCCGGACAAGGTGCAGCCGGTGGGGGTCAAGCTCAGCGATGACGGCAAGTACGCCTTCGTCGCCCTCGGCCCGGCCAACCATGTGGCGGTAGTGAACGCCAAGACCTTCGAGATTCTCGACTACCTGCTGGTGGGCCGGCGCGTCTGGCACCTGGCCTTCACTCCGGATCAGAAGCGCCTGCTGACCACCAACGGCGTCAGTGGCGATGTCTCTGTGATCGATGTCGATGCGCTCAAGGTGACCAAGTCGATCAAGGTCGGCCGCTACCCCTGGGGCGTGGTGGTGACGCCATGAACGCCCTCGAGGTACGCGGCGTCAGCTTCGCCTACGGGGCGCGCCAGGCGTTGACCGGTCTGGACTTCGAGCTCAGCGCCGGGCGCTTCGCCGCCCTGCTCGGGCCCAACGGCGCCGGCAAGTCCACCCTGATCGCCCTGCTCACCCGCCTGTATGACCTGCAGCAGGGCGATATCCGCATCTTCGGCCACAGCCTGGCCGGCGAGCCGCGCCAGGCGCTGCGCCAGCTCGGCGTGGTGTTCCAGCAGAGCACGCTGGATCTGGACCTCTCGGTGCAGCAGAACCTCGCCTACCACGCCGCCCTGCATGGCATGCCGCGTCGCGAGGCGCAGGCGCGTATCGACGAGGAACTCGAGCGCCAGGACCTCGGTGAACGCCGGCACGAGAAGGTACGCACGCTCAATGGCGGACATCGCCGCCGCGTGGAAATCGCCCGCGCCCTGCTGCACCAGCCGCGCCTGCTGCTGCTCGACGAGGCCAGCGCCGGGCTCGACCCTGCCAGTCGCCTGGCGCTGGGCCGGCATGTACGCAACCTGTGCCGCGAGCAGGGCCTGAGCGTGCTGTGGACCACCCATCTGCTGGACGAGATCGAGCCTGGCGACGAGCTGCTGATCCTGCATCGCGGCGAGCGCGTGGCCCGCGGCAAGGCCGCCGCTTTCGGCGACGACCTGGCCACCAGCTTCGCCCGCCTGACCGGCGACGAGGCCCTCGGCCGCGGCTACGTGCGCGAGGCGATCAGGCCGAAACGTGCCGACGACAGCAGCGATACGGTCTCGGTGCGCGCGGCGCACCCTACGCGGGAGGCACGCCCATGAGCGCCTACTGGTATTGCCTGCGCGGCATCGTGCTGCGCGAATGGCTACGCTTCGTCCTGCAGCGCTCGCGCTTTCTCAGCGCTCTGGTGCGGCCGCTGCTGTGGCTGCTGGTATTCGCTGCCGGCTTTCGCGCCGCACTGGGCATCGCCATCATCGAGCCGTACGACACCTACATCACCTACGACACCTATATCGTGCCGGGTCTGACCTGCATGATCCTGCTGTTCAACGGCATGCAGGGCTCGCTGTCGATGGTCTACGACCGCGAGATGGGCAGCATGCGCGTGCTGCTCACCAGCCCGCTGCCACGCGCCTTCCTGCTCGCCGCCAAGCTGCTGGCCACCGCGCTGATCTCGCTGCTGCAGGTCTATGCCTTCCTCGCCATCGCCTGGGTTTACGGCGTGCAACCGCCGGCCTGGGGCCTGCTCGCCGCGCTGCCGGCGCTGCTCCTGGTGGCGCTGCTGCTCAGTGCCCTGGGCCTGCTGCTGTCCAACGGCATCCGCCAGTTGGAGAACTTCGCCGGGGTGATGAATTTCGTCATCTTCCCGCTGTTCTTCCTCTCGTCCGCGCTCTACCCGCTGTGGAAGATGCGCGAGTCCAGCGAATGGCTGTACTGGCTGTGCGCGCTCAACCCCTTCACCCATGCGGTGGAGCTGGTGCGCAACGCCCTGTACCTGCGCCTGCACCTCGATGCGCTGCTGATCTGCGCCGGCCTGACCCTGCTCTTCGCCGTGCTCGCCGTGGTCAGCTTCAACCCGCAGCACGCGGCGCTGCGCAAGGCGGGTTGAACGGCCATCTGGCCGCTCGCCATTACGACTTCTACTACTTTGGTACTGCTTTTCCTCTCCAACGTAGAATTCCCAAGCCTGCGACCATGGCCTGTAATACCGCTACAACAATAAGTAGAGACCTCGCCATGAAGTACCGTCTGCCCCTGCGCGCAGGCCTGATGTTCGTCTCGCTGCTGCTGGTCTGCGCCGTGCAGTCAGAAGAGCTTTTCGATGCCGAAGGCTATCGCAGCAGCCAATACCGCAGCCCGACGCCGAGCAGCCTGGACGGCGTGCAAACCCTGGACACCCCCGCCCTGCAACAGCTCCTGGCCGAGCGCCCGGAAACACGCCTGATCGACGTCTACCGGCGCACCTGGCTGAACGAGCGATTCATCGACGACGAGCCCCACGCCAACCTGCCCGGCAGCCTGTGGCTGGCCAACACCGGCAACGGCAATCTCGCGGCGCCATGGCAACGCTACCTGGCTCATTACCTGCACCAGGTCAGCGGCGGCGACCTGCGCCACCCCTTCGTCTTCTACTGCCGCTCCGACTGCTGGCTGAGCTGGAACGCCGCACGCCGCGCCCATGCGCTGGGTTATCGCCAGCTGTACTGGTATCGTGACGGCATCGACGCCTGGCAACAGGCCGGCCTGCCGTTGGTGCCCGCTCAGCCAGCCGAACTGCCTGGCGCTTTCCTCACCCCCAACGCCGCACCATAATCACAACAACGAGGTGAAAGGCCATGTACAAGATTCTGATTGCCGACGACCACCCGCTGTTTCGCGAAGCCATCCACAACGTCATCGCTGACGGCTTCCCCGGCAGCGAGATCATGGAAACCGCCGACCTGGACAGCGCCCTGGAGCTGACCCAGCAGCACGACGATCTCGACCTGATCCTGCTCGACCTGAACATGCCCGGCATGCACGGCCTGGGCGGGTTGATGAACCTGCGCAACGAAGCGCCGACCATCCCGGTGGTGATCGTCTCGGCCGAGCAGGACAAGCAGATCGTGCTGCAGGCCATCACCTATGGGGCGGTGGGCTTCATCACCAAATCCTCGCCACGGACGCAGATGACCGATGCCATCGCGCAGATACTCGACGGCAACGTCTACCTGCCGCCCGACATCATCCGCTCGCAGAAAAGCGGCAGCTCGCGCCCGCACCACGACACCCACAGCATTCCGCCGGAGCTGCTGCAGGCGCTGACGCGCAAGCAGCTGCTGGTGCTCGAACGCATGACCAAGGGCGAGTCCAACAAGCAGATCGCCTACAGCCTGGATATCGCCGAAACCACGGTAAAGGCCCACGTCTCGGCCATCCTGCGCAAGCTCAACGTGCACAACCGCGTACAGGCCATTCTCTCGGCCGGCGATATCGACTTCGCCGCCTACCTGCGCCGCTGAGCCGCGTGGTAAAACGGCGGCTTTGCGCCACGGAGTCGCCCGCATGCTTATCCGCCCCTTCCAGCCCGCCGATGAGGCTGCCGTCGTCGAGCTCTGGCAACGCTGCGACCTGACCCGCCCCTGGAACGACCCGCACAAGGACATTCAGCGCAAGCTCAAGGTGCAACCCGAGCTGTTTCTGGTGGGTGAAATCGACGGCCAACTGGTGGCCTCGGCGATGGCCGGTTACGAAGGCCATCGTGGCTGGGTCAACTACCTGGCGGTATGCCCGGAGCAGCGCCAGCGGGGCCTGGCGCGCCAGTTGATGGCCCATATCGAAGAGCAGCTGCTGGCCATGGGTTGCCCCAAGCTCAGCCTGCAGGTACGCGACAGCAACACCGCGGCCCTGGCCTTCTACGAGCGGCTCGGCTACAAGGTGGACGCCTCGGTAAGCCTGGGCAAGCGCCTGATTGCGGATGATTGAAGGCAGCGGCCGACACAAATCGCAGGAATGAAAAAAGCCCCGACGCTTACGCCTCGGGGCTTTTTTACAACCTGATCAATCAGCGATTGGCGGCGCTGCGGCCCGGCTTCTTCTTGGTCTGCAGCAGGTGCGAGAACACCGCGTGCAGATCGTCCGAGGCGCTTTCCTCGTCCAGGTTGAGCTTGCTGTCGATGTGATCCATGTGGTGCATCATCAGGTGCACCGCACGCTCGGCATCGCGCGCCTCGATGGCGTCGATCAACTGATTGTGTTCGTCGTAGGAGCAATGCGAGCGGCTGCCGCTTTCATACTGGGCGATGATCAGCGAGGTCTGCGACACCAGGCTGCGCTGGAAACTCACCAGCGGCGCATTGCGCGCGGCCTCGGCCAGCTTCAGGTGGAACTCGCCGGACAGACGGATGCCGGCACCACGATCACCGCGGGAGAAGCTGTCCTGCTCGTCCTTGACCATCTGCCGAAGCTCGGCCAGCTGCTCGGCGGTGGCATGCTCGACGGCCAGCTCGGTGATGGCCCGCTCGACCAGGCGACGCGCATAGAAGATCTGCCGGGCTTCTTCGACACTGGGACTGGCCACCACCGCACCGCGGTTCGGGCGCAGCAGTACCACACCCTCGTGGGCCAGGCGCGACAGGGCGCGGCGAATGATGGTGCGGCTGACGCCGAAGATCTCGCCCAGCGCCTCTTCGCTCAGCTTGGTGCCGGGCGCCAGGCGCTGCTCGAGAATGGCATCGAAAATGTGGGCATATACGACATCGTCCTGAGTCCCGCTGCGGCTGCTTTTGCCCGCACGCGGCTGCTTCTTCAGTGGCTGCAATTGATCGTTCATTCTGGCTCGCGTCAATGAGAGTCGGCGACACTGCGACTCTACTGTGTTCTACCCGGTAGCTGACAAGCTCCGAGCGAAAAAACATCAGAAAAAAATTCGAGCAATTGTACACAGGTCAATCAGCCACTACACCTGACGTCATAGCTGCCCAAAGGCGCAGACTGCCTTCGGCTGAGCGCAGCGCGTCAAATCCTTTCTTTATATATAGACCCCTGCCTCAGTTCATTAGCAGCTAAGGGCGTCCTACGGCCGGCAGATGGCCGCCGAGGCAGCCAAAGACTCCTTGCCAGCCATGAGCTTATCTAATTGTTTTTAAAGACTTTTAATTTCAAGGCCTGGTGGATTGTCGCCAAATCCGGTCGCACGCATGCCCGACCCGTCAACTGGTGCGATTAATGCAACATTAAAAACATTAATTGCATTTTTTGTATACAACATCATAATCGCGCCTGAGTGACTTCTTGACCGCTCGGTCAACAACTTAGCCAGGAAGCACCGCCGAAACACCGCCTGCCTCAGAGAGCATTGTTCTTGCGCAACGCTCTGGGCGGTACACAACAAGAGAGATGAGGAGTACCCGCTGTGGAAAGCGTCAAACAAGAACAACACGCGAATCAACTGGCAAGGGGCGGCCTGCTCGACCGCTTCTTCAAACTGACCGAGCACCGCACCACCATAAAGACCGAGCTGCTGGCGGGCCTGACGACCTTCGTCACCATGGCCTACATCATCTTCGTCAACCCCAACATCATGGCCGGCGCTGGTATCGACCATGGCGCCGCCTTCGTCGCCACCTGCATCGGCGCAGCCCTGGGCTGCTTCCTGATGGGCCTGTATGCCAACTGGCCGGTGGGCCTGGCGCCGGGCATGGGCCTGAACGCCTTCTTCACCTACACCGTCGTCGGTGAAATGGGTTACAGCTGGCAGATCGCACTGGGCGCGGTGTTCATCTCCGGCGTGCTGTTCATGATCATGAGCCTGTCGAAGATTCGCGAATGGCTGCTCAACAGCATCCCGATGAGCCTGCGCTTCGCCATGGGCGCCGGGGTCGGCCTGTTCCTCGGTCTGATCGGCCTGAAGACCGCCGGCATCGTCGTCGACAGCCCGGCTACCCTGCTGACCATGGGCTCGTTCGGCAATCCTTCTGCGCTGCTCGCCGCCGTGTGCTTCCTGTTGATCGCCGTGCTCAGCCACCGCAACGTGTTCGGCGCCATCCTCTTCAGCATGCTCGGCGTCACTGCCCTGGGTTGGGCCCTGGGCCTGGTGGAATATGGCGGCCTGGTGTCGATGCCACCGAGCCTGGCGCCGACCTTCCTGGCCATGGATATCGCCGGCGCATTCAATGTGGCGATGATCAGCGTGATCCTGGCCTTCCTCTTCGTGAACATGTTCGACACCGCCGGCACCCTGATGGGCGTTGCCCACCGCGCCAACCTGGTGGACGAGGACGGCAAGATCCACAACCTGTCCAAGGCGCTGAAAGCCGACTCCACCTCCAGCGTGGTGGGCGCCATGGTCGGCTGTCCGCCGGTGACCAGCTACGTCGAGAGCGCTTCGGGCGTGGCCGCCGGTGGCCGCACCGGGTTGACCGCCGTCACCGTCGGCATTCTGTTCCTCGCCGCGATGTTCTTCGCCCCGCTGGCCGGCATGATCCCTGCCTATGCCACCGCCGGTGCGCTGATCTACGTGGCGATGCTGATGATGAGCGGCATGGCGCACATCGACTGGAAGGATCACACCGACACCATTCCGGCCATCGTCACGGTGGTGATGATGCCGCTGACCTTCTCCATCGCCAACGGCATCGCCCTGGGCTTCCTTACCTACGCGACGCTGAAGCTGCTGACCGGTCAGCGCGACAAGGTATCGCTGAGCCTGTATGTGCTGTGCGTGATCTTCATCGCCAAGTTCGCCTTCCTCTGAGGGCAACACCCCGTGCTGATCGAAGCCCCGGCCTTGTGCCGGGGCTTTTCGTTTGGTCGCAACGAAAGGCGCGCTCGTCGCAAGCATATCGCCGACCCCGGACTTCATCCGGGCTACGGGGCGCGCGCAGGGTGCGCCACGCGCACCGGATTCAAGGCGCTGCACGGCTCCACGCGGGTTCCGGTGCGCACGGCGCACCCTACACGCAGACGAAAAAAAGCCCGCAGTGTGAGCGGGCGTAAGGACTCGAACGAGTCTGAGGGTGACAAGCATTCGTCTGGCAGGCTGTTGGCCCGCCAGTCAGTCAGCTACCGCGGTAGGTGGAGTAGCTGTAAGGGGAAATCAGGAGCGGCACGTGGTAGTGCTCCTGGCCGGCATCGATGCCGAAGCGCAGTACCACCACATCGAGGAAGGCCGGCTCGGGCAGTTTCACGCCACGGGCACGGTAGTAGTCGCCGGCATGGAAGTGCAGCTGATACACGCCCGTGCGGTAGTCATCGCCCTGCAGCACCGGCGCATCGCAACGGCCGTCGTGGTTGGTGGTCACGCTGTTGATCAGCTCCAGCTGCGCGCCTTCGACGCGATACAGCTCGACCTTGATGTCACTCCCTGGGCAGCCGTGTGCGGCGTCCAGTACATGCGTAGTCAAACGTCCCATGGGTCTCGGATGCTCGTGGCGACCTGCGCCCTACGAACACCACACCTCCTCTACTCTGTTGAAATCGGCTCGTCGCAATGCTCCGACGCAATGGCAGGATAGCACGCAGAGTTAATATAAAACAGTTTGCTCTAAAATTGTACACAATAAATTCGATCAGGATGCCGTCTACGCACCAAAGCGGTTCACTGCTTATTCGATCGCGAGCCAGCAGCTACGCAGCGATCAGCACTCGTTGCTGACCACTCAGGCAATTTTCCCTGCACGCCGTGCAACGAAGAAAATGATGAAAAGTCGATTTACAAACTGCAACTAACTTTGTATACAATTAGCCATCCCGGTCGCGCAGCCATCCATTGCCAGGCGCGCAGTGACCGCCACGATCCAGATAGGAAGACTGCAGTGAATGCTGATTACCCACGCGATTTGATCGGCTACGGCGCCAACCCGCCCCATCCGCACTGGCCGGGCGATGCCCGCATCGCCCTGTCCTTCGTGCTCAACTACGAGGAAGGCGGCGAGCGCAACATCCTCCACGGCGACAAGGAGTCCGAGGCCTTCCTCTCCGAGATGGTCGCCGCCCAGCCGCTACAGGGCCAGCGCAACCTGTGCATGGAGTCGCTGTACGAATACGGCAGCCGCGCCGGTGTCTGGCGCCTGCTCGAGCTGTTCAAGAAGCACGACATTCCCCTGACCATCTTCGCCGTGGCCATGGCCGCCCAGCGTCACCCCGAGGTGATTCGCCAGATGGTCGCCGCCGGCCACGAGATCTGCAGCCACGGTTACCGCTGGATCGACTATCAGAATGTCGACGAAACCACCGAGCGCGAGCACATGCTCGAGGCCATCCGCATCCTCACCGAGCTGACCGGCGAGCGCCCAGTGGGCTGGTATACCGGCCGCCTGGGGCCGAACACCCGGCGCATCGTGCGCGAGGAAGGCGGCTTCCTCTACGACTCCGACACCTACGACGACGACCTGCCCTACTGGGACCCGGCCAGCACCGCGGAGAAGCCGCACCTGGTAATCCCCTACACCCTGGACACCAACGACATGCGCTTCACCCAGGTGCAGGGCTTCAACAAGGGCGACGATTTCTTCGAGTACCTCAAGGATGCCTTCGACGTGCTCTACGCCGAAGGCCAGGCCGGCGCGCCGAAGATGCTGTCGATCGGCATGCACTGCCGCCTGCTCGGCCGCCCGGCGCGTCTGGCCTCGCTGGCGCGCTTCATCGACTACGTGAAAAGCCATGACAAGGTCTGGTGCGCCCGCCGCGTCGACATCGCCAGGCACTGGCACGCCACCCACCCCTTCCGCGCGACCGAATGAGAGAGCCGTCCATGAGCCGTTTCCAGACCCTGACCCCTTCCAAGCTGAGCCGCGAGGAGTTCGTCGCAGCCTTCGCCGACATCTACGAGCACTCGCCCTGGGTGGCCGAGAAGGCTTACGACCTCGGCATGGACGCGTCGGTAGACGAGATCGACGGCCTGCAGCAGCGCATGGCCGACATCCTCCTGTCCGCCAGTCATGAGGCGCAGCTGGCGCTGATCAACGCGCACCCGGACCTGGCCGGTAAGGCTGCAGTGCGTGGCGAGCTGACCGCTTCGAGCACCGCCGAACAGTCCGGCGCCGGCATCCACGAATGCACCGCCGAGGAGTTCGCCCGTTTCACCGAACTCAACGACGCCTATAAGACCAAGTTCGGCTTCCCCTTCATCAAGGCCGTCAAGGGCAGCAACCGCCACCAGATTCTGGCCGCCTTCGAGGAGCGCATTCACAACACGCCGGAGCAGGAGTTCGCCACCGCCCTGGCCGAGATCAACAAGATCGCCCTCTTCCGTCTGCAGCAGCTGTAACGGCTGGCGCAGCCCAACAAACCGAATCGAACAAGTAGAACAGCCATGCGTAGCCTGACCATCGAGCCCCTGAGCAAAGAAGCCTTCGCCCCCTTCGGTGACGTGATCGAAACCGACGGCAGCGACTTCTTCATGATCAACAACGGCTCCACCCGCCGCTATCACAAGCTGGCCACCGTGGAGACCGCGCAGCCGGAGGACAAGGCCATCATCAGCATCTTCAGCGCCGAAGCCCTGGAGATGCCGCTGACCATCCGCATGCTGGAACGCCATCCGCTGGGCAGCCAGGCCTTTATCCCGCTGCTCGGCAACCCCTTTCTGATCGTGGTCGCGCCACTTGGCGATGTACCTGTATCAGGGTCCGTCCGTGCCTTCCTCAGCAATGGCAGGCAGGGCGTCAATTACCATCGCGGCGTCTGGCACCACCCGGTGCTGACGATCGAAAAGCGGGATGACTTCCTGGTGGTTGATCGCAGTGGTTCCGGCAACAACTGCGATGAGCATTTCTTCAATGAGGACGAACTCCTTCTCCTCAACCCCCACCAATAAGAGAAGCCCGGGGCTGGCGTGCCTCCCCCGGGAAAGAGGTACAGATCGTGGAAGCACATTTCACCGAATGGCTAAACCTGGGCATCCGCTGGATCCATATGATCACCGGTATCGCCTGGATCGGCGCATCCTTCTATTTCGTCTGGCTGGAGAACAACCTCAACCGGAGCAACCCACGCGAGGGCCTGTCGGGCGACCTCTGGGCGATTCACGGCGGCGGTATCTACCACCTGGAAAAGTACAAGCTGGCTCCGCCGAAAATGCCGGAGAACCTGCACTGGTTCAAATGGGAGGCCTATGCTACCTGGCTGTCGGGCGTCGCCCTGCTGCTGGTGGTGTACTACCTCAACCCCAGCCTGTACCTGGTCAAGCCGGGCATCGAGCTGTCCCCGGCGATGGGCATCGCCATCGGCCTCGGCTCCATGGCGATCAGCTATGTGATCTACCACTTCCTCTGCGACTCGCCCCTGGGCAAGCGCCCCGCCCTGCTCGGCGCCGTGCTGTTCGTGCTGATCATCGCCGCCGCCTATGGCTTCAGCCAGATCTTCAGCGGCCGCGCGGCGTACATCCATGTCGGCGCGATCATCGGCACCATCATGGTCGGCAACGTGTTCTTCACTATCATGCCGGCCCAGCGTGCGCTGGTTAAGGCCATCGAAGAGAACCGCGAACCCGACCCGGTACTGCCGGCCAAGGGCCTGCTGCGCTCGCGCCACAACAACTACTTCACCCTGCCGGTGCTGTTCATCATGATCAGCAACCACTTCCCGAGCACCTACGGCAGCCAGTACAACTGGCTGATCCTGGCCGGTATCGCGATCCTGGCCGTGCTGGTGCGCCACTACTTCAACACCCGCCACGACAGCAGCAAGTACGTCTGGACCCTGCCGGCCGCAGCACTGGGCATGATCTGCCTGGCCTACGTCACCGCGCCGATCCACCGCTCGCCGACCGCCGCGCCGGTGGCCGCCGTTGAACAGCCGGCCAGCGCTACCCTGGCCAAGGTCGAGGAAGTCGGTGAGGCTCCGGCGACCGCCGAGCAGGCAGCGCCGAGCGAAGCACCGGCAGCCGGCTCGGGCGTCGACTTCGCCAAGGTCGAGAGCGTGATCCACGAGCGCTGCACCGTTTGCCACTCGGCCAGCCCCACCAGCCCGATGTTCAGCACCGCACCGGCCGGTTTCATGCTCGACACCCCTGAGCAGATGAAGGCGCAGGCGGCGAAGATCCATGCGCAGACCGTGGCCACGCAGATCATGCCGCTGGGCAACATCACCCAGATGACCCAGGACGAACGCGACCTGATCGGCAGCTGGATCGCCAAGGGCGCCCAGATCAACTGATTGCCACACATGCCGCGCCCGCGAATGGGCGCGGCATCTTTTTATCCCCGCCCTCCCGGCCTCCTCCTACCGAGGCGCCGCCTGCAACACCTCCCCCCATGAACCGCCGGCAGCGAAAGCTGACCGGCGGTTCATTTTTTGTGCACAATCCAAAAATAAATTGTTTTTAACCCTGTCCACAAATTGTTATAGTCGAAATATTCTGACCGACCAGACAGCTTTGCAGGTCGATCAGTTCAGAGGTGCCGTGAAGCCTCGTGCAAGCCCATGACCGTATAAAAACAACTGGCAGGCTATGACATGACCACAGACAGCAACACCCAAGCCCCCGCTGCGCCCTCCGGCAATAGCGACCTGATCTACCAGCTGGACGACACGCCAGCGTTCGCCCCAGCCATCTTCGCGGCGCTGCAGCATGTGCTGGCCAGCTTCGTCGGCATCATCACCCCCACCCTGATCGTCGGCAGCGCGCTGGGCCTCGGCGCCCACGTGCCGTATCTGGTGAGCATGGCGCTGTTCGTCTCCGGCCTCGGCACCTTCGTTCAGGCCAAGCGCATCGGCCCGATCGGCTCCGGCCTGCTGTGCCTGCAGGGCACCAGCTTCGGCTTTCTCAGCGTGATCCTAAGCGCCGGTTTCATCGTCAAGGGGCGCGGTGCCAGCGAGGAGGAGATACTCGCCACGCTGTTCGGCATCTGCTTCTGCGCCGCCTTCGTCGAGATCGTCTTCAGCCAGTTCATCAACAAGCTGCGCAAGGTGATCACCCCGGTGGTCACCGGCACCATCATCTGCCTGATGGGCCTGTCGCTGATCAAGGTGGGCATGACCGATCTGGCCGGCGGCTACGGCGCAGCGGATCTCGGCGCCCTGCACCACCTGGCCCTCGGCGGCCTGGTACTGGGCACCATCGTCCTGCTCAACCGCGCCTCCTCGCAGGTGTTGCGCCTGTCGGCGGTGATCATCGGGCTGGCCCTGGGCTTCGCGGTGGCTTGGTTCACCGGCCGGGTGGACTTCGCCAACATGGCCGAGGTGCCGCTGATCAGCGTGCCGCAGCCTTTCAAGTACGGCTTCGGCTTCGACTGGATCGCCTTCGTGCCGATCGCCGTGATCTTCCTGATCACCCCGCTGGAAACCGCCGGCGACCTGACCGCCAACTCGATCATCTCCAAACAGCCGGTCAAGGGGCCGCTGTACATGCGCCGGATCAAGTCCGGGGTGCTGGCCGACGGCTGCAACTCGGCGGTCGCCGCCATGTTCAACAGCCTGCCGATGACCACCTTCAGCCAGAACAACGGGGTTATCCAGCTCACCGGCGTGGCCAGCCGTCACGTGGCCTTCTACATCGCCGGCATCCTGGTGCTGCTCGGCCTGTTCCCGGCAGTCGGCGCGGTGCTGCAACTGATGCCCAAGCCGGTACTGGGCGGCGCCACCCTGATCATGTTCGGCACCGTTGCGGTGGCCGGTATCAAGATCCTCAGCGAAGCCGGCCTGCACCGCCGCAACGTGCTGATCGTGGCCATCTCGCTGGGCATGGGCCTGGGCGTGGCCGGCGTGCCGGACGTGCTGTCGCACATGCCCGACGTGCTGAAGAACATCTTCGGCTCGCCCATCACCATCGGCGCCTTCAGTGCCATTCTGCTGAACATCTTCCTGCCCGATGAAGCTCACGAAGTGGAGGAAGACGACTACGATCCCGAAGCGCACCTGCACACCGTGCTGCAGAACCGCGAGGACGACGATCACATCGACGACAGCAGCCTGAAGACCCTGAGCCGCGACCTGGCCACCACCACGCGCTCCGGCTGATCCCCTTTTACCCTTACCCCTCCCGGTGCTGCGCCGCCGGGAGTTGTCCGCTTGCACGCCAACAATAAGGAAAACCCATGAAACTCAAGCATCTGCCTCACTGCTTCGCGCTCTCTGCCGGCCTGCTCGCCGGCCAGCAGGCCCTCGCCGGCGACCTGCTGTACTGGCAGGACAACAGCCTGTCCTACCTGTATGGCGAGAACTTCCAGCGCATGAACTTCAATGGCGAGGAGCAGCGCACTCAGACCACCTTCACCTTCGAACACGCCAGCGGCTGGGTCTGGGGCGACGTCTTCTATTTCCTCGACTACATCCGCGCCGACAACGTGCAGTCGCGCGGCAGCTTCGACAACGGCACCTTCCGCCAGCATGAAAAGAACTCCTTCTACTACATGGAATTCTCCCCGCGCATCAGCCTGAGCTGGCTGACCGGGCAGAAGCTGGCTGCCGGTCCGATCAAGGACATCTACGCCGCCTTCACCTACGAGAAAGGCGAAGGTGGTCCCGGCCCGGAGAACTACCTGTACGGCGTCGGCCTGGACTGGGAGATCCCCGGCTTCAACTACTTCAAGACCAATCTTTACCGGGTCAAGATCAACAACCACACCTTCTTCAACGATGCCGACAGCAACGGCTACGCCACCCAGCTGACCGTCAGCGCCGCGTACCCCTTCAGCCTGGGCGATCAGGATTTCGTCGTCGACGGCTTCGTCGACTGGCGCTCGCCGTCGCGCGATGCCGGCACCCAGACCTCGGTGGGCTCCTCGATCCAGGTCAAGTGGGACGCCGGCAAGGCCCTGTTCGGCAAAGAGCGCCAGCTCTACGTCGGCACCGAGATCAACATGTGGCGCGCCAAGTACGGCGTGAAACCGGTGGATGGTTCGGGCGATCGCTTCGACCAGACAGCTGTGCAGGCACTGGTCAAGTACCACTTCTGACCACTGCCGCAACGTACTTGGCCGACGTCGGGTAGGGACGGCGGCCGGGTAAAAAGGGGGATGGGCGTTCGCGCCCTTCCCCCTTTTTCTTTGCACCGAAAGATGGGCGGTGCACACGGCCATCTACCTCGGGCCGCAGGGTGCGCCGTGCGCACCGCCTTTATCAAACCGGCTTGAATCGCCGCACCAACCCGGCGCTTCGCAATCAGGCAGGCACCGCATCGGTGCAGAATCAGGCCACCTATCCGGCTTTTTCATCAACGACTTGCAAGCACGCAACTGACCGCAAGGTCAAGTTTTTGATCACAATATTTCTATTTTTTGTGTGCAATTTATCCGAAAGCCATATTCATCAACGAATTTTCTGTGTACAAGACAAACAGGTTCCTACCGAAACACTGTTGAAATGGCTGTATACACAGATTCAGTCATGACACGAATACAAAATCGGAACGAAACCTGCAGACAAACCTCCTCATACGCCGTCGCGGCGCAAGAACAAAACTGGGAGCTGTCCATGTCCAACGCCGAAGATTTCCGCATCAAGCACATCGATACCTCGCTGCACAACGAGGATCTCGCCCCCCTGGCTCCCGAGAAACGTACCTGGGGCTGGTTCGAGATCTTCAACGTCTGGTCGAACGACATTCAGAGTCTGTTCGGCTATACCCTGGCGGCGACGCTGTTCATCTCCTACGGGCTCAATGGCTGGGCGGTGCTGGCCGGCATCGTCCTCGCCGGCTTCATCGTCATGGGCCTGGTACAGCTGACCGGCAAACCCAGCGTCAAGTACGGCATTCCCTTCCCGGTGTTCGCCCGCGCCAGCATGGGTGTGCGCGGCGCCAACTTCCCCGCCCTGGTACGCGGTATCGTCGCCATCTTCTGGTACGGCGTGCAGACCTACTTCGCCTCCACCGCGGTGGCGCTGCTGCTCAACTCGCTGCTGCAACCGCAGGACCCGGCCGTATACATGGGCCTGACCGCCATCGGCTGGCTGTCCTACGTGATCGTCTGCCTGTTCCAGGTGGCGTTGTTCGTCTGCGGCATGAGCTGGATCACCCGCTTCCTCAACTGGGCCGGGCCGCTGGTCTATGTGGTGATGATCGCGCTGATGGGCCTGATCTGGTACAAGGCCGGCCCCAGCCTGCTCAGCGAGCTGGGCAACATCTTCAGTGGCACCGGTGAATACAAGGCCGGCCCGGTGGCTGCCTTCTTCGCGGTGGTCGGCACCATGGTCGCCTACTTCGCCGCGGTGGTGATCAACTACGGCGACTTCGCACGCTTCGTCAAAAGCGAGAAGCAGATGACCATCGGCAACTTCCTCGGCCTGCCGGTGAGCCTGGCGTTCTTCTCGCTGATCGCCCTGGTGATCACCGCGGGTACCGTGGTGGTGTTCGGCGAGACGCTGACCAACCCCACCGACATCGTCGCGCGCGTCGATAACCTGACCCTGACCATCATCGCCGCGCTGACCTTCTTCGCCGCGACCGTGGGCATCAACCTGGTGGCCAACTTCATCCCGCCGGCCTACGACCTGGCCAACCTAGCCCCGGCACATATCAGCGCGCGCACTGGCGGCTTCATCACCGCCGGCATCGCCTTCTTCATCGGCGCGCTGTGGGTCGCCTTCATCAGCAACGTCGGCATCGCCGCCTTCGTCGATACCCTCGGCGCCGTGCTGGCGCCGCTGTACGGCATCATCGTCGTCGACTATTACCTGGTGCGCCGGCGCAAGCTCGACCTGCAGCAGCTGTTCAGCGCTGAAGTCGGCTCGGCCTACTACTTCGACGGCGGCTGGAACCGCAAGGCGCTGATCGCCTTTGCCATCGCCTCGGTGTTCTCCGTCGCCTCGGTCTGGGCGCCCGTTCTGACCCAGCTGTCGGGCTATTCCTGGCTGCTTGGCGCCCTGCTCGGCGCGCTACTGCACTATGGCCTGATGCGCGGCCAGGCGCAGGCGCTAAAGCGCGCCGACGCCACCGTCTAACAGGCTGTTGAAAAACTACCTGCGTTGCCATTGCTGCGTTAAAAACAGGCTCAAAATGCTCATTTACAGCTCGTAAAGTCGAGCGCGACTCCGACCGTTTTTCGCCTGTTTTTGCGGGGCCGCCATCGGTATTGCACTGGCTATCTCGCCTACGTTTTTCAACGGCCTGCTAAGCCCTTATCGAGTGGACGAAGCCGGCGCCTGCGCGCCGGCTTTGGCTTTTTGGCGCTCGAAATAGTCCACTTTCCATTGCTCCAGGCCGAGGTAGTCGCTATCGAGATTGGCCTCTACGCGATGACTCGCCTTGAGCGCCGCCACCTGTGCCGAGCGCTCGACGAGAAAGCGATCGAAACGGGCGATCAGCTGCGGATGACGCAGGCTCGACAGGTGGAAGCTGCCGCGGGTGTGCGGCAGCTTGGGGTCGAACACCAGCGCACCGGGCCGTGCGCGGATGTTGTCCAGATAATGCGTGGCCACCACCACGTTGAAGTAGGCGCCATCGGTGTCCTGCTTCAACGCCTGACGGATCATCTGGCGCAGATCGTCGCTGTAGCTCAGCTGGATCTGCCCGCTGTCGATGGCTTGCTCGTAACCGCGCGGCGTCCAGCCCTGGACCATGGCCAGACGACCGAGCCTCTCCACTGCCTGCCCCTTTCGCTGCGGTGCCACCAGCACGCCGTCGACGTAATCGACCACGGCCTGACTGTAGTGCAGCGTCATGCCGGCCTTCTGCGCGCCGGCCCAATGCGGGCTGTCGGGGTACTTGAGATCGATCTCGCCACGCTGCAGGGCCGGCAGCAACTGATCCACGGGTAGCGCCTTGTAGCTCAGGCCGACACCGCTGTCGGCGGCGAAGGCATCCAGCACTTCTCGGGCAAAACCACGGTACTGGCCCTCGCCATCGAGGCTGTAGTGCGGCGCGAACGGCAACTCCTCGACGCCGACCACGTAGGTCTGCGCCAGGGCAGCAGGCGTCAGCAAAAGGGTGGAAAACAGGCACAGACGAACGGGCTTCATTGAAAGCCTCCTTATTGTTGTTATGGGAATCCGATCAGACGGGCTCAGCCACCGGTCATGCTCATGAAGCGCACCACCTGGACCTGCTCGTCGGTGGCGAAGTGGTGCCGCTCGGGCTTCAGGCGCAACGCCTCGGTCAGCGCCTGACGCAGGCGCTCGCTGTCCCCCGGATGGGCGCGCAACAGGCGCTTGAGGTCCAGCGCGTTGTCGTGGCCGAGGCAGAGCACCAGCTTGCCTTCGGCGGTGACCCGCACGCGGTTGCAGTCGCCGCAGAAGTTGTGGCTATGCGGGGAGATGAACCCGACCTGGGTCTGCGTGCCGACCACCTGCCAGTAGCGCGAGGGGCCACCAGTCACCTTGCTGCTGCGCACCAGCGCATGGCGCTGTTCGATACGTTGGCGCACCTCGTCGCTGGAGCAGAAGGTCTGCTCGCGGCTGTGGCTGACCACGCTGCCCAGCGGCATTTCCTCGATAAAGCTGATGTCCAGGCCGCGCTCGACGGCAAACTCGACCAGATCGAGCACCTCGTCGTCGTTGCGCCCGCTCTGCACCACGCTGTTGAGCTTGATCCTGTCGAAGCCGGCGGCACGCGCGGCGTCGATGCCGGCCAACACCTGGTCGAGCTTGTCACGCCGGGTGAAGGCGGCGAAGCGCTCGCGCTGCAGGGAATCCAGGCTGATGTTCAGCCGGCGCACACCGGCTGCGCGCAAGGGCGCCGCCATCTCGGCCAGCTGCGAGCCATTGGTGGTAATCGCCAGGTCATCCAGCTCGTCACGCTCGCCCAGGCGCTGCAGCAGGCTCAGCAGATTCTTGCGTACCAGCGGTTCGCCACCGGTGATACGAATACGCCGCACGCCAAGGCCGATAAAGGCGTCGGCCACGGCATAGAGTTCTTCCAGGCTGAGGATCTGCTGGCGCGGGGCGAACTGCATGTCTTCGCTCATGCAGTAGGTGCAGCGAAAGTCGCAGCGGTCCGTCACCGACAAACGCAGGTAGGTGATACGCCGCCCGAAGGGATCGACGAGTTGGTTCGTGTGCACAGCGGGTCTCCTGCAGCGTCACGCGCCGAGACTTTTTGTCATGGATGTCGCTGCGAAGGATAAAAACAGAAAAGCCATTTCTTGTATACAGAAATTTGACTCAAGAGTCAGATAGCAGCTGCGCAGCCCGTGGCCGCTGCCTTGAGCCTCGCGCAAAGCCGGTGCTACCATGCCCGACCGCCGTCCGGCGGCAGAGGAAAACACAGGGCCTTATGACCAGCATTCGCGAGCGTAACAAAGAGCTCATCCTGCGCGCGGCCAGCGAAGAGTTCGCCGACAAGGGCTTCGCCGCCACCAAGACCAGCGACATCGCGGCCAAGGCCGGCCTGCCCAAGCCCAATGTCTACTACTACTTCAAGTCCAAGGAAAACCTCTACCGCGAGGTCCTGGAAAGCATCATCGAGCCGCTGCTGGCCGCCTCTGCGCCCTTCAACCAGCCGGGCCACCCGAGCGAGGTACTGACCGCCTACATCCGCTCGAAGATTCGTATTTCCCGCGAGCTGCCACATGCCTCCAAGGTATTCGCCAGCGAGATCATGCACGGTGCCCCGCACCTGTCGCCGGAGCAGACCGAACAGCTCAACGACCAGGCCAAACACAACATCGCCTGCATCCAGCGCTGGATCGACCAGGGCCTGATGGCCAAAGTCGACCCACACCACCTGCTGTTCAGCATCTGGGCCGCGACCCAGACCTACGCCGACTTCGACTGGCAGATTTCCACCGTCACCGGCAAGGCCAGCCTGGACGACGCCGATTACGAAGCCGCGGCGCAGACCATCATCCGCCTGGTGCTCAAGGGCTGCGAAGTCGCCCCGGCGCCGTCGACGGCGTCCGAATTGGTCAGCAGCGTCTAGCGGCTGACCACCGTAGGGTGCGCCATGCGCACCAAGACTTCCCGAACTCGACGTACTGAATTCGGTGCGCGCGGCGCACCCTACGAAGAGTCAGGGGCATCTCCGAAAGTCCGCAGGATGGATCGCGCCTTATCGATCCACCGCCCTGGTGGATCTAAAAAGCGACATCCACCCTACGCACTACGTCGAGCCAGCGGCATACGCCAGCCCGTAGGGTGCGCCATGCGCACCAAGACTTCCCGAACTCGACGTACCGAATTCGGTGCGCGCGGCGCACCCTACGAAGAGTCAGGGGCATCTCCGAAAGTCCGCAGGATGGATCGCGCCTTATCGATCCACCGCCCTGGTGGATCTAAAAAGCGACATCCACCCTACGCACTACGTCGAGCCAGCGACATACGCCAGTCCGTAGGGTGCGCCGTGCGCACCAAAGGCTTCCCGAACGTCCGCGTCATAAATCGGTGCGCGCGGCGCACCCTACGGGCCGCAGCCCGGATGCAATCCGGGGCATAGGGCGCACCGGCGGTAAAGCCGGTGCGCACGGCACACCCTACGCCCCGGCATCCGCCTTCAGGCCCAGCGACTCCAGCGCGCTGACTGCACACTGCTCGTCGATATCCGAGGTGTCGCCGGTGATGCCGACGGCGCCGATCACTTCGCCGCGGTCGTCGCGGATCAATACCCCGCCCGGCGCGGGTACCAGGCTGCCCTGGGCCAGGTTGTTCACCGCACCGATAAAGGCCGGACGCTGCTGCGCGTCGGCGGCGATCAGGCGCGAGCCCTTGCCCAGGGCCAGCGCGCCCCAGGCCTTGCCGATGGCGATCTGCGGGCGCAGCAGGCTGGCGCCGTCCTCGCGCTGCAGGCTGATCAGATGCCCGCCGGCATCCAGTACGGCGACGGTCAGCGGTGCCGCCTTTATCTCGCGGCCCACGGCCAGGGCGCGGTTGCCGATGGCGTTGGCGGTTTGCAGGTTCAAGTGGCTCATGGTGATGCTCCTAAGTGACAAAGGGAACGAACACTCGAGGCACCAGCACTTGGCGTAAGGCGGCATGCCCCGAGCAATCCAAAGCTCGCCCTCACTATCCCACCAGAAACAAAAACATCAATACCTACATACAATATTATTTTTCATTGTATACATTTATTCGAGCATTGCGGTCGACCACCCGGCCAAACCCGCTCAAACAGGCGTTTTAAAAGAAATCCGCCGCGGCGACAGACTGCCTCGGAAAAAATGTTGACCGCGAAGTCATGGCCTGCATAGAATCCGAGCCAAGCGTTTTGTATACAATCTGATAACAAAAGAGGCACAAGATATGGCCAGAATGAGAGCAATCGAGGCAGCCGTACTGGTGATGCGCCGCGAAGGCGTCGATACCGCGTTCGGCGTCCCCGGCGCTGCCATCAACCCCCTGTATGCCGCCCTGAAGAAACTCGGTGGCATCGATCACGTCCTGGCCCGTCACGTCGAAGGCGCTTCGCACATGGCCGAGGGTTACACCCGCACCAATGCCGGCAATATCGGCGTGTGCATCGGTACCTCGGGCCCCGCCGGCACCGACATGGTCACCGGCCTGTACTCGGCCTCCGCCGACTCCATCCCGATCCTGTGCATCACCGGCCAGGCGCCGCGTGCGCGCATGCACAAGGAAGATTTCCAGGCGGTCGACATCACCAGCATCGTCGGCCCGGTGACCAAGTGGGCCACCACCGTGATGGAGCCCGGCCAGGTGCCGCGCGCCTTCCAGCGTGCCTTCCATGAAATGCGCAGCGGCCGCCCCGGCCCGGTGCTGATCGACCTGCCGTTCGACGTGCAGATGGCCGAGATCGAGTTCGATATCGACGCCTACGAGCCGCTGCCGGTAGCCAAACCGAGCACCAGCCGCGTCCAGGCCGAGAAGGCCATCGCCATGCTCAACGAGGCCGAGCGCCCGCTGCTGGTCGCCGGTGGCGGCATCTTCAACGCCGATGCGGCGGACAAGCTGGTGGAGTTCGCCGAGCTGACCGGCGTGCCGGTGGTGCCGACCCTGATGGGCTGGGGCGCGATCCCCGACGATCACAAGCTGATGGTCGGCATGGTCGGCCTGCAGACCTCGCACCGCTACGGCAACGCCACCCTGCTCGCTTCCGACCTGGTGTTCGGCATCGGCAACCGCTGGGCCAACCGCCACACCGGCTCGGTGGACGTCTACACCGAGGGCCGCAAGTTCATCCACGTCGACATCGAACCGACCCAGATTGGCCGCGTGTTCAACCCAGACCTGGGTATCGCCTCCGACGCCGGCAACGCGCTGGACGCCTTCCTCGAGGTTGCCCGCGAGTGGAAAGCCGCCGGCAAGCTGAAGGACCGCAGCGCCTGGGTCGAAGCCTGCCGCGAGCGCAAGCGCACCCTGCAGCGCAAGACCCACTTCGACAACGTGCCGGCCAAGCCGCAGCGCGTCTACGAAGAGATGAACGAAGCCTTCGGCAAGGACACCTGCTACGTCAGCACCATCGGTCTGTCGCAGATCGCCGGCGCGCAGTTCCTGCACGTGTACAAGCCGCGCCACTGGATCAACTGCGGTCAGGCCGGCCCGCTGGGCTGGACCATTCCGGCGGCTCTCGGCGTGGTCAAGGCCGACCCGACCCGCAACGTGGTCGCGCTGTCTGGCGACTACGACTTCCAGTTCATGATCGAGGAGCTGGCCGTCGGCGCGCAGTTCAACCTGCCGTATATCCACGTGCTGGTGAACAACTCCTACCTGGGCCTGATCCGTCAGGCACAGCGCGGCTTCGACATCGATTACTGCGTGCAGCTGGCGTTCGAGAACATCAACGCACCGGAGCTCAACGGGTATGGCGTCGACCACATCGCCGTGGTCGAGGGCCTGGGCTGCAAGGCGATCCGCGTGTTCGATCCGAACGAGCTGCAGAACGCCTTCGCCGAAGCCAAGCGCCTGATGGCCGAGCACCGCGTGCCGGTGGTGGTGGAGGTGATCCTGGAGCGTGTCACCAACATCTCCATGGGCACCGAGATCAACGCCATCAACGAGTTCGAGGAGCTGGCCGAGCGCGGCGTCGACGCCCCGACCGCCATCTCGCTGCTCGACTGATCCGTAGGGTGCGCCGCGCGCACCGCATACCCGATGCGTACCACCTGGTGCGCACGGCGCACCCTACGGGCCACCACACCCTACGCAACCGAGGAATTTCTTATGCCCCGTTTTGCTGCCAACCTGTCCATGCTGTTCACCGAAGTGGACTTCCTGGACCGTTTCGCCGCCGCCGCCGAAGCCGGTTTCAGCGGCGTGGAATACCTCTTCCCCTATGACTTCGCGGTGGAAGAGATCAAGGCCCGTCTGGACGCCAACAAGCTCGAGCAGGTGCTGTTCAACCTGCCGGCCGGCGACTGGGGCAAGGGCGAGCGCGGCATCGCCTGCCATCCGGATCGCGTCGAGGAATTCCGCGCCGGCGTCGACAAGGCCATCGCCTACGCCAAGGTGCTGGGCAACACACAGATCAACTGCCTGGCCGGCATCCGTCCGCAGGGCGTGGATTGCGCGACCGTCGAGAAGACCTTCGTCGACAACCTGCGCTATGCCGCCGACAAGCTGGCCGGCGCCGGTATCCGCCTGGTAATGGAAGCCATCAACACCCGCGACATCCCCGGCTTCTACCTCAGCACCACCCAACAGGCCCTGGACATCCGCAACAAGGTCGGCAGCACCAACCTGTACCTGCAGTACGACATCTACCACATGCAGATCATGGAAGGTGACCTGGCCCGTACCGTGGAAAGCAACCTGGCCGCCATCAACCACGTGCAGCTGGCCGACAACCCGGGCCGCAACGAGCCGGGCACCGGCGAGATCAACTACCGCTTCCTCTTCGAGCACCTGGATCGCATCGGCTACCAGGGCTGGATCGGCTGTGAATACAAGCCGGCAACCACCACCGCTGCCGGCCTCGGCTGGATGGCTTCCCACCAGAACAGCATGCACAACGCAATCTGAGGAGACTCATCTCATGGCAAAAATCGGATTTATCGGCACCGGCATCATGGGCAAGCCCATGGCGCAGAACCTGCAGAAGGCCGGCCACACCCTGTTCTTCTCCGAGCACTTCGACAAGGCCCCGGCCGACCTGGTCGGCGACAACGGCATCGCCCTGGCCAACCCGAAGGAAGTGGCCCAGGAAGCCGAATTCATCATCGTCATGGTCCCGGACACTCCGCAGGTCGAAGACGTACTGTTCCGCACCGACGGCGTTGCTGCGGGCGTCGGTGCCGGCAAGGTGGTGATCGACATGAGCTCGATCTCCCCCACCGCCACCAAGGCCTTCGCCGAGAAGATCAAGGCCACCGGCGCCGCCTACCTGGACGCCCCGGTATCCGGCGGCGAAGTCGGTGCCAAGGCCGCCACCCTGTCGATCATGGTCGGCGGCTGCCCGAACGCTTTCGAACGCGCCCTGCCGCTGTTCCAGGCCATGGGCAAGAACATCACCCGCGTCGGCGGCAATGGCGACGGCCAGACCGCCAAGGTGGCCAACCAGATCATCGTCGCGCTGAACATCCAGGCGGTGGCCGAAGCCCTGCTGTTCGCCGCCAAGAACGGCGCCGACCCGGCCAAGGTGCGTGAAGCGCTGATGGGCGGCTTCGCCGGCTCGAAGATCCTCGAAGTGCACGGCGAGCGCATGATCAAGGGCACCTTCGATCCGGGCTTCCGCATCAGCCTGCACCAGAAGGACCTGAACCTGGCGCTGTCCGGCGCCCGCGAGCTGGGCCTGAACCTGCCCAACACCGCCAACGCCCAGCAGGTGTTCAGCACCTGCGCGGCCCTCGGTGGCAGCGGTTGGGACCACTCTGCCCTGATCAAGGGTCTGGAGCATATGGCCAACTTCAATATCCGCGGCGAGTAACAAGGCGGTGCGCGCGGCGCACCCTACGGGGTATCGCGAGCCGTAGGGTGCGCCGTGCGCACCGACCAGCCGGATCGCCCCGGCACCCTTTCGACCTTCCTGGCAGGAGGTGTCACGGCCCGATTGCCAGGTTGGTCGATTCCACTCCCCAGGCGCTGCCAACGCGGCGCCTGCGGACTGGAATCGACCCTGCGTCACCCTGACGGGCATGCCGCGCAGGCACCCCGACTCATCGACTCCTACGCGGCCTGCCCGCCTCGCTACGCGACTCTCAAGCCAAGAACAAGAGAACACCGCCATGAACTTCGACCCGCAACGCCTGCTGCGCGACCTGTTCGCTACCGCCATTGCCGCCGCCCATCCGCGCCAGGTGCTGGCCGACCATCTACCCGCCGACCGCAGTGGTCGCGTCATCGTCATCGGCGCCGGCAAGGCCGCCGCGGCCATGGCCGAGGTGATCGAGCAGGAGTGGCAGGGCGAGGTCAGCGGCCTGGTGGTGACCCGCTACGAGCACGGCGCCGATTGCAGGAAGATCGAGGTGGTGGAAGCCGCGCACCCGGTGCCGGACGATGCCGGCGAGCGCGTCGCCCGCCGCGTGCTGGAGCTGGTGTCGAGCCTGTCCGAAGACGACCGGGTGATTTTCCTGCTTTCCGGCGGCGGCTCCTCGCTGCTGGCGCTGCCGGCAGAGGGCATCAGCCTTAAGGACAAGCAGGCGATCAACAAGGCGCTGCTCAAATCCGGCGCCACCATTGGCGAGATGAACTGCGTGCGCAAGCACCTCTCGGCGATCAAGGGCGGCCGCCTGGCCAAGGCCTGCTGGCCGGCCACGGTCTACACCTACGCCATCTCCGACGTGCCAGGCGACGAGGCCACGGTGATCGCCTCAGGCCCCACCGTGGGCGACCCGACCACCTCGGCAGAAGCCCTGGCGATTCTCGCTCGCTATGGCATCGACATCCCGGCCAACGTGCGCGCCTGGCTGCAGGACCCGCGCTCGGAAACGGTCAAGCCGGGCGACCCGGTACTCGCCCGTAGCCACTTCCAGCTGATCGCCACCCCGCAGCAGTCGCTCGACGCCGCCGCAGCCAAGGCCGAAGCGGCCGGCCTGCCGGTGCTGATTCTCGGCGACCTGGAAGGCGAGTCGCGCGACGTGGCCAAGGTGCATGCCGGCATCGCCCGCCAGGTGCAGCTGCACGGCCAGCCGATCAAGCCGCCGTGCGTGATTCTCTCCGGCGGCGAAACCACCGTAACCGTGCGCGGCAACGGCCGTGGCGGACGCAACGCCGAATTTCTCCTGAGCCTCACCGAGAGCCTAAAGGGCCTGCCCGGCGTCTACGCGCTGGCCGGTGACACCGACGGTATCGACGGCTCCGAAGACAACGCCGGCGCCATCATGACGCCCTACAGCCATGCCCGTGCCGGCATCAAGGGCCTGTCCGCCCGCGACGAGCTGGACAACAACAACGGCTACGGCTACTTCGCTGCCCTCGACGAGCTGATCGTCACCGGCCCGACCCGTACCAACGTCAACGATTTCCGCGCCATCCTCATTCTCGAGAGCCCTGCTCAATGAACGCCGACAAGAAAGTAAAGATCCTCGCCACCCTCGGCCCGGCCATCCGCGACGCCGCGCATATCCGCCAGCTGGTGGAGGCCGGGGTCAACCTGTTCCGCCTCAACTTCAGCCACGGCGAGCACGCCGATCACGCCCAGCGCTACCAGTGGGTGCGCGAGGTGGAGCGCGAGCTGAATCAGCCCATCGGCATTCTCATGGACCTGCAGGGGCCCAAGCTGCGCGTCGGCCGTTTCGCCGAAGGCAAGGTGGATCTGGTCAACGGACAGAGCCTGCGCCTGGATCTGGACGCCACGCCCGGCGACGCCAGCCGGGTCAACCTGCCCCACCCGGAAATCATCGAAGCCCTGCAGCCGGGCATGAGCCTGCTGCTGGACGACGGCCGCCTGCGCCTGAAAGTGACCGCCAAGCAGAATGACGCCGTGATAACCGAGGTGATCGCCGGTGGCGAGCTGTCCGACCGCAAGGGCGTCAATGTGCCCGAGGCCGTGCTGCAGCTGTCGCCACTGACCGAGAAGGATCGTCGCGACCTGGCCTTCGGCCTGGAGCTGGGCGTGGACTGGGTGGCGCTGTCCTTCGTGCAACGCCCCGAGGACATCGTCGAAGCCCGCGAGCTGATTGGCGGCAAGGCCTTCCTGATGGCCAAGATCGAGAAGCCCTCGGCGGTGATTCACCTGGAAGAAATCGCCAAGCTGTGCGACGCCATCATGGTGGCGCGCGGCGATCTGGGCGTGGAAGTGCCGGCCGAGAACGTGCCGCGCATTCAGAAGGACATCGTGCGCACCTGCCGCCAACTGGGCCGCCCGGTGGTGGTCGCCACGCAGATGCTCGAATCCATGCGCTTCTCTCCGGCGCCGACCCGCGCCGAAGTCACCGACGTGGCCAACGCAGTGGCCGAAGGCGCCGATGCGGTGATGCTGTCGGCCGAGACCGCCTCCGGCGACTACCCGCTGGAAACCGTGCAGATGATGAGCAAGATCATCCGCCAGGTGGAGAACGGCCCGGACTACCAGAGCCAGCTCGACGTCGGTCGCCCGCAGGCCGAGGCCACCGCCAGCGACGCCATCAGCTGCGCCATCCGCCGTATCAGCTCGATCCTGCCGGTGGCGGCATTGGTCAACTACACGGAATCCGGCAGCTCCAGCCTGCGTGCCTCGCGTGAACGACCGAAGGCGCCGATCTTGAGCCTGACGCCGAGCCTGACCACGGCCCGCCGCCTGACCGTGGCCTGGGGCATCTACTCGGTGGTCAACGAGCGCCTGCGCCGGGTCGAGGAAGTCACCAGCACCGCGCTGGAGATCGCCCAGGCCCAGGGCATGGCCAAGCGCGGCGAAACCGTGGTGATCACCGCCGGCGAACCCTTCGGCCAGCCCGGCAGTACCAACAGCCTGAGGATCGAAACGCTGCAGTGACTCGCCCCGTAGCCCGGATGAAATCCGGGGAATGCTCGACTGCTGCTTCCCGGCTTTCATCTGGGCTACGCATAAAGCCAACGCAGGATGTCGCGGGGCCACTTAGGCCTTGCGCACCTGCTATGGCAAGGCGGTTTTGGTGCGCACGGCGCACCCTACACGTCTCCTCCAAGCGACACGGACAGCTCCCCTCTCCCATTTATGGGAGAGGGGCTGGGGGAGAGGGCTCTCTTGGCATATACATCATGCCCCGACTACCAACCTCACACCCTGCCCTGCAAAGCCTGCGCGCCCTGCTCTGCGGCTTCGCCCAGATCTTCCTGCAAAAGAGCCCCGGATGCGGCGCACTGGTGCTGCTCGCAATTCTGATCGGCGCACCCGAGCTGCTGCCCGGCGCCCTGCTCGGCGGCCTGACCTCGACGTGGGTGGCGCTACGCCGCGGCTACCCGAAGGCGGACATCGCCATCGGCCTGTACGGCTACAACGGCGTCCTGCTCGGTCTGCTGCTCAGCCTGAAACTGCCGTGGACGCTGCTGCTGCCCGTGCTGATCGTCGCCAGCGCCACCCTGTCCAGCCTGCTGCTGGCACCCTGGATGCGGCGCATGCGCCAGCATGGCTGGCTGCCCGCCTTCACCTTTCCCTTCGTGCTGCTGGGTTGGCTGCTGCTGGCACTGCTCGCTCATCTGGAGCTGTCAGCTGCACCGCCAGCCAGCGCGCCCGACGCGCCGGCGCTGAGCCTCCTGCAGCTGATACTCGCCGTGCTGCGCGGCCTCGGCCAGGTGATCTTCCTCGACTCGCCACTGGCCGGCCTGTGCCTGCTGCTCGGATTGCGCCTGGCCGATGGCCGCATGGCGCTGTGGGCGCTGCTGGGTTCCAGCGGCGGCTTCGCCCTGGCGCTCTTCTCCGGCTGGCCCGGCGAGGGTGCGCTGGCCGGTCTCTACGGCTACAACGCCACTCTGGCGGCCATTGCCCTGGCCCAGGTACACCGCAACCTCTGGGTGCCCGCCCTCGGCATCCTGCTCGCCCCGCTGCTGCAGCCCGGTTTCAGCGCCCTCGGCCTGCCGGCCCTGACCATGCCCTTCATCCTCGCCTGCTGGCTGATCAGAGCCGGCGCGCAGAGCTGGCAGCAGGCAGTCAGAAACAGCGCAGCGCCCTGACGCCCGCCCCCTCTTCCCGCTCGTAAAGAGTGAACTCCCGCCTCGTTTGGCGGGCTAATTCATATCTGCTGCAACGAGCGATACCCATGCCCGACGTTGTCCTTTGCCCTGCCATCGCCGTTTCGCCTGTTGTCAGGTTTTGTCGAGGGGCGCGCCGATGAGCCTGGCGCCTGGCGACATCGAACTACCGGCCGACCTGCGCTATGTCGACGACAGCATGCCCGGCATCAGCCGCCGCAAGCTGCGCGGCAAGTTCTGCTACTTCGACACGCAGGGCCAGCGCATCCGCGATCCCAAGGAGGTGGCTCGCATCAATGCCCTGGCAGTGCCGCCCGCCTACACCGATGTCTGGATCTGCCCACTGGCCAACGGTCATCTGCAGGCAACCGGCCGCGATGCCCGCGGGCGCAAGCAATACCGTTACCACGCCCGCTGGCGCGAAATCCGCGATGCGGACAAGTACGCCAGCCTGCTGGCATTCGGCAAAGCCCTGCCGGCGCTGCGCGAAGCGCTGCAGCAGCACCTGAACCTGCGCGAACACCGCCGCGAGAAGGTGCTGGCGACCGTGATCATGCTGCTGGACAACACCCTGATCCGGGTCGGCAACGCCCGCTACGCGCGGGACAATCGCTCCTATGGGCTGACCACCCTGCGCAACCGTCACGTCGAGGTGCAAGGCAACACCATACGCTTTCACTTTCGCGGCAAGAGCGGCATCGAGCATGAGGTGCAGGTCAACGATCGACGCCTGGCGCGCATCATCCAGCGCTGTCTGGAACTGCCCGGGCAACACCTGTTCCAGTATCTGGACGAGCATGGCGAGCGTCGCGCGGTGACCTCCACCGATATCAACGAGTACCTGCGTGAACTTACCGGCGCCGACTTCACCGCCAAGCACTACCGCACCTGGGCCGGCAGCGCGCTGGCCCTGACGCTATTGCGCGAGCTCGAATGGCAGCCGGAAAGCGCAGCCAAGAAGCACGTGGTGGCCATGGTCAAGGAGGTGGCGCAGCAGCTGCGCAATACGCCGGCGGTCTGCCGCAAGTGCTACATCCATCCGGCCCTGATCGACGCCTTCCTCGCTGGCGAGCTGGCCGGCATCCGCCTGGCGACATCGCGCAAGGGCCTGCGCGCCGAAGAAAGCCTGCTGATGCGCTTTCTGGAAAAACTGCCGCCCGCCTGAGCCGCCTGGCCCAGGAAGCCAATCAGCGTTCGCGCTCCACGGTTCCAGCCTCGCTCGGCGTATCCGCAGCCTGCGCGCCTCCCGCCTGCCAGCCACCGCCCAGCGCCACGTACAACGCCACCTGCGCGGTCGCCAGTGCGGTGCGACCTTCCAATGCCCGCTGGCGCGCCTGCAGTGCGCCGCGCTGGGCGTCCAGCACCTCACTCAGGTTCGCCTCGCCCAGCTCGTAGCTGCGCTGCGCCAGCCGGTGCGCGCGCTCGCGGTGCTCGCGGGTGCGGCTGAGGGCGGCGTGCCGACGCTGTTGGCCGGCAATGCGCGTCAGGCCGCGTTCGACCTCCTCCAGCGCGCGGGCCAGGGCCTGCTCGAAGGCGATATAGGCGCCCTCGCCCTCGGCATCGGCCAGTTCGATGGCGGCACCGCGGTTTGCATAGTCCAGCAGCGGCAGGCCGAAGGTGGCGCCGACCCGGGCGAAGTTCGACGCGCTGGAAACGGCGTCGCCCAACGCGAAGCCGGAGCGACCCACGGCAGCCTGCACCGCCAGTTTCGGGAACAGGTCGCGGCGGGCGGCCAGTGCCTGCAGTTCGGCGGCATCCAGCCGCGCCGCTTCGGCGATCAGGTCCGGGCGACGGCGCAACAGGTCGATGGGCTGACCGGCGGCGATTCGCGATTCGGCCAACGGCACCGCCGTACTGGCGGCGAGCTGGACGGCGCTACTGCCCGGCGGCTCGGCAAGCAGGGTATCCAGCGCCAGCTGCGCTTCGGCCAGGTGGATATCCAGCTCGTCCAGATCGGCTTCCAGCGATGCGCGTTCGGCGGAGGTGGCCTCGACGTCCAGCCCGGTCACCTCGCCAGCATGAAACAGCAGCCCGGCGATGCGCTCCAGTTCGCGGGCCACCTCGATGCCTTCGACCAAGAGCGCGCGCTGCCCCTGCAGCGCGCGCAGCTGCAGATAGCCCTGCGCGGTGTTGGCGGCCACGGCCAGGCGTGCGGCCACCGTCTGCGCCTCGGCCGAGCGCAGTTGCTGGGCGGCGCTGTCGCGCCGGGCGCGGGTGGCGCCGAACAGGTCCAGTTCCCAGGTCGCCTGCAGCGCCAGTTCCCAGCTGTCGAAGGCGATCGGGTCGTCATCCGGGATGAACTCGGCCAGCGGGCTACCGGGTTCGGCGTCCTGGTCGTTCTCGATCCACTGGCGGCTGGCCGAGCCCGGCAAATCGAAGCTCGGCAGCAGGCCGGCGCGCGACTGGCGCAGCTGCGCGCGGGCGCTGTCGACCCGCGCCATGGCCAGGCGTACATCGTGGTTCTGCTGCATGGCGCGGTGGACCAGCGCGGTGAGCTGCGGGTCGTCGAACTGGCGCCACCAGCTGGCCAGCGACTCGGCATCGGCCGGGTGGACGCCGGCGGCGCTGAACCAGGTATCCGGCAGTTGCGGCGCCGGGTGCTGCGGTGCGCTGGAGCAGGCGCTCAGGGCCAGGGCGAGCAGCAGCGGAGCGGCCAGGGCCTTGGCAGTCATGCGGTTTCCTCCGGGCGCACTTTCATCAGCAGCAGGTACAGGCAAGGCACGGCCAGCAGGGTCAGCAGCGTGGCGAAGCCCAGGCCGCCCATGATGGTCACCGCCATGTTGGCGAAGAACGGGTCGAACAGCAGCGGCACCATGCCCAGCACCGTGGTGCCGGCGGCCATCGTCACCGGGCGCAGACGCGAGGCCGAGGCCTCGATGATGGCGGTCAGGCGCGGCACCTCGGCGGCGATCTGCCGGTCGATTTCATCCACCAGCACCACGGCGTTCTTGATCAGCATGCCGGTCAGGCTGAGCAGGCCGAGCAGCGCCATGAAGCCGAAGGCCTGGCCGGTGAGCAGCAGGCCGAAACTCACGCCGCAGATGGCCATGGGCACCACCGCCCAGATCATCAGCGGCTGACGCACCCGGGCGAACAGCAGTACGGTGACCAGCACCATCGCCAAATAAGGCACCGCCAGCGTGCTGGCCAGCGCCTGCTGGGCATCGGAGGACTGCTCGTAGTCGCCGCCCCACTTCAGGCTGTAGTTCACCGGCAGCTCGATGCCCTCGATCAGCGGACGGATGCGCTCGTGCGCCTCGTTGGTGTTCTCGCCGTCGCGCGGTTCGGCGCGGATGGAGATGGTGCGCTCGCGGTCGTAGCGCACGATGATGCCGTCCTCGCTGCTCGGTTCGATGCGGTCGGCGACCTGCGCCAGCGGCACGTAACCGTTGCCGGCCGGGCTCCAGATCAGCCGTTGCAGCAGGTTGTCGGCGTCGATGCGGTCATCCGGCGCGGCGCGCAGCACCACCGGGATCAGCTCGTCGCGCTCGCGCAGCAGGCTGACGCGCTGGCCCTCGCTGCCGGCAGCCAGTGCGCGCGCCACCGCCTGGCGGGTCAGTCCGGCATCGGCGAGGCGATCCAGCGCCAGCTGCGGGCGCAGCACCAGCACCGGCTGACGCCAGTCGTCGCGCACGTTGAGCACCCGGCCCTGCTCCTGCAGGCGCTTGCGCCCCTCGGCGGATATCTCGCGCAGCACCTCGATGTCCGGGCCGCTGATGCGCGCCTCCAGCTTGGCCTCGGCATTGGGGCCGAACATGAACTGGGCGGCGCTGACGTCCGCCGATGGATAGCGCTGCGGTAGCTCCTGGTTGATCTGCCGGACCAGGCCGTCGATCCGCTCGGCATCCTCGGTGCGCACGAGAAAGTGCATCAGCGAGGCATTCGGCTGCTCCGGCATGTAGGTGAGCATGAAGCGCGAGGCCCCGGCGCCGATGAAGCTCGACACATCGCTCACGCCGTCCTGCTCGGCCAGGTACTGCTCGACCTCGCTGGCAGCGCGCGCGGTATCGCGGATATGCGTGCCCTGCGGCAGGAACAGGTTGACGTAGAACAGCGGCGTGCTCGACGGCGGGAAGAAGCTCTGCGGCAGACGGGTGAAGATCACCGCGCTGATCACCGTCAGCACCAGCAGCGCGCCGATGGTCAGCTTCGGCCAGCGCAGCACACCTGTAGCCAGCCGGCGATAGCGCGCGTACCAGGGGCCGTCGTATGCGGCATCGGCATCCTCGTCGGCGCCGCCATTGCGCAGCAGGTAATGGCCGAACAGCGGTACCAGCAGCAGGGCCAGCAACCAGCTGAGCAGCAGCGACACGGCAATGACGAAGAACAGCGAGAAGAGGAACTCGCCGGTGGTGTCCTGGGACAGGCCGATGCCGGCGAAGGCCAGGATGCCGATGATGGTCGCCCCCAGCAGCGGCCACTGCGTCTGTTGCAGCGTCTGCTGCGACGCCTCGAGGATGCTCTTGCCCTGGCGCTGACGCACCAGCATGCCGTCGCAGACCACCACCGCGTTGTCCACCAGCATGCCCATGGCGATGATCAGCGCGCCGAGGGAAATCCGCTCCAGCTCGATGCCGACCAGCCACATCACCAGCAACGTGCCGAGCACGGTGAGAAACAGCACCGCGCCGATGATCACCCCGGCGCGCAGGCCCATGGCGATGCACAGCACGCCGACCACGATGGCCACCGAGAGGAACACGTTGAGGGCGAAACTGTTCACCGACTCGTCGACGATGCGGTGCTGCTGGTACAGCGGGTGCAGCTCGGCGCCCAGCGGCATGCGGTGCTCGTTGGCCTGCAGCACTGCCTCGACGCTGTGCCCGACCTCGACGATGTTCGCCCCGGACACCCCGCTGATACCCAGCGTCAGCGCCGGCTGGCCGTTGTGGCGGATGATCTGCTGCGGCCGCTCGGCGTAGTCGCGCGAGAGCTTGGCGATGGCGCCCAGCTCGACCCGCTGCGGGCCCTGGCCGACCGACAGCGCGCGCAGCTCCTCCAGGGAGTCGAACGCTCCGCTGGGGCGCAGGCGCACGAAGAAGTCGCCGGCATTGACGCCGCCGGCTTCCACCGCGGCATCGGTATCGCCCAGCGCTGCGGCGATCTCGTCGGGGGCGATGTTCATCGCCGCCAGCTGCGCCTGATCGACCTCCACCAGGATGCGTTCCTCCTGCACACCGGCGATCTCCACCTTGCCGACGCCGTCGGCGGTGAGCAGCGCGCGGCGCAGGTCCTTGGCCGTTTCGTGCAGTTCCTTGAGCGTCAGACCGTCGCCGGTCAGGGCGTAGAAGATGCCGTAGACATCACCGAAATCGTCGTTGACCTGCGGCGGCTCGATGCCCGGCGGCAGGTCGCCCTGGGCATCGTTGATCTTGTTGCGCAGCTCGTCCCAGATCTGCGGCAGCGCGTCACCGTCGTAGCGGTCCTGCATCTCCACGCGGATCTCGGCGATGCCCGGCATCGAGCGCGAGCGGATCTCCTTGATCTGCGACATCTGCTGGATGGCGCTTTCCAGCGGCTCGGTCACCTGCAGCTCGACCTCCAGCGCCGTGGCGCCGGGGTACTGCACGTTGACGATGGCCTGCTTGATGGTGAATTCCGGGTCTTCCAGGCGGCCGATCTCGAAGAAGGCGAGGATGCCGCCGAGCAGGCAGGTGAGCACCAGAATCCAGATATTGACCGGCCGAGTGATGGCGTAACGGGCGAAATCCATCGGCTCAGTTCCGCTCCCGCGCTTCGATCGGCTGGTCCTCGTGCAGTTTGCTGCCGCCGGCGACGATGATCGGCAGCTGCGCCTGCAGGCCCTCGCCGCGGATCAGCGCCTGATCGCCTTCGACCTGCTGCAGCTGCACCGTCAGCCGCCGCGCGCGACCTTCATCGGCCTGCCAGATGAAGTGCTTGCCGTCGCTGCCGGTCTGCAGCGCCGACAGCGGCAGGCGAAAGCCCTCCTCCTCTGTCTGTGGCTGCGCGGGGCGCTGCAGACTGACGCGCATGGCCATGCCCGGCAGCAGGTTGTAGTCCTCGGGCGGCTCGCCCTGCAGCACCAGCCGGTAGGTGCGCGCACCTTCGCGCGGCTGGGTGCTGTGCTCCTTGTAGCGCAGCGGCAGGCGCAGATCGGCGATCACCAGCTGCGCTTCGGCCTCGAGCTCGGGCCCGAGCGGAATGCTCAGCGCGGCGCTTTCCGGCAGATCGACGCTGACCTCGATCTGGCGGTTGTCCTGCATCTCGAACACCGGCGTGCCGACCGCTACCACCATGTCCGGCTCGGCCAGGCGGCGCGCCACCACGCCATCGAACGGCGCGTTCAGGGTGCTGTGGTCCAAGTCGCGCTGCGCGCTGTCGCGAGCCACCCGCGCGGCCACGGTGTTGGCCTCCAGCGCCTCGATGGCGGCAGGGGCGAGAATGCCTTCGGCAAGCAGGGTGCGCTTGCGCGCCAGATCCGCCTCCAGCTGACGCAGGCGCGCCTCGGCTTCACGCAGCTGCAGGCGGTAGTCGGTGCGGTCCAGCTCGGCCAGCGGCTGCCCCCGCCTGACGCGGGTGCCCTCATCGATCAGGATGCGCTCGATGCGCCCGGCCACCTCGAACGACAGCTGGGTGGTGGTCACGCTCTGCACCACCCCGGAGAAACGCAGCGCCTCGGCCTGCGGCGCGGCGGGCTGCAGCGGCTCGACCAATGCCACCCGCGGCGGCTCGGGTGCCGGCTCTGCCTCGGAGGAACAGCCGCCGAGCAGCGGCAGCGCACAGGCGACGATCATCAACCAGGACTTGGGCCAGAGGGATGCTGGTGTTGACGTCATCGGGACTCCTGTCTGATCGGTTTGCGACCGCGGGTTCGGGTCGCCGGGACAGACAGTAGAGCCCCCTTGTCGCGCAGGAGTTCGGCTGCAAATTGTGGCCACCTGGGTGACCGAGCGGTCGGCCTGCGTCATGTTTTCGAACGCGCGGAAGCCGAACCTGGCTGAAATTCTCGTTGAGGTTTTGCTCGAGAGCTGGCGGTGGTGACCCTCGGCGAAGTGAGATCACCGGCGAGACCGCTCACCACAGAGCCGGTGACGCCCTGTTCGTCGCCAGCGGCACCAACACGCGCAGGGAAGGCCTCAGCGACAGCTCTACCAAGCACTACCTGGCCCTAGACTGAAACGGCGACTGGTGCCGGGCCGATTCGCGGGCAGTGGGCTAAGCTGGCGACCTGATGCCAGCCAGTGAGGGATCACCCAAGACATGGACAGACGAACGCTCGGCCTCAGCCTGCTGCTGGCGACAAGCGCCGCCAGTGCCGAGGCGATCCCCAGCCTGATCGGCCCGGTCAGCGATATCGAGGTGATCGAGGATGGCCTCGGCCCGCGGCAGGAGAACTGCGCGGACTTCAAGGTCAGTCCGCAGGCAGTCGCCGAGTTCCTGCGCCACGCCATACTCGTTACCGCTCGCCAGGAACACGACTGGTATCTGCATGGCCCATGCCGGGCTTACGGCACCTTCAGCACCCGCTACGGGCAGTGGCAATGGCAAATGCTCAATATGGGTACCGCGCGAATCACGGCAGTGACGGGAGAGCAGTTCCTGCTCGCCGACCCGCGGGAGGAGTCGTCGCCGGAAGATCAGTAGGCGCCCTCGCCCGCGCCTGTCACTTGCCCTGGCTACACTCTCCTGCCTAGGCTTGCCCCTCGCCTTACTAGGAGAGTCACGCCGTGGACAAAGGCCAGACCTGGCGCCAACGCCTCTACATCATCATCTTCGAAACCAGCACACCGGCCGCTCAGCGCTTCGACAACTGGCTGCTGGTGACCATCCTGGCCAGCCTGGTGGTGGTGATGCTCGACAGCGTCGAGCACTTCCATAACCAGTACGCCGAGGTATTCAGAGCACTGGAATGGTTCTTCACCGTTCTTTTCGCCATCGAGTACGGCTTGCGTCTGTACATATCGCCCAAGCCCATGCGCTATGCCTTCAGTTTCTTCGGCCTGGTGGATCTGCTGGCGGTACTGCCAGCCATCCTCGCGCTGATGTTCGCCGATGCGCAGTACCTGATGATCGTGCGCGCCATACGCCTGATCCGCGTCTTCCGCGTGCTCAAGCTGCGTCAGTATCTGTCCCAGGCGAATTTCCTGCTGGTGGCGCTGCGCGGCAGCAAGCAGAAGATCATCGTCTTTCTGGTCAGCGTCTCCACCCTGGTCACGGTATATGGCGCCCTGATGTACGTGATCGAAGGCCCGGCCAATGGCTTCACCAGCATACCGATCAGCATCTACTGGGCGGTGGTGACGCTGACCACCGTGGGCTTCGGTGACATCACGCCGCAAACGCCCATCGGTCAGATGCTCGCCACGCTGGTGATGATCACCGGCTACTCGATCATCGCCGTGCCCACCGGCATCTTCACCGCCGAACTGGCCAATGCCATGCGGCTGGAGGGGCAGATGGAACACGACTGCCCGCATTGCAAGAAGCCCCGCCACGAACACAACGCCAGCTACTGCAACCGCTGCGGCGGGCCCTTGTACAGCCGCGCCCCGCAAGCGCTGCAGCGAGGTGACACAGACTGAAGCAAAACCGACAAGCCGTTACGTGGTCATACAGTCGCCCACTGGGCTATAAAGCCGCCTTTTTAGCTGAAGGAAGCCTGACATGGCAGTAACCACCAATGACTCTACGGCGCCTGCCAAGGCCGCCTGGATCGGTCTGATCCTGGGCCCCTTGCTGCTGCTCGCCTACCTGCTCACCGATCCGCCGGGCGAGCTTTCCAGCGCCGCCTGGGCCACCGTCGGCCTGACGCTGCTGATGGCCACCTGGTGGTCCACCGAGGCCATCCCGATTCCCGCCACTTCGCTGCTGCCGATCCTGCTGATCCCGGCACTGGGCATCGACAGCCTCAACGCCGCCACCGCGCCCTACGCCAACCCGACCATCTACCTGTTCCTCGGCGGCTTCATCCTCGGCCTGGCCATGGAGCGCTGGAATCTGCACAAGCGCATCGCCCTGATGACGCTGCTGGCCATGGGCAGCAAACCGAGCAAGCAGATCGCCGGCTTCATGCTGGCCACCGCCTTTCTCAGCATGTGGGTGAGCAACACCGCCACCACCATCATGATGCTGCCCATCGGCCTGTCGGTGATCGGCCTGCTGACCGGCGAGCAGGAGGCCGGCGACAACGAGCGCGAGCGCTTCGCCACCGCCCTGCTGCTGGCCATCGCCTATGCCGCCAGCGTCGGCGGTATCGCCACGCTGATCGGCACCCCGCCCAATGCCCTGCTGGCGGCGTTCCTCGCCGACAACTACGAGGTGCAGATCGGCTTCGGTCAGTGGATGCTGCTCGGCCTGCCGGTGGCGATCATCATGCTGGCGTTCATCTGGTGGTGGCTGACCCGTGGCGGCTTCAACCTGGCCGGGCATGACAGCACCCAGCTGATCCGCAGCGAACTGGCCGAACTCGGCCCGCTGAGCCGCGGCGAGAAGCTGGTGGCGCTGGTGTTCGTGATCACCGCGCTGGCCTGGGTGTTCCAGCCGTTGGTCGCCGGCTGGGTGCCCGGCGTCAACGACACCAGCATCGCCATCGCTGCCGCCCTGGCGCTGTTCATCATCCCGGTGGACGCCAAGCAGCGGGTGTTTCTGATGAACTGGGAAAGCGCCAGCAAACTGCCCTGGGGCGTGCTGCTGCTGTTCGGCGGCGGCCTGTCACTGGCCGGGGTGATCCGCAGCACCGGCCTGGCCGAGTGGATCGCGCAGAGCCTTGGCGCCCTGGGCGCCCTGCCGGTGATCGCGATGATCGGCGTGGTGGTGCTGGTGATCATCTTCCTCACCGAGGTCACTTCCAACACCGCCACCGCGGCGGCCTTCCTGCCGCTGCTGGGCGCGCTGGCCGTGTCGCAGGGCATGCCGGCCGAGCTGCTGGCCATTCCTGCCGCCATCGCCGCCAGTTGCGCCTTCATGATGCCGGTGGCGACGCCGCCCAATGCCATCGTGTTCGGCACCGGGCATATGAAGATACAGTCGATGATCAAGGCGGGCTTTGCCCTCAACCTGTTCGGCGTGGTGCTGGTGACGCTGATCTGCTACCTGCTGGTAGGCATGATCTGGGCGCATTGAGCCCGGATCGAACCCAAACAACAACGGCGCCTACGGGCGCCGTTTTCGTTTGGAGGCAACAGGAAATGCGCGATCAGCGGTTCTGATACTGACGGAACAGCCCCGGCGGTATGCCCGAGCTGTCGGTGGCCTTCCAGGGCCCGCCGGCTTGTGGCGACCAGCTCCAGCCGCCATCCCAGCGATAGAAGATGCGCTCGCGGTAGTAGAGGTCGCGTGCGCCTTCGACCACGTACACGCCCAAGGCCGGATTCCAGTGGCTCTTCACTCCGGGCGGCGGTGCGTAGCGCGGGTGCGAGGGCTGCTGGACCGGCGGCAACTTGCCAGCCGGCGTGCCGGGTTGCTGCGCCGGTGGCAGCTTGCCGACCGGCGGGCTCGGCTGCTGCAGCACGCAGCCGGAGAGACCGAGAGCGATCGCGCAGAGCAGCGCCAGGCGTTTCATTGTGTCTGCCCGTCGCGGCTGTCGATCAGCAGCGCCTGTGTGTCACGTGCGGTGTTGGAGACCGGGCCCAGCTGGCCGATCCACTCGCCCTTGGTCGCATTCCCCTCACGCGATACCCGCGCCACCAGCTGCACCTGCTCGAACGCCGACAGCTTGAGCTCGGGCATCATCGCATCGACATCCGACAGGCTGACCTGCGCCGGCAGGTCGGAAACCTTCATGCGCTTGACCGCCAGCGGCATGGGCGGGCCGCTGAGGGCACGGGCAAAGATGAATACGGCGTCGTCCGGCTGCACCTGGCGCTGCACCTCGGGCGCCAGCGATACGCTGACTTCCAGCGCGTGCACCTTGGCACCCGGCTCGGCGGCAGCGCCGGGCTGCTCGCCCTCGCCCATCTGCTGACGGGCGCGCTCGATACCACCGGCGATGGCCATGCGCGACGGGTCCTGCTCCGGCAGCACGGCCACCAGGCGCTCCCAGTAGCGCACGGCGTCGGCGTAGCGCTGGCTTTCATAGGCGGCGATACCGAGCAGGCCGAGGCTGGTGACCTCCTCCGGATCGGCCTTCAGCGCCTCGTCGGTCAGAGCCTGCAGTTGCTCGTTCCACTGCTTGCCTTCGGCGAAGTACAGCGCCTGCGCCCACTGGCCGAGCAGCTCCGGCGCGCGGCCGGCAAGATTCACCGCCTGCTCGAAGGCCTTGGCGGCATCGCCGGCACGCTCCTGGGCCATGTAGGTGCGACCGAGGAAGTACCAGGCCTCGGCCGAATCCGGCTGCTGCTTGACGGTCTGCTCCAGGCGCGCGGTCATCTCCTCGATGCTCTGCGGCTGCTGGGCGGCGAAGTTGCGCGCCTGCTCGACCTGATCGAGCGCGCCCCAGTGCAGATACAGGGCGACGCCCAGCACCGGTACCAGCAGTGCGCAGACCAGCGGCACCTTGCCGCCGAGCACGCCGCTGCGACGCTGCACGCCTTCGGTGTCGGCCAACAGTTCGCGCGCGGCTTCGGCACGGCCGGCCTCGAGCTGCGCATCATCGAGCACGCCGACCTGGCGCTGGGCTTCCAGCTCCTGCAGGCGCTCCTGATAGAGGGTGACGTTGAGCGCGGTGCGGTCTTCTTCGGCCTGCAGCTTGCGAATGCGCAGCACCGGAATCAGCAGAAACGCCAGGGCGGTCAGCAACAGCAGCCCGGCGGGCAACCAGAAATCGATCATCGGTCTTTGTGGTCCTGAGAGTTTTGCTCGAGCAGCGCAGCCAGGCGCTGCTGCTCATCGGCGGAGAGAACGGCGGCCGAACGGTCCTTCTGCTGCCCGCGGCGGCGCAGAAGAATCACCCCAAGCACGCCGAAACCTATCAGCAGCAGGCCAGCCGGACCGTACCAGAGCAGCAGCGTGCGGCTGGTCAGCGGTGGCTTGTAGAGCACGAAGTCGCCATAGCGGGAAACCAGGAAGTCGATGATCTGCTCGTTGCTCTTGCCCTCTTCGAGCATGCGATAGATTTCGCCACGCAGGTCCATGGCGATCGGCGCATCGGAGTCGGCGATGTTCTGGTTCTGGCATTTCGGGCAGCGCAGCTCTTCGATCAGGTTGCGATAGCGCTGGCGCTCGGCCTCGCTGGCGAACTCGAAGGTATCGATGGCGGCATGGGCGCTGGCCAACAGGCCCAGCGCCAAACCGGCGGACATCAGCAAACGCTTCATGGCTGGGCCTCGTCGACCAGTTCTTGATAGATCGGCGCCAGCTTCTCACGCCAGACGCGCTCGTCGATGGTGCCGACAAACTTGTGCCGGATGATGCCCTGGGCATCGACGAAGAAGGTTTCCGGCGCGCCGTAGACGCCCAGGTCCAGGCCCAGGCTGCCCTTGGCGTCCTCGATATTGAGCTGATAGGGGTTGTGCAGGTCGCGCAGCCACTTCTGCGCCGGCCCCCGCTCGTCCTTGTAGTTGACGCCATGGATCACCACCCCGGCCTCGGCCAGCTTGTTCAGCACCGGATGCTCGTGGCGGCAGGCCGGGCACCAGGTGGCCCAGACGTTGACCAGCGCGGGCCGGCCCTTGATGTCGGCCTCGCTGAGGGTGCGCTCGGGATCGTCCAGCGAGGGCAGGCTGAAGGCCGGGAACGGCTTGCCGATCAACGCCGACGGCAGTTCGGACGGGTCGAGGAACAGGCCGCGGTAGAGGAACACGGCGATGCCGAGAAATGCCAGCAACGGCAACAGCAACAGCAGACGTCTCATGCGCTGGCCTCCTGCATGCCCAGTGCTTCGCGCACGCGGGTTCTGACCTTGATGCGGTAGCGCTTGTCGGCGGCGGCGAGGAAGCCGCCGAAGCCCATCAGCAGCGCGCCCAGCCAGATCCAGCGGACGAACGGCTTGATGTGCACGCGCACCGCCCAGGCGCCCTGCTCCAGCGGCTCGCCGAGGGCGACGAACAGATCACGGGTGAAGCCGGCATCGATGCCCGCCTCGGTCATGGTGGCCTGCTGCACGGTGTACAGACGCTTCTCCGGGTGCAGCACCTTGATCTGCCGCTCGCCGTCGAACACGCGCACCGTGCCCTTGTCGGAAATGAAGTTGGGGCCTTCATGGTGCACGGCGCCGTCGAACTGGAAGCGATAGCCGCCCAGCTCCACCGAATCGCCCGGCGCCATGCGCAGGTCGCGCTCGTAGCTGCCGAGGCTGGTCAGTACCACGCCCAGGGCGCACACGGCGAAACCCAGGTGCGCGATCTGCATGCCCCAGTAGCTGCGGCCCAGGCTCGGCAGGCCTTTGAGCAGGCCCTTGTGGCGGGTCTTGTCGAGAATGTCGCGCACCCCGGCCAGGACCACCCAGAACGCCAGCAGGCACACGGCCAGCACCGCCCAGTTGAAATCGCCATGGACGAAGGTGGCGATGAGCGCCAGCACCACGCTGGCCACCAGCACCGGGGCCAGCATGCGGCCCAGCCAGTTCAGCGGGGTGTCCTTCCAGCGCACGATCACACCGACGCTGATCACTGCCATCAGCAGCGCCATCAGCGGCAGGAACAGGGCGTTGAAGTAAGGCGGGCCGACTGACAGCTTGGCGCCGGTCAGGGCATCGAGCACCAGCGGATACAGCGTGCCGAGCAGGATCATCGCCGCCGACACCACCAGCACGATGTTGTTGACCAGCAGCAGCGTCTCGCGCGACCACAGGCCGAAGCCCACCTGGCTCTTGACCACCGGCGCACGCACGGCGAACAGCGCCAGCGAACCGCCGACCACGATCAGCAGGAAGGCGAGGATGAACACGCCGCGCTCCGGGTCGGTGGCGAAGGCATGCACCGAGGTGAGCACGCCGGAACGTACCAGGAAGGTCCCCAGCAGGCTGAGGGAGAAGGCGGCGATGGCCAGCAGCACGGTCCAGCTCTTGAACACACCACGCTTCTCGGTCACGGCCAGCGAGTGGATCAAGGCGGTGCCCACCAGCCAGGGCATAAAGGAAGCGTTCTCCACCGGGTCCCAGAACCACCAGCCGCCCCAGCCCAGCTCGTAGTAGGCCCACCAGGAGCCCAGGGCGATACCGATGCCGAGGAAAGCCCAGGCGACGATGGTCCACGGCCGCGACCAGCGCGCCCAGGCGGCGTCCAGCTTGCCGCCGAGCAGTGCGGCAATGGCGAAGGCAAAGGCCACCGAGAAGCCGACGTAGCCCATGTACAGCATCGGCGGATGGACGATCAGGCCGAAGTCCTGCAGCAGCGGGTTGAGGTCGCGTCCGTCCATCGGCGAGTTCGGCAGCAGGCGCTCGAAGGGGTTGGAGGTGACGATCAGAAACAGCAGGAAGCCAATGCTGATCATGCCCATCACCGCCAGCACGCGGGCGAGCATCTCTTCCGGCAGATGGCGCGAGAAGATCGCCACGGCGAAGGTCCAGCCGGCCAGGATCAGCGCCCACAGCAGCAGCGAGCCTTCGTGGGCGCCCCACACCGCACTGAACTTGTAGTACCAGGGCAGCGCGCTGTTGGAGTTGTGCGCCACATAGGCGACGGAGAAGTCGTCGACCATGAAGGCATAGGTCAGGCAGATGAACGAGAACAACAGGAAGACGAACTGCCCCCAGGCCGCCGGCTGCGCCAGGCTCATCCACTGGTGGTCACCGCGCCAGGCACCGATCAACGGCAGCGTGGCCTGTACCAGGCACAGGCACAGCGCCAGGATCATCGCCAGATGGCCGAGCTCGGGGATCATTGTGCGCTCTCCTGCTGATAGCCTTTCGCGGCTTTGGCCTCATTGTGCTTCTGCATCATTCCGCTCTTTTCTAGCGCCTGCATGACTTCAGGCGGCATGTAGTTCTCGTCGTGCTTGGCCAGCACCTCGTCGGCCACCAGCACGCCGTCTTCGTTGACCCGACCGAGGGCAACGATGCCCTGCCCTTCACGGAACAGGTCCGGGAGGATGCCGTGGTAGCGGATGGTCACGCCGTGGGCGCCGTCGGTGACGACGAAATCCACTTCCAGGGTATCGGGCGAACGCTTGACCGAGCCCTCCTCCACCAGGCCGCCGGCACGGATGCGGGTGCCCTCCGGCGCTTCACCGTTGGCGATCTGGCTGGGGGTGTAGAACAGGTTGATGTTCTCCTGCAGCGCGGTCAGCGCCAACGCCACGGCGATGCTGACGCCACAGAGGATGGCCAGAACGATGTACAGGCGTTTCTTGCGGACCGGATTCACTTCGACTTCTCCCGGCGCAAACGGCGCGCCTCGTCTTGCAGGTAACGGCGGCGCGCCAGGATCGGCAGCACCACATTCAACGCCAGAATCGCCAGGCTGATGCCGTAGGCGCTCCATACGTATACGCCATGGGTGCCCATGGCGAGAAAATCGGCAAAGGACGAAAAGCTCATGCCTTGCCCTCCACGAGGTTCTGCACTTCGGTCTTCACCCAGCTGCTGCGTGCCTCGCGCTTGAGCACCTCCAGGCGCATGCGATAGAGCAGCACGGCGCCGAAGAAGCAGTAGAAGCCCAGCACCGCCAGCAGCAGCGGCAGCCACATTTCCACCGGCATGGCCGGCTTCTCGGTGATCTTGAAGGTGGCGGTCTGGTGCAGCGAGTTCCACCACTCCACCGAGTACTTGATGATCGGAATGTTCACCACGCCGACGATGGCCAGCACGGCGCAGGCCTTGGCGGCGCTGTCGCGGTTGCTGATGGCGTTGCCCAGGGCGATGACGCCGAAGTAGAGGAACAGCAGGATCAGCATCGAGGTCAGGCGCGCGTCCCACACCCAGTAGGTGCCCCAGGTCGGCTTGCCCCAGATGGCGCCGGTGAGCAGCGCGATGGCGGTCATCCAGGCACCGATGGGCGCGGCCTGCTGCAGGGCGACGTCGGCCAGTTTCATCTTCCAGACCAGGCCCACCAGGCCGGCGATGGCCAGCGTCACGTAGATGGACTGGGCGAGGAACGCCGCAGGCACGTGGATGTAGATGATGCGGAAGCTGTTGCCCTGCTGGTAGTCCGGCGGTGCGAAGGCCAGGCCCCAGACCAGGCCGGAGACGATCAGCAGCACCGCGGCGATGCTCAGCCAGGGCAGCCAGCGACCGCTCATCTCATAGAACCACTTGGGCGAACCCCATTTGTGAAACCAGGTCCAGTTCATGCTCGACTCATCATTCGGACGTAGCCCGTATTCGATCCGGGGAAGCCACTCCCGGAGCACGTCCGGGCTACGTATCACGGTTCGTTATTATTCGCCGACGCTGATGGTCAGGCCGGCGGCAATTGCAAAAGGTGTCAGGGTCACCGCCAGGGCGGTGAGGCTGGCCAGCCACAACAGGTGACCGGTCGCCGGCAATCCTTGCAGGGCCGCCTGCAACGCCCCGCTGCCAAGAATCAGCACCGGGATGTACAGCGGCAGAATCAGCAGCGCCAGCAGCAGGCCGCCGCGCTTGAGGCCAACGGTGAGCGCAGCGCCCACCGCGCCTAGCAGACTCAACACCGGAGTGCCGAGCAGCAGGGAAATCAGCAGAACCGGCAGACAGCGCCCGGGCAGACCGAGCATCAGCGCCAGCAAGGGCGCCAGCAATACCAGCGCCAGGCCGCTGAACAGCCAGTGTGCCAGCACCTTGGCCAACACCAGAAGAGGCAGGGGGTGCGACGAAAGGACCCACTGTTCCAGCGAGCCATCCTCGAAATCACTGCGGAAAAGCCCGTCCAGCGAGAGCAGCACGGCCAGAAGCGCCGCCACCCAGACCAGGCCGGGAGAAAGGGTTTGCAACAATTGCGTCTCCGGCCCCACCGCCAGCGGGAACAGGGCGATGACGATGGCGAAGAACACCAGGGGGTTGGCCAGGTCGGACGGACGGCGGGCCAGCAGGCGCATCTCGCGGGCCAGAAGCTGGGTGAATACGTTGCTCATGCGGCGTACTGCCCCAGATCCAGATCACGGTAGGTGGCCGGCTTGTGCTGCAGGCTGTGATGGGTGGTCAGTATCACCACGCCACCGCGCTCGCAATGACTGGCCAGATGCGCCTCGAGCTGCGCCACGCCCTGCTTGTCCAGGGCGGTGAAGGGCTCGTCCAGCACCCACAGCGGCGGCGTATCGACCAGATACAGGCGCGCCAGGGCCACCCGGCGCTGCTGACCGGCGGACAGGGTGTGACAGGGAACGTCCTCGAAACCGCGCAGCCCGACCGCGTCCAGCGCCTGCCAGATCGCCTCGCGGCTGGCCGGACGATGCAGGGCGCAGAGCCAGGCGAGGTTCTCCTCGGCAGTCAGTAGCCCCTTGATGCCGGCGGCGTGGCCGATCCACAGCAGATTGCGCGCAAGCTCCGCACGCTGCTCGCTCATCGGCTGGCCGTTGAGGCGGATGCTGCCGGCGGTGGGCTGGCGCAGGCCGGCCAGCAGACGCAGCAGGCTGGTCTTGCCACTGCCGTTGGGCCCGCTGACCTGAAGCATGTCGCCGGCCTGCATGGCCAGATTCAGATGCTCGAAAAGCATGCGCCAGTCCCGCTCACAACTGAGCGCCACGGCTTCGAGAAGAGGAACGGGAAGGGTCATCGATACCTGGCAGGGTTAAAGTCGACGGTGCTCCGGCCGCTATACTGACGCGTGCCGGAGTGCGGTGCGCAGCGGGGCGGCATTATACATGGCGCATCGCTGTCCCCGCAGTCAGCATTTTCGACAGGGTGTGAATCACATGGAGTGTGCCATGCGCACCCTCGGCACCTGCAAAGGACGGAGCCCAACCCAAGCCCATGAGTGAAATCAGCAGCCCACGCCCGCTTCCCCCCTCGCCGCCGGTGATTCGCAACGCCGCGACGGCTGCGGACCTGGCCGTGCGCCTGCTGCAGCCGCTGGAAGGCATGCTGGCCGCCGGCGAGAGCGCCAAGGCCGAAGTGGTGGCGATTCGCGAACAGGCGCAGAGCTTTCAGGTGCTGCTCAAACTGACGCTCGACGGCGGCCGACAGGCCACTCTGCAGGCGGAAAGCCCGCGGGCGCTGGCCCAGGGCAGCGCCCTGGTGGTCACCGCCCTGTCGGATACGCGTCTGGCCGTGGTTCTGCAGGCCGGGGGCGACAAGCCGCTGACCAGCCTCGACCTGCAGCAACTGCCGCCCGGCACCTTGGTACAGGGCAAGGTGATCAGCCGTGAGGTGCTGCCGCCACAGGGCGCCCAGACCGTCTACCGCCTGGTGGTCAACCTGCTCAACACCCCGCTGGCCGGCAGCAAGCTGGCGCTCGACAGCCCCATGGCGCTGCCGCTAGGCAGCCTGCTCAGCGCCCAGGTGCAGGGCAGCCAGAGCCTCGCCTTCCTGCCGCTGAGCGGCCGCCTCGATCAACTGGTGCTGGGCCAGCAACTGGCCGCCCAGCAGAACCGTCAGGCCTCTCTGGAAGGATTGATCAAGGGCCTGCAGGGCCTGCGCACCGGCGACGAGGCGTTGCGCGGCAGCATCGACAAGCTGCTCGGCGCCCTGCCCGACAGCACCCAGCTGAGCAGCGCCAAGGGCCTGGCGCAGGCCCTGGAGAGCAGTGGCGTATTGCTCGAAGCCAAGCTGCTGCAGGGCCAGACCGGCGCACTGGCGCAGGATCTGAAAGCCAACCTGCTGCGCCTGATCGCACAGCTGATGCCGCAGTTTCCGGGCGGCGCCGCCACCCTTGCCGGCCTGCAGAATGCCCTCAACCAGAACCTGCCGAATCTGGCCAGACAGCTGCTCGGGGTCAATGCCGCCGGCTCGGCGCGCCAGCAGGCCCTGACCTTCCCCCTGCCCTCGCGCCTGCTGCAGAACATGGATGGCGAAGCCGATCTGGAAACCCTGCTGAAACTCGCCGCCGCGGCCGTGTCACGCCTGCAGACCCACCAGCTGTCGAGCCTGGCGCAGACCCAGGTGGACGCCAACGGCAACCTGCTGACCACCTGGCAACTGGAACTGCCGATGCGCCACCAGCAGGAAGTGATCCCGCTGCAGATCAAGCTGCAACGCGAGGACAGCGGCAAGGCGGATAAACCGGAACACAAGGAAACGCTCTGGCGCGTGGAGCTGGCGTTCGAACTCGACCACCTCGGCCCGCTGCAGGTACGTGCACAACTGCTGCGCGGCAGCCTGTCCAGCCAGCTTTGGGCCGAGCGCGGCGAAACCACCGCCCTGATCAACGCCGAACTCGACCACCTGCGTGAACGCCTGCAGGCAGCCGGGCTGGAAGTGGGCGAGCTGACCTGCAGCCAGGGCCTGCCACCGCAGGGGCCGAAGACCACGCTGGAACAACGCTGGGTGGATGAAACCGCATGAGCCGCAAGAGCAGTAAGGCGGAACCGCGCCAGGCTATCGCCCTCAACTACGACGGGCAGAACGCCCCCGTGCTCAGCGCCAAGGGCGACGACGAACTGGCCGAGGCCATCCTTGCCATCGCCCGCGAGTACGAGGTCCCGATCTACGAGAATGCCGAGCTGGTGCGGCTGCTGGCCCGCCTGGAGCTGGGCGACGCCATCCCCGAAGCGCTGTACCGCTGCATTGCCGAGATCATCGCCTTCGCCTGGTACCTGCAGGGCAAGACCCCGCCCGGCTTCGAGGCGGACAAAGAGCGCGACGTCACCCCGCCGCCGGCGCTGCTCAGAGGTCCGAGGAGCTGACTGCCAGTGCCTCGCCAGCCGTGGCCTTGCCCATGGGGAAGTCGAACAGCTGCCAGGCGAAATAGCCGCCGCGGAAATAGAACACCCGGCTGAACCCCCAGGCTACCGCCTGCTCCACCGCCTGCGCGCTCTGCGGGCCCATCTCGCTGTCGCAATAGATCACCAGCGGCAGGTCGCGCGGCCACTGCGGCTGGGCCAGGCCAGCGAAGCGCCCGCGCAGATCCATGTGCATCGCCCCCTCGACATGGCCCCAGCCCCACTCGCGCGCCGGGCGCACGTCGATGAACACGGCGCCATGATCGTAAAGGTGCTTGGCCTGCATGACGTTGACGGTAATGGCGCCGCGCACCTCCAGCGGCGCCTCCTGGGCAGCGAGCGGCAGGCATGCCAGGCAGGCGCAAAGCAATGGAATCAGGCGATGCATGAGGGTCACCCCGCAACTGTGATCCGGGCCGGCCGCGTCGGTACGCAAAATGGCCCCACTTCTTCAGCGTAGGTGCAGTGGTGGTGGGCGCTAGGAACGATTGCACAGGCCGGGCGGCCTGCTAAGAACCCTGGCGACTATGGCCAGCCTGCAGGGAGGCTATTGCGGCTGCCGCGCCTTGGGTTGGTGCAGCCGGCTGATCAGCTCGGCCTCGGCCTTGCTCAGGCCACAGGACTGGGTCAGGTCATCGACGCTGGCGCCCATGCCGACCAGCCTTGCAGCCTGGGTGAACGACAGGCTGCTGGGGTCGCGCTGCTCGATCTGGCTGACCTTGTCCGGCAGCGGCGCGACGATCCGGCGCAGCTCATGCAGTTCTTCGCCCATGCGAATGCTGCCGGTCAGGTAGGTGTCCAGACGCTTGCTCAGCTCCTTGATCCGCGCATCGCGCGCAGCGTCACGCTTGGCCTGTTCCGCCAGCGCACGCTGCTGGCTGCGATACAGACCGTGGCAGACGAAGCCCAGCGCCACACAGAGCAGCGCCAGCAGGATCAGGGCGGCTTCGAGCATCAGATGCTCTCCAGCTCCGACCACTCCTCCTCGCTCATCATCTTGTCCAGCTCGACCAGAATCAGCAGCTCGCCGTTCTTGTTGCATACGCCCTGGATGAACTTGGCCGATTCGTCGTTGCCGACGTTGGGCGCGGTCTCGATCTCGGACTGACGCAGGTAAACCACTTCGGCGACGCTGTCGACGAGAATGCCGACCACCTGCTTGTCCGCTTCGATGATGACGATACGGGTATTGTCGGTGACCGGCGCCGAGCCCAGGCCGAAGCGCTGGCGGGTATCGATCACGGTGACCACGTTGCCGCGCAGGTTGATGATGCCCAGCACGTAGCTCGGCGCACCCGGTACCGGAGCGATCTCGGTGTAGCGCAGGACTTCCTGCACCTGCATCACGTTGATGCCGTAGGTTTCGTTATCCAGGCGAAAGGTCACCCACTGCAGAATCGGATCTTCGGCACCTTGTGCAGAGCTTTTCTTCATGTCCCAAGCCTCGTCAAAAACCGCTCAGCGCGGCATGTGCGGGTCGACCCGCCTGTCATCAACTATAGAGCCCATAACCACGGACCCACCAATTCTCAATGCAGTTTTCCAGCGGCCAGGCGTTTGGCGCCGCCGCTGGCGATCAGTTCGGCGAGCGCCGCCACGTCGAGCAGCGCGCACATGTGCTCGATCACCGTACCGGCCAGCCAGGGCCGCTGGGTACGCTGACTGCGCCACTTGACCTCGCTGGGGTCCAGACGGATAGAGCGGCTGACCTGATGCACCGCCAACCCCCACTCGTAGCCCTGGACCGAAATCACGTACTGCAGACCATCGCGGAAATCCTCGCGATAGCGGTCCGGCATCACCCAGCGCGCGGTATCCAGCACCTTCAGGTTGCCGGCCTGGCTCGGCAGGATGCCGAGGAACCACTCCGGCTGACCGAACAGCGGCGTCAGCTCCTGATCTTGCAGCGGGTAGATCGAGCCCAGGCAGATCAGCGGCACCGCCAGGGTCAGCCCGGCAACGTCGAACAGCAGGCACTCGAACGGCTCTTCCGCCCAGCCTGGCCGGCCATCCTGCAGCACGGCCGCAGGCGACGGCGCCAGCTCGACGACAGGAGCCACAGGCGGCGGCGCCTCTTCGACGACCACGGTCTGTACCGGTACGGGCATTTCGACTGGCGGCGCCTGCACCTGAGGCTCGATGACCGGCGCAACGGCGACCGGCTCGACCAGACGCGCATCGCGCACCTGCTCCTCGAGTACCGCCGCCTCGAACTCGTCGAGGCTGACGGACATCTCCAGCTCGGCGGCAGCCTCCTGCAGCAAACCGTCGAGGTATGACTGCAAGGCAAGCTGGGAGCGCGTGGCTGTGGCGAGGTTACGACTCATGACTGGAACCCGTGATGGAAAGCTCTACAGCGTATCGGCCGGAGCGTCGTCGGACTTGAGTCCAGCAGTTCAACACAGTCATGCATTTCAAGCCACCTGCGCTGCCGGCTGGTGGCTCAGCAGGTGCTTGAGCAGCGCCCGGTAGGCGATCACGCCGCGGCTGCCGGCATCGAACTGCGAAGGCGTGCGCCCTGCCCGGCTGGCATCGCGCAAACGGGTGTCGACCGGAATGTAGGCCGGCCAGAGATGATCGGGATAGGTATTGCGCAGCACGCGCAGGGTACTCATGGACGCCTGGGTACGACGATCGAACAGGGTCGGCACTATGGTGTAGGGCAGCGCCTGCTTGCGCGAGCGGTTGATCATGGCCAACGTGGTGATCATGCGCTCCAGGCCCTTCACCGCCAGGAACTCGGTCTGCACCGGAATCACCAGCTGCTGGCTGGCCGCCAGCGCGTTGACCATCAGCACGCCGAGCAGTGGCGGGCTGTCGATGATGGCGTGATCGAAATCCTCCCACAGCTGCGCCAGGCTCTTGGCGATCACCAGCCCCAGGCCACTCTGCCCCGGCGACTGACGCTCCAACGTGGCCAGTGCGGTGCTCGACGGCAGCAAGGAGATGTTCTCGTGGCTGGTGCTGTGCAGCAGCTGCCGGGGCAGCCCCTGCGGCACGTTGCCCTGATGCAGGAACAGATCGAAGCAGCTGTGCTCCAGCGTATCGGGATCATGGCCGAAGTAACTGGTCATCGACCCGTGGGGGTCGAGGTCGACCACGACCACGCGCTTGCCGGCATCGGCCAACAGGCCTGCCAGCGCGATGGAGGTGGTGGTCTTGCCGACACCACCTTTCTGATTGGCTACTGCCCAGACTTTCATGTTCTCTCATCCTCCCGGCGTGAGGCGCTCAGGCCGAGAATGGCTGTCGCCGGCACGCAGCAGGCGACTGGGATTTGACGGCTCACGACTGCGGAACCCCCGACACAGGCGCTGGTGCAGGTTGCGTGCCAGCGCCGGACTGCTGCGCCGCGGTACTACCCGCCCCGCGCCGGGTATCGAGGTTGCGCGAAATCACCAGTACCACCCGGCGATTGCGCGCCCTGCCCTCGGCCGTGGCGTTGTCCGCGATGGGCTGGAACTCACCGTAGCCCACCGCCGCCAGACGTGACGGGTCCACTCCATCCATGGCCAACATACGCACGATGCTAGCCGCACGCGCCGACGACAACTCCCAGTTGGTCGGAAACTGGCTGGTCTGGATCGGCAGATTGTCGGTGAAACCTTCCACTTTGACCGGGTTCTGGTAGGGCGCCAGAATCTTGGCGACCTTCTCGATGATGTCGAACGCCTGGTTGTTGGGCAAGGCGTCGCCGCTGGGAAACAGCAGGCTGGAACTCAGCTCGATCTCGATCCACATCTCGTTGCCACGCACGGTCAGCTGGTCGCTCTGGATCAGCTCGCCGAAGGCCTCGCGCACGCTGGAGGCAATGCTCTGCAGGGTGGCATCGGCGCTGGGGTCGTCCAGCGAGGTGTTCTCGGGCTCGCCGGTGCGCGGCCGCTCCTCGCCCACCGGTATGGGCTTGATCGAACGATCCGGCTGATTGAACACGCCGGTCAGCGATTCGGAGAGGATCTTGTACTTGCCTTCGTTGATCGAGGAGATCGAGTACATCACCACGAAGAAGGCGAACAGCAAGGTGATGAAGTCGGCGTAGGAGACCAGCCAACGCTCGTGATTCTCATGATCTTCGTGATGCCGCCTGCGCGCCATGCCATACCTCCATCAGTCCATGAAGCCTTGCAGCTTCAGTTCGATGGAGCGTGGGTTCTCACCCTCGGCGATGGACAGGATGCCCTCCAGGAGCATCTCGCGATAACGCGACTGGCGCAGCGCGATGGATTTGAGCTTGTTGCCGGCCGGCAACAGCAGCAGGTTGGCGAAGCCGACGCCGTAGATGGTGGCGACGAAGGCCACGGCGATGCCGCTGCCGAGCATGCTCGGATCGGCCAGATTGCCCATCACGTGAATCAGGCCCATCACCGCACCGATGATGCCGATGGTCGGCGCGTAACCGCCCATGCTCTCGAGCACCTTGGCCGCCTGGATATCGCGCGCCTCCTGGGTGTAGAGGTCCACTTCCAGGATGCTGCGGATGGATTCGGGTTCGGCGCCGTCGACCAGCAATTGCAGGCCCTTGCGCGCGTAGGGATCGGGCTCGGCGTCGGCCACGGCCTCCAGGCCCAGCAGCCCTTCCTTGCGCGCCACCATGCTCCAACCCACCACGCGATTGATACCACCGATCAGGTCGATGCGTGGCGGAAAGAAGATCCAGCGCAGGATGCTCATGGCGCGCTTGAACACGTTCACCGGCGCCTGCAGGAAGGCCGCGCCCAGCGTGCCGCCGATCACGATCAGCGCCGCTGGCCCGTTGAGCAGCGCGCCGGCATGTCCGCCTTCGAGATAGTTGCCGCCGAGAATCGCGACGAAGGCCAGGATGACGCCGATTAGGCTCAGTACATCCATGCGCATGCACCCGACTTAGCGTTCGTCACTGGCAGGCCTCGGTCAGGTGCCGGCCGATGTCGTCCAGCCCATAGACCGCGTCGGCCAGATTGGCCTTCACAATGGCCATCGGCATGCCATAGATCACGCAGCTGGCCTCGTCCTGCGCCCACACCTGGCTGCCGCCCTGCTTGAGCAGGCGCGCGCCTTCGCGGCCGTCGGCGCCCATGCCGGTCAGCACCACCGCCAGCACCTTGTCGCCGTACGACTTGGCCGCCGAACCGAAGGTGATGTCCACGCAGGGCTTGTAGTTGAGGCGCTCGTCGCCCGGCAGGATCTTCACCGCACCGCGCGCGTCCACCATCATCTGCTTGCCACCGGGCGCCAGCAGGGCCAGACCCGGGCGCAGGATATCGCCGTCCTCGGCTTCCTTGACCTGGATGCGGCAGAGCTTGTCCAGACGCTCGGCAAAGGCCTTGGTGAAGGCCGCCGGCATGTGCTGGATCAGCACGATGGGCGCCGGGAAGTTGGCCGGCAGCTGGGTCAGCACGCGCTGCAGCGCAACCGGGCCGCCAGTGGAGGTGCCAATGGCCACCAGCTTGTAGGACTTGCGCTTGGGCGCAGGCGAAACCGGTGCGGCACCAGAGGACGCCGGCGCGGGGCGCGGGGCGGCCGAGGGAGCCGCCGGGCGCGCCGAGGCGGCAAGACGACTAGTCGGCGCCGTCGGACTAGCCGCAGTCGGCGCCGGAGCCACCGCGGCCGAGCTGAAACGGCGGTTGCTGCGCGCGATGCTGTGCACCTTCTCGCACAGCATCTGCTTGACCTTCTCGGGATTGCGCGAGATGTCCTCGAAGTTCTTCGGCAGGAAATCCACCGCGCCGGCGTCCAGCGCGTCGAGGGTGACACGGGCACCTTCGTGAGTGAGCGAGGAGAACATCAGCACCGGGGTCGGACAGCGCTGCATGATGTTTCGCACGGCGGTGATGCCGTCCATCATCGGCATCTCGTAATCCATGGTGATCACGTCGGGCTTGAGCGCCAGCGCCTGATCGATGGCTTCCCGCCCGTTGGTGGCCGTACCCACGACCTGAATACTGGGGTCAGCAGACAGAATTTCCGAAACGCGCCGGCGGAAGAAACCGGAGTCGTCCACCACCAAGACCTTGACTGCCATACACACTCCTAGACGGCCCAGGCGATGCCTGGGCCGCAACCATCAGAAACGTCGAGCGTAGCGCTTGAGCATGCTCGGTACGTCGAGAATCAACGCGATGCGACCGTCGCCGGTAATCGTGGCGCCGGACATGCCGGGCGTGCCCTGGAGCATCTTGCCCAGCGGCTTGATTACCACTTCTTCCTGGCCGACCAATTGATCGACGACAAAACCGATGCGCTGGCTGCCCACGGTGAGGATCACCACATGGCCTTCGCGCTGGCCCTCATGGAAGGCCTGCGGCACCAGCCAGCGCTTGAGGTAGAACAGCGGCAGCGCCTTGTCGCGCACGATGACCACTTCCTGACCGTCGACCACGTTGGTGCGCGACAGGTCGAGGTGGAAGATCTCGTTGACGTTGACCAGCGGGAAGGCGAAGGCCTGGTTTTCCAGCATCACCATCAGCGTCGGCATGATCGCCAGGGTCAGCGGTACCTTGATGACGATCTTCGAGCCCTGGCCCTTCTGCGAGAACACGTTGACCGTGCCGTTGAGCTGGGAAATCTTGGTCTTCACCACGTCCATGCCGACGCCGCGGCCGGACACGTCGGAGATCTCGGTCTTGGTCGAGAAGCCCGGGGCGAAGATCAGGTTGTAGCATTCGAATTCGTTCAGGCGATCGGCGGCGTCCTTGTCCAGCAGGCCCTTCTCCACGGCCTTGGCACGCAGTACGTCGGCATCCATGCCCTTGCCGTCATCGGTGATCGACAGCAGGATGTGGTCGCCTTCCTGCTCGGCGGACAGCACCACGCGGCCGGCGCGGGCCTTGCCGGCCTTCTCGCGCTCTTCCGGGGTTTCCACGCCATGGTCGACGGCGTTGCGCACCAGGTGCACCAGCGGGTCGGCCAGGGCCTCGACCAGGTTCTTGTCCAGGTCGGTCTCCTCGCCCACCAGCTCGAGGTTGATTTCCTTCTTGAGGTTACGTGCCAGATCACGGACCAGGCGCGGGAAGCGGCCGAAGACCTTCTTGATCGGCTGCATGCGGGTCTTCATCACCGCGGTCTGCAGGTCGGCCGTCACCACGTCGAGGTTGGAAACGGCCTTGGACATGGCTTCATCGCCGCTGTTCAGGCCCAGGCGCACCAGGCGGTTACGCACCAGCACCAGCTCGCCGACCATGTTCATGATTTCATCCAGACGCGCGGTATCGACGCGCACCGTGGTTTCCGCTTCGCTCGCGGCGGGCGCCTTGTCGGCAGCCGGCGCAGGCGCCGCCGGGGTGCGCGCGGCAGCCGGCTCGGCCTTGGCCGCAGCAGGTTTTGCCGCAGCCGCTGGCTTGGCCGCGGCGGCCGGTTTGGCTGCGGGCGCGGCGGCAGGTGCGGAAACCGGCGGCGGCACGAACTTGCCCTTGCCGTGCAACTCATCGAGCAGCGACTCGAACTCGTCGTCGGTGATGTCATCGCCGGCCGCTGCCGCAGCACCGGCTACGGCAGCGGCGGGAGCGGCTGCCTCGGCTGCCGCGGAAAACTGGCCCTTGCCGTGCAACTGATCGAGCAGGGCTTCAAATTCGTCGTCGGTGATTTCGTCGCTGGCGGCGGAAGCGGCAGACGCCGTCGCCACGGCGGTATCGGCGGCGGTTTCAACCGTGCCGGAGAACTGGCCCTTGCCGTGCAGCTGATCGAGCAGGGATTCGAATTCGTCGTCGGTGATTTCGTCGCTGGCGGCGCTGCTTTCGGCGCCATGGGCAGCAGCGGGCGCATCGCCCAGCGCATCGAGCAGTTGCTCGAACTCGCTGTCGGTGATGTCGCCGGAGGCGGCAGGCGCGGAAACCGGAGCGGGTTCCGGCTCCGCTTCCGGCTCCTGTGCGGGGGCAGCCGCCTCGGCACCAGCGGGCTCGGCCAGACGCGACAGTGCCGCCAGCAGTTCCGGCGTGGCCGGAGTCGGTTCGCGCCGCTCGCGCACCTCGCCGAACATGCCGTTGACGGCATCCAGAGCTTCGAGCACCACGTCCATCAATTCCGAGTCGACGCGACGCTCACCCTTGCGCAGGATGTCGAAGACGTTCTCGGCGATATGGCAGCACTCCACCAGCTCGTTGAGCTGGAGGAAACCCGCCCCGCCCTTGACGGTATGGAAACCGCGGAAGATGGCGTTGAGCAGGTTCATGTCGTCCGGTCGGCTTTCCAGCTCCACGAGCTGTTCGGACAACTGTTCGAGAATCTCGCCGGCCTCTACCAGGAAATCCTGGAGGATCTCTTCATCGGCGCCGAAGCTCATAGGGGGTGCTCCTTAGAATCCAAGACTGGACAGCAGGTCGTCGACATCGTCCTGACTGGAGGCGACGTCATCACGCTTATCGGCATGAATCTGCGGACCTTCACCCCGGGATGGCTCTTTTAATTTTTCCTGTTCGGCGCGCAGCACTTCATGGTCGTGCTGAATACCGGCAAAACGGTCGACCTGACTGGCCATGAGCACCAGCTTGAGCAGGTTGCTTTCCACCTCGGTCACCAACTGGGTGACGCGCTTGATCACCTGGCCGGTCAGGTCCTGGTAGTCCTGCGCCAGCAAGATGTCGTTGAGATGAGCGGACAGCTTGTTGCTGTCACGCTCGCTGCGAGCGAGAAACAACTCGATACGCTTGGCCAGCTCGCGAAAGCCCTCGGCGCCCATCTCGCGGCGCATGAAACGGCCCCACTCCGCGCTCAGGCTCTGCGCCTCGTCACTGAGGTCGTTGACCAGCGGCGCGCTCTGCTCCACCAGATCCATGGTGCGGTTGGCGGCCTTCTCGGTCATGGTCACGACATAGTTCAGGCGCTCGGTGGCATCGGCGATCTGCGACAGCTCCTGGGCATGCGGCATGCGCGGGTCGAGCTGGAAATTGACGATGGCGTTGTGCAGCTCCCGGGTCAGCTTGCCGACCTCGTGGTACAGGCCGCGATCGCGGACCTTGTTGAGCTCGTTGATCAGTTGCACCGCAGCGCCGAAGTTGCCTTGTTCCAGGCTATCGACCAGCTCGCGGGCGTTGCTTTTCAGGGTCGACTCGAGGTCACCCAGCGTGGAGTCATCGTGTTCCATAGCACCCTCGCGGCTGACATCAGCCGTTTACCCGCTCGAAGATCTTCTCGATCTTTTCCTTCAGCACCTGGGCGGTGAAGGGCTTGACCACATAGCCGTTCACGCCGGCCTGTGCCGCTTCGATGATCTGGTCACGTTTGGCTTCGGCGGTAACCATCAACACCGGCAGGTGCTTGAGGCGCTCGTCGGCGCGCACCGCGCGCAGCAGGTCGATGCCGGTCATGCCGGGCATGTTCCAGTCGGTCACCAGAAAGTCGAAGCTGCCGCTCTGCAGCATGGGCAGTGCCGAAGTGCCATCGTCGGCCTCGGCGGTGTTGGTGAAGCCCAAGTCCCGCAAGAGGTTCTTGATGATCCGTCGCATCGTCGAGAAATCGTCAACGATGAGGATTTTCATGTTCTTGTCCAAGTCGACCTCCGTACAGTCCCAAACGCATTGCACACGCAATGACGCCCTTTAATCGTGAAACCGACTCAGCTGGCGCGCCACTCGCCGAGCCGCGAGCGCAACCGCGCTGCGCACTGGCTATGCAACTGGCTGACGCGCGACTCGCTGACCCCCAGCACTTCGCCGATTTCCTTCAAGTTCAGTTCTTCATCGTAATACAGCGCCAGCACGAGACGTTCGCGCTCCGGCAAACCGGCGATGGCATCGGCCAAGGCCGCCTGGAAGCGTTCGTCTTCGAGGTCCCGCGAAGGTTCGAGGTGGGTGTGCCCGGCGTCTTCGTGCAAACCGCCATGCTCGCCGTCCTGCAACAGGTCGTCGAAGCTGAACAAACGGCTGCCCAAAGTGTCGCCAAGGATGCCGTAGTAATCCTCGAGACTCAATTGGAGTTCGGCCGCAACCTCGTGATCTTTAGCGTCTCGCCCGGTTCTTGCTTCAACGACACGAATGGCATCGCTGACCATGCGGCTGTTGCGGTGCACCGAACGCGGGGCCCAGTCGCCCTTGCGTACCTCGTCGAGCATGGCACCGCGGATGCGGATACCGGCGAAGGTTTCGAAACTCGCCCCCTTGCCGGAGTCGTATTTGCGCGACGCTTCCAGCAGGCCGATCATGCCGGCCTGAATGAGATCGTCGACTTGCACGCTGGCCGGTAAACGGGCCAGCAGGTGATAAGCAATGCGCTTGACCAGAGGGGCATAGCGTTCGATCAGCTGGTGCTGGGAGTCCTGCGCCTGCGCCTTGTTGTACATACGAAGTCCAGAGGCTGCTGTCATACGGCCGAGTCTGCGGTCGGTTGCTGCACCAGACGCTCGACGAAAAATTCCAGATGGCCACGGGGGTTGGCCGGCAAGGGCCAGGTATCGACCTTCTGAGCTATCGCCTTGAACGCCAGAGCGCACTTGGAACGAGGGAAGGCTTCATAGACGGCGCGCTGCTTCTGCACGGCCTTGCGCACGCACTCATCGTAGGGTACGGCGCCGACATACTGCAGGGCGACATCGAGGAAACGATCCGTCACCTTGGTCAGCTTAGCAAAGAGATTGCGCCCTTCCTGCGGGCTATGGGCCATATTGGCCAGAACGCGGAAGCGACTGATGCCGTGATCGCGGTTGAGCAGCTTGATCAGCGCGTAGGCGTCGGTGATGGAAGTCGGCTCGTCACACACCACCACGAGGATCTCCTGGGCGGCGCGAACGAAGCTGACCACCGCATCGCCGATGCCGGCAGCGGTGTCGATCACCAGCACGTCGAGGTTCTCGCTGATGTCGCTGAAGGCTTGAATCAGGCCGGCATGCTGCATCGGCGAGAGATTGACCATCGCCTGCGTGCCGGAGGCCGCCGGGACGATGCGGATACCGCCCGGTCCCTGCAGCAGCACGTCGCGCAGATCGCATTCACCGGCAATCACGTCGGCCAGGGTGCGCTTGGGCGTCAGCCCCAGCAAAACGTCGACATTCGCCAACCCCAGGTCGGCATCCATCAACATCACCCGACGGCCGAGATCGGCCAGGGCCATGGACAGATTCACCGACACATTGGTCTTGCCGACGCCACCCTTGCCGCCGGTCACCGCAATCACCTGTACGGGATGCATACCCATGTTCTTTCTACACCTTGTCTAACTTCGACCTGGCCTCGTGGCCGTTTACTCCCGCGTCATGACGCGGGAGGGTGCTACATTCTCGCCGTTTCAGCCGGCACGCTGCGCGGGGCTGTGGTACAGCCCGGCGAACATCTGCGCCATGGCATCCTCGCTCGGCGGCTCGGCGGTCTGCAGGCCTACGGCGCGGCTGACCAGCTGGTGACTACGCGGCACCTGCAGATCATCCGGGATCCGCGGTCCGTCCGTGACATAGGCTACCGGCAGATGCTGGCCTATAGCCAGACCCAAAACCTCACCCAGGCTCGCGGCCTCGTCCAGCTTCGTCAGTATGCAGCCAGAAAGGCCACAACGCTTGTAACTATGGTAGGCCGCCTTGAGCACTTGGCTCTGACTTGTTGCAGCCAGGACCAAATAATTCTTCGCCTTGATCCGCGCCGAGGCCAGGCTTTCCAGCTGCAGGCGCAGCGCCGGATCGTTACCCGGCAGACCGGCGGTATCGACCAGCACCACGCGCTTCTTGGCCAGCGGCGTCAGCGCCTGCAGCAGGGACTGACCGGGATCGATCTGGGTCACCGATACACCCAGAATACGCCCCAATGTCTTGAGCTGCTCCTGGGCACCGATACGGAAGCTGTCCATGCTCACCAGAGCGACCTGCTGCGCGCCGTACTTAAGCACGTAGCGCGCCGCCAGCTTGGCCAGGGTGGTGGTCTTGCCCATGCCGGCCGGACCGACCAGGGCGATCACCCCGCCCTCCTCCAGCGGCTCGACCTTGGGCGTCTTGATCGCATGCGCCAGGTGCGCCAGCAGCATGCGCCAGGCCTGACGCGGCTCGGCCACACCCGCGACCTTGCTCAGCAGTGCCTGCGACAGTTCGGCAGACAGGCCCATGCGCTGCAGGCGACGCCACAGATTGGCCTGCTGCGGACGACGCGTCTGCAACTGGCCCCAGGCGATCGACCCCAGCTGAACCTCAATCAGCTCGCGCAGGCCGTGCAGCTCGAAGCGCATGGCTTCCAGCGCGCGCGGATCGACCGCCGGGGCCGCGGCAGGAGCCGACTCGGCCGCGCGCTGCGGTTTGACCGGCGTGGCAGGCAGCTCGGGCGCCAGCAGCGATTCGTTGGCGAACAACTGGCGGTCCTTGCCGGCGTCCTGCTCGGCACGCGTGGCCAGCTCCGCCTGGGCACTGGCGATGCGCGCCTGGGTCTTGCGCAGCTCGGCTTCCAACGCCGGGTTCGGGCGTACCGGCGCCGGCGCCACCTGGTAGTCCAGCGCAGCGGTCAGCTCGACACCGCCAGCCACGCGGCGGTTGCCGATGATCGCGGCGTCGGCGCCCAGCTCGTCTCGCACCAGTTTCATGGCGGTCCGCATATCGGCGGCGAAGAAGCGTTTGACCTGCATGACCCTTTACCTCAGTTCTGGCCAACCGTAGCGACTATGGTGACCTGCTTGTTGTCCGGAATTTCCTGGTAGGCCAGCACATGCATGCTGGGTACCGCCAGCCGCGCGAAGCGCGACAACATCGCCCGGATCGGACCGGCCACCAGCAGAATCACCGGCTTGCCGAGCATTTCCTGGCGCTGCGCCGCTTCCACCAGGGAACGCTGCAGCTTCTCGGCCATACCCGGTTCGAGGAGGATGCCATCCTCGCTGCCCTGACCGGCCTTCTGCATACTGTTGAGCAATATCTGTTCCAACCTTGGTTCGAGGGTGATCACAGGCAGCTCCAGCTCTAGTCCCACAATGCTTTGCACAATGGCGCGGGCCAGCGAGACGCGTACCGCGGCGACCATCGCGGCGGGATCTTGACTCTTGGGCGCGACGTTGGCGATGGCCTCGGCGATGGTGCGAATGTCGCGCACCGGCACCTGTTCCTGCAGCAGCGCCTGCAGCACCTTGAGCAGGGTCGACAGCGACACCAGCCCCGGCACCAGCTCCTCGGCCAGCTTCGGCGAGCTCTTGGCCAACAGCTGCATGAGCTGCTGCACTTCCTCGTGGCCGAGCAGCTCGTGGGCATGCTTGTGCAGGATCTGGTTGAGGTGGGTGGCGACCACGGTACTGGCGTCGACCACGGTGTAACCCAACGATTGCGCCTGATCGCGCTGACTGGGGTCGATCCACACCGCCTCCAGGCCGAACGCCGGATCCTTGGCGGCGATACCGTTGAGCGGGCCGAATACCTGGCCGGGGTTGATCGCCAGTTCGCGATCCGGATAGACCTCGGCCTCGGCCACGCTGACGCCCATCAGCGTCAACCGATAGGCGTTGGGCGCCAGATCGAGGTTGTCGCGGATATGCACCGAGGGCATGAGAAAGCCCATCTCCTGCGACAGCTTCTTGCGTACTCCCTTGATACGCGCCAGCAGCTGGCCACCCTGATTGCGGTCGACCAGCGGAATCAAGCGGTAGCCCACCTCCAGACCGACCATGTCCACCGGGGTGACGTCGTCCCAGCCCAGTTCCTTGACCTCCTGGGCCTTCTGCGCCGGCAGCAGCTCCTGCTGGCGCTGCACTTCCTTGACCTCGGCTTCCTTGACCTTGCGGTTCTTGTGCGCGATCCAGTAGGCGCCGCCAGCGGCCACCAGGCCCAGGCTGATGAAGGAAAAGTGCGGCATGCCCGGCACCAGGCCCATGGCGATGAGGATGGCAGCGGCCACGGCCAGAGCACGCGGCGAGGCGAACATCTGCCGATGCACCTGCGAGCCCATGTCCTCGGAGGTGGAAACGCGGGTCACCATCACCGCGGCGGCAGTGGACAGCAGCAGGGAAGGAATCTGCGCCACCAGGCCGTCACCGATGGTGAGCAGGGTGTAGACCTTGCCGGCCTCGGCGAAGGCCAGGCTGTGCTGCAGCACGCCGATGGCGATACCGCCGATCAGGTTGATGAACAGGATCAGCAGGCCGGCGATGGCGTCGCCGCGCACGAATTTGCTGGCACCGTCCATCGAGCCGTAGAAGTCCGCCTCCTGGGCCACCTCGCTGCGACGGCGCTTGGCCTCGGCCTGATCGATCAGGCCAGCGTTGAGGTCGGCGTCGATGGCCATCTGCTTGCCGGGCATGGCGTCGAGGGTGAAGCGCGCGCTCACTTCGGAGATACGCCCGGCACCCTTGGTGACCACCACGAAGTTGATGATCATGAGGATGGCGAACACCACGATACCGACGACGTAGTTGCCGCCGATCACCACTTCGCCGAAGGCCTGGATCACCTGGCCCGCCGCGCCATGTCCGTCGTGGCCGTTGAGCAGCACCACACGGGTGGAGGCGACGTTCAGCGCCAGACGCAGCAGCGTGGCGGCTAGCAGGATGGTGGGGAACACGGCGAAGTCCAGCGGCCGCAGCGCATAGATGCTGACCAGCAGCACCACGATCGACAGCGCGATGCTGAAGGTGAACAGCACGTCGAGCAAAAACGGCGGAATCGGCAGCATGACCATGCCGAGCATGACCAGCAGCAGCAGCGGAATGCCCAGGTTGCCGTGGCGCAACCCGGCAAGGTTGCTGCGTACGTCACCGATGATTTGTGCGCGATCTACTGCCACAGCTCTACCCCAGCCCATTCAATCTTTTGACGCGAAAATGCGCCCTGCTGGGGTAATGGCAAGAAGCGTTCCAGAATCACGCGGCAGCGTGCAAGACGCTCTTTACGAGTCGCGACGCAGATCCGCAGGGATCGGCAGGTCCGGCAATGGCCCCGGACGCTTGCCCTTGCCGGCCTGGTACTGCCGAAGCTGATAGACGTAGGCCAGCACCTGGGCCACGGCCAGGTACAGGCCGGCGGGAATTTCCTGATCCAGCTCGGTGGAGTAGTAGACGGCCCGGGCCAGCGCCGGCGATTCCAGCACCATCACCTTGTGCTCCTGGGCGATTTCGCGAATCTTCAGCGCCAGGAAGTCGCCACCCTTGGCCAGCAGCATTGGCGCCCCCCCCTTCTCCGGGTCGTACTTGAGCGCCACGGCGAAGTGCGTCGGGTTGGTGATCACCACGTCGGCCTGCGGCACGGCCTGCATCATGCGCCGCTCGGCCATCTCGCGCTGCAGCTGACGGATACGCCCCTTGACCTCGGGCTTGCCCTCGGTGTCCTTGTACTCGTCGCGCACTTCCTGCTTGGTCATCTTCAGCTTCTGCTTGTGGCTCCAGAGCTGGAACGGCACATCCACCGCGGCGATCAGAATCAGCCCGCAGGACAGCCAGAACGCGCTCCAGCCCACCACCCTGAGGCTGTGCAGAATGGCCGGCTCCACCGGCTCGTTGGCGATGGCCAGCAGGTCGTCCTGATCCAGCGCAAGCACCACCAGCGCCACCGCCAGAATCACCAGAAACTTGGCCAGGGCCTTGAGCAGCTCGACCAGCGCCTGCACGGAGAACATGCGCTTGAGACCGGCCAGGGGATTCATGCGACTGGCCTTGGGCTGTAGCGCCTCGGCGGAGAACAGCCAGCCGCCCAAGGCGATGGGGCCGATGACCGAAGCGATCAGCAGGGCCAGGAACAGCGGCTGTATGGCCACCAGGGCATGCTTGCCGGAAGCCAGCAGGTACAAGGCCATGCTGCCCTCGTGCATCAGCACCTCGCGCGGCAGACTGAAATTGCCGCGCATCAGGTCCATGAGCACGTTGCCCATGTAGGCGCCGAAGATGATCAGCGCAACGGTGCCGGTGAGGGTCACCGCCAGGGTGTTGAGCTCCTTGGAGCGAGCGATCTGACCTTTCTTGCGCGACTCCTCGAGCCGCTTACTGGTGGGTTCCTCGCTTTTTTCGGCACCGCTTTCGCTTTCAGCCATGCTCGCTCCTCATCGCGTCAGGGCGAATTCGCCCAGCTGCTGCAAGGCCTCGCTGGCCAGGGCCTGGAACAGGCTGCCGAAGTCGGACAGGCCGATCCAGAAGATCACCAGGCCCATGGCCAGGGTCAGCGGGAAACCGATGGAGAAGATGTTCAGCTGCGGCGCCGCACGGGTCATCACGCCGAACGCCAGGTTGATCACCAGTAGCGCGGTGACCATGGGCAGGGTCAGCAGCAGGCCGGCGCCGATCACCCAGCCGAGCTTGCCGGCCAGCTCCCAGTAGTGGCCGATCATCAGGCCCTGCCCTGGCGGCAGGCTGACGAAGCTTTCGGCAAGCACCTCCAGAACCACCAGGTGGCCGTTGATCGCCAAAAACAGCAGCGTCACCAGCATCAGCATGAACTGGCCGAGCACCGGCACGGAAACGCCGTTGGTAGGATCGACCATGGAGGCGAAGCCCAGGCCCATCTGCATGGCAATGATCTGCCCCGCCACGGCGAACAGATGAAAGAACAGCTGCAGGATGAAGCCGAACATGGCGCCGATCAGCACCTGTTCCAGGATCAGCAACAGGCTGCGCAGGCTCAGCGCGTCGACCTGCGGCATCGGCGGCAGGGTCGGCACCAGCACCACGCTGATCGCCAGCGCCAGGTACAGGCGAACCCGATTCGGCACCAGTTGCGTCCCGATGATCGGCATGACCATCAGCATCGCCGCGATGCGGAACAACGGCAGCAGGAACTGGGCGACCCAGCCGCTGATTTGCTCGTTGCTCAGTTCCAGCATCGCGCGCAGCCCCTCAACCTATGAGGTACGGAATGTTCTGGATCAGATTCTGCGTGTACTCCATCAACTGACTCACCAGCCAGGGGCCGGCCCAGATCAGGGTGATCAGCATCACCATCAGACGCGGCAGAAAGCTCAGGGTCTGTTCGTTGATCTGCGTCGCGGCCTGGAACATGGCGACCACCAGACCGACCAGCAGACTTGGCACCACCGCCAGGCCGACGATCAGCACGATCAGCCACAGCGCTTCGCGAAACAGGTCTACCGCTACCTCGGGAGTCATCGTGAGCCTCGCTATAACGTGCCGAAACTGGCGGCCAGTGTGCCCATGATCAACGCCCAGCCATCGACCAGCACGAACAGCATGATCTTGAACGGCAACGAGATGATCAGCGGCGACAGCATCATCATGCCCATCGCCATGAGAATGCTGGCGACCACCATGTCGATGATCAGGAACGGGATGAAGATCATGAAACCGATCTGGAACGCGGTCTTCAGCTCGGAGGTGACGAACGCCGGCACCAGGATGGTCAGCGGTACGTCCTCGACACCGGCCAGATCGGTACGCTTGGACAAGCGCACGAACAACGCCAGGTCGCTCTCACGGGTCTGCGCCAGCATGAAGTCGCGAATCGGCCCCTCGGCACGGGTCAGCGCCTCCTGAGCGACGATTTCCTCGTTGAGGTAGGGCTGCAGCGCATCGGTGTTAATCCGGTCGAAGATCGGCGCCATGATGAACAGCGTCAGAAACAGCGCCAGGCCCACCAGGATCTGGTTCGACGGGGTCTGCTGCAGGCCCAGTGCCTGACGCAGGATGGAAAACACGATGATGATCCGAGTGAAGCTGGTCATCAGCATGACGAACGCCGGGATGAAGCTCAGCGCGGTCATGATCAGCAGGATCTGCAGGCTGACCGAATACTCCTGCTGACCCTCCGCATCGGTGGACAGCGTGATCGCCGGAATCGACAGCGGACTGCTGCCCTGCTGGATCAGCGAGGCGCCGGATGGCGGATCTTCGGCGAACGCCAGCGAAGCGGCCAGACTCAGCAGCAGCACCAGCAACAGACGCAGCATCAGGATTTGTCCTTCTGATCCTTGCCCAGCAGCTCCATCAGGCGCTGGGCGAATTCCGGTGTGGCCGGTTCGGCGTCGGCCAGGTGCACCGGCTCCTTGAGCACGTGCAGCGGGGTGATGCGTCCGGCGGACAGGCCCAGCAATATCTGCTCGTTGCCCACCTGCACCAGCACCAGGCGATCACGCGGACCGAGCGGCTGAGTGGCCAGCAGCTTGATCACCTGGCCGCCGCGCGGCGCCAGTTGCTGCACCCGACGCAGCAGCCAGGCGAGCGCGAAGATCAGCCCGATGACCAGCAGCAGGCCGAGCAGCAACTGGCCCAGCTGGCCGGCCACATCGCTACCGGCCATGGGCGTGGCCGCCTTGCCCGCAGGTTCGGCCGCCATGGCCGCCAGGGGCATGCTCAGAAGCAGAGCGAGAAGACGAGCCATGGTCAGCGCAGCTTCTTGATGCGTTCGCTGGGGCTGATCACGTCGGTCAGGCGAATGCCGAACTTCTCGTTGACCACCACCACTTCGCCATGGGCGATCAGGGTGCCGTTGACCAGCACGTCGAGCGGCTCGCCGGCCAGGCGATCGAGCTCGATCACCGAGCCCTGATTGAGCTGCAGCAGGTTGCGAATGGTGATATCGGTGTTGCCCACTTCCATGGAAATGGACACCGGGATATCCAGGATCACGTCCAGGTTGGGGCCGTCCAGACTGACCGGCAGCCCGCTGGCCTGTGGCGCGCTGCCGAACTCTTCCATCGGCGCACGCGGCGCCGCCGGCTGGGCGCTGCTCTGCGCAGCCAGCATGGCGTCGATGTCGTCCTGGCCGGCATCGCCTGCCTCGGCCAGGGCTGCCGCCCACTCGTCGGCCAGCGCCTGTTCCTCGGGGGAGGTGTTCTCTTCGTCTGCCATCGTTGTTCCTCGCCTACCTCAAATGGGTTTGCCAGCGCCTCAGCGCTGACGCTCGATCGGCTCGAGCACCTGCAGGGCGAGATTGCCCTTGTGTGCGCCGAGCTTGACCTTGAAAGTCGGCACGCCATTGGCGCGCATGATCACGTTTTCCGGCAGCTCCACCGGGATCACGTCACCCGGCTGCATGTGCAGGATGTCGCGCAGCTTCAGCTGACGCCGCGCCACGGTGGCGGCCAGCGGCACGCTGACGTCGAGGATGTCCTCGCGCAGGGCCTTGATCCAGCGCTCGTCCTGATCGTCGACGTCGGACTGGAAACCGGCGTCGAGCATCTCGCGAATCGGCTCGATCATCGAATAGGGCATTGTGATGTGCAGGTCGCCACCGCCACCGTCCAGCTCGATATGGAAGGTGGACACCACCACCACCTCGCTGGGGCTGACGATATTGGCCAGCGCCGGGTTGACCTCGGAGTTGACGTACTCGAAGTTGATGTCCATCACCGCATGCCAGGCCTCGCGCAGGTCGACGAAGGCCTGATCGAGCACCATGCGCACCACGCGAAGTTCGGTGGGGGTGAACTCGCGCCCCTCGATCTTGGCGTGGCGGCCGTCGCCGCCGAAGAAGTTGTCCACCAGCTTGAACACCAGCTTGGCATCCAGAATGAACAGGCCGGTGCCGCGCAGCGGCTTCATCTTCACCAGGTTGAGGCTGGTGGGCACGTACAGCGAGTGCACGTACTCGCCGAACTTCATCACCTGCACGCCACCGACGGCCACGTCCGCCGAGCGGCGCAGCAGGTTGAACATGCTGATGCGGGTATAGCGGGCGAAACGCTCGTTGATCATCTCCAGGGTCGGCATGCGCCCACGGACGATGCGGTCCTGGCTGGTCAGGTCATATTGCTTGACGCTTCCAGGTTCCGCGGCGTCTTCGGTGGCGACCAGCCCGTCGTCGACGCCATGCAGCAGCGCGTCGATCTCATCCTGGGAAAGCAGGTCTTGCACGGCCATGTTGGGCTCCCGGCTACTGCAAAACGAAATTGGTGAACAGCACCTGCTCGACCACGGTGCTGCCGGTTTCCTTCTGGGCCAGTTCCTGCACGCTGGCCAAGGCCTGCTGCAGGAGCATCTCCTTGCCCAGCGGGGTCTGCAGGGCAGCGAAATCCTGACCGGAAAGCAGCATCACCAGGCGATTGCGCAAAACCGGCATGTGCACCTTGAGTTTCTCCACGCCAGCGGCGTCGCGGCTCATCAGCGCCATGCTGACCTGCAGATAGCGAGTGCGGCCCTGATGATTGAAATTGACCACGAAAGCCGGCATCAGATCCTGATACAGCGCCGGTTGGCGCACCGGTACCGCGGGGCTGGCAGCTTCGGCGGGCTTGGCATCGTCGGCCTTGTCGCCCTTGCTGAGAATGAACCAGGTACCGCCAATGGAAAGACCGACGGCCAGGAGCAGACCCACGACGATGAGAATGATGAGCTTGAGCTTGCTCTTGCCGCCGGGTTGTCCGTCGGCGGCCGGTGCCGCTTCTTTCTTAGCCATGCCAATAATCCGTCAGTGCCTACGTTCTTTCCGCTTTCAAAGGGTTAAGAGCAAGTGTTATGCCAGCATCTGAGCAGACTTGTCTAACTCTGGGCTGCGGATTTAACAGGGCCGCGCCCTTGCTGTCACCTCAAAAAGCATTCGCCCGGGCGACCTTTCGGCCACCCGGGCGAATGCAAGTTTAGCGGAGTGACGCCGCCTGGCTGGCGTCGACTCCGTCAGCGTCTGGCTCAGGCGTAGTAATCGACCAGGCCGAGCCCCGTGCGCAGGCGCTCACCGGCCACTTCCTGATGTCCGACCATCGCTGCGTCATCGCCGCCCAGCAGCCCTTCGCCGCCACGTCCACCACCACCACGGCCCTCCTCCCCCTGGCCCTGCCAGCCGCGACTCAGCGACTGGTCGGAGACATTGGCGTCGGCCAGGCTCATGCCCTGCTGGGTGAACAGCTCGCGCAGGCGGTGCATCTGGCCTTCTAGCGCTTCGCGCACGCTGGCATTGGGGCTGGCGAAGGTGACCTGGGCCTGATCCTGGGACAGGTTCACCCGCACCTCCAGGCGCCCCAGCTCGGCCGGGTCGAGCTGAATTTCCGCCGACTTGAGGTTCTGGCTGGACAACCACATGACCCGGTCCACCACCGCCTCGCTCCAGCCGCCCTGATGCATGGCGACCGGCTGACCGGGCACCAGTGGCAGGCGCGAGGTCACGTTGGTCTGCTGGTTCAGCGCCTGAGTCAGGGCGTTGAGCTTGCTGACGAACTGATCCGGGCGATTGGGTTGCACGCTGTCCTTGAGACTCTCCAGCGCATCCTTGGCCAGGCTCTCGAGCGGCAGGTCCAGAGCAGGCTCATCGCTTTTCTTGAGCGTCTCTTCGCCTTTGCCCATGGCCGCCATGGCCGCGGCGAAATCGGTGCTGGTGGAGATCCGCGCACTTCTGCTCAAAGCCTCCTGCACGGGCTGGGTCTTGACCTCCTCCTCCGGCAGCTCGGCGAGCATGGCCAGGGGGTCATCGACCTCAGGCTCCAGCACCGGCTGCGTCTCTTCGGCGCTGCCGCCGACAAAGCCGGTGATCAGCAGAGCCTCGGGCGGCAGCGCTTCCTCGGCAGCAGGCACCATGTCAGCCGGCAGCGGCATGCCGCCAAGGGCCATGGCCAGCAAGGGGTCGAGCGCCTCCTGCGTACCCTCCTCGGCCGGCAAGGAATTGCCGGGGGCGGCAACGACCGGTTGTTCGGCGGCAGTCGCGGCCGGGGTCGAGGCCTCGGCACCGGGCTTGGCCGGCTGCTCCTGGCTGGATTTTGCAGTGCTGCCAGAGCGCTCACCAGGCTTGGCCTGGCGCTCCTTGGCATACACCTCGGCAAAGCTGGAAGCCTCTTTCTTGCTGGGCTCCGGCGCTTTGGCCGGCTGCTTCGCTTTGCTCTTCGCCTCAGGCGTGGCCTGCAGGCGTAGGTCGGGCAACGCGGACATGGACGCTCTCCGTCTGATGGGTCGTGACGGGATCAGAGCAAAGGATGGGCCAACTCGGGAAAAGTCAGACGCGGTAACGCTGACGCTCGGACTTGAAGAGGATGCGGACGATGGCGAATTCGCGCTCGATCTGCTCGATCAGCGCCGGTGCCAGCTCGAGCGCCTCACGCCGCCCAGCGTCCTCGAGCTGCTTGCACAGGCCAGACAGCAGCACCGCGCCCATGTTGCTGCAACTGCCCTTGAAGCTATGAGCGGCCAGCCGCAAGCCCTGCGCATCGCCATCGGCCGCGGCCTGATGCAGCAGACGCAGGCGCTCCTCGGAATCGGCCACGAAGGTATCGAGCAGAATCGGGTACTCGTCTTCCATGACGTCCTGCAAGGCTGCCAGGACGGCATCGTCGAGATGGATATCGGACACCGGGTCACTCCCTGAACGACAGGCCCGCATTATGCCTCAGAGGACCAGCAAAACTCCACGCTGACCCCCTGGCCACCCGGCGCAACATGGAAGCCATCACTGAGCTGACGCACCAGCGCCAGCCCGCGTCCGCACAGGGCTTCGTCGCCAGCCGCCATGACCCTGCCCGGATCGAAGCCGGGACCGCTGTCCTCGACCCGCACGATCAGACGGCCACCCCCGTCCTCCGGCAGCATCCGCAGGTGGAAGCGCACGTACCCCTCGTGCAGTGCGGCCAGGCGCAGGCGGCGCTCACGGTAGTACTCGGCAAAACCGCTGGCATCCTGCTTGAGCGCGGAGTTCAGTCCCATCACGCCGTGCTCCAGGGCATTGGAGTAGAGCTCGGCCAGGACGGTGTACAGCTCCCCGCCGCGCGGTCGCAGGGCCTGCACGTCCAGCAGCAGCTGCAACAGGTAGGGCAAGGGATTGAAATGGCGCAGGCTCTGCGCGCGAAACTCGAAACTGGCCGACCAGTCCAGCGAACTGCTCTGGCCGCTGTCGGCAAAGGCCAGGGGCCGAGGGCGCTCGTCGTCTTCGGCAAGGCCGACCTGCAGCATGCTGACGTCGTCCTGCACTTCGCCGCGGAACTCCACCAAGGCCCGCTGGATCTCCTCGAACAGCGCCTGCGGCTGGCGATTGGCATCGAGCAGGGCCAGCAGACGCTCTTCGCCGAACAGCTGGCCCTGCTGGTTGCAGGCCTCCAGCACGCCGTCGCTGAGCAGGAATATGCGATCCCCCTCGGCCAGGGGATACACCTCGCAGCGATCGCTGAATGCCGCCGGCTCGAGAATGCCCAACGGCAGATGACGTGACACCAGCGCCTGACGCGGTCGCCCGTCGCCATGCAGCAGATAGCCATCGGGCAGCCCGCCGTTCCACACCTCGAGCAGGCCCCGCTGGCTGCTGATGTTGAGCAGGGTGGCGCAGCAGAACACCCCAACCGGCAGGATGCGCTTGAGCTTGGCATTGATCTCGCGAAGGATCTCGGCCAGGGCATGGCCTTTGGAGGTCATGCCATAGAACACCTCGGCCAGCGGCATGGCGCCGATGGCGGCCGGCAAGCCGTGCCCGGTGAAGTCGCCCAGCATCACGTGCATGCCGCCGGAGGGCGTGTACGCCGCCAGCAGCAGGTCGCCGTTGAACAGCGCATAGGGCGATTGCAGATAACGGATATTGGGGGCGTCGAGGCAGCCGGAATGCGCCACCTTGTCGAATACCGCCTTGGCCACCCGCTGCTCGCGCAGCAGGTGTTCGTTGTGCCGGGCGATCAGGTCACGCTGTTCCAGCACGGTGGCCTGCAAGCGGCGCAGGCGATCCATGGCGCCGATCTTGGCTTCGAGTATCACCCGGTTGTAGGGCTTGGCGAGAAAATCGTCGCCGCCCGCCTCCAGGCAACGCACCAGCGCCTCGTTCTCGGTGAGCGAGGTGAGAAAGATGATCGGCACCAGCGCTTCGCCGGCCTGCTGCTTGATACGGCGGGCGGCCTCGAAACCGTCCATCACCGGCATCAGGGCATCCATCAGCACCAGGTGCGGCCGCTCCTGCTCGAACAGGGCGACCGCCTCCAGCCCGTTGCCGGCGGTGAGTACCCTGTGCCCCTGCCGACTGACGATGGTCGACAACAGCATGCGGTCGGCCGCGTTGTCCTCGACGATCAGGATCGACAGGCGCTCAGGCATGTTCAGCTGATCTGGAACAACTGCTCGAAGTTGGAAATGGCGAGGATCTTGCGCACATCGCTGCTGCAGTTGAGCAGACGAATCTGCGCCGCGTCGCCGCCGGCGTGATCGCGCAGCAGCAGGAGCATGCCGAGGGCCGAGCTATCCAGATAGCTGGTGTCCTGCAGGTCGACCTGATAGCGCTTGGGCGTGATGTTGACGCGCTCGTAGGCGTCACGAAATTCCTGGTGGGAGGCGAAGTCGAATCGTCCTCGAATCACGATGGTCAGCTCTTGCCCGTCGGCCGACGGTTGCGAGGTGATGGCCATGTCTACTCCTTTTGGGGACTTTGCCAGATCGGCGTGTTCACGCTTCAAGGTGTAGCACCTGAGCTGCGGTGAGACAACTGCAATCAGGGCTCGCCGCGATCGATCAGGCGTTGCGCCAGTTCGTCGAGCAGCTTCTGCTCGCGCTTGTCCTCGGCCAGCCGCGCCTCGTCGATGTAGCGCTGCACCAGCTTGCGCAGCCCTTCCAGACGCGCATAGCGCTGCTGCCATATGGCGCGAATCTTCTCCAGATTCGCGCGATGCCATTCGAGGTTCTGATGCTGCTGGCCGATGGCCGTCTCCAGCTGCGAGAGAAAGCGCTGATAGTTCATCAGCCATTGGCCGGAGACGCCCTTGCTGCCTTCGCTGATCCATTGCTGCTGGTAATCGCCGCGAAAGCGCTCCAACTCGCCCAGCTTGGCCTCGGCCTGGCCGACCAGGCCCTGACAATGACCGAGCTGGCGTGCGGCTTCGCGCTCGGCCTTCTCGGCCATTTCCACGACCGGCTGCAGACGCTTGGCACGGCTCAGACTCATGGTTTCATCGCCCCATCAGCCTCGATCACGCCCCCAGCACCGCCGCCAGCTGCTCGCGGCTCTGCGCCATGTCCACGCTTTCGCCGAGGCCCTGGCGCAGGTACTGGGCCATCTGCGGTTGCCGGGCGATGGCCAGATCGGTGTCGGCGTCGCCGCCCGGTACGTAGGCGCCGACGCTGATCAGATCGCGGCTCTGCTGATAGCGCGACCAGAGTTGCTTGAAACGCTGCGCCTGCTTGAGCTGCTCCGGCGGTACCACCTGCGGCATCACCCGGCTGATCGACGATTCGATGTCGATGGCCGGATAGTGCCCCTCCTCCGCCAGCCGCCGCGACAGCACGAAGTGGCCGTCGAGTACGCCGCGCGCCGCATCGGCGATGGGGTCCTGCTGGTCGTCGCCCTCGCTCAATACCGTGTAGAAGGCCGTGATCGAACCACCGCCCGCCTCGCCATTACCGGCGCGCTCGACCAGCCGGGGCAGCTTGGCGAACACCGAAGGCGGATAACCCTTGGTTGCCGGCGGCTCGCCGATGGCCAGGGCGATCTCGCGCTGCGCCTGGGCATAGCGGGTCAGCGAATCCATCAGCAGCAGCACGTTCTTGCCCTTGTCGCGGAAATATTCGGCGATGCGCGTGCAGTATTGCGCCGCGCGCAGACGCATCAATGGCGCATCGTCAGCGGGCGAAGCCACCACCACCGAACGCTTGAGGCCTTCGGCGCCGAGAATCTCGTCGATGAACTCCTTGACCTCGCGACCGCGCTCGCCGATCAGGCCGACGACGATGATCTCGGCCTCGGTGAAACGGGTCATCATGCCCAGCAGCACCGACTTGCCCACGCCGGTACCGGCGAACAGGCCCAGACGCTGGCCGCGTCCGACGGTGAGCAGGCCGTTGATGGTGCGAATGCCGACATCCAGCGGCTGGCTGATGGGATCGCGATTGAGCGGATTGATGGCAGGCCCGTCGACCGGCACCCAGTCCTCGGCCTTCATCCCGCCCTTGCCGTCGAGCGCCCTGCCGGCGCCGTCGAGCACCCGGCCGAGCATTGACATGCCCATCGGCAGGCGGCCGGCATCGGGCAGCGGCACCACGCGGGCGCCAGGTGCAATCCCGGCCAGACTGCCCACGGGCATCAGGTAGATCTTGCCGCCGGAAAAGCCCATGACCTCGGCCTCGACCTGCACGGGGTGGTAGCTGTCGCCATTGATCACCAGGCAGCGGCTGCCGATGGCGGCGCGCAGGCCTTCTGCCTCCAGGGTCAGGCCCACCATGCGCAGCAGGCGGCCTTCGAGTATGGGCTGGCTGGGCAGGCTGATCGCCTCGGTGTAGCCCTCCAGACGCCGGGCGAAACTCACCCGATCAAGGCGCATCGCCGGCGTCCAGATCGAGGCTTATGTCGGCCTCGGGCGGTTGGGTGAACTGCGCGCGCTGCTGCTCGAATAGCTGCTTGAGCGCCTGCGCCATGCGCGTTTCCACGCTGGCGTCGATCTGGCTGTGCTCCGACTCGATGCGGCAGCCGCCGGGTAGCAGGCTGTCGTCCTCGAGAATGCGCCAGTTCTCTTCATGGCGCTCACGCAGGGCCTTGATGACCTCAAAGTCCTGCGGGTTGACCTGGATGCGCACGTTGTCCGCCCCCATCGGCAGCAGCTTGAGCGCCTCGCGCAGGACCTGGCGAATCTGACTGGAATCGATGCTCAGCTCGCGCTGGATCACCTCGCGCGTCATATGGCTGACCAGGCGAACCAGGGCCAGCTCCATCTGCTGGTCCTGCTCGGCGATGGGCTCGAGCAGTTGCGCCATGAGTTTTTCCAGGCTGCCGATCTTCAGCGCCAGCGCGGCATCGGCCTCCTGCTTGGCCTTGAGCTGACCGGCGTGAAAGCCGTCCTTCTCGCCGGTGGCAAAACCTTCGTTGTAGGCATCCTGGCGGATCGCCTCGAGCTCATCGAGCGTCAGCGGCTTGACGTCCTCCAGCGCGACTTCCTCGACCTGGCCGAGGTCCTGCGCCTCGCCTTCGGCCGCAGCGGCGGGCTCTTCGGCTGGAGCCGCCTCGCTCTCTGCGGACTCTTCGCCAGGCGCATCGAAGCTGGGCAGCGCCCAGCGATCGAACGTACCCAGGTCCTTGGCGCGAATCAGCTCGCTCTCCGGCTCCTTGGCGGCCATCAGGGTCTGTTCCCATTTCGACGCGAGCCGCGTTGCTGCGCCAAATGGCGCCAGGCAAGGCGCGGGACGCAGGGAATGGTTGCCCCCTTGCCAAGTCCCGCAACACCGCATGGTGCCATTTGCCGCGCAACCCGAAGGGCCGGGCCGGTCTTTGCGCGCTGCTGCGTTATTCGTTGTTCATTTGGAATGACCAAACTTCTCTCCTCATGCCTTGCCCCGCGCAAAAACTGGCTCCGGCGCGGCCGTGGCGAAACGGGAATAGACCCTGCTAAACCATCTCCTCGCCGCCCTTGCCACCGAGCACGATCTCGCCGGCCTCGGCCATGCGCCGGGCAATGGTGAGGATTTCCTTCTGCGCCGCCTCGACGTCGCTGACGCGGACCGGCCCCTTGGCTTCCAGGTCGTCACGCAGCAGCTCGGCGGCACGTTTGGACATGTTCTTGAACACCTTGTCCTTGATCGCGTCGTCGGCGCCCTTGAGCGCCAGCACCAGCACTTCGGAGGACACCTCGCGCAGCAGCGCCTGGATGCCGCGGTCGTCGACGTCGGCCAGGTTGTCGAAGACGAACATCAGGTCCTCGATCTGCGTCGACAGGTCCTCGTCCACCTCGCGGATCGAGTCCATCAGCTGACCTTCCACCGAACTGTCGAGGAAGTTCATGATGTCCGCCGCACGCTTGACCCCGCCCATGGTGGCGCGCGTGGTATTGGCGCTGCCGGAGAACTGCTTCTCGAGAATCTGGTTGAGCTCCTTGAGGGCAGACGGCTGCACGGTGTTGAGCGAGGACACGCGCAGAATGATGTCCAGGCGCACCTTGTGGTCGAAGTGGCTGAGCACCTCGCCGGCCTGGTCCGGGTCGAGATAGGCGACCACGATGGCCTGGATCTGCGGGTGCTCGTAGCGAATCACATCGGCAACGGCGCGCGGCTCCATCCATTTCAGGCTGTCCAGGCCGCTGGTGCTGCCGCCCAGCAGGATGCGGTCGATCAGATTGCCGGCCTTGTCCTCGCCCAGGGCCTGGGTGAGCATCTTGCGGATGTAGCCGTCGGCGCCCACGCCGAGGCTGGTCTGGTCGCCGACGATGTCGACGAACTCGGCCATTACCTGTTCGACCTGCTCGCGGTGAATGTTGCGCATCCCGGCCATGGCCACGCCGACGCGCTGCACTTCCTTCGGGCCGAGGTGACGCAGCACCTGAGCCGCATCGGTCTCGCCCAGCGAGAGCAGGAGAATGGCGGCCTTGTCGACCTTGTTCAGCTTGGTAGCGGTTCGATTGTCACTCATCGGCGTTGATCCACTCTTTCACTACCTGGGCCACGCGACCAGGATCTTCGGCCACCAGACTCTTGATGGCGTTCAATTGTGCATCATACCCCTCGCTGGGGCTGGGCAGCAGTATGCTTTGCGGGCCGCCCAGGCTGACGCGATCTTCGGACAGTTCGCCATCCAGGCCGGCCATCTCGCCCAACTCGACGTCGCCGGTTTCGGCCAGCCCCTTGCCCTTGCCACCGCCGGTGATGTTGTTGAGCACCGGACGCAGCACGCCGAACACCAGCACCAGGATGAACAGTACGCCGAGCACCTGCTTGACGATGTCCCAGAACCAGGGCTGGGTGTAGAACGGAATGTCCGGAATCTCTTCGCCCAGCGAGGCGGTAAAGGCGGTGTTGATCACGCTGACACTGTCGCCACGGCTGGCATCGAAGCCCACCGAGTCCTGCACCAGACGCGTGAAGCGAGCCAGATCGTCGGCGCTCCACGGCACTCGGGTGGCTTCGCCGGTGGTTGGGTCGACGCGTACCTGGTCATCCACCACCACGGCCACCGACAGACGGCGCAGGCGCCCCTGCTGCTGTTTGGTGTAGCTGATCGAACGGTCCAGCTCGAAGTTGCGCGTGGACTGCTCACGCTTGTCGGCCGGGTACGGCGCCAGCATCGGTTGACCGGTAATCGGGTCGGTGATCTGCTGACCGTTGGCATCCACCAGCGGCTGCCCGGGGGCTACCGGGCCGGCAGCCCCCGCAGCGCCACCGGCCTGTTCGGGAGCGGCCGCAGCACCGGGCGGCTGATTGGATAGCGCGCCAGGCACACCTTGCGGCGGCAGGCTGCTCTGACGTTGCTCGTTGACCTGCTGCTCGCTGCGCAGCGCCGGCTGGTCCGGGTTGAACATCTCGGAGGTGGACTCCACCGAGCTGAAATCCACGTCGGCCGATACCTCAGCCTTGTAGCGGCCGGTGCCCAGCACCGGCTGCAGGATGTTGTGCACGCGCTGGGTGAACAGCGTTTCCATGCGGCGGGTGTAGTCGAACTGCTTGCCGGCCATGGTCAGCTCGGAGAGTTCCTGCTGATCCGACAGCAGGTTGCCCTTCTGGTCGACCACGGTGACCTGGCCCTTGTCCAGCTCCGGCACGCTGGTAGCGACCAGATTGACGATGGCCATCACCTGGCTGGGCTCCAGCGCCCGCCCCGGATAGAGCTCCACCAGCACCGATGCGGACGGCTTGCGCTCGTCACGCACGAACACCGAAGCCTTGGGCATGGCCAGATGCACGCGCGCAGCCTTGACGTTGTTGAGGCTGGACACGGTACGCGCCAGCTCGCCTTCCAGGCCACGACGATAGCGGGTGGCCTCCATGAATTGACTGGTACCCAGGCCCTGCTCGCGGTCGAGAATCTCGAAGCCGACGCTGTTGTCGGTGGGCGCCACACCGGCGGCGGCCAGGCGCAAACGCGCACGGCTCAGATCGTCGGCCTTGACCAGCAAGGCGCCGGAGTTGGGCTCGACGGTGTAGTTGATGCCCGCGGCATTGAGCGTTTCCACCACCTGGGTGGCATCCAGGCCATTGAGGCTGCCATACAGCGGACGATAGTCCGGCTGCTGCGACCAGAGCACCACGGCAAAGCCGATGGCCACGCTGGCGGCCAGACCGACCAGCAGGCCGAGCTGACGCAGCACCGACATCTCGGCGAGATTTTCCAGGAAGCTCAAGCCGAACAGCGGCTTCTTGGGCTCCGCTGCTTCGCTCTTAACCGGTACGTTTGCTACTGCTGCCTCAGCCATGAATCAACCCTCAGACCGGCATCTGCATGATGTCTTGATAAGCCTGAACCAGCTTGTTACGCACCTGGGTCATGGCTTGAAAGGATACGCTGGCTTTCTGTGAGGCGATCATCACGTCGGTCAGATCGACCCCGCTCTGTCCCATCTCGAAAGCGGTGGCGAGCTTGCTGGAGGCCTGCTGGGTCTCGTTGACCTTGTTCACCGCCTGACCGAGCATCTCCGAGAAACTCGGCATGCCCTGCACCGGCTCGCTGGCAGCCGGCTTTTGCCGGGCCATGGCCTCGGCCTGCATGGCTCGCATTTCCAGCATCAAGCGATTGAATTCGACACCCTGGGACATGACTTCCTCCACTGCCCGCTTTTTGACGCTAGCGGCGCTATGCAGGGGTAATTGCAACAAGGGTGCCAAGAGGGCAGTTGTCAGCGACAGGCTTCAGTCGGCAGGCAGGAGCAGTGCGAGAAGCGCGCTGGCAGAGCGTGAGACAGCAAAACGACAGGCGGGGATAACCCGCCTGGTTTCAGGCATGAGTGGAGCCAGACTAACTGGCGTAGAGATAGGCCTCGACATCCATGCCGGCGTCGCGCATCTGCGCCAGCTTGTAGCGCAAGGTGCGCGGGCTGATGCCCAGACGCTCGGCAGCCTCCTTGCGGCGGCCGCGCTCGGCGCGCAGGGTATCGATGATCACCTGGAACTCACGACGCCGCAGGTCCTCACCCAGAGCGCCGCCATCGGCCACCATCGCCTCCTCCGCCACCGGCGGCGCAACGGGCGCACTGGGCACGACCGCCAAGCGAGGCGCGGTGCCCTGTACGCTTTGGCCGATGGGTGCGTGCAGGCAGAGATCCTGCGCCTGAATCACTCCACCCTGCTGGAGAATCAACGCACGCTGGATGGCGTTGTCCAGCTCGCGCACGTTGCCTGGCCAGGGGTGCTGCACCAGGCTTCGTGCAGCCGACTCGGACAGCCGCACCGGCGCCTGATTCATTTTTTTGACGTGTTTGGCCAGCAGCCGCTCGGCCAGCGGCAGAATGTCGGCAGGACGCTCGCGCAGCGGCCGCCAGGCCAGCAGGAAGACCGACAGCCGATAGTAGAGGTCTTCGCGGAAACGCCCGGCGGCCACTTCACTGGCCAGGTCGCGGTTACTGGTGGCCAGCACGCGGATGTCCAGGGTGATCGGCTTGCGCGCTCCGACCCGCTCCACCTCGCGCTCCTGCAACACGCGCAGCAGCTTGGCCTGCAGACCAAGGGGCATCTCGGAAATTTCGTCGAGCAGGATGGTGCCGCCATCGGCCAGTTCGAACTTGCCCGGCTGGGACGTGACCGCGCCGGTGAACGCCCCCTTTTCGTGGCCGAACAGCGTGGCCTCGAGCATGTTGTCGGGAATCGCCGCGCAGTTGATGGCGATGAACGGTCCGGACGAACGCGGGGATTGCTGGTGGATGTAGCGCGCCAGCACCTCCTTGCCGGTACCGGACTCACCGGTGATCATCACCGTCGAATCGCTCTGCGCTACCCGGGCCGCCAGCTCCAGCAGTTGCACGCTGGCCGGCTCGAGCGCCACCGGGCCGTCGCGATCCCCAGCAGGCAGCTTGCCGAGCGCATGCCTGGCCACCAGTTCCAGTAAGGTGCGCGGCTCGAACGGCTTGACCAGATAATCGGCAGCCCCCTGACGAATCGCATCCACCGCCCGCTCCACGGCGCCGAAGGCCGTCATCAGCAGTACCGGCAGTTGCGGATAGCGAGCGCGGATCTGCGCCAGCAACTGATGCCCATCCATGCCCGGCATGTTGACGTCACTGACCACCAGGCCGAAGGGCTCCTCGGCCAGGGCGACCAGGGCCGCCTCGGCACAATCGACCGCACGATAATCATGCCCGCCCAGGCACAGGGTATCGGCCAAGGCTTCGCGCAGGGCGCGATCGTCTTCAACCAGCAGGACTTTGGCAGCCATGGGTTACTCCTGATTCGAGTGAAGCGCCGCCTCGAGCAGCGGCAGAGAAATGATGGCGCAGGTTCCGCGACCTGCGCGCGATTGCAGCAGCAACTGGCCCTGGTGGGCCCGCGCCACGGCCTTGACCACCGCCAGGCCGAGGCCGGTTCCGGTGGTCTTGGTGGTGAAGAACGGCTCTCCCAGGCGTCCCAGCGTTTCGCGGCTCATACCGGGGCCGTTGTCGCTGACACACAGGCGCACCTGGTTATCGCGACGATACAGGTGGACCTTCAGCCGCGCTTCGCGCCCCCCTGCCTGAATGGCGTTATCGATGAGATTGAGCACGGTGCCGACCAGCGTGTCGCGGTTGCACAACAATTCGCCCTCGCGCACATCGCACTGCCAGCGCACCGCCATGCCGCCGACATGCACCTCCGCTGCCGCGCGCAAGGCATCGAACAGGGCCGCAGGCGACAGCCGATCGGGCAGCGGCAGCTCGCCGCGGGCAAAGATCAGCATGTCGCGCACCTGATTCTCCAGCTCGTGCAGACGCTCCTTGAGCCGCCCGGCGAAACGCTGCTGCTGCTCGGCCGGCAGAACCTGCTCATTGAGATGGCTGGCATACAGCAGCGCCGCAGAGAGCGGCGTACGGATCTGATGGGCCAGCGAGGCGACCATGCGCCCCAGCGCCGAAAGACGCTCATGACGGGACAGTTGATCCTGCAGGCGGCGGGTTTCCGTCAGGTCGGTCAAAAGCACCAGCTGCCCCGGCTCGCCATGCAGCGAGCGAGTGGCAATGGACAGGCGACGCCCGTCGCGCATGGAGATTTCATGACCATCGTCTTCGCGCGGGGCGAAGTTGCGGGCGATCACCTGGCGCCAGAGCATGCCGACCAGGGGCTGCCCCAGCAGCGCGCGCGCCACGGGATTGGCTTCGCGCACCACGCCCTGGCCATCGATGACGATCACCCCACCGGGCAGCAGATCCAGCAGGCTTTGCAGGCGATGAGCCAGACGCTCCTTCTCTGCCAGCTCCTGCATGCGCTGGGCGCTGACCAGCGCCAGCTGGCCTTTCAGCTCGGTGACCCGCGCCTCGAGCAGGCTGTAGGACTCGCTGAGCTGGTTGGACATCTGGTTGAACAGGGCAAACGCCTGCTCCAGGCCCGCACGGCTGGCTTGTTCGAGCGGTGCCGAGGGGTTTGCCTCGACTGGCTCGGTGGGACGAAGGTTGGCTTCCATCTGCTTCTCTCGCACGACGCACCGTCAGAAGACGGTCAGATGCGAGAGAATTAGCAATCCCCGTGCCGACTTTTTTTGTCTTATTTATCAACAGGTTGAAAAAACAAAGCCGGAGCTTGCGTCAAAGCTCCGGCTCTATTGGGCCTTTCCGCCAGCGGCGTGGGGTCAATCTTCTTCCTGACCTTCCTCGTCGCGACGGCTCATGCCGTACTTGCGCATCTTCTCCACCAGGGTGGTACGGCGAATGCGCAGGCGCTCGGCGGCACGCGCCACCACACCGCCGGCATCATCCAGCGCCTGCTGGATGAGCCCCTGCTCCAGGTTGCCGAGGTAGTCCTTCAGATCGAGTCCCTCGGGCGGCAACATGGCAGGCGTATCCAGGCCCGGCAGCCCGGCCATGATCGCGGCACGTTCTTCCATCTCGTCGCGCAGGCTGGCGGCAAGCTGTTCATCCTCGTCATCGACATGACGGAATTTCTTCGGCAGCTCGCCGACACCGATCACGCCGTAGGGATGCATGATCGCCATGCGCTCCACCAGGTTGGCCAGCTCGCGCACGTTGCCTGCCCAGTCATGGCGGCACAGCGACATGATGGCGGCGGAGTTGAAACGGATGGAGCCGCGCTTTTCGTGTTCCATGCGCGAGATCAGCTCGTTCATCAACAGCGGAATGTCTTCGATGCGCTCGCGCAGCGGCGCCATCTCGATGGGGAAGACGTTGAGGCGGTAGTACAGGTCCTCACGGAAGCTGCCCTCCTCGATCATCTTTTCCAGGTTCTTGTGCGTGGCGGCGATGATGCGCACGTCAGCCGTCTGCGTCTTGTTGCTGCCCACACGCTCGAAGGTGCGCTCCTGCAGCACGCGCAGCAGCTTGACCTGCATCGGCAGCGGCATGTCGCCGATTTCGTCGAGGAACAGCGTGCCGCCGTTGGCCAGCTCGAAGCGCCCAGCCCGGCTGGTAATGGCACCGGTAAAGGCCCCCTTCTCGTGGCCGAACAGCTCGCTTTCCAGCAGCTCGGCTGGAATCGCGCCGCAGTTGACCGGCACGAACGGTGCCTCGCGACGCTTGGAGTGATAGTGCAGGTTACGCGCCACCACTTCCTTGCCGGTTCCGGACTCGCCAAGGATCAGCACGCTGGCCTCGGTGTCGGCCACCTGCTGCATCATCTGCCGCACCTGCTGGATTGCTCGGCTGGTGCCGACCAGACTGCGGAACAGGTTGGGCTCGCGCTGCCGCCCACGATCACGGGCCTGGTCATACATCTCGCGGTAGACCTGGGCACGATGCAGGGAATCGAGCAGCTTGTTGTAGCTGAGCGGTGTTTCCAGCGTGGCCAGCACGCGCCGGCGCAGATCCTCCGGCCACTCGTGAATGCTGAACTCACCCACCGTCAGCAGTGGCAGAAACTCATCCCAACCCGCGATCTGCTTGGTCAGTTCCAGCGCGCCGCCCTTGGATTCGACGTCGCCCAACAGCACGTTGAGCACCTCGCGGCTGGAGCCGAGCTCGGCAACCACGTTGCGCCAGTCCTGACTGTTACAGGCGAGATGATCTTCCCCGAGAAAATTCAGAATGATCGCCAGCTCATGGCGGCGCTCAGCATTGTCGTCGATCAACAGGATTTTGGTTTCACGCCACATCTTGTGTTTGTCTGACCCGAGGAGTGAAAGGAACTGCGCGCCAGATCCTCGGCGCGCACCGGCAATTGGCCACTAGTAAAGTCAAAAACTTGAACTTAGTCAATTTTATGACGTGATTATTTTGCCCGACTTAGGCATTAGCTAAGCAGCTGAAAGCCGGGTCGGGTAGTAAAAAATGGGAAAAAAGAGGAATCCGGGGAAGAGAGCGATGGAGACATTCCGGGCCGAACCAGCCGGTCGAGCCCGGAAAATGCGGCGAAATCAGCCGAACAGCTGATATACCTTGGCGCCCTGACGGGATTGATTGAGCTGAACCAGCTCACCAGCCAGACGCTGCTGTTCGGTCTGACAGACGATTACCAGTTCGCGGTAGAGGGCAAGCAGGCTCTCCATGCTGGTACGCAGCTGCTCTTCATCGCGACTGTCGACCATCGCGGCGTCGACAGCCAGGCGACACTGCACATCCAGTTCGCCAATGGCCGCCCAGTCCTGCTTGGCCAGAGCGTCGCGCAGAGCCAGACCGGTGGCTTCCAAACGCTGGACAGATGAACTCATTCGCTTCTCCTCCGATGCCAGCCCTTACTGGGCGATGGCATCCCAACCCTGTTTGACGTTGCGCAGCAGCTCGGAGACCTCTTCGAGTATCGCAGGCTCGTTGCTGACGTTGGCCTCGGTCAAACGGGCGATCATGTATTCGTACAGGCTATCGAGATTACCCGCCAGCTCGCCACCCTGCTGATGGTCGAGACTTTCGCGCAGGCCCGCGATGATGGCGATGCTCTTGCCGATCAACTCGCCCTTGAGCGCCGTCTGCTCGCGCTCCATGGCACCACGTGCCTGAGCGATGCGAGACAGACCGCCCTCCATCAACATCTGAATCAGACGATGAGGGCTGGCCTCCGCTGCCTGGGCCTGGTTGTTGACGGTCTGATACTGCCTGAGGGCCGCCATTGCATTCATAGTCGCTCTCGCTCTACCGATGGGCTGATACCCTGGGTATCGGCGTAGGCGCTCAAAGCTTTAGCGGGAAAATCAACCGGCCGGAGACGGCTCGACCTCGGGGCCGATGGCATCCCAAGCGCTCTTGATGTCGCCCAGCAAGGCTTGAACCTCATCCAGGGTTCGCGGGGTATCGTCCAACGCAACGCCTGCCAGACGGCGAGTCATGTAGTCGTATAACGCATCCAGATTCTCGGCGATTTCCCCGCCCAGCTCCTTGTCCAGAGCCGCCTGCAGAACGCCCAGGATGGTGATGGTGCTGCCAACCGCCATCCCACGAATCTCGGTATCGCCTTCGGCCTGGGCCTGCTTGGCCAGCATCACGCGCTGCAGCGCCCCTTCGAGCAACAACTGCACGGTACGGTAAGGCGATACCTCCTGGCTGGTCTTGACCTGCTTGTAGGCATCGATGGGGTTCTTGCTCATCACTTACTATCCTTTCTGACGAAGCCGGGCAGGTTGGCCAGCATGCCGCTCAAGCTTTCGCTTGTGCGCTTGAGCTGACCGACCAAAGAGTCCATGGCGTTGTACTGGGCGTAAAGGCGCGTCTGGATCTTTTCCACTCGCAGATCCAGGGCCTTGCGCTGCTCATCGATATTCTTCTTGGTGCCGTTGAGCGCATCGGTACGCTGCTTCAGCACGCCGTCAGTGGAGACATAACCGGACACCGCTTTAGCCAGGCGCCCCATCAGGCCATCGTCTCCGGTCAGGTAACCGGCGACCTGGTCGAAGTTGTTGTCCAGCGTCGCCGTCAGCGCGCTGTCGTTGAGCGTGAGCTTGCCATCCTTCTCGGTGGTGATACCCAGATCGGCAAGCGCGCGCACCCCGCCCTCACCCGACATCTTCACCATTTCGTTGCGCAGCGCCGAAAGCACGTTGCGTACCGAAGAGTCACCCAGAAGAGGACCGGTAACCGGATTCGAACCATCGACCGGTACGACTGCCGTCAATTGGGAGGTTGTGGTGATAAGGGCGTTGTAGGCGCTGACGAACTTCTGCAGGTTGCTCTTTACACCTGCCTTGTCGACACCCACGGTCAGATTGATGGTCTTGCCTTCAAGCCGATCGGCCGAGGACTGCGCCGCGACGAGGTCGAGGGTGACCCCTTCAAGCGCATCATCGATCTTGTTGGTGTTACGCACCAATTGCAAACCGTCGATGGTCAGCTTGGCCGACTGGGCCTTACTGATCACCCCGGCCGCACCGGTAGTGGAACTGGGAGGCAGGAAAGCGTCGGCATTGTCGGGATCGACCGCAGGCGTGAAGGCCTGGGAGGTGAGCGCATTATTTCCGGAAGTTACGCCGTCTTCCGTCACCGACACCTGGATATCGTTGCTCGCACCGGTTTTGGTGGAAGTCAGCACCAGGCGCGAGCCGGAGTCGTCGGTGATGATGCTGGCGCTGACGCCACTGCTGCGGCCTGCCTCGTTGATCGCATCGCGCATACCGGCCAGGGTGTTGTTCCCTTCCGTGATCTCAACATCGAAGCTCGTGCTGCCAACGGAAATGGACATGACGCCGCTGTTGAACGTTGCCGCACCGCTACCACTGACCGATTGCAAACCCACCTTGCTGCTACTGGCCAGCTGCTGCACCTGCACGCTGTAGTTACCCGCCGGCGCGGTGGTAGCGGCAGTCACCCTGAGCACGCTGGTGTTGGACGAACTCGCCGTGCGGGCTTCGAACAACGAAGCCTTGTTCAGCGAGTCGACTGCCGTCTTGAACGTGTTGAGCGCCCCGGTAAAGGTGCCCAACGCCGAGATACGGGCTACGGTAGTTTTCTCGAGACGATCCAGCTGAGCGGTTTTCGGCGCTCGCTCGGAATTGACCAGTACCTTGACAATGCTGTCGATGTCGATTCCCGAACCGACTCCCGTGATACCTACCATGATCCTGTACCTCGTCAAAAATCCGACTGAATCCCGTTCGTGCGGGATACCAGTCAAAACTCATGCCAAGCCCCGAGATCTAAGCTTCGGCCTTGAACAGTAAACTACGCACCTCCGACAGATTTTCTGCCAGTTTCAGCGCCTCCTCCGACGGAATCTGTCGGATGACATCACCCGAACCCGCGTCCGTCACCTTCACCACAACCCGTCCGGAACCATCGTCGACCGCGAAGTTGATGCTGCGGCGAACCGACTGGACGAACTCCTGAATAGTCGCGACCGCCTCTTCGACCTGCTCACGACTGGCCTCCTTGACAGGAGCGCTGGCGCCGGTGGAAGACTGCTCATCGCTGCCCCCGGTCGGGGCCGAGAGGGGCAGGCTTTGCTTCTGCCGCGGCTCGGTGACGCTCGAAACACCAGCATCTCGGGCAACTGCAGGATTTACTGCGGGTTTTATCGAACCGACGTCCATAAATTGCTCCTCACAATGAGGTAACGGGGGGAAGAGCCAAGCCCTTCCCCCCGTAGTCTAGCGCTTTCGACCTTAGCCCAGCAGACTGAGCACTGCCTGCGGCAACTGGTTGGCCTGAGCCAGGATCGCGGTACCGGCCTGCTGCAGGATCTGATTCTTGGTCAGTTCCGAGGTTTCAGCAGCGAAGTCGGTGTCGCGAATCCGGCTACGAGCAGCCGAGGAGTTCTCAGCGATGTTCTGCAGGTTCGAGATGGTGTTCTCGAAGCGGTTCTGCACGGCACCGAGCTGAGCACGCTGACTGTCGATGTTGGAGATTGCACCGTTGATGATACCCAGTGCGCTCTGCGCTCCTGTCGCCGTACTGATATCGATGGTATTCACCGCATCCAGCTCACTGAAGCCGTCAGCACCCAGACCACCACTCATGCCGCTAACCTGGAAGGCATCGGCTGCTTCGAGTTGTACCTGACCATCGGCGCGAGCGCCACCACCAGCAACGATGGTCGCTGCGGAGCCGACATCGTCTTCACCATCGAAGCTCTTGGCCTGCAGCGTAGCGCCACCGGAGCCGGCGTAGTTGGTGATCTGAATCGCATCGCCACGCGAGCTGACCAGTTCGATAGTGTCGCCTTTGTTCACAGCCGAGATACCAGTCTTGCCGGTTTCACGGTTGATGGCATCAGCCAGCGAGGACAGGTTAGTGACATCGTTGACCACTGCCGATACGGTAGCCGCATCGCTTTCCTTCGACTTGCTGGTCAGACCGGACAGGTTGAAGGAGACGGTGCCGGAAGCGGTGATGCCACCCAGTACGGCCACGGTGCGAGCGTTGGCAGTTACGCCGGTCTCGTCGCTCTTCGAGTTGATGGCACGAGCAACTTCGCTGGCCGAACCGCTGGCTGCGCCGGAAATGGCTACGTCACCATTGGACAGCTTGGAGTTGATGTTGAACGAAGCACTGCCGTAGGCACTACCGGAGGTGGCGCTGAAGGCTGCACCCGAAGCGATCGCCTGAGCGTCACCGCCATCGGTGGTGAAGCGGTTGATACCGATGCGATCAGTAGCAGCCGAGCCGATGGACACGCTGATGGTTTCGTAGGCGTTGGCACCAACCTGGAAGCTCTGCGAACCGAAGCTGCCGTCGAGGATCTTGCGACCGCCGAAGCTGGTGGTTTCAGCGATACGGTTCAGTTCCTGTTGCAGCTGAGCAACTTCACCCTGAAGGGCGGCACGCTCGGTAGCGCCGTTGGAACCGTTGGCCGATTGCAGGGCCAGGTCACGCATACGCTGCAGGATGCCGGTGGACTGCTGCAGAGCGCCTTCAGCGGTCTGCGCCAGGGAGATACCGTCGTTGGCGTTACGGGTGGCGACGCCCAGACCGCTGATCTGGCTGGTCAGGCGGTTGGCGATCTGCAGGCCGGCGGCATCGTCTTTGGCGCTGTTGATACGGTAGCCGGTGGACAGGCGCTGGAGAGAAGTATCCAGGCCTTTGGACGAGGTATTCAGGTTACGCTGAGTGTTGAGGGACGCAACGTTAGTGTTGACTGTAAGGGCCATGGTATTGCCTCCAGATGACCTTAGAACCGTTTGTCTGAGCCTGCGAGCTCGGGCCTGCATGCTCAGACGCCCAGAAAGTTCGCATTCGAACTCTTTATCGGCGCTTGCCTCTGGAGCTTTAGAGACTTTTTCAAGCTTTTTTTATTCTTGCCTATCAGTCACTTAGCTAAAAAATGCCACGAAAGTGACAGCATCGCCTGAAAACCGTCGAGCCCAGCTGGGCTCGACGCACTCGCGGGGACGCTCAATCGGCCAGCCAGGCTTGGCGCCAGCGCTCCAGGTTCGTTCCCTCGAGCATCCAATCGCGCAGTACCGCCTCGCGCAGGAGGTCACCAGCTGCAGCGGCGGCATCCAGATCATTGATGTGCATGCGAATGGCCTCAACCCAGTCCCGAAAGCGATTCTTCACCCTCGTCACCGGCAGGTCACCGCGGTAGCACACCAGGTCGCTGCATACCACCGGGAAGCCACAAGCGCCGTATTCCAGCAGGCGCAGGTTGCTCTTGCACTCGTTGAACAGGTTCTGCTCCACCGGTGCCAGGGCCAGATCCAGGTCCAGGCCAGCCAAAGCCGCAGGGTAGTGTTCAATATCGACACCTGCGTGGATTTCCTTAACGTAAGGTCGGATCACGTCCGGGCACATGCCCATGAATACCCATTCCACCTCGGACGCCAGTTCGCGTACCACGTCCACGATCAGATCCAGATCGCCGGTATGGCTTACACCGCCCGCCCAGCCGACACGCGGTTTGCGGCCACGCCGGCGCTGGCTTTCGAGCCCTTTCCACCAGGTCACGGGCAACCGGTTTTCGATCACCCGAATATCCTCATGCAGCCCGGCGAAGGCCTCGGCCAGCGGCTGAGTGGAAACCACGAAACGATCAACGAACTCCAGCCCGCGGCGCAAGGACTTGAGGATATCGCGCGGCATCTGCGCGCGATGAACGCTTTTCAGCGGCAGGTTGGGCAGATAGTCGTCCAGCTCGTAAACGGTGAACGCGCGGGAGAACTTGCGCATGCGTCGCATCGCCTCCAGGCGTTCATCACCGATCTGGCGCTGCAGAACGATCACATCGGGATCGTAACGCTCGAGGTCCGTCACCTGCAGCAAGCCCATGGACAGGGTACCGTCGATCAGGCCTTCGGTTTTCATCGCCGCGAACGGCTGAATCACTCGGTAGTGACCGCAGCCCCAGGGATCCGCCGGATGCGCCAGCACCACCGGTGCAGGACGCCAGCTCAGCGGCCGCCAGGTGAGAGAGACATCGCTTTCGAGGTCGAAACCACGACCGCTGAGCGCTAGGTTGCGGTTATAAGCCGTATCGTTGGCCAGTTGCGGCAGGTAACGCTCGTACAGCTGATCCTCGGCTGCCGGATCGGCGTGCGGCGTCTGGGCCTCGTGCAGGACCACGGCATTGGCCGCCCATACGGTCAGATAGCCAGCCGCCCGCGCCTTGAGGCACAGATCCACGTCACGGAACGCGGTCAACGTCGCATCCAACCCACCGACCTGGCGGAACAGCTCGGCACGCACCATAAGACAGGCGTCACCCACGGCGCTGTAGTTCTGATCAACCTGTAGACGCTGCATGTAGCCAGCCGCATCCATCGGCTCGCCTGCGAAGGCGGGCGTTGCCGGGCCATTGACGCCCAGCAGAAGACCAGCCTGGGCGATCCGTCCGTTGGGCGTCAGCAGCTTGCCACCGACTACGCCTACCTCAGGGCGTTGCGCATGGTTGAGCAGCTCGTCCAACCAGTCTTCGTTGACAATGGCCGCTTCGCCCGAAAGCAACAGCAGGTATTCGCCACGGGCCTGTTCTGCAGCACGGTTCTGCGCCAAACCGGCAGCCGCCGTCAGCACACGCACCTTGTCGTCGCCGAGCGCCGCGACCTCGCCCAGCCAGGCACTAACATCGGCACGCGTACCGCCATCGGCCAGCAGCAACTCGTAGTGGCCGTAACGGGTCTTTTCCAGCAGGCTGTCGATACAGCGCTGCAGGGCGGCCAGTGCGACATCCGTGGAGAGAAGGATCGATACCAGAGGCGTACCGGCGTGACCGTAATGCACCCGATAGCGAGCCGGCAGGCCCGGCAACACTTTCGCCTGGTAGCCACGATTGCCCAAGTGACGTTCGATCACCCGGCGTTCGTCGGGGTTGTCACGCAGCGTAGGGGCCGCGGTGATCAGGAGGGGTTCATCGATATGCCCCAATCCGCCCAGGCCGTCCTGCTCGATCAGGCGAGTCAGCAGCTCGAACTCGAAGGCCTCGGGATATTCGGCGTCGAAACCGCCGGCGGCGAGGAACAGGTCGCGGCGATACAGCCAGTGACGCGCCATCACCAACGGGAAGCTGAGCAGCAGATCGAGATTGAAGCCCGGCAGGAACGCCGCCCCCAGATTACCGTCGGGCAGACGTTGCAGCTGATCGCCGTACACGGCGCGGCACTCTGGATTGGCTGCGAGTTCCAGCCCGGCGATCATCAACCCGCTCTGGGTGAATTCATCGCCAGCGCGGGCCAGCATGAACCACTGGCAATCGCTCGCTTCGACAGCCCGGTTGATCTGCAACGCCAACGGCTCGTCGCTCAGACGCAGGAAGTGCAGCTTGTCCGCCGCGGAAGTCGCCGGCACGTCTGCGGTGGTGAGTACCAGAATACGCAGCGTCGCATAGAGGCAACGCTCGCCAAGCAGACTCTTGAGCGTGACCATCAACTGCTCGGACTGGCCTTCGCTGTCGAGCACCACGACACCGATCAACGGCCCGCCCTGATGACGCTGCAGATAATCGGCGATCAGACGGTTTTCGGTGGATGTCGGCAGGCGCTCGGCCAGCCAATCCATTAGGCCGCCCTTGGGGCGTTCGCCCAGACTCTCGAGCAGCTGCTGGCGACCGCGCTGCAGCCCCTCGCTGGCCGAGCCCGAATAGCGCTCGTAGAGCTCGCGGTACAGGGCCGGGAAATTCTTGCGCTCGCGCCCCAGCATGTGGTCGCCACCGGCACCCGGTGCTCGTGTATGCACCTCGCTGGTCACGGTCAGCACATGCACAAAGGGATAGCGTGAGGCCAGGCGCAACAGCATGTCCCAGTCCTCGAACGCGGCCAGGCCGGTATCGAACTCCCCAACAGCTGCCAGCATCTCCCGTGGGTGCGCCCAGGTATTGACGGGAATGTAGTTCTGCGTGAAGAGACGGTCGCGGTCGAACGCCTCGTGCCTGAACGGCTGACCACGGCCGAGTTCTATGCGTTTGCCGCCCTCCAGCTTTTCGTTGACGTACTCCACACCGGTGTAGATGACGCTGCCTGGATGCTGCTCGAAGGCCTCGGCCAGCACGGCCAGATGGTCGGGCAGGTAGATGTCGTCGTCGTCGAGGTAGACGACGTAGCGCCCGCGCGCCAGCGCCAAGCCGGCGTTGCGCGCCGCCGATAGGCCCTTGTTTCGGCCCTGACGGATATAGGTGATGGGAAAGTCGTAATCCGCCAACAGATACTCGACCGGCTCGCCGTTGTCGTTGATCAGAATGACTTCGAAATCACGCAGCGTTTGGCTACCGACGCTGGCCAGGGCATCCCTGAGCAGGTCTGGACGGTTGTAGGTGGTGAGGATGATGGAGAACAACGGCTCGTAAGCGGCTCCGGCCTGACGCTCCAGTCCGGAAAGGTCATGAACGATGCCCTTCCCCAGAGCGCTGGCCTTGTAGGCGACGTGCAGCGCCGCCGCGTGCTCACCCAACGCCTGCAACGTCTGCGAAACCCGCCAGCAGGCCTGTGCCTGACCGCCCTGCCCTGCGTCCAGATCCGGAAACAGCCGGCTCACCGGGTAACGGGCAAAGGCATCCAGAATGACCTTGGCCTCGAAGGCCTTGGTCTTGGCACTGGACAAGCTCTCACCGTGCTGACGCCAATGACAGAGAATCGCGTCGACTTTCTTGAAGCGGGCGCTGTCCGCCAGCCGAGTCCATATCTGGTAGTCGTGGCAGCGCGTGAAGGCGAGATCGTAGCCGCCATAGGTGTCATACAGCGAGCGGCGCACCGCAGTCCCCGGATTGGGCAGACAGTTGCCCTGGATCAACAGTGGCAGCAGCGACTGCCCCTGGTAATCGGGGTAATGCGTGCGCAGCGTTTGCCCGGTGCTGGATTGGTCGTCGAAGATTTCCAAGTCGCCGTAGAACACATCGGCACCCGGGTTCGCCGCGATGCTGCGGTGTATTTCGCTCAACGCACCTCTGGCCTGCCGGTCGTCACTGTCGATCCACACCACGAACTGCCCACGTGCCTCGGCAAGCCCTCGGTTACGCGCCGAAGCACCACCGCCGTGGTCGTTGTGCAGCAGACGGATTCTCGGATCGTCGATGGCGCGAATGATCTCTACCGATCGATCGGTGGAACCATCGTCGACCACGATCAACTCGAAATCCCGCTCGTCCTGCGCCAGCACCGATTCGATCGCTTCGCGCACATAACGCTCGCGGTTGTATACCGGCATGATCACGCTGAAGAAAGGAGCAGGCTCATCGGAGGTGACGTCAGTTGATGGCCCCGTTTGCAGCGCAGCCGAGGGAATCGGCAGGGTTTCGTTAAACAGCTGGAAGCGCTTGTTCAACCACACCAGCACCTGGCTGATGACCTCCAGCTTGTGCTCCGCGGCGATGTTCCTGTGGGTGCTGATGCTGTGCACGAAGAGCTCGGCCAACTGGTGGTAACGGGCAGCCGTCTTGGTTCCCGTCATCCGCTCCATTGCGGTGCTGTCGCGCCTGCGGATTTCTCGGCGAACATACAGCGGCTGCTCGACACGGACGAACGGCCCGTGCGCGGCCAAATGGCAGAGAAACGCCAGATCCGCGCTGACCACCGGGCGGAAGTCGAGATCGATGAACGAACGCCGGATCAGCTGGTTGACCGCCTCGCAGCGATCCAGCGCATGCAGCAGTTTGAGGTAGCGCTGGTGTGGCGCCAGTGGCTCGGCGAAAACGTAGTTGCCTCCGTTGCTCTGCCCGAGCGTGTTGCCCGTCTCATCTATCCATTTGGTCTGGGTATAGACCAGGCTGACCCTCTGGTCGGCAAGCATGCGCGCCGATGTTTCCGCCAGAAATTCGGGGGCCAGCACGTCGTGCCCGCCGAGCCACATGAAGAACTCCGAGGAGGTATGCTCGAAGCAGTAGCGAAAGTTGGCCGAAGCCCCGAGGTTCTGCGCATGACGGACATAGTGAAAACGAGGATCACGCGTGCAGAACTCGCGGCAGATTTCACCGGTCCCGTCGGTGGAGGCGTTATCCGCGATCAGTACCAGGAAGTCCGTGTACGTCTGCGCTGCGAGTGACTCGAGCGTTTCGCGGACATAGGCTTCTTCATTGAAGACCGGGACACTGACCACGATCCTGCTATTAATATTGTGCATGCGCACCCCGTAGCATGTTCGTTGCACTCCGGTACGCCGGAGTTCGCGTTGTCGACTTCAAACCCGCTTCAGATAGCCTTCCGGCGCCACGCTGATCAGCAGTTTGTTGTCCATTCGTTCATCCACCTGGAATTCCGGGTGGCTCGTCAGATACTCGCGCACCGCCGACTTCGGACTGTTGCCCTTGCCCCATGGCCGACCGGCCTGCAGCTCGTCGGGTGTGTCTTCCACCACGGTATCGAATACCACGCAGTAACTGCCCGGCGATACCAGAGGCGCGTAAGCCTGCAGTTCGGCCAGCACATGTGCGTGGGTGTGATTGCTATCCAGCGAGACCAATACCCGCTTACCACGGGCAGCCTGGCGCACCTGTTCCACCACTTCCGGCGCGATGCTCGAGCCCTGGATCATGTCGATACGACGGCACATCGGATGTGCCTCGATGGCCTCTCGGTTGTGCTGGCGAATATCGATGTCGATACCCAGCACCCTCGCGTCACTGGGCCCACCGCAAGCCGCGTTGAGCTCCAGCAGCGAGGCGAAGAGAATCAGCGATCCGCCATGGGCGATGCCGGTCTCGATGATCAGCTCCGGCTGCACGGCCCATACCAGCTCCTGCATGGCCACGATGTCCTGGGGGTACTGGATGATGGGCCGGCCCAGCCAGCTGAAGTTGTAGGAATAGCGGTACTTGCCGCCTGCCTCCAGCATCCAGTCCAGAGACCGCTGTTTGAGGCCTTGATCCTGGCCGGCGGCCTCGATGTTGCGTTGCACTTCCGCTTGAAACTCGTCGTTTGCGCTCACTTTGTGTGCTCTCGCTCGATGATTTCGACCTTGTCGATACGGCCGCCGATCTGGGCGCCGATATAGAGGTTTTCCCACAACCGCGGCTCGTCGTAGCCGGCCCGACGCATCGCCGCGACCGTCTCGTCGATATCGTAGGCCACCCGCTGCAGGACGATGCGCGAGCCGTCGAACAGGGCAAAGGCCGCACGCGGATCTCCGTCGCGCGGCTGACCGACCGAGCCGGGGTTGCAATAGGTCTTGTCGCCCAACGACGCCAGGACCTGGACATGGGTATGCCCTGAAAAGTAATAACGCCAGGCGCCGCTCAGCTTGTCCGCAGACACCCGGTACAGGTACTGATCGCGCGGGTCTTCCCAGCCACCATGAACGAAGCAGGCATCGCCCTCTTCGTACTGAGAGCTCAGGCCGGCCAACAGCTCGACCTGATCAGGACGCACCACTCGAGCCTGGTGCTCCAGCAAGGATGACACCAGCCGCGAACGAGGACAGCCGGTCCCTTCCGTCAGGTAACCGTCGTGGTTACCCAGCAGTTGCACGGCGCCGCGCTGGGTTAGCAGGTCGATACATTTCTCCGGCTCGGCGTAATAGCCGGTCACATCGCCCAGAGAAATCACCCGCGTGCAGCCGAGCCGATCCGCCTCGCTCAGTACCGCACGCAGGGCCGGGAAATTGCCATGAACATCCGATATCACCGCAATCATAAGTATTCGATGTGATCCTCTATGTAACGGGTACAGCTGGCCGCGCGCCATTGCGTAAGCGCCGGGCGCCGAGCACGACAGAAGTAATCGATGCTCATAGCCGCTTCGTTGAAGCCAAGCGCTGCGCGCAAGGAAACCGATGCCGACAGGCGCGGATTGATTTCCAACAACCAGGCCCGGCCATCGGCCTTGCGAAACTGATAATTGGTCGGCCCTACAGGCCGGAATTGAGCGGTCAATGCCTCGCAAGCACTCTCGATCAGGGCATCGCTTGCGACGCTGCGCGCTCTCCAGGTAGCACCGCCGGGTCCCAATGTGCGCTGCAAGATGGCTGGCCGACTGGAGGTACCGTCGCCATAACCGAACAGCCCCACGGTGTACTCCTGGTCGGCACTGCCGACCAGTCGCTGCAGCATGAAGTTGTCGCCCAGCTTTCGAAGCTGGTACCGCAGATCGTCCTCATCCTCTACCAGAGCCTGACCACGGCCACCGGAGCCCCGCCGCGGCTTGCACAGCAGCGGCGCCGGACCGAGCTGCGCGATGGCTTGCGCCCAGTCGCCGCATCGGCTGGTGGCGATTGCCGGCAGCCCCGCTTCGAGCAGCGCCTGGTGCAGGCTCCATTTATCCCGCGCCAGCTCGATCAGGCGGCTGTCGTTGAGCGCCACCGCCACCCCGGCCGAAGCGAACAATTGGCGGCGTGCATCGAAATGAAAGACATCCTGCTCGATGGCGGGCAGCACCAGGTCAATCGCTTCGCGCTCGATGAGTTCGAGGAGGAAGCTGTCGTAGGCCGGATCTGCCTCCGCCACGGGTGGTTTGACGTAAAAACCGTCGCAGGCATGACGACCGAAGGCCAGTGGGTCTCGATCGAGGCCGATGATGCTCACCTCTGGCAACGGACGCAGCGACTTGACCACGCCCTGACCGATGATCGCGCCCACACCGGTCACCAGCACGCGCACACCAGCAGCCTCAAGTGACATCGAACACCTCGAAACGTGCGGCATATCCACCATCACGGATAGCGCGCAGGCCATCGAGCAACGGTGTGAACGTGAGGCCCAGCGTCGCCAGCTCTGGTGACGCGGGCGGGAAATACGCCGGCCAAAACGCTGTCTTCTCCTGGGCGATCTGCACCTCACCGCCCTGCCCAAAAACTTCGTAGGCATGTCGAGCAAGACTCAGGTAGCTCTCGCTGTGCGGGTGGCAAACATGCAACACGCCCTCTGCGCCAGCCTCGCTGGCCAGCGTCATGGCGGTGACAGCATCGCAAACGTGCACGAAATTGCGCGGCGCATCCCCCGGGGGCAAGCGCAGCACGCGGCCGCTGCGGGCGTAACTGACGATGCGCCCGAACCAGCGCTGATGGCGTATGCAATCGCCGCGCTCGTCGTAGAGCTGGGCGAAACGCAGACTGACGAAGGTTTGCCCGCTTTGCGCCAGCGCCCAGGCCAGAACACCCTCGGCCCGCGCCTTGGATGCACCGTAGCTGCTGGCGAAGGCCGCCCCGTCGCGTCGCGCGGACGATACGCTTCCGGCGTACACCACTTGCCGACAGCCCGCAGCACGCGCGAGTGCCACCACCTGATGAGCGCCGAGCACATTGACCCGGTCGTTGAGCCAGGCCCCCTGGGGTGAGTCGTCGCCAAAAGCCGCGGCACAGTGAAACAACACATCCGCCTCGACACCGGGAAACTCCGTACGCAAGCTGTCGCAGCCCAGCTCCAGCGGCACCTCGCAGTCGCCGGAGCGCCCAGCGCCGATCACCTGCCAGCCTCGCGCGCGTAAGTGCTCGCTCAGGCGACTGCCAACCATCGAGCCTGGGCCTACCACCAGCGCACGTTGCATCAGGCCACCTGCACTTCCATCAACAGCCCCACGCAGAGGTCGGGAAAATCCACCCCGACCTCGCACATGGCCTGCAGGTTTTCCTCGAATTCAGGCATGGTCTGCATGTAGCCGAGTGGCAATGGCTTGAGGTAGATGCCCTCCTCCCAGGTAACCCGATACCCCTCCGCTTGCAGCAGCGCCTTGAGCGTGTCGCGGCAGAACTGACGCTGATGGCCGAGGGCATGATCATTGGCATTGAGTTCGTAGATATCGGCGATCTTGCCCATCGCCAGTCCCAGACGCCGGTTCAGCGACTTGGCATTGGGCACCGCAACGTAAAGGCTGCCGCCCGGGCGCAGGTTGTCACGAAAACGGCGCAGAATCAGGCCCGGATCGTCCACATGCTCGAGGATGAAGCCCATCATCACCACATCGAACTGCTCACTGCTGACGAAGTGTTCGAAGTAGCCCTCCACCAGCTCGATGTTCAGCCCAGGGTAGTTTTCCCGGAACAGGTCGATCACCACGGAGGAGCCCTCGAGCACCACGTGGCGCTGGAAATGCCGATTGAACAAGGCCGTGGTGTAACCGTGGCCCAGTCCCAGCTCCAGCAGCGAGAGCGGAGCCTTGCCCTCGAGACGGCGCAGGATGCGCGGCGGGTACCAATTGAGAATCAGCTCGTTCTCCAGAGAGGTCACCGCTCCCGGTTTGTATTGCGAGGTCACGTCATTCAGCTTGCTCATGCCTGATCTCTTGCTGCCAGCGCCTGGCGCCAGTGGGTCACACCCGATTCGATGAAGGTTCTACCGTCCCGCCCGCAATTGGCTACCAGATCGAGCACGGAGACATAAGGGGTGAAGGGCGGAAACTTCTGCGGATATTCGCGCTTGCGGTAGTCCATGTAGCAGACCTCGATACCCGCGCACTCGAAGGCATCGTGGTCCAGATAGTTCAGGGCGCCCATTCCCGTAACGTAGCGATCACCGCTCAGGTGCGCCACCAACCCCTGGATCAACTCGCTCTTGCGTCCCTCCACCGCCAGCTGTGAAGAGCGGTGCAGACGCTTGCCTTCTAGCAGGCCGAAATACTGCGCCACCGTTTGCATGCCCTCGATGAGCAGATCACAGAAGCCCAGATCACGACGCAACAGCACCCTCTCGGCCAGCCCCAGGGCGTCATGCATATGGGGCGTTCCGGCCAGCGCCAGGGCCAGGGTACGCAGATGCTTGTCGCGCCATCCCGACTCTTCGGCGCACTGCAGATCGCAAATGCGCACCTCACGCCCGTGCTGGCGCAGCGGCACCGTCAGCCAGGCACTGCCATCGGGTGTCTTGTACTGCACTCGGTTGATGAAGCCGCGAGCGAACTGGACATCGTCAAAGAACACGAAATCGTCCGCCAGTCGCCACTGCTCGAACATGCCTACCCAGGGGAAATACATCGGCTGGGAAATAACCACCGTGCTCATCGCCGCGCCTCGGCATGCAACGTCTCGACCACGCTGCAGATGCGCGCCATGTCCGCTTCGGTCATGTCGTGAAAGCTCGGCAGGTTGATGGCCCGCTCGGGAATGCTTGCCGAATGACCGCCAGCGGCAGGTATGCGCCCCTGGAACATCGGCAGAGCCGAGAGGGGATAGAAGAAGACGCGGGCGTCGATGTTGTTCTCGGCGAAACGCGCCAACAGGCGCTCGCGAGTGATGCCCAGCTCGGAGTCGAAGACCACCGTAGGCATCCAGGCGCCGATTCGGGTGCCCTCGGGCTCGGGGTTCAGGCGCAAGCCGGGCAGGCCACCAAGACGCCGACGATAGTTCGCCATGATGGCGCGCTTACGCTCGATCAGCTCGTCGATACGCTCGGTCTGGGCGCAGCCGATCGCGGCCTGCAGGTTGGAGATCTTGTACTTGAACCCCAGCAGATCGGGCCAGAACTGGCGTGTCTGGCCTTTGAGCCGACCATGATTGGACAGCCCCAGCACCCGTTCGAAGAGGTCTGTATCGTTGGTGACGAACATGCCGCCTTCCCCGGTGGTCATGGTTTTGGTGCCGTGGAAGGAGAATACGCCGAAGCGCCCCATGCTGCCGGCGCGCTGTCCCTGCCACTCGGAGCCGATGGCCTCGGCAGCGTCCTCGATGACCGCAATACCATGCCGAGCACCGATGGCCAGCAACTCGTCCATCGCGCAGAGGTTGCCATACAGGTGAACGGCGATGATCGCCCGGGTGCGCGGCGTTATGGCCTGCTCCACCTTCGCTGGGTCCAAGCACCAGGTGTCCTCGCAAATGTCGACGAACACCGGCGTCGCTCCCAGATGCACGGCCGGCGCCACCGAGGCGATCCAGTTGCTGTCGGCAAGGATCACCTCATCGCCCGGCCCAATTCCGAGTGCGGCCAAGCCCATGTGCAAGGCCCCGGTACAGCTGGAGGTGGCGATCGCGTGCCTGACCCCCAGGTGACGGCCGAAGGCCGCCTCGAAGCGTTCGATGTATTCGTAGCAGCGTGGCCCCCAGCCGTGCCGGGCCGCATCGGTGACGTACTGCACCTCCAGCTCGGATATCGAAGGCTGGGTGTACTGGATGCGCGACTTCATTTCACCTCCAGGCACGGGATGGCGGTGACGAAGCGGCCGCCCCACTGGCGAATGCGCTCGTTCTGCGCCATCACCTCGTCGGCAATGTTCCATGGCAGGATCAGCAGCAGATCCGGGCGCACCTCATCCAGTTGTGACGGCGAGAGGATGGGCACGTGACTGCCCGGTAGATACTTGCCCTGCTTGGAGGGTGCCGCATCGAACACCCAGGGCAGCAGGTCAGGCTTGATACCGGCGTAGTTGAGGATGGTATTGCCCTTGGCGGCAGCACCATAGGCAGCCATCCGACGCCCGGCCCGTTTCTGCTCGAGCAGGAAGGCCAGCAGATCGTTCTTCAATCGGTCGGCGCGCGCCTGGAAACCTCGATAGGTGGCAGGATCGCGCAATCCGGCCTGCGCCTCGGTACTCAGCAGCGCATCGACTGAAGCCGAGCGTGGCCGTGAGTCGTCCTGATGCGAAGCGTGAACGCGCAGGCTGCCGCCATGTGTAGGCAACTGCTCGACGTCATGGATACGCAGCCCGGCAGCCTCCAGGACGCGCTCCACGCTATACAGAGACAGGTAGGAAAAATGCTCGTGGTAGACGGTGTCGAACTGCACCTGTTCGATCAGGCGCAACAGGTGCGGGAATTCCAGGGTGAGGGTGCCACCGGGCTTGAGCACCGCTTTCAACCCTCGGGAAAAATCGTTGATATCCGGCACGTGGGCAAAGACGTTATTGCCCAACAGCAGATCGGCCTGCCTGCCCTCCTCGGCCAGCCGCTTGCCGAGCGCCTCGCCAAAGAACTCGCGCAATACGGGAATCCCCAAACGCTCCGCGGCATCGGCGGTACTGGCGGTTGGCTCGACGCCCAGGCATGGCACGCCTGACTCGACGAAATTACGCAGCAGGTAGCCGTCGTTCGAGGCCACCTCGATCACCAGACTGCCAGCTCCCAGGTGCAGCGTCTCGCGCATGCGCTCGGCGTAGGCACGAGCGTGAGCCAGCCAACTGCTGGAGGTAGAGGAAAAATAGGCGTAGTCGGCATCGAACAATTCGCCGGAGTCGGCGTAGTCCTCGGTCTGCACCAGCCAGCACTGCTCGCAAACCCAGAGTCGCAGCGGGTAATAGCGCTCGGGCCGACTCAGGTCCGCTTGCGTCAAATAGGCATTGGACGGCGGCGCGTGACCGAGATCGAGGAAAGATTGCCGCAACGGAGCAGCGCAGTGACGACAGTTCATGGTGCCAGTCCAATGAAGTCCGAGGTGAGCGAGGGATGTTTTCGGTCGCGCGCCGAGAGGTCACGCACTGGCAACGGCCACTCGATGGCCAGCGCAGGGTCGTCATGACAGACCCCGCCTTCTGCATCGGGACAATAGAACTCGGTGTGCAGGTAGAGCATCTCGCTGTCCTCCTCCAGCACCTGGAAGCCATGGGCGCAGCCCTCGGGGATCACCAGCAAGCGCCGATTCTCCGCACTCAGAGTCTCGGCATGCCAGCACAGGAAACTCGACGAGCCGCGGCGCAAATCCACCACCACGTCCCAGATTCGACCGCGAATGCAGCGCACCAGCTTCATCTCCGCTCGGGGAAAGTGCTGGAAGTGCAGGCCACGCACTGCACCTACCTGGCGGGTCAGCGACTGATTGATCTGGACGATACGACGCTCACCCAGCAAGGGTGCCAGCTCATCGGCGCAGAACAGGCGAGTGAACGCACCCCGTACATCGCGATGAGCATCGCAGTCGACGCGCATCAGGCCGTCGATAGAGGTTGCGCTCACCGTCAGGCCCATACGCAGCCGACCTGTCGCGCAGCATTGATGAAATGCAGCAACTGCTCACGGGTGCAGACTTCGCCTCGCTCATGACTAAGGCGATACCATTCGGCGGTCATCTGTAGCGCGGTGTGCAGCGACCAGACCGGAGCCCAGTGCAGGCCGGAACGGGCCTTGGCACTGTCCAGGTAGAGTAAACGCGCCTCGTGCAGACCGTCGTCGCTGGCGGCCTGCCAGCTCAGTGCAGGCCAATGCTCACGCAGGGCCTGAAGAATTTCCGCTACGCTGCGATTGGCCTCGGGCGCCGGCCCGAAGTTCCAGGCATCGGCACAGCTACGATCCCCCTCAAGCAGTCGCTGGCCCAACAGCAGATAGCCGGACAAACATTCCAGCACGTGCTGCCAGGGACGCGTGGAGGACGGCGAACGGATCTGCAGCGTCTGCCCGGTCTGTACTGCGCGGACCAGGTCGGGAATCAGACGATCCTCCGCCCAGTCTCCGCCTCCGATAACATTGCCTGCGCGGGCGGTCGCCAGCAGCGGGCCGGACTGCTGCCAGAAGGATTTACGGTAACTGTCGCACACCAGTTCGGTAGCCGCCTTGGAGGCACTGTAGGGATCGTGGCCGGCCAGCTCATCACACTCGCGATAGCCCCAAGGCCATTCGCGGTTGGCGTACACTTTGTCGGTTGTAACCACCACCACCGCGGCAACGCCTGGCGTAACGCGGCAGGCTTCGAGCAGGTTGGCGGTGCCCAGGACATTGCTCGACCAGGCATCCAATGGCTGTCGGTAGGAGGGACGCACCAGGGACTGGGCGGCCAGATGGAAGACGATCTCCGGCTGCTGCTCGGCTAGCAGGCGCTGCAGGGCGGAGGCGTCGCGAATATCGCCACGCAGATCGGTAACGGGCAGACGCAGCGCCGCCCAATGTTCAGCATTGCCGTCCTGTTCGCAGGGCAGCGAAAAACCCACCACCTCGGCGCCCAACTCGACCAGCCAGGCGGCGAGCCAGCTGCCCTTGAAGCCGGTGTGTCCGGTAAGCAGCACCCTGCGCCCCTGGTAACTCCGAGCGAATGCCGTCATTGCCAGATTTTCCAGGGTGCCTTGCCACTGACCCAGAGGTCGTTGAGCTGATTCTTGTCACGCAGGGTATCCATCGCCTGCCAGAAGCCTCGGTGACGAAAGGCCATGAGGTTTTCCTCCTCCGCCAACCGCATCAGCGGCTCGCCCTCCCAACTGCTCTGATCACCGTCGATGTAGTCGATGACCGAAGGATTCAGCACGAAGAACCCACCGTTGATCCAGGAGCCGTCACCTGCGGGCTTTTCCTGGAAGGCACCGACCCGGTCACCGTCCATATCCAGCGCACCGTAACGACCCGGCGGCTGAATGGCCGTGACCGTCGCCGGCTTGCCATGCTGCTTGTGAAAGTCGATCAGAGAGCGGATATCGATATCGGCCACACCATCGCCATAGGTGAAGCAGAACGGCTCATCCCCCAGATGCTCGCGTACCCTGCGCAGCCGTCCGCCGGTCAGGGTGTCTTCGCCGGTATTGACCAGCGTAACCCGCCAGGGCTCCACGTAGCGCTGATGAACTTCCATGGAGTTCTTCGACATGTCGAAGGTCACGTCGGACATGTGCAGGAAGTAGTTGGCGAAGTATTCCTTGATCACATAGCCCTTGTAGCCCAGGCAGATGACGAAGTCCTGAATGCCATGGTGGGAGTAGATCTTCATGATGTGCCAGAGAATCGGCTTGCCACCGATTTCGATCATGGGCTTGGGCCTGAGATGGGATTCCTCACTGATCCGTGTGCCCAGTCCACCGGCAAGAATGACCGCCTTCATCGCTACTCCCCTGCCCCCGGATATTCGACCAATCGTCAATTAGTCGGCATTTTGTTGCCCGATATACAGGTATAGCAACAAGCGGGCCACTCGTTGAATGGCCCTGGGCGGGAATGCCTCGTTCAGACCGGCTGGCGGCCGATGGAGAAGTAGCGCAAGTCGTGACGCTTCATGACCTGGGGGTCGTAGAGATTGCGGCCGTCGAACACCACCGCATCGCCGAGGGTACGACGAAGCAGTGGAAAGTCCGGCGCCTTGAAACTCTGCCAGTCGGTGACCACCGCAAGCGCATCGGCACCCACGAGCGCCTCCTCCTTGCTATTGGCAAGTATCAGATCCGGTCGCTCGCCATACAGACGACGGCATTCGGGCATTGCTTCCGGATCGAACGCCTGTACCGTCGCCCCCAGGCTCCAGAGATGCTCCATCAATGTCCGGCTGGGGGCGTCACGCATGTCTCCGGTGTTGGCCTTGAAGGCCAGCCCCCAAAGCGCGATGACCCGGCCACGCAAATGACCTGCGTAGAACGCCTGGATGCTGTGGCCGAGTTTTTTCTTCTGCGCTTCATTGACGGACTCGACCGCGGCCAGGATGGCCGGCTCGTAGTCTTCGCTCTGCGCCGAAGCCTTCAGGGCGCGTACGTCCTTGGGAAAACAGGCGCCACCATAACCGCACCCGGGGTAGATGAAGTCGTAACCTATGCGCGGATCGGCACCAATGCCTCGGCGAACAGCTTCGATATCGGCGCCGAACAGCTCGGACAGATTGGCCATTTCGTTCATGAACGAAATCTTGGTGGCAAGAAAGCAGTTGGCGGCGTACTTGGTCAGTTCGGCGCTGCGCCGATCCATGACCATGATCTTCTCGCGATTACGGTTGAAGGGGGCATACAGCTCCTGCAGGACCTCGATGCTGGCCGGATTGCTGGAACCGATGATGATTCTGTCCGGGCGCTGGCAGTCGCTGACGGCAGCCCCCTGCTTGAGGAATTCCGGGTTCGAGACGACGTCGACCTGGATATCCGAGCGCCCCCGCGCGTCCAGGGTGTCGCGCATCACCTGTTCGATGGCATCCGCTGTGCCCACCGGGGCCGTGGACTTGTTGATGATCAGCTGATCCTTTTGCGCAACCTGGGCAATGCCTCTGGCCACTTCATGAACAAAGGTCAGATCCGCATAGCCATTCGCGTCAGACGGAGTCCCCACGGCAATGAAGTGAATATCCGCGTGCTTCACCGCCTCTTCCAGACTACCCGAGAAGCGCAACCGTCCCTCCTCGTGATTGGCAGCCACCAGCCCTTGGAGGCCCGGTTCGAAGATGGGAATGCCGCCACTTTCCAGGACCGCTCTCTTGCCTTCATCGGTTTCGATACACAGAACGTTGTGACCGACATTGGCGAGGACGGCTGCTTGCACGAGCCCTACGTAACCGGCACCGAATACACAGATATTCATACAACATCCTAAATGGAGTCAGGCAGAGGGTAACGCCGGCTCAGCGCAACTGATTGAACAGATTCAGCCCGGCGATCTTCACGTAGCTCTGCTGCGCCGCCTCCAGAATGATGGTCTGGAAAGACAGGCGCGACAACGCCTCGGCGTAATCCAGCTCGCGCAGCTCGGCCTGTACCGACTTGTTCACCAGGGTCACGTCCTCGTTGTCGATCCCGGTGGTCTCGATCAGGTTGAGGCGCGCGCCGATCTCGGTCTGCACTTCCAGCACGCTGCCCATGCCGTTGTCGAGGTTCTTCAGGGCGATGGCCACCTCGTTGCGCACAGCCAGATTCCCGGCCGGCGAGGTGGGCGACGACTCCAGCGCCTGACGCAGTCGGGAAATGGTGTTGAGGATGCTGCGCTGTTCCTGGAACTGGGGCTGCACGCCGAACTGGTCGCCACCGCCGGCGCTGGCCGGGCCGGACAGCGTGAACTCGGCGCCATACACGGTGAAACTGGCCGGATAAGGACCAGTGACGGTACCGGTGGTCAGCACCGGACTGTTCGGCCCAACGGGCTGGGCGAAGACCTCGTAGTTACTGTCGTCGGTGAAGCGCAACACCACGCCGGAGGTGGGGAACTGGCTGTCGAACACGTTCTGGTTGACGATGTTGCCGCCCGCCACGACTGCCGCCGAGCCGTTGGTGGAAGCACGGGTGACGGCGAACTCGGTTGGCGCGGACTGCAGGGTGAAGCTGTGGGTACCGATACCCGGTGAACCGGCGGTGGCAGGCGGCTGGATGTCGGCCAGCAGGCTGTCCAGATTCAGCTCGTTGTCGCCCTGCTTGAGCACCACATCGAGCTGAAAACGCATACCGCGGAAATTGATGACGTTGCCGCCGTTGACCAGCGGATCGATCTTGCCGCCCCCCGGAATCTCCGAGGTCACGTCGGCGCCGCTGGCGTCGTAGATGCGGAACTCGGTGCCGCTGACGAACGCCAGCGAATAGGGCTCACCACCGCGAAAGTCGGCATTGAAGGCGCGATTGTCTTCCACCAGCCCGGGCGAAATGAACACCCGTTGCTCATTGGCCGGCACGGCGGGAATGGTGGTCGCCGGTAGCGGTGGCGACGGCAGCGCCGGATTGTTGACACCGTTGGCGTTGGCCACGCGGTTGGCGTTGGTCACGCTCTCGAACAGACGCTTGCCGTTGTCGTTGATCGCCACGTTGGTGGAGCTGGCCACCTGCAGGGTGCGCTGCCCTTCGTCGCCGAAGTAGGAATAGGTGCCGTCCGGGTTGCGCACGAAGGGTTCGGTCTTGCCCAGATTTCCCGCAAACAGGTACTCGCCCCGGGCGTTACGGCTGTTCATCAGGTTGAGCAGCTCGGCCTCACGCTCGGAAAGCTCCTTGGCGATGGAGTTGCGGTCTTCGGCCGACAGCGAACCGCCGCCCGCGCGCACCGCCAGCTCGCGCACGCGCTGCATGACGGTAACCACCGAATTGAGGGTGGTCTCTTCCTGGGTGAGGCTGTTCTTGGCCGCCGTGAGGTTGTCGCTGTACTGCTTGAGCACGGCCTGCTGCTGCTCGAGCTGCAGCAGACGCACCGAGGCCACCGGATCGTCCGCCGGGGTGAGGATGCGGTTGCCGCTGCTGATCTGCTCCTGGGTGCGAATCAGGTTGGAGTAGTTGCGCCCAAGGCCGGAAACGCCGTTGTTGAAAGCCTGGATGGAGGAGATGCGCATGACCATGGGGCTTGCCTCTTGCAACGCCTGTCGGTTGAACAGGCTTCACCCTCCCGCATGCGGGAGGGTGGCTATCAGAATGTATTGATCAGGGTATCGAACAGATTACGCGCAACTTGAATGATCTGCGCCGATGCCTGGTAGTACTGCTCGAACTGGATCAGCTTGGCGGCCTCTTCGTCCAGGTTAACACCGGAAATCGAGTCGCGGTTGTCGGTCGCCTGCTTGAGGATCGCGCTGGTGGCCTGGCCATCGACGCGCGCCTGGCTGGTCAGCGTACCGACCCGTTCGACCAGGTCGCCATAGGCGTCGGAGAAGCTGGAGCCCGTGGTGGTCGGTGCCCCTGGGTTGACGCCGATTACCGATTTGTTCTGCAGGTTGACCAGATTCAGCGCGTTACGGTTGTCCGATACGCCGTTGGTGTTGAACGACACCGAGAAGTTGTCGCCCGCCTGGGGTCGCCCGCTGATGGTCACCTGGTAATCGAACGCCGCCGGAATCGCTGGTGGGTTGGCCGGCACGGTGATGGTCAGGGCATTGTCCTGGCCGGGCACGATGCTGCCGGTGTCGATCACGTTGCCGTTGATGTCGACCACATCGTAGCTCTGCGTGGCGCCACCGCCGGCGCCCATCACGATGCGCAGCGGCGGCGCGTTGCGCAGGCTGGTTTCCAGGTCCGCCTGGGCCGCCGGATCGTAGATGTTGATCTCGGTCAGCAGCCGGGGCTGGGTGATCCTGCCGGTGCCGATGTTGGCCGGGCTGGTCTCGGCCTTGAGCGGCGCGGCGAAGGCCAGTTCCTCGGGGTTTTTCATGTCCGCACGGATATCGCGACCGGCGTTGCGGGTCGGCATCACCAGGAAACGGTCGCCGGCCGCGAAGGTACCGCTGGCCACACCGAGCGAGAAGCCGTCTACCTCGGGTGCGGGTACCGTGGTGATGTCGAAGGTCGCCGGAGTCGGCGGGAACAGCGTACCGTCGGACACCCGGCGCACCACGTATTCGGTGGCGCTGGTGAACTGCACCTCGTAGTCGCTGGTGGTCAGGCGCGAGGTATCGGTCAGGGTGACGGCCAGGTTGGCCGTGGTGTCGCTGTTGCCAACCCGGGCCAGGCTGCGCTGGCTGAGCAGGAGCGGGTCGTTTATGGAGCGGAACAGCTCGTTGCCGAACTGACCATTGAGGTCCAGGCCCTGCCCCAGTTGGCGGTTCATCTGATCGGCGATGGACAGCGCCAGACGCCCCACCGCATTCATCGACTGGTCCAGCACGTCCTGGCGATAACGCAGCAGACCGCCCATCTCGCCGCCGGTGATCAGCGAAGTGATGCCCTGGCGCGAGCTGCCACTGACGAACTGGATCTCGCTGCGCAGCGGGTCGGACTGCCCGGGGGTAACCTCCAGACGAGCAGCCTTGCTGCCCACTACCAGCGGCTGACCGGAGCCGATGAACAGGTTGTAGGAGTTGTCGTCCTGCGGCACCACGGTCACGCCGATGAACTCGGACAGCTTGCGCACCGCCTCTTCGCGGGCGTCGAGCAGATCGTTCGGCGCCTGGCCATTGGAGGCGGCCACGGCAATCGCATCATTGAAACCGGCGATCGAGGTGGCCAGCTGATTGATCTGATCGGTCACCGCCGAGAGCTGCTTGTTGAGGAAGGCGTTCTGCTCGTAGAGGCGGTCGTAGATGGTGTTGAATCGCTTGGACAACCCCTCGGCCTCGGACAGCGCCAGCTGGCGTGCCGGAATGTTGGCCGGGTCCTCCGCGGCGGTCTGCAGGGCGGCGAACAGCCGCTGCAATCCGGGCGTGACGCCGGTGGTGCTGCCGGCCAGGAGGGAATCGAGCTGGTTGATCTGGCTCAGGTAGGCCTGGGTATCGCTGTTGAGCGCGGTGCTGCTGCGTACCTGAGTATTGAGGAACTCGTTGTAGATGCGGCGCACGTCCACCAGCGTGGTGCCGGAGCCGATATAACCGGCCCCGCTGAACTGCGGCGTACGGGTCGTCTGCACGGCTTCCTGGCGGGAGAACCCGGGCGTGTTGACGTTGACGATGTTGTGGCCGGTAACGGCCAGCGACGTCTTGCTCGCCGACAGGCCGGACAGGCCAATGTTGAGTAGGTCAGCCATGATTCAACCTCAAGTCCTTGTGGTGGCGCTGTCGGCAGCCGCGATGGCCTGATAGGTCTGCATCTTGCGGGCGATCTGCGAAATCTTGCGCGCGTAGTGCGGGTCGGTGGCGTAACCGGCTTGCTGCAGTTCCTTGACGAAACGCTCGGGGTTCTCGGTGGCGTTCAGCGCCTTTTCGTAGCGGCCGTTGCTCTGCAGGAAATTCACGTAGTCATCGAAGCTCTGCGCGTAGGAATCGTAGGCACGGAAGTTGGCCGCCTCCCTGACCGCCTTGCCGCCCTTGTATTCGGTAGTCAGCACCCGGGCCGACTCGCCCTTCCAGCTGTTGTGCGACTTGATGCCGAACAGGTTGTGGCTGCTCTGCCCGTCGCCGGTACGAATGATCGACTTGCCCCAGCCGGTTTCCAGCGCGGCCTGGGCAACCAGATAGCGCGGATCGACGCCGATCTTCTCGGCGGCGGCCTCGGCCATCGGCAGCATGGTGGCGACGAACTCCTGCGGGGAATTGAACACGGCCTTGCCCGGCGCCAGCGGCGGCTGGGCGATGCGCCGGCCGCTGATGGCATCGCTGTTGCCCGGGTTCAGGCCGGCACTTGCCGGTGCGGCAGATGCCTGCGCCGGCAGCCAGTCGTTACCCGCCAGGGCCTTGCCCTCGCCTTCGGCGGCCGACGGCACGATGCCGGCCAGCAGGCGGTCGGCCAGTTTGCCCGGCACGGCCAGGCGCCGGCGGTTGAGCAGCGCGACGTCGTCGCGGAAGCCCTCGGATGTGGCCGCTTTCTCGGACTTGGCTTCGCTGGCCGCGGCAACCGGTTGTTCGATCTGCGCGAAGGGGTTGGGCCTGCTCGAGGGCTGCTTGATCTTCGACATCTGCCGCACCAGCACATCGGCCAGACCGATGCCGCGCCCTTCCTTGGAAAGCGTCACCGCCAGCTGCTGATCGTGCATGTCCTGGTAGGTCTTGCTCTCGTTGCTGTTCATGAAGTTGCCCTCGCCGAACGCGGCGTTGGCCGAACGCATGGCCTTGAGCATTTCGTTCATGAACAGCGACTCGAATTCCTGAGCGACCTTGCGGATGTTCTGCTCGGTGTCGCCGCCCACCTTGAACTGGTTGAGGCGATTCAGGTCGGTGAAAGCGCCGCTGTCGATCGGGCTTTTGCCGTTGCCGAGCATGCCGGCAGAGAGTCGAGAGTCCATAGGGGCGCTCCTCGTCAGATCACGATGAGGTCAGCCTGCAGGGCGCCGGCTTGCTTGAGCGCCTCCAGGATGGCCATCAGGTCGGAAGGCGCGGCGCCCACCTGGTTAACCGCACGGACAATCTCGTCCAGGCTGGTACCGGGGCCGAACTTGAACATCGGCTTGGTTTCTTCCTCGGCGCCGACGCGCGAGCGCGGTACCACCGCGGTCTGCCCACCGGAGAATGCCTCGGGCTGGCTGACGATGGGATCTTCGGTGATGGTCACGGTCAGGCTGCCATGGGTCACGGCTGCCGGCTGCACGCGCACGTTCTGGCCGATGACGATGGTGCCGGTGCGCGAGTTGATGATGACCTTGGCCACCGCCTGACCGGCCTGCACCTCGAGGTTTTCCAGGATCGACAGGTAGTCGACGCGCTGATTCGGATCGAGCGGCGCGCTGACGCGAATCGAGCCGCCGTCGATGGCCTGGGCCACGCCCGGGCCGAGCAGATCGTTGATCTGATCGACGATGTTCTTTGCCGTGGTGAAGTCGGGACGGTTGAGGTTGAGCGTCAGGTAGTTGCCCTGATCGAAGCCGCTCGGCACCGGACGTTCGACAGTGGCCCCGCCAGGAATGCGCCCGGCGGATGGCACGTTGACGGTGATGCGCGAGCCGTCGGCACCACTGGCGTCGAAACCACCGACCACCAGGTTGCCCTGGGCGATGGCGTAGACGTTGCCGTCGATGCCCTTGAGCGGCGTCATCAGCAGGCTGCCGCCGCGCAGGCTCTTGGCGTTACCGATGGAGGAAATGGTGATGTCGATGGTCTGCCCGGGCTTGGCGAACGCCGGCAGCTCGGCATGCACCGATACCGCGGCGACGTTCTTCAGCTGCACGTTGCCACCCGGCGGCACCTTGATGCCGAACTGCGCCAGCATGTTGTTGAAGGTCTGCACGGTAAATGGCGTCTGCGTGGTCTGGTCGCCACTGCCGTTGAGGCCGACGACCAGGCCGTAACCGATCAGCTGGTTGCTGCGCACGCCCTGGATCGAGGCCAGGTCCTTGAGGCGCTCGGCCTGGGTCGGCAGGCTGAGCAGCAGGCACGCCAGCATGGTGGCCAGCAGCAGCCAGTCGTTGGCGCCACGCCGACGATAACCGCGATGAGCGGCAGCGAACTGCCGGCGGCAGGACACGCTCTGCTCCGACTGCGCCTTGCGCAGCGGGCGCAAGGCCTGCTGCCGCGGGCGAGTCGGAGCCGGCGCGAAGGCATCGCGCACGGAGTGACCGGCGACGATACGCGAGTAGCACTGCGCCAGGAGATTGGCCGCCGAAGCGGGGGTCTGAGCCAGCCAGGATTTCATCGATGCACCCTCACTCAGAACGGCCACATGGGGCTGAGGAAGAAGCGGCTCAACCAACCCGGCTGGCTGGCATCGGCGAAGGCACCGGTGCCGGAATAGGTGATGCGCGCATCGGCCACCCGGGTGGACGCCACGGTGTTGTCGGTGGAAATGTCATCAGCACGCACCAGCCCGGAAATACGCACCAGCTCGTCGCCGGTATTGAGGGTCATCCACTTCTCGCCGCGCACGGCGAGGATGCCGTTGGGCAATACCTCGGCGACGGTGACGGTGATCGAACCGGACAAGCTGTTGCTCTGCCCCGCCTGGCCGGAACCGCTGGCTTCGCGCTGAGCGTTCCAGTTGGCCTCCAGGCTCAGGTTGGGGTTGTTCATGCCCAGCGCGCCGAGGCTGCGCAGCGGGTTGTCCGGCGTTACCGCCATGCCGAACAGGTTGGGCGCGCCGATGGCACCCGAACTGTCCTTCTGGATGTTGCTGTTGGCGTTCTTGCTGGCCTGGGTACGCTCGTTGAGGGTGATGGTGATGATGTCACCGACACGGAACGCCTTGCGGTCGTCGTACAGACCATTCTCGAAGCCGGCCTGGTAGATCGAGCCGTTGTTCTGCGCAGCCGGCAGCGGCGTGCGCGGCAGCACCGGCGCGTAATAAGGGTCGTCCGGCTTGGCTGTCGGCGCCACGCAGCCAGTGCTGAGCAGCAGGCCAGCCAACAGGGGGAAACAGAAAACTTGCCGGTTCATAACCACTACCTCGCGGCGTTCACAACAGAGTCAAAAGGATCAGAGGTTCTGCGTCACGAAGGACAGCATCTGATCGGCGGTGGAAATCACCTTGGAGTTCATTTCATAGGCGCGTTGGGTGGTGATCATGTTCACCAGTTCTTCCACCACGCTGACGTTGGAGTTTTCCAGGGTGTTCTGCAGGGTGGTGCCGAGGCCATTGAGGCCCGGGTTGCCCACCTGCGGCGCGCCGCTGGAACCGGTCTCCAGGAACAGGTTGTTGCCGATGGCTTCAAGGCCGGCCGGGTTGACGAAGTCGGCCAGCTGGATGTTGCCGATGATCTGCGGCTGCGGATTGCCAGCGGTGGTCACCGAGACGGTGCCGTCCTCGCCGACGGTGAAGGTGCGCACCTCGTTCGGCAGCACGATGGCCGGCTCCAGGGCGAACCCCTGGGAGGTCACGATCTGGCCGTCGGAGTTGAGGTGGAAGCTGCCGTCGCGGGTATAGGAGACGGTGCCGTCCGGCTGCAGGATCTGGAAGAAGCCGCGGCCATTGATCGCCATGTCCAGCGGCTGCTCGGTGGTCTGCAGACTGCCGGCGGTGAAGATCTTCTGCGTGCCGACCACGCGTACACCGGTACCCAGCTGCAGGCCGGACGGCAGTTCGCTGTCCTGGCTGGACTGGCCACCCGGCTGGCGACGGATCTGATACAGCAGATCCTCGAACTCAGCGCGATCGCGCTTGAAGCCGGTGGTCGCGACGTTGGCCAGGTTGTTGGAAATGGTGGTCAGGTTCATGTCCTGGGCGGACAGACCGGTCTTGCTGACCCACAGTGCCGGAAGCATATCGATTCTCCTCGGGTGCCGGTTTTACGGCGCCGCGTGCTGGTAATTAGCTAATTTGCAAAACCCGCGCCATGGCCGAGGCGTTGTCTTCGGCGGTGCGCATCATCTTTACCGACAGCTCGAACTGGCGGGACAGGGAAAGGATGGCGGTCATTTCTTCCACGGCGTTGACGTTGCTCGCCTCGAGGAAGCCCGAAGTCACCTGCACCGTGGCATCGGCCTCCACCTCGGGCTGGCCCTTGACCCGGATCAGGCCGTCGGCGCCCTTCTCCAGGCTCTTCGGATCCGGGTTGACCAGCTTGATGCGGTCCACCTCGGCCAGCACGTTGGGGTTCTCACCCAGGGCGCGAATGCTGATGGTGCCGTCCTGGCCGATCTCCACCTTCTGCTCCGGCGGCACGGCAATCGGCCCGGCATTGCCCATGACCGGCAAGCCATTGCCGGTGCGCAGCACGCCGAGCGCATCGATGTTCAGGCTGGCGGTACGCACATAGGCTTCGCTGCCGTCGGGCGCCTGCACCGCGATCCAACCTTTGCCGCCGATGGCAACGTCCAGATCGCGGCCGGTTTCCTGCAGCGAACCGGCACGAAAATCGGTGCCCGGCCGCTCGCTCATGGCAAATACCCGCGCCGGATAGCTTTCGCCGAACAGCGGCATGGAACGCGCCTGCTCGAAGTCGCGGCGAAAGCCCGAGGTGGAAACGTTGGCCAGGTTGTTGGCATGCGCACGCAGAGCGAGTGTGTTGTTCTGCGCTCCGGTCATGGAGACGTACAGCATCTTGTCCATGGTGATTCTCCGAGTGGGCGACGGGCCCTTGGCTCTTTGCAAGCAATACAGCAAGCGCCGTGCCAGCCTCTAAAAATCACTACAAGCTACTGATTTAAAAGTGCTTTTTATTAAATCGAGAAAACAGCGGAGACCCTGGCGGCGAGGTTTTGCCGGCTCCGCAACGGCAAAGCGGCAAGCCTGGCTTGCCGCTTTGCCGCCGTCGGCGAACCCGCCTCACATCCGCAGCGCGCAGGATGTGCAGCGTGCCCTCATCAACGCAGGTTGATGATGGTCTGGGTGATGGCGCTTTCGGTTTCGATGGTCTTGGCGTTGGCCTGGTAGTTGCGCTGGGCCACGATCAGGTTCACCAGCTGATCGGAAAGCTCGACGTTGGAGTCCTCCAGAGCACCGGCCTGCAGCGCACCCAGGGTACCGGCGCGAGGTGTGCCGACTACCGGCTCGCCGGACTGGAAGGACTGCACCCAGGCGGTCTTGCCCACCGGAGTGAGACCCTGCACGTTGGCGAAGTTGGCCAGCACCACCTGGCCCTGCACCTTGGACTGGCCATTGGTGTAGCGCGCGAAGATCACCCCGGTATCGTCGATTTCCAGCCCCGCCAGCTGGCCAGTGGTATAGCCATCCTGACTGACCCGGTTGACCGCGAAGGAGCTGGCGAACTGGGTGGACTGGCGCACATCGATGGTGATCCCGGCCGCGTTGGCCGCGGCCCCGTTCGGGCTCCATACCGGCGGTACCGAGTTGTCCGGCGCGGCCGGTACCCAGGTGCTCAGGCTGATGGTGCCGTCAGCGGCCACGGTGAAGCCGGTGGGGGTGGAGCCAACCAACGCCGGGATATCCAGCTGACCGGCAGTGGTGAACTGCAGATCGACACTCGAAGGAGTCGTCAGCGTCGGATCATCCGGGTTTCGCCCATCGATCAGCACGTTCATGGTCCAGGTGTTGGGCCCGGTCTTGACGAAGTACTGGGTGAACACGTGGGAGTTGCCCTGCGTGTCATAGATGTTGGTCGAGGTCGACGAATTGTACGAAGTCGGATCGGTCGGATCGAACGGTACGGTAGTCGGCACCACGTTGTTGGAGTTGAGGTTGAAGGTCTGGGCCAGGTTGGCGGTGGCGCGCGGCTCCTGGTTCGCGGTCTGGATGCGCAGGTCGCTGACCACACCGTTCTGCAGGTTGCCATTGGCATCGACCGTATAGCCCTGCAGGCGATAACCGAAGTTGTTCACCATGAAGCCTTCGCGGTCGGTACCGAAGTAGCCGGCACGGGTGTAGCTGATCTCGCCGTTGTTGCTGGTGACGAAGAAGCCGTTGCCGTTGATCGCCAGGTCCAGCGCGTTCTGCGTGTAGTTGATGTTGCCCTGGTTGAACAGTTGCGAAATGTCGCCCAGCAGCACACCGCTGCCCTGCGGGTTGGAACCCGTGCCCAGCACGGACGCGGCATAGACATCGGCGAACTCGGCACGCGACTGTTTGAAACCTGCAGTACCGGCGTTGGCGATGTTGTTGCCGGTGACATTGAGATCCTTGGTGGCGGCGCGCAGACCACTGAGACCAATATTGAACGACATGGAAAACTCCTTTGCCGGAACTGCCGGCGGCAATAGTTATTGGCCGATGACTTGCACTTGCGAAAGCGGAACACTGCCCAGCCCCGCCAGGTTGAGCATCAATTCGCTGCCACCCAACGTGACGCTGTCGACGTTGGCCGGCAACAGGGTGTAAAGCGCTTTGGTCTCGGTACCGTAGGTGGCCTGAGCCTCGAACTTGTAGGTGCCCGGCGGCATCAGATTGCCGCTGGAGTCCTTGCCGTCCCAGATGAAGCTGACGTTGCCGGCGGCCTGCTCGCCCAGGTTGATACGCGTCACCACCGAGCCGGCGCTGTCATAGACGTTCACATAAACGTTGCCGCTGCTCACCGGCAGCACGGCGCTGGCCTTGAAGCTCTCGCTGGTATCGACCACCGCCCTCTCGGTCGGCACGATCACCTTGCGCCCCACCAGCGAAGAGGCCTGCAACGCCTGCGACGACTGATAGGAGGAAAGCATCGACTCCATGCTTTTGTTGAGCTTCTCGATCCCTTCCAGGCTGCTGAACTGCGCCAGCTGGGCGATGAACTCGCCGTTGCCCTGGGGCTCCAGCGGGTTCTGGTTGTTCAACTGCGCCACCAGCAGGTTGAGGAACTCGTTCTTGCCGAGGTCCTTGTTCTGCCGGGTGTTCTGTTTCATCTCGTACTGATCGAGTACCGAACTCGTGCCGCTTACCGTGCTCATCACCTGTCTCCCTTCAAAGCATTACTGACCCAGGGTCAGCACGCGCTGCAGCATCTGTTTGGCGGTATTCATCATTTCCACGTTGGTCTGGAAGGCGCGACTGGCGGAAATCATGTCGGCCATTTCCTCGACCACGTTGACGTTCGGGTAGTAGACGTAGCCGTCGGCATTGGCCATCGGATGATCCGGCTCGTAACGCGGCATCAGGCTGCTCTGATCCTCGACCACGCCGAGCACCTGGACGCCACGCCCGGCTTCGTCCTGCTCGGCGAACAGCGAACCGCGGTCGCCGCCTTGCGCCTGCTGGAACACGGTGGCGAACACCGGATGACGGGCGCGGTAGGTCTGATCGATGCTCGAGGAAACGGTCTCGGCGTTGGCGATGTTGCTGGAAATGGTGTTCAGGCGAGTGCTCTGGGCGCTCATGCCGGTTCCGGCGATGTTGAAAACACTGGCTAGAGACATGATCGCGCTCCTTATTCGCCGCGCAGGGCGTTGGTCAGCCCTTTGAACTTGCTGTTGAGAAAGGTGAAGCTCGCCTGGAAGTGCACCGAGTTCTCGGCGTAATTGGCTTGCTCGATCTGCAGATCGACCGTGTTCTGATCCAGCGAAGCGTGGAACGGCGTGCGGTAAGGCAGCTCGGCCTGCCCCATGGCAACGCCCTCGGCGGCAATGTGGCGGCCATCGGTACGTGCCAGGGCGACGTTGCCGCGCTGCTGCTTGGCATTCTGCTCGGCCAGCACGCTGGCGAAATCCAGGTCACGCGCCTTGTAATTGGGCGTATCGGCGTTGGCGATGTTGTTGGCCAACACCTCGGCGCGCTGCGCACGAAAGCCGAGTGCCTGTTCGTGGATACCTAGGGCCTTGCCGAAGTTGATGCTCATGTTCTGCAACCTTTGCCGCTTGGGCTGTCTGGTCTTTCCTGCCAGACATTCAGCAAAGGCTGTGCCAATTTAATTTATTCTTTATTTTCAACGACTTACGAATAAATCAATTGCCAACCGAGCGGCAAGCGGCAAGCGCTTTCCGCTTTCCCCCCACGAGCGGCAACGCCACTTTGCCGCCTTGCCGCCCGTAGGGTGCGCCGCGCGCACCAGCGGAAATCGCATAACCATTGGTGCGCACGGCACACCCTATCCGGCGCAACGCAAACGAAAACGGGAGACCCTGAGGCCTCCCGCTTGTCGCCGATCATGGCACGTGCCGCTATTTGGCCTTGTAGATGATCCCTGGGCTGCACTGCACCATCTGGTACTTCTCGGGCAGGCCATTGAGCGCCTCGGATGCCCCGAGAAACAGATACCCGCCCGGCTTGAGGGTGGCGTGGATGCGCGTGAGGATGTCCTTCTTCACCTCGGCAGAGAAGTAGATAAGCACGTTGCGGCAGAACACGATGTCGAACTTGCCCAGGGCCGCGTAGCTGTCCAGCAGGTTGAGCGGCCGGAATTCCACCCGACTCTTGATCGGCGCCTTGACCTGCCAACGCCCCGGGCCCTTGGGGTCGAAGTAGCGCTGCAGGCGCTCCTGCGACAGGCCTCGGCCCATGGCCAGGCTGTCGTATTCACCGGATTTGCAGTTACTCAGCATCGAGGGCGACAGATCGGTAGCAACGATCTGCACCCCGGCCTTGAGCTGGCCGAGGTTGGTGCGCTCGAACTCGTCGATGGACATCGACAGGGAGTAAGGCTCCTGCCCGGAGGAACAGGCGGCGGACCAGATGCGCAAGCGCTGCGACGGGTAGGCCTTGATCAGCTCCGGCAGCACGCGGTTCTTCAGCACTTCGAACGGATAGGTGTCACGAAACCACAGGGTCTCGTTGGTGGTCATGGCGTCCACGACCTGCTCGCGCAAGCCCCCGCGCGGCTGGCTTTGCATACGCTGCACCAACTCTCCCAGGGTCTTGATGCCGTTCTGTTCCATCAGCTTGTTCAGCCGGCTGGAGACCAGGTACTGCTTATTGCTGCCAAGCAGAATACCGCAGGCCTTTTCCAGGAAAGTCCGGAACTGCTCGAAATCCAAATTACCTGAAGACACTAATGCAGCCTCACCAACCATAACGTTTGCCAAAGGTCACGCCCCTCAGCCCCCATCCACCACACGAATGCGATCAACCACGCGCGCCGCCAAGTCATCCGGCTTGAACTTGGCGAGAAAGTCATCGGCACCGACCTTCTTCACCATCGCCTGGTTGAATACCCCCGAGAGCGAAGTATGCAGGAGGATATGCAGCTTCTGCATGCGCGAATCGCTGCGAATCTCCGTAGTCAGGGTGTAGCCATCCATTTCCGGCATTTCGATGTCGGAAATCAGCATGAGCAGTTCCTTGTCGGGGTCGCGCCCTTCATCGGCCATCTTCTTGAGGTAGTTGAGCGCTTCACGACCGTCGTTCAATGCAGTGACTTCCACCCCCACAGTCTGCAGACAACGAGACACCTGCTTACGTGCCACCGACGAGTCGTCGACGATCAGCACATGCTTGGTCACCGCCTGGCTCTGCACCTGGTCGTCGATCACACCGGCGGAGATCACCTCGGAGGTGGGCGCCACCTCGGCAAGGATCTTCTCCACGTCGATGATCTCGACCAGTTGCTGATCGAGCCGCGTCACCGCAGTCAGGTAGTGATCACGGCCGGTGCCCTTGGGTGGCGGATGGATCTCTTCCCAGTTCATGTTGACGATGCGCTCCACGGAACGCACCAGAAAGCCCTGAACCTTGGTGTTGTACTCAGTGATGATGACGAAGCTGGTCTTGAGGTCCTCCAGCGCCGCCCGCCCGGTGGCGATGGACAGATCGAGAATCGGAATGGTGCCGCCACGGATATTGGCCACGCCGCGTACCACCGGACTGGATTTCGGCATGATGGTGAGGTTGGGGCACTGCAGCACCTCCTTCACCTTGAATACGTTGATGCCGTAAAGCTGTGGGCCTTCCAGGCGAAATAGCAGCAACTCCAAGCGGTTCTGTCCCACCAGCTGGGTGCGCTGGTTAACCGAATCCATCAACCCGGCCATGCCCGGACTCCTTATCTTCTGGTAGCGCCTACCCGTAGCAGCTTAGCAGGCGGCACGGGGCTTGCTTTGTATTAGTCATGAAGCCAAGAACGTCATCATTCCGTCAGATACTGGCAAAGTGCCTTGCCCCTTTGTCCGTTTTACTCGCTTTGCCGATGCTCGGCTACAGCGGTACGGCGGCGGCGACTTTCACCAGTACTGACGAACTTATCGGCGCCACCGAGTCCTTTCTTGAGGAGGCGGTCGTCGATTATCTACAGCGTAGCGAAATCCAGGGCCGCCATGAGATTCGCGTGAACCGACTCGACCCGCGGCTGCGTCTGGCCCTGTGCGACGAGCCGCTGACCACCACGCTGGAAAGCCCGGCGCAGCCCCTGGGCCGGGTGACCACGCGCGTGCGCTGCAACGGCAGCGCTCCCTGGACGGTGTTCGTGCCGGCAGAAGTGCGCCTGTATCGCCAGGTAGCGGTGCTGACCCGCCCGCTCAAGCGCCTGAGCGTAGTCAAAGCCTCCGATCTGAGCATGGTCGAGCGTGACGTGGGCCAGCTTGCCCAGGGCTACCTGACGGATCCGACGCAGGCCATAGGCAAGAAATTGACGCGACAGCTGAATAGCGACCAGATCATCACCCCCGCCCACCTGCAGGTCGCAGAGGTGGTTCGCCGCGGCGACCAGGTGGTGATCAGCGCCAGCGGCGGCACGGTCAACGTACGTATGCCCGGCGAAGCCCTGACCGAAGGGGCTCCCGGCCAGCAGATCAATGTGCGCAACCTGCGTTCGCAACGGGTGATACGCGCACGAGTAGTGGGCCCCGGTCAGGTGGAAGTCGCCATGTAGGCATGTTTCTTGTAACGTATCGCCTTGGCGATCTCCTACACTGCATTCAGTGGCGCGAAAAAAATCCTAAAGTTTTCTCGGCAAGGGCCGAAAAGCTTGGCAAGCGTCCAACAATCGTCCGAGGTTTTGCATCATGGTCATCGACTTCAACCGGCTGAACAATGCCAATACGCCCGCCAATGCGGGGCGTACCGGCGCCACTCAGACTGGCAATCGCAACGAGGCGGCGCAGCCGACCAAGGCGCCTGTCACCGGTAGCGATGAACAAACCACCGCCAAGAGCGGCGAATCCGTGCAACTGAGCCGTGAGGCCCAGCAGTTACAGAAAATCGGCGAGAAGCTGCGTGACCAGCCGATCGTCGACAAAGAGCGCGTGGCCCAGCTGAAGCAGGCCATCGCCGACGGCAGCTACCAGGTCGACAGCAAGCGCGTCGCCCAGAAGCTGCTCGATTTCGAATCCCAGCGCTAGTCTCCGGGCTGCGCTGGGGGTGTTGGACGCCCGACCCCCAAGAGCCCGCCATGCACGACACAGCCCTGCTTGACCTGTTCACCACCGATATCGGCACCGCCGAGCAGTTGCTCGAGCTGATCGACACCGAATTCCAGGCCCTGACCGAGCGCGATCTTCCGCGTCTGGAAAGCCTGCTCAACGACAAACAACCCCTTCTCGCCCTGCTCCAGCAACATGCTGGCGAGCGCAGCCGCGTGCTGCAGAACGCCGGCCTGAATGCCGACCGAGACGGCCTCAAGGCGCTGGCAGCGGGCTCTGCCCTGGGCGAGCAGCTGCTGGCCCGTAGCGAGGAGCTGTCCAACCTGCTGCAGCGTTGCCATGAGGCCAATCTGCGTAACGGCCGTCTGATTCGCGCCAACCAGGCTTCGGTCGGCAGCGTTCTCGGCATCCTGCGCGGCGGGGAGACGCCCGGCCTCTATGACAGCCGCGGCAGCGCCGCTAGAATCGCGCAGCAAAGGCCACTCAGCCAGGCCTGAGAACAGCCGCAAAAACAAGAAAGCACAGGGACATGCAGGCACTTAGCCAGTATGCTAGTGCCGTTGTAGTCTATGACTCGGAGAGTTCCGAACTGTGTCCAGCGCGTTCAACGACGAGAGCGGCCCCCAGCCGCCCAAGGTGCTCAAGACATCCGTCGAGATCATTGCCACCTTGCGTCAATTGCAACAGAACCATGATCCCCTCGTTATCCAATTCAAGGATCGTGGCCAGCGTTTTCAAAGCTACCTCGTCGAAATCGATAAAGACCGTGCGCGATTGGCACTGGACGAAATCATCCCCACCGACGGCGAACGCTTCTTCAAGCAGGGCGAAACCTTCAACGTCGAGGCCTACCGCGATGGCGTGCGAGTGGCCTGGACCTGCGAGCACGACGTGCAACTGGGCGAGTTCGAAGGCGCGCCGTGCTACTGGGCTCCGCTCCCCTCGGAAGTGATCTATCACCAGCGCCGCAGCGCCTTTCGCGCACCGCTCAAGCAGAGCGACTTGGTCAAGGTGGTGCTGGCTGGCGACAAGCTGCGCGAACCGCTGCAAGGTCATCTGCTGGATATTTCGGCCACCGGCTGCAAGCTGCGCTTTCCCGGCAACCTCAGCCAGCAGCTGAGCAACGGTCAGGTGCACGAACGACTCACCGCTCACCTGCCCTTCGGCGCGATGACCTGCGCGGTGGAACTGCGCCACGTGCAGTACGAAGAGAAGATCGACATGACCTTCGTCGGCACCCGCTTCTACCGCATCAACGGCCTGGAGCAACGCCAGGTCGAACGCTTCGTCTACCAGCTGCAGCGCGAGGCGCGCCGCACGGAGAGCGACGGCCTGTTCTGACAGCCCCTACTGACCTGCTCGCGGCGCCTCGGCATCCTCCTGGGCCGCAGCCGCGGCGGGCTCGTGCATCTGCTCATGCACCGTCTGCTCATCCACCCGGGGATCGAGCGCAGCCACCAGAGGCGAGCTGGCGACGTTGCCCGGCATGGCCATGTGGTGCAGCGGCGCATCCTCTACCTGATGCAGATGGGTGACCACTTCGGGCCGGATGCGCCACACCAGGATCAGCGCACAGACGCAGACGAACACGTAGAGCATGTTGGCGCCGTAGAAGCGCATCAGCACTCCTGCCAGCAGCGGCCCGACACAGGCTCCTACGCCAAAGGTCACCAGCAACATGGCGGTCAACGACACGCGCCGCTCCGGCTCGACGTGATCGTTGGCCAGAGCCACCGCCAGCGGATACAGGCTGAACTGCATCAGGCTGACCAGAAAGCCGATACCGATCAGCAAGCCGAGGAAGACTTCCGGCAGTACCGCCAGGGGCAACGCGGCCAGCAGCAGCAATACCGCACAACCGCGAATCAGGCGCACCCGGTCCTGCCGATCCGATAGCCAACCCAACGGCCACTGCACCAGCAGTCCCGCCAGAATGCAGCTGCCCATGAACAGACCGACCTGTTCGGTGGAAAGGCCCATGCGGGTGGCATAAAGCGGCGCCAAGCCGTAGAAGGAACCGATAAGCAACCCGGCCACGGCGATGGTGGTCAGCGACAACGGCACCCGGCTAAGGAAGAACCTCAGCTCCAGCGGCGCGGGGTGCAGGGGCGCCGGATGCAGTCGGCGGGTCAGCGCCACCGGCACCAGACACAGGGCGAAGCACAGGGCGACCAGCATCAGCAGCTCCAGGCCCAGGGTCGGATGCACCACCAGGGTCAGCTGGCCGAGAATCAGCCCCAGGTAGGAGGCCGCCATGTAACCGCTGAACACCAGGCCGCGCTGCCGCGCTTCGGCCTGCTCGTTGAGCCAGCTCTCGATCACCATGTACTGGCACATCATGCCCAGGCCCACCAGCATGCGCAGGAACAACCAGAACGGCAGCCACTCCACCAGGCCATGCCCCAGTACCGCCGCGGTAACCACCCCGGCGCAGGCGACATAGGCACGAATATGGCCGACCCGACCGATCAGCCGGTGCCCGAGCTTGCCGCCCAGCACCAGGCCGAAGTAATTGGCCGCCATCAGCGCACCGACCCACAGGCCGTCCACCGTATCGGCCAGGCGCAGCGCCAGGTAGGTGCTGAGCAGGCCGGAGCCGAGCAGCATCAGCAAGGTTGCGAAGTACAGCGAGCGGAACGACTTCCAGATAAGGCGCATGTGCGGGTAGAGCTCCTTGTACACGGCGCGAGCGGGTAGCTCGCACCGGGCGCGATGGTGTCAGGCCTGTGCGGCCAGCACGCGACGCTCCCAGGGGGTGATTTCGTCGTAGAAGCTGGTGAGCTCCATGGTCTTGCTGGCGATATATCCTTCGATGAACTCCGCACCGAACAGTTCGACCGCCAGTTCGCTGCGTTTCAGACGCTCGATGGCGGCATGCATGGTACAGGGTAGCGTCAATTGCTCGGGCACCTCGAACTCACCCTGGATCGGCGCGCTCGGCTGCAGCTCGTGCTCCAGTCCGTGCAGTCCTGCCGCCAGGCTGGCGGCCAGGGCCAGATAGGGGTTGGCGTCAGCGCCCGGCAGGCGGTTCTCCACCCGTCGTGCGGCAGGTGCACTGGCCGGAATACGCAGGCCGGCGGCGCGATTGTCAGCCGACCAGCAGGCGTTGTTCGGCGATGCGTAGGGATGGCACAGACGCTGATAGGAATTCACGTGCGGCGCGAACAGCAGAGTGAAGTCCGCCAGCGCCGCCTGCTGGCCGCCGATGAAATGGTGAAAGGCGGGCGTCGCCTCGCCGTCCTCGGCGCTGAAGATATTGCGACCACTGCCCTGCTCCACCACGCTCTGGTGGATGTGCATCGAGCTGCCCGGGGTGTGCGCCAGAGGTTTGGCCATGCACACCACGGCAAGGCCATGCTTGAGCCCCACCTCTTTCAGCAGGTGCTTGAACAGAAAGGTCTGATCGGCCAGCTGCAGCGCGTCACCGTGCAGCAGATTGATCTCGAACTGGCTGACGCCCATCTCGTGCATGAAGGTGTCGCGTGGCAGGCCGAGCGCCGCCATGCAGCGATAGACCTCGGCGAAGAAGGGCCGCAGGCCATTGCCCGAACTGACGCTGAAGGCCGAGCCGCCGTCTTCGCGGCGGCGATCCAGGCCGACCGGCGGCTGGAACGGCTGCTGCGGATCGGCATTCGGCGCAAACACGAAGAACTCCAGTTCGGTGGCCACCACCGGCTGCCAGCCGTGCTGCGCATAACGGGCCAGCACGCGCTTGAGCAGCGCCCGAGTGGACAGGCCGGAGCTGCGGCCATCCAGTTCCTCGGCGTCGCAGATCGCCAGGGCGCGCGGCGGCTCGCTCCAGGGCAGACGGTGGATCTGCTCCGGCGCCGCGACCAGCGCCAGATCACCGTCATCGCTGCCATAGAAACGCGCCGGCGGATAGCCGCCCATGATGCACTGCAGCAACACGCCGCGCGCCAGCTGCAAACGGCGCCCCTCGAGAAAACCCGCTGCGGTCATCACCTTGCCGCGCGGCACGCCATTGAGGTCAGGGGTCACGCAGTCGATTTCATCGATGCCACGCAGGAGGGTTTCCAATGCATGGCGGCTGGCGGTGCTCATGTGAGGCTGTCCTTGTATGACCCGAGAGCCGCTTCGGCGCGGCGAGACGTACAAAATACGCACCGGATGTTCGATATTTCAAGCAGGGCGCGCTTGCCGATATGCGACACCGGCTTGCACCCTGTCGCCCTGATGGCAGCGCCTGGCTCGATGCGTCAGGCGACTGTGCTAGAGTCGCGCGCTATTTTTTCCGCCAGCCTGTGACAGGGCTGGCCGGAAGTCCTCTCGCCCAGAGCGCAGCACGCCGTGTAAAGCGCCCCGCAACCAGAGACTCGACTGATGTCACAAGCCCTCCACCCTGCCCTGCAGCTGCTCAACCGCACCAGCCTGGTGATGCAGATCTTCATCGGCCTGCTGGCCGGTATCGCCCTTGCCCTGATCGCCCCACAGGCGGCGCTGTCGGTCGGCTTCGTCGGCAACGTGTTCGTCTCGGCCCTGAAGGCCGTGGCGCCGGTGCTGGTGTTCATCCTGGTGATGTCGTCCATCGCCAACCATCAGCACGGCCAGCAGACCCATATCCGCCCGATCCTGCTGATGTACCTGATCGGCACCTTCAGCGCCGCGCTGGTGGCGGTGGTTGCCAGCTTCGCCTTCCCGTCGTCGCTGGTGCTGAGCAGCCAGGCCGCCGAACTGACGCCCCCCGGCGGCATCGGCGAGGTGCTCAAGACCCTGCTGCTGAACATCGTCGACAACCCGGTCAACGCCCTGCTGCGCGGCAACTTCATCGGCATCCTGGCCTGGGCCATCGGCCTCGGCTTCGCCTTCCGCCACGCCAGCCCCGGCAGCAAGCAGCTGCTGGGCGATCTGGCCAACGGCGTGACCGCCATCGTCAAGCTGGTGATCCGCCTGGCGCCGCTGGGCATCTTCGGCCTGGTCGCCGCGACCCTGGCCGAGTCCGGCTTCGATGCCCTGCTCGGTTACCTGCACCTGCTGGTGGTGCTGGTCGGCTGCATGCTGCTGGTGGCCCTGGTGATCAACCCGGCGCTGGTGTACTGGAAGCTGCGCCGCAACCCCTACCCGCTGGTGCTGACCTGCCTGCGCGAGAGCGGCATCACCGCCTTCTTCACCCGCAGCTCGGCCGCCAACATCCCGGTCAACCTGCAGCTGTGCCAGCGCCTGGGCCTGCATGAGGAAACCTATTCGATCTCCATCCCGCTGGGCGCCACCATCAACATGGCCGGCGCGGCGATCACCATCACCGTGCTGACCATGGCCGCGGTGCATACCCTGGGCATCGCCGTCGACCTGCCCACCGCCCTGCTGCTGAGCGTGCTGGCCTCGATCAGCGCCTGCGGCGCCTCGGGCGTGGCCGGCGGCTCGCTGCTGCTGATCCCGCTGGCCTGCAGCCTGTTCGGCATCCCCAACGAGGTGGCCATGCAGGTGGTGGCCATCGGCTTCATCATCGGCATCGTGCAGGACTCGGCGGAAACCGCGCTGAACTCCTCCACCGACGCCCTGTTCACCGCTGCCGCGTGCATGGCGGAAGAGCAGCGTCAGGCCTGAACCTCCAGGGCTCGTCCCTCAGGCGAGCCCGCCATCCGCCAAGTGGTGCGCACGGCGCACCCTACGGATCGGGGACGCGACAGGACGCCACAAAATTGATAACGATTAGCGTTTGAATTAGATTGACGCCCTTCGCAACCCCACCGCGGACGGCTTCATGTTCGAATTGCAAAGCGTCAGTTTCAGCATTCCTGAACGCACCCTGCTGCATCCCCTGAACCTGCACATCGATGCCGGACGCATGGTCGGCCTGATCGGCCACAACGGTTCAGGCAAGTCCACCCTGATCAAACTGCTTGCCCGCCAGCAGTCGCCCAGCGGCGGCCATATCCTGCTCGACGGCAAACCGCTGCAGGCCTGGGGTCAGCGCGACTTCGCTCGGCAGGTGGCCTATCTGCCTCAGCAACTGCCGCAGACCGAAGGCCTGAGCGTACGCGAGCTGGTGGGCTTCGGCCGGTATCCCTGGCACGGCGCCCTTGGCCGCCTGGGCAGCGAAGACCGCGCGCACATCGAGCGCGCCATGGACCTGACCGACACCGGCATGTTTGCCGATCGCCTGGTCGACCAGCTCTCTGGCGGCGAGCGCCAGCGCGTCTGGCTGGCCATGCTGCTGGCGCAGAACACCCGCTACCTGCTGCTCGACGAACCCACCTCGGCGCTGGACATCGCCCACCAGGTGGAAGTCCTCTCACGGGTTCACGACCTCAGTCGCGAGCTGGGCCTCGGCGTGCTGGTGGTGCTGCACGACATCAACATGGCCGCGCGCTACTGCGACCACCTGCTGGCCCTGCACAGCGGTCGCCTGCTGGCACAGGGCAGCCCGGCCGAGCTGATGCACGGCGAAACCCTGGAGCGCATCTACGGCGTGCCCATGGGGGTGATGGCCAATCCGGTGGACGGCTCGCCGATCAGCTACCTGCACTGACCGGCACGCCTCAGGACGCCGAAGCGGACGCCTGCGCCGGGGGCTCGTCGAGCAGCGGGCAGTTCTCGCACAGTTCCAGTTCGGGCAGCAGATAACGAATGCAGCACACTCGCCGTTGCCGCCACGGCAGTGCAGCGCCCTGCAGCTCGACATAACGCACCGGCTGATACAGCGGGTTACGTCGCCCGTCAGGCTGCTGGGCCGCCTGCAGGAGGCTGAAACCGTCGGCCAGCAGTGGCGCCGGCAGTACCTTGCCCAGCGCCGTCAGAATCCACTCGAAATAGTTGCCGGCATTGCTCCAGAGCACCTTGGGCGCGATCTTCACCTGCGCGGTGAAGGCCTGGATCAGGGGCTGCAAGTGGTCATGCTGGAGATGGGCAAAACGCTCGAACGGATCGCCCGGAGCGAACGGCTGCCCCGCATCGCGCAGCTTGAACGCCTGTGGCAAGTGTTCCTCGTCGAGCACCACCTGGATGTCATCGAGGTTTAGCGGCAGGCGTCGGTTCAGCACCAGCGCGGCGGCCACCACTGGCGGGATCAGGCGCACGAAATAGTGCTTCGACCACTGCGACAGCAGCGCACGGCGGTCGCCGCCGGTGTACGACTCGCCGAAGCGCGCCAGCAGCACCGGCAGCCCCTCGTCGCTGAGCAGTTCGCGCAGCGGCACCGAGGGCCGTGGATCATCGTGCAGCACCAGGGTGTCCCGATAAGAGGAGAAGTCGCCAATGAACAGCGGCGCCAGTGCCTCAATCACCCCGAACGATTCCCGATGCGTTCAACACAGTACCCCGCTATCAAAAAATCGCTCGCGACCGATGGCCATCAGCGCCGCGCGCTTGTGAGGGAAATCGAACTCCTTTTCCCGGTAGTAACCCAGCGTTTGCATATAGCCGATCATCTTCGCGTTGTCGGCGCGCGGTTCGGCTACCACCAGGCGGGTGCGCGGATCGTCGAGAAAGGCGTAATGGGTCAGCGCCGCCAGCCAGCTGGCCACCTTGTGCGGCCCGCGATGCGCCTGCTCACCCACCAGCATGTGAATGCCGCGATCATAGTCGTCGGCGACATAGAAAGGCGCGATGCGGTCTTCCTTGGCCCAGTAGAGCTCGAAGTAGGCGAAGGGCTGATCGTCGAAGCAGCCGATCAGACTGCAGACATGCGGATCGGCAGCGATGGTCTCGAGATAGCTGCGGTGCTGGACCAGATCGCCACCCTCATGCCAGAAATGCAGAACGCGCGGCGTGTTCTGCCAGCGATTGAAGCGCTCCAGGTCCTGTTCGATGTCCAGCGTACGCAGGGATATCCAGGCGCCCAGGCGCGCATCGAAGCGCCGGTAGACCTCGCCCTGGGGCTTGGCGCGGCGCCGCGGATGACGCTTGCCGTCGCTCATCACCATCCGCTGCGGATAAGGCGGCAGTGCCTGACGCAGCCAGGGCTGCGGCAACTGCCAGAACAGGCTGCGCTCGACCTGCGCGCTGGTCGTGCCGGCATCGTCGCGCAGCCAGTCACCACAAGCCTGCAGCGCCTGCTGATCCAGCCCCTGCCAGACCAGACGTGGCGCCTGCGGATAAGCGGCGAGCCACCAGTAGCTGGCGCACCACAGCGCATCGGCCAGATCGGCCGTGGCCACTTCCTGCACCTGCACGGCGTTGGTTTCACAAATGCGCAGCTGTATCAGCGGCCGACCGTCGCAGGACAGCCAGATCGCAGAGTCGCGAGACTCGCCTTGCAGCACGCGCCCGTCAGGCAGCGGCAATGCATTCATTGGAAGCCCTCCTGGCCGTAGGCCTCGGCCATCGCCACCACCACCTTGCGCGGCCCCTTGAAGGGATCGCGGGCATGGGCCGTGAGCATGTTGTCGAGCATCAGAATATCGCCGTCGCGCCAGGGGAAGCGAATGGTGCAGGCGTCCAGCACGCCACGCACCTCATCCAGCAGACTCGCCTCGATGGGCGTACCGTCGCCGAAGTAGACATTACGCGGCAGCCCCTCAAGACCGACCGCATCGATCAGCACCTCCTGGGTATCGGCATCCAGGGCCGACAGATGGAACAGGTGCGCCTGGTTGAACCAGACCCAGTCACCGGTACGCGGATGCTGGGCGACGCCCTGGCAAAGCTGGCGCGTACGCAGCTCGTCATCGCCGAGCCATTCGAAGTCGATACGTCGCGCGCGGCAGTATTGCTCGACCAGCTGGCGATCCTCGGTGTTGAACACCTGCTGCCAGGGCAGATCCAGACCATTGCCGTAATTGCGCACGTAAAGCAGGCCGCGCTCGGCGAAGCGCTGGCGGATGGCCGGATCGATACGCCGGAACACCTCACGGCTGTCCGCAATCGGTGTCTCGCCGCCCTGCTCGGCCGCCTGGGCGCAATAGAACCAGATGCGCAGCGGCCATTCGGTGGTGTAGGCCTGCTCGTTATGCAGCGGAATCGGGCGATGGGCGGGAAATTCGGTGGAGGTATACACCCCGCCTGCACTGACCCGGCTACGCGGCGTGGAGCCGAACTCGTAACTCAGCAGCGGATGGCCGAAGGACGCGGCAAACTGCTGGAAGCTGGCCACATCGATATCGGCGAAACCGCTGAACAGCAGACCACCACTGACTTCGAGATGCTCGGCCACCAGTTGCTGCAAAGTCGGCAGATGTTCGTGCAAGCCCTGCCCGACCTGCAACGGGCTGACGCGCATGGGCAGGCCGGCTTCGATGCTCAGGGCGGCCTGCGCCAGATCGGTCACTTGATTCATCGTCGCGCTCCCCGCAGGTCGCTGTTCACGCCATGGCCTGGCGCAGGCTCAGCGGGCGCATGTCGGTCCAGACTTCTTCGATGTGGGCCAGGCAGGTGGCCTTGTCGCCGGACACGCCCACGGCCGACCAACCTTCGGGAATGGCCTTGTATTCGGGCCAGATGGAATACTGCTGCTCATGATTGATCACGACCAGAAAGCGCGCGTTCTCGTTGTCGAAGCTCATGCGATGACCTCTGTGAAAGTGACTTGCCCCTGGCCAGTAGTGATAGCCGCCAGGCTCCTCTTAAAGGACGAATGGCTAAGAACAAAATTCAACGATTCATCGCCTCGATCGCCTCGCGCACCTGGGTCGCGATAGCAGCCGTCGAACGTGGGCCACCAAAGGTCCAGTACGGCGTGGGAAGAAAGGCGTAACGCTGCTGCTGGGCGACTGGCAGCGCCTTCCACAGGGGGCTGGCAAAGAACGGCGCCCGCTCCTGCCCACCGATGAACAGCACGCGCAGTCCCGGCTCGCTGGCGAAGCTGCGCATATCGATGCGCCGGTGCAGGCTGTGGGCGGAGCGCAGCGTCCAGGGCGAGCGTACCCCCAGGCGATTCATCAGGCTGCCGATCAGCGTCTGCTGGTTGAGGGCGATGAAACTGCCCTGCTGCACCAGCGGATAGAGCACGGCAACCGGCTCGCCCTGCAGATCTCGCTCACGCACGGATTGACGTGCGGCAGCCAGCGCCTGCTGGCCTTCGCGGATGACGGCAGCAGCCTGCGCCTGGCGCCCGGTCAGACGCCCGAGATGCGCCAGCATGGCCTCGCCGATGGCCACGCCGTCATAGCCTGCCGATGCCAGCGACACCTGATAGATGAGGGTCGGTGCCAGGCCATCGAGACGTTCGAACAACGGCAGGTGCAGGTAGGCCACACCCACGATCAGGTCCGGCTCGAGCCGGGCGATGGCCTCCAGATTGGGCTGCTGCGCGCTGCCCAATGCGACACTGCGCTCGAGCAGGTCGTTGCCGATACCGATGTAACGGCGATAGCTGGCCAGGTTGGCCACGCCGACCGGCTCGATCCCCAGCGACACCAGCAGCTCGGTACTCAGCTCATCGAGGCTGACGATCCGCTGCGGCGCCTCTCCAGCGCCGGCCGACTGCCGGGCCACCAGTTGTGCATCGGTCGCCCAGGCGCCCTGCGCCAGACAGACCAGCAGCAGGCAACAGACAAGACGCATCGCCACCGCACTAGCTCCTTTTGTCACTGAAATAGACGCGGCTGAGCAGCAGCAGGAACAACGGTGCACCGATGGCGGCCATGGCGATTCCCAGCGGGATGTCCAGCGGCGCCAGCAGCACGCGCCCGAGCAAATCAGCCGAAGCCAGCAGGGTCGCGCCCAGCAGCGGCGCAGCCAGCAAACGTTGACGGGCACGATGAAAGCCCAGCAAGCGCACGCCATGTGGCACCAGCAAACCGATGAACGCCACCGGGCCGACCACCGCCACGGCCGCTGCAATCAATGCACTGGCCAGCACGATCAGCAACACCCGCCGGCTCGGCACCGACAGCCCGAGGCTGCCGGCCACGCCGTCGCCCAGCTGCAGCAGATCCATCCAGCGCGTGGTCGCCGCGCACAGCGCCAGGCCGATCACCAGCCAGGGCAGCATGGCCTGCAGATCGCTCCAGGTACGCCCGTAGCTGCTGCCCACCATCCAGATCAGCGCCTGGGCGATATTGCTGGTGAACTGCGCCATCAGCAGGCTCACCACGGCCAGTACCACGCCGCTGATGGCAAAGCCGGTGAGCGTCACGCGCAGCGGCTCCAGGCCATGACGCAGGTTGAGGCCGATGACGATCACCAGCGCCAGGCCGGCGCCCAGCCAGGCCAGCGGGAAGCGCCAGGCAACGGCCAGCTCGGGCATGAAGATCAGTGCGAGCAGCACCACCAGTGCCGCCATCTGGCTAACCCCGAGAATTTCCGGACCGGCCAGCGGGTTGCGCGTGACCGCCTGCAACAGCATGCCCGCGGTCGCCAGCAGCGCCCCGGCGGCCATGTCCACCAGCAGCCGCGGCAGGCGCAGATCGAGCAGCGTCATGGCCATGGGCTCGCCGCTCCACACTCGCTGCCAGAACGACCAGACGCCCGATTCGCCCTGCGCCGTGCCCGCTACCAGCAGCGCCAGGCAGATCAGCACCGCGAGCGCGACGAACGACCACAGCGGCAGGCGCATGGCCCGGTTCTCGCCCGGCATGCTCGCCGTGACCGCCGCCACCGGCGCGCGGCGCCCGTAACGCAGCAGCAAGAGGATCGCCAGCGAACCGAGAACCGCCGACAGCACCCCCAGCGGCAACTGGAACCAGGGCTCCACCGCCGCCACCAGCGCGTCGGCGAGTACCGTCAGCAATGCACCCCAGATCGCGCACAAGGGAATCAACCGAGACGGTCGCACCACGGCGAAGGCAAAGCGCAGCAGATTCGGCGTGATCAGCCCGATAAAGCCCAAGGGGCCAGCCAGATGAATAGCCAGCGCCGCCAGCAGGCTACCCAGAGCGATGCTCAGCCCTTTCAGCCAGGCCGGCGAAAGCCCCAGCGAGCGCATCTGCCCGTCGCCCAGCACGACCAGGTTCATCGGCCGCATCAGCACCAGCAGAGCGAGGGCAATCAGCGGCAACAGGTAAAGGGCCGGATGCATCGCGCCCCAGCCCAACTGCTGCAGCGAACCGGTATTCCACAGCGACACCACCATCGCAGCCTGGTCGTTGAGGCTGAGAAACAGCGCGATCAGCGCGGCAAAGGTCTGCGCCACCGCCACCCCGGCCAGGGTCAGGCGTAGCGGCGAGGTGTTCCAGCCGCCTGCCATCAGAAAGGTGAACAAGGCCGCCAGCAGCCCGCCGACGAAGACCAGCGGCAATCCCAGGACGCCAGGCAGAAGCATGCCGAGGATCACACCCAGTTGCGCCCCGGCGGTGATGCCGAGCAGATCCGGCGACACCAGCGGGTTGCGCGTGATCAGCTGCATGATCGCTCCGGAAACGCCCAGGCAGGCGCCCACCAGCACTCCGGCAAAGGCGCGTGGCAGCTGGGTCCACCACAGCAGCAGGCCGTCGAGCGACGGCTGCGACGACAGCGGCGCCAACCAGGCCTCGGCCGTTGGCCAGGGATGGCGCAACACGCCCTGCCACAGCAGCATGGCCAGCAGCAGCGCGAGCCCCAGCAGCGCCAGGCCAGCATGACCGAAACCACGGGCAGCGGCAGACTGCCCGGGGCGACTCAAACTCGTCATCCGTTGTCCTTACCTATGCAAAAAGGCGAAGGGTTGCCCCCTCGCCTTGGTTTGCCCACTCGGTTGCCACTTACCAGCGCAGCGACACGGTACCGAGGAAGGTGCGCTCATCGCCCCAGTAACAGCGCCCGGCGTTGTTGCAGCCTGCCACGTACTCCTGATCGAAGAGGTTCTTGGCGTTGAGGTCGACCGACCAGTTCTCGTCGATGTCGTAGCCGATGGCGGCATCGACCAGGGTCACGTCGCCGGTGTCCAGCTTGCCGTAGAGACTTTCGGCGGTGTAGGCGAAGGTGCTGTCGAAGTGGCGCACGCCGCCGCCCAGACGCAGACCGCGCAGCGCACCATCGAGGAAGCGGTAGTTGGCCCAGATCGAGGCCTGGTTGCGTGGCACGCCGGTCATCTGGTTGCCCTCGAGCCGCGAGCCCGGCGCATCCTTGGTAATACGTGCATCGGTATAGGTATAAGCCGCGGTGACATTCAGGTTGGCACTGATATCGCTGTTGATCTCCAACTCGACACCTTTGGAGCGGCTTTCGCCGACCTGGCGGTAGTCATTGATGCCCGCCTCGAAATAGACGTCATTTTCCTTACGCAGATCGAATACGGCAGCGGTGAACATGGTGTTCCAGCCCTTGGGCTCGTACTTCAGACCCACCTCGTACTGCTCGGCGGTGATCGGATCCAGAGGACCGCTGGCGCTGGTGGTCTGCTGCACCGGAACGAAAGAGGTGGAGTAGCTGACGTAGGGCGACAGACCATTCTCGAACTGATACATCACACCGGTCTGCCAGGTGAAGTCGCGGTCGGTGTAGTCCAGGTCGGAGGCTGCGTTGCTGACCGGGCTGGTCGCGTCGAATTTGTTGCGGTACTGGCTATCGACCCTGTCGAAACGACCGCCAAGCAGGAAGATCCAGTTCTCGTACTTGCTCTGCAACTGGCTGTAGAGGCCGGTCATCTGCTGATCGAGCTGCGAGTTCTGGATGGTGAACGGCGTGGTCGGCTCGCTGGTCCAGACCGGATTGAATACGTTGATCGACGGGCCGAACCCTGCACTCCAGTCCTGGTTGAAGGAAGTACGGTCGAAACTGGCGCCGACCAGCAGCGTGTGCTGCAGGGCACCGGTGTCGAACTTGCCTTCGAGTTGGTTATCCAGCGAATAGGTGATGGACTTGTTGTGTCGATCGTACGCCTGGGTACTGACGTTGGTGCCGAAGCCCGCGTTGTTCAGTGCCCCCGGCCAGATCTCGTTACGCTGGATGCGCGACTGCATGTAGCGCGAGTTCTGGCGGAACTGCCAGTCGTCGTTGAAGCGATGGGTGAACTCGTAACCCAGAGTCCAGACTTCACGCTCGAAGGTGTTCCAGTCCTTGTTACCGAGAAAGGTGTCCTTGTCGATCTTGCCATTGGGATTCTTCAGCAGCGTGCCCGCTGCCGGCAAGCCCAACTCAAGCTTGGTGCGATCCTTCTGGTAGGTCGACAGCAGCGTCAGGCTGTTGAAATCGTCGAAATTCAGCGTCAGCGACGGGGCGATATAGATGCGGTTGTCCTGCACGTGATCGACCTGGGTATCGGCCTCGCGGCCCACCATCACCACGCGCCCCAGCACATTGCCGCTGTCATTCAACGGCCCGGAGACATCCAGATTGAGCTGGCGACGGTCGTTGGAGCCATAGCTGAGCTGCACTTCGCCCTGCGGGGCGGCGGTCGGGCGTTTGCTGACCAGGTTGACCAGGCCGCCCGGCGCGTTCTCCCCATAGAGAATCGAGGTCGGCCCACGGAACACCTCTACCCGCTCCAGGCCATAGGGCTCGCTGGTGGTGTCGTAGCGGTTGCCCTGCACGCGCAAACCGTCGCGCAGCAGGCCGTAGCCATAGTCGGTGGCGTTGAAACCGCGGATGAAGAACAGGTCACCTGCCAGACCATCACCGGCAGCGAAGGGTGGCGCGAAGATACCCGGCACGTAGCCCAACACATCGGTGAGGCTCTGCGATTTCTGGTCTTCGATGCGTTTGCGGGTCACCACCGACACCGAACGAGGCGTCTCCGACAGCGGCGTGCTGGTCTTGCTGGCGGTCAGGCTTTTCTCGGCCTTGTAGCCGTAATCCGGGCCTTGCGGGCGGTCCAGCTCGCCGGTGACCGTCTGTGACGGCAGCGTCACCTGATCCTCTTGCGCCTGAACCATCCCGTGGCATGTGGCAGCAATCACCACGGCCAGGCACTTCAGTTGAAAACGTCCAGCACCCTGCACTGCTTTCGACATCATCTTCTCCCCCGATACCGCCAGCCAATCCGCTGGCCTGTCAAAAAACGCTGGCTAGCCTAACTAATATCAATGCAAAACTAAATAGTAATTTTTATCATTTAGATGGCAATTTGATACGACCTCGCCATTACCCGTTAAAGGGGTCCGCTCTGCTGTGGAACGATTAGGCAGCCGCTGAAATGGCCGGCATTCCTGGCGGCGGGAAGCCAGTCCGCATCGACTTGGCTCCCCTGACGGAGGATGATTCTTAGTGGTTCACTGCAGCGTCGAGCGCGCTGGCGAAGATATCCGCCACCTGATCCACCTGTGCCGCCGTGATGATCAGCGGCGGCAGCAGACGCAGAACGCTGGAATGGCGCCCGCCCACCTCCAGAATCAGGCCACGGCGCAGGCACTGCTGCTGCACGGCCGAGGCCAGCGCGCGGTTGTGCGGTGCGCGCCCCATGGCGTCCGCCCTGCCCTGTGGATCGACGATCTCCACCCCGAGCATCAATCCCCTGCCGCGTACTTCACCAATCTGCGGATAGCGCGCCTGCAAGGCCTGCAGGTGAGCGCAGAGGCGTTCGCCCATGGCGGCGGCGTGCTGATCCAGACGCTCCTCGCGGATCAGGCGCAAGGTGGCCGCGCCTGCCGCCATGGCCATCTGGTTACCGCGGAAGGTGCCGGCGTGCGCCCCCGGCTGCCAGCGGTCGAGATCCTTGTGGTAGACCACCACCGCCAGCGGCAGGCTGCCGCCGATGGCCTTCGACAGCACCAGCACGTCCGGCGTGATGCCGGCATGCTCGAAGGCGAACAGCCTGCCGGTGCGCCCAATGCCGCACTGCACCTCGTCGAGAATCAGCGGTACACCGGCCTCGCGGGTGATGCGCCGAATGCCGCGCAACCAGTCGGCGGACGGGGCGATCACCCCGCCCTCGCCCTGTACCGTTTCGAGAATCATGCCGGCCGCCGGCAGCACGCCGCTTTCCGGGTCGCCTAGCTGGTTCTCGATGTAATGCAGACCGACCCGTTCGCCCTCGGCACCGCCCAGACCAAACGGGCAGCGGTAGCCATAGGGGTACGGCAGCATCTGCACGCCACTGATCATGCCGTCCAGATACTGCTTGGGCCCCAGGCTGCCCATCAGACTCAGGGCGCCCTGGGTCATGCCGTGGTAGGCGCCGTGGAAGGCCAACATCTGACTACGTCCGGTGGCCGTGCGCACCAGCTTCAATGCAGCCTCCACCGCATCGGTGCCGGCCGGCCCGCAGAACTGGATGCGCGCATCGCGGGCGAACTCGGCCGGCAGGCAGGCGAACAGCTCGTTGATGAACTCGTCCTTGGCTTCGGTCATCAGGTCCAGGGTGTGCAGCGGTCGCTTGCCATCGAGCAGGCCGCGAATGGCCTGCAGAACGACGGGATGGTTATGCCCCAGGGCCAGGGTGCCGGCACCGGCCAGGCAATCGATGAACCAGCGCCCTTCGCTATCCTGCACATGGATGCCCTCGGCGCGGCGCAGCTCCAGCGGGATGCGCCTCGGATAACTGCGCGCATTGGACTCCACCTCGCTCTGATGCTGCAGCCTGGCCGTGCTGGCGAAGCGGTAGTCGGCGCCACGCAACGTCGCTTCCGGGCCTAGATCGAGCGCGACAGGCATGGGCAGCGGATCGTAATGCGGTTCAATTTGCATAATCGTGACTCTCCAGGCCCAGCGGCCGTGACGATTGATCGAGCGCAGCCAGTTGCCGGCTCAGGTGTTCGATGAAGGACGGATCGCGGACGATGCCCAGGTGGTCGGCCTGGACCCAGCTCGACAGCTGCAGTTCTCGGCCCAGGGCGCTCTGCAGCAGAGCCTCGCCATTGCGGTTGTTCTCCGGCGAATGCGCGGCCCACCAGGCCTGCACCGGGCTGCGCAGCGGCTGGATATGCCGATGCTGCGCGGCCAGCGCGTGCATGTGCCGCTCCAGGGCAAGCAACTGTTGCCAGTCGTCATCGCCCGTGGCCGAGGCCTCTGCCACGTCAGCGCGTGGCGCACGGGCCAGACCGGCGCCGGGGACATAGCCGTCCACCAGGCCGACGAAGGCCACCGTCTTGCCCAGGCGTTCCAGCAGCCGGGCCATGGCCAGCACCAGAGCGCCGCCCATCGACCAGCCGAGCAGGTGATACGGTCCCTGCGGCTGGGTTTCCAGCATCACCCTGACGTAATCGCGGGCCATCTGTTCGAGGCTCTGATCACGCCAGGCCGGCTGCAGCAATTGCCGGTTCTGCAGGCCGAACACCTGCCAGTGCGGCGCCAGGGCGCGGGCCAAGGGGTAGTAGCCGACCAGCGTGCCACTGACCGGGTGAACGCAAAACAGCGTGGGCCGTCCGGCATCCGCCTGGTTCAGGCGCAGCAAGGGGCTGGGCGCGGCAGCCTTTATGACTTGCGAGCTCGGAACAGACGTGGCCGGCGTGCCGTCAATCAGGGTTTGCAGTGCATCACCCACCGCTGCCAGCAACGCCTCGATACGCTGTACGCGATGGCGCTGCGCACTGAATCGACAACTGAGGCTCAGACGACCGGCGAATACCTGGCCGTTGATTTCCAGCTCGCGGGTCAGCGCCGTGGCCGGGTCGACCAGAGTGCCCGGCGACTCGCTGGCGGGCATGAAGTGACCATCGCCAAGCTGCGCATCGAACTGCCCCAGGTAGTTGAAGGCGATATCCGGCTCACCCAACTCGGCCAGGCGGCGCCGCTGTTCGGCGTTACCCAGGTAGCGCAGCAGGCCATAACCCAGGCCCTTGTTCGGTACGCTGCGCAGGCGCTGACGCACGTTGGACAGGGTCTGCGGCAAGGTCTCCTGCGCCTGCAGGCGCAGCGGGTAGAGGCTGGTGAACCAGCCCAACGTCCGGCCGATATCCTGCTCAGCCTGTTCGTCGAGCCATTCACGCCCATGGCCTTCCAGGGCGATCAGGCTGTCGTCCAGCCCACTCCAGCGACGCAAGCCCTCGGCCAGCGCGGCGAGCAGCACTTCGTCCATGCGCGCATCCTGCTGTTTCAGGGTCTCGCGTAGCAGACGCCGGGTCTGCGCTTCGCTCAGCTGCCAGGTGCAGGTCTGCACCTGGGCATGGCTGGCTTCGCCGGCCGGGTCATCTACGGGCACACGCTGGCTGGCGTGCTGCGCCTGCCAGTAGCCCATCTCGCTGGCCAGTTGGGCTCCCTGCGCATGGCGCCACAGGTGCTCGGCCCAGGTCTGGTAGCTGCCCGGCCTGTCACCGAGATCGACCGGCTGGCCGATCACAGCCTGCTGGTAGGCGCGGGCCAGATCATCCAGCAGGACGCGCCAGGAAACGCCATCGATGATCAGGTGATGAGCGGCGAGCAGCAGGCGTTGGCTGCCATCCGGCAAGTCCGCGAGCAGCACCCGCAGCAGCGGACCGTGCTGCAGATCCAGGCTGCGCTGTGCTGCCTCGCATTGCGCCTGCAGGGCTGCGTCCGAGTCGATGCGGCGCTGCCGGAACAGCCGCTCGGCCTGCTCCTCGTCCCGGTAGAAGGCCTGCCAGTTGCCCGTTTCATCCTGACGGAAGGCCAGACGCAGCGCATCGTGATGCTCGATCAGCCCCTGCAGCGCGCTCAGCAAATGGGCAGCGTGCAGTGGTCGGCGCACATCCAGCAGCAAGGCCTGGTTCCAGTGCGCACGGTTGGCCATGGGCAAGGAGAAGAAATGCGCCTGGATCGGCGTCAGCGGCAGCTCGCCACTGGCCCGCTGCACCGCCACGGCTTGAGTGCCGAGCGGCGTCATCACAGCAGCCAGATCGGCCAGGCGCGGGTGCTGGAACACCGCCTTGGGAGTCAGCTCCCAGCCGGCCTTGCGCAGCCGCGTGACCAGGCTCAGGGACTGGATCGAATCGCCACCCAGGGCGAAGAACTGGGCATCGCGGCTGATCTGGCCAATACCGAGCAGCTCGCTCCACAGCTCGGCCAGCAGTCGTTCCTGCTCGGTGCGCGGCGCCTGGTGCTCGCCCGCTTCCACCTGCGGCTCCGGCAGGCTCTGCCGATCCAGCTTGCCGTTAGGCAACAGCGGCAGGCGCTCCAGCGCCAGGATATGGCTCGGCACCATATGCGCCGGCAGGCGCTGTTTGAGCTGCATTTTCAGCTCACTCTCGCTCAGCGCCTGGCCGCTGACGTAGCCCACCAGGCGCTTGCCTGCGGCACTGTCCTTGACCACCACCAGCGCTTCACCCACACCGGCGCAGGCTTTCAGCGCCGCTTCGACTTCGCCGATTTCGATGCGGAAGCCGCGCAGCTTGATCTGCTGATCCAGCCGGCCGAGGTATTCCAGCTGGCCGTCGGCACCGAGGCGCACGCGGTCGCCAGTGCGGTACAGGCGCTCGCCGGAGCGATAGGGATTGGGCACGAAGCGCTCGGCGGTAGCACCCGGTCGATCCAGGTAACCGCGCGCCAGCAGCCCGCCCAGGTACAGCTCGCCGGCCGCGCCGACCGGCAACAGGTTGAGGTCGGCATCCAGCACGTAACCCTGGCGCGCCCCAACGCGGTCGCCAATCGGCGCATAGGCCGTGGTGAAGTCGGCCGTGGCTGCCGGCACTCGCCACAGAGTCGGGGTGACCACGGTTTCAGTCGGGCCGTAGCCGTTGATGATCCATTGCGGTTGCAGGCTGCGAATCACCTGCTGCAGCAGCTCACGGCTGAAGGCTTCACCGGCGAAGCAATAGGTCTTCACCCCAGGCGCTTTGCCGCATTGCTCGGCCCACTCGGCCAGCTGGCGCAGGTAACTCGGTGGCAAGGCCACCACGCTGATGCCTTCTTCGATCAGGCAGTCGTAGGTCTGCTGCACGCTCCACAGTTGCTGGTCGCGGATCACCACCCGCGCACCGTGGCTCAGTGGCGTGAGCCAGCGCTCGTGGGCGCCGTCGAAGCTGACCGAGAGAAAGTGCAGTTCGCGATCCTCGGCCGTCAGTTCGTAACGCTCGCCAATGGTCTGGCAATGCAGGGCAATCGCACCATGGGCCACCGCAACGCCCTTGGGCTTGCCGGTGGAGCCGGAGGTGTAGATCAGATAGGCCAGTTGCTCGGGGTGGATATCCACCTCGGGCGCCTCAAGCGGCTGATCATTCAGTGGCAGATGATCGAGGTCGAGCACCTCGATACCTGCCACTTCGGGCAGGCGCGGCAAGGCCGCCTGGTGGCTCAGCAGCAGTTTTACTCCGGCGTCTTCGAGCATGTAGCGCAGGCGCTCTTCGGGGTAATCCGGGTCCAGCGGCACGTAGGCACCGCCAGCCTTGAGCACCGCCAGCAGGGCGACGAACAGGTCGATACCGCGCTCCAGCGCCACACCGACGCGCACCTCGGCGCCGACGCCACGGGCGATCAGCTGGTGGGCCAGGCGATTAGCGCGGGCTTCCAACTCGGCGAAGCTCAGGCGCTGCTGGCCGTGTACCAGGGCAATGGCCGTTGGGCGCAGACGCGCCTGCTCGGCGATGCGCTCCGGCAAGAGTTGAATGCTGTTCGGAACGGGTGTTGGGTTGTTCCACGCCTCGACCTCTTCCACCTCCGACTCACTCAACAATGGCAGATCAGCCAGCGACGCCTGTGGCATACGGCACGCTCCATCGAGCAGACGTAGGAACCGGCCGGCCAGGCGCTCGACACTGGAGGCATCGAACATATCGGTGGCGTAATCCAGGTAGGCCTCGATGCGGCCATCGGCCTGTTCGAGGGTGCCCAGCACCAGGTCGAAGTGGGCGCTCTGCCCCTGGCAGTCGAGGTTTTCGCACTGCAGGCCGGGCAACGTCTGCAGGGCGCTCTGGTCCTGCCGTTGATGGTTGTACGCCACCTGGAACAGCGGGTTGTGGCTCAGACTGCGCTCCGGCTGCAGGGCATCGACCAGTTGCTCGAAAGGCACATCCTGATGGGCCTGGGCGCCGACCACCCGCGACTTGACCTGACGCAGCAGGTCGACGAACGAGTGCTGCGCATCCACTTCACTGCGAATCACCAGGGTGTTGACGAACAGGCCGATCAGCCCCTCGCTCTCGCCCTGGGTACGCCCGGCCACCGGCACGCCAATGCGCAGGTCGTGCTGGCCGGTCAGGCGATACAGCAGGCTCTGGTAGACCGCCAGGATCAGCATGAACGGCGTCACTTCGTACAGTTGCGCCTGCTCACGCAGTCGTTCGACCAGGCTGGCCGGCACGTTGAAGGCATGCCGCGCCCCCTGCCCCAGACGCACGGCCGGACGCGGCCGGTCTGCCGGCAGCTCCAGCAGCGGCTGTTCGCTACCGAGCTGCTCGCGCCACCACTGCACCTGTTCGGCCAGGCGACTGCCAGCAAGATGATCACGCTGCCACAGGGCGTAGTCGGCGTACTGGATCGGCAGTGCCGCCAGCTCAACCGGCTGCCCTTCGGCATGGCCACGATAGAGCGCAGCGAACTCGTCGAGCAGCACCTGGATCGACCAACCGTCGGCGATGATGTGATGCAGGCAGAGCACCAGCACATGCTGTCGTGGATCCAGTTCAATCAGCGCCACACGCCAGGGCGGGCTCTGTTCCAGATCGAAGGGGCGCCGATTGACGCCATCGATCTGCTGCTGCAACTTCGCCTCGTCCTGCGCCTGCAGGCGCTCGATGCCAACCGCAATCGGCTGCTGCACACATTGCAGGGGCTCACCCGCCTCGCCGCTGGCGAAAGTGGTGCGCAGGCTTTCATGACGCTGGGCCAGGGTGTCGAAGCTGCGTTGCAGCGCCGAGACGTCCAGCTCCCCCATCAAACGCACGGCGCAAGGCAGGTGGTAGGCCAGGCTGTCGGGCTCCAGTTGGGCGAGGAACCACAGGCGCTGCTGAGCGAAGGACTGCGGGCTACGGGCTGGACGCTGGCGAGCCTGCAGACCGAAGCCAGGCGCAGCGTCGGCGGCCGCCAGCTGCAAGGCCTGGGCACTGAGAGTGCTGGCCTCGAAAGCGGCGCGTAGCGGCAGCTCACGCTGCAGGTGACGGCGAATCTGCGATACCAGTTGCGTGGCCAGTAGCGAATGACCACCGAGGGCGAAGAAATCATCCTCACGCCCTACCCGATCCACATCCAGCAGCTCCTGCCAGATGCTTGCGAGCTGGCTTTCCAGTCCGGGGCGTGGCGCCTGGTAATCGCGCTGAACGCGCTGCGGTTCCGGCAGCGCCTTGCGCTCCAGCTTGCCATTGGGCGACAGCGGCAGACGTTCGAGCGGGACGAAGTAGCTCGGCAGCATGAACTCGGGCAGGCGCTGTTTCAGCCGCGCCCGCAGCTCGACCTCGTCGTAATCGCTGCCGACCACATAGGCAACCAGTTGCTGGTCGCGCACCAGCACCACCGCCTCACGCAGCGCAGGATGTTCCAGCAGTGCTGCCTCGATCTCGCCCAGTTCGATACGCAGGCCGCGCAACTTCACCTGATGGTCGATGCGGCCCAGGTATTCCAGCACGCCCTCTTCGGTCCAGCGCGCCAGGTCGCCGCTGCGGTACAGACGCTGACCATCGCCGAAGGGGCTGGCGACGAAGCGTTCGGCGGTCAGCCCCGGACGACGGTGATAACCGCGGGCCAGGCCGACGCCACCGATATACAGCTCGCCAGCCACGCCAATCGGTTGCGGGTTGAGGCGTTCGTCGAGGATATGGATCTGCAGGTTGGCGATTGGTCGGCCAATCGGCACGCTGCGCCGCTCCTGGCCGCTGCAGCGCCAGTGGGTGACGTCGATGGCCGCTTCGGTCGGGCCATAAAGGTTGTACAGTTCGGCCTGCGGCAAGAGTTGCCGCGTGCTGCTGGCCAGTTCCGCCGGCAGCGCTTCACCGCTGCAGACGATGCGGCGCAGGCTTTCGCAGCCGTGCAAGTCACCATGACCGATGAAGGCCGCCAGCATCGAGGGCACGAAGTGCAAAGTGCTGATGCTCTCGCGCCCGATAAGCTCGACCAGTTTGGCGGGATCGCGGTGATCGCCCGGCTGCGCCATCACTAGGCGCGCACCCGTGATCAGCGGCCAGAAGAATTCCCACACCGACACATCGAAACTGAACGGGGTTTTCTGCAGCACCCGATCGTCAGCCGTCAGGTTGTAGGCCTGCTGCATCCAGGCCAGGCGGTTGTACAGCGCCGCATGGCTGTTGCCGGCCCCTTTGGGCTTGCCGGTGGAACCGGAGGTGTAGATCAGGTAGGCCAGCTGCTCGGGGTGAATCGCTACGTCGGGCGAGGTATGCGGCTCGCCGCTCACATCCAGATGATCGAGATTGAGCACCTGCACGCCGCCCACCTGCGGCAGGCTGTCGATCACCGCGTCGTGGCTCAGCAGCAGGCTGACACCGGCATCCTCGAGCATGTAGCGCAGGCGTTCGGCCGGGTATTCCGGGTCCATCGGCACGTAGGCGCCGCCGGCCTTGAGGATGGCGTACAGCGCTACCACCATCTCCACCGAACGCAGCGCCGCCACGCCCACCAGGCTGTCGCGAGTCACGCCAAACTTTTGCAGATGGTGGGCCAACTGGTTGGCACGCAGGTCCAGCTCGGCATAACTCAGCCGCTGCTCGCCGCACACCAGGGCGATGGTCTCGGGCTGCGCCTGCACACGGCGTTCGAACTGACGGTGCACCGCCTCGACCACGCCGTAATCGACGCGGGTGGCGTTGAAGCTGGTCAGGGCCAGACGATCCTGATCATCGTCCAGGCGATGCTCGCCAATGGCCAGTTGCGGCTGTTCCAGCAGTTGCTCCAGCAGGCGGATAAAGCGCTGGTGAAGGCGCTCCACCGTCGCTGCCTCGAACAGGTCCAGGGCGTAGTTCCAGTTGCCGCTGAACTGACCGTAGCGATCTTCCTGGGTGTTGAGCGCCAGGTCGAACTGGCTGCCGCCATCGGCCAGGGTCAGCACCTCGGCGTGCAGATCCTGCAACTGCCCCAGCGCCTCGTGGCGCACCTGCTGATGGTCATAGGCCACCTGGAACAGCGGGTTGTGGCTGAGGCTGCGCTCGGGCTGCAACGCCTCGACCAGTTGCTCGAAGGGCAGCTCCTGGTGCGCCTGAGCCTCCAGGCTGGTGCGCCTGATCTGCTCGACCAGCGCCGTGAAGCTCTGCTGCGGAGCAACCTCGCTGCGCAGCACCTGGCTGTTGACGAACAGGCCGATCAGCCCTTCGACCTCGGCGCGCGTACGCCCGGCGATGGGCACGCCGACGCGCAAATCGCGCTGCCCGCTCAGGCGATGCAGCAACACCTTGTAGGCGCCCAGCAACACCATGAAGGGCGTCGCGTTCTGCGCCTGGGCCAAGTCGCGCAGGCGCTCGCCCAGGGCTGCGCCGAGACGGAAATGCACCCGTCCACCGCGAAAGCTTTGCCGCGCCGGTCGCGGATGGTCGCAAGGCAGCTCCAGCAGCGGCTGCTCGTCGCCCAGCTGCTCGCGCCAGTAGGCCAGTTGCCGTGCGCCTTCACCGCCTGCCAGCCACTCACGCTGCCAGGCCGCGTAATCGGCGTACTGCACGGTCAGCGCCGGCAGTACAGCCGCCACGCCAGCGCGGGCGGCGTTGTACAGGGCGGCGAATTCGGCGAGCAGAATTTGCACGGACCAGCCATCGGACAGCAGGTGATGCAAACACAACAGCAGGCGCTGCTCACCCGGCTCCAGGGTCACCAGGGCGACACGCCAGGGCGGCGACTGCTGCAGCTCGAAAGGCTTTTCCATAAATGCCCGCGCCAGGGCCTGGAAGGCGTGCTCGCCCCTGGCCTGGAGCATCTCCAGATTCACCAACGCCTGCGGCTGTATGCATTGCAGCGGCTGGCCGTCGGCGTCCTGAGTGAAGGTGGTACGCAGAATCCAGTGACGCTCGGCCAGGGCTTCGAAGGCCTGCTGCAGCGCCTGCCGGTCCACCTCACCACGCAGACGCAGCACGCCCGGCAGGTGGTAGGCACTGCTGCTCGGCTCCAGTTGCTGGAGGAACCACAGGCGCTGCTGAGCGAAAGACTGTGGCACCTGCGCCCGCTCGCCCCTGGCCTGCAGAGGCAGGTCGACGGCCTGAGCAGCCTGTTCCAGCTGCCTGGCCAGATCGCTGAGCAGCGGCGCCTCGAACACGGCGCGTAGCGGCAGATCCAGCCCGTGCGCATGGCGCAGGCGGGAGATCAGTTGCGTCGCCAGCAGCGAGTGGCCGCCCAGCTCGAAGAAGTGATCGTCACGGCCGATGCGCGGCTGCGCCAGCAGCTCGCTCCACAGCTCGGCCAGCAGCCGTTCCTGCTCGGTGCGCGGCGCCTGGTACTCGCCCGCTTCCACCTGTGGCTCCGGCAGACTCTGCCGATCCAGCTTGCCGTTGGGCAGCAGCGGCAGTCGCTCCAGCGCCAGGATATGGCTCGGCACCATATGCGCAGGCAGGCGCTGCTTGAGCTGCGCTTTCAACTCACTCTCGCTCAGACCCTGGCCGCTGACGTAACCCACCAGACGCTTGCCTGCGGCGCTGTCCTTGACCACCACCAGCGCTTCGCCCACGCCGGCGCAGGCTTTCAGCGCCGCCTCGACTTCGCCGATCTCGATACGGAAGCCGCGCAGCTTGATCTGCTGATCCAGCCGGCCCAGGTATTCCAACTGGCCATCAGCGCCGAGCCGTACACGGTCGCCGGTGCGGTACAGGCGCTCACCGGGGCGGTACGGATTGGGCACGAAGCGCTCGGCGGTGGCGCCCGGTCGATCCAGATAACCACGCGCCAACAATCCGCCCAGATACAGCTCGCCAGCCACGCCGACCGGCAACAGGTTGAGGTCGGCATCCAGCACGTAACCCTGGCGCGCGCCGACGCGATCACCAATCGGTGCGTAGGCCGTGGTGAAGTCGGCCGTGGCCGCCGGCACTCGCCACAGGGTCGGGGTGACCACGGTTTCGGTCGGCCCGTAGCCGTTGATGATCCATTGCGGCTGCAGGCTGCGAATCACCTGCTGCAACAGCTCGCGGCTGAAGGCTTCACCGGCGAAGCAGTAGGTTTTCACCCCGGGCGCTTTGCCGCATTGCTCGGCCCATTCGGCCAACTGGCGCAGGTAGCTCGGCGGCAAGGCCACCACGCTGATGCCTTCTGCGATCAGGCAATCGTAGGTCTGCTGCACGCTCCACAGCTGCTGGTCGCGGATCACCACCCGCGCGCCATGGCTCAGTGGCGTCAGCCAGCGCTCGTGGGCGCCGTCGAAACTGACCGAAAGGAAGTGCAGCTCGCGATCCTCGGCGGTCAGTTCGTAACGCTCGCCAATGGCCTGGCAATGCAGGGCAATGGCACCATGAGCCACCGCAACGCCCTTGGGCTTGCCGGTGGAGCCGGAGGTGTAGATCAGATAGGCCAGTTGCTCGGGGTGGATATCCACCTCGGGCGCCTCAAGCGGCTGATCATTCAGTGGCAGATGATCGAGGTCGAGCACCTCGATACCTGCCACTTCGGGCAGGCGCGGCAAGGCCGCCTGGTGGCTCAGCAGCAGTTTTACTCCGGCGTCTTCGAGCATGTAGCGCAGGCGCTCTTCGGGGTAATCCGGGTCCAGCGGCACATAGGCACCGCCGGCCTTGAGCACCGCCAGCAGGGCAACGAACAGCTCGATGCCACGTTCCAGCGCTACACCGACGCGCACCTCGGCGCCGACGCCACGGGCGATCAACTGATGGGCCAGACGATTGGCGCGGGCTTCCAGCTCGGCGAAGCTCAGGCGCTGCTGGCCATGCACCAGGGCAATGGCCGTCGGGCGCAGGCGCGCCTGCTCGGCGATACTCTGTGGCAATAGCTGAGGGGTATCGGGAGCTGGAGAAGCATCATTCCAGTCCTCGACCTCGGCCACCTCGCTTTCATCCAGCAAGGGCAGTTCGCCGATGCAGCACTGCGCATCGGCGCACAGGGCTTGCAGCAGTCGCTCGAACTGGCGACTCATGCCGGCGATCTGCCGGTCGCTGAAATGCGCGCGCTGATAGTGCCAGTGCACCTGCAGCTCGTTGCCAGCCATCACCGCCAGGCTCAGCGGGTAATGGGTCTGCTCGTGCGCCTGCAGATTGGTAAAGCGCAGGCCATCGCCCTGCCCCTGCAGCACCTGATCCACCGGGTAGTTCTCGAACACCAGCAGGGTATCGAACAGCTCGCGCCCGGCGTGGCCGGCCAGTTGTTGCAGGCGGAACAGCGGCACCTGCTCGTGCTCGCGCAACGTCAGGTTGTGCGCCTGCAACGCATCGAGCCAGTCGCCGACAGGCCCCTGAGGCTGCGGCGCCTGCACCACCGGCAGGGTATTGATGAACAGGCCAAGCATGTGTTCGATGCCCGCCACACTCGCCGGCCGCCCCGCTACGGTGGCACCGAAGGCCACCTGGCGGCGCCCGCAATAACGCTGCAGAAGCAGCGTCCAGGTCGCCTGGATCAGGGTATTGAGGGTGATGCGTCGAGCCCTGGCAAAGGCTTCGAGTTCAGCACGCGGCAGGTTCAGGATATGCACGCCGCTGCCGCTTGCAGAGAACTCGCTGCGCAGACTGCCAGTCAGTAACGTCGGCTCATCGAAGCCCTGCAGCTGCTCACGCCAGAACGCCTCGCTGACAGCGAGATCCTGGCGTTGCAGCCAGGCCAGGTAATCCGGGTAATGCCCGACCTCGTGCGCGCCGCCCTCGCCGCGTGTGTCCTGCAGTACCTGCGCCAGCAGCGCGGCACTGCTCCAGCCGTCGAGCAGGATATGGTGCAGGGTCCAGATCAGTTGATGACGCCCTTCCCCCAGGCGTACCAGCGCCAGGCGCATCAGCGGCGGCCGCGTCAGGTCGAATGGCGTCTCGCGCTCATCGCGCAGCAGTGCCTGAAGATCGAGGTCGCTTCCCTCCAGTTCGCGAATCATCAGATGCGTCTCGCGCTGCACCAGCTGCACCGCCTGTTGATCGGCGCCCAGGCGCAGGAAGGCTGCGCGCAGCAACGGATGGCGCTGCAGCGCAGCCGCCCAGGCCGCCTTGAAACGCGCCACCGGCAAGCCCTCGACCTCCAGGCTGAGCTGATTGACGTAGGCACCATCGGCCACCTGCAGTTCGCTGTGGAACAACAGGCCCTGCTGCATCGGTGTCAGCGGATAGATGTCTTCGATCTGCCGGGCCGGTAGCGGCAGGCTGTCGAGATCGGCCTGGCTGAGCGGCACGAAGGGGAAATCGCTGGGGGTGACAGCAGCCTGCGTGCGGCAGTGCTGCACCAGCTCGACGAGCGCGCAGTGGTACGCCTCGAGCAGCGCGATGATGCGCTCGCGCTCGAAGCGCTCATGGCTGAAGGTGCAGGTGAACTGCAGGCAGCCGCCCGTGACGCGACCGTCCAGAGCAAGGGCACAGGCCAGCGGTGCGCTGGCGTCGCGTTGCGCGCCGGACGCTTCCTCGGCCAGATCGAACAACTGCCCGCTGGTCTGCAGGCGGCCCAGGTAGTTGAACAGCAGCGCGTCGTCCAGCGCCGGCAGGTCCTCGCCCTGCAGGTATTTCAGCAGGCCGTAACCGATGCCGCCGCGCGGCACCCGGCGCAGGTTCTCCTTGGTGCCCTTGAGGGTCGCATCCCAGTCGTCACCGGCCTGCAGCAACAGCGGGTAGAGGCTGGTGAACCAGCCCAGGGTCTGGCTCAGGTCGAGCTCCTCGAACAGCGCTTCGCGGCCATGGCCTTCGAGGGCGATCAGGGTTTGCGCCTGCCCGTTCCAGTCACGCAGGGCATGGGCCAGTGCACTGAGCAGCAGGTCGTTGATCTGCGTGCGGTACGCCGCCGGAGCCTGTGTCAGCAGCGCCTCGGTGGTGGTGGGGTCGAGCTGCACCTCCAACCGTTCAGCGCAGGCCGTCAGGTTGCGCCCTTGCGGGTGGTCGCAGGGCAGCCCGCGATCAGCCGGCAGCGCCTGCCAGTAAGCACGTTCGGCGGCCACTTCGGGGCTGGACGCATAGGCCGCCAGGCGCTCGCTCCAGCTCTGCCAGGCACTACTCTTGCGCCCCAGATCGGCAGCGGCGCCCACGCCCAGCTGCGCATAGGCACGCTGCAGGTCATCGAGCAGGATGCGCCAGGAAACGCCATCGATCACCAGGTGGTGGACCACCAGCAACAGGCGCTCGCCGCCTTCGTGCAACTGCACCAGCACGGCGCGTAGCAGCGGGCCATGGCTCAGATCGAGGCTGGCCTGCACCTCGTCGCACAGCGCGCTCAGCTCGGCCAGGCTGCAGCGCTCGACGCGCAGTTCGAGCGTTTCGGCCTCGGCCGCATAGCGCTGGCGCCAGCTGTCGCCTTGCTGCTGAAAACGCAGGCGCAAGGCGTCGTGTTGCTCCAGCACGGCCTGCAGGGCAGCGTGGAGGCGCTGCGGCTGCAGCGGCTCGCGTGCACTGAGCAGCACCGACTGGTTCCAGTGCTGACGATTGTTCATCGGCTGGGCGAAGAACCAGTGTTGGATCGGCGTCAGCGGGATGTCGCGCTGACTGTCGATGATGCAGCCCGACGTCTCGGCGCTGCGGGTTGCGACCTGGGCCAGCTCGGCAATGCTCTGACGCTCGAACAGCTGCCGTGGCGTCAGCTCGATGCCCTGACGGCGGGCACGGGCAATGATCTGCAGGCTGAGAATGGAATCGCCACCCAGCTCGAAGAAGTTGTCGTCGCGCCCTACTCGTTCTACACCCAGCAGCTCCTGCCAGATGCTTGCGAGCTGGCTTTCCAGGCTGGAGCGCGGCGCCTGGTAGTCACGCTGAACGCGCTGCGGCTCCGGCAACGCCTTGCGCTCCAGTTTGCCATTGGGCGACAGCGGCAGGCACTCGAGCTGCATTACATGGCTCGGCAGCATGAACTCGGGCAGGCGCTGTTTCAGACGCGCCCGTAGCTCGACTTCGTCGTAATCGCCACCGACCACATAGGCCACCAGCTGTTGATCGCGCACCAGCACCACCGCCTCACGCAGCGCCGGATGTTCCAGCAGCGCCGCTTCGATCTCGCCCAGTTCGATACGCAGGCCGCGCAGCTTCACCTGATGGTCGATACGGCCGAGGTATTCCAGCACGCCCTCTTCGGTCCAGCGCGCCAGATCACCACTGCGATATAGGCGCTGGCAATCGCCGAAGGGGCTGGCGACGAAACGCTCGGCGGTCAGTCCCGGACGACGGTGGTAACCCCGTGCCAGGCCGATGCCGCCGATATACAGCTCCCCCGCCACGCCGATTGGCTGCGGGTTGAGGCGTTCGTCGAGGATATGGATCTGCAGGTTGGCGATTGGTCGACCAATCGGCACGCTGCGCCGTTCCTGGCCGCTGCAGCGCCAGTGGGTCACGTCGATGGCCGCCTCGGTCGGGCCATACAGGTTGTACAGCTCGGCCTGCGGCAGCAGTTGCCGCGTGCTGCTGGCCAGCTCTGCCGGCAGCGCTTCGCCGCTGCAGACGATACGTCGCAGGCTCTCGCAGCCGTGCAAGTCACCATGGCCGACAAAGGCCGCCAGCATCGAAGGCACGAAGTGCAAGGTGCTGATGCTCTCGCGCGCGATCAGCTCGACCAGCTTGGCCGGGTCGCGGTGATCGCCCGGCTGCGCCACCACCAGACGCGCGCCCGTGATCAGCGGCCAGAAGAATTCCCACACCGACACGTCGAAACTGAACGGGGTCTTCTGCAGCACCCGATCATCCGCCGTGAGCTGGTAAGCCTCCTGCATCCAGGCCAGGCGGTTGTACAGCGCCGCATGGCTGTTGCCGGCCCCTTTGGGCTTGCCGGTGGAGCCGGAGGTGTAGATCAGGTAGGCCAGTTGCTCGGGGTGAATCGCTACCTCGGGCGCGGTCTGCGGCTCTTGAGAAAGATCCAGATGATTGAGGTTGAGCACCTGCACGCTGCTCACCTGCGGCAGGCTGTCGATCACCGCATCGTGGCTCAGCAGCAGGCTGACGCCAGAGTCTTCGAGCATGTAGCGCAGACGCTCGGCCGGATATTCCGGGTCCATCGGCACGTAGGCGCTGCCCGCCTTGAGGATGGCGTACAGCGCCACCACCATCTCCACCGAACGCAGCGCCGCCACGCCCACCAGGCTGTCGCGAGTTACGCCAAGCTTTTGCAAATGGTGGGCCAGTTGGTTGGCGCGCAGGTCCAGCTCGGCGTAGCTCAGACGCTGGTCGCCGAACACCAGGGCGATGGCCTGCGGCTGCACCTGTACGCGACGTTCGAACTGACGATGCACCGGCTCCACCGCACCGTAATCCACGCGAGTGGCGTTGAAGCTGGTCAGGGCCAGGCGATCCTGATCATCGTCCAGGCGGTGCTCGCCGATGGCCAGTTGCGGCTGTTCCAGCAATTGCTCCAGCAGGCGAATGAAACGCTGATGCAGACGCTCCACCGTGGCTGTTTCGAACAGATCCAGGGCGTAGTTCCAGTTGCCGGCCAGCTCCTCACCCGGGCCTTCCCAGGTGTGCAGGGCCAGGTCGAACTGCGCGCTGCCGCTGTCCAGGCCGATCAGCTCGGCACGCAGGCCGGACGTCAGTTGCAGGCTGTCCTGCGGGCGCTGCTGGTGGTTGTACAGCACCTGGAACAGCGGGTTGTGGCTGAGACTGCGCTCGGGCTGCAACGCCTCGACCAGTTGCTCGAAGGGCAGCGCCTGATTCGCCTGGGCACCCTGCGCCGTGCGCAGCACCTGCGCCAGCAGTTGCTCGAAACTCTGCTCACCGCTCAGCTCGCTGCGCAGCACCTGGGTATTGACGAAGAAGCCGATCAGCCCCTGGCTTTCGCTCTGCATACGCCCGGCAATGGGCACGCCGACACGCAGGTCGCGCTGGCCGCTCAGGCGGTGCAGCAACACCTTGTAGGCCGCCAACAGCACGGTGAACGGCGTGCAGCCCTGTTGCCGCGCCAGCTCGCGCACGCGGGCGGCAAGCGCGGGCTCCACGCGAAAGGCCAGACGCGCGCCACGAAAGCTCTGCTGCGCCGGGCGCGAATGATCGCAAGGCAGCTCCAGCAACGGCTGCTCGTCGCCCAGTTGCTCACGCCAGTAGGCCAGCTGCCGCTCGCCTTCGCCGGCATCCAGGCAGGCGCGCTGCCACAGGGCGTGGTCGGCGTAGCTCAGCGGCAGCTCGGCGAGTGCGGCAGGCTCGCCCTGCACGCGCACGCGATAGAACTGCGCCAGCTCGGTCAACAACAGCTGGATCGACCAGCCGTCGGCGATGATGTGGTGCAGACAGACCAGCAGCACATGCCGCTGCTCGTCCTGGCGCAGCAGGCCGATGCGCCACAGCGGCGCCTGTTCGAGGTCGAACGGGCGCTGGGCGAACTCACGCGTCAGGGCGGCAAAGTCATCGCCCTGCAGCGGTTCCAGGGTCAGTGCCGGCGCCGCGTCGACGCACTGGCGCGGGTTGCCGTCGGCATCGGCGAAGAAGCGCGTGCGCAGGCTCGCATGACGTTGCGCCAGATCGCTGAAGGCGCCCAGCAAGGCAGCCTCGTCCAATGGCCCCTGCAACTGCAGGGCGCCCGGCAGGTGATAGGCGCTGTTGCCCGGCTGCAGCTGTTCGAGGAACCACAGGCGCTGCTGCGCGTAGGACAGCACACTGCCCTCGGCATCGGCCGCTCCCGGCGGAATCGGCAGTGCCGAGGCGTCGAGCCCCTGCTCGCGCAGCTTGTCGAGGAAGGCGCGGCGCTGCTGCGGCCCCAGGCCGAGAAAGCGACGCGACAGCAGCAGGGCTTTGTCATGCAACAGATTCACTGAATTTCCTCCAGAGCGCTCATCAGGTCGTCGAGCGCGTCCAGGCGTTCATCGTTGAGGGCCTGGCTTTCCAGGCTGCAGATCAGGCTGGCCATGCTGGCCACGGTGGTGGCCTCGAAGGCCTGCGCCAGCGGCACCGTAACGCCGCGCGTTTCGCGGATAAGGGCCAGCAGGCGGGTGGCCAGCAGCGAGTGGCCGCCGAGTTCGAAGAAGTGGTCGTGACGGCCGACCTGCTCCACCTTGAGCAGGTCGCGCCAGAGCTGCGCCAGATGCTGTTCCAGCTCGCCCTGTGGCGCCTCGACGCTGCGCACCTGCGCCTGTGGCGCCGGCAGTGCGCGGCGATCCAGCTTGCCGTTGGCGTTGAGCGGCAGGCGCGGCAACAGGATGATCTGCGCCGGTACCATGAAGGCTGGCAACTGCGCAGCCAGGGCCTCGCGCAGCGCCTGCACCTCGACCTGCTGGCCGGCCTCGGCCACGCCATAGGCGATCAGCTGCGTACCGGCTGCCCCTTCGTGGGCAACCACCACGGCCTGGCGCAAGGGCGCGCTGGCCAGCAGGCAGGCTTCGATCTCGCCCAGCTCGATGCGTTGGCCACGGATCTTCACCTGGAAGTCCACCCGGCCGACGTATTCGAGCTGTCCCTCGGCATTCCAGCGCGCCAGGTCGCCACTGCGGTACAGGCGCTCGCCCGGTGCGCCGAAAGGGTCGGGCACGAAGCGTTCGGCCGTCAGCCCCGGGCGCGCGGCATAGCCACGGCCCACACCGGTGCCACCGATATACAGCTCGCCGACCACACCGCTGGGCAACAACTCGAGGTCGCCGCTCAGCACGTACAGACCGTTGTTGTCGGTCGGCTGGCCAATGGCGATGGGCTGTCGCCGTGGCGGCGCCGCATCCAGGCGGTACAGCGCCACGTCATCGGCGCATTCGGCCGGACCGTAGGCGTTGATCATCGGCACCTGCGGGTAGCGGGCGAACCAGCGCGTGGCCAGCTCATGACTCAGCGCCTCGCCGGTGGGCAACAGCCAGCGCAGTGCCGGCAGCGCCACGGCCGACGCTTCGAGCATGCCGTCGATCACCGCCGGCACCGCCTCCAGCACGCTCACCCCGGTGGCTGCGACGCACGCCAGCAGCGCCTGCGGATCATGGGTGATGGCATCGGGGATGATCTCCAGCGCGCCACCGAACAGCGGCGCGGTGAGCAGTTGCCAGACCGAGATATCGAAGCCGGTGGCGGCGGTCTGGGCGATCACGTCCGCTTCGCCGAGTTGCAGGTAAGGCACCTTGGCCAACTGGTTGTTGAGCATGCCGCGCTGGTTGACCATCACCCCCTTGGGCTCGCCAGTGGACCCGGAGGTGTAGATCAGGTAGGCCAGGTGCTCGGGGCCGGCGTAGCGCCCGGGATTGTCGCGGCGGCCGTGCTCCAGCATGTCTTCATAGACCAGCACGCGTGGCGGCTGCGGCAGTTCGGCGAGCATCGCCTGAACCTGCGCCAGTTGCTCGCGCAGGGTGATCAGCACCGGCGCAGCGCTGCTGGCCAACATGCGCGCGCTGCGCGCCGGCGGATGGCGCTCGTCCAGCGCCAGGTAGGCAGCACCGGCCTTGAAGGCGCCGATGATCAGGCTCAGCAGTGGCATACCACGGGGTGCATACAGCGCCACCACATCATCGAACCGCACGCCGCACTCGATCAGGCCATGACCGATACGGTTGGCCCGCTCGTTGAGTTCAAAATAAGACAGCGTCTGCCCCTGGCAGCGGGCGACGGTACGTGCGCCCTGCTGCTCGACCTGCGCCTCGAAGCGCGCCAGGTAACTCTGCGCATACCATTGCGGCTGCATCTCGCCCTGGCCCAGCTGGCACAGGGATTCGCGCTCGCTGTCATCGAGCAGGCGCAGCTCGCTCAAGGGACGCTGCGGCGCCTCGCTCAGCTGCAGCAGCAGACGACGGAAATGCCCGACCACTACCTGCATGTCGACCACGGCGAACTGCTGGGTATCGAAGCTCAGTTGCAGGGTCAGACTGGCACCCGGCAGCAGCACTACGGTCAACGGATAGTTGGTGTGGGTGCGGTTGGCCAACGGCGTGATGCGGTAGGTTTCGACGGCCTCCTGCACCTCGCCACCGAGCGGCACGTTCTCGAACACGAACAGGCTGTCGAACAGCGGCTGGCCGCGCGGGGTGTCGGCGAGGTTCTGCACCTCGGCCAGGGATAACTGCTCATGCTGACGCATGCCGGCATTCTGCGCCTGCAGCGCTTGCAGCAATTGCAGCCCGGTCGCGCCCGCGCCCGGCACTCGGACGCGCAGCGGCAAGGTATTGATGAAAAGCCCCAGCGCCTCTTCGATGCCCTCAAGCTCAGTCGGGCGCCCGGCCACGGTGACGCCGAACAGCACGTCGTCGCGCCCGCTGTAGCGCATCAGCAGCAGCGCCCAGGCGGCCTGGACGAAGGTGTTGACGGTCAGCTGATGACGCCGCGCCTGCTCGGCCAGCGCGCGGGTCTGCTCGGCATCGAGCGCGAGGCTGACATCGCGCATGCCCGCCTCGCCCTGCTGGCGGCGATAAGGCAGTGGCGTGACCGTGTCGAAGCCGGCCAGCTCGTCTCGCCAGTAGCGACGACTGGCCGCCTCGTCCTGGCGTGCGAGCCAGGCGATGAAGTCGCGATAGGGTCGCGCCGGCGGCAGTTGCAGGCTGCGCCCAAGCAGCCGAGCGCGGTACTGGGCGAAGAACTCGGCCAGCATCAGGCCGCGGCACCAGGCGTCGATCAGGACATGGTGATGGCTCTGCACGATGCGCAGATCGGCGTCGGCGAACTTCACCAGGCGCAGGCGCAGCAAAGGCGCCTGGGTGAAATCGAAGCCGCGCTGACGCTCCTCGCGCAGGATCGCCTGCAACCTGGCCTCGGCTTCATCGCGCGGTAGCTCGCTGAAATCGAGGAACTGCACGGGCGACGGCACCTGGCGCAGCACCAGCTGATGCGGCGTCCCTTCCAGGTTGCAGAAGGCCGTGCGCAGCGCCGGGTGACGCTGCACCACCTGCTGCCAGGCATGGGTGAAGGCCTCCACATCCAGCGCACTGGCCACGGCGTACTGGTCCTGCATCAGGTAGATGCCGCTGCCCTGCTCCAGCTGGCTGTGCAGGAGGATGCCCTGCTGCATCGGCGCCAGCGGGAACAGATCCTCGATCTGCTGCGGCGCATAAGGCAAGGCGTCGAATTGCGCCTGGCCGAGCGTTGCCAGAGGGAAATCGGAAGGTGTCAGGCCACCGGCTCCGGGTGCGCAGCAATGCTCGATCAACTGCCGCAGCGCCTGCTCGTACAGATCCAGCAGCCGCTCGACTGTGCTCGTCTCGAAGCGCGCGCGGCTGTAGGTCAGCATCAGTTGCAGGCAACCGCCACGCACCTGACCGTCGATGGCCAGGGCATTCGCCAGCGGGCCGCTGCCGTCGCGTGGCGCGCCGCTCGCTTCGTCAGCCAGACGCCAGCGTGCACCGGCCTGGTCATCGAAACGGCCCAGGTAGTTGAAGGTCAGCCCCTGGCCCGTCAGCTCCTCCAGCGGAGCCTTGGCCAGGTACTTGAGCACGCCGTAGCCGATGCCCTTGTCCGGCACCTGACGCAGCCCTTCCTTGACCTGCTTGAGGGTCGCGCCGAGGTCATCGCCAGCCTGCAGCGCCACGGGGTACAGACTGGTGAACCAGCCCAGCGTGCGGCTCAGGTCGAGCTGATCGTCCTCGCGACCATGACCCTCCAGGCTGATCACCGTACGCTGGCGCCCACTCCACTGCCACAAGGCCTGGGCCAGCGCCGCCAGCAGCACGTCGTTGATCTGGGTGCGGTAGGCCGCCGGCACTTCGCCGAGCAGGCGCGCAGTGGTGGCAACATCGAGCTGCAGCTGCAATTGGCCGGCATCGGCGACCTTGGCGCTGCCTTCGGGCCGTTCGCAGGGCAGGCAGGCTTCGGCGGCGCTGAAACCCTGCCAATACGCCAGTTGCGTCGCCAGCTGCGGGCTGCCGGCCAGGGCCTGCAGATGCACCGACCACTGCTGGAAGCTGGTCGCAACGGTGGCGAGGCTGATCGCCTGTCCGGCCAGTCGCTGCGCGTAGGCCTGCTGCAGATCCTCGAGCAGCACGCGCCAGGACACGCCATCGACCGCCAGGTGGTGGACGGCCAGTAGCAGTCGATTACGCCCGTCCGGCAACTGCGCCAATACCGCGCGCAGCAGCGGGCCATGCTCGATATCCAGGCTGCGCTGGGCTTCGTCGCACAGCGCCGGCAGGTCTTCGTTGGCGGCCACCTGGCATACCCACAAAAGCTCCTGCGTCGGCTGCACGTCACGATAGCGCTGCTGCCAGTTGCCCTGCGCATCCTGCTGGAAACTCAGGCGCAGGCTGGCGTGATGACGCACCACGGCCTGCAGCGCCTGCTCCAGTGCACGGGCGTCGAGCGGTTCGTCCGCTGCCAGCAGCAAGGACTGGTTCCAGTGGCCGATGCGCGCCGGAGGCTGGGCGAAAAACCGCGCCTGAATCGGTGTCAGGGCAAAGGCGTGCGTCACCTCTGCGCTGGCATTTGCAGGTGCCGCCGGCGTCTCTGCCACGACGGCGACCTGCGCCAGTTCGGCGATGCTCTGCTTCTCGAACAGCTGCTTGGGCGTCAGGCGAATACCCTGGCGTCGCGCCCGGGCGATGATCTGCAGACTGAGGATGGAGTCGCCGCCAAGGGCGAAGAAGTTGTCGTGACGGCCGACGCGCTCAACCTTCAGCACCTGCTGCCAGAGTGCTGACAGCTGCGCTTCGACGCCCTCGTGCGGCGCCTCGAAGCCCTGCTCTGCCGCCTGCGGCTGCGGCAGCGCGTGACGGTCGAGCTTGCCATTGGCGGTCAGCGGGAAGCGTTCGAGCAGCAGCACATGGCTCGGCAGCATATAGTCAGGTAGACGCTCGGCCAGTTGCGCCTGCACCTGCGCGGGATCGAGAGAAGAGTCCTGCGCAACCACATAGGCGAGCAACTGGCCGCGTTCGTCCAGTTGCACATGGGCATCGGCGACGCCCGCCAGGCCGCGCAGCTGCGCCACGATCTCGCCAAGAGCGACACGGTAGCCGCGCACCTTGACCTGATCGTCACCACGCCCGAGAAATTCGATACGCCCGTCGGCCAACAGGCGCGCGCGGTCGCCGGTGCGATACAGACGCTCACCCTTGGCGAAGGGATCGGGCAGAAAGCTCGCCGCCGTCAGCCCCGGACGATCGAGATAGCCGCGCGCCAGGCCAGGCCCGCCCAGGTACAGCTCGCCAACCGCACCTTGCGGCAGCGGCGTCAGCGCTGCATCCAGTATCAGGGCGCGGACGTTGGGCAAAGGCCGGCCAATCGGCACCACGCCGCTCAACGCTGCCAGCTCGGCGTCCGTGACCTCGTGAGTCAGCACACCGACCGTGGTCTCACTGGGGCCGTAGTGGTTGATCACCCGGCACTGCGGACGCAGGCGCTTGACCTCCTTCACCAGCTCGACCGGCAGCGCCTCGCCGCCGAAGATCAGGGCATGCCCAGGTATCGCCCGCTCACCTGCGCCGGCCTGCAGCAGGCCGGCCAGGTGAGTCGGCACGATCTTGAGGATGCCGACCTGCTGCGTGCTCAGGTAGTCCGCCAGGCTATCGGCATCGGCCACGGTTTCCGCGCTCAGCAGGTGCAGGGTACGTCCGGACAACAGCGCGCCGAACAGCACGGTATGGCCCAGGTCGGCCGCAACGGTGGACACCATCGCCATGCTCGTCTCGGGCGCCAGGGCCAGTTGTTCCAGCAGGCCCTGCACGTAGTCGGCCAGGGCCGCATGACTGATCACCGCCCCCTTGGGCTGGCCGGTGGTGCCGGAGGTGTAGATCAGATAGGCCGCCTGCTGCGGGTGCACCGGCACGCTCGGCGCAGCGCTGGTCTGCTGACGCCACGGCGCATCGGCGCTGAAGTCCAGCTGCGGGCCATTGAAGCCTTGCACCGACGCGGACTCACAGAGCAATACCACACAGGCACTGTCGGCCAGGACGAACGCCTGACGCTGCGCCGGCCAGGCCGGATCGAGCGGCACGAAGGCGGCGCCGACCTTGAGCACGGCCAGCAGCCCGATAACAAAAGACGGTGAACGCTGCAGGCACAGGCCGACCCGCTGCTCCGCTGCCACGCCCAGGGCAAGCAGGTGCTGCGCCAGTTGATTGGCCTGGGCTTCCAGCGCGGCGAAGCGGTAGGGCACGCCGTCGTGCATCAATGCCACGGCCTCGCCGTGCACCTGCGGCTGCCACAGACCGAGCACCGTCGCAGCGGCGAACTTGCGCTCGACGCCCGCGACCTGCGCCGGCTGCGCCGCGAGTTGCAGGCTGGCCAGTGGCGCCTGCGGCTGCGCCAGCAATTGCTCCAGCAGATGTTCGAAATCGGCGGCGAAACCAGCGATGCGCGGCGCTTCGAACAGATCCTGCGCATAGGTGAAGGCGGCCTCGATGCCCTCGGGCAGGTCGGTGATATCCAGCCCCAGATCGAAGTGCGCAGCCTGCTCGTCCAGCTGACTCGCGCTGAGGGTCACGCCAGGCAGCGCCAGATCTTGGGCCAGGGCGAACTGCTGGGTGAACTTCACCTGAAACAGCGGGTTGTGGCTCAGGCTGCGCTGCGGCGCCAGCGCGTCGACCAGTTGCTCGAACGGCAGCAACTGGTGATCCTGCGCGCCGAGGGCCGCTGCCCGCACCTGCGCCACCACATCGGCGAAGCGGTGCTCGCCGCCGAACTCGCTGCGCAGCACCTGGGTGTTGACGAAAAAGCCGATCAGCGCTTCGGTTTCCCGGCACACGCGCCCAGCACTGGGCACGCCGACACGGATATCGCGCTGGCCACTGTAGCGCTGCAGCTGCACCTTGAAGGCGGCCAGCAGCAGCATGAACAAGGTGACGCCCTGATCGGCAGCGTGCGCGCGTAGACGCTGGCTCAGCGCCTCATCGAGACGAATGGCGTGGCGCGCGCCGCGGTGGCTCTGCCGCGCCGGGCGCGGGTGGTCGGCGGGCAGTTGCAGCAACGGCTGCTCATCACCCAGCTGCTGCTTCCAGTAATCCAGCTGACGCGCGCCCTCGCCCGCCTGCAGCCAGCGCCGCTGCCAGATGGCGTAGTCGGCGTACTGCACCGGCAGTGCCGGCAGGTTCGGTGCCTGGCCAAGGATATGGGCACCATAAAGCTCGGCGAACTCGCGGATCAGTACCTGAATCGACCAGCCATCGCAGATGATGTGGTGCATCACCAGCAGCAGACGCTGATCGTCCTCGCTCACCCGCACCAGAGCGAGATGCCACAACGGCCCTTGCTGCAGATCCAGCGGCAGGTTCATCCGTTCCTCGCGCAGGCGCGCCAGTGCCGCCTCGGCATCTGCCTCGCCGCGCAGATCGAAATGCGCCAGGTCGACCGTAAAGGGCGGATCGATGCGCTGCAGTGGCACGCCGTCCTCTTCGCCAGCGGCGAAGCGCGTGCGCAGGCTCTCGTGGCGACTGATCAGATCATCGAAGCTGCGCTGCAGCGCCGTCTCGTCGAGCTGGCCCTGAAACCGCAGCTCACCGCCCAGCCGGTAGGCGCTGGCGTCACCCTGCAGACGCTCGAGAAACCACAGGCGCTGCTGCGCATAGGATTGCGCGCACTGCGCGTCACGCACCTCGGCCTGCGGGGGTGGCACCTGCCGGGCCGTGCGCGGCTGCGCCGCGACCCAGGCACTGAAATCCCCCAGGCGCGGGCGTTCGAACAGGCTCTCGGCCTGCAGCTCCAGCCCCATCTCGGCGTTGAGACGCGCCAGCACCTGCATCACGCCCACCGAGTCGCCGCCACGCGCGAAGAAGTGGTCGCCCTGCCCCAGCTCCGCGCAGCCCAGCACCTCCTGCCAGGCCTGCAGCACCTGCGGCAGCACGGTGCTGGCTTGCGGCACTGGACTCGCCGCCTCGGCGTCCTGCAGGCGCCCCTTGTACCACTGCGCGAAGGTGGCCAGGCTGCCGTTCTGCCAGCCGCTGCGGCAGGCCGAGCGCTGCAGCTTGCCGCTGGTGGTGCGCGGCAAGGTACCCGGCTCGAGCAGCAGGATCAGCTGCGGCGCCAGCTGGAAGCGCTCGCCCATGCCGTCGGCGATGCGCTGGCAGATCATCTCGGCGCTGATCAGCTTGCGCACGTTGCGGCTGATCTCCAGCGCCAGGCCGACGCCCTCGATTCCCTGTTCGTCGGTGACGGCGAATGCGGCGATACGCCCCTGGCGCAGCAGCTCGATGTCCTGCTCCAGCGCCTGCTCGATGTCCTGCGGGTAATGGTTCTGGCCATTGAGGATGATCAGGTCCTTCAGGCGCCCGGCGATGAACAGCTGACGCTCGCGTACCACGCCCAGATCGCCGGTGCGCAGCCAGCGCTGGCCATCACGTTCGACGAAGGCCTTGGCGGTCGCTTCGGGGTTACGCCAGTAGCCCTGGGCGATGCTTGGCCCGGCGATCCAGATCTCGCCGACCTGATCGTCCCCCAGCACCTGAAGCGTCTGCGGCTCGACGATGCGCAGCGGGTGCTCGGCATCGCTCCAGCCACAGGCCGGCAAACGGCTGTCCGCCTGGCCCGCTGTGGTACTGGCGAACGTCTCCACCTGCGGCTCGCGCTCGGCAGCATCGACGCACACATACAGCGTCGCCTCGGCCAGGCCATAGCTCGGCGCCAGCGCCTCGGCACTGAAGCCCGCCGCCGCGAAGCGCTGACCGAAGGCCTGCAGGGTATCCAGGCGGATCGGCTCGGAGCCGGAAAACGCCAGGCGCCAGCTGCTCAGATCGAGCGCCTCCAGGCTGCTCTGCGGCACGCGCTCGGCGCACAGGCGATAGGCGAAATCCGGCCCGCCGGAGAAGGTGCCGCCGTATTGGCTGATGGCCTGCAACCAGCGCGCCGGTCTGGCGAGGAAGAAGTTCGGCGCCATCAGCGTCAGGGTGCCGCCGTGCAGGATCGGCAGCAGCAGCCCGGCCATCAGCCCCATGTCGTGATACAGCGGCAGCCAGCTGACCCAGGACTCCTCGCGGCTGGCGCTGAAGCCGCGGCTCATGCTGCGCTCGTTGGCCAGCAGGTTGGCGTGGCTGACCATCACCCCCTTGGGCGCACGGGTGGAACCCGAGGTGTATTGCAGGAAGGCCAGCGCAGCGCTGCTGATCAGCCGTGGCTGGTAGCCGGCACGGTCGTGGGCTTCGACATCCTCGATGGCGATCATCTGCGCCCCGGGTGCGAGCAGCGGCTGCAGGTCCGCCTGGCAACGCCGGATCACCTCGTGCGGCGCCAGCACCACCATGGGCTGCGCATCGAGCAGAATGCCGGTGAGGCGCTCGATGTGCATCTGCCGGTTGTTCTCCGGCGGGAAGGCCGGCACCGCGATCACGCCGGCGTACAGGCAACCGAAGAAGGCAGCGGCATAGTCAGCGCCGCTGGGCAGCATCAGCACGCAACGCTCGCCGGCCTGACAGCCCAGACGCTGCAGCAGGCCAGCCACGGCCAGTGCCTGCTCGCGCAGCTCGGCATAGGTCGTCAGCAGCGGCTCGCCCTGATCCGCCACGATATGCCGGATGGCCACACGGCCCGGCACGCGCTCGGCGTGATAATCCAGAATGTCGGCAAAGTGCTGCGCCTGATCCACCATCGATCTCATCTCGTCACCCGTGAAAACTCGTGCCTGCACAGCGGCCCGGCAGTGGCTGCCGACCGCTCGCAAAAGAAGGAAAACTGCGTCTGTCGATCAGCTGAGCGAAGCCGCGGCCAGACGCAGCGAATCGCGCACCTGTACACCAGCGGGTTCGACGAACATCGAAGCGACCAACTCTTCGGAGCGCATGGCCAGCACCGACAGCAGGGTATCGCTGAGGCCGTGACTGCCCTCGCAGCCACCTTGCAGGAAGATCTGCGCCTGGCAGTCCGCCCGCAGCGGCAGGCGATATTGGCGGTCGACCGCATCGCCCTCGATGTAGTCGGCGAAGCCCGCCAGCAGGGTGCGGTGATAGTCGCGGCGGTAGCCGGTGGCGAGGATCACCGCATCGAAACGCTCGCGATGCTGATCGCCACCCAGGGTGTTGCGCAGGCTCAGTTCCACACCACTGTCATCGGCGGCCACAGCCATGACTTCGCGATGGGTGAGCAAGCGGTGAGGATGCTGGCCGCGCACCTTCTGCTGGTAGAACAGGTGGTAGATCTTCTCGATCAGCTCCAGGTCGACCACCGAATAGTTGGTATTGCGGTACTCGCTGAGCATCTGTGCGCGCTGCGCGGGATCCTGGGCGAAGATGCGGTCGGTGAAGTCGGCATTGAAGATCTCGTTGACGAACGGGCTGTCGTCCGACGGCTTGAGGCTGCCGCCACGCACCAGCAGGCTGGCCTCGACCTGCGGGAAGCGGCATGCCAGGTCATGGAAGATTTCTGCGGCGCTCTGCCCGCCACCTATCACGGCGACACGGCGCGGACGACTGCCATCGCCCAGCATGGCATCGAGCGCGCCCAGATAACGCGAGGAATGCACGATGCGCGGGTCAGTCATGCCGGTGAAGGCCGCCGGAATCTGCGCCACACCGCCGATGCCCAGCACCAGGTTGCGCGCGCGGCGCCGCGTGCTCTGCCCGTCCGCACCGCGCGAAACCACCTCGATGCCGGCACAGGTGCCGGCGCTGTAGAACGGCTCGATGCTGGTCACCTCCTCGCCGTAATGCACCTGCCCGGCGAACGCATCGGCAGCCCAGCCGAGGTAGTCGTTGAACTCTTCACGACTGGGGTAGAAGGTCTTCAGGTTGATGAAATCCTCCAGGCGCCCGCATGCCTTGAGGTAGCTGATGAAGGTGAAGCGGCTGGCGGGGTTGCGCAGCGTGGCGAGATCCTTGAGGAAGGAGATCTGCATGCTCGAGCCGTCGATCAGCATGCCTTCATGCCAGCTGAAGGCAGGCTTGCGCTCGATAAAACAGACGTTGGGCTCTCGCCCGCTGCGCTGGGCGAACTCTTCGGTGGCGATGGCCAGAGCCAGGTTCGAGGGCCCGAAGCCAACCCCGATATAGTCGTAAACGAGCCCCATAAATCCTCCCGATATCTGCGTGCTGAATGGGCGGTTCGCCAGCCGGAATGAACTGGAAAACATTCTCATTAACACTGACGAACGAGGGGAAGGAATGTTTAGGGCGATTGCCGGCGGAATGTGAAATCACTTCGGCAAAACGACTGCGCCCGCATGATGCGGGCGCAGCGAGGGCAATCGGCATTCAGGAACGGGCAGCGCCACCGATCTCCAGCAGCGCGTTGCGACTGGCCCGGGCGCGATGTTCGCCCTGCAATTCCTGGAGCTGCCCACCGTCCATCTTCAGCAGGCGGTCGGCCTGGTCGAAGTAGTGATCGTCGTGACTGATGGCGAATACGGTCTTGCCGGCGGCCTTCAACTGCGGCAGCAGCTCGCGATAGAACACCTGACGGAACAGCGGATCCTGATCGGCGGCCCATTCGTCGAGCAGCAGGATGTCGCGCGCTTCGAGTAACGCCAGTAGCAGCGCCAGACGCTTGCGCTGACCGGCAGACATACGTGTGTCCCGCAGGCGCCCCGCCGCCACCTGCACCTTGTGGCGCATGTGCAAACTGCCCAGCCAGTGCTCGAGTTCTTCATCCGATGCCGCCACGCCGCGCGGACCAAGCAGCTGCGAGAACAGGTGATAGTCGGTGAACACCGATGCGAACAGCTGACGGTACGCCGGCCACTCCTGCGGCCCGAGCACCCGGCCATCGATACGGATCTCGCCGCGTTGCGGGATGTACAGGCCCGTCAGCAGACGTGCCAGAGTCGACTTGCCGCTGCCGTTGCCGCCGACCAGAAACACCGTCTCGCCGCGCTCAAGGCGCAGACTGACCGGCCCCACGTCGAAGCCGGGCTCACCGTCCTGTGCCGGATAGCGATACTCCACCTCATGCAGTTCCAGCACCTGCCACTGTCCGCTCAAGGGGTCGGCTGGATGCTCGAAGGTCTCCACATGAGGCGCCAGCGCCAGCGACTCGACCTTGTCCAGCGCCACGCGTCCTGCGATCTGCGTCGGGATCGCCGCCACCGCCGACACCAGCGGTGTACGCATGAACAGAATGGTCAGCGCGTAGGTCGAGGCCACCGCCGTGGAGGCCCAACCCAGGCCGTTGGCCAGGTAGAACACCAGGCCGATGGTGCCCAGCACCATGATGTTGGCCCAGTTGCTGGCCAGGCCGTGGTAACGGTCGGCCAGGGTCACGTGATCGCGATAGGCGCGCGCGCTGAGGTCGAACTCGTCCTCGTACAGGCGCTGCGCGCGGTCGCGGTTTAGGGTCAGCTCCTTGCGCCCGTCGATCACCGCCTGGTAGTCGCCGTACAGACGATCCTCGGACTCACGCAGCATGCGCAGGTGATGATTGAGGCGCCCGACCAGCAGCCAGCCCACGCCGAGGGTGAAGCTCATCCACAGCAATGTGGTGACGAACAGACCCGGCGACAGCCAGGCCAGATAGGCGAACGCCGCCAGCGTCAGCACGCTGCCGTAGATCAGTTCGGGCAGATGCACGAAGGCCAGGGTGATATTGCGGATGTCGCTGGAAAGACTCGCAATGATGTTGGAGCCACCAATGATCTCCAGACGCTCAATGCTGGTGTCCAGCACCCGCTTCACCAACGCGCGGCGCATGCGATAGACGAAGCGATGGCCCAGCGCCGTCAGCGACAGTTGCGCCGCCGAGGCCAGCACCAGCAGCAAGGCCAGCAAGGCGACGAACTGCCCCAGCGCCACCCCCGGATTGCTCGCCGGGTTAAGCATGCGCTGATTGATGAAGGCAATCACCGCCACGCTGAGCAATGCGCTGCCCAGGCTGAGCCCCAGCACCAGCGCGATGGACCAGCGATATTCGTGGAAAACCAGACGCAGCAGTTTCATTCAGAACCTCTTGGCCAGGGGACAGTTGCGCGAGCACTGCCCGTCGAGTCGGACACGGCAATGCCCCAGGGTATCGCGCAGGATCAGGCTGATGAGCGCTGGCGAAGCGCCCAGTTGAGTCGCCACCTCGCGCTGGGTGAGGCCGTCCAGCTGACTGAGGGTGAAAACCCGGCGCATCCGCGGCGTCAGCTCCGCCAGCGCATCGAGCAACTGGCGCACGGCCTGCTGTCCGCCTACGGCCTGTTCTGGCGAGATTTCCGAAGGCTGCAGATCCGCCAGTTCGCCGGCGGCACCGTAGCGCTGCTCCAGCTGCAGGCGCCGCAAGTGGTCGATGGACAGGTTGCGTACCAGGCGAGTCAAGTAGCGCTCGGGCGCATCCACCCGGGAGAGATTGAGGCTGCCCTCCCACAGCTTGAGAAAGGCATCCTGCAGGACATCCTCGGCTCTGCTGCGACATCCCAGAACTCGCGTCGCCAGATTGAGCAATGCATGACGCTGAGCCTGATAGGCCGCCAGCAAAGCCTTGCGGTCAAGGACCGCAGCAGAGTGGTCATAGGCAGGCGCATTCGCTGCAAAAGACCGCCGGGAACCTCTCCGGCCTGGCGCCGGCAATGACTGTCGAGAACATTCCATGTGAGGTCACGCTCATTGGCAAGGAGCGCCAATCGTGCATGCAAACAGTTCTCATTACAATAATGGCGAGACGCCTTGATTTGGCGAGGCCCTGCCGACAATTGAAATGGCCGCACGGCATCACGCCGCCGTGGCATCAGCGGATGACCAACATGGCTGCAGGTGATCGAGGAATACGTGTGGAACAGCGCGTTGCGACGAGCGCTCGCTGAACGCGAAGGAAAGCAATCAGGATGGCGTCCCCTGCTGGAATCGAACATAGCCACTCAAGACCAAGCCATGTCTAGCATTTAGCGTTTCGATATTCATTGCATACCCCCAAACGTACCCCTAAAACCCGAAGTACCTCTGCTTAACTCGCAATTTCACCATCGGATGGATCGACTACTGTCTTTAGGTTGAACCCCGAATGGTGCTCACAAACCGAGGAAAGTATGAAACGCGACATGGATCTGATAAGGAAAATTGTTCTGGCCGTTGAGACCGCGCCTCGCCAGGAACTGTCCGATGTTGACCAGCAGGCCTTCAATTACCATGCAAATCTGCTGATTGAGGCCGGTCTAGCAGAAGGTGCTGTTGGTCCATTACAACGCGGTATCCCTGCAATGATCGTCCTTTGGCGGCTCACTTGGAATGGTCATGACTTCGCCGACAGCATCAAAGACGACACCATCTGGAACAAAGCCAGAGAGAACGTGTTTAAGCCGACAGCTTCGTGGTCATTCGGTGTTCTGCTGACTTACCTGAAAGCCGAGATAATTCGAAACATACCCGGGATATAGGGTATCTAGCCTCCATCAAAGCCAACGCTCTGGAAGGTAGTTTTATCCGAGACAACGCGACAACCCGCGTCACTGCTGGGCTGCGACGTTTTTCTATCCGCGACAGAGTGCCCGGTGTCGCGGATAAAAAATCGCTAGAGGTCGCGCCATTGCTGGGTTGTCGCGCTGTCGCGGATGGATTACCGCTCCGGCCGCGCCAGCGGCCTAGTTTCTCGAACCAAGGTGACCAAGGAAGACCCGCCTTCTTCCCGACTATCCACTCCGCTTAGAAGCTCATCACGGATAGCGGCCATGCGTATCTCGCATGGCCGCTCCTGCACGGTTCCACGATAGTAGATCCAGAGCTCATCGCTCCGGGTGTAGCGCCCTACTCTGACGGGGCCAGCCACATCATCGAGGTATCGCTCGCCAGGGCGGCGGACTTCGTGCTCGGCTTTGATTCTTGACATGGTGACGCTCTCCTGTGTGGAAGGCTTCAGAGTGCAAGCTGTCAACCGATAGATCGACCCTACAGGGGGTCAGCGACATTCCAAGTAACTCACAGACAACTGCCCGGCGCCGCCGAGCAATACACCGGCGCATAAACGCCTGTTCACCCGCATCGAGCTTGCGGTAAAACCGCAGCAACAACCGCTCCTCTGGCGTCACCCAATCCCTATCCGGCTGCGCAACCCGCTCCGCCAGTTGCTCCCCTACAGCCGTGTTCACATCGATACTCATCTGCATACTCCGTCATTGGCAGTTGTCCGCAGACCTTACCGCCACTCTGGAATATGCAAGCCAGCCCGCAGCTTGGCAGCCTGCGCCCCAGCGGGCAAACTGCCACCTTTTATCAAGGACGTTGCCCTTAAATGGATCTGCTCCAACAAGCTCAAGCCCTGATCGGTAGCCAGTACGCGCCGCTATTCACTGCAGCCGTAACAGTGCTGTCTCTCTTCCCCAAGCTGATCGCACCGCTGCTCAGCGCCTTCGAGGCACACGACAAACACTTCGTGCGTAAGCCTCTTGAGCGACTAAAGGCTCTGCGCTCCAGCGTCGCCAAAAACCCAGACTTGTCCCATTACTTGGAAACGTCCATCGAGCTGGAGGCATTCCGCATCGCGTCTGGCGTCACCACCAGCCGATCAAAAATGGAGTTCTTGTTAGCGCTGGATAAAGACGGCAATTGGACTAAGCCGCAGCTTCGCAGCCTATGCCGACACCTGGAGGTGCCGGAAGGGAGCGATAAGCCCGAGGTCGTCATCGGCGGCTTCGAGAAATTCGCCGCGATCTGGAGTGCCGTTGCCGCAATGACCATAGGTGTAGTTGGCGCGTTGTATTTCACCGTCTCGGTGTATCAATTCAACGTCGGCGATTTCATCATTGGAGTAAGCGCGTTTGCCGCATCCATCGCGTTCGGCCGCTTCATAGTGAGCGATTTCATCAGCTACCGGCTCGCCCGCCGCGCCCAGGCAACCCTCGCTCGCCGGCAAACCGCTCGCTAAAGCAGGTCGCCCACCAACACGGCCTTGCCGATATCCCCCTGGCAGTCACCCTCGCCTGGGCGCCATTCCAGCGTGGCGCCCTCGCCCACCAGGTCTACGTTAAGGATGCGATCGAGGCACTCGCCCATGCCGTCCTTGCTGATCGCCACCAGGTGCTGGTCATCCCACGCGCTCACCTCGTAGGCGAATGCCTGCGCCTCCAGATCCTGCCCCTCGGTGTGGTTCAGCAACGAGGCATGCGCCTCCAGGCAAGTCTGGCGCTCGCGGTTACAAATGATCTCAACACCGTTGGTAGTGCCGTAGGCGTCGCCCTCAACGGCGCGCCAACCGCCCCAGATGACCAGATTGTCACCCTGGGCAAAACGCAGTGGCGGAATGGTGGTGGCGGTACGTTCCAGCGGCGCAGGGCCGGCAAGCCAGATGGCCGCATAAGCGGCCACCAGGGCGGAAGCGAGGGCAACGCAGAGGTAGCGAAGAATGGGTATGGTCGAACTCCTTTTCGTGGGTGGTGCCGCCCCGGAAATCCTTAGCATAGTTTAGTATCTGATATATTCTAATAATTTAGCGCCAACCACCCAGCGCTACCTGCAAAAGCAATTAGTCACAGTCATAATAAGCAGAGAGTACAGGCGCAATAAAATAAGATGGCGTCACATCGATAGATAAATTCTGCTTTAACATGCGCCCAACCCTCTTACGATAAACCGAATAATTAACAAGAACAAGTGCTTCATTAGCATCTAAGCTCGAATACGCAAGCGTCATATAGTACTTAACCTGCTCACCACTCATGCGCGCATTCTCGATCATTTTAGTCAGAATAGAAAATTGCTCTAAAAGCATAATACTACTATCGCGAGCTTCCATATCCTCAAGAGCCGTCTTTGCCGCAGATAAACTTTTACGCCACCCAATCGCATCAGCATTTATCTTCTTTCTTTCATCATAAATAAGGTCAGCAACATACGAATACGAACTAACAATTTTTCCATCCACATCTATTTTTTGCTCTGAACGCCGCTCACGCTGCGCAGAAAGCAAATTAAAAAATGAACTTTCAAAATTTTGAGTCTTAAAAATCAACTCTTGCGCACGCAGTGACTCGACTGTTGAGGATAGCTCTTTTTCCTGCAGCGATACCGAAGAAACAATAGCAATAAGAGCAAGAAAGCTAAGTATTGGATTAAGTATTCCACCAACAAAGTCACCTACCTGACCCAGATTGGTGGTCACGTCGATTTTCAGCCATAAGTGCAATACAAAAACACCAACCACAGCCACTATGGTAAAAAACGCAAAGGCCAATATAAATCTCTGTGCAAAGTTCATCCCTCCAAACAAACGACCGAGCGCCTGCCTAATTGGCAAAAAATATGCGATCAGGAACACCGTAACAACAGTCGAGTAAACAAGAAGCAACAGCACTGCATTTTTCACAAAGGCACCTAATCAACACACAATCAAGGCAAAGATACAAAGTCATTCAAGGCTATGGGAAAGATCCACCAGCGCCAGATATTGCTTCATCATTGCAATGCAATTAGGACCATTGAAAAGCCAAATCACGTGAGAGTGTAGTGTATTATGCTGATTGTCAGCATGAATCATTTCGCGCATAGACTCTGCCGTCGAGTGAAGACATGTAAAATAGCGCTTAGCAGTACTATGTACCTCCTCATTGCTACCTCCATAATACAAAGATCTGGCGGGATAGGTTTTACATATTTCCTGCCATGCATCAGGATCATTGTGCGCAACAACCCTTCTGTAGAGGTGCGGTGCCTCATCTCTCAGGACGATTAGGTAGAAAGCGAAAAAAATCTCTACAGCTGCAGGCTTAACCGAAGAGCTAATAGCTTTTAGCTGCCTAAGGCATTTCTCCAACTCACGCGGCTTTAGCTTGAAAGTAGAAGATATGGAATACAAAATAGCCTGAAGCTCATTCAGGTTATACTGCCCAGCCAGAACCGCGTCTGAGGCAGGAGCAACAAAGTTTCTATCGCCACTCGCCGAATATCTATGCCGAATATCATGAAGCCTTATAGGTGGCAAAGACACACTACCAAAATTTAACTCCTGGGCCTGCAACCACTTCTCGGTGTTATCAAAGCTTAGCGAGTACTCAGCATCAAAGAACCTTTTGAGATATTTATCACCTTCAAAACCCACCCCATAAATCGCACCTATGGAGTGCCTGAGCTGAGCAACATCGCATGCAATAATGAACTTGCAATTTTCGACATCAAAAAAATGCTTAATTCTTTCCAGTAGCTCGATGGAAAAAGTTGGTCTGCATCGATCTAACTCATCTATGAAGATGTAGAGCGGGCGTGATTCTGTCTCGTACTTAACAGCTTGATTGGCAGCTGCCTCTAAAGCTAATGCTGCAAATCGAACCTTGAAATTCTCAACGACCTGCATTGTTTCTTTATTACTTTGCAGCAGATTATCCAGGGCTTTTTCAGCAGCATCTGCAAGTGCTTCGGAGTCAATTTTCTCAGTTATTGCTGCAACGTCTACACCTGTAAACTTCTTAATAACCCCCTTGGCCAATGCAGGTGTAGCAGCCAGAATTACGCTAGTCGCTTTACTTCTGAAATCACGTAGAGCTTCCTCAGCCTTTCCGGTTGGGATGAACTCGAGAAGCGCATCATTGATTGCTGCGGTGAGTGCTACAAAAGCATCACCTGCATAATCATGCGTCCATGCATTGAAGTAGATAACCGCACGCTCCTGAAGTAATGCGTCATGCCAGTTCTGCAAGAAGAATGTTTTACCTGCCCCCCAGGGGGCATTCACATTCAGAACCTTTAAGTCTTCGTTGGTATCCAGATAGTTGGTCAGGAACTTAGCCACGCCCTCCCTATCCATCTTATCCTTGAACCACGGTTCTTCTTGCAGCAATGCCATACAAGACTCCAAAATAAAAAGTTAGAGTTATTGCAAGAGAAAATTAATTATCGGCGGCAGCCGTAATGGCTTCACACATAGGCTTGGTGTGCGAAAACTCGCTCGCCATCCATTCCGCAGGAACGTAGTAGTGATCGTTTCGGGTATAGGTGGGCATACCATCACTAGATGCGCAGGCCCATACGAGGTACTCGGCATCGCCAGTAAGGGCTGCGGCTACGAAAACCTGGCCGGTCTCTTGATCTACGGCAAAGGTGCGCTTCCATTGCGGAAGCTTCTTACCCGGTAGCTCGAACTCATTCCATTGAAGGCCCATTGATCAACTTCCTTTCGTTCTCAATGGGAACAGATCATGCCAGCCTTTTGCCATCCTCGACAACGGCCTCAAGCCCCGAAACACACTGTTCGAAAGTATTCAGGCGTTCTTTTCCTCAGCAGCTCGCTGTACTTATCGTTAGGCACCATAGGGTTATCAGCGCCCATTCATTACCAGTGAGACCGCCGCCTTAGCCATCCCCCCAACAATCGTCGCAACCGTTCCTCGTAGGGTTCTTCATGCTCCTGCTCGTCGAGGTTGTAGGCCTGGCGCTCTAGGGTGATCAGTGTCTTCAGCGTCTCGGCCAGCTCTCGCATGATCTTGGTGCGGTTCGGTAGCGCAATGATCTTGTGGTAAAGGTCGCTCAGCCGGTCGTTCCCGAAGGCGTCCGGGCTGCGCATCATCTCGCCCAATGACTCTGCCAGGTCGCGGTGATCCGTCAGTTGCTCCAACTCTTCCAGTAGCTTTTTGGTCAGGCCGCACGAGCACCGCATATCCGCACGGTGCGCCACGATGGCCTCGCCATACTGGCCTGAAAGCTAAGCTCCTCAAATTTTAGGAGATTTACCGCGATGACCAAGAGCAGCAACAGATCGAATACCCCATACCGCAATTGGAAGCTCAGGACAGCTCAGATAGTCCTGGGGCGCGACCATCGCTCTTCGACGAAAAATCTTGAACAGCCCAGTTTGGAAAAGCCCCAGGATCGGCGTCTGATTCGGCTCAGAGCCTGATCCATGGTCGCTACTTGTCTCCTGGTTTAGACTCCCGGACAAACCAACAGCAAGGAAGCCGGAATGGCCAAGATTTCCGCAAAAGAACAGCGTGCCCTTCTTTTCTTGGGCATCTTCGTTGGGATACCGGTATTGGTTTTCCAGAAGATCACTGACGCCGGAGCATGGCCGTTCGTGCTCGGTGCGCTGATCATTGGCGGTGTTTCCTATGTTTTCATCAAAAAAAGCCAGCACGCTGCACGGATCGCCTATCTCCGCAAGAAATACAGCAATGAGTCCACCGTGCAAGCGATCCTCAAGGGTTCGATCTGGGAGGGAATGAGTGAAGATCAGCTAATAGACTCCATTGGTCGCCCCGCCGCTGTAGACCAGAAGTACCTGAAGACGAAGACTCGCGAGGTCTGGAAATACTACCCGCAGGGCAAAAACCGGTACGGACTGCGCATCACCCTAGATGATGGCCAGGTGAATGGCTGGGACTCGAAGGGCTAACCTGCATTGTCAGGCTGGTAGGGAGTACGCTCCCATATCGAACCAACATATTCAGGCAAAAGAAAACCGGCTCGAATGGCCGGTTTGTCTTAGTTCCCGTCTTATTCGGGAGGATGTGGGAGCATCCGAGAAAAAATCGATGGCGTCCCCTGCTGGAATCGAACCAGCATCTAGCCCTTAGGAGGGGCTTATTCTATCCGTTGAACTAAGGGGACCCAGCCCGGCGAGCGGTGTCGCAAAGGCCGGGCGCATCTTAGCGGCGTCGCGCGCTTTTGTCATGCCGCAGCCAAGCTTGCAGCGCGACAAAAGCGCGACGAGTCCACATCGAGCCCATCCGCCTCGGAGGTGGGCGCTGCCTCACTCAAAACAACCCGAGGCTGTGCAGGAACACCACCAGGATGCCCAGCGGGGTGATCACGCGCAGCACCTGCCACCACAGCGAGAACAGCTGCGGCTGGTCGATGCCGATGGACTGCTGCACGGTCTTGCGGCTCAGCGCCCAGCCGGCGAACAGCACGGTGGCCAGGCCGCCCAGCGGCATCAGCAGGTTGGTGGTGAGGAAATCCAGGCTGTCGAAGAAGGTCTTGCCCAGCAGAGTCACCTCGCTCCAGGCATTGAACGACAGCACCGTGCCCAGGCTCAGCAGCCACAGGGCGATACCGCTGAGCGCTACCGCCTTGAAGCGGCTGATACCGAACTTCTCGGTCAGCCAGGCGATGGTCGGCTCGCTCAGGGAAATCGCCGAAGTCAGCGCGGCGATCGCCAGCATGATGAAGAACAGCCCGCCGACCAGTTGGCCCAGGGGCATCTGGCCGAAGGCGATCGGCAGGGTGACGAAGATCAGCCCCGGCCCTGCGCCCGGCTCCAGGCCGTTGGCGAACACCAGCGGGAAGATCGCCAGGCCGGCCAGCAGCGCCACGCCGGTATCGGCCAGCGCGACCATCAGCGCGGTCTTGGCGATCGAGGTGCCGGCCGGCAGGTAGGAGCCGTAGGCCATCATCGCGCCGCTGGCCAGACTCAGGGTGAAGAAGGCATGGCCAAGCGCGGCCAGCACGCCCGCGGCGCTGAGCTTGCTGAAATCGGCGTCGAAGAGAAAGTGCACCGCCTGCATGAAATGCCCGGTGGTGGCGGCATAGCCCACCAGCACCAGCAGCAGGACGAACAGCCCCGGCATGAGGAAACGCAGCGAGCGCTCCAGGCCGCCGCGCACGCCGAAGGCGACGATGCCGAGGGTCAGTACCAGCACCAGGGTGCCGTAGCCGGCCAGCGTCCAGGGGTCGGCCAGCATGGCGCCGAACAGTGCACCGCTGCTCTCCCCGTTCAGCCCGGCGAAGCCACCGGTCATGGCCGTGGGTGTATAGGCCACGGCCCAACCGGCGATCACCGCATAGAAACTGAGGATGAGAAAGCCGGTCAGCACCACCAGCGTACCCAGCCAGCGCCAGTGCCGACTGGCCCGTGCTTCCCTGGCCAGCGCCGCGAAGGCGCCTTCCGGATTGGCACGACCGCGGCGGCCGATCATCACCTCGGTCATCAGCAGCGGGATGCCGATGGCGAGGATGCACGCCAGGTAGACCAGGACGAAGGCGCCGCCGCCGTTCTGTCCGGTGATATAGGGAAACTTCCAGATATTGCCCAGGCCCACGGCCGAGCCGGTGGCGGCGAGGAAGAACACCCAGCGCGACGACCACAGGCCTCGGCCGGCGCTGCTGGAGGCACCGGCGAAGGTGCCGGTGGCGATGCTGTCTTGACTCATTGGGACTTGCCCTCTTGTTGTTGTGAAAAAGTCAGAAGCCTGGGGTGGTCGGGCCACCCCGCTTGGTGCGCACGACGCACCTCATCTCGTAGGGTGCGCCATGCCCACCAGCGTTATTGCCTATCCATGGCTCACAGACCGCCCTGCAGACGCTCGCGGGCCATGCGGTCGGCGATGGCGGTGGTGGTCGCGCCCTCGCGCTCGGCGCGCTGGAAGATCTCCGTCAGGGTCGGGCCGATGCCTTCGATATGCGCCTTGAGCTGGGCGGCGCTGCCGCCGGTGCGCTCGTAGCAGACATCGATGATGCCGCCGGCGTTGATCGCGTAATCCGGCGCATACAGGCACTCGCGGCGACGCAGGGTCTCGGCCAGGCTGGCGTCGGCCAGCTGGTTGTTGGCGGCGCCGGCGATGATCGGCGCGCGCAGCGCCTCCAGGGTCTGCGGATTGACGATGGCGCCGAGGGCGCAGGGGGCGAAGACGTCCACATCGAGGCCGTAGATATCGTGCTGGCCGACCGCGGTGGCGCCGAGCTGGGCGACCGCGCGCTGCACGTTGGCGGCCTGGATATCGGTCACCCACAGCTGGGCACCGGCGTCCTTGAGCAGCTTGGCCAGGCCGAAGCCGACCTGGCCGACGCCCTGGATGGCCACGCGGATGCCGGAAAGATCCTGGCGACCGAGACGATGGGCTACCGCCGCCTGGATGCCAATGCACACGCCATAGGCGGTGGACGGTGACGGGTCGCCATCGCGGCTGCCGCCGTCGAAGGCCTCGCGCTGGCCGGCGCCAGCCACGTGGCGGGTGCGTTCGGCCATGATCTGCATCTCGGCCACGCCGGTGCCGGAGTCCGCCGCGGTGATGTAGCGCCCGCCGAGGCTGTCGACGAAATCGCCCATGGCCTGGAACAGCGCCGCGCTCTTGCCGGTGTGCGGATCGCCGATGATCACCGCCTTGCCGCCACCCAGCGGCAGGCGCGCCAGGGCCGACTTGTAGGTCATGCCGCGCGACAGGCGCAGCACGTCGCGCAGCGCCTCCTCGTCCGAGGCGTAGTTCCACATGCGGCAGCCGCCCAGGGCCGGGCCGAGGGTGCTGTCGTGGATGGCGATGATGGCTTTCAGGCCGCTGGCCTTGTCGTGGCCGTAGACCACCTGTTCGTGCTGATCGAAGTCGACGTGGGTGAAGACGGACATCGGTTACCTCGGTTTTCTTGTTGTAAAAGGCCGCCCCGCTCCCAGACGGGAGGGGGTGGCAAGGGGTGACGGGGGAAGGATCAGGCGGCCGGTTCGAACAGCTGCACCGCGGCGATTTCGCTGACGGCCATGCGCGCCTTGAGCTGCGCGGCCTGCTCGCGTGCCTTGGCCAGCGCCGCTTCCTTGACGTGGCCGTAGCCGCGGATCTGCTCGGGAATCTCGGCCAGCGCCACCGCCGTGCGGTAGTTGCCGGCATCGAGCTCGGCGAGCAGATAGGCGACGGTCGCCTCGTACTCCTCGATCAGCTCGCGTTCGAGCTTGCGCTCGGCGCTGTGGCCAAACGGATCGAGCACCGTGCCGCGCAGGAACTTGAAGCGCGCCAGCACGCCGAAGGCCTTGAGCATCCAGGGACCGAAGGCGCGCTTGCGCGGCTGACCGGTGACCGGATCGGGCTTGCTCAGCCAGCTCGGCGCCAGGTGGAACTGCAGCTGGTAGTCGCCTTCGAACTGCGCCTCGAGCTGCTTGCGGAAGGCGGCGTCGCTATACAGGCGCGCCACCTCGTACTCGTCCTTGTAGGCCAGGAGCTTGAAGTAATAGCGTGCTACGGCCTTGCTCAGGCGCTGCTCGGCGTCAGTGTCGGCCTGGCGCACGCGCTCGACCAGCTCGCGGTAGCGCGCGGCGTAGGCGGCGTTCTGGTAAGCACTCAGACGCTGCACACGATCCTCGACGATCTCCTCCAGGCTCTGGCAACGCGGCGCCTCGACCACCTTGGGCGCGGCCAGCTTCTCCACCGCGGCCAGGTCGTGGGCCGCGCGACGGCCCCAGAGGAACGCCTGCTGATTGAGCTGCACCGCCACGCCATTGAGTTCGATGGCCTTGTTGATCGCCTCGGCGGAGACGGGAACCAAACCCTTCTGATAAGCGAAACCGAGCATAAACAGGTTGGTGGCGATGCTGTCGCCAAGCAGGCGGGTGGCCAGGCGGGTGGCATCGACGAACTGGGTCTTGGCCGCGCCGACGGCCTCGATGATGGCCTCGCGCATGGCGGCGCCGGGCACCTGGGCATCGGGGTTGCGGGTGAACTCGGCGGTGGCCGCCTCATGACTGTTGACCAGCGCATGGGCAATCTTGTCGTTGAGCTTGGCCAGGGCCTCTTCGCTGGCGGAAACCACCAGGTCGCAACCGAGCAGCAGATCGGTCTCGCCGGCGGCGATGCGCACCGCGTAGATATCGTCCTGTTTGGCGGCGATGCGGATATGGGTGACCACCGGGCCGAACTTCTGCGCCAGGCCGGCCTGATCCAGCACCGTGCAGCCCTTGCCTTCGATATGCGCGGCCATGCCCAGCAGCGCGCCGACCGTGGTCACGCCGCTGCCGCCGACGCCGGGCAGGAGGATGTTCCACGGACGCTCCAGCGCAGGCTGGCGCGGCTCCGGCAGGGCGATGAAGAGCGCGCCCAGGCCAACCGCCTCCGGCTTGCGCAGACTACCGCCATGCACGGTGACGAAGCTCGGGCAGAAGCCTTCCAGGCAGCTGAAATCCTTGTTGCAGGCGTTCTGGTCGATCTCGCGCTTGCGCCCCAGCTCGGTCTCCAGCGGCAGCACCGACAGGCAGTTGGACTTGACGCTGCAGTCGCCGCAGCCCTCGCACACCGCCGGGTTGATAAAGGCGCGCTTGGCCGGGTCGACCAGCTTGCCGCGCTTGCGCCGGCGGCGCTTCTCGGTGGCGCAGGTCTGGTCGTAGAGGATCACCGACACGCCCTTGAACTCGCGCAGCTCACGCTGCACGGCGTCCAGCTCGCGGCGATGGTGGAAGGTGACGATGGGCGCGAAGGTGGCGCGGGTCGGGTACTTGTCCGGCTCGTCGCTGACCAGGGCGATGCGCTTGACCCCCTCGGCATAGACCTGCTGGCTGAGCTGGTCGATGCGCAGCTCGCCGTCGATGGGCTGGCCGCCGGTCATGGCCACCGCGTCGTTGTAGAGAATCTTGTAGGTGATGTTGACCCCGGCGGCGACCGAGGCGCGCAGGGCCAGCTGGCCGGAATGGAAGTAGGTGCCGTCGCCGAGGTTCTGGAACACGTGCGGGGTGTCGGTGAACGGCGCCTGGCCGATCCAGGTGGCGCCCTCGCCGCCCATCTGGGTGAAGGTGTCGGTGTTGCGGTCCATCCACTGGGTCATGTAGTGGCAACCGATGCCGCCCAGGGCGCGGCTGCCTTCCGGCAGCTTGGTCGAGCTGTTGTGCGGGCAGCCGGAGCAGAAATGCGGGGTGCGCGCGGTGTGGTGCTTGGGCGCAGCCAGCGCCGCCTCCTTGGCGGCGAGGAAGGCCAGGCGTTCCTCGATCACCGGGCTGGAATAGATCGGCGCCAGACGCTTGGCAATAACCCGGGCGATCATCGCCGGGGTCAGCTCGGAGAGGTTCGGCAGCAGCGAATTGCCGCCCTCATCGAACTCGCCCACCACTCGCGGGCGCTTGCCCACCGGCCAGTTGTACAGCTGACCGGTCAGTTGGTCCTCGATGATGCTGCGCTTTTCCTCCACCACCAGGATCTCGTCCAGGCCCTCGGCGAACTCGTGCACCGACACCGGCTCCAGCGGCCAGCTCATGCCGACCTTGAGCACGCGCAGGCCGACCTGGGCACAGAGCTGCTCGTCCAGACCGAGGTCGTTGAGCGCCTGACGTACATCCAGGTAGGACTTGCCGGTGGTGATGATACCCAGGCGCGGGTTGGGCGAATCGAGCTTGATCTGGTTGAGGTTGTTGGCCAGGGCGAAGGCGCGCGCGGCGTAGATCTTGTAAGTGTTGAGGCGCTTTTCCTGGACCAGGGGCGGGTCCGGCCAGCGGATATGCACGCCGTCTTCCGGCAGCTTGAAGTCGGTGGGAATCTTCACCTCGACCCGCAGCGGGTCGACATCCACCACGGCCGAGGAATCGACGTTCTCGGCGATGGTCTTCAGCGCCACCCAGCAACCGCTGTAGCGCGACAGTTCCCAGCCGATGATGCCGTAGTCGAGGATCTCCTGAACGTTGGCCGGGTTCAGCACCGGGATCGAGGCGGCGATAAAAGCGTGCTCGCTCTGGTGGGCGATGCTCGAGGACTTGCAGCCATGGTCGTCGCCGGCCAGCAGCAGCACGCCGCCATGCGGCGATACGCCGGCCGAGTTGCCGTGCTTGAACACGTCGCCGCAGCGATCCACACCCGGGCCTTTGCCGTACCACATGGCGAACACGCCGTCGTAGCGCGCGCCGGGGAACAGGCTGGTCTGCTGACTACCCCAGCAGGCGGTGGCGGCCAACTCTTCGTTGACCCCGGGCTGGAAGTGGATGTGGTTGTCCTTGAGGTACTGCTTGGCGTCCCACAGGCTCTTGTCCAGGTTGCCCAGCGGCGAGCCGCGGTAACCGGAAATGAAGCAGGCGGTGTTCAGACCATGGGCGGCGTCACGCTGTTTCTGCAGCATGGGCAGGCGGGTCAGCGCCTGGGTGCCGGTCAGGTAGAGGTGACCGGTGGCGAGACGGTACTTGTCATCCAGGCGGATCTCGGCCAGTGACATGGGGTGCTCCTCTTATTCTTATGGAGAGCGGGGATGGCAACGGTAGGTGCCACCCTGTTCTGCCCCGCCAGGATCGCTGTACGGGACGACTGGCAAAGATCATGACCGAGGAGTTCCGCTTTTTTCTTTCTATTTGCGGGCCGGATTGCTGATACTGCGCATGATCCTTCCAACAATCACAAGAAAATGGAAACAGTCATGCAGGACAAGCTGAGCCCCATCGACCGCAAGATTCTTCGCCTGCTGCAGCACGACGCCGACCTGTCCGCCGCCGAGGTGGCGGAAAAGGTCGAGCTGTCGCAATCGCCGTGCTGGCGGCGGATTCACCGCATGCAGGAGGAAGGCCTGATCGAACGCAAGGTCGCCCTGCTCAACCCCAAGCAGCTGGGCCTGGGCATGACGGTGTTCGTCGACATCAAGCTGTCGGCCCATGGCCGCGGCAATCTGGAAGAGTTCGAGCAGGCGGTGGTGGGCTACCCGCAGGTGCTGGAGTGCTACACCATGGCCGGCGGCTCGGACTACCTGCTCAAGGTGGTGGCGCGCGACATCGCCGACTACGAGCGCTTCCTACGCGACCACCTGCTGCAGCGCCCGCACGTGCAGGAGGCGCACTCGCATATCGCCATGAGCGAGGTCAAACGCACCACCGAGCTGCCGCTGGATTGACCCAAAGGTCGAGGTAGGGTGCGCGCAATGCGTCGCGCACGGCGCACCCTAGGGCGTTACCACATCAGATCATCGGGAATCTGATAGGCCGCGTAGGGATCGTCGGTGTCCGGCGCTTCGACGTGGGTATTGAGCAGAACGATGCGCGAGGCATCGCGCTCCTGGATCTTCAGCGCGGCTTCACGCGGAATGACCTCATAACCACCGCCATGGCGGACGATGGCCAGCCAGCCGTTGGACAGCTTGTTGCGCATCATGGTGTTGACCGGCAGGCGTTTGACCTTCTTGTCATCGACGAAGTTGTAGTAGTCGTCGCCGTCGAGCTTGGGCAGGCGCGAGCGCTCGATCAGTTGCTTGATCTGCGCCGCACGGGCCTTCTGTTCGGCCTTTTCCTGCTGCTGACGATTGAGCTCCTGATCACGCGCGGCCTTTTCGGCCTGCGCCTGCAGCGCAGCCTGGCGTGCGCTGTCGTCCAGTTCGGCCTGGCCCTTGTGCGCCAGACGCTTCTGCTTCTGCTGCTGCTTGCCAACCTGCTTGGCCTGTTTTTCGTTGACCAGGCCGGCTTTGAGCAGCTGGTCGCGCAGGGAAAGACCCATGGCTAAAGATCCCGAACATGATTTTGTTGCGGCAGCGACGATTCACGCTGCCAGTCCAAGGCGCCCAGCATAAGGGCTAAGGCGCAGCGGCTCCAGCCCGAAAACCAAGCCGTAGCCGGGATGCACGTCAGGAGGGGCGAGTCAGCCGTTCCCGGATATGGCGTTCAGCAACCGGGCGCCTGTTTCTCCAGCTTCTTGGCCTCGCCCCACAGGGCGTCCAGCTCCTCCAGCGAGCAGCCGTCCAGGCTGCGCCCGGCTTCCCGCACGCTTTGCTCGATGAAACGAAAGCGTCGTTCGAACTTGCCATTGGCAGCGCGCAGCGCGGCTTCCGGGTCGACCTTCAGGTGCCGCGCCAGGTTGGTGACGACGAACAGCAGATCGCCGATTTCCTCGGCAACCGCCTCGGCATCGTTCTCGCTCATGGCTTCGAGCACCTCGTCCAGCTCTTCGCGCACCTTGTCCACCACCGGCAGTGCTTCGGGCCAGTCGAAACCGACCTGGGCCGCACGCTTTTGCAACTTGGCCGCGCGCGAAAGCGCCGGCAATGCGGCGGGTACGTCATCGAGCAGCGACAGCTGCTCGGGGGCGGCGGCCTTTTCGGCGCGCTCCAGGGCCTTGAGTTCTTCCCAGCGCTGCTTGACCGCGGCCTCCTCCAGCCTGGCCGCATCCGGCGCGCCATACAGGTCGCCGTCGGGGAATACGTGCGGGTGACGGCGGATCAGCTTGGCGGTGATGCCGTCGACTACCCGCGCGAAATCGAAACGCCCCTCTTCCTGCGCCAGCTGGCTGTAATAGACCACCTGAAACAGCAGGTCGCCCAGCTCGCCGGGCAGGTGCTCGAAGTCGCCGCGCTCGATGGCGTCGGCGACCTCATACGCCTCCTCCAGGGTGTAGGGCACGATGGTGGCGTAGCTTTGCTTGAGGTCCCAGGGGCAGCCGTGTTGCGGATCGCGCAGACGCGCCATCAGGTGCAGCAGGTCGTCGAGTTGGTACATGAAAGCTTCCTGCTAGGCCACGCGGTGGCGACGCGCCTCGATGATATTGGGCAACTGGCCGATACGCGCCAGCAGACGGCCAAGCGCATCGAGCCCGGGAATCTCCACGGTGATCGACATGGAGGCGGTGTTGTCCTCCTTATTCGAGCGCGTGTTGACCGCCAGCACGTTGAGCTTCTCGTTGAGCAGCACCTGGGTGACGTCACGCAGCAGACCGGAGCGGTCGTACGCCTTGATGACAATTTCCACCGGGTAGGTCTGCACCGGCACCGGCCCCCAGCTCACCTGGATCATCCGTTCCGGCTCGCGCGCGGACTGCTGCAGCGCGGTGGGGCAATCCTGGCGATGAATGGTGACGCCACGACCGAGGGTGATGTAGCCGACGATGGGATCTCCCGGCAGCGGCTGGCAGCAGCCGGCCATCTGCGTCAACAGGTTGCCGACACCCTGGATCTGGATGTCGCCGCGCTTGCCCGGCTTGAAGCCCTGCGCCTTGCGCGGGATCAGTTCGAGCTGCTCGCTGCTGCGCTCCGGTTCGACCAGCTGCTGGGCCAGGTTGACCGCATGCGCCAGGCGCACGTCGCCGGCACCCAGCGCCGCGAACAGGTCCTCGGCGATTTTCAGGTTGGCCTTCTCGGCCAGCTTGTCGAAATCCACGCCGTGCAGGGCCAGGCGCGCCAGCTCGCGTTCGAGCAGCTGCTTGCCGGCAGCGACGTTCTGGTCGCGGTCCTGCAGCTTGAACCAGTGGACGATCTTGGCCCGCGCGCGGCTGGTGGTGACGTAGCCCAGGTTGGGGTTGAGCCAGTCGCGACTCGGCGAGCCCTGCTTGCTGGTGATGATCTCCACCTGCTCGCCGGTCTGCAGACTGTAGGTCAGCGGCACGATACGGCCGTTGATCTTGGCGCCGCGGCAGTTGTGACCGATCTCGGTGTGCACGCGGTAGGCGAAGTCCAGCGGCGTGGCCCCCTTGGGCAGGTCGATGGCGTGGCCGTCGGGGGTGAAGACGTAGACCCGATCCGGCTCGATGTCCACGCGCAGCTGTTCGGCCAGACCGCCGATATCGCCCAGCTCCTCGTGCCACTCGATAACCTGACGCAGCCAGGAAATCTTCTCTTCATAGTGGTTGGAGCCGGACTTGACGTCGGTGCCCTTGTAGCGCCAGTGCGCGCACACGCCCAGTTCGGCTTCTTCGTGCATGGAGTGGGTGCGGATCTGCACTTCCAGCACCTTGCCTTCCGGGCCGAGCACGGCAGTATGCAGCGAGCGGTAGCCGTTCTCCTTGGGGTTGGCGATGTAGTCGTCGAACTCCTTGGGAATGTGCCGCCACAGGGTGTGCACGATACCCAGGGTGGTGTAGCAGTCACGCACCTCCGGCACCAGCACGCGCACCGCACGCACGTCGTAGATCTGGCTGAACTGCAGGCCCTTGCGCTGCATCTTGCGCCAGATCGAATAGATGTGTTTCGCCCGGCCGCTGATATCGGCCTTGATGCCGGTGGCTTCCAGCTCCTGGCGCAGATGGGCCATGGCGTCGTTGATGTACTGTTCGCGATCCAGACGACGCTCGTGCAGCAGCTTGGCGATCTGCTTGTACTGCTCCGGCTCCAGGTAGCGGAAGGACAGGTCTTCCAGCTCCCACTTGATATGGCCGATGCCCAGGCGGTGGGCCAGCGGTGCATAGATGTCGAACACCTCGCGCGCCACACGCTGGCGTTTCTCTTCGTCGGCTTCCTTGACCGCGCGGATGGCGCAGGTGCGTTCGGCCAGCTTGATCAGCGCCACGCGCACGTCGTCGACCATGGCCACCAGCATCTTGCGCAGGTTCTCTACCTGCGTCTGCGAGCCGACCACCACCGATTCACGCGGATTGATACTGGCGCTGATCGCCGCCATGCGCAGCACGCCTTCGATCAGCTTGGCCACCACCGGACCGAAACGCTGGTGCACCGCGGCCAGGGTGATCTTGCCCTCGCGCACGCCACGATAGATGACCGCCGCGACCAGCGAATCCTGATCGAGCTTGAGGTCGGCGAGGATTTCCGCGATGTCGAGGCCGGCGCGGAACGTCGAGGCGCCCTCGCTCCAGTGATGCTGGGTGGTGTTGGCCTGCTGCTCCAGATCGCGGGCGAATTCGCAGGCCTCTTGCAGTGCCTGACGATCCAGCGCCGGGTCGACGCTGGCGACATGATCCAGCCAGGCCTCGAGATTGATGCTGCCGTCATCGTTGACTGGCTGATGCGCTCTTACCTGAACCATCGTCTTACCTTCCCTACGGTGCGCATAGGTCGCACCGAGCAGTCGCCGGCCTTCTCTGAGCCGGTCGGATTAACTGAAAGAACGTACCTCCTGTACGTCCCTGTGACACCGAACGTGCCACTTACCGCTAAATCTTTTCGAACAACGCCATGGCTTCGACATGCGCGGTCTGCGCGAACATGTCGAGAATCCCGGCACGGCGCAGCCGGTATCCCTGCTGCGCCAGCTCCGCGGCGTCGCGCGCCAGGGTGGTCGGGTTGCAGGAGACGTAGACCAGCCGCCGGGCGCCCAACGCACTCATCCCGCGCACCGCCTCCAGCGCGCCATCGCGCGGCGGATCGAGCAGCACAGCGGCAAAACCGCCACGCGCCCAGGTTTCATTGGCCAGCGGGTTGGACAGGTCGGCACGGAAAAAGTGCGCATTGTCCAGCCCGTTGCTCCGTGCGTTGGCCGCAGCCCGCGCGACCATCGCCTCGACACCTTCCACAGCCACCACTTCGGCTGCCTGACGCGCCAGCGGCAGGGCGAAATTGCCCAGGCCGCAGAACAGGTCCAGCACCCGCTCGCCGGGTTGCACTGACAACCAGTCTAGCGCCTGAGCGACCATGGCCTCGTTGACCGGACCGTTGACCTGCACGAAATCGCCCGGGCGATAGGCCAGCCGCAGCTGCCAGCGCGTCAACTCGAACCCCAGCTCGGCCGCCGGATCGTCGGGCTCTGGCTGTCCGTCGCCCTGCAGCCAGAGCTGCGCGCGATGCTCGCCGCAGAAGGCGCGCAGACGGCTCAGGTCGGCCTCGGGCAGTTGCGCGGTATGGCGCAGCAGCACGGCTTCGGCGGTGCCGCTGAACAGCTCCACATGCCCGACCGCCTGCGGTTTTTCCAGGCTGCGCAACAGCGCCGGCAATGCCCTGAAAATCGGCTGCAAGGGCTGTACCAGTACCGGGCAGTCGTCGATGGCGACGATGTCCTGGCTGGCTTCGGCGCGGAAACCGACCTGTAGCTGACGCGCCTTGGCATCCCAGCGCACGGCAACCCGCGCGCGGCGGCGGTAGCCGAACTCGGGGCCAACCAAGGGCGCCGCCCATTCATCCGGCTGCACGCCACCCAAACGTGACAACTGCTCGGTGAGCGTGCGCTGTTTCAGGGCGAGCTGATCGGCATGCGGCATGTGCTGCAGGTTGCAACCGCCACAGCGCTCGGCATGCATGCAGGGCGCCTCACGGCGCTCGCTGCTGGCGACGATGATGCGTTCGGCGCGCGCCTCGACGGTCTGGCTGCGGGCGCCGAGCACCCGCGCCTCGACCTGCTCGCCAGCCAGGGCGCCGCTGACGAACCAGGTACGCCCGCCTTCGAAGGCGATGCCGCGACCGTCACCGGCCAGGCGCTCGATGGCGAGCTTCTGCTTCTTGCCGACCGGGACCTGCGCCGCGCGACTGCCACCGCTGGGCTGAAAGCGCAGGTTGGAGCTGCGTCTGGCCATCAGTGGGTCGGTTCTTGGTAAACGCCGGTGGACAGGTAGCGGTCGCCGCGATCGCAGATGATCGCCACCAGCACCGCGTTCTCCACCTGCTGCGACAGGCGCAGCATGCCGGCCACCGAGCCGCCGGAAGACACGCCGCAGAAGATGCCCTCTTCCCGCGCCAGACGACGCATGACGTGCTCGGCCTCGGCCTGGCCCATGTCCATCACCTGGTCGACCCGTTCGGCCTGATAGATCTTCGGCAGGTATTCCTGCGGCCAGCGACGAATGCCGGGGATGGCCGAGCCTTCCTGCGGCTGCAGGCCGACGATCTGGATCGCCGGGTTCTGCTCCTTGAGATAGCGCGAGGTGCCCATGATGGTGCCGGTGGTGCCCATGGAGCTGATGAAGTGGGTGATGGTCCCGCCGGTCTGGCGCCAGATTTCCGGGCCGGTACCGCTGTAGTGCGCCTCGGGGTTGTCGCCATTGGCGAACTGATCGAGCACCTTGCCACGCCCTTCGGCCTGCAGCTTCTCGGCCAGATCACGCGCGCCCTCCATGCCCTCCTCCTTGCTGACCAGGATCAGCTCGGCGCCGTAGGCGGTCATCGCCCACTTGCGTTCGGCGGTGGAGTTGTCCGGCATGATCAGGATCATCTTGTAGCCCTTGATCGCCGCCGCCATCGCCAGGGCGATACCGGTATTGCCGCTGGTGGCTTCGATCAGGGTATCGCCAGGGCGGATATCGCCGCGCAGCTCGGCGCGGTTGATCATCGACAGCGCCGGGCGGTCCTTGACCGAGCCGGCCGGGTTGTTGCCTTCCAGCTTGACCAGCAGGGTGTTGCTGGTGTCGCCGCCCAGGCGCTGCAGGCGCACCAGGGGCGTGTTGCCGATGCAGTCGGCGATGGTGGGAAATTGCAGGGTCATGGGTCGCTCGAATCCAGACTGACGCGAAGGGGCGTCATGATACGCCGAACCCGCGAGCGCAGCATCCCGGCGAACGTAACGCGGCGCTGCGCGGCAGGCTCAGGTCGCCGGTAGCTGGATATGCACGCGCAGCCCGGGCTCGCCGTTGTGCGCCCATACGCGGCCGCCCTGCGTTTCCACCATGCTGCGGGCAATCGCCAGGCCCAGGCCGAAACCGTCGCCGCCGGGCCGCGCGGCACTGAGCCGGGTGAAGGGGCGGAAGATGGCTTCCAGTTCGCTCTCGGCGACTCCCGGCCCCTGGTCCTCGATCCACAGCAGCCAATCACCCGCCTCGCGCCGCCCGCCCAGGCGTACCGAGCCACCCTGCGGCGAGTGGCGAATGGCATTGCGCAGGATGTTCTCCAGCGCTTGCGCCAGGCCGTTGAGGTGCCCGATCACGCGGCAGTCGGCGGGCAGGTCGCAGGGCATGCGCTCGACGGGCCAGCCGGTTTCGAACGCGGCATTCTCGCGCAGCACGTCCCACAGCCGGGCGACGTCCACCTCCTCGCTCGGCAGGCGGGGCCTTTCGGTGTCCAGCCAGACCAGCTCGAGGGCGTCGCCCACCAGTTTCTCCATTTGCAGCACTTCACGCGCCAGGCGCTGGCGCAGGGCCTCGACGTCCTGTTCGCTCTCGCCGGCCACGCGCAGGCGCGCCAGCGGCGTGCGCAGCTCGTGGGACAGGTCGCGCAGCAGCTGACGCTGAAAGGCCACGGTGCCCTGCAGACGCTCGGCCATATGGTCGAAGCTGCGCGCCAGCTCGCCCAGCTCGTCCTTGCGTTGCGTCACCCGCGGACCCAGCCTGGCCGACAGATCGCCGGAACTCAGCGCCGCGGCCTGCCTGCGCAGCATCGCCAGCGGAGCGATGAGCAGACGATAGAGCAGCACAGCCAGGGCCACGGCCAGAAGTGCCGGCAGCAGGCGCTGCAACAGCAGTTCCCAGAGCTCGACGTACTGCCGTGGATCCAGGCGCTGCGGCAGCTCCAGCACCAGGCGCGCCTGGCCATCGCTGAACGGCACATAGAAGGTGGGCGTGCTGCCCGGTCGCCCCACCGGGAAATCCAGCCTGCGCACGAAATCCAGGCGCTGCTGCTGCGCCTCGTCAAGCGGCATCGACGACAGCGAGTGCTTGTGCTCGTCGACCACCGCCGCCCAGATTCCCTCGCGCTCGCGCAGCTGCTCGAGAAAGGTGTCCACACCGACGCTCCCGCCCTCGCGCCAGGCCGCCTCGGCCTCGCGCGCATGCTCGCGCAGCACCTGCCGAGTCGACTCGGGCAGATAGGAAGCGGTCTGGACCAGCAGCCGACCGACATCCGCATAGAGGCTGACCAGCAGCAGGCAGAACAGCGCAAGCGCTCCGGCCAGGCGCCAGAGCAGCGAGTGCCGACCCGGCAGGCTCATGCGCCGGCCTGCGCCAGGATGTAGCCCTTGCCCCAGACGGTGTCCACCCGCATCGCCTCGTAACCCACCGCCTGCAGCTTGCGGCGGATGTGGCTGACATGCATGTCGAGGCTGCGGTCATGCTGGGCATAGGCGCGGCGCAGCGCCTGCTGGTAAAGGAAGGGCTTGCTCAGCGCTTCGTCCTGGTGCCGCCACAGCAGCTCCAGCACCCGGTACTCGCTGGGCGTCAGACCGAGCCACTGACCGGCGTAGGCGACGTCGCTGCGGCCATCGTCGAACTGCAGGGCATCGTCGCCAACGCCCGGCTGCGGCTCACGGCGCTCGTAGGCGACGCGGCGCAAAATGGCCTCCACCCGCACGCTCAGCTCGCCCAGGCTGAAGGGCTTGGGCAGGTAATCGTCGGCGCCCTGGCTGAAACCGGCGATGCGATTCTGCTCATCGCCCAGCGCCGACATCAGCAACACTGGCACGCTGCGGCGCCGGCGCAGTTGCTGCAGGGCATCCAGACCGTTGATGCCCGGCAGCAGGATGTCCATCAGGATCAGGTCGAAATCTTCGCGCTCGGCCAGGCGCAACCCCTCGCTGCCATCATGGCTGAGGGTCACATCGAAGCCGCGGGCCACCAGGTGCGATTGCAGGTGACTGGCAAGCAGGGGGTCGTCCTCGACGGCGAGAATGCGGGCCGAGGGGCAGGCGTGGGTCATCATGGTGCAAACCGGGAAGGTAGATGCGAACAATTCTACCTATTAAACGACAATCGCTCATCTACAGATTCCGGCGCGCCGAGTCGCTACACTGCCCAGATGTCATAAAGGAGGAAAATCGTGTTCAAGGATCTAGGCATCAAAGGCCGCGTGCTGCTGCTCACCCTGCTACCCACCAGCCTGCTGGCACTGGTGCTGGGTGGCTACTTCACCTGGGTGCAATTGTCCGGTCTGCAGGCGCAGCTGCTGCAACGTGGCGAGATGCTGATAGAACACCTGGCGCCCCTGGCCGCCCCCGCCCTGCAGCAGCAGGACAAGGTACTGCTCGAACGCATCGCGCGGCAGTCGCTGGAACACCCGGACGTGCGTTCGGTGAGCTTCCTCGCCGCCGAGCGGGCGCCATTGGCGCACGCCGGACCGAGCATGCTCAACCCTGCGCCCAGCGATCAGCCGGGCATCAGCCTGCTCAGCGGCCAGGATGCCACGCGCTTTCTGCTGCCGGTCTACGACCAGCACCTGCTGGCCACCCGCTCGGCAGACAGCGAACGCAGCGCCCAGCTGCTCGGCTGGGTGGAGCTGGAGCTATCGCACCAGGGCACGCTGCTGATCGGCTACCGCAGCCTGTTCGCCAGCCTGCTGCTGATCGCCGGCGGTCTCGCCGTCACCGCCCTGCTGGCCCTGCGCATGGGCCGCAGCATCAACGAGCCGCTGCGTGCCATCAAGGCCGGCGTGGCCCAGCTCAAGGACGGCCATCTGGAAACCCGCCTGCCGCCGCTGGGCAGCCATGAGATGGACGAGCTGGCCGCCGGCATCAACCGCATGGCCGAGGCGCTGCAGAATGCCCAGGAAGAGCTGCAGCACAGCATCGAGCAGGCCACCGAGGACGTGCGGCAGAACCTCGAAACCATCGAGATCCAGAACATCGAGCTGGACTTCGCGCGCAAGGAAGCCCTGGAGGCCAGCCGCATCAAGTCCGAGTTCCTGGCCAACATGAGCCACGAGATTCGCACCCCGCTCAACGGCATTCTCGGCTTCACCAACCTGCTGCAGAAGAGTGAGCTCAGCCCGCGCCAGCAGGACTATCTGGCAACCATCGAGAAATCCGCCGACAGCCTGCTCGGCATCATCAACGAGGTGCTCGACTTCTCCAAGATCGAGGCCGGGCAGCTGGTGCTGGAGAGCATCCCCTTCAACCTGCGCGACCTGCTGCAGGACACCCTGACCATCCTCGCCCCCGCCGCCCACGAGAAACAGCTGGAGCTGATCAGCCTGATCTACCGCGACACGCCACTGGCCCTGCGCGGCGACCCGCTGCGCCTGAAACAGGTGCTGACCAACCTGGTCAGCAACGCCATCAAGTTCACCCGCGAAGGCACTATCGTCATGCGCGCCATGGTCGAGGACGAGAGCGTCGACAGCGCCCAGCTGCGCATCAGCGTGATGGACACCGGCATCGGCCTGTCCGACGAGGATCTGCGCGCGCTGTTCCAGGCCTTTAGCCAGGCCGACAATTCCCTCAGCCGCCAGGCCGGCGGCACCGGCCTGGGCCTGGTGATCTCCAAGCGCCTGATCGAACAGATGGGCGGCGAGATCGGCGTCGACAGCACCCCGGGCGAAGGCTCGGAATTCTGGATCAGCCTGAGCCTGCCGAAAGCCCGCGACGATGCCGACGACCTGCCGCGTACGCCGCTGCAGGGCCGCCGCGTGGCGGTGCTGGAAAGCCACGAACTGGCCCGCCAGGCGCTCACCCACCAGTTGGAAGACTGCGGTCTCGAGGTGGAAAGCTTCGCCGGCCTGCAGCCACTGCTCGAGGCCGTGAGCCAGCAGCATCAGCACGAACGGCCGCTGAGCCTGGCAGTGCTCGGCATCACCGCCGAGCAGTTGCCGCCCGAGGCGCTGGCGCAACACATCTGGGACCTCGACCGCCTTGGCTGCAAGACCCTGGTGCTGTGCCCGACCACCGAACTGGGGCTGTTCCACGAATCGCTGCCCGATGCCTACACCCAGCTGCAGGCCAAACCGCCGTGCACGCGCAAGCTGCACAAGGCGCTGGTCGAGATGCTCTGCCCCCAGCGCGGGCCCGGCGAGCCCAGCGCGCCGGTCAACGGCCGCAGACCGCAGATTCTCTGCGTCGACGACAACCCGGCCAACCTGCTGCTGGTGCAAACCCTGCTGGACGATCTCGGCGCCCAGGTCACGGCCGTGGACAGCGGCTTCGCCGCCATCGAAGCGGTGCAGCACGGCAGTTTCGATCTGGTGTTCATGGACGTGCAGATGCCGGGCATGGACGGCCGTCAGGCCACCGAGGCCATCCGCCAGTGGGAAGGCGAACAGGGCCGCAGCGCCACGCCGATCATCGCCCTGACCGCCCATGCACTGGCCAACGAGAAGCGCACCCTGCTGCAAAGCGGCATGGACGACTACCTGACCAAACCGATCAACGAGCGCCAGCTGTGCCAGGTCATCCTCAAGTGGACCGGCCTGAGCCTGCGCAACCAGCCCGCACACAAACCCGTATCGCCCGCCCCGGCGCCCTCGCAGATCAAGGTGCTCGACGCCGAGGAAGGGCTGCGTCTGGCCGCCGGCAAGGCCGATCTGGCCGCCGACATGCTGAGCATGCTGCTGGCCGGCCTGCCGGGTGATCGCCAGGCCATTCGCCAGGCTCGCGATGCCGGCGAACGCACTGCGCTGATCGAGCGCGTACACCGCCTGCATGGCGCGACCCGCTACTGCGGCGTGCCGCAACTGCGCGCCGCCTGTCAACGTAGCGAAACCCTGCTCAAGCAGGATGACCCGGAGGCTCAGCGCGCGCTGGACGAACTGGACGCAGCCATCGCCCGCCTCACCGAAGCCACGGCCCAGAGCGCCTGAGGACTCGCCATGCGCATCTGTCTGTTCAGCAGCAAGCCCTATGACCGCGACAGCTTCCTCGCCAGCGCACGCCCGCAAGACTGGCAGCTGCAGTTCCACGAGACGCGCCTGACCGCGGCCAGTGCCGCGCTGGCCGACGGCTGCGAGGTGGTCTGCGCCTTCATCAACGATGATCTGTCGGCACCGGTGCTGGAGCGTCTGGCGGCGGGCGGCACACGCCTGATCGCCCTGCGCTCGGCCGGCTACAACCATGTTGACCTCGCGGCAGCGCAACGCCTGCAGCTACCCGTGGTACGCGTGCCGGCCTATTCGCCGCATGCGGTAGCCGAACATGCCGTGGCGCTGATCCTGGCGCTGAACCGGCGCATCCACCGGGCCTTCAACCGCACCCGCGAGGGGGATTTCTCGCTGCACGGGCTGAGCGGCTTCGACCTGCACGGCAAGACTGTCGGGGTGATAGGCGGCGGCAAGATCGGCCAGGCGTTCGCCCGCATCATGCATGGCTTCGGCTGCCAGGTGCTGGTCTACGATCCGTTCCCGCTCGCCGGGCTCGATGCCATCGGCGCGCGCCAGGCGCCATTGGACGAGGTGATCGGCCAGAGCGACATCCTCAGCCTGCACTGCCCGTTGACGGAGGCCAGCTACCACCTGATCGATGCCACTCGCCTGGCGCAGATGAAGCGCGGCGTCATGCTGATCAATACCGGCCGCGGCGCGCTGGTCGACACCCCGGCGCTGATCGGCGCGCTGAAAAGCGGCCGGCTCGGCTACCTGGGCCTGGACGTGTACGAAGAGGAATCGGAACTGTTCTTCGAAGACCATTCCGACCTGCCGCTGCAGGACGACACCCTGGCCCGCCTGCTGACCTTCCCCAACGTCATCATCACCGCGCACCAGGCCTTTCTTACCCATGAAGCCCTGGCCGCCATCGCCCGCACCACGCTGGACAACATCGCCGCCTGGCTCGCCGGCAGCCCGCGCAATGAGGTCAAGGCCGGCGCGTGATAGCATGCCGGCTGATCCGGAGGACCCATGGCCGAACACGATTTCCGTTATTCCCTGCTCAACCCGCAACACACCCTCACCGAATGCCGCGCCCTGGCGCCGGGCCGCTATCAGGTCACCGGCAACGGCGGCTCGATCCAGGCAGGTGACGCGCTTCTGGTCACCCTCAAGGGCAGCCGCGACCTGCACATGCGCCTGGAGGTGGAAAAGGTCCGCCATCTGATCAACCCGCCCGGCCAATGGCTGGCCGTGTGCAAGGGCCCGCAGTTCAAGGAACTGGCCATCCACAACTGGCAGGTGAACTGCGACGGCTGCGGCAAGCAGCTGGACTTCGAATTCGCCGTCGATGCGGCGCTCGGCAAGGCGGCGCAAGCCCCGGCCGCCGAGGCCCGCATCGCCGAGCTGGGCTGGCGCAACGACGCCGGCCGGCATCTGTGCCGCAACTGCCAGGAGGCCTGAAACCATGCATCGCACCCTCCCCTTCGCCCTGCTCGCCGCCGCCCTGACCGGCTGCGCCAGCGACGCACCGCAACTGGAAACCGAGCGCAGCTACCGCGTGGAATGGATCGGCGAACGCCCGCTGATCGACCGCAGCCACCTGACCGTCACCTTCGCCGCCGACGGCCGCGCCCATGGCCATGCTGGCTGCAACCACTGGTTCGCCGGCTATTCGCTCAAGGGCGACGCGCTCAGCTTCGAGCCCGCCGGCAGCACCCGCAAGATGTGCGCACCAGCGCTGATGGAACAGGAGCAGCGCTTCCTCGCGGCGCTCGACGAGGTGCAGCGCTGGGACTTCAACGGCATTGGCCAACTGCAGCTGTGGCCGGCCAGCGGCAAGCCGATTCGCCTCTGGGCGGAGTGACACGACGCTCGCCCTACAGGACGCACTCTGTTCCTGTAGGAGCGGCTTCAGCCGCGATAAAACCTCGCGGCTAAAGCCCCTCCCACAAGGGCAACTAGGCGAACAGCTCCAGCTGCTCCTGCCGGCCGCGCAGATCGTGCAGCCTGACCCCCAAGCCGAGCAGGCGCACCGGCTTGTCGCCACGGGCATAGGCACTGGCCAGCAACTGCCGATAACTGTCCAGATCGCGGCTGGCCCCCGCTTGCTCCAGTGTGGTCTGGGTAAAGTCGTGAAACTTGACCTTGACGAAGGGCTTGTCCGGCCGGTAGCTGGAATCCAGGCGCTGCAGGCGGCCGTTCATCTCCTCGAGCAGCGCCGGCAGCTTCTCCAGGCAGGCTTCCAGATCGGGCAGGTCCTGATCATAGGTATGCTCCACGCTCAGCGACTGGCGGCGGCTGTCGACCTTGACCTCGCGCTCGTCGATGCCATGGGCCAGACGCCACAGGCGTTCGCCGAAACTGCCGAACTCGCGCACCAGCGCCAGCTTGTTCCATTCCCGCAGATCCAGACAGGTGCGAATCCCTAAGCGCGTCAGCTTGTCCGCCGTGACCTTGCCGACCCCGTGCAGCTTGCTTACCGGCAACGCCGTGACGAACTCGTCCACCTGATCGGGGGTGATCACGAACAGCCCGTTGGGCTTGCGCCAGTCGCTGGCGATCTTGGCCAGGAACTTGTTCGGCGCCACCCCGGCCGACACCGTGATGTGCAGCTCCTGCGCCACGCGCCGACGAATCTCCTGGGCGATGCGCGTGGCGCTGCCGGCGAAATGCGGCGAGTCGCTCACGTCCAGATAGGCCTCATCCAGCGACAGCGGCTCGATCAGATCGGTGAACTGGCGAAAGATGCCGTGAATCTCCCGCGACACCGAGCGGTACACCTCGAAGCGCGGTTTGACGATCAGCAGGTCCGGGCACAGCTTCAACGCATGCCGCGACGACATCGCCGAGCGCACACCATAGGCGCGCGCTTCATAGTTGCAGGTGGCGATTACCCCGCGACGGTCCGCCGAACCGCCGACGGCCAGCGGACGATTGGCCAGGCTCGGGTCGTCACGCATCTCGATGGCGGCGTAGAAGCAGTCGCAGTCGATGTGGACGATTTTTCTTTGCTTCATAACGTATTGATTTAAAAGGACACCAACAAAGAAAACCGTCTATCTATACCCGCTCTGATACCCGCTTTTTTTGACGCTGCATTCTGCCCGGGTTTGCTCGGCTTTCGCCTGCAAATCATCCGACGAGCGGCGCACCATGTTACCCGCCTACAGACCAGAGAGCATCGACATCCGTCGTATAACTCCGACTCATCATCTCCCGCTTCATCCCCCATCCTGGCGCCGGCGGCACGACTCCCGGCCGCAGCGTTCCCCTGCCCCACTTCGCATTCACTGCATCCAGCACCGCCATGACCTGGCGGGAGGCCTCGGGCTGGGTCGGCGCAAACAGGTCGTCGGTGTACTCGCCGCGCTGGCAGAGATCGAGCAGCAGCACCTCTGCCTTGCTGAACGCGAAGCCGGGCCGGTAGATCTGTTCCAACCCGGCCAGGGCGGCATGGGTGATCAGCCGGGTATCGTCGCTGGGGTACGGCAGCTCGCACATCACGCCGCGCGCGAACTTGGGTTCATCCGGGTTGAACATGCCGGTGCGGATGCTCACCCGCACCCGCTTGCACACCGAGCCCTGCGCGCGCAGCTTCTCGCTAGCCCGGGCGGCGTAGGTGGCCACCGCCTCGCGTATCGGCGGCAGCTCGTGCAGGCGCTTGCCGAACATCCGGCTGCAGCAGATCTCCTGCTTCGGCGGCGCCTCCCCATCGAGCTCTAGGCAAGGTATGCCGCGCAGCTCGCGCGCAGTCTTCTCCAGCACCACGCTGAACTGCTTGCGCAGCGTCCAGGCATCAGCCGCAGCCAGGTCGGCCGCGGTCTTGATGTTCAGCTCGCCCAGCCGGGCCGTCAGCCGGCGCCCAACACCCCACACCTCACCGACCGGAGTGGCCGCCAGCAGCTTCGCGCGGCGCTCCGGGTCGCGAATATCGACCACCCCACCCGTCTGTTTCTGCCAGCGCTTCGCCGCGTAGTTGGCCAGCTTCGCCAGCGTCTTGCTCGGGCCGATCCCCACGCCGGTCGGGATGCCGGTGCACGCCAGCACCTGGGCGCGTATCTCTCGCCCCAGCGCATCGAGGTCACCCAGCACGCCCGTCAGCTCAGCGAAGGCTTCGTCGATGCTGTACACCTCCAGCGCCGGCACCAGCCCCTCGATGACGGTCATCACCCGCTCGCTCATGTCGCCGTACAGCGCATAGTTGGAGCTGAACGCCATGCCGCCGGCCGCCTCGAACGCCTTGCGGATCTGGAACCACGGCTCGCCCATCTTGATGCCCAGCGCCTTGGCCTCGCTGGTGCGGCTCACCACGCAGCCATCGTTGTTCGACAGCACGACGATGGGCACGCGCGCCAAGTCGGGACGGAACACCCGCTCGCAGCTGCAGTAGAACGCATTGCAGTCGATCAGCGCGAATACGCGATCAGCCACAGTGGCGCCCCTGCCGGCACAGGCCGACATAGACGCCCCATACCTGAAAATCTTCAGCCTCGAGCACGTAGCGCGGCGCGTATTTGGGATTGGCCGACAGTAGGATGACCTGGTGCTGGTCACCGCCCATGATCTTGAGCAGCGGCTCGCCGTTGACGCACGCAATCACCACGTCGCCACGCCTGGCCTTGGCCGCTTTGTCGATCAGCACCAGGTCGCCGTCGAGAATGCCCAGGCCCTGCAGGCTGTCGCCGCCTACGCGTGCCAGATAGATCTGCGGACGGTGCAGGCCGAACAGTTCGTCGAGGGAGATACGCTGCTCGATGTGATCCTGGGCCGGGCTGGGGAAACCCGCCGGCACGCTGGGGAGGAAGTAGGGAATTTCGGCGCCGCCGGTAGCGACAGGGCCGAGGATGCTGACGCTGGCCAAGGGTATTACCTAAACTAATACTGTATAGATAAACAGTATTTGCATTGACAGGCGCGCCGTCAATGCCATGCTCAAGGCGAGCGACAGGAGGAACAGAGGATGTGCGGAAGGTTTGCCCAGTACCGAAGCATGCGCGACTACCTGCGCGAGCTCGACAGCGAGCAGGACGCCATGAGCGGCTGGGAGGGCGAGCCAATCCAGCGCTACAACGTCGCGCCAAGCACCCAGGTGCAGGTGCTGCACAGCACGGGCGGACACCTGGTGGTGGCCGAGGTGAAGTGGGGATGGGCGCCAAACTGGGCGCGAGGGAAGATGCCACCGCCGATCAACGCCAGGCTGGAGAAAGTGGCCACCGGCAAGTTCTTCAAACAGATATGGCCCCACCGCGCGCTGGTGGCCGCTGACGGCTGGTTCGAGTGGGTCAAAGACGAAGACAACCCGAAGATCAAGCAGCCCTACTTCATTCGCCTACGCAGCGGTGACCCGCTGTTCTTCGCCGCCATCGGCAAATTCCCGCCGGCCGGCGGCGAAACCGACGAAACAGACGGCTTCGTGATCATCACCGCCGATGCCGAGGGCGGAATGGTCGACGTGCATGACCGGCGCCCGGTCGTGCTCAGCCCCGAACTGGCCCGCGAATGGATCGACCCCGCCACCACCGAGCACCGCGCCGAAATGATGCTACTACACGAAGGCACACCGCCCGAGGCGTTCGAGTGGTTCCCTGTCGACAGAGCAGTGGGGAACGTGCGGAACCAGGGGCCAGAGCTAATCAAGGCCACCTCAGGGAAGTGAGAGATTTGGCGTTACTTCATCCAAAGAATACTGTAAAACCCGCCAACAATAAGTGAGGGCTTAGATTCTGGCACCTTCTATTTAAAAAGGCGCCACCAACTTTTTTTCACCTTATTGTCAGGCTCTTCCTCCCAACCTTTCATCCAATTTTCATAATTGCCTTCTAAAGGAAAGAGACCCTCATTCTCCTCAAGTGCAGCGATCTTCCTAACTGGACGCGCCTCCCCAGATACCGCCGCAAAACGACCAGCAACCTTAGACCCCTGCAAGGTTATACACTCAGCAAGCTTTCGAGCAAAAAAAAGCACATCATCAGTGTAAGTCGCAATCCCTTCCAGAGCTGAAACATACTCATTATGAGTAACGCCCTTGACAGGCAAAGCGAGGTAGTAATGCTCCGCCTTGAAGCCAATAGGTAAGGTTCCGCTTTCAAACATCTCCAAGATATCGTTGTACCGCACGATCATACCGTTAAGATTTTCAACGGCATCTGCCAGGGCAACCATCGACTTGACGCCATTGGGCGATACGCTAACTTCCTTGAGAACCATAATCCGCAGTTCAGCGACTGGAGGCTTTATGAGCTGGAACTTCAAGTGATCCATTTTTAATATAAATGGTTCACCTTGGACGTTAGCTTTTTGATGCTTTTTAAACTGCTCTAAATCTGACTTATGCTTATTTTGAACAATCAATACGTGCTGCTTCTTGAATGCACCAGCCACATCCATTATTGAAGCACACAATGTCAGCGCAACATCGGCACTGCGAAGTTCTACTAAAAGCTCATCTCTTAACTTTGTATTCCTGGCAATACGGCCTGCCATCCATGCACCAAAGCCTGCGCCGAAGCCTGCACTAATTAATGCCCCGCCCAATTCAATAGCATCGATTCTAGGGAGACTATCCAACCAAGGCAGCAACGGAGTAGCAGCTGTATAAATACCGTTAACCGGCCCCCATAAATCCGCCATCGCAATCCCTCACACTAGAGAAATATTCATTCAATACACATAAAAATTACCATAACGGCAAAATGGCAATTCTCAGTACGCGCAATCTATAAATCTTGCTAGACCGTCAGCTGTCGGACTCGTACGCCGCAACACCCTCGCCAAACGAGATCCACTCCGACTCAGGCGCCGAAGCCTCGCGCATGATGAACAGCTCGACAGGCTTCCCGGCAGCCGGCTCGGCCGGCCTGACTCGCGCGAGGCGGTGCGTCTTCACCCCAATGGTGTACGAGCTTTCAGCCCGGTGGAAATCCCACAGCCCCCAGCCGCCAGCCTCACTCAACTTACGCTCAAGCTTGATCGGCCTCTTGCCGTTCACCCGGATTACCAGCACGGCAACACCCCTTCGAGGAAGAAAGCCCGCAGTCTACCCCAACGGACCTGAAACGCCGGGCACAAAAAAGGGCGCCCCCAGGCGCCCTCTTCAACTACCGACGAGCGGTATTCTTCTATGCTTGATTAAAGCTCTAGAGCTTTATATATTGAGACCCATGGAAGGCGAACAAGCCGCAGGAGAAGAACCATGCAACTCACCCACACCAGCCCCGCTGAAATCACCAAGATCGACACCCTCGGCCGCTACGGTGAGTTCCTGTTCTTCTCTGCAGGCGAATACGTAATGACCGCTGGCAGCCATATCGCCTACACCATCGAACTGGATGACGCTGCCGTGATCCGCGCCGGCGCCCTGTTCTACCATGAGGGCGCCGAGAAGCTGGCCGGCCTGGTCGCCGAAGTGGCCGCCCGTTTCGACATCGACGAAGACACCGCCGAAGCGCTGATCGAGGAAAGCAAATCCATCTACGACATCAACAGCAACGTCGACGTCGAAGACATGGCCGAAGCCTCATGGGATATTCAGCACTACACCGCCCGCGCCGCTAAGCTGCTTGGCTTCCGCGGTGTCGCAGTCAGAGACGAACAAGGCACCGCCTACCTTGTTGATATGCTCGGCCGGGAAGCCGATCTGGTGAAAGCATGACCGCCCAGCAGTTCTCTGCCCTAGCCGAACTACTGCGCATGCGCGAGGGCGCGAGCAAGGCGGCGGCGCGCCTGGTGCTGGTCGATGGAATCACCCCGGCCGAGGCAGCGCGGCAAGTCGGCACCACCCCGCAGGCGGTCAACAGCGCGCTACGCAGCTGCGAGCGCGGCCTGGCGCTTGCGCGCATTGCAGCCGGGCTCTAATCCCGCTGCACCCCCTGCCTCTCAATGCACGCCAGCACCTGCCCGGCGCAACTCAGCAGCGCGGCGTCGGCCGCGTCCAGGGCTTCGCCCCACTGCTCATTGACCAGCACGGGTGGGCGGTACGGCAGGCGGCACGGCACCAGGCTGCACTCCAGGCGGGGCGGCGTAGGCGGCGGGGTCGGTGGTTTCGGGGCGCTCGTACAGCCGGCCGAGAGCAGCAGGCACAGCACCAGTGAGATAATCGGCGACGGCTTTGTCATTGCGTTTCAGCTCCGCGAGGGCAGCCGCGTGGGCGGCGTGGTTACGGGCTACCGCCTGGCCGAGCTGCTGCATGCGCCGCTCGATCTCTGCCAGATCGCCCAGGGTTTTCTGCTGCTGCGCGAGCACGCCCGCCTGCAGTTCGATCAGCTGCTCTGCCTTACCCAGATCGGCCTGGGCCTTGTCAGCGCGGCGAGCCTCGATGTCGATACGCGGCGCCATGCCCCACCAGACAACGCCGGCGGCAAGCGCCATGAGCAGCAGCACGCCGCCAGCCTTGGCGGCCAGCTGGTACTGGGTGGGAATCATGCCAGCGCCCTCCGCACACCTTCGTCGATCACCTCGGCGCGATACGGCTGGCGGCCGTTCTCGTGCTTGATGATCTCGACCACCAGCGCACGCAGCACCGGCCGCTGGCGTACGTCGATGACGGTATCGGATTTCACGCCGAGCGCCCTGGCGACGGCGGAAATGTAGGCCTCGGTATCGTTTTCGTGGCCAGGCGCCCAGCGGTTAATGGTTTCGCGCACGGTGTCGATGCCAGGGCCGCCGACGCCGGGCATACCATCCTTGCCGCGGTAGTTGAGCAGCAGCTTGCCGAGGGCGCGGATGCCATTTTCCGGCGTGTCGAAGCGGGCAAAGCGCGGCCGAGCCACCCCAAGCTCCAGGCCGAGCTGGCCCTGCCAGTTGTTGCGCGGATTGAAATCGATGTTGCCGGGGTTGTTGTTGCGGACGCCGCGTGGTGTGGACATTGGCTTTCTCCAGGCACAAAAAAGCCCGCACTCGGCGGGCTTGGTCTAGGATGGTTTGGGAACTACTACTGCACGGAGGCAGGCGACATGGCATTGACACTTACACGACGCCCGGGCGAGCGGTTGCTTCTACGGCTAGAGCCGAACGTCACGCCAGAGGAGCTGCAGGAGCTCATCGGCCGCGGCATCATGATCGAGCTCGGTGAGTTCAATGGCGATCAGGTCAAAATCAACATCAGTGCACCACAGGCTGTGGCGATAGTTCGCGGCGAGCTATTGCGAAATCGCTAGGCGACCAGATGCCAACCAAGCACACAACTGCCCCAGCGTCGCCGGGCTGTAGCTCGGCGCGTTCGGTAGACCGAGGGCGTTCGCGCACCACTCGCTGCAGAATTGCGCATGCCGCACAGGGCGATTGAGGTTGAGGAACTGCGAAAGAATCAGTGAAGGCCAGCCGTAGCGGTCGTCATCGCTCGCCGCGAAGTACTCCACCACCCTATTAGCGTCAGCCCAGCGCAGATCGACCAAGTCCCAATGCTGAGAGCGAAGGTCAATCTCTCCTGCGCCGAAACCGACCGGCTTGCTGCGAACGCCCTTGTCCATGACCGAGGAGCTGTAGCAGACGCCATCTACCACTAGCTCGCAGTGACTGTAGATGCTGCCTGTCCACCAACGAATGAACACATTGCCGACCTGGCCATGACCCTTGTACAGAGCGAGATGCACAGCCATCATTCGATCCCCGCTGCCGTGATGAACAGGTCGTCGATCTGCGCAGCTCCCAGGCCTAGCGCGCCACCAATCGCCATGACGAAAGGCTTGTCTCGCCGCACCACCTGGCTGTACTCCCACTCGATACGCGCCGCTGTGCGAGCCGGTTCTGGCAGCTGATCGATAGCCGGATCTACCTGATCAAGCAGACCCGCGGCGTGCAACGCTAGGCGTGCTTGACGCATCGTCACAACTTCGGGGACCTGCACCGGCACGGGCTCTGCCTCATCCACCCAGTGGCCAGCAAACCACTCGCCGGTCGGTGGGTTATAACTGGCTCCGACGTAGCGAGGCACGCCTATCGGCTGCGGCACCGGGTCATCAGTCCAATGTTCTGCATAACCGCCTTCCGGCAGATCGCAGATGAAGTAACCGAGGTTGTCGAGTTCGTGTCTCATCTATGCCACCGGGAAAGAAAAGTCCAGGGTGAAGGTCAGCGTGCCAGTGGGGGCCGTCCCGCCTGTTGCCTCGCCAGCAGCCCATGTAGCCTGGACAACGCCACCCGTATCAATCGAGAAGCGGAACGGCTGACGCTGGTTATTTCCAGCACCAAACATTTCCCCCAAGGACTGCTGCCCCGCACTCGGGCGATACCCAGTAGGCAAGGTGAAAATCGTCAGGGCCAGCGGAATGGCTGCACGGCTGACTTGGCCGGAGACATAGCAGATACCCCCAACCCTCCTGTACCTAAGCGGGATACCACCGAACGAGAAGCTGTTGACCAATGTCGGCGTTTGGTTACCCGTGTCGGATATACGCGCGTCCGGCAAGGTACCGGCCGCGAGGTTGCTGGCGTTCAGGGCGGACAGGCCTGCGCCGCTTCCATTGAACTGAGCGGCAGACAGCTGCCCGCCGAACGTGACAACACCGCCGGCCGCCGTGACGTTGATGTAGGCCGAGCCGTCGAACCAGGCATGCCTGAAGTTGCTCGTCGCCCCAGCGTCACTCAATCCGTACCAATGCAGGCGGGAGAAATTCGTCGCATCGTCTCTAGCGTCGGCTCGCTGCAGCGCAGCGTCACTCGCCGATACACGCCAACCGAACACAGCGTTCGTGAACGCGTCGCCGGTTAGTAGCCCGCCAGCCAGCGGCAACTTTGTGTCGTCCGGCACCGCATTCGGGGAATAGGCCACAACCAGGCCCGCGCCGTTCGTGACGTACAGGGTGTACCCGGCACCAGAGCGCACGAAATATAAGGCGTCCGGCTCCAGCGGGTCCGGCAGCGCCGCGACGACCTTGTGAACCTTGAGGACGGCCATATCACCAGTTCACTCCATCCCACTCGGTTGGGATGGGCTGGCCGCCATAGCGCAACAGCCCGCCCGACTCACTGAAACCGTCGAGGGTCGCCTTGTTCGCATGGGTGTGGCTCTGCGAAACGGCCGTGTCGATCTGCGCCGGCGTGCTGCTCGGGCCGTTCTGGATCGCCGACCATTCCAGCACCACGTCCATGCTTTCGTACTCCGCAATCTTGTAGGTCTGCACGGTCGAGTGGGCGTATGCGTATAGCGCCGACCCGGCATTTACAGTCGGGTCAGCGCTGGCGTCCACGACAAGGATCATCGCATTGCGTTCCAGCGTGGCGATCAGCGCATCACGCGCGGCGATATCCGCGACGATATCGACGGCGTTCGCCTCCACCTCAAGCTCGGCCAACGCGGCGTTGATCAGCGCGTTGACCATCGCACTGTTGCCGATGGCGCGCGCCACGCCCGCACCGTTGGTCAAGTAGGACTCGGCATAAGTGCCGTTCTCGACGTAGTAGAAGCTGTCCGGCTCCAGGGAGCCCGGAAGCGTTGAGACCTTGAAGTACTTGATCAGAGCCATGCTCATCACCTCACCATTGATTTTCAGTCCACTCGACGGCACCCGTACCGTCACGCCCTGGCGGCCCCTGCTCGCCCACCGTCGTGCTGTGCACCTCGGGCTGCTGCAGGCTCACCAGATACTCGCGCTCGACCTCGCCCGACTCGATGTCGGGGATTTCCAGCACGGCCAGGTAGGCGTCAGCATCCATTGCGGCACTCCTGCTGCGGCCCGCCGCGGTAGTAGCGGGTCACGGTGCCGTCGCTGAACGTCACGTCGAGCGTGTACTGCCAGACGCCGGTCAGCAGCGCGGTCTGCGCGGGCGTCAGCTCGCGGGTGATGGTGCCCGGCGCTGGGCTGGCAAGGCCGGCACCGACACTGAGCGTGAGCAGCTCCTGGCCATCACGGATGAAGCGCATGGCCACCGAGGCGCCTGCCAGGTCTACCGGCAGCTTGTACACCAGCTCACCGCCGCGCGGCTGCAGGCCGGCTCCGGACAGCGCGTTGATTTCCAGCGTCTCAGCATCCAGCCGCTTGGCACGCCAGGGCAGCGCGTTGCGCGGGTCGCGGTTGAGGTCGGGCATGCCGTTTACACCGCGCACCCACACCGGCCAGTCACCCGCCAGCCCATGCTGGGTGGTCAGCCGCACGCCGCTCTCGCTCGCGTCGATGCTGGTGATCGGCAGGTAGATGAACTCCGGCTGCATCAGCCGGACGGTGTCGCGGTACGTTGTGCCCGGAACGACGGACAGGTCTACGCAGGCCGGCTGCATGCTGGCTACTCCTGTAGTTGAATGGGTTACTGCAATGCAGCCCAGGCGGCGAACCGCTTCACCTGCAGCGTGCGCGGCGTGGTGCCGGCGGTCTTGAGCATGCGGGCGCTGAACGACAGCGCGCCGCTGTCTTCGTCGATGCTCGACAGAGGGATCGTCGCCAGCGTGGTCTTGCCAGCGGCGCCCCAGCTGGTGCGGCTGGCGACCTCGACCTGGCCGTCGGCGACGATCAGGTTCAGCACACGGTCGAACGTGCCCATGGACACGCTGGTGTTCACCGTTACCTCGCTGCCGCCGCTGTAGTAGTGCACGGTCAGGTTGCCGCTGTTCTCCAGCCGGCGCTGCCGCAACATGATCGAGCCCAGGCCCGGCACCGTGAACTGCACCTCCAGCTCGAAATCCTGCGCCGCGGTGGGCGCGGACGGCAGGCGCAACAGTGCCCGCGCGTCCGCGCTGGCGAGCTGCGCGCGGGTCACTTCGGCCGGTTCAACGTAGCCGGCTGCCTGGCCGGGGGCGGCAGTGAGGGTGATGTCGCCAGCGGCAGTGGTGCCGGTGCTGATGCTCAGCACGCCCAGCAGCTGCTGCACGCCCACGCCGTCGCCCTCGCCGTACACGCCAACGTAGCCGTCGGCGATGTCCACCTGGCCATCGCCGCCCATGGTCACGTAGGGCGCCCAGGTGAAGAGACTGCCGAAATCCACGCGGGCATACGCGCCAACTGCGTCCGCCGCCCAGAACAGGCTGCTGCCCTGCCCCGCCATGCCCTGCTCCAGGCGCCAGACGAAGTTGGCCGGCGTCCACGCGGCGGCCTCCAGCTGCTCCAGCATGTCGCCCAGCACGCCGGCCGTGATGCTGCAGTAGATCCAGCTGCCAGCCGGCCACTCGGCATCCTCGGTGCCCTCCAGGCCGCGCTGCAGCGTTGCAGCGCCGTCTACCACGACCGCCTGCACATGCTCGTACCGCGTTGCATCCGCGCCGCGGCCATCGCTCAGGGTCAGCCGATAGGTGCCGTACGGCAGCGCCAGGGCCAACCCGGTGGCACCCTGGGCCAGGGCCACCTGCTGGGCGTAGTTGTTGATGAAGTCCATGGGCGTCCTCAAATGAATGACACCGGCGTGCCGCCGATGTTGTCGGTTACCAGGTCATGAGTCAGTGGGTGATACGCCGCCCCGGAACTGGCCGAGAGAATCCCGCGCGCCTCGGCAGTGGCGTGCGGCCAGGCCACGCACATCTCGCGAATCTGCGTCACGCCCTCGATGACCTCCCGCTCGGAGATGCTCATGCCATTGCCAGCCCGGCCCGCTTGATAGAACACCGGCGAGACGTTCAGCCCAATCGTGTCGGCGTCGCGCTGGTCGGTCCCAACGGGCACCTCCCCGGCGTACTGCGGCGCGGCCGGGCCGGTGGTCGTGCTCGGCGTCGTAACCCACTCGCGCGGCCAGGGGCCTCCCAGCTCCTGAGTGGCGACGGTCGGCACTGACACACCCGCCGCGTTCAGCAGCAGCGGCAGGGTGTAGCCACCGCCCTCGCCGACCGTGCCGAACCCGCGAATGTCGCTCACCCCCTCCTCGGCGCTGTACAACGCGCTGAAGCACCAATCCACGCCTGGCGCGACGGGCGCGAGGGGGATGACGTGCACCGCCGAGTAGTGCTTCGCGCTGAGCGCCTCCATCACAGCCACACCGTTACGGGTCAGCCGCACGGTGCGCTCGATGCGCTCGCTGATCGTTCGGGAAACCTCGGCCGCAACGGGGGTAATCACCTCCATCGGATAGCCGATCACACCCACCAGGGCGCCTGGGGCAGACGATGCAGTGGCCGTCAGCGCCCCGCTGGCAGAGCCTGCCGGGCTCGGCATCGAGAACGTGTAACGGTACTGTGTGTCGTACGCGAACTGACAGAGCACATCGGCGTGATCAAACGCCAGGCCGATCACGCGGCCGGTTCGCCCGGAAACCACCTCGCCGCTACCCTTGCGGTACGTGGCGTAGGACGCAAAGCCGACGGTGCGCGCGGCATCCACCTCTACCAGCCCAGCCAGCGTGGCATTAACAGTGCCGCCGCCGATGGGGAATATCGGGAAACCCTCGGCAGTCGTGTCGTGCCCCGAGATGTTCGCCTGCGGCAACATCGCGCGGTTCTGGTACAGGCTGGCGGCCGAGCTGATGCCGGGGTGCGTCGTGTTCCACTCCCCGCGCACCGCGACCTGGCTCAGCTGCACCGACATCGCCGCGCCGAGCTCATCGTCCACGTCGGAGATATCGATCCGCAGGAAGCCTGTCGGCAACCCGCCGCCGACCGGGAACAGCCGCAGCAGGGCGACGCTGCCGGTGCTATTGATCGTCTCGAACTCGATCAGCCGGAACGCCGTGCCCTCCTGCTGAATGTCCGCGATGCCGGCAATCAGCTCCACAGGTTCGGCAGGTGCCTCGTCGAGATAGCCGAACGGCCGGCAGTCGAGCGTCACACTGTACGGCTGACCGGCGCGTGGCTGCGGCAGAATGCCGGGCCGGATCACCCAGCGCACCCCATCGCTCGCGAAGTAAATCCAGCCGCCGATGTTCTGCCCGAACAGGCGCCACTCCGAGAGCAGCAGCGCGTAGTTCTGCCACACGCGCCCCTGCGCCCGCTCCTCGGCAAGCTGCTCAGGCGTCAACGGCACCTCGGCTACGCCCGGCATCCGCACCAGCTGTAGCGGCCAGGCGTTGGACGGCAGCGTCCCGGCCATGGGCCAGGGCACGTCATCAACGAAACGGCGATAGCCGAGCACCGAATCGAACCGCACCAGGCCATGCGCCGTAACACCGAACGCCTCGGTCTCGTCGAGCGGGTGGTTGTGGCTGTCGATCATGGCGCTGGCGGCTCCGCGAACTGCTGTTTCACCACGGCCGAGTTGGCGTCCTGCTGGGTGATTTCCTTGATCGGGCGGATGAGGAAGCTCAGCAGCCCGTCGACGGACGTGACCACCCGCCCAGGCCAATACAGGCGCGTGCTGTAGTCCGTCTCCACAAGCGGGCTGGCAATGCCGCCGCCGGCACCAGGGTTGACGGCGGGCGGCACGTAGTTGCCGCGGCCCTTCTGCGCAGCCAGGCCGCCGCGCGGCTCGATGCTGCGCAGGGCGCGCCGCTGTTTCGGCGGGCGCACCACGGCATTGATGTCGTCGACCTGCTGCTCGCCGCGGCGGCGCGCGATCATGGCCTCGCCAATGGCCTTGCGCTCCGCGGCCGCCGTAGGCTTGCGTGCTTCTTCGATGCCCTTGCGGATCTGCGCCCGCTGCTGTGCCAGCGTCGTCATCAGCTCAACTCCAACAAGTCATTGGGAATCGCGACGCGGTAAACGCCCTCGATGGGCACCACCAGTTCGTCGCGCTGCTCGGCAGGCACCTCGTCGGCCGTGAGCTGGAAGCGCCGCGGGAAGCCCTCGCTGACGCCATCGCCCACCGACCAACTGCCGCTGAACCCGTCCAGCTCGTCGTCGTACACCTCGCCGCGCCCGCCGATCTGCGTCGGCAGGTTGTCGGCAATCGGGTCAGGCGGGGGCGGCTCTGGCTGCGGCTCAACGCTGAACGCGGGCGGCGTGAGCGGGTCGCTCACATCACCACCGCCGCGCATGAGCGCAACGGTCACGCTGCACAGCGCACCGCCGCCGCCGTGGTCGAGGCGCCACTGCAGGCGCTGGACCTTGCCCTGCGCCCTCACGCCCTGGTCGTCCACCCGGGCGGTGTGCGACAGGTCAATGCCATGCACCCAGCCGGCGGGCGCATCCCAGTTCGCGGTCGTCCCGCGATGGTCACCGATGATGGTGGCCACCGCCTGGTGCAGCAGCACGCGCAGGCCAGCCTGCCGGCGCGCCTCATCGCGCACATCGGTGTGCCCGCTCACGCCGTCATCCGCTGGGCGGCCCGGCGTGGCCGAGCCCTGGTAGCCAGGCCGCGGAATGCCGTTCGAGCTGCCGCCGACCGCCGGCGCGGCGGTGTTCACGCCGAACGCCGTCGCCTCCCACCGCTCGGCCAGCTCGCTCTCGATGTCGATGGCCACGCTGTCGCGCTGCACCAGCTCCCCGGCGGCGGCAATCGAGGCATCGGCCCGCACGTCCAGCGTGTATTTCTCAGTGACCGGCTGCGCCCAGCGGCGCGCCGCCACCAGCGAGAAGCCCAGCAACTGGTCGTTGAAATTGTTGTTCCAGCCCACCGGCGGGTCACACCAGATGCCGCTCGGCAGGGTGCGATACCAGGTGGCGCCGCTCAGCAGCTGCTGGCCGCTGTCGGTGACGGCATCGAGGATCATGTCGACGGTCGGCAGCTCGGTGGAATCGAGAAACCAGGCGCAGAAGCCGCCCTCGCCGCCCATGCCCTCGGTCTCCGGGTGCTGCCAGTGGTAGGGCTTGTTCAGCTGCCGCAGGCGGCTGAAGCGGTAGTCGCCCTCGATCAGCACGCGGTTGGTCTCGCGCTTGTCCTCGCTGAACCCTACGACGACAGTGTCATAGATGGTCGCGCCGTCGCCGAACACGAAGTCGGGGCTGCTCTTGGCATACCAGCTGGTCACACGCGGCGCGCCGTAGGCATCGCAGTCGAGCGAGGCGGTGCGCGTGCTCATGCGCTCCTGGGCGTAATCCCAATGGCTGCGCCCCTCAACCGGCTCGAACACGTCCTCGGACCACAGCCCATCCGTCAGGTCGTCAACCTCATCGATGGGCAGCGCCTCGACCTCCTCCTGCAGCTGGTCGCTGCAGGTGCAGGTCAACGTGCGGTCGGTGCGGTTCCACACCGGGTCAACGATGCGGCCGGTGAACAGCCGGCTCTCGCCCAGGTTGTCGATGTAGTCGATGGTCACCTCGCGCCTGCGCCACTCCAGCGGCAGCACCGGCCCGGCGGGCAGACACAGGGCGAACTGCGCAACGCGGGCGGCGCCCTCCTCGGCGTCGACGGTCACCTCGCCGGTAATGCGCGACGACCAGTTCACACCGGACACGATCACCCGGCTGGCCCACACAATCGCATTCGGCCCGCCAACAACCACCGGCTCTGCTGCGGCACCCGGCAGGCTGCCCAGCGGCGCGCCGCCGAGCAGATCATTACCCAGCAGCATGGCTATACCTCTTCGAACGTGACGGACCAGCTGTGCGGCGTGGCGCTATTACCACGGCTCACGCCCTTGCTCGACAGCTCGGCAAAGACGGTGATCTTTGGAAACCAGCTGATGCTGTAAAGCGTTGCGCCAGGTATCGGTGTTGCTGTAGCAACGCCTGCTGCCACAACGCACGGGGTCTCCAGCCACTCGCGGCCGACCAGCGCCAGCGCCCACGGGGCATGGTCAGCGCGAGGCTCGCTGCTCAACGCCACTGCATTGGCAGTGCCGGTGATGGTCTCCTGCTGCACGCTCAGCAGCTCCAGCGGCTGGCTGTAGTCCAGGCCGTCAAGGCCTGGTGGCATCCAGCCAGAGCCGACTATCGTCCCGCTGCGCTTGCCCGACCAATGCGTCATCTGCACCGCGTCACCATTGCCCATGCGCACGCGCGCCTTGCCGCTGAGCGGCTCGCTGCTCAGATCAGGCGCCCCGGCGTGCAGCACAATAGGCACCCCGCCGAGGATCAACATCGGTAGAGGCATTCGAGGCTCCATAAGAAAGAAGCCCGCGCGAGGCGGGCTGGTCAGTCGTGCGTTCGGCCGAACTTGAGGCGGGCCAGCTTCAGGTTCTCGGCCTGGCTGATCGGCACGGAAACCTGCAGAGTTTGTCCACCAGGCAGCACGATGTTCATGTCACCCAGGAACTCCCTCCCCCCGCCGGCCAGTTGCTCCTGCAGGGCCGGTGACAGCGAGGGGATGGAGGGAGCCGGAACATTCCCAAGAATCCCTCCTGTGGCGAACCGAGGAACACGCAAGCTATTGAGCTGATGAATGAGGTCAGCGCCGTAGTGCTTCACGGCACGAGCATTCACGATCCCCTCACCATTGGAACCCCACATCAGGATGCTGTCGCTGGTTCCGGTACCAGGTCCACGCAGGATGCCTCCGCCGGCGAAGCCTGGGATCGCCGGCGGCTCGGCCGGCGAACCGGCCAGGGCAGGCATAGCCACTCGCACCGGCAGCACGATCTCCGTTTTCCCCAGCTGCTCGGCCAGCATCTGGATCTGCGTACGCACCTGCTCCAGCGTTTCGTCGTCGGTTTTCACCGACACCGGGATATCCTTCAGCTGCTTGGCCTGATCCTTCAGCGAGGCTATCTCGTCGCGGATAGCCTGCAGCTTCGCCTCAGCATTGGTCTGCTCAATGTCGTTGGCGGCCAGCTCGATCGCCTGCAGCTCCTTGATAAAACCTTCGAAGCCATAGGTGTTCTCGCCGGCTGCGGCCAGCTCCTGCAGCATTTTCAGGGCGGCCTGTGCCTGGCGCTGCGCGCCCTCCACATCGCCAGCCTGGAGTGCCTGCCGAGCGCCAACCTTGAGCGATTGCGCGGCGCCATAGGAGGCTTGCCCACTGCCGCCGAGCGTTGCCAGCGCCTCCTGATACCGCTGCTCGATTTTTAGTCGGTCGGCGCGAACCTTCTCGATATCGCTGATCGCCTTCTTCTCAGCGCTGACCAGCTTCTTGGCCGCTTCCTCGGCGGCCTTTACCTGGCCGTCACGGGCTTTGCCCAACTCGCTGATGTACTGCCGATAGTTGGCAAGATCGGCAGAGCGCTGGCGTTCGGACTCCTTACGGCGCTCTTCCTCGAGGTTGCGCTGCTCGGCATTCATGCCGGTCTGCTCGGTCACCAGTAACTCGCGCATGGCCACCAACGCTTGCCGCTGCGCCTGCAGCTCCTCTTTCGAGTACCACAGGCCCGCCAGGGTGCGATTCAAACCAGTGCCGGCCAGACTGCGGTCGATGTCTTTGATCTGCTGATCGAGCTTATCCAGTTCAGTGATAGATCCGGTTGCGTTGGCAGCAATGAAGCCGATGCGCTGACCAAGGTCCACGAACTCTGAACCGCCCTGAGCGGCTGTCGAGGCCAAAGTGACGAGCGCGCTGGCCAACGACACCAGGTTGTCCATCACAACAGGGTCAGAGATGACCCGGGTCAGCTCCTCGATGGCACTGACCAGCGGCTTGGTGTCGGCTTTGCCAATGGCCTCCTCCCAGGCGTTGTTCAACCGGGTTAGCGCATCACCGACGGTGTGCAGGTGTGAGAAAGATCAGAGGGGAAAAGCGCGGTAATTGTGGGACTTATTGGCCTTGGCTGGGTCTTATTGGGATAGGAAGTGAAAAGGCGTTGCCGAGGGGGAAACGCCTTTTCGGGTTACTCGGAAGCCTGCGAGTCGACCCAGATCAGTAGCTCCTCGGCGGTGTTCAGTAGGTCGACTTTATCACCGGGTGTGCTGACTCCAGCGGCAACCATCAAGCAGCCCAGACGGATCGATTTGGCGTCGGTCGGCTCTGCGGCATCAGCCGTGACGTGCTGTTTGGCGTCATGAGCTTCCAGGAAGCGGTATATCGAAGAGCGGGACACCTGATGCCCGAGGTCGGTCAGCCACGCGGCGTGATCGTCGAGGGTCAAACCGGGCTTGTCGGCGCGGCGGGTCAGCAGCTCTTCACGGATTGATCTGGGTAGGCGGTTCAAGGCGAAGGGGCGGCCCATGGTGTGTTCCTCTTGGCTGTGGTGCTGCCATGAGCGCATGCCTGGGGGGCGTTGTCGTTTTGTTCCGTCAACAATCGCAAGGCTTGGAAGGGGTGGCTGGGCTGCTACCTGGAGGGCTTCCAAATTGGTCGGCTGTTTGGATGGGGTGGCGGTGGTGGGCTGGGTAGGCCTTCCAACTGCTAATGGATTAGCGGTTTTTCGTGTGTAAAAGCCCGTATTTGCTGGCCGGCAGCGCGAGGAAACCGCTAATGCTTGGCGGTTCTTTCAGTGGATCAAATGGGCCGTCATCGGCCCATTTGATCAGCTTGAAACTGAAGACGGTTTTCAGTTCGTAAGCCGCGACGGTCGCGGTAAAAGTCGTAATGGGTTACCAGTTTTGCGGAGGCTGGTTCTTTAGTTTCAATGAGTTATGAAAACCAAAGTGGGTAACGGTTAAGACTTACGGCATGCAAACCTCGACGGTCGCGGTTAAGACGGTCTTCAAAACTCCGCACGGTGCGGGTTTAAAACCCAAGACGGTCTTGGGTCTGATTAGAGAAGGCCCCGCGTGGGCGGGCCCGCGCGGGTGAGTAGATCCAAGACGGTCTTGACTAAAATCCCGCACGGTGCGGAAAACACCAAACCGTTTGGGGTGCAGTGGGGGCAGCACACCGTTATGGGGGACTGACGAAGTCGGCAATTTTTCCGAACCGTTCGGAGTTTTCAAGATTGAGAGTCCAGCTTTTTCAAAGGGTTAGGTGATTAGCGAACTCCGAACCGTTCGGCTTTCTGCTTACTTCGGCAGTTTCCTAGACGCCAAACGGTTTGGAGTTTTCTAGGTGCAGTGTTGCCCTGAGCAACTGTCGATGCTAGCCTTCGCTTGCTGCCGCAAATTCGGCAGCCGGGTGTGCAAGCCCGAGTAAGCAAAAGGCGCACAAGCGCCACCGTAGACCAGCAGGCGCTTTTTTTGTGCCCGTTGTTCGCTCCTATGGTGGCTGTGTGTGGGAGGGCTTCGGCCCTGCCGGGTTCCTTTTGCCCCGGTCTTGCACACCCGCACACAGCCGCCACCCATCATGTGCAAGTGATGCCGGCGGTTCCTCAGCAAAAGGAGCCACACCATGGCGAAATCACACGCCCCCAATCCGTCCGCGACTGCGGACCGGATCGCTGCTCACCGGGCAATGGCACTTGCCGCCCTCCGCGCCGACTCAAGCCTATCCAGCCGTATGAGCCGGTACAACCACCATATGAACTGCGCCCGCTCCCTGGAGCTGATCCTTGGCCTGGCTCGCGCTCTGCGCGCTGGGGGTGGCCAATGACCGATATCGAACTGCTGTTCACATCTGTGGTTTACAGCATTACCCTACGGGTATTGGGCCTTGGTGGTCGATCTTTTATGACCGCCGAAGACTTAGCCGCTGTGCTGGAGTACCGCACTGCTGGCAGCATCACTACTGTCTTCAGTCGTCATAGAACCGCTCTTGAACCATTGAGCATCAAGGCTAGGATCGACGGCGTAGGTCATGCTGTACGCCTATTCGACGAAGCCGGCGTGCGCTACATCTGCCAGTACAGCAAGCGCCCTGGGGCCATTCATCTGCTGCAATGGCTCGACGCTGGCGGCATGAAGATCGACCAGCAGCCACCAGTCCCTGAAGTCGAGACGCTCCCCGTCGAGGACGTCGAGCTACTGCCGCCGCCTCGACACGTGCCGAGCTTGCGCCTGGTGCCGCGTGGCCCTGACCCCATGCAGCAGCTCCTGGAGCGCGAGAAGGCGTATTGCCGCGACCTGGTGAAGACGTTCCTGCGCTACTGCGAATCCGAGGAGGTGGACAAGCTGACGGGCATGATCGATGGGCAGATCGATCACCTGCTGGAGACGCGCTATTGCCCCGGCCTGAACGCCGCCCGCTATGAGCTGTATCGCAAGTATTGGATGCAAGGGGGTGCGCAATGAGCACCATCATTCAGTTCCCCAGCATTCGCCCAGCGGTCAATTGCATCGCGCTGGCCGGCGAGCCGGAGTATGTGACGGTGGTTGAGTACGGTGAACAGTTGTTCGTGACGGATCGGCAGTTGGGCCTGGCTTTGGGGTACGTCGAGCCGCTGGCAGCCATCGAGCAGTTGTGCGCCAAGAATGGTGATGAGCTGGGTTCGTTCCTGATCGACCTGCATCAGGCTGAGCCGGAGGGGCGGACGCGGGTGCGCGTGTTCGACCTGGAGGGCGCCATGCGTATCTGTAAGCTGGCCAGGACGCCGGCTGCCGCAATGCTCTATGCGCGCCTCGGTGGTCGGGCTATCGCCGAGTTCGTGGTGGTGGATGCTGGGCCGAAGGCGCAGGTGTTGCCTTTTCCGAAACGCAAGAAGGCCCGCAAGCCGGGCAAGGGGCGCCGTCATGGTTAAGCTTGAGTTGCTACCGGCTGATTCTCAATCTGGCTGCGAGGTGCTCTACTTCGATGCCGGGGCGAGGCCTACGGACTTGTGGGAGTGCGCGAATAGGCGCCTGGTTGCAGTCCGGGAGCTACTGGAGACGTTGAGCGAGTATCGCAATGCGGCCAACCTCGACGGCTTGCCAGTGGTGGCTGACGCTTGCTCGCTACTGATGAGCGATGCTCAGGGCATGATGAACGCGCTGTTCACCCACCTGCGTGATTACGAGCTAAGCAAGATTGGTGAGTATGGGAAGATCCCCGGCGCCACTACAGGAGAGCCGCGACATGACTGACAAAGCCTGGATGAAGGCCGAGCTGCTGAAGGCCACCGAGAGCCTGATCGACATGGCCAGCGAGTCAGAGCTTAAGGTTCTGGGTGAGCTGATCGGCTTGCAGTTGCTCAAGGCCTGTTTCATTCGCCGGGCTGGTGCGCTGGGCATGACTGCTGAGCAGTTGGAGAGCGTCCGGCTCGACATCGAGGAAACTCAGTGCAAGGTGATGGAGCTGGTAAAGCTCCTGGACGAAACCAACGCCAACGCGATCCAGGCCGTCACCGCGCCGAAGCACTGACTCTGCCGCGTCACCTCAAGCGCCCTGCGGGGCGCTTTTTTGTGGGCGCTCGATAGCGGCGCTACCTGCGTTCTCGGCGCATGCCCTGGGGCGAGTTTATAAACGCCCAAACAGGCCGCTCCTGGCGTTTTCTGTTCATTCCCCAGCACTGATGCCGGTTTTGCGTTGCTCACGCTGTAAGGCGCGTTCTGGCGTTTGGGCTCTCTCGCCTGCTGGCAATGTTTTTGCCGCGTCCAAATTACCCAGATGTTTTGCCACGGCAAATATGGGCCTGTATTCATACATTGATGGGTGACGAGATGTCTTACAGCTACCGAATGACGGTGCGGCGCCATGATCTGTTGGTCGATGTTGCTGATCGGACGATGGTAATTCTGAAGCGCTACGGCCTCGACGACGGCAAGGCCCAGGAGGCCGCAGACTGCGTGGTTGACGACTTGGTTGAGAACTGGGGGGGGCAGTGCATCACGGTACCCAAGGATATGAAGTATCGGAACGCCAAGCGGCGACAGGCCATCGTCGATGCGTTCGATGGGGGCAACCATTCGGAGTTGGCCACTCAGCACGGGCTGTCGGTCAACGCTGTTTACAAGATTCTGAAGCGCGCACAGGCCAAGTAGGCCAGCCACGAGAGGATAGGCACATCATGTTAGGCATTAACTTCAATGCAGCAGAAGAGGCTGCCAAATCGCTCCGCACGGCTACTGCTGACTTGCGCTCGCAACGCAGCAAGCTCCAGGAGCAAAGGGACGGTTTGCACGCACAGCGCGAGGCGCTGTATCTCCAGGCGCTGAGCAAGGCGGATGCCAAGCAGTTCCTGTTCGACTATATCGACGCATGGGCCAAGCAGTACCTGGAGCGCGGCAAGCTGGACGATCTGTTCCAGGTGATCGCCACACCGAAGCGTGATCGGGACTTTGCCAAGGCCAACAATCTCACCGAGCCTTACCTCTGCCTGCGCGATATCGAGACCGTGTTGGAGCCGGGTGAGACGCCCAAGGGCGGGCAAGTCTTCGGTGCCTCTCCGTTGCCGATTTTCGGTGATGGGATCGCCATGATGAACGCCAGCTACATCGGCTCCGCGTGCTTCTTGTTCGGCGACTTGGTCAAGGCGAAGCTGGAGCAGTACTTCGATGCGAAGTACCCGGAACCGAACCCGGACACGGTCGGGGCGCCGGTAGCCGAGCGCCGTGCATTGATCCAGGAGCTGGATCGGCAGATCGGTGAGCTGGACAGCGGCCTTAACCAGATTGATGCCAAGCTGCGACAGCTGGGCGTGCGTGAGCCGCATCGCCTGCCAGGTGGTGCGTGATGAGCCTGGCCGTGCTGCGTATTTCCAGCCAACTGCCGAAGGCCTTCCGCATCATTCCGGTGGGCCGCTTCCATGCGCATGATGGGCGCCCAGGTGGTCATTGGTATTTGATGCCAGAGCGTGGCCGGCAGATCGCGGCACTGGCCAACCAGAACAGCCAGGGGCTGCTGATCGACTTCGAGCATGAGAGCTTGAAGAAGGCCGACGCCCCCGAGGCTGGCCGCGCGACGGCGCTGGAGTGGCGCGACGATGGGCTGTATGTCGCGGATGCGAGCTGGACGGCGGAAGCGAAAGCCCAGATCGCCAGCGGCAAGAAGCGCTTTATCTCGCCCGTGTTCCGCTTCAATGGGGCCACCGGGGAAGTGCTGGCACTGGAGAGCATCGCGCTGACGGGTGATCCGGCGTTGCTGGGCCTGACTGACCTGTCTCAGGTAGCGGTGGCCAGTGCTCAGCGGCAGAGCGGTGATGATGTTCCTGGTAGTGGCATGACTGCGCGAGATCGGGAGGTTTTCGAGCATGTGTTCGGCACGTCGCCTGAAGCACTGGCAGCGCTGCATGCTGAAAAGCCTGACGCGCCACCGGAAGGCGTCACTGCTGAAGACTGGGCCAAGCTGCGGCATGTGTTTGGGGATGCGCTGAATGAATAATCGCGGCGATATCGAATTTGCCCTGCGCCTGCGCACTGACCTGGAACAAGGCCAGCAGCAGCTGCAGGCGCTGGCCGATTCGGTCGAGAACGTCGGCGCCGCCGCTGCGACATCGAGCACCCAGCTCGGCCAGGTTGGCGAGAGCGCCGACCAGCAGGCCGCCCGCATCCGTGCCATGGTCGAGGCCAGCCTGCAGCAGCAGGCAGCGGCCGATGGCATGGCTGAAAGCATCCAGCGTTCTGCTGCCGCTACCCAGGAGGCCAACAGCGCCTGGCAGCAGAATGCAGCCGCCCAAACCGAGGCGATGAACGCCTACCACGGCGCAGAGCGTGCCGCCCAGGAAAAAGCGCAGGCCGATCTACGTGCCGCTGAGGCCGCCGCTCAAGCCGCTGCATCCGCCGAGAAGGAAGGCCAGGAGCTGCAGCAGCTGCTGGGCAAGATCGACCCGGTGATTCGCAAGCTCGACGAGCTGGACAGCATGGAGCAGCAGCTGCGCCGTGCTCGCGCCTCCGGCCAGATCGATCTGGATACCTTCGACGAGTTCAACACCAAGCTCCAGGAGCAACGCCAGCGCCTCGGCGGCACCACGGACGCTATGCGCGTCGCTGGCATCACGGCTGGCCAGTACCAGCAGGCCATGCGTCAACTGCCGATGCAGATCACCGATATCACCACCAGCCTGGCCAGCGGTATGCCGGTGTGGCTGGTGGCGGTGCAGCAAGGCGGCCAGATCCGCGACAGCTTCGGCAGCTGGGCCAACGCCGGCCGTGCCCTGGTCAGCACCATCAACCCGCTCACGCTGGCCATTGCCAGCGTTACCGCAGCCATTGGTGCCACTGTGATCGCGGCCGTCCAGGGGGCGGCCGAGACCTACGAGTACGAAAAAGCCATTGCCCTGACGGGAAATTCGGCGGGCGTGACGTCGGATCGACTGGCAGGCATGGCGCGCGAGATCAGCGGAATTTCCGGCACTCAACGCCAGGCTGCTGCTGCCCTCGCTGAAATCACCGCGTCGGGTAAGTTCACCGCAGACCAGATCAAGTTGATCGGCACCACTGCCGTCTTGATGCAGAACAACGTCGGGCAGGCGATCAGCGCCACCGTAGAAGATTTCAAGAAGCTGGCCGAGGAGCCAGCCGAGGCATCCGCCAAGCTCAACGTCGAGTACAACTACCTGACCCTGGCGGTTTACGAGCAGATCGCCGCACTGGAGGCCCAGGGCGATCAGGCCGGCGCCACACAGTTGGCGATGGAGGCTCTGGGCGGGGCGATGCAAAGTCGATCAGTGGAGATCGCTGAGAAGCTGGGTTTGATTGAGTCCGCCTGGAAAGGAATTACCAACGTCGCCGCCGTGGCGTGGGATGCCATGCTCGGTATTGGGCGGGAAGAGACTCTGGATGACCAACTAGCGGCTATTCAGCGTCAGCGTCAGGCAGCTCAGTTTGGTGTACGCGGAGATCGTGTTGGCGGCGCTATTGATCCGGTGCTTGAGGCTCGCTTGGCCGCCGAGGAGGAAGGCATCCGGCGCCGGATGGAGCTAGATGCTCAGAACGCAAAGCAAACAGCAGACGAGAAAGCCGCTAACCGAGAAGCCATCGAGGCATCGAAGGAGCGCACCAAGGCCGGCGACGCATTCCTCAAGAGTGCCGAGGCTCAGCTGCAAAGCCTGCAGAACCTGACCAGCGTAGAGCGTGCGCAGCGGGTGATGCAGGAGCAGAACATCGAGGCCACCAGCGAGCTGGGCCGCCGCATGCTGGAAGCCGCCGCTGCCACCGATAAGCAGCGTGAGGCCAACGAGGCTGAAGCCGAAGCTAAGCGCAGGGCGACCGAGGAGCAACGCAAGGCCACTGCCGCGCAGCGCGAACAGGAGCGCGCCGCTCAAGCCGCGCTGCGCGCCACCGAGCAGAGCATCCGACAGCAGCTGAGCTATGTTCAGGGCCTGGAGGATCAGGCCTCCAAGATCGGGCTAACTGCTGCCGAGGTGCGTCAGTACGAGCTGGCCGAGAAAGGCCTGACCGGCGCCATGCTCGATCGCGCACAAGCCGCCCTGGCATTGATCGATGCCAGCGAGGCGCAGCGCCAGGCCGATGCCAACGCACGTGCCAATGCCGGTCTGGAGGCCGAGTTCCTCCGCGCCTCGGGCCGTGAAACCGATGCCGCACTGCTGGAGATCCGCACCAAGTTCGCCGGCATGCGTACTGAGTTCGAGAAGGCCGGCAACGAAGCCGGCCTAGCCTGGCTCGACAAGCTGATCCCTGTAGCCGAAGCCAAGGTGCGCGTCGACGACGTACAGCGCGAGATGGACCGTATCCTTAACGACGCTCAGCGCCAGGAACAGTCGGTCAACGTGCAGCAGGATGCCGGCCTGATCACCGAACTGCAGGCGCGCGAGCGCATCTTGGAGATCCACCGGGAGACCGCTGGCCAGCTGGAGAAAATGAGGCCGATCCTTAGTGAATTGGCGCAGCAGCCAGGCGAGATCGGTGAGGCAGCCAAAGGCATGCTTAGCCAGATCAATGACTACATCCTTCGAGCTGAGGAAGGCGCGAACAAACTCAGGCAAGCCCTGGAGGACGGCCTGACTAATGGGCTTACCCAAGCCTTGCAGGGCCTGGCGCGCGGCACCATGACCCTGCGCGAGGCCGTCAGCGCCCTCGGCCAGAGCGTGCTCGATGCGCTCACCCGCATGGCGGCCGAGAACCTGGCGCAGTCCATCACCGGTGGCGTGATGGGCCTGTTTGGTGGGGCTGGTGGCGGCGACACCGACTTGACCTCTGGCGCTGCTGCTGTCACATCCTCAGCGGTGGCGCTGTCTGGTGCAGGTAGTACGCTGATCGCCGGCGCGGCAGCGCTGGAGGCTGCCGCCATCAGCCTGGCCGCTGCCAATGGCGTGGCAGGCGCAGCGGGGAGCAAGGGCGGTGCTGGTGGCGGCAGTGGCTGGTTGGGCACGCTGCTTTCGCTCGGTGGCATGTTCGCGGGTGGCGGCGCTGGAGCTGCTGCGGGCAGCGGTGGGTTTATGTCATCCGTTATGGCCTCGCGCTTCGCCGATGGCGGGCACGTGCGCGGCCCAGGTACCACCACCAGTGACAGCATCCCTGCTTGGCTATCTGATTATGAGTACGTGGTGCGAGCGTCTGTAGTGACGCAGCCCGGCATGCTGGATCACCTGAACGCACTCAATACCCACGGATTGGCAGCGCTCGATGCCTACCGCATCGGGCATAGCACTGGTGGGCTGGCTGGTATTCCGGCACCCGCGCTTCCTTCACCTGGCCTTGGTACGACCCGAATGGCGGAGCCTAGAACCGTAGCTTCTCCGGTAACCAACAAGATTTCGCTCTACACGGTGGACAACGCAGAAGAGATGGCGGCACGTGTCTGGTCAGCAGGCGGCTCAGAAAACTATCTTCTAGAGAAGATCGGTCGGAACCCCATGGCGATCAGGCAGCTTCTCGGTTTCAATCACTAGTTCCCAAGGCTCCAAATCCGTCTTTTTGGTAATTCCTTTGCCACTGGTGAAACTTAACCAGCGCCGCCGATATCGCGCAAACATAGGGTCAAATATCGCGCGGCGCTACACGACGGTAACCTGCATACCGTCGACCGCTTCGCCGAGGGCATCGACCTGACCGATCAGAGCCGGCACCCAGACATCAGTAGTTAGCTCTCCGGCCTTCGCCATGGCCGCCAACTCTTCGCGGGTCTTACCCAGGCCCCGCGCCAACGCATCAGCCAGGGCAGGTGTGTTGCGGATGACGCTGTTGAAGGCGTCGCCGCGCAGCTGGCCGTCCTGCAACGCCTGATTGATTTGATTGATGACCGATGCGGCCCGCTCACCTTTCGCGGCGCTGGCAACCAGCCCAAGCCCGAGGGCCTCGGTAAGATTCAGTGCGTCCGTACTGGTAAAGCCTCGCTCACGCAGCGCCGACAACGAGCCGATGTAAAGCTCGGCGTTGTTCTTCATGTCTGTGTAGGTTCGGTCGCTGATTTCGCGCAAGCGCTCCATGCCCTGCGCGTGCTCGGCCTGCGACTCAGAGGCCAGACGGATACGGTCGTTGATCTCAGTCCACTGGTCGGCGGTATTGGTGACGCCTCGCAGCCCACGCCCCGCGGCGTACAGCCCTGCAACCACTCCAATGCCCGAAAGTGCACCCGCCCCACGACGTTGCTCAGCGTTCATGTCGCGCAGGGCCTGCTGCGTCTCCCGCACCCGGGTCGTCAGGCTGCGCTGCGCTACGGCCAACTCCCGCGCCGTCAGGTTCCCTGACGAGCGCAGCAGCTGGTACTGCCCACGCAGGCGCCCAATCTCAGCCTGCAGGTCGCGATAGCGACTTACCCCCAGATTCTGCCTAGCAGCCTCGAGGTTCGAAGCACGCTGCTCGCGGGCGAGCTGGGCCAATGCAGCAGCCTGGGCACGAATGCCGGTCACAGCCTGCTCGTTTCGGCCGGCCGAAAGCGCACCTTGCAGCTCTTGGCTAAGACGACGTTGTTCGTCCACCAGGTTACGAGTATCAATGCCAGCGGCTTGCAACTCCCGCCGACGCTGGGCCAGGCGCTGCTGGGCGGTGCCCTCTGCGCGCTCCAGCCGACGCAGTTCATTAACCGCATCGCGATACTGCGCCGTTAGCTGCTTGCTCGGTTCGGCAGTGCGCGCCAGTTCATCTCCCAGCTCGCGCACGCGGTCACGTGCCGAGCGGGTTTGACGCTCAGTACCTTCAAGGCTGCTTTCCAATTCACGGAAGGCGTTCACCTGTTTCAGCGGCTTGGCCAGTTGGTTCACCAGCCCCTGATACTCCTTGCTCAGGCTACCGATGCCCTTTACGGCGTTGTCTACGTCCGCAACCAACCGCAGCTCAACGTCAGCCATACATCACCCCTTGATTGCGTGCAGGAACAGGGACCATGGGTAGTCCCAAACACCGTGGTGGCCCAGCCGGATCAACTTGCACGCCACGTCATCAAGTTGTTTCAGGCTGGATTGCGGAGACTGGCCACCTTGGCCAGCATGCGAAAAAAACTGGGGTTGGCCTCCTTGCAGCCTTCCACCAGCACTTCCAGATCGCTGGGCAGCATCTGCTCCAGATCGGCCAGTTTCAGGCTGGTGAATAGCGGCAGATCAGGCAGACGCACATCCTCCAGCAGCAACTCGTCAATCAGGTCATTGCCTTGGCGCGGCTCCAGCAGCCCGCGCACCTGCGCAACGGTGAGCTCCATGCAGCACACGCGCGTACCGCCGCTGAGGGTTTTGATAACAGACTTACCGGTGGCGCCTTCGCTCATGTCTAACTCCGGGAAATAAAAAACCCGCCGAAGCGGGTTGCGTGTGGTGATGCGGGCCTAGCCCTTCAGCCTTATGAGCTTGTTGACTGCTCGGGGAGTACACAGCAGGCGAACCTTGTTGCCGTCAACGAAGGCCACCTCAGCGGCGTTGTGTTTCTCAGAAACGAAGCCGCCAAGCGCCCCGATCAGCAGTCCAGCCACCAACCCAACGCCACCGAGAAAAGCGGTCAGAATGAGCCCCAGCAGCAATGCGCCAATCAGCGCACTACCCACGCTAAAGCGCTTTTCATTGACCTGGTCGACTTCGACACTTTGGATCTGCTCCGGGGTGTAGCTGGCCTTCTTGGACGACTCGATATGCAGCCTGCCGCCACCAATGAAGGCCGAGCCCTTAACTCCGAATGTCCCTGCGATGATCTTCATGTTTCCTCCTATCGACTGGAGGGAATCTAGCCCATCATGCTGGACACGAAAAGCAGCCATCCCTGGCCACCACCTCAAGCCGGCAAAGGCTTCTCTTTCATGATCTTCATGAACGCCGATTTGCCTGGGCCACTGCGACCAGCGTCCGCAAGCACCTCGCAGGTGCACTCCATGCCCATGAAGTCTTCGACGTTGATCCACTCCAGGGCCGCTACCAGGTCGAATTTGCAGCGGTAGTAGAGGTTGTTGACGCGCTTCTGCGTGCCGACGGCGTTCACACCTTCGAACAACAGCTCAAGCTCGATGGCGCTTCCAGCCAGGGGCTGAATGTCATCGATGGGGGCACTGACGTAATCGACCTCGAGCTGGTACTCCTCGTTCGCAGCCTCAGCCGCAGCGATTGCAGTAGCCAGCGCACCACCTGGGAGCGGCTCGATACCGGAGCCAGTGAGGCGGAAGTCGATGTCTTCCTCGTACTCTACCAGTCCGGTGTCGGCATCGACCACGGTCGTGATGCTCAGCGGCATGTTCTTGAGCATGCTGATCTGGCCAACACCAGCCGTAACCACTTCACCCGTCACTGGGCCAGACGGCAGGTCTGTAACCGTCGCCCAGAGCAGGCGCGCAAAGTTGGCGCTGAAGAACTCGCGGAAGTTAAACGACAGATTCATCGCCGAGACCTGGCTGGCGGTGTCGTAGTTGCCACCATTCGGGATCATGGTGTTGCGCAGGGTGAGTTTGTTCACCTCATTGTTCTGCGTCTTAGAGGAGCCGAGCCCCATCGGCTGGAAAGGCTTACCCGTACCTGCCTCACGGCAAAGCACTCGGCCTGCCAACATAAACGTCTCTTTTACCCAGGCCATTACTTGCCCCCCTCTTCAGCCGATTTGGCGACTTTGCCCAGCTGCTGCAGCCAGGCTTTCTGGTGTGGCAGCACGCTGATCTTGCTGCCGGCCTTGCACAGCTTGCCGCCGTGCTCGTGATCCGCGCTCAGCTCGACGTCTTCGCGCTTGGCTTTCTCTTTTTCGGCGCCCGCCGGGGCCGCTTCTTGCTTGCGTCCGCTCATGGTGTTCTACCTGCGTTGATGTGGATATGGAGTTGGAGTGGGAACAACACGGTGCCGGCCGCAAGGCCTTCACCAGGCGGGAACATCTGGCCAGGCTCCAGCGTTACCTGACGCGGCCCCTTGGGTCCCCATGGGTTGGGGATGCCTTCCGGCACCTGCAGGCAGGCCACCAGATCGCAATACAGCTCTTCGAGCTGCTCGAGGTAGTCATCGCGGCTACCGTCTACGGCACCGACAATGCGGCGGCCTACCCGGGTCAGCACCGCACCCGGCCCCCAGCTGCCCGGCACGTACAGGCCGGGCTGCTTGGCGATGAAGGGAAACACGAGGTCATCGCTCTGCATCAGGTCGCTGAGCCAGCCTTCCTTGATGCGGGTACCGGCGTCGGTCAGGTAGCCATTGGCAGGCGTGATCCGCCCGAGGCGGTCGACCAGGGCCTGGTCCGCCTGCTTGATGGGGTTGGTCATAGGTCAATCCGCCTCAGTTGGCGTTCGGTCTCGGCCTCGAGCTTGCGCTCGGCGTCGGCGCCGATGTCTTCGAGCTTGGTGTTGAGTACTTGCGAGGGCGACGGGCCGTGCAGCACTTCCAGCGGCAAGCGGGGCTTGCCGATACGCTCGGCAATCAACCCGCCCTTGGGGCCAATCGGGGCGATGAAGGCGCCCTCGTTCAGCTCCGTCCAGCCCTTGCCAACATCCACACGCACGCCGGCCGGCACGCGCTTGCCGTTTTTCCCTTGCCGCCACAGCTGGCGGTGCGGGAACTGGCTGAGCGTCACGCCACGCGATCGGGCGTAGATGATCACGCGCAGGTCTTCCGGTGTGGCCGGGATGAAGTTGACTTCCTTCTGGATGTAGCTGGGCTTGAGGTTGATCTCGTCGCGGATCTCGCGCCAACTCTGGGTGCGCGTGCTGCGGCCCACGGTGTTGAGTGCCAGCTGGATGGCACGCCGGAGCTTGTCCGGCGCGGCATCGAAGCGGGTGGCATCACCACGGTACTCGACCCGCACGCTGTCATAGCCCGCCATCAGGTCACCTCCAGCAGCTCCCAGCGCTCGACAATGCCGTCGGTGTCGATGAAGTCATGCAGCTTGAACCGGCCTTCGGCCAGCTCCAGCAACCCGCCGCGCTTGCCGCGCACCTGGTGGGTACGCAGTGAGGCGACGATCTTCACCGAGCGAAACATGCCGTCGGCGCCGGTCACTGCTACGTCGCGCCCCAGCATCACCTCGCAGCATTGCGCGGCGCCGTTGGGTGGCGTGTAGGTGGGCTTGCCTTGGCAGCGATCCTCCCCGAACACGCGGAAGAGACTGTCGTCAGCACGCCGCATGAGTCGGCCGAAGTCGCTGCTCATGGTCAGTCGCCCGAGTTGTCGTCGCCGGTACCGTCGGTACCATCCTGCTGCGTGTTGTCAGCATCGGCCTTGGCTTTGGCGGTGGCGCCGGCCTCTTCGATCACACCACGAGCGAGCAGCTCTTTCACCAAGGCAGACGGCACGTCCTGCGGTTCGGGCGAACTGCGGATGACTACCTTCTTGCCGCCCTCCTTGGGGATGCCATGGATGGTGGTTTTCACGATGTATTGCTTTGCCATGTGCTTTCTCCTGCAGGCGCGCCATAGCGCGCCTCAGTGGCTGAGGCCTGATCAGGCGACCAGGACGAAGGTGAACTCGTCGGCGTCGAACAGCACCGGCACCGGGGCGGTCTGCGTTTGCAGCCACTCGACGCTGGGGTTGTCGGTGAACCAGTTGGACGGGTAGCGCTCGGCCGCCGCGATGCCGTTGGCGTTGGCCTTGGCATCCTGAATGCCGCCGTAGGCCATCACGTTGTCTGCCATGGCGGGCGCCACCAGCACACCGTACTCGGGCATGAAGTTGACCTTCTGCCCTTCGTCGTTGGTGTACTTGCCGGTGTAGACGATGATTTCGTATTCACCGAAGAAGCCCTTGCGCATGACTTCCTTCTCCAGCTGCGGGCCGAGCTCCAGTTGGCTGGTGCTGCCACGGCGGGTGTCGAGCTTCTCCTTCACCGCCTTGAAGCGGGAGAACAGACGCCAGGCACCTTTACCCATCATCAGCACACCAGCAGAACCGGTGGTGAGCGCCGCCCAGTCCTCGATGTCGTCGGTGGGGTCGTAGGTTTCCGGGTCTACGGTGTCCCACTTCGCGGCACCTGCCAGGACGATCTGGTTATCCGGGTTGCGACCGTAGTCCACCTCGACCGGCGGGTGGTCGGGACCTGCCATGGTGACCTTGCCGTAGAGGACGGCCTCCACCGCCATCCACTCTTCGCGGGCGACGATGTTCTCTTCCTGCTCGACGAGGATGTCCGCCACGACCGCGTCGTGACGCTGTGCCGGGCTCATTTCGCCATTCAGCGCTTCGCCCAGGCGACGCTTGAGCAGACGGGTCGGGCGCACCACATCGGTTTCCTTGATGTAGGCCGGCTTCATGGTGGTGAGGAAGCCGCCACGCTCGCGACGCGCGCGGCCCGAGACCAGCGGGTAAACGAAGGGAGCCAGGCGGCGATCCTTCTTGATTTTGTCGAAGGCCACTTCTTCGGTGTCAAAGGTGGCGGCAGTCGGGAAGAACATCTGCAGGAACAGCGGGGTGAACTTCGGCAGAAGTTCCTTCACACCCAGCAGGGTGGTCGTATCGTAGCCAGCGGCCATGTTCAGTCTCCTGAAATGAAAAAGGCCGCTGATGCGGCCCTGATGGGGTTGGGTAGTTGCCGTTAAACCGGCAGCTGCAGGCTGATCGGCGTGCCGACGAAGGCGCCCAGCTTCTGCGCGTCGGTGGTACCGGCAGGCCAGGCCACCTGTTCGGGGTTGAAGGTGCCGGTTTTGATCACCTGCGCCTGCTGATCGCCGCCAGTGGCATCGACCGCGTAGGCGGTGATGTAAACGGCCACTTCACGGCCATCATCGCCAGCTGGATCCCAGGCAACGACTTTGCCGCTGGCGGTTACCACGCCAAGCGGCTTCTTCTCGGGCAAGTTCTGGCCAGAGAGGATCGTCACCAACGTGGTCTGGTACGAGTCGGAACCGGTCACCCAGTTATCGACGGGCTGTTGTACGGTGGCCATCAGACTTTCGCTCCCGTGGCTTTGGCCCAGTTGCCGACAATGGCTTGGGCCTGGTTGGGTTTTGCGTCACCGCCACCAGAGGTGAGGTTCGGCTGTTCTTCGTTGGCCATCATCTTGTCCAGCGCGGTGCTGGCATCGAGGGTGGCGCCCTGCTCTTTCTCAGCAGCTGCCAACATGGCGCCGGCATCCTCGACAGACATCGAGGTGTTGAAAGCCAGGTGGTTGGCGAGCTTGCCGCGGCCTTCGGCTTCGGCGTGCTGCAGAATGCCCTGCACGCGCGTGCGCTCGGCACTGGCGGTTGCAGCGGCGTCGGTGGTGGCCGGGGCCGGGCTGGCCGCCTGGGCAGGCGGTGCAGCTTCGGCAGTCGGCGCGGGGGTATCTCCAGCCATGCGTTTGACTCCTAGGGTTGTCACCCTGCCCGGGGTGGACAGGTATTCAGAAAACTCGGCGACGGCCTCATGACCGTTGACCAAGGCATCGGCGAAGCCGACATCGATTGCCGCCTGGCCACGGAACACCGCGGCTTCGGTGGCCAGCACCGCTTCACTGGAAATACCCAGGTTGCGGGCAACCAGTTCGGCGAACTGTTGGCGTAGCGCGTCGGTGTCGGTCTGGAAGCGGCTCAGCACTTCCTCGGGCAGGTCCTCGTAGGGGTTGCCGTCGACCTTGCGCGCACCGGAGTGAATGAGCGTGACCTTGATGCCCTCCTGCTCCAGGTAGTTCTCGTAACTGGCGTGGGCCATCACCACACCGACCGAGCCGACGTAGCCGGTCTGTGTGATCAGGCGCCGGTCAGCGGCGCTGGCCAGGGCCATGCCCGCGGAACAAGCCGAGTCGCAGGCCATGGCCCACAGTGGCTTGCCGGCTTGCTGTGCCATCTGCCGCAATCTGTCGGCGGTGTCAAAGCAGCCGGACACCTCGCCGCCTGGCGTGTGCATGTCCATCAGCACGCCCTTGACGTCGCTCTCGGCCAGCATCATCGCGTAGCGGTTGATGATGCCGTCATAACCGGTCATGCCGCTGTACGGCTTGAGGTAGCCGGACTTGTGGGCCAGGGTGCCTTTCACATCCAGCAAGGCGATTCCATCCACCACCTGGAACAGGACTTCTTCGAAGCCCCAGCTGTTGGTGCGCGTTTTGTTGTAGGTGCGGGCATCCACGCGCAGCTTCTGCCCCATGTCGACGGCGCCTTGCTCGTCCTTGAGTTCGGCAATGTTCAGCCGACTGCCCAGCGCGCTGAAAAACACGCGCGCATAGGCCGACTCCAGCAACAGGGGTGTGTTCAGCACCCGGCTGGCGATTTGCGGATAGTTCATGGGGCGTCCTATTCGGTGGGCTCGGGTTGTTCCGGCGCCAATGCCTGGGCTTGCATCCAGCTCGGCGGCGGCAGGCCAGCCTCGCGGCGCTCGTTCATCTCGCGCACTTGCTGCGCGAAGGTTTCTTGGTAGTCCTCACCCAGCAGGGCGAGCTCCTTCTCGTAGGTGCTCAGGCCGGACTCGATGCGCAGCACCGCTTCCTTCACTTCCTTGAGCCCGTCGATGGCCAGGCGGCCGGCGCCGATCCACTCGCAGTTGCACCACGACGCACGCGCCTCGTAGAAGCCACGGGTGGCTTTGCGTGGCAGCGTGAGCAAGCGCCGCTGCAAGGCCTCCTCGAACGCCAGCACGAACAGGTGCGTGGCGAAGCGCGAGGCGATCACCTTGCGACGCCCCATGTAGTAGCGCCAGCCCTCCATCATCGAAGCGCGTGCGCTGCTGTAGGTGCTCTGCCGGTAGTCGCGGGCGAATGGCTCGTAAGGCAGGTTCAGCCCCGCCGCCATCCAGCGCAGGATGCTCGACTCGAAGTCGGCATAGCCGTTATCGACGTTGCCACTGGTCTGCAGATGCAGCTTCTCGCCTGGCCACAGGTGCGGAATCTTCACGCCATTCAGGGCCAGCTTGCTGCCGCTGTTGAAACTGTTCACCGCCATCATGTATTTGGCGATTTTTTCAACGCTTTCGTCGCCAGCACCGATCAGTTCCAAGGCTGCCTCGTTGCCGAGCTCACTCTCGATGGTCGCCGCGTACATGGCGTTCACGATGGCATTCTGCAGCTTGGTGTGCTGCAGCTTGGGCAGCATGTGGCTCTGCTCCAGCACCGTGAGAAACTGATTGGCCCCACGGGCCTGGCCGTCCTCGCTGGGCTCGAACACGTGAATGAACTTGATGCGCCCGTTGGCCGCCTCACGCTCGACGCGCCGCCACTCGCGGCCGTAGCCGGTACCGAGCCCCATTCCACCGGAGGTGAGCTGCCGAATGTGGTAGGCGATCGCTACGCCATTGCGGTCGAACTCGACGCCGGCACGCAGATTTTCGCTGTCGGCTCGATCTCCAGGGTTGCCGATGCGCTTGGGGCTGACCATGCGCACTGCCGTCCGCATCGGTGTGCCGCGTCGCTCGATCCACTCAGCCGCGGCAGAGACTTCGCCAAGTCGGGTGTGCGTACCGACAGCCTCACGCACCATCATGGTGGCAGTGCGCTTGCGCTCGACATCGAGCCAGCAGCCGACTGGATCCTCTGCAAACTCGAACCACCAGGCCTCTACGTCCTGGGCAAACGCACGAGCATCTGCATCAGTGATGCCGAGCAGACGCCAGCGCGGCTTGTAGCTGAGCCGGAAAAGGTGCCCGACAATGTTGTCGATGTGCAGCTGCACGCCGTTGGCCGCGAAGGCATTGTTACGGGTGACATCCTCGGCACGCGCATTACCCAACTTGAGGTTGGGCAGCAGTGCAGCGTCGACCGATTGCAGCCGCGGCTGCCAGCGTTCCAGCTGGCCACCGAAACCGCCACCGGCACCCTGCCAGGTGCTGAGCTGTTCGCGGGCCGGCAACCCGTTGGGTGCCAGGATCTGAACCTTGCTCATGCGATCACACGTGCCGGCCGGCGACGGGCTTGGGAGCCGACGCCCAGCTGGCCCTCCAGTTGGGTAATGTAGTTTTCGAGGTCGCGCCGGTTGGCCGGGGTGAACTCGACCATCTTGCCGTCACGCTGCACGCGCACCGTGCTTTGCCCGGTAATGAGCAGGTGCAGCGCTTCGCGTGCCTCATTGAGTTGCTGCAGGGTGGCCATCAGTCGTCTCCGTTCATCATCCGGCCGAGATCGGCCAGGCTGACTGCCGGCTTGGCAGCAGCAGGTTGAATTGCACTGGGCTCTGCAGTCACTGGCACCTGTTCGTCCGCCTCAGCCAGCAGGTCGGCCTGCATCAAGCGGGCCTCGATGTCGTCCCAGTCCTGAGGCTTTTTCAGGTGCAAGCGCATGTAGCGCGCCAGGTGAATCTGGTACTGCTCGCAGTCCAGCGCTTCGTTGGCCGCGCCCGCCTTCTTCTGGTAGACCTTCTTGCCGCCATGCTTGCGGCTAGGCGCCTTGACCTCGGCCAGTAGCTGGTCGAAGTAGTCCGCACGAACACCCTTGTAGGTATGCATGCGGCCAGGGCCGCTGCCCGTCAGTTTCAGGCGCTCGAACAGCAGGTCTTTCGCTTTGGTGCCACCGACCATGTACACCTGCAGGCCATAGCGCGATGCCTTGGTGCTGGTGGTGTTGAGGTCGATCTTGCGCGGCGCCGTGAGGATCTCGGCATCGACATTGGTGCTGCCCTTGATGGCCAGCAGCTTGGCGAAGCGCTTCTTGCGCGTACGCACGTAGTGATACACGGCGTCGTTGGTTTGCCCGTCCGACGAGTCGATGCTGGCCGCACTGACATGCAGCCGGTAACCCTTGGCGTGCGCGTAGGAGCCGAAGAGAATGCGGTCCAGCTCCGTCCATACCGGGTCGGTTTTGTCCGAGGTACCGCTCTGCGCGGCGATCTCCGTCCACAGCACCAGCCAACTTTCCTCACCACGCCCCCAGGCCCGCAGGATCAACGCAATGCGGTCGTGCTGAACGTCAACGGTAAGGAACAGAATCAAGCCGCCGCCGGGCACCACCAGTTCGCGGTACTCCTCGCAACGCTCCCGCAGCTTGTCAGCCTCTGGCAGGTCACTGCGGTACTCGTAGGGCCGACCCTGCTTCTGGTTGACGAACTTGATCAGCTGCTTCGGGTCGCCGGCATCGGCCAGCTTCTCGGCAGCGAGCTTCTCGCGCACCAGGTCAGCTAGCGATGTGCCTGGCAAGCAGGCATAGAGCTCGCTGAGCTCCATGAAGCCGGCTTTACCATAGAACGGAGCCGTCGCCACCCAGCCACGCATCGGGTCACCGCGCTCGACTGCCTCATAGACCGTGCGGCGGATGTTCTCTTTGCGTTGGTTGTCGTCCCACAGCTCGGAGCAGTGTGGGCATGCGTACTTGGCCGTTTCCGGCTTGGCATAGCCGTAGACTTCGTGCGGTACGTCGCCCCTATCCGGATCGCCGCTGATGTAGGTGATGTGCTCGAAGTCCAGCACGTGCGCTTCGCCACAACCGTGGCAGTAGATCGGCAGCACTCGCTGGTCGGTTTGCTTCAGGCGCTGCTCGGTTTTCGATAGCCCCTTGAGCGAAGGCGTGCCGCCGACGACGGTTTTCGAACCCGGGTAGCGTTTGACGCGCTCCTCGAGCAGGCCGATGGCATCGCCCTGGCCCTTCACATCGTCGCTGGTGTCGTCGGGCTCCTCCACCACGGCCAGGCCGACGCTCGATGTCGACTTCACGTTACCGGGCGAGTTGGACGCAACCAGTTTGAGGAAGCCACCGGGGAAGCCCTTGTGGTTCCAACGGTTGCCGGACTTCTTCGCCGTCTCCACGTCAACCAGCCGGCCAACCGCCTCGTTCGCTCGAATGGCCGGTACCAGCTTCTCATCGTGGAAGGCCTTGCCGTCACCCTCTTTGGCGAACAGGACCATGATTGGCATCGGGCGACCGGTGATGCGCTTGAACAGCACCGCGATCATGAAGTATGTCCAGCCGATCTGGGCCGCCTTCATGAGGTCGATTTCTTTGACGTCGGGGTCGTCGAGCGCCGCGGCTACGCCAAGGAAGTACGGGGTGTAGTAGAACTCGTAGAGACCGTGCAGCACGCCGGCTTCGGCCGGCAGATAGAACTCGCTTTCGATGTACTCAGCCGTCGGCTGATCCTTGGGCGGGTTGAACTGCTGGGCCGCGTCCAGCAATACGACGGCCAAGTTTATCCGCATAGCCTCCAATTCGGCTGACTGTAGATCCAGCAATGCGGTTCACCCCGTCGCGGTCGACCGTTACCTGGTGCTCGGCCTCGATCTGCTGGACGATCTTCTCGACACCGCTTTGATATTCGCGGTTGGCGAAGCCTGCCCAATCCTTCAAGGCCAGCGCAGCATCTGCGGCCGGTACCAGCGTTCCCAGTTTCTCGTGATAGGTCAGCCGCCCATTGGCAGCCTTGACCGTGGACTCTTCGATGCGGGCGTTATTGAGCTGCTCGACCTGGCTGCCTCCCCGCCCGGCGGCCTTCTCGCGTAGGTCGCGGATGTACGCGGTGCGGATCTCGTCGAGGGTCGATTCGCTCCAATCGATGCCCAGCGCCTTGAGCACATCGCGGCAGTTGCGCTCGCTCATGTCCAAGTGCTGAGCAATCTCTTTCTGTGATGGCATGACCAACTCCAAAGCCCGGGATAGACAGCCCCGGAAGCGGAACCCCCTATACACCCGTCTATCTGCAAAAAGATCGCGGTCTACGCCGTCGCGTGGCGAAGGGAGGCCAGGAAGGACCCGCTGTTACCGGCCACCACCCCGCCGCCGCTCGACACCCGACCACGGCAAGTCGCCCGGCTGCACCAGCCGGGCCACGTTGCCCTCGGCTCGCACGACCGCCAGGGCGAACACGCCGAGCAGCAGCACGAACGGCCAGAACTCCAGCGGCACGACCAGGCCCGAGGTCAACACCTCGATCAGCAGCCGACCACACGCGATCATCACCGCGAATGCCACGACCGACTTGCCCCAGCGATACCCGGCGCCATTGCGCCGGTACGTGAACAGCCGAACGAAGATCACGATGCACAGCACCGCGGTCAGACCCGTGAGCCAGGAACTAGCCATCGACACCACCTCCACCCAGGTCAGGCCGCCCCCGCTGACGCAGAGCAGCATGGGACAGCGTCACGACCATGAGCGAGGCGCCGAACGCGGCCGGGCCGGAGTACACGAACGGGCGGAAGCCCCACACTTCGAACTCCGTCAGGCCCGGGCTGAACAGGTAACCCATCACCAGGCTGATCAGGAAGTAGACCGCGCGCTTCCACATCGCGAACTCATGGCGTGACAGCAAGAAGATCAGCGAGCCACACAGTGCGCCGGTAGCGGCATTACCATCGATCCCGGCAAACCAGCCGGCACCAGCAATGCTGGCCAGCAGGCCGCCAGCCACCACACCACTCGGCTCGCTCATAAACCCTCCCAGGCGGCCAAGGGCCAGAAGAAAAAACCCGCGTGCCGCGGGAAAGGCTGCCGCCCCTGCCAGGTAGCGTCAGCCAGAAAAGACAAAGCCCCGCGGGGCGGGGCTCTGAATCCGAGTCGGGTCTCGGGTGGTGCGACACAGCACGTCGCTCTGTTGCTCGCTAGGCGTACCTATCGAATCGTGGTGACTTTTTACCCCCCGAGTGACAAACCGAAAACCCCCATTTATGGGTTATTCCAGCCGGCGCCCTTCGACGCCTTGCCGGCGCCTTATGACGCCGAGTCGCCCGACGAGCGGTCAGCATCCACCGCCTTGGCAGCAGCCTTGCGGGCCTTGTGCGCCGCGATTGCACCCTGCCCACCTTGCGCCGCTTCGAACTCCCGTCCGCGACCGCGATGCGCCGCACCGGCCTGCTGCGCAGAGGCCTTGCGCATCCGCTCGCCCTCGCGCCGAGCCTCCCGGCGCAGTGCAGCCAGCTTGCCCTGACGCTCCAGCAGCCCGGCCTGCAAGCGCTCATGCAGCACGCCCACTTGCCGGTAGTACGCCCGCCGCCCGGCAACGCCGCGCCCAAGCTCCAGCGCATCCACCTGCTCGGCGATGGTCAGCCTGGGTTCGTTGCGGTACCGCGCATAGGCCAGCCGCACCAGCGCCGCACCTGCCTCCTGCCGCTCGATTGCGTACAGCACCTGGTTCACCTCGGCCGCCGCGTAATCTGGCCCGGCGCCCGCCACCAGCAGCCTGGCTCCGTATACCCCACCGCGCGGCGCGCACCCGGCGAATTCGACGATGGTGCCCATGGTGCTGGGCAATCCGCCCCCAAGGCCGTTCTGGGTCAGCTGATCGCCCCAGTGCATCAACAGCGTCTCGATAGCCTCGATCATTGCCCGTCCCTCGCATCAAAAACCCAACCCAACACAAAAACCGCCAACCCTACACACACCCAACACACAAAAACTCCAATGAAAACAAAGGCTTTAGAGCATCTGTGTAAGGTGTGTAAGGTGTGTAAGGTTTTCAGAGCCTCGCGTAAGGAAAATTTCGAAGGGTTCAGGGCAGCCAGATAGGCGATACAGCGTGAAAAATTTTTCCGCGCACGCGCGCGCACGCGCTCAAACCTTACACACCTTACACACTCGGCTAGAACCCGCGTGGTTACAGGGCTGTATGTGTGTAAGGTTGCGAAATCAAGCCTACACAGTGCCAACACACCCAACACACTTTTAGGCGCACTCATGCTGCAGCCGCCTTGACGTGGTCCCACGCCTCGACATTCCACCCGCACAGCTTCGCCTTGGCGCGCCACACCTGCACATGCGCGCCCAGCGCGGCCGCCTGCATGGATGGTGGCAGGAAGGCGCCCTCGTCTCGCGGTATCAGGAACGCAGCGAACCGCCGCGTGCTGCCTTCCGTCCAGGGGATCGCCCGCGTCTTCTCCACCCCCAGTGTCTCGATGAACAGGCTGAACTTCGTCTGGCTCATCCGGTGCTCACCATTGCGCTGGCACCACTCCACGAACATCGCGTACAGGTCAGAGCTCAGGCACCCGCCCCACAGCCCATCGCCCAGCTCGCCCAGGCGCCACAGGTTGGCGAACGTCTGCCACGGCGCCCTGCTCAACGCCACCAGGCGTTCGCGTGCCGGCGTCACGGGCGGCTTGGTCTGCTGGTCGAAATCGCCCAGGTCATACGCCAGCAGCCAGGCATACAGCGCCTCGACGCCCCCGTTGGCCAGCTCCTGCTTGATCGCCATCTGCCGCTGCGCCGGCAGCTTCTCCTCTGGCCACATCACCAGAAACCGGCGGTCGCTGTCGCTGATCGGCCAGGGCACGATCTCGTTCGAGAGAAACACCGCGTTCATGTGGCTGGCCTCCTCCCAACCGTTGACGAACTTGCTCTCGATGCGCACCGTCTGCCCGGTGATCAACTGCTTGATCTTGCCCACCTGGTTGTACTTCTGATCGCGGCTCACCACCTCCTCAAACACCGCCCACAGCTTGCCGCTCTGCCAGGCGTTGAACGAACCTTCCAGCTGCGTCTGCCCCACCGTTGCCGAGTACTGGCCGTAGAGCATCCCCATCACCACCGAAAACAACAGACTCTTGCCCGAGCCCTCGGTGGTCGAGTGCATCAACACCGCCGTGTCCATCTTCGCCCCGCTGTGCTGCAGCGGGTACGCCAGCCAGCGGCACAGCCAGTCCGTCGCATCCTCGGCGTGGTTGCACAGAAAGCTGATCAGCCAGATCAGGTTCTCGCACTTCGCGTCATCCCGCTCCGGCGTCAACGGCAGGCCCTCATAGGTGTTGATGTACACCTCGGGGTCATGACTCATGGTCGGGTCAAACACGATATGGTTCATGTCCACCACGCGCCGATCCGGGCTGTTCAGCCACAGGCTGTAGGCATCGCCCAGGGCCATCTTCACCGCGCCCTCAGCCACGCGCCGCTTTTTCGCGTAGTCCCACACATCCTTGGTGCCGTCGATGTACACATAGCGCGTCAGCATCGGCATTTTCAGATCGCCAACCGCCTTGCCCGCCAGCGCCTGGGCGCGCTCGATCTCCTTCACCCAGTCCTCGCTGACCGTCTTCTTGCGCTTCGGGTCCGTCTCGGCATCCCACTGCTTGAACAGTTCCTTGCCGATCAGCGCCTGGAATGCGGCCTTCTTGATGCGCTTGCCGTTGTCCACGTCCCACGCCTGCGTGGTGCCGACGATCAGCGCGAAGCGCCGGAGCAGGCCCTGGATGTGGAAGCCACCCCCCGCCCCCCCTGTAGTGGTGCTGCCGGCCGGCGCGGCGCTATCCGACTCGGTTGGGGCGGGGGGAAGGTCGCCCGACTCATCGGCCGGGCTGCTGGCGTCATCAGCGTGCGCAGACTGCCCCCCCGCCTCGCCCTTGGCCTTCGGCGGCGTGCCGCCGATGTTCTTCTTGCGCTGGCTGGCATGATCGATCCCCAGCGCCTTCGCCGCCGCCTTGGTCGCCGCCTTCTGATCGCCGTCGTGCTCGAGCAGGCAGAACACATCGAACGCATCGTTCATATGCCCGTTCGCCAGCGGGTCGGCGCCGTGGTGCGAATACACCTTGCCGTCGACCACCGTCACACCCGCCAGCCCCGTGGTGCTGCCTGGGTACAGCCACTTCTTGCCGCGCCGCTTGTAACCGTGCGCCGCCAGCAGCTGCTCGACGTCGTGCGCCTGGTTGTAGGCGCCCACCACATCCGTGCTACCGCTTGCGCCAGTAGTCGCCGGCCGGTTCGTCTTCGCCTTGGGTGCCGGGCGCTCTTTCGGAGCGGGCGCCCACTCGCAGGCACCCTGCCCCAGCGGCTTGAAGATCTCCCAGTTGGTCCAGATGCTCAGCAGCTCGCGCGGAAGCTCCGGCAGGCCATCCGCCGAAGGCGGGGTGCGCCAGTGGTAGGGCTTGCCGGTGTCCGGGTGGATCGAGGGCGGCAACACGTCCTGCACCAGGCCGCCGCGCAGCTCGAAAACCGTTACGGGTGCCAGCTCCTTCTGCCGCTCGCGCATCGTCGCGGTCAGCTCGGCATTGCCGGTCGCCTCGGCCTGCTTCAGCGCTGCGGTGGCCAGCTTGTGCTTGCTGCCGTCCGGGTCCAGCGGGTTGGGCCATACCAGGGAATGCCGGCTCAGCTCCACGCCATCCGGCACGCGGAACATCAGCCGGAAGCGCGCCGGGTTGCCCACCAGCGTCGGATATACCGCCGCCAGGTCATCGAGGTTCAGGTCGAGCACGTGCAGCAGCACATGCCGCGTGTACTCAACGTGGTCGACGTCCAGCGAGCAAACACGGCTCGGCCCGAGCACCACGCCCATGTTGTGATTGGGGTTCTTCGTCCAGAATTGTTCGGCCTTGTCGGCATCGGTGAAGTACCCGCCCGGCTTGTTCCAGCCGTTGCCCTTCGGCGCCTTCTGGCCGGGCTCGATCTTCACCAGGGCCAGACCGAAGGCCTCGATATAGCGGCGTGCCCAGGCGGCGATATTGCTAGGGGTGTTCGCTTGCGTCATGCGCTCTGCTCCACCCGCTTGAACTCGACGACCCAAACCCAGGGATTGCCAGCCCAGGCATCTTCGCCGTTGATGCTGTTCCACAGCCAGGCGAATGCGGTGATCGGTGACTTAGAGGTAACCTCGCCTTCCTCATCGTGCCCACAGTGGAACCGACCGCCCGGAAGCGGCGAGATGCCCTCGGCTCTGGCCTGCTGAGCGGTGATGTTCTGCAGGCGCTCGACGCGCACGTCGGTGATCTCCAGCAGGATGCGGGATGCCCAGCGGGGCATGTGAATAGACGGGCGCCAAGGCTCGTCGTCGCGGACCTGGGTCGCGGCATACTCAAGTCGGAAGCATTCGTCGCGGTCAGGCACATAGCGAGCCACACCAAGCTCCATCGGCGAATCTGGCGGGCTGATCTTGACGACGCCGCGCCAGGTCTCCCGCACCCAAAGCCGATCACCTGGCTGACCATACGGGCACTTGAAATCCCAGCCATTGCTGGGCACACCATTCAGGTGGCCGTGCTGCGGCCTCCAGTACCAATCAACAGTGGCAGGGCCGTGAGGATAGTTGCGACGAGGAATCGCATCGGTAACAGGCACGTCAGGCTGATGCTTGACCACACGCCGCGTGACAGTCTTCCGGCCTTCAAGAATGGCGCGCACCATGGCGGCGCTGAACAGAATCGGACGCTCTTTCACAGCACCGCCCTCCATGCGTTGGCGGCCTGCCAGTAGGCCTGCAGGGCAAGCTTGATCCCCTCCCAATCGCGCATCGCGTGAAGTTCACGCAGGCGCTTGACGGCACGGTTCACTTTGGCGCGCAGATGGGCGCGCAGGGCTGGTCGGTTCATTGACCACCTCCCTGCTTCATGCGAAGAACCGGGAGGGCAGCACGAATCAGTCGCTCGCATTCGCTACGGCGCAGCGGAGGGCTGATGTTCTGCATCTCAACCATTGCCGCGTCTACAGCTGCGGTTATCGACTCGGCCGACTCAGCCTTGACGGGTTGGGCATCCCGAAGCGTCGATTCAATACGGCTAAGTGTCTCGTTGAAACGGGCATTGTCTGCCGCAAGCCCTTTTACTGGAACCACACAGGCCGCAACTTTGCCCATTGCCTCAAAGAGTGCTTCATGTCCTTCAGACTCTTCCCATGCAGTGTGCAGCTCACGAAGCAGCGCCTCGCAATCGGCCAATCTCTGCGCTGCAGCGTTTAGCCTGATATTTGCTAGGTCGCGCAGACTCTCCATACGCGCGGCATAATGCTGAGCCTCATCAAGCCGCGATTGCAGGGCGCGGTTATTGATCAGAGCAATATCAAGCTGGCATTCTAGATGGTTCTCGACCTGCTCACACCCGCACCGTGCTGGGTGCGCCTGCGGTTGTTGGCATTGATTGCTCATCGCCGCCCCTCCATATACCCCTGGCAATGCACACACATCTGGCACCCCGGCACCGCCCGGCGCCGGGCTTCGGGAATCTCGCCACCACAGCTCTCGCACTCGGTCGCGCTCTCGCCCTGGTAAACCACACGGTTATCGATGGCGTGCTGCAGGCGCTCGGCCTGAACCGCCTCGGCCATTTCCAGATAGCGCTCATCCATCGCGGCGATCCTCCCCGGCCAGCATCGCCTGCTCAGCGCCGGCGATCATCCCCAGAATCTTGCGGATCACCTCATGCCCGTGGTGCTTCAGCAGCTCCACCTCATGGGCCTGCCAGCGGTTATCCGCAGCGCCTTCGTGCACACCGCCCACAAACTCGCCCTGCCGGCGCATCAGCTTTTCCAGCGCCTTCAACGCATCGTTGGTCGCCGTCACCGGTACCGGCTTGAACCACACCGCACCGGCCGGGCGCAAAAGCGCGTCCAGCAGGCGCGGGTCAGCAGTCAAGCGGATGATGTCTTCGAGCTCGTCCGGATTCGGCCAACGGCGTTCCTCAGTCGGATTGAGCTTCTTCTGCAGCGTGTCGTATCCCGTTTCCGGGTCGAGGTGCATATCGATGGCCAGGGCACCAATGCCGCCCCGGTAGTCACGCCCTGCGCGGTAAAGCGCGTGGCGCAGGGAGAGCACCGGGCCAGCGCCCGGCAGGAGATCTAGTCGGCTCATACCTACCCCAAAGCCGGCCCCAAGCGGGGCCGGCTGTTGTGCTGTGTCTGCCGAGCTGGGCAGTCAGAGTTGCCCTGCTCGACCCCGTCCGCGCCAGGGGTCAGAGGCCCCGCCGCGGTGTACTACCTAAAACCGCCGTTTAACGACATAGCCAGAGCACCAGGGCATCCCCTACTATTCCGGCTACGGCGACTCGGTGCTTCCACGTGCTGTGTCGGCATCGAGCGTCGTGCGCCTGGCGAGGGGTCAGAGCCTCGCCCGGCATCGGTGCAAGGGGTCAGAGCCTTGCACCACCCGCCCGCCAGTGTGTCAGAGCTCAGGCGAGCACCCCGCCAGCCCCTTCGGGGGGCTGGCACCTTCTTTCAAGCAGCTTGAGGTTGGGACTGGAAACGCTCCAGATACAGCCGCTCAATTTGTTTGCCGCTCTTGTAGAGCACATCCGCTCCTCGATGCGCCCGGCAAATGGTCGGCTGGCTAACGCCGGTTTGCATCGCAATGTCCTGCTGACTTAGTCCACTTGCGATCAGAGCTTCGAGCATCTTCTGAATGGTCATCTTGGACACCATCAATTCATTCGTGAATTGTGTCGATCATACGCGCACGAATTGAACAGAGCAATACAATCCCGAATTATTCACCCGCGAATATGGAGCCAAACCGAATGGCAATTTCAGGCCAACTGATCGGCCAACTGCTGACGACCAAGCAGCAGGAGAAAGGCTGGTCGGAAGGCGAGCTAGCACGTCGCTCAGGCGTGTCTCAGCCGACCGTGCACCGAATATTAAAGGGCGAGTCGGATAACCCACGAATCGACAACGTCAACAAGATTGCCCGGGCGTTGGGTATCGATGGAGCTGCGCTGCTGGCTGGAAAGCTGGCGTTGGAGTTTGACGAGAACGTAGTAGCCGGACCAGCCATTGTCGGCAGGGTTCCTCGGCTTTCTTGGGTGCAGGCGGGCGCCCTGAGTGAGGCTATTGATTTGTATGAGCCAGGTTATGCGGAAGAGTGGCTGGACTGCCCTTTTCCACACAGCAAGAAAGCTTTCTGCCTTGAGGTCCGCGGCACGAGCATGTTCCCAGACTATCGACCAGGCGAACTGATCGTTGTAGAGCCGACGCTCGAGGCTATGCACGATGACGACGTCGTATGCCGCACTCCGGACGGACAGGCGACCTTTAAGCGCCTGCAGATCACAGAGGACGGCACCTTCCTTCTGGCCCTCAATCCGGAGTTCCCCAATCGGATCATTACAGTACCCGAGGACACCGTAATCTGCGGCGTGGTCACGGGCTCATGGATGAAGAGACGACATCGAGGCCACAGTTTTAATTCATGAATGTATTGACCTGATCTATTCATAGTCGTATTGTTCATCGCGTACCCACACTCTGACCTCTGGAGTACGCGATGCAACAGACACAGCACACTACCGCCCAGGTGCTCCTGCACCCGGCATGCACCACCAACCCCGCCGCCGTTCGCGCTGTTCAGCAGGCCACTGGCCGCTTTGTAGTGCTCGAAGGCGGCCGCCCCACGCTCAAGCAGCCCCAAACCCTGCCCGCCTTTGAGGACTTCGGCCCTTGGGGAGGTGCAGCGTGAGCACCATCACCCCTCACGACCGCGCCGCCTGGCGCGCACGCCTGCTCAGCACACTGAAGCGGGTGCGTTATGCGCCTGATCCCGCCGCGAAGTCTGCAGACTTCTACGTCGCCCTTGGCTGGATCAGCGCAGCGCACTGCTTGGGCGCAATCAGCATTGTCGCAAGCGAGCACCTCAACGACCTGGCTCTAAACGCCAGCGAGCAGCGCGCTGCCGAGTTTACCCAGCAGCGCCGGCAAGCCAGCGCACGGGAGCGTGCAGCATGACCTACAAACTCACCCCTCAATCATTACCGGTGCTGCACAACGCTTTGGGTCTGGGCAAACCGTCCCTTGCCATCATCGATCTGCATCGACCGGAAAACACACTGCGCGCCTCGCTTCAGTTCGAGCCCGCAAACGGCAAGATCGAAGTAGTGGTCGGCATCGAGCACAGCTTTACGACCATCCGGCTTCAAGCTGCTGATCATGCCAACGCCATGCACTTGCACGATCAGATCCTGGCGATCGCCAACGGCACGGCCGACACCGCCGAAACCGGCGCGATCGGCACCCCGACTGCCCCAGCGCGCGAGCCGTTTGCCCTGAACGAGACGGACGAGATCGTGCTTCGCCACCTGGTCCGCATCGGCGGTACCCGGCACCTTGATTGCGGCGTATCGATCACCGTGCACAACGCCAGCATCCTCGAGCCACGCCGGCATGCGCTGGTCACCACCCCGACCAGCACCGAGCACCTGCAGGCCGGCACGCCAGGCGAGCTGTACGTGGTCGCCGCCCAGCACATCGAAGACGCGCTCAACGCAGCCTGAGGCCCGCCGCCATGAACCGCACCGTGAAAGAGGCCGCCCAGGTACTGGGCATCGCCGAAGGCCAGCTGCGCGCACACCTGCGCAGCATCAACGCCCTCAACCGCGACGGCACCCTGGCAGCACGCCACATCGGCGGCGGCAAGCTGTTCATGGACCCGCGCGTAACCGAACCCAAGCGCCTCGGCATCCGCAAGCACTACGCCGTGCTCATGGTCACCGAGGCCGGCATCGACTGGCTGGCCAAGCAGCTCGGCATCGAAATCACCGAAGTACCCGCAAAGGACAGCGCCGCATGAACAAGCCCAACCCAATCGCGGACGCCATCGGCGTCGTCAAGCTGGTCAGCATGCACCACGCCAACCCAGGCACCGTCAGCGCCGACACCGTGCGCGACGCCGCAGACGAATGCATCCAGCGCCTGCAGGGCATTCCGCCCCAGGCGCTGGAGCTGGCCGCGCTGTACTGCGCCCTGTTCGCCCTGCTGCCGCGCCGCTGGCTGCCCTACGTCACCCTCACCGGCGACACCGAGCGCCCGTTCGGCGCGGTGATCACTGACGAGGCCGGCAACATCGCCGCCACCACCATCGGCAAGAGCGTCGAAGGCGTCACCGCAATCATCGCCGCCAAGCTCAGCCGCCCCATGGCGGGGTGCGGGGAGGTGGCGCGGTGACCACCACACTCGAACTGCTCCAGCAGCGCCACAAGGCCAACAGCCTGCCGCTCGACGAAGTGCGCGCCGCCTACTTCTCCCACATCAAGACCGAGAAGCACCTGCGCGCGCTGATCCGCAACGGCGAGGTACAGCTGGCCACCTTCAAGAACTCTGATTCGCGCCTGGCGCCGCTGTACGTGCGCCTGGCCGACCTCGCCGCCTATCTCGACGCGCGCGCCGAGCAAGCGGCATAACCCGCGCCCGGCGGCACCGGGCAACTCTCTGACAACCGAGGCACAGCACATGAAACCCACTGACAGCTCCGACTTCATCCAGTCCCTGAACTCCGGCGTATTCGCCAGCCAGCTCGGCCGCGCCCTCTCCGACGTAGCCGCGGGATGCATCGATCACGGCAAGGAAGGCCAGGTAATCATCACCCTCAAGCTCAAGCAGATCGCCCAGACCAACCAGGTGAACATCACCCACAAGCTGGACTTCGTGCAGCCCACCAAGCGCGGCAAGAAGCGCGAAGACACCACCCTCGATACACCGATGTACGTCACCCCGAATGGCCTGCAACTGTTCCAGACCAACCCGACCGACCAGCTCTTCCGCAAGGAAGACACGCCCGTACCGGCGCGCAGCTGATCACCCGTAATCCGCAACACCGCACCACCTAACCATCCTTACTCTGACAAGGACTACAACGATGTTCGATCACAAAGCACTGGAAACCCTCATCGCCCAAGCCGTCGCAGCCGCCAACGTGCGTATCGTGCACGGCGGCAGCACCCTGGCCGTCACCCCGGAAAGCTGCAAGCTCACCAACCTCGAACCATTCCAGCTGAGCCGCGACCGCTTCCGTGGCTCGCTGCACACCCACTCGCTCAAAGCCTTCGCGACCTACGTCGAGCGCCACATCGGCGGCGAGGAAGACACCGGCGCGGCTGGCTTCGTCGATCAGGACGCCATGAGTGCGACCGTCATCTTCAACCTCGGCAGCCCGGATGACGCCGGCCACGGCGACGACCGCGCAACCCTCACCCTCAAGCCCACCGCCGCCTACAAGGCACTGGACGAAGTGGTTGGCCGCCCGCTCAGCCAACAGCAGCTGGCCGAGTTCCTCGAGGACTGGGCGCCGCACCTCGTCGCCAGCGCGGGTGACGATCAGCTGCCAATCCCTGCCGCCATCAACGCTATCCGCCGCATGTCCATCAAGGCGATTGCCGAGGTGAACAGCGAAGTGGGCGATCTGAACAACCGTCGCAGCGCCATGGAAGAGATCGAAGCAAAAAGCCTCGAAACCCTGCCGACCACCTTCGTGTTCAGCACCAAGCCCTACGACCCGCTGGAAGTGGCAGCGATCACCCTGCGCCTGTCGGTCATCACCGGCTCGAAGGATCCGGTGCTCAAGCTGCGCTGGGTCGGCCAGGAAGCCCAGCAGGAAGCCTTCGCTGAAGAGTTCCAGCAGGTACTCACCAGCGAGATCGGCGGCCTGCTGCGGCTGACCATCGGCACCTACTCGCAAGGCAAGTAAGCCCAACCAACCCAAGCCCGCCGCCGCCCTCTGACAGCAACACCCGGCGGCGGGCTCGAACGGAGACACAGCACATGACCATTTCCCTGATCACCGCCAGCGTCATCGCCGCCATCGTCATCATCGCCCTGCTGGGCCTGGCCGCCTGGGCGCGCATCAGCGCAGAAACCGCCCGCACCAACGGCTATGACCAAGGCTACGACGACGCCAAGAAGGCGGCGAAGGAATACACCACCAGCCTCGAAGGCCAGCTCGCCAACGCTGTCGGCCGCCTGGCAAAGGCCAACCGCGAGCATGACCAGCAGCTGCAGGACGCCGACCGCCGCATCGCCATCTACGCCGGCCGGAGCTGGACGCGCGCCGAGCTCACTGCGATCCGCCGTGCCGCCAAGCAGCTCAAGCTGGCAGCCCTGACCTACAACCAACTCACCACCAGCCAGGTGCTGGAGCTGAGCGACCAGGCGCGCCACGCCCTGACCGTCTGCGGCGAACTGGAGCAGATCGCCCAGCGAATCGAAGATCAGCTCGAAGGCAACGCCCCGACCGCACTACCCAACACCCAGCAAGAGGCAGAAGCCGCCCTGCTTGAAGCGGCTGCCTTCGCCGCTGGCGTACCCAACGGCAAAAGCTGGCTCGTCTACGGCCCCGAAGGCTGCGGCAAAACCCGAGACTCCCAGGCCATCGCCGACGCCCTCGGTCTGACGGAGATCGTTGACGACTGGCAGCCAGGCGACCCCGTGCCGGTCACCAAGGCCCTGGTGCTGACCAACCACCTCGGCCCCGACCACATGCCGTTCCGCCGCCACGTACTGAGCTACGACCAAGCCATGTCGCTGGTCGCCGCCAAGGCCCAGCAGGAGGGTATCGTTCATGCCGCAGTCTGAAATCTGCCTGCGCCAGAAGCGCGCAATGCCCCTGCAGAACATCATCGCCACCAGCGGCAATTCATTTGTCTGCGTCGGCTACAACCACCCCGATGACCGAACCGTGGCTGGCGACCGCTTTTGCCACTGCTGGAAGAACAGCCACGTCGACGAGCACGGGCATTGGGATCGCCGCGACATCACCGACACCCTGTCGGTGATGGCAGCCGCCCTCAGCATCGACGAGAACATCCGCGTCGCTGAATGCATGACCGACGATGAAATGAATGAAGCGGATCTGACCGCAGAAGAGGAGCCGCAGCCATGACCTGGATCCTCACCAACAGCGCGCGCCCGTTCGACCTGCTCAACCCGCGCGCCGAGAACGTCATCACCACCGACCTGGCGCACGCCCTGAGCCTGGTCTGCCGCTTCAACGGCCACTGCGCCCACCACTACTCGGTTGCCCAGCATAGCCTGCTGGTCGCGTACATTATCGAGAAAGAAGGCGGCACGCCCGAGGAGCAGCTGGCCGGGCTGCTGCACGACGGCACCGAAGCCTACATCAGCGACCTGACGCGACCACTCAAGCTGCTGCTGATCGAGGCGGCACGCCAGCGTGAAATCGCCTGGCTTGATCTTGTCAGCCAGGTCAGCGCACAGCGTCATACGGTCGGCCTCAACGCCGCTGCCACTCGCATCCTCACCACCGCCGAGCGCCGAGGCGTCAGCCTGCTGCTGGACACTTACCACGAGATCGAGAAGCGTATCTGGCTCGCCATCGCCGAGCGCTTCCACCTGCCGCCGGAGTTGCCGGAGTGCGTCAAGCACGCCGACATGATCGCTCTGGCCACCGAGAAGCGCGACCTACTGCCTGAGCACCCAGCCGTCTGGGAATGCCTCGAAGGCTACGCCCCGCTGCCCGAGCGCATCCTGCAGATGCAGCCCGATATCGTCCGCCAGCAGTTCCATGACCGCTTGCTGAGCCTGATGGCCACCACCAACCGGCGGAGGGCAGCGGCATGAAGTCAGTAGCGTTCCAGCGATTCGAAGTAACCGATCAGAAGCTCTTCTTGCGCGCGGAGCACCTTAACGCGCTTACGGTATTCCGCTGCAACAGCCTCGTACTCAAGAGTGAAGCTGATCGGCTTCTCAGCAACTTGCACTGCGTAGATAGCGGCACTTTTGATCGGGAGGACAAACGAGACCATTTCGTGTCCGAAAACCACCAGGTCGAGGTCTACGCAGCTACGCGAAACGCGTGCAAGGGCCTTCATCGCCTCAAAGCGGGGATCATGAATCAGCGAGGGAAGATTCTTATCCAACTTGTTCGCTGCAGTTTCGAAGTGCCCCATCAGATGTTGAGTCAGCGAGAGAACTGCGTTGACACCATCGATACGTCGGCGTCTTTCTTGCCGCTCCATCAACGCAATTTCATGACGCTTTTGCCAGGCCGGCACGGCAATAGCCACCGCAACGGCCAGCAAGGCACCCAGCGCCTGCACCCAACCAGAAGTATCGGCCGGCAACCAACCATGCTTTACCCAGTAGGCAACCGAGCCCACCAACAGCCACAGCACGCTACCCATGGCCAAAAGCACCAACAGGAGAACAACAGCCTTCTCGATAAACCAATCTTTCTGATTTCGCATTCTGGTCAGCACTTCTTGAAAGGCAAAAAGCCAAGCTTGCCGACTGCCGCTTCGCTCGTCTACGGGAGGGCCGCATGACCAGCCTCTACCGCATCCACCCACAACCTTCGTTCAACTTCGGCGGCCTGGTCATCGACAACTTCGCCGGCGGCGGCGGCGCATCCACCGGCATCGAAATGGCCCTCGGCCGGCCGGTGGATATCGCCATCAACCACGACCCCGAAGCCATCGCCATGCACGAGATCAACCACCCGCACACCAAGCACTACTGCGAAAGTGTGTGGGAGGTTGACCCGCGCGAGATCACTGGCGGCCGCCCGGTCGACCTCGCTTGGTTCAGCCCGGACTGCAAGCACTTCAGCAAGGCCAAGGGCGGCAAGCCGGTGAAGAAAGAGATTCGCGGCCTCGCCTGGGTGGCCATCCGCTACGCAGCCACGGTGCGCCCGCGCGTGATCATGCTGGAGAACGTCGAGGAGTTCGTCACCTGGGGTCCGCTCGCCGAGGGTCGCCCCTGCCCGAAGAACAAGGGCCGCACCTTCAACAGCTTCGTCAACGCCCTGCGCCGCCACGGCTACCAGGTTGAATGGCGCGAGCTGCGCGCCAACCAGTTCGGCGCCGCCACCATCCGCAAGCGCCTGTTCCTGATCGCACGTTGCGACGGCTTGCCCATCGTCTGGCCCGAGCCGACGCACCTGCCGGCCGGCAGCCCCGAGGTCAAAGCCAAACAGGCCAAGCCCCAACGCCTGGCAGCGGACATCATCGATTGGTCCCTGCCCTGCCCGTCGATCTTCACCCGCAAGCGCCCGCTGGCCGAGAACACCCTGCGCCGCATTGCGCGCGGCATCCAGCGCTACGTGATCGACAACGCCGACCCGTTTTTGGTGAAGATCAACCACGGCTACGACTACTTCCGCGGCCAACCGCTGAACGAGCCAATGCAGACCATCACCAGCAAGCTCGGTACCGGCGTTGTTGTGCCGACCCTGGCGCCGCTGATGGTCGTCAATACCACCGGGCACCCGGGCGCCGCAGTAAACGACCCGCTGCGCACCGTAACCACTGGTGGGCACCACGCGCTGATCGCCCCGGTCATCACCAAATTCCGCACCAACGACCGCGGCACCTCGGTTGAGGAGCCGCTGCCGACCGTAACCGCCAACAGCTTCATCAAACGCCCGGGCGGCGCAGCGCCGATCGGCTTGGTGGCCGCTTTCCTCGCAAAACACTATGGCGGCAATGAGACTCCCGGCTGGCCGCTGAGCAAACCCATCAGCACGTTGACCTCGAAGGACCATCACCACTTGGTGACCAGCCACATGGTGAAGCTACGCGGCACCTGCCGTGACGGCCAGCCAGTGACCGAGCCGCTGCACACCATTACCGCATCCGGCAATCACCTCGGCGAAGTGCGCGCCTTCCTGCTCAAGTACTACGAGCACGGTACCGGCCAATCACTGACCGAGCCCCTGCACACCATCACCACCAAGGACCGCCTCGGCCTGGTGATGGTCAAGGGCGAGCCGTACCAGATCGTTGATATCGGCATGCGCATGCTGGAGCCGCACGAGCTGTACGCCGCCCAGGGCTTCCCGGCCGACTACATCCACAATCGCACCCTCACCAACCCCAAGCTGCCGAAGGACGCCCAGGTGCGGATGTGCGGCAACAGCGTCTGCCCACCCGTCGCCGCCGCCCTCGTGCGCGCCAACCTGGTGGATGTGCAGCAGAGCGAGGTGGCGGCATGATCATCACCGCCCCCGTCATTCGTTACCACGGCGGCAAGTTTCGGCTGGCCCCTTGGGTCATTGAGCACTTCCCGCCTCACCAGGTGTATCTCGAACCCTTCGGCGGCGCGGCCGGCGTGCTGATGCAGAAGCCACGCAGCCATGGCGAGGTCTATAACGACCTCGACGGCGATATCGTCAACCTGTTTCGCGTCCTGCAGAACGCCACCCAACGCGAGGAGCTGGCCGAGCTGCTGGTGCTCACCCCTTACGCCCGGGACGAGTTCGAGCTGGCATGGATCTTCACTGAGAACCCAGTCGAGCGGGCGCGCCGCACCGTGATGCGGGCACAGATGGGCTTCGGCAGTGCGGGCGCCACCAAAGCCACTTCTGGCCTGCGCGTCGACCCGTATCGCAAGTACGGTACCGCCCCACAACTGTGGTCGCGCTTTCCCGACAACCTGGCTGCTCTCGGCCAGCGCCTGCAGGGCGTTCTGATCGAGAACCGCCCAGCTCTTGAGGTTATTCGCCAGCATGATTCGGCATCGGCTCTTCATTACGTTGACCCGCCCTACATGCACTCAACGCGAGTCCATGGCGCCCACAAAGGCCGGTACTACCGGCACGAGATGTCCGACGATGATCACGTCGAGCTACTTGAAACCCTGAAGTCGCTGGATGGGATGGTGATCGTGAGTGGCTACCCCTGCGAGCTCTACGACAAAGCCCTGAAAGGCTGGACCGTCAACACCACGCAAGCCCGGATCGCGGCCTTCCGCGGCACGGCAGCACGCACCGAGTGCCTTTGGATCAACCCCGCCTGCATGGCTGCCCTGCAGCAACGCGGACTACCGCTGGAGGGTGCAGCATGACAACCAAACCCATCTGCACATCACAACTGACCGGCATCGCACTGGCCTACGCGATTGGCCAAGCGATGAAGCTCCCTCTGGTGATCCTGCCCAGCGAGTACGCCAGCGGGCCACGGCTGTTCATTAAGGAAACCTACGGACTACGCAGCTTTCGCCCGGATCGAGACTCTGCGCTCGCATGGTCGCTGTTCTGCCGGTACGGCCAACAGGCACGCCTTGAGCTGCACTTTCACTACAACGGCGCCAGTTGCCTGCAGACCGGCATTCGTGCCGGCCATACGGCAAACCGCATGCTGACCGCAGGGCTTCGCGCCCTGGTCAGCCACCTGCACGGCCAGGCAATCGAAATCCCCGTTGAGCTGCTCGAACCAGAGCAGCAGGCAGGTGCAGCATGAGTCAGCGCAAGCCCTACAACCACCAGGCTCGTCTGGCCAACTACTACCGGTCCCTGCTGCGCAGCAACCACGTGGCGGTGCTCGATATCGAGCACCTTGAACTACAGGTGCTCGTTGATTGGAAGCACGCGCGCGCGATCGGCAACGGCCGAGAGGCGGTTGCCACGGTAGTCACCGAAATGCCACACCGCTGGAGCCTCTACCTGGCCGCGCTGTGCCGCGACCAACTCGGCACTGCCTACATGAAGAGCGTAGAGATCGCCCCGCAAGGCATCTACAAAGCCGCCCAGCTGGCTGAAGCCGTCGAGACCTACTGCGTCGAGCTGAAGGCGGGCTGCAATCCCTACCACTTCATCGGCCTGGCCTGGCTCGCCATCCCCGCCGAAATCACCCTCACCGAAGCCCAAGCCGAGCGCGTCTTCGACGCCTTCGGTGCCTGGCGCAAGCAGCAGGAGGCCGCATGAACAAGCCAATGGATCGCCTCATTAAGATCGAGGACGTGCTCGACCAAGTGGGCTGCAGCCGTTCCAAGCTGTACCTGATGATCCAGTTCGAGGAGTTCCCAGCTCAGGTGAAGCTGGGCCGCTACTCGCGCTGGTCGCAACTGGAAGTGCAAAGCTGGATCGAATCCATGAAACAAAAAAGGGCGGCATAAGCCGCCCTCTTCATTTGCACCCAAGCACGAAGTCCTGCCACCACTCCATCATCGCCCTACGCTCGGGCAAATACTCAGCATGGTTGTAGGCCTTCTTGGTTTTGTTCTCCTCAGCGTGCGCGAGCTGGATCTCGATCACCTCAGACCTGAACAGCCCGGATTCATACAGGTGAGTCGAAGCCGTGGCGCGAAAGTCGTGGCAGCTGAAACCCTTCATCCCCAGCCGCTCAAGTGCCCGATTGAAGGTGGACCCGTCCACAGGTTTGTTCGGGTGACGCAGCCCCGGAAACATCAGCTCGCCACCTCCTGTAATCGCCTGCAGCTCGGTCAATAACTCGATAGCACGAGGGGGCAGCGGCACCAGGTGCCGGCGCTTCTTTTTCATCAGCTCAGCGGGGATGTCCCAGGTTCCAGCAGCCAGGTCGACGTGCTCCCACCGGCCGCGCCGGACCTCGACGGTCCTCAGAAACAGCAACTGCAACAACTCAAGCGCGATAGTGTTGGCGCGGAAACCGCCATAACCGCTCAAGCCAGCTCTGAACCGAGCAATATCCTCTCGCGTCATCGCCCTACTGTGCTCAACTGGCTTACGCACGAATGCACCGTACAGCGCGACTGCCGGATCAGCCTCGGCCTTCAGGTTCCGTATGGCATAGCGGTACATCTGCGAGAGCCAGTTACACAGCGTGATCGCATAGTAAGTAGCACCCCTTGATTCCATCCGGCACAGGCATTCAAGCAACTGCGCCGCCGTGACCTCGTGCACTGGCAGGCGCCCAACGTAGGGGAACAGATTCTTGGTGAACGCCCGCAGCAACTGGTTGCGGTAGCTGTCACTGACGTTCGTCTTCGTGCCGATCCACTCCAGCGCTACGGATTTGAAAGAGTTGTTGTTGGCCAATTGCTGCTTGGCCCGTTCGATACGCCGCACGTGAGAAGGGTGCCGCCCTTGCTTCACCAGCGCCCGCGCACGATCACGCTCAGCCCTGGCATCAGCCAGCCCAATGTCAGGGTACTCGCCTATGGCGTACACGTTCTCGACACCGTCAATCTTGTAGCGGTATCGCCAGAACTTACTGCCACTTGGGCGGATTTCAACATAAAGGCCGCGCTCATCACTGAGCTTACGCGGCTTGTCCCCAGGCTTTGCCTGGCGGACCTGGACGTCAGTCAACGGCATAACGGGTATCTCTGGCAGGTGGCACGAACCCCGCTTAAATACCCGCTTTTTTCATCGCTGCACCAGCACACCTGAGGATGCTCATGGACACAAACGCCGCGCAGGCTGCGGCTTTACTGGACGCCTTGGACGTAAAAAAACAGAGAAATACATAGTGCACAGTCAATGTGGATGATTTTTCGCTGTTTCATAGCGCGGGGATTCTACCTGCACAAACCGGGGCAAGGGCTCTGCGCGACGCAGGCGTCCTCGTTCGCACATATGAATTCACATGATGAATAGCTGGCATCACGACATGCCATTTCCCAAATAACTCTGCGTTGCCTAGGGTGGTCGGCGAGCGCAGCGCCACAGCGGCGCTTCCCGTCATCGCCGCGAGCCGGCTAGCAGGCCCGCCGCGCCAACCGTCCAGCCCGGAGTTGATCATGCAAGATGCCGTCATCGTTTCCACCGCCCGCACACCGATCGCCAAGGCGTTCCGTGGTGCCTTCAACGACCTCAAGGCGCCCAGCATGAGCGCTATCGCCATCCAGGCCGCGGTGCAACGCGCCGGTATCGAGCCTGCCGAGATCGAGGATGTGGTGATGGGTACCGCGATGCAGGGCGGCACTGCCTCCACCAACCTGGCGCGTCTGTCCCTGCTGGCCGCCGGGCTGCCGCTGTCGGTCAGCGGGCAGACCATCGACCGCCAGTGTGCCTCCGGCCTGATGGCGATCTCCATCGCCGCCAAGCAGATCATGGTCGACGGCATGGCCGTCACCATCGGCGCCGGTCAGGAGCAGATCAGCCTGGTGCAGAACCACCATATGCAGTGGGCCGGCGCGGATGCGGACGCCCAGGTCATTCGCCAGGCCGAGCATGCCTACATGCCCATGCTGCAAACCGCCGAGCTGGTGGCCAGGCGCTATGGCATCAGCCGCGAAGCGCAGGATGCCTATGCCCTGGAATCGCAGCGGCGCACAGCCGCGGCACAGGACGCCGGGCTGTTCGCCGAGGAGATAGTGGCGGTCAGCGCACGCAAGAAACGGGTGGACAAGGAAACCGGCGCGGTCAGCTTCGAAGACGTCACCCTCCGCCTCGACGAGGGCAATCGCCCGCAGACCGCGCTGGCCGACCTGCAGGCTCTCAGGCCGGTGATCGAGGGTGGCTGCATCACCGCCGGCAACGCCAGCCAGTTGTCAGATGGTGCCAGCGCCTGCGTGCTGATGAGCGGAGCCCTGGCCGCCCAGCGCGGGATTGCCCCGCTGGGCCTGTATCGCGGCATTGCCGTGGCCGGTTTGGCGCCGGAGGAGATGGGCATAGGCCCGGTGTTCGCCGTGCCCAAGCTGCTCCGCCAGCATGGCCTGACGGTCGATGACATCGGCCTGTGGGAGCTCAACGAAGCCTTCGCCTGCCAGGTGCTGTACAGCGCCGAAAAACTGGGCATCGATCCGACCCGGCTCAACGTCAACGGTGGCGCCATCGCCATCGGCCATCCCTACGGCATGAGCGGCGCGCGCATGGTCGGCCACGCCCTGCTGGAGGGTAAACGCCGTGGCGTGAAATACGTGGTGGTGACCATGTGCGTAGGCGGCGGCATGGGCGCCGCCGGTCTGTTCGAAGTGCTGTAAGTCCCTCCTCTGCCCGGCAGACCAGGGCGACGCTCCGGTTTGCCGGCTGATGCCTAACGCAATCAGCGTCGCCTCTTGCAAGGCCTGCACATATCAATAGCGAAGTTGTTCCTCAGAGCCTGTTCCGCACTTCAGTGTTGGCGCTGACTGTCCTGCACTTATTCCCATTCCATTACGTTATGGGCTGCATCGAACTCTTGTATTAGTTGTGCAGAAAGTTAACTGACTAGCATCGGCAAACATTATCCAGCCGATGAGAACAACACATTGAATCTCGGAAAAATCATCAGCCGTAGTGCACGTTACTGGCCAGACCATGAGGCACTGGTCGACAGCAAACAGCGCATCACCTTCGCCCAGCTCGAACGCCGTACCAATCGCCTGGCCTCGGGTCTGTTCGATCTTGGCCTGCAGCCGGAGGCCCACATCGCCATCCTGGCCCTGAACCGGGTCGAACTGGCCGAAGCGGAAGTCGCCTTCTACAAGGCGGCGATGGTCAAGGTACCGATCAACGCCCGCCTGTCCCTGGACGAGATCATCCAGATCCTCAACGACTCGCACAGCCAGGCGGTGATCACCGAGGGTCGCTTCGCCGCGGCCCTGCAGGCACGCCGTGCGGAGACGCCGCGCCTGCGCTGGATCATCTCGCTCGACGACGAGGCCGGCGATATCGCCTATCGCGCGCTGCTGGCGGGCGGCAGCGAGGCGCCGGTGCACAGCGACCCGGCCGACGATGCCCTGGCCGTGCTGCACTACACCTCCGGCAGTTCCGGGGTACTCAAGGCTGCCATGCTCAGCTTCGGCAACCGCAAGGCGCTGATCCGCAAGAGCATCGCCAGCCCTACCCGCCGCGCCGCGCCGGGCGACGTGATGGCCCATGTCGGCCCCATCACCCACGCCAGCGGCATGCAGATCATGCCGCTGCTGGCGGTAGGCGCCTGCAACCTGCTGCTGGAGCGCTACGACGACCGTCTGCTGCTGGAGACCATCGAGCGCGAACGGGTGACCCGCCTGTTCCTGGTGCCGGCAATGATCAATCGCCTGGTCAACTTCCCCGAGGTGGAGCGCTTCGATCTCTCCAGCCTGCGCCTGGTGATGTACGGCGCAGCGCCCATGGCGCCAGCGCTGGTCAAGCGCGCCATCGAAGTGTTCGGCCCCATCCTGGCCCAGGGCTATGGCGCGGGCGAGACCTGTTCGCTGGTCACGGTGCTGACCGAGCAGGACCACCTGATCGAGGACGGCGACTTCAGCCGCCTGGCCTCGTGCGGCCGCTGTTACTTCGAGACCGACCTGCGGGTGGTCAACGACAACTTCGAAGACGTGAAGCCCGGCGAAATCGGCGAAATCGTGGTCAAGGGCCCGGACATCATGCAGGGCTACTGGCAGGCGCCGGAGCTGACCGCAGAAGTGATGCGCGACGGCTACTACCTCACCGGCGACCTGGCCACGGTGGACGAGCGTGGTTACGTGTTCATCGTCGACCGCAAGAAGGAAATGATCATTTCCGGCGGCTTCAACATCTACCCCACCGAAGTGGAACAGGTGCTCTACAGCCTGCCCCAGGTGTTCGAGGCAGCCGTGGTCGGCGTGCCCGACGAGCAATGGGGCGAAGCCGTGCGCGCCGTGGTGGTGCTCAAGCCGGGCGAGAGCCTGAGCGCGGAGGCCATCATCGAGCACTGCGGGCGCAGCCTGGCCAGCTTCAAGAAGCCGCGCGCGGTGGACTTCGCCAAGGAGCTGCCGAAGAACCCCAACGGCAAGGTGGTGCGTCGCCTGATTCGCGAAGCCTACTGGCAGAACAGCGACCGCCGCATCTGAGGAAACGGACATGATCAAGCCAAGTGAAAAAGCCGCTCGCCTGATCGAGGGCATCAACGCCTTCGTTCGCGACGAACTCGACCCGCTCGCCAAGCGCGAAGGCATCGTCTGGGGCGAGCCGGTGGCCAGGTCGCTGCTACGCGATATCTGGAGCCGCTCCTGCGAGCTGGGTTTCTACAACGCCATGCTGCCGCAGGCCCTGGGCGGCGCCGGCCTGGGCGTCGCCGACCTGTGCGCGCTCAAGGAAGCGGCGGTGCTCACTGGCTCGCCGCTGGCACCGCACATCCTCGGAGAGCTGTCCGGTCCACCACGGGTCGGCCACCTGTTCAAGGTCGCCAACCAGTATCAGGTGGAAACCTTCCTGGGGCCGATCTGCCGCGCCGAGAAGGCGGTGTGCTTCGCTCTCACCGAGGCCGAGGCCGGCTCGGACGCCACCGCCATCGGCACCGAGGCGCGCCTGGAGGGCGAGCACTACGTGCTCAATGGCGCCAAGCGCTACATCTCCGGCGCGCCCTATGCCGACCTCGCCGTGCTGCTCGCGGTCACCGGCCCGGGCCGCGGCCCGCAAGGCATCTCGGCGTTCTTCATCGACCTGCACGCCGAGGGCGTGAGCATCGACAGCGACTATTCGGTGATGTCCGGCGGCGGCGCGCATGGCAACATCCTGCTCAAGGACGTGCGCGTGCCGGTGGCGAACCGCATCGGCGAAGAAGGCGCCGGCTTCAAACTGGCCATGGGGCGTATCACCCTCAATCGCCTGCTGCATTGCCCGACCATGCTCGGCATGGCCGGCCTGGCGCTGAACCTGTCGCTGGACTATGCGCGCACGCGCAAGCAGTTCGGCCAGCCGATCGCCATGTTCCAGTCGATCAACCATATGCTCGCCGACATGGCCACCGAGCTGTACGCCGCGCGCAGCATGATGTACGCCACGGCAGCGCACAACGACGCCGGCGGCGACATCAAGGTGCAGGCGCCGATGTGCAAGCTGTACGCCTCGGAAACCGCCTTCCGCATCGCTGACAGAGCGGTGCAGATCCATGGCGGCGCCGGCCTGATCAAGGGCCATCCGGTCGAGTGGATATTCCGCGCGAGCCGAATGATGCGCATCCTGACAGGCACCAGCGAGATTCAGCGCAACACCATCGCCAAGGGCATCCTGATGCCCGGCTAGGGCGCAGGACAGGCCCGCCCCCCACGCGGGGCGGGCTTTTTTTCATAAGAACAAGATCAGAGAATTTCCCCATGACACTGCAAGCCCCTGCCTTCAGTCCTCGCAAAGCCTGGACTATCGCCTTCCTGCTGGCCTTCATGATGCTGGTCAACTTCCTCGACAAGGTGGTGATCGGCCTGGTAGCCGTGCCGATGACCCAGGAACTGGGCCTGAGCCCGACCGAGTTCGGCCTGATCGGCGGCGCCCTGCACTGGTTCTTCGCCATTTCGGCGGTGATTGGCGGCTTTCTCGCCAACCGTCGGCCAACCCGTACCCTGCTGCTGGGCATGGGCCTGTTCTGGTCGCTGATCCAGTTGCCCATGCTGTTCGCCAGCTCGCTGTGGATGATCGTCGCCTGCCGGGTGCTGCTCGGCATCGGCGAAGGTCCCGCCTCGCCGGTGGCCACACACGCGCTGTACAAGTGGTTCCCCAACGACCGCCGCAGCCTGCCGGTGGCCCTGCTGCACTCCGGCAGCGCCATGGGCCTGCTGGTGGCCGGCGCGATGATTCCCTGGATCAGCCTGAACTACGGATGGCGGGTCAACTTCGCGGTACTGGCGGCCATCGGCGCGGTGTGGTGCGTGCTGTGGCTGCGCTTCGGTCGTGAAGGCAGCCTCGACAGCCTGCGCGCCGGCCAGCTGATGCCGGATACGGAGCGCCTGCCCTATCGCCGACTGCTCAGCGACGGCAGCGTGCTGGGCAACTACATCTGCCACTTCGCCGCCAACTGGTCGCTGGCGCTCACCCTGACCTGGGTGCCCAGCTACCTGGAGATCGGCCTGGGTATCGACCCGCTGAAGACCGGGCATATCTTCGTCATGTTCGTGGTGGTGACCACCCCGCTCAGTCTGTTCATGGCCTGGCTGTCACAGCGTCTGATGCGCAGCGGCTACTCGTCGCGCGTGGCGCGCGGCGCGTTCGTTTCGCTGTGCCTGATTGCCAGCGGCCTGCTGTCGGCCTCGCTGATGCTTACCGAGCTGTCGGTCGCCACCCGTATCGCCTGCCTGACGCTGAGCGGCGGCCTGGCCCTGGTGATGTACTCGGTAGGCCCGGCGATGCTGGGCGAATTCACCCCCAGCAGCCAGCGCGGCGGCATCCTCGCCATTGGCAATGCGGTGGCCTCGCTGGCCGGTCTGTCAGCGCCGGTAATCACCGGCATGCTGGTGCAGGGCGCCGGCGCCGCGCATCCGCTGGGCTATGCCCAGGGCTTTCTGGTGTGCGGCGGTGTGCTGGTGGTCGCCGGCCTGATCGGTCTGGTGAGCATGAATCCGCAGCGCTCGCGAGAGCGCCTGGGGTCTCAGGAAGTCGCGTCCGCCGCCTGCTCACGGGCCTGATCCGCCTCTGCGCTGCGCTCGATCAGGCTGCCGCGCCAGCGGCCGTCGCTGACCATTTCCAACAGCAGCCCGCGCACCAGATCACGCATGCAGGACGCCGCGAACGACAACGGCCGGTGCGCGGAATGGGCGATGGAGACGGTGCGGGTGATGCGCGGCTCGACGATCAGCCGCGCCGCCGTGGATTCGAACAGCTCCGCCAGCGGCGGCCAGTTGCAGATGGTCGCAGCCAGGCCATGCCGCACCAGGCTGGCGATACCCGGCGCGGACTGCTGTTCGAATACCACATTGAGCGTCACTCCCGCCTCCATCGCCGCCTGCTCGATGCGGCGGCGCAAGTGCAGCGCCTTGGGCGCCATCACCAGGCGGGTGCTCGCCGCCTGAGCCAGGCTGATTGGCGTACCACTCTCGGCGCTCGAACCCGGCCCGACCCAGTACAGATCCTCGGTAAAGATCGGCTCGGCAATCACGTGCTCGAGCTCCTCGGCGTTGGGCAGCACACCGAAATCCACCTTGCCCAGCTCGATGGACTGGCCACCCTCGCGCGTCAGCCCATCGCAGATGGTCAGATTGATGGAAGGAAACTTGTCCTCGGCACGGCGAATGATCTCCGGCAGCAGCAATGCCGAAACCGTCGCCGGAATCGAGATGGACACATGCCCGATGGGATTGCCGCGCGTCGAGGCCAGTTCGTCCTTCACCGAATCGAGCTTCTGCACCACCGAACGTGACACCTCATACAGCCTTCGCCCGGCATCGGTCAGTGCCACGCCGTCATGCTGACGCTCCAGCAGCTGCATCTCCAGTTCGCTCTCCAGCAGGCTGATCTGCCGGCTCAGGGCGGGCTGGGCGACATAGGCGCGGCGGGCGGCAGCGGAAAAACTGCCGGCCTCGGCAATGGCGATGAGGTAGCGAAGCTGTTTGAGGGTCATGCGGTTCTCTCTGGCTATGCCGAAGCGTTATGGCAACTATCCGAAGACACTATTTGTCGGCTTTTTCTGGCGCACCTAGTATCGCCGAAACACTGAAACCCAGGGAGTGCAAATATCCGAAGTTGGCGCATAAGTCCATGAGTATTTGCGCATCATTGAATGCCTGCCGAACTAAGAAATGCCGCGCTTATTGCCTCGCAACTTATCAGCACATTCGCCATTAAATTCTCACTCGACAACAAAGAGGATAATGAGTGATGAGATTAAACGTGCGGACTTTAAATAAGTCCCCCTATCTTTTATTGCCACTGAGTTGCCTGATCGGCTCGGCAACGGCGGCGAACTTCCAGTTCGGCGAGTTCGAAGGCCAGCTGGATTCCTCACTGTCGATCGGCACCAGCATCGCCACGTCCAATCCGGCCCCCAAGCTGATGCGCAGCGCCAGCGGCGACGACGGTCGACGCAACTTCGGCGCTGGCGACGCCTTTTCCGGACTGTTCAAGGGCACCCACGACCTGGAACTGCGCCATGGCGACTTCGGCGCCTTCCTGCGCGGCAGCTACTGGTACGACTATGTGCTGCGTGATCGCGAACAGCCCTTCAAGGACGTGGTCGACAACAACCGCAAGCGCTCGGCGAAATCGGCCGGCGCAGAGCTGCTGGACGCCTTCGTCTACTACAACTATGCCCTCGCCGATCAACCCGGCTCCGCACGTCTGGGCAAGCAGGTGGTCAACTGGGGCGAGAGCACCTTCATCCAGGGTGGCCTCAACACGGTCAACCCCTACAACCTGTCGGCATTGCGCCGGCCGGGTGCCGAGGTCAAGGAAGGCCTGGTACCGGTGAACATGTTCTATCTGTCGCAGAACCTCAGCGAAGCGCTTTCCGGCGACTTCTTCTACCAGCTGGACTGGGAACAGACCCAGCTCGACAACTGCGGCACCTTCTTTTCCAGCAGCGACTTCCTGGCCGATGGCTGCGACGGTCTGGACGTCGGCGCGGTGCTCACCGGCAATCCTGCGGCAGTTGCAGCGCTGGCCCCCTTCGAGGTCAATCTCACCGACGAGGGCATCCGCATTCCGCGCGCCAAGGATCAGGACGCACGCAACGGCGGGCAATGGGGCCTGTCGCTGCGCTGGTTCGCCGCCGAACTGGATACGGAGTTCGGTGCCTTCGTCGCCAACTACCACAGCCGCCTGCCCTACATGGGCACCATCAGCAGCCCCTACTACAACAGCACGGTGTTCGGCCCAACACTCAACGGCGCCCTGCGCCTCGGCACCTCTCAGTACGTGGTGCAGTACCCTGAAGACATCCGTCTGTACGGCCTTACCTTCGCCACCAACCTGTCCACCGGGACGGCGCTGCAGGGCGAGATCAGCTACCGGCCGAACATGCCGATCCAGCTCAACGGCACCGATATCATCCAGTCGCTGCTCAATGCCCCGGCGCGCTCGCCGCTGGTGGCACAGGGCATCCGCCCCAACGCACCTAACACGCTGTTCAATGGCTACCGGCGCAAGGAGGTGACCCAGGCCCAGGTCACGGCCACCCACTCCTTCAGCCAGGTGATGGGTGCCGATCAACTGGTGCTGGTCGGCGAACTCGGCGGCACCTGGGTCGGCGATCTGGAAGGCAAGTTCGGCCCGCGCTACGGGCGCAACGGCACCTTCGGCAACGGCATCCTCGCCAGTGGCGCCTGCGCGTCCATCTCGCAGACACCCGAGCACTGCAACGACGAAGGTTTCCTCACGCCATTCTCCTGGGGTTACCGGGTACGTGCCACCTGGAGCTATGCCAACGCCGTCGCCGGCATCGACCTGCGTCCCAGTCTGTCCTGGCAGCACGATGTCGACGGCAACGGTCCCGGCGAAGGCTCGGCTTTCAGCGAAGGCTCAAGGGCCATCAGCGTCGGCCTCGATGCCACGCTGAACAACACCTACAACGCCAGCCTGGCGTACACCAACTACATGGATGGTGACTACGGCACCCGTGGCGATCGCGACTTCGTCTCGATCAGCCTGGGCGTCAATTTCTAAGCGGAGTCCCTCATGAACAATACCCAGAACCTGCTGCGCGGTGGCGCGCTACTGTGCTCCCTGCTGCTGACCGCTTCGGCCCAGGCGGCCGTGAGCACCGAACAGGCCGCGCAACTGCAAACCACCCTGACCCCCATCGGCGCCGAGCGCGCCGCCAGCGCCGACGGCCGCATTCCCGCCTGGGACGGCGGCCTCAAGACTCAGCCGGCCTTGCAGAGCAACGGCATACCAAGCGATCCATTCGCGGACGAAAAGCCGCTGCTGACCATCGATGCGAGCAACTACACGCAATACCAGGACCAGCTCAGCCCCGGTCAGATCGCCCTGCTCAAGCGCTTTCCCGACAGCTACCGCCTGCCGGTCTACCCCACCCACCGCAGCGTGGCGGTATCCGACGCCGTGGCCCAGGCCGCTGCAGGCAATGCCGTCAACGCCAGGCTCAGCAACAACGGCAACGGCGTACAGGGCTTCGCCGGCGTGGTGGCCTTCCCCATTCCGCAGAACGGTCTGGAAGTGCTGTGGAACCACATCACGCGCAACCGCAACCCCAGCTTCAGCCTGATCAGCGACAGTGCGGCGCCGCAGAAGGATGGTTCCTACACCATCATGACCACCCAGCAGTACTTCACCCGCGGTGAGGCGGTGCAGGGCCAGACGCCTGAGCAGGCACGCAACGTCCTCTATTACTACAGCCACAAGCTCACCGCCCCTGCGCGCATGGTCGGCGAGGTGGTGCTGGTGCACGAAACCCTCGACCAGGTGGCCGAACCGCGTCTGTCCTGGGTCTACAGCGCCGGTCAGCGCCGCGTGCGGCGTGCGCCGAGCGTGGCCTACGACAGCGCTGGGCCGACCACCGCCGGGCTGCGTACCGCCGATGGTCGCGACATGTTCAACGGCGCCCCTGATCGCTACGACTGGCAACTGGTCGGCAAGAAGACGCTCTACGTGCCCTACAACAGCTATCGCCTGGCTTCGCCCGAACGCAGCTACAAGGAGCTGATCCTGCCCGGCCACGTCAATCCCGAGGCCACCCGCTACGAGCTGCACCGGGTCTGGGAAGTGGTCGCCACGCTCAAGCCGGGCATGCGTCATATCTACAGCAAGCGCCACTACTTCATCGACGAGGATACCTGGGCGATTCTCGCCGCCGACCACTACGACAACCGCGGCGAACTCTGGCGTGTCGGCGAGGCACACAGCTTCTACCACCCGGCAGGCCAGGCGTCGGCCCTCGCCATGGAGGTGACCTACGACCTCAACAATGGCCGTTACCTGGCCTCGGGGCTGCTCAACGAACAGCGCCAGCCGTTCGACTTCAGCTACCGCGCCAGCATCTCCGACTACTCACCGGGCGCCCTGCGCAGCAAGGGGCTGCGCTGATCCCATACCAAGGGTATTTCATGAGCACTCCCGAGCCCTATCCACCACGCAAGCCGCTCTCCCAGTCCCTGCTGGGAGGCGAGGAGCCGGACCCGCGCTTCACCCTGGCCAATGAACGTACCTTCCTGGCCTGGATCCGTACCGCGCTGGCCCTGCTCGGCGGCGGCATTGCCGTCGAGACCTTCGCTGGCGACGCCCTCGGGCCACAGCTGCGGCTGATCGTCACCCTCACCCTGCTGGCCCTGAGCATCCTGGTCAGCGTCGGCGCCTGCCAGCGCTGGCTCGCGGTGGAGCGTGCGCTGCGCCATCGCCGCGCCCTGCCGCTGCCCTTGCCGGCGCCCCTGCTGGCGCTGAGCTGCTGCCTGGCTGCGCTGGTGCTGGTCGGGCTGTTCTGGCCGCGCTGGCATGGCTGACGGATCGATCGACACCGGCCTGCAGGCCGAACGTACCGAGCTGGCCTGGCGTCGCACGCAGGTCTCGCTGCTGCTCGTCGCCTGCCTGGCTCTGCGCGGCCAGGCTCCATCGCTGGTGCTGATCGCCCTCGCCGCCGCCGGCATCCTCTGGCTGCAGCAAGGTCGGCGCTACCAGCGCAGCCTGGCGATGCTGCGCGACGAGTGTGGCCGCGCCCATCCGCACATGGTGCTCGGCACCGGCCTGGTGCTGCTGGCGATGGCCGTGCTGGCCATGCTCAAGGCGGTGCGCACGATTCCCTACTGACCCCAGCCTACCGGGCTCGTTGGCCTGGACCTATGGAGACCACGACCATGATCACTCCTTCGGAGCGGGACTATCGCGCCCGGCATTTCTCTCACCCAAGCGGAGCGCACATCCATGAGATTTGCTAAGAAGACTCGTTGGCGCCTGGGCCTCGTCGTCATGCTCGTGCTGCTGAGCGGCCTGGCCACCCAGCGCGTGATGCAGCAGGCGCGGGAAACGGCCCAGGCCTACCTGTTCGCCTACCCGCTGGTGTTGATGGAGCTGACCAAGCAGCATCAGCAGCTGCTCGGCACCACCGCTATCAACGGCTTGCGTCACAGCCGGCGCTTTCCCGACGCGCGCTTCAACAGCGTGGTATCACCGAACGTCGACACCCTGTACAGCATCGTGCACTTCGATCTGCGCCAGGAGCCGGTGGTGATGAGCATTCCGGACACCAGTGGGCACTACTACATGATGCCGATCATGGATGCCTGGACCAATGTGGTGAGCAGCCCCGGTACGCGCACCATCGGCAGCCGCGCGCAAACCTATCTGGTCGTGGGGCCGACCTGGCGTGGCGAGGTGCCGGCCGGCATGCAGCCGATCCGCATCCCGACGCAGATGGCCTGGATGATCGGCCGCATCAAGAGCCGCGGCCCAGCCGATTACGCCGAGGTGCACGCTCTGCAGGACCGCTTCCGCGTCATGCCGCTGAGCGCCTGGCAGGGCCGCCCAGTTGCGCCCTTACCGACAGCCATGACCGAACTACCCACGCTGGACCGCGCCATGGGGCCGGACCGGCAGCTGGCCGGCTGGAGCCGCGAGGACTTCTTCGGCGCCTTCTGCCGACTGCTGGCCGACAACCCGGCCCGCGCCGAGGACGCGCCGATGCTCGCACGCATTCAGGCCACCGGCCTGCTCGACGAGGGCTGTGCACTGCAGCAGTCGCCACTGCAGCGTCTCGGCAGCGCACTGGGCTATCGCCGGGTGGTCGCCATGCTCAATGACAGCCAGCGCCTGATGGGTGAACGCAAGACCTACCAGGGCTGGCGCATCGGCTACGAGCTGGGCGAGTACGGCACCCGCTACGCGCAGCGCGCGCTGGTGGCCAAGATCGGGCTGGGTGCCAACTCCCCGGAAGATGCCATCTACCCGAACCTGCATACCGATACCGAGGACCGTCCGCTAGCGGGCAACAGACGCTACGTGCTGCACTTCGCCGCCGGACAATTGCCGCCGGTACGCGCCTTCTGGTCGCTGACCCTGTACGACGAGCGCCAGCTGCTTTCGGCCAACCCGCTCGACCGCTATGCCCTCGGTGACCGCGACGACCTGCACTACAACCCGGACGGCTCGCTGGATATCTTCGTCCAGCATCAGGCACCTACCGACCCGGCACAACACAGCAACTGGCTGCCAGCGCCCGAGGGTCGCTTCAACCTGTTCCTGCGCCTGTACTGGCCGCAGGCCGACGTGCTGGAAAGACGCTGGCTGCCGCCGGCAATCCGCACGCTGCCCTGACCGGAGTCCGCAGGCCCAGCCAGGCACGACGCCCCCACGCATTCGTCCGCTCCACTAGCGCACAGACAAACGAACGCCCCGCCCGGCCTGCACCGAGCGGGGCGTTCGTGCAGGCCTCAGGGCGTCACGAGGTTGAACTGCGGGTTCGCCTCGTCGAGGCCGCCGAGCAGCTTGAGCAACTTCAGGCGGCCGCTCGCGATCTCGATGCCACCAATGGTGGCCTCCTTGAGAAAACCGGTTTCCTTCAGCGCGATACGGTCGAGCAGCTCCTTGCTCATGCTCAGGTCGATGTCCGCCTGAGCATGGCGTGACTGCTTGCGATGGGTCAGCACACCGTTGCGCAGCGTCAGGGCATAGTCCTCGTCCAGATCGGTGAAGCGCCAGTTGATCGACAGGTCCTCGTCGGCGGCCTTCATCGCGTCGATGCGCACAGCCAGGTAATCGAAGAACATGCTCGGCGTCAGCGCCCGCACCATGTCCGGCGCACCATTGCGCGCCCGGGCCTCGGCCACGCCCGAGCGCAGCTCGTGCGCACCGCTCAGATAGACGTTGCGCCAGGTGGCGTTCTCGCTCTGGTAGCCGAGCTGCTCCAGCGTGTCGGCCTGCAGCTCGCGCGCCGCCGCATTGTCCGGCTCGGCGAACACCAGGTGGTTGAGCAGCTGCGCCGCCCAGCGGTAGTCGCCATCGGCGAAGGCCTGGTTGGCCGTCTTCAGCACTGCGTCGGCGCCGCCCATGGCGGCCACGTAGCGGCGCCCGGCATCTTCCGGCGGCAGCGGGTCGAGATTGGCCGGGTTGCCGTCGTAGAAGCCCATGTAGCGCTGGTACACCGCGCGTACGTTATGGCTGAGCGAGCCGTAGTAGTCGCGGCTGTACCACTTGCTGGCCAGGCGCGGCGGTAGCGACCGCAGCTCGGCGGCGATCTCGGTGGCAGTCAGCCCCTGATTGATCAGGCGCAGCGTCTGGCTGTCGAGAAAGGCATACATGTCGCGCTGATCGGCCAGGTATTCGCGGATCCGCTCGCCGCCCCAGGTCGGCCAGTGATGCTGGGCGAACAGCACCTCGGCCTGCTCGCCATAGCGCACCAGCGCCTCGTCCAGATAGTGGGCCCAGACCTTGGCGTCGCGCACCAGGGCGCCGCGCAGCGTCAGCACGTTGTGCTGGGTATGGGTGGCGTTCTCGGCCATGCACAGGGTCTTGAACTGCGGAAGGTACATGTTCATTTCCGCGGGCGCCTCGGTGCCGGGCGTAAGCTGGAATTCGATCTCCACACCATCGATCACGTGGGTCTCCAGCGGTTGAGCGATCAGCTCGGTGGGGGCGATCAGGGTCACGGTCGCGTTGCTCGGCGTGCCCTTGCCGAGGCCCGAGTCGACCTGACCGCGCTCGCCACGCGGCAGCAGCGCGCCGTACATGTACTGGGCGCGGCGCATCATCGCCGGGCCGGCCAGCACGTTCTCGCTGACCGCATGCTCGTAGAAGCCCTCCGGCGCGATCACCCTGACCTTGCCCGCCTTGACGTCGGCTTCGTCGATCACTCCGCGTACACCGCCGAAGTGATCGACATGCGAATGGCTGTAGATCACCGCTCGCACCGGCTTGCGCGGGCGGTGCTGGTAATAGAGCTCGAGCCCGGCACGGGCGGTCTCGGTGCTGATCAGGGGGTCGATCAGGATCAGGCCGCTGTCGCCCTCGATGATCGTCATGTTGGACAGGTCCATGCCGCGAATCTGGTAGATGCGCTCACGCACCTCGAACAGCCCGGCCATGTTGTTCAGCTGCCCCATGCGCCACAGGCTGGGGTTGACGCTGGCGGGCGCGCCGTTGCCATCGAGGAAGTTGTACGCCAGGCGATCCCAGACCACCTGCCCCTTGGCATTTTCGACCACCCCGGTGAAGGGGGCGATCAGGCCGCGCCGGGCATCCTCGAAACTGCTTCGGTCCTCGAAGGGCAGGCGCTGCAACCAGGCCTGATTGCTTTCGCGGGTACTTTCGCTGGCGGCTTTGGAAGCGGAGGCGTCGGCGAGGATCGCGCCGGAAAAGGTGAGCGCCATGGCCAAGGCGTTAAGGCGGAAAATAGGCATGAAAGGCCTCGTGCTGTTCTTGTTGGAGTGGACGCTTGCGTGATTCGCAGCCGACTCTAGGGTTCGCTCCCCGCAGGCGCCAATATCAGAGAGGGATAACGGCCATAGCAGCTTGCAATGGCCGCACGGATGGCGGGCTTCCCGGTCCGGTTCAACGGCGGCGGCGACGGTACCCAACGGGCGTTTTACGCTAAGCATCTGAGCGCAAAACAATTTTCTTCGCCCAAACGGTTGACAGCAGGGTTTCTGCCGGTAGAATGCCGCCCCACAGACGCGGGATGGAGCAGTCTGGTAGCTCGTCGGGCTCATAACCCGAAGGTCGTAGGTTCAAATCCTGCTCCCGCAACCAGCTTCACGAAAAGGCCACTCAATCGAGTGGCCTTTTTGCTTGGGCGAAAATTAATGTTTTCGATCAAAAGCAATAAATCGATTGACAACACTTTAAGCAAGCGTAGAATTGCCGACGCGGGATGGAGCAGTCTGGTAGCTCGTCGGGCTCATAACCCGAAGGTCGTAGGTTCAAATCCTGCTCCCGCAACCACCTTCAGATAAAGGCCACTCAATCGAGTGGCCTTTTTCGTTTCCGCTCATTGATCTCCCTCAGTTTTCCTCAAGCCAAACGGACCTATGCTCGCCATACCTGCCGCACACGCAGGGGATTGACCGAGGAAAATCTGATGAACTGGAAGAACACGCCCTCCCGCTATGGCAGCCTGTCCGTCGGCCTGCACTGGCTGATGCTGATTCTGCTCGCTGCCGTCTACGCCTGCATCGAACTCAAGGGTAACTTCCCCAAGGGCAGCGACACTCGCGAGCTGCTCAAGCAGTGGCACTTCATGCTCGGCCTGACGGTGTTTGCACTGGTCTGGCTGCGCCTGCTGGCGCGCCTGATCGCCCCGACACCGCGAATCGAGCCGCCGCTGCCCGCCTGGCAGGCCATACCGGCGCAGCTGATGCATGCCGCCCTGTACGCCCTGATGATCGGCGCACCACTGGCCGGCTGGCTGGTTCTCAGCGCCGCCGGCAAACCCATCCCCTTCTTCGGCCTGGAACTGCCGGCGCTGATCGATGCGAACCGGGATCTGGCCGGCCGGATCAAGGAACTGCACGAGCTGGCCGGCACGACCGGTTACTGGCTGATCGGCCTGCATGCCCTCGCCGGGCTGTATCACCATTATGTGGTGCGCGATAACACCCTGATCCGCATGCTGCCCCGACGCAATTGAGGTGACGGCGCCTCTGTTCAAGTGCCCAAACCGCCGCTAGAATTGCGCACTTTTTGATCAGAGGCGCCGGACAGGCGCCCATCGAGGTTAGCCCGCATGTCCACCGCCACACCGAAAGTCGGCTTCGTTTCCCTGGGTTGCCCCAAGGCCACCGTCGACTCCGAACGCATCCTGACCCAGCTGCGCATGGAAGGTTACGAAATCGTACCGACCTACCAGGATGCCGACGTGGTGGTGGTCAATACCTGCGGCTTCATCGACAGCGCCAAGGCCGAGTCTCTGGACGCCATCGGCGAGGCCATCGCCGAGAACGGCAAGGTGATCGTCACCGGCTGCATGGGCGTGGCCGAGGACAGCATCCGCGACGTGCACCCCAGCGTACTGGCCGTCACCGGCCCGCAGCAGTACGAGCAGGTGGTCAGCGCGGTGCATGAAGTGGTCCCGCCGAAGACCGAGCACAACCCGCTGATCGACCTGGTGCCGCCGCAGGGCATCAAGCTCACGCCGCGTCACTACGCCTACCTGAAGATTTCCGAAGGCTGCAACCACAGCTGCAGTTTCTGCATCATCCCGTCGATGCGCGGCAAGCTGGTCAGCCGCCCGGTGGGCGATGTGCTCAGCGAGGCCGAGCGCCTGGTCAAGGCCGGGGTCAAAGAGCTGCTGGTGATCAGCCAGGACACCAGCGCCTACGGCGTCGACATGAAGTACAAGCTGGACTTCTGGAACGGCCAGCCGGTGAAGACGCGCATGCTCGAGCTGTGCGAGGCGCTGTCGTCGATGGGCGTGTGGGTGCGCCTGCACTACGTCTACCCCTACCCCAACGTCGACGACGTGATCCCGCTGATGGCCGCCGGCAAGCTGCTGCCGTACCTGGATATCCCGTTCCAGCACGCCAGCCCGAAAGTGCTCAAGTCGATGAAGCGTCCGGCCTTCGAAGACAAGACCCTGGCACGCATCAAGAAGTGGCGCGAGATCTGCCCGGAGCTGACCATCCGCTCCACCTTCATCGTCGGTTTCCCCGGCGAGACCGAAGAAGACTTCCAGTACCTGCTGGACTGGCTGACCGAGGCGCAGCTCGACCGCGTCGGCTGCTTCCAGTATTCGCCGGTTGAAGGCGCGCCGGCCAACGATCTGGGCCTGGAGCCGGTACCGGATGACGTCAAGCAGGAACGCTGGGAGCGTTTCATGGCGCATCAGCAGGCGATCAGCTCGGCACGCCTGCAGGCCAAGATCGGCCTGGAAATGGACGTGCTGGTCGATGAAGTGGACGGCGAAGGTGCGGTGGCTCGCTCCTGGGCCGATGCCCCTGAGATCGACGGCAGCGTGTTCATCGACTCCACCGCCGTCAAGCCGGGCGACAAGGTGCGCGTGCGCATCGTCGACGCCGATGAATACGACATGTGGGGCGAGCTGGTGTAAGCCACTACAGCACGTGCGCGAACCCCGCTCCGGCGGGGTTCGTGCTTTTTGCACTAGCGCAACGGCGCGCCCCAGGGGCGATAGCGCAAGGAGAACACGCTCGTGGCGTGACAGGCGGGGTACAGGCGTTTGGGCTCGGTCGGCTCGGCGCGAAACGGCTCGCCATCAGCACTGACCTGGCGAAACGCCTCGCGGACGATGCCGATGCTGCAGGGCAGCGCCTGACCATAGGCACGGCGCACCGCCTTCGGCAGGCTGGCGGTGCCCTCGCCGTCCTGCCACCAGAGCGTCAATCCGAGGCCGTGCAGATCGCCCAGCCAGGCCGCATACACCTCGGGGCTCAAGCGCGCGGCGCTGTAGGCGCTCAGGTGCAGAGGGGCATCCAGCTTGCCGGCAAGGTCCTTCAACTGACGGCGCAATACCTGGCGACGCTCGCCGGCCTGAAACTGCACGTCATCCAGTTCCATCGGCAGGTACCAGCCGGCCACCGGCAGTTTCCACTGTTCGCGCAGCAGCCGCTGCTGCGCCAGAGAAAGCCCCAGCTGGTACTGCCAGTAGGCCTCCAGGCCGGGACCATCCAGCTCCTGCTGACGCTGGTAGTAGGCCGGGTCCATGTACAGCCCCAGCACCAGCTGCAGCCCCTGCTCGTGGGCAGCCCGCAGACTGTTGGCCAACCAGCCGTCGCGCCCGCCGAAATCCGATTCGCCGTACAGGGTCCACTGCACCATCAGCACCTTGACGCCACCGTCGGCGCTGGTCCGCCAGATGTCCCGCCAGGTCCGCTGATCCAGGCGGCTGTCGGCGTTCAACGGCTGGAAGAACAGGCGCTCGTCGGCCTGCAGATCGGCGGCGCACAGCACCAGCAGGAACATGATCATCAGTTGGCGCATCAGAAATTCACCTCCACGCCCAGCAACCAGCCGTCAGCGCGCTCGTAAAGGTTGCCGGCCAGGCCCCACTGATATTCACCACGCACGGTGACCCGAGCCGGGTAGGCGTTGTAACGGCTGTCGCCGTACCAGAGTTGCCAGCGCAGCCCGACCCCGGTGCGCAGATCCTGGCGCCAGTCATTGTTCGGGTCCTGGGCGCTGAACTCGATGAGCCCGTATGGCATCAGGGTCTGGGCGCTCTCGGTGTGCAACTTCCAGGCGTGCCCCTGCTGAAAGCGCGACAGCCAGGCGTGGTCCCCGGCACGGGTCCACCAGGCGGCATCGAGGTAGAGAAAGCGCTCGTTCCAGCGCCCCTCGTCGACCCGCCAGTCGTTGCGCCAGTCCCCCTGATCAAGGAAGGAGGCGGTGGCGCGCAGCAGCAGATCGGTGCTGACGCGCCCCTTGCGCACGTGATCGTTCAGGGCGTCGGAAACCTCGCCGGGGTTGAGCCACTGGCCGAGGCTGAAACCGTCGAAGTCGGCGTCGTCCAGCTCGCTTTGCGCATACAGCTCGCCATACAGGTTGAGATTCTGCGTGCCGATGGGCCGATAACGCAGGCCCAGCCCCAGGCCCAGCGAGCGGCCGTAGCGGTGGCGACCATCGCCGCCCAGCAGCGCCCGACCGTAGACCGACAACGAACGCCCGGCACGGCTCGGCTCCTCACCCAGGGCATGGTCCCAGACGGCCATCTGCACATTGCTCGAGGCCGCACGGCGCTCCTCACCGGAGCGGCTGCCGTCATCACGCAGGATGTCGTTGGTCGCCACGCCAGCCGGCGACCAGGTACTGGCCAGGGTGAAACTGTCACGCCGCGACAGCGTTTCATGGGCCCTGCGCTGGCGGTAGCGCCGCGCCTCCAGGCTGCCGTACTCGTCAGCGCCGGCCACCGGGTTCTGCTCCCGATCGATCACCCGGCGCAGTTCGCGGCGCGCGGCGGCACTGTCCTCGGCCTCGTCATAACGCCAGGCCAGTGTCTCGCCGATGCGGTAGTCCTCGGGAAAGTCGCGCGTGGCACGCTCCAGCAGCGCAATGGCGCGGCGGCGCTGCTCGGCACTGGGTGACGCCGCCAGGCGCATGCCGTAGTCGGCGTTGTAGCGCGGATGGTCCGGCTCGAGGCGCACGGCCTCGGCCAGCCATGCACTGCTCTGCGGCAGGTCACCGGCCTGCTGGGCGGTGGCCGCAGCGCCGTAGTAGTGGCTGGCCGCGGGCTGGCTCTGCAGCGCCTGACGCTGGCGCTCCAGGGCCAACGGCAGGTCGCTGCGCGCCTGGGCAATGGCCGCGCCCAGAGCCCAGTCGTCGGCGCTGGCGGGCTGCGCCGACTGCCAGTAGCGCTCGGCTGCCTGCGGCTCGCCGGCGGTCAGGGCGCTGCGCGCCGCGGTGAGACGGGCGATATTGTCCAGCCGCTCCGGGGCCTGTTCCCGCCAGATACGCCAGGCGGCAGGCGCATCGCCGGCAGCCTCGAGGGCATAGGCCAGCGGCAGGCGGCTGGCTTGATCGCCCTGAGCCAGCGCCTGCTGATAGTAGATGACGGCCTCGCCTGGGCGCGCCGGCATGGCGCAACGCCCCAGTATGCGCAGCTCCACCGGAGCGCGCGGGGTTTCGCCGATCTCGCCGCGCAACCAGTTGCAGTCGCCGCTTTCGGCCATGCGCCCCAGCAGCGAGGCGCGGCTGTCGCCATCCAGATGAGGCAGCAGCGCACGGGCACGAACCGCGTCGAACGGCGCACCGGTCTCGGCGTAGAGCCCGGCCAGGCGCTGCAACAGTGGCACCGGCAGGCGCCCGCCCTGTCGGTCGAAGGCCTGCTCCAGCCATTGCCGCGCCTGATCGCGGCGGCCACCTTGCACGGCCAGGTAACTGGCCTGATCCAGGGCCTGCAGGTCACCACTGCTGCGGTAGTAGTCGAGCCACAGGCGCTCGGCCTGCTCGGTCTGGCCGGAAGCCTGCAGCAACTCGGCACGCCGGCGCTGCAGCGCCGGCGTCTGCGGCTGTCGCGCCAGCCAGGCCAGCGCCAGGTCGCTGCGCCCCTGCTCGCGCCAGAGCTCCAGCAGACGTTCGCGACGCGCCGAATCCCAGGGTTCCGGCAGACGTTGGCGCTCGAGCAGATCGGTCGCGTGCAGACGTTGCGCCAGCACCAGCCAGGTCTGCGGATCGTCCTCGCCACGGCACGTCTGCAGCTGCTGACGGGCGGCCGCCTGATCGTGACGCGACAGCCATTCGGCGGTTTCCAGACAGGGACGGCGCAACTGGTCGCCCAGCTCGCGTACCAGAGGTGCATCGCCGCCCTGGCGGGCCAGCTCCCATATCCGCGCACGTTGCGCATCGCTGTCGCGGTCTGCCGCCGGCAGGCTGGCCAGCCAGCGGCGCGCCATGTCCAGGCGCCCCAGTGACACGGCATGGTCGAGCATGGCCAGGCGCACCTCGCGTTCCGCCGCAGGCGATGGCGACTGCCTCAGCAGGCGCTGCAGGCCCTCTTCGTCCAGCAGCTGCACGCGGGCATTGGCCAGGCGTCGCCAGTCATCGGCACCCAGCTGCCCCTCGGCTTCCAGCGCGGCCAGCTGGGCTTCGGTCGCGCTCCAGTCGCGCAAACGCTCGGCCCAGTTGGCGCGCGCCATGCGCAGAACCATGCCGTCGCCGCGAATCGGCAACTGACTGAGCCAGTCCAGCGCCCGCTTGGCGCCGCCGAACTTGGCCAGGCTGAGGCTGTAGGCCTGCCACAGGCGCACACGCTGATCGCCTTCGCTGTGCAGCAGCCACTGCTCGACCTGCGTGGCGGTCGGCGGGTCCTGCTCGATCCAGGCCAGGCGCAGCTCCAGCAGGGCCTCGTGGCCCTCGCCGAGGTCAGCGCTCAACGCCTCGGCCTCCGCGTAACGACGCTGCTTGATCAGCGCCTCCATGAGCAGACGGCGAGCCTCTTCGCTACGCGGCACCCGCTCAAGCAGATGGCGCATCAGACGCTCCACTTCGCCCCAGTTGTTGCGGCCGGCCTCGCGGTAGGCACGATCGAGGAAGGGATAGCTGCGAAACTGCTGAAAACCGCTGAGCGGCTCGGCAGCCGCGACGGGGAACGCAACCAGGCAGGCCAGCAGGGGAAAGCCGAACAGCCGCTTCATGTCAGGGCCTCCACCAGCCGGTAGCTCTCGTGTTGCTCCTCGGCCTGCTCACGCAGGGCCTGCTGCAACACCTCCTCGCTGATCACCCCGCGTTGCAGCAGGTGCTGGCCGAGGGAATGAACTTCCGGATCGAAATCGATCAACGCCTGATTGAACAGCGAGGGCGGCAACAAACCGCGCACCTGCAGCAGATCGCCAAACAACACCTGATGCTTGCACACCTCCTCCAGCAGTTGCTCGTCATAGGCATGGCGCTTGAGCGTGGCCAGCAGGGTGCGGCTCTGCTCGCCGTCATGGCGGCCGCCGTACCAGTAGCGCAGGCCCAGGGTCACCCGCCCCTGAGGCGCCAGTTGCCAGCGTACCGGGCGGCCGAGTTGACGGCTGATGGCACCGACCGAGACCTGACTGAGCAGACGCTCGCAGGCCAGCACCAGGGTGTCGCCCTCCTCGTCCACCGGCAGAACGGCGTAGCGCAGCGCCAGGCGCCGCGGGAAGGCGCGGATCTGGTGCTCGTCGACGCGAAACGGATTGAGCGGCGCCCAGGGCTCGTCCAGCTGCTCGGCCAGGGCCTGCACCAGTTGCCGGCTGTCGAGCAGACCGTCGAGCAGCAACTGCCGGCCCAGGCGACGACGTACCGGATTGGTCAAGGCTTCGGTGAGCTGCGCCTCGCTGATCACCCCCTGCTCGACCAGGCGCCGCCCCAGAGGGGTTTGCGGGCTTTGCCCGAGCGAGGGGAATTCGTGGGTGGTCTTGTCCCAGGCCACGCGCCGCGAATCGCCCATTTCCAGCACCTGTTTGAGCGCGCGAACGTTGGCGAAGAAGTTGACGAAGTTGCTCCACATCATCCGCGGCGCCGACAGCAGGCCCTGGCCGATGCCGTAGAAACGGGTGACGAAGTAGCCGCGCTGGAACAGGCGGTTGAGCAGCAGCAGGCCGTTGAGCAGCAGCAGCGTGCTGAGCAGCGGGCTGTCGGAGAGGATCGAGGGGAAGTGCCAGCCCTCGGGATAGGCCAGCCCGATCAGCCACATGCACAGCAGCACCAGAAACAGCAGGTTGACCAGAAAGCTCAGCAGGTAGGCGAGCAGGCCGCGACGGTCGCGCCAGAGGAAGTAATTGAGCGTCTTGCGGGTGCTCCAGCCGAGGTTGCTGGTGCCCTGAAAGACGATGCCGGTGATCCAGCGTGATTTCTGCCGCACGGCATGCGACCAGGTGCGGGGAAAGTGCTCGCGCACGCAGATCACCTGAGAGAAGCGCTTGCTCATGCCGAACGCGGATTCATAAACCAGCGCCAGCTTGGGATCACTGACCGGAAAGCGGGCGAAGATGCACTTCATGCCCTTGGCCTTCAGGCGAAAGCCGATGTCGTAGTCCTCGGTCAGGCTCTGCACGTCGAAGGCGATGCCATCGCCGTCCTCCAGCAGGGCGGCAATGGCACGCCGACTGAAGCAGGTGCCGACGCCGGCGCTGGGCACCTGGCCGGTGAGTGCCTCGCGCACCACCACGTCCTTGCCATGGTTCTCGGCGAACTCGTCGACATAATGCCCGGCGGTGAAACCGCTCCACTCCGGCGCGTAGGGGTAGACCGGCACCTGGATCAGGTCCTTGTTCGGCAGCAGGTAGTTGAACAGGCGCAGCTCCAGCGGCGAAATCACGTCCTCGGCGTCGTGCAGGATAAAGCCGGCGAATTCCACCCGCGCCTCGGCCTCGAAACGCAAAATGGCGTCGATCACGTTGTTCAGGCAGTCGGCCTTGCTGGTCGGCCCCGGTCGTGCGCACACCACCTTGTGCACGTTGGGGTAATGCAGGCATACGGCATCGACGTCAGACTGGGTCTCGGGGTCATTGGGGTAGGTGCCGACGAAGATCTGATAGTTCTCGTAGTCCAGCGTGGAAGCCGCCAGGCGCGCCATCTCGCCGACCACACCGACCTCGTGCCAGGCCGGCACCATGATCGCCAGGGGCTTTTCCGCAGTGCCGTAGAGCAGCTTCTCGTCGGCGCGGCTGTGCCCGCTGTAGATGCGAAAGCGACGGATCAGCGCTCGCCCCCAGTACATCAGGTCGATGAACAGGTCATCCAGACCGAGCAGGAACATCAGCGCGGCGAGGAGAATGGCGAGGTACTTGAGTCCGTACAGCAGGTAGGCCAGCAGATCGACCAGTTCCAAACTCATTGCGTGCTTCCCGACGTCCGTGTTTGTGCCCAGCGCGTCAGACGCTGGGCGATCTTCTCGCTGGCGTGGCCATCGCCGAAGGGCGTGAACACGCGGTTCATGGCCCGGTAGGCCTCGGCATCGTCGAGCAGGCGAGCGGTCTGCGCGACGATGCGCACCGGGTCGGTACCCACCAGCAACACCGTGCCGCCTTCGAGCACGGCAGGCCGCTCGGTGACTTCGCGCAGCACCAGCACCGGCTTGCCCAGCGCCGGCGCCTCCTCCTGCACACCGCCGGAGTCGGTGAGAATCAGATGGGCGCGGTCCATCAGCCAGACGAAGTTCGGGTAGTCCTGCGGCGCCACCAGATGGATGTTGCTGAGCCCGTCGAGCAGTGCATGTACCGGGCCGCGTACCTGCGGGTTGAGATGCACCGGATAGACGAACTGCACCTGGGGATAGCGCCCGGCCAGCTCGGCCAAGGCCTGACAAATCTGTTCGAAGCCCTTGCCGAAATTCTCCCGGCGATGGCCGGTGATCAGCACCAGGCGCTTGTCGGGATCAAGCGCCGCCAGCGGCGAATCGGCCGCAGGTTGCCACTGGCTGGCGCGCTGGTGGTCGCGCATCCACAGCAGCGCGTCGATCACCGTGTTGCCGGTGACCTCGATGCTCGCAAGCGAACGCCCCTCGCGCAGCAGATTGTCGCGCGCGTCGGCGGTAGGGGCGAAATGCAGGTCGGCGAGCACGCCGGTGAGGCTGCGATTGGCCTCCTCCGGCCAGGGTGAACGCAGATCGCCGGTACGCAGGCCGGCCTCGACATGGCCGATGGCGATCTGCCGATGGAAGGCCGCCAAGGCGGCGATGAAGCTGGTGGTGGTGTCGCCATGCACCAGCACCATGTCCGGGCGAACCCGGGCGTAACTTTCGTCCAGGTGCAGCAGCAGCTGCTGCGACAGGCCATTCAGGGTCTGGCCCTGGGTCATCAGATCGAGATCCTCGTCGACCTCCAGTTCGAAGGCCTCGAGCACCTGGCGCAGCATTTCGCGGTGCTGACCGGTGGAACAGACGAACAGTTCGACGCCCGGCCAGTTGCGTAACAGACGCGCCAGCGGCGCCATCTTGATGGCCTCCGGGCGGGTGCCGAAGACCATCTGAATCTTCAATGACATAACAGCTCCTGAACTACGATCTTCCCAACGGATGACCTCTGAATGAATTCGTTCAAGCAATGAAAGTCGCTCTATCCCGGTCTGTCCAGGCAACTCCAGGGGAGCGACCTGGCCAATCGGCGATGGCAAAAAGCCTTGTTTTCGCCCCTATCCCACGATTCACGGAGCCTGCCATGCAACCACGCATCAGTCTGATCACCCTGGCCGTCGACGACCTCGAGCGCAGCCTGAGCTTCTATCGCGACGGCCTCGGCCTCCCCAGCGAAGGCATAGTCGGACGTGAGTTCGAACATGGCGCGATGGCCTTCTTCGACCTGCAAGGCGGGCTGAAACTGGCCCTCTGGCCCAGAACCAGCCTGGCCCACGACAGCGGCCTGCGCTGCCCGGAAAACGCCGCGGGCGCCTTCTGCCTGGCGCACAACCTGGACAGCCGTGAGGCGGTGGACGCGCTGATGGCGCGCGCCCGCCTGGCCGGTGCGCATATCCGCAAGCCGCCACAGGACGCCTTCTGGGGCGGCTACGGTGACTATTTCCAGGACCCTGACGGCCACCTCTGGGAGCTTGCCTACAATCCGCAGCTGCTGGCGGATGCTCGATAACGCCGCGGCAGCGCCGTATCCCGCTACAATGGCCGCCCTTTTTTTCTGCCGAGCATCAGCATGAGCGAGCCCACACGCCTGTCCAAACGCGTCATCGAACTGCTGGGCTGCTCACGGCGCGAAGCCGACCTGTACATCACCGGCGGCTGGATCAGCGTCGATGGCCAGGTGGTCGAGGCACCGCAGTTCAAGGTTGGCGACCAGCGCGTCGAACTGCTGCCAGGCGCCAACCTCGAGCCGGTGGAGCCGGTCACCCTGCTGGTGCATTGCCCGACCGGCACCAGCGCGGCGCAGTTGCAGCATCTGCTGGTGCACGAGCGGCATTGGGAAGAGGACCCGCACGCCCGGCGTGTCCTGCATGGACACTTCCTGCGCCAGGAGCAGAGCCTGCCATTGCAGAACGGTGCCAGCGGTCTGGTGGTGCTCAGCCAAGACTGGCGCGCGCAACGCAAGCTGCGCGAAGACGGTGCCAAGGTGGAGCAGGAATATCTGGTCGATGTCGCCGGAGAGCTGCCGGCCAGCGCCCTGGAACGCTTGAAGAAAGGCCTTGTGCACAAGGGCACGCAGTTTCCGCCGTGCAAGGCCAGCTGGCAGAGCGAACAGCGCCTGCGCTTTGCCCTGAAGAATCCGGCACCCGACCTGCTGCGGCAGATCTGCACGGCGCTGGGCCTGAAGGTGCTGGGCATGAAGCGCATCCGTATCGGCGGTGTGCCCATGGCCAAGCTGCCAGTCGGGCAATGGCGCTATCTGGGTGACAAGGAACGATTCTGAGGCCGTGTTAGGCTGTGTCCGTCACGCTCTGGAGACCACCATCATGCGTACCCTGCTCTTCACCGCCCTGCTCGCCCTGAGCCTGCCCGGCCTTGCCGCACCGGCGCCCTTCTTTCTCTGGCAGAGCAAGGTCGACGGCCATCTGACCTGCGCCCAGGTCAGCCCCGGCGATGGCTGGATCGCCTTTACCGGCCCGTTCCGCGACGCCGGCTGCCGGGTGCCGTACGACGCACCGGTTCGCAGTCGCTAAGCCGAAGCCATGCAGCATCTGGTCACCCCGGTCGGTATCGTCCGCTCCTGTTTCAAGGAAAAGTTCGCCATCCCCCGTCAGCCCCATCTAGCGCCCGCCGCCCGCGGCGTGCTGGAGTTGTTGCCGCCCTTCGATCAGGGCGACGCAGTTCAGGGTCTGCAGCAGGTCAGCCATGTCTGGCTGCTGTTTCTCTTTCACCAAACGCTGGAAGACAAGCCGCGCCTGAAGGTGCGGCCGCCGCGTCTGGGCGGAAATCAGTCGGTCGGCGTGTTCAGCACCCGCGCCACGCACCGGCCCAACGGCATCGGCCAGTCGGTGGTGCGCCTGGAACGGGTCGAGCCGGATCGGCTGTACCTGTCCGGCATCGACCTGCTCGACGGCACGCCCGTGCTGGATATCAAGCCCTATGTACCTTATGCCGATGCCGTGGCAGGTGCGCGCAACGACATGGCCGAGGCGCCGCCGCCGCTGATCGCCGTGGACTGGCAGGACGATGCGCTGGTACAGGCACGCCGGCATGCGTTGCGTTTGGCCGAGCCCCTGGTGGAACTGATCGAACAGTGCCTGGCGCAGGACCCGCGCCCGGCTTACCAGCAGCCGCAACCCGAACGGCGTTACGGCGCGCGCTTCTGGGATCTGGACGTGCACTGGCACTACCCCGAGCCTGGGCGCATCCGCGTGCTGGACTTGCAGCGCGTGGAAGAGACCATCTAGGTTCTCTGCAAGGTTCGCGGCTAAATGCGGTGCAGGTGTCTACCCGCGTCGTTGCCGCGCCCCCGCGACACCCTACGAGGGTCTGGCACATGGCTGATCATTCTGGCCGGCAATGATGCCTGCGCGCTCCCGTCTTCGGCCCTAGGGTGATGGCCTGATCAGCCAACCCCGAGGTCTTCTCCATGCATCCGTACTTTTCCCTTGTCGGGCGCACCGCCCTGGTCACCGGCGGTACCAGCGGCATCGGCCTGATGATCGCCAAGGCTTTCGTCGAGGCTGGCGCCCATGTCTATGTCTGCGCCCGCGATGGCGAAGCCTGCGCGCAGACCGCCGCCGAACTCTCGGCCCTGGGTCGGTGCACCGGCATCGCCGCCAACCTGGCCAGCGAGGAAGGCGTGCAGGCCCTGGCGCGCGAGCTGGGCGAGCGCCTCGAGCGCCTGGACATTCTGGTCAACAACGCCGGCACCACCTGGGGCGCGCCGCTGGAAAGCTACCCGGCCAAGGGCTGGGAGAAGGTCATGCAGCTCAACGTCACCTCGGTGTTCGGCTGCATCCAGCAATTGCTGCCGCTGCTGCGCAGGGCCGGCTCGGCCGAATGCCCGGCGCGGGTGATCAATATCGGCTCGGTGGCCGGCATCAGCGCCATGGGCGAGCAGGCCTACGCCTACGGGCCGAGCAAGGCGGCGCTGCACCAGCTGTCGCGCATGCTGGCCAAGGAACTGGTGGGCGAGCACATCAACGTCAACGTGATCGCACCGGGGCGTTTTCCGAGCAAGATGACGCGCTTCATCGCCGAGGACGAAGCAGCGCTGGCCGCCGACACGGCGCTGATTCCGATGAAACGCTGGGGCCGCGAGGACGAGATGGCCGCCCTGGCACTGACCCTGGCCGGCAGCGCCGGGGCCTATATGACCGGCGCCATCATCCCCATCGACGGCGGCTTTCACCTGGGTTGAGGGAGATGCAGTCAGCGTGACGGATTGAGCGCCAGCAGGTCGGCCTCGATGGCCTCCTGGCTCTCGATCAGCGGTTCCACCAGCGGCCGGCTGGCGAGGAAATGCGGCGTGCGCATATGCGCCTCGAAGGCCGCCTCGTCGACGTAGACCTCGTACAGCCAGACCAGGTCCGCGTCGCTGCGGTCGCGCAGCACGTCGAAGGTCAGACAGCCCGGCTCGTCGCGCACCGAGGCGGCGGCGTTGACGCGCATGGCGTCCATGAAGGCATCGCAGGCACCCGGCTTGAGGCGGGTCTTGAGCAGAAGGCCGTACACAGCACACTCCTTTATGTCTTATATTGAAAGACAAATTGTATACAAAATAGGAGTGCACGCACATGCTCGACCGTCCGTCCCGTCTCAACGGCCTGCGCCACCTGGCTCTGCTGGTGCCCAACCTGGAGGAGTGCGAGCGCTTCTACGTGGAGGTGCTGGGCATGCAGGTGCTGCACCGCGCCAACGAGGATCTGGTCTATCTGACCTGCGGCAACGACAACCTCTCCCTCGGCCGCGCCTATGCCGAGAGTCACGGCGTGCCGCTGGTCGATCATTACGGCTTCATCGTCGACAGCGTCGAGGAGCTGGAGGCCTGGTACCACTACCTCCAGGCGCGTGGGGTGACGTTGCTGGATCGCCCCTTCGATCACGGCGACGGGGCGCGCAGCTTCCATCTGCTCGACCCGGCCGGCAACAAGGTGCAGCCGCTGTACCACCCCGCGCTATCGGGACAACGCTTCAGCCAGCGGTAACCAGGAGCAGCGCTGCGCAGGGCGCGCCGCGCGCACCAGGTACACAGGGGACATTCCGCAAAACGGTTGCGGTGGTCAGCCCGATCGCCAACACCGGAGGTTTGGTGCGCACGGCGCACCCTACGTGCGGAACTGCCGCACCAGCTCCTGCAGCTCCCCGCCCAGGCGCGCCAGTTCGGCGCTGGAGGCGGCGGTCTGCTCGGTGGCGGCGGCGCTCTGCTCGCCGATGTCGCGCACGCGGGTCACGCTTTCGTTGATCGCCTCGGCCACCGCGCTCTGCTCCTCGGCGGCGGCGGCGATCTGCTGGTTCATCTGCTCGATGGTGCTCACCGCCTGCGTGATGCGTCCCAGCGCATCGCCCGCCTCGCCCGCCAGCTCGACGGTGCGGCGAGTCAGCTCGCGGCTGCTGTCCATCTGCTGCACGGCGCCCTTGGCCATGCGCTGCAGACCGGCGATCAGGCTCTCGATCTCTTCGGTGCTGTCCTGGGCCCGCTTGGCCAGCGCCCGCACCTCGTCGGCGACCACGGCGAAGCCGCGGCCCTGCTCACCCGCCCGCGCGGCTTCGATGGCGGCGTTGAGCGCCAGCAGGTTGGTCTGCTCGGCGACGTTGCGGATCACTTCCAGGACGCTGCCGATACGCGCGCTCTCCTGGTTCAGCGCAGCGATGGCCTCGGCCGACTGTTCCACCTCGCTGGCCAGGCTGTCGATCTGATCCACTGCCTGCTGCACCACGCGATTGCCCTGCTGCGCCTCCAGATCGGCGTCGCGTGCGGCCAGCGAGGCCTGCTCGGCGTTCTGCGCCACCTCCTGCACGGTGGCGGCCATCTGGTGCATGGCGGTGGCGGTCTGTTCGGTTTCCAGCTTCTGCGTCTGCACACCGGCACTGGTCTGCGCGGTGATGGCCGACAGCTGCTCGGCAGCGGCGGCGATCTGCCCGACGCCGCCACCGATACGGCCGACCAGGTTGCGTAGGCTGAGGGTCATGTCCTGCATGGCGGCAAACAACTGGCCGACCTCGTCGCTGCGCTGCTGGGGAATGTCCTGACTCAGATCGCCACTGGCGATGCGCTGGGCGAAGCTGACGCTCTGGCGCAGCGGCACAACGATCAGGCGGGTGATCAGCAGGGCTGCGCACAGGCCCAGCACCACCGCTGCGGCGCCCATGATGCCGAGCATCACCAAGGCGCGTTGACTGTCGTCGAGCATGCCCTGCTCGGCCGCGGCCTGGGCGGCTTCGGCCAGGTCCACCACGGAACGCGCGCGTTCGATCATGGCGTTTTCCGTCGCCTGGTTCTGCTCACGCAGCTGCTGGTAGTAGAGGAACGAGCGCTGGTACAGGGTCAGCGCCTGCAAGGCGGTGTCGATGGCGCCTTTCTGGTCGTCGTTGAGCCATACCATCAGGCTGCGGGCCACGGTCTGCAGGTCTTCGCTGACGTACTCCCACTCCTCCAGCGCCTCGGCCGAACCGTCGATGATGTACAGGCTTTCATGACCACGCAGGTCGAGCATGCGCTTGCTCAGACCGGAGGCGGTCTCGGCCAGGGTCAGCGGATCGCTGCCACGCAGGCGGTCGCCCTGCAGACGCAGCTCGCGCACGGCGTCGTACATGTCCAGTTCGATCACCTCGAACTGGTCGCGGGTTTCCGCGGCGGCGGCGCGCATGTCGCGGCGCGCCTCGCGCGCCTTGTCCTGCTGCTCGACATAGTTGTCGAACTGCTTGAGGTACTCGGCCACGGCCTGCTGCATGGTCTGATTGCGCGAGCTGGCGCCCGAACCGTTCTGCGCGAGCTGGTCGAGCAGTCCCTGCACCTGAAGCAGGCTGGCCCGCACGCGCTCCGCGCTCTGCGGGGTCTGCTCGATGGCGAAACTGCGTTCCAGGCGGCGGGCCTGGAGAATCTCCTGGTTGACCTGTGCCAGCTGGCCGACCTGGGCGTGCCCCTGCAGCACGGCTTGCACGGCAAGAAAGCCGCTGCCGGTCATGGCTGCGGTGAGCAGCAATACCAGACCGAAGCCGATGAAGAGTTTCTTGCCAACGGCAAGGTTGGCGAACAGACGTGCGGCAGGTTCAAACATAGGGGCAACTCCAGGGTTCTTCTTATAGGACCGCACCTCGTGAGCGCAGCCTGGTCGGAAGGCAACGCAACTGCTGTGCCAAACCGAAACCCAGGTATCGGCAGGAGGGGCACCCTGCTTGAGTACTGGCAATTCGCCAATTCGCTTCTTTGAGCATAGCCGCTGCCGGACGATGACCCGGCCCCGCTCGGCAACTATCCGCTTATTGACGCCGAATTACTGGCGAATTTTCGCCGCCCACAAAAAAGGCGCAGCCCCTCGCGGAGCTGCGCCTCGATCTGCCGCCAGACTCAGCGACCGGCCAGCACCGGCACCACGCGTGGCCGCAGCACCTCGCCGGCGACCGTCAGCAGGCCGATGGCGCCGGCGATCCAGTACCACTGCGCCACCGGATCGAACAGCAGCCAGCCCAGGGCGTGGAGGAACACCACCATGATCAGCACCGGGCTGACGTAACGCACCATGAACAGCCACAGCGCATAACCCAGCGGCGGCAGGTCCAGCTCGTCGCGCATGATCTCGCGATTGAGCACGTAGCCGGCGAGGATCGCCATGCAGATTCCGCCCAGCGGCATCATCCAGCGCGAGGTCAGGTAGTCCAGCCAGTCGAAGACGTTCTTGCCCAGCGGCGTCCAGCCGGCCAGCAGGTTGAACGACAGCATGGCCAGCAGGCTGATGACCAGCAGCACGGCACCGGCCAAGGCAGCGGACTTCAGACGGCTGATACCGTGTTTTTCGTTCAGGTAGGCGACGGTGGCCTCGATCATGGAGATGGCCGAGGTCAGCGCGGCGATCGACACCATGGCGAAGAACAGCACGCCGAAGGCGGTGCCCAGCGGCATCTGCTGGAAGGCCAGCGGCAGGCTCATGAAGATCAGCCCCGGCCCTGCGCCCGGGCTCATGCCATTGGCGAAGATGATCGGGAAGATCGCCAGCCCCGCCAGCAGCGCCACGCAGGTGTCGCAGATCGCCACGAGAAAGGTGGTGCGTGCGATGGACTGGCCGTCGGGGATGTAGGAGCCGTAGGTGAGGATGGCGCCCGAGGCCAGGCTGAGGGTGAAGAAGGCATGGCCCAATGCGGCCAGCAACGCCTCGCCGGTGATCTTCGAGGCATCGAAATGGAACAGGAAGTCGAACCCGGCGTGGAAGCTACCGCTGGTGAAGGCGTAGCCGACCAGCACGATCAGCATCAGCGCCAGCCCCGGCATCATCCAGCGCACGGCGTTCTCGATGCCCTGCTGCACGCCCTTGGCCACGATCCACAGGGTCAGCAGCGCCACCAGCACACTCCAGCCGCCGAGCTGCCAGGGGTTGGCGTTGTGCGCCTCGAACACCCCGCCGAGCGCCTCGACGCTGGTGGCGGCCAGCGAGCCGTCGAGCATCTTCCAGGTGTAGGCGAAGGCCCAGCCGGCCACCACCACGTAGAAACACAGGATCATGAAACCGGCGAGCATGGCCATGCCGCCGACCGCCTTCCACAGCGGGTTGCCCTGGTTCTCGCGTACCACCCGGCCGATAGCATCGATGGGGCTGCCGCGGCCGCGGCGGCCGATGGCGATCTCGGTCATCATCACCGGAATGCCGATGGCCAGGATGCACGCCAGGTACATCAGCACGAAGGCGCCGCCGCCGTACTCGCCGGTGATGTAGGGGAACTTCCAGATATTGCCCAGGCCCACGGCCGAGCCGGTTGCAGCGAGGATGAAGCCCCAGCGCGAGAGCCAGAGGTTCTTGGGTTTTTCACGGGTCATGCGTCACCTGTTTGTTTTTATCTGTGACGAGAATCGGACCCGCCGCGCTTGTGGCGCAGCGGAATGCAAGGCTTTTATCGGGCCGGGTTCGCCTGGGCTCGGTGGGCGAAGCCAACCGGGCTCACTGAGCGTCGGGCTGCACCTCCGGCGCGGCCTGTTGGAAGGCCTGCAGGGGTTCGCAGCGCGCCGCCAGGGCGAGAATGCGTGGGTACGCGGCAAGGTCACAGTTAAAACGCCGCGCATTATACAGCTGCGGGATCAGACAGGCTTCCAGATATCCCGGCCGCTCGCCAAGCGACAGACGACCGTCGAAGGCCGCCAGCCCCTCTTCCACCGCCGCCAGGCCGAGGCCGACCCAGTGCCTGTACCAGGCGTTCTTCGCCTCGTCGGAGGCGCCCAGCTCGCTGGACAGGTACTGCAGCACGCGCAGGTTGTTCAGCGGATGCACATCGCAGGCGATGTGCAGCGCCAGCGCCCGCACCTGGGCGCGCTCGGCCGGATCGGCCGGCAGCAGCGCCGGTACCGGGAAGATTTCCTCGAGGTATTCGATGATCGCCAGGGACTGGGCGATGCGTACGCCGCCGTTCTCCTCGTCCACCAGCAGCGGCAGCAGCCCCTGCGGGTTCAACGCGCGGTAGTCGGCGCCGTGCTGCTGCCCGCCATCCTTGACCAGGTGCACCGGCACCTGCTGGTAAGCCAGGCCCTTGAGGTTCAGGGCGATACGCACGCGGTAGGCGGCGCTGGAGCGCCAGTAGCCATAGAGTTTCAGCATCGATCATCCCCCGTAGCCCGGATGCAATCCGGGGCTGGCCTGGGAATTTCCCGGATTTCATCCGGGCTACTCATACTTTTCCACCACCTGATCGATGGCGCCGAAGATGCTCTGCCCGGCTACGTCGAACATCTCGATACGCACCCGATCGCCGAACTTGAGGAACGGCGTCTTCGCCTCGCCCTGCTCGACGATTTCCAGCATGCGCTTTTCCGCCAGGCAGGAAGAGCCCGCGCTGCGGTCGTAGTTGGACACGGTGCCCGAACCGATGATGGTGCCGGCGCCCAGCGGGCGGGTCTTGGCGGCGTGGGCGACCAGGGTGGGGAAGTTGAAGGTCATGTCCACGCCGGCGTTCGGCTGGCCGAACAGCGCGTCGTTGATGTGCGAGACCAGCGGCCGGTGCACCTTGCCGTCCTTCCAGCTGTCGCCCAGCTCGTCCGGGGTGATGGCCACCGGCGAGAAGCTCGACGACGGCTTGCTCTGGTAGAAGCCGAAGCCCTTGGCCAGCTCGCCAGGGATCAGGTTGCGCAGCGACACGTCGTTGACCAGCATCAGCAGGCGGATATGGCCTGCCGCTTCAGCCGGCGTGGCGCCCATCGGCACGTCGTCGGTGATCACTGCCAGCTCGGCTTCCAGGTCGATGCCCCAGGCTTCGTCGGCCAGGCGGATCGGGCTGTGCGGCGGGATAAAGGCATCGGCGCCGCCCTGGTACATCAGCGGGTCGTGCCAGAAGGATTCCGGCATCTCGGCGCCACGCGCCTTGCGCACCAGCTCGACGTGATTGACATAGGCGCTGCCGTCGGCCCAGTGGTAGGCACGCGGCAGCGGGCTGTGGCAAGCGGCCTGATCGAAGGCGAAGGCGCCCTCCTCCAGACCGTCGTTGAGACGCTGATAGACCGCTTCGAGCTTGGGCCGGGTCACGGCCCAGTCGTCCAGCGCGGCCTGCAGGGTGGCGGCGATCTGCGGTACGCGCACGGCGCGGGCCAGGTCGCGGGAGACCACGACGAGCACGCCGTCGCGGCCCTGGTTCAGTGATGCGAGTTTCATGTTCAAACCTCGTAGGGTGCGCTGTGCGCACCATTGCAATCAGTCATCGGGCGCACAGCCTAGGCGGCCCCGCGCGTCCTACAACCCCGGCGCGCGCCAGGAGTTGACGTACTCGGCCACGTCCACCGCGCCGGCGGCATCGGCCACTTCCAGCGCGCGGCGGGTGTCGATCATCACCGCCACCTCGTCGATGAAGGTCGCCGGGTCCTCCTGGCTCTTTTTCAGCGCCTTGGGGTGCGGCCCGTGGGGGAAACCGCAGGGGTGCAGAGTGACCATCCCAGCCTCGATGTTGTCGCGGCTGAAGAAGTTGCCGCGGTGATAGAACAGCACTTCGTCGTAGTCGTCGTTGTTGTGATAGAACGGCACCTTGAGCGCGCCGGGGTCGGATTCGACCGGCCGCGGGGTGAAGGTGCAGACCACGAAGCCGTTGGCGACGAAGGTGGTGTGCGCCGACGGCGGCAGGTGATAGCGATGACTGAGCAGCGGACGGATGTCACGCCAGTTCAGGCGCACCACGGTGTTGTCGCCGTGCCAGCCGACCACGTCCAGCGGGTTGTACGGGTAGGTCACGGTGCTGATCTGATTGCGCCGCTTGATCCTGATCTGCCAGGTGTTCTCGTCCTGCTGCGCCTTGAAGGCCTCGTCGAGCCGCGGATGATCGAGCACGGCGGGGTCGAAGATCGCCTGCGGCCCCAGCAGGCCCTTGTCCGGCAGCTGGTAGGCGCCGTCGCTGTTCTCGATCAGCAGGAAGTAGCTCGGCGTGCTGGCCTCGATGCGCCAGGCGGTGCCGCGGGGGATCAGCAGGTAATCGCCGTCGCGGTACTCCAGATGGCCGAAATCGCAATACAGGTGCCCTGCCCCTTCGTGGACGAACAGCAACTCGTCGCCGTCGGCGTTGCGCACCAGGTGGCGCATGGCGCCGTGGGTGCGCCACACACGCAACTTCACATCGGCGTTGTGCAGGGTCAGCGGCGCCGCCAGCGGGCAGTCGCGCTCGCTGGGGATGTCGTTGAAGTTGAACGCATGCGGGCGCAGCGGGCCTTCCCAGTCGATCCAGCCGGTGGGCGGATGCTTGTGGTGCAGGTGCGCGGTGGGGCCGAAGAAGCCCTCACGGCCCATCTCGCGCTCGTAGGTGCCCTGCGGCAGGTCGCAATGCGCCTGGCGCGAGCACTCGCCTTCACGCAGGGGAAAGCGGATCCATTGGCGGCTCATCGCATCACTCCTCGGAGATCACACCGCGACGCAGCTGGTCTTCCTCGATCGACTCGAACAGCGCCTTGAAGTTGCCCTCGCCGAAACCCTGATTGCCCTTGCGCTGGATGATCTCGAAGAAGATCGGGCCGATCACCGTGTTGGTGAAGATCTGCAGCAGGATGCCGTCATCGCCCGGCGCTCCGTCGATCAGGATGTTCAGCTCGCGCAGCACATCGGTCGGCTCGCCATGGCCGGCGACGCGGCTGTCGACCTTTTCATAATAGGTGTCCGGGGTGGTCATAAAGTCCACGCCGTTGGCGCGCAGCTGGCGCACGGTGGCGTAGATGTCGTCGGTGGACAGGGCGATGTGCTGAATGCCCTCGCCGTGGTACTCGCGGATGAATTCCTCGATCTGCGACTTGTCGTCGGCCGACTCGTTGATCGGGATGCGGATCTTGCCGCATGGCGCGGTCATGGCGCGGGAGAACAGGCCGGTGAGCTTGCCTTCGATGTCGAAGTAGCGAATCTCGCGGAAGTTGGCGATGCGCTCGTAGAAGCCGGACCATACGTCCATCTGTCCGCGGCGCACGTTGTGGGTCAGGTGGTCGATGCACTGCAGGCCGACAGCGTTGTCGTTGGCACTGCGGCCTTCGATGTACTCGAAGTCGACGTCGTAGATGGTCTTGTCGCCATAGCGGTCAACCAGATACAGCAGCGAGCCGCCGATGCCTTCGACGCAGGGAATGTTCAGCTCGCCGAAATTGGCGTGACTGCCCACCAGCTTGGCGCCCTGCTGCTCGACGTAGGCCGCGGCCTGGGCGGCGTTCTTGACCCGGAAGGCCATGGCGCAGGCGCTGGGGCCGTGCTTCTCGCCGAAGGCGCGCACGTGCCCGGTGGGGCTGCCGTTGAGCACGATGTTGATGTCGTTCTGCTGGAACAGCCACACCTCTTTCGAGCGGTGCTTGGCGGTTTCGGTAAAGCCCATGGCGGTGAACAACTGGCGCAGTTGCTCGATGCCTTCGGCGGTCGGTGCGGTGAATTCGACGAACTCGAAACCGTCGGTTCCGATGGGGTTGTGCTGCTCGATCTTGGCCACGGCGTTCATCTCGCCTCCTCATTGTTTTTGTGGGCTGCGCCGCAGGGCGCGTTTGGATGAACCCATGACAACCCGATGGCAGACGGCGAACAAGGCGGTGCGATGGCTCGGGCAGGTCGCTGGCCGCAAAGCCTTGGCAAGTTTTTCTTACAGCCAGGCTGGCAGCATGGCTACCCCTGCAAATGCGTAAGGTTTTCTTGCCAGAGTGGTTCGACAGCCTGCCAGACGAGCTGCCGCGGTTGTCTCCAGGATCGGCAGGAAGGCGGTGACAGAGCGGTGCCAGCAGCTTTTCAGGGGGCTGGCGGATTTCACCAGCCACCCCGGCGCCGAGGGCAAAGTGCAGCGAACTGAAGGTTGGAGCGGTGCAATCAACCCTGCTGCAGATGCCCGTAGAGCTTGGCGTAGAGACCGCCATCGGCGATCAGCTGCTGGTGGTCACCGTCCTCGGCGACGCTGCCGCCATCGAACACCAGCACGCGATCGGCCTGCTTCACGGCGCTCAGGCGGTGGGCGATGATCAGCGTGGTACGGCCGCTGAGGAACTGCGCCAGCGCTTCGTGCAGGGCGTATTCGGTGGCAGCGTCCAGCGCCGAGGTGGCTTCGTCGAGGATCACCACCCGGGGCTCGGCCAGCACCATGCGGGCAATGGCCAGGCGCTGACGCTGGCCGCCGGAAAGACGCACGCCACTGCGCCCGACCACGCTGTCCAGCCCCTGCGGCAGCGCCTGGATGGTCGGTGCCAACTGGGCAATCTCCAGCGCACGCCAGCAGGCCTCGTCGCTGCGCTCACGGCCCATGCACAGGTTGGCGCGCACCGTGTCGTTGAACAGCGCCGGGTGCTGCAACACCACCGCGACGTTGTCGCGCACGCAGTCCAGGCCGATCTCCTCCAGCGCACTGCCGCCGAAGCGGATGCTGCCGGCCTGCGGCGTATACAGGCCCAGCAGCAGCTGCACCAGGGTGCTCTTGCCGCCGCCGGAGGCACCGACGATGGCCACCTTCTCGCCTGGAGCGATGGACAGGTCGAGCCGGTCGAGCACCGGTTCCTCGCCATAGGCGAAGGTCAGCCCCTGCACCTCGATACCGACCGTGTCGCGCCCCTTGAAAGGGTCGACGCGCCCGGCGTACTGCGGCTCGTCCTGGCGCGCCAGCAGCTCGTTGATCCGCGTCAGCGCACCACCGGCGGCATAGAAGGCGTACTGCAGGCTGAGCAGCTGCTCCACCGGGCCGATCATGAACCACAGGTAGCTGAACACCGCGAGCATCTGGCCGATGGACAGGTCGGAGAACAGCACGGTGAGCATCGCCGCGGCGCGGAACACGTCGATACCGAACTGGAACAGCAGGCCGCTGGCGCGGTTGGAGGCATCGCTCTTCCACTGCGAGGCCACGGCGTAGTCGCGCACCTCGCGCGCCCGCCCGCCGAGGCGGCCGAGGAAGTAGCCCTGGCGGTTGCCGGCGCGCACTTCCTGGATCGCATCCAGAGTCTCGGTCAGCGCCTGGGTAAAGCGCGAGGTGCTGTCGTTCTCCAGCTTCTTCAGGTGCTTGACCTTCTTGCCCAGCAGCACGGTGGCGTAGATCACCAGCGGGTTGAACAGCAGGATCAGCAGGGCCAGTTGCCAGTGCATCCAGATCAGGATGGCCGAGGTGCCGACCAGGGTCAGGATCGCCACCAGGAAGCGGCTGAGGGTCTCGCCGACGAACTTGTCCAGGGTGTCCAGATCGGTGACCAGGTGGGTGGTCACGGTGCCGCCGCCCAGGCTCTCGTACTCGCCGAGGGAAATGCGCTTGAGCCGTTCGATCAGGCGCATGCGGATGCGGTAGACGATGTCCTTCGACAGCCTGGCGAACAGCCGCGCCTGCAGCACGTTGAAGATCAGCGCCGAGCCGCGCAGCAGCAGGGTCAGCAGCAGCATCAGGCCGATGTAGCCGGCGGCGGTTTCCCACTCGGCGGGCAGGAAGTTGTCCATCACCTTGAGCGCCGCATCGCCGTCATGCAGCAGCACTTCGTCCACCAGCAGCGGCAACAGCAGCGGGATCGGCACGCTGCACAGGGTCGCCAGCACGGCAACCAGATTGGCCAGGATCAGCGCTTTCTTGTGACGCAGGGCCAGGCGACGGACTTCTGCCCAGCTCAACCGATCAGGCATTGGCAGCGCGCTCCAGCCAGCGTTCCAGCAGCGGCGAAAGCGCCTCGAGCGGCTGATAGCCGTTGGTCAGCAGCGCCAGCTGGCCTTCGCGCTCGGCCAGCAAGGTGGGGAAACCGGCGATGCCCAGATCCTGCACCCAGGCGAAATCGGCAGCGGTGGCATCAACCATGGCCTGACTGTCGAAGGCCTCGGCGAATTCGATACGCGGAATGCCGGCCCGCTCCGCCAACTCCACCAGCACGCTGGCCTGGGTGACATCGGCACCCTCGGTGTAGAAGGCCTGCTGGATCAGCTTGAGCAGGGTCCAGGCGCTGGGCGCATCGAGCTGGCGTGCGGTGACCAGCGCACGGCAGGCCGGCTCGGTGTCGTACACCATGCCCTCGGGCAGGCCGTGGTCGAAGTCGAACAGCTGCCCGGTGCTGGCGTTGACCGCCTGCCAGTAGCCCAGGTAACGCACCCGCGCTGCCGCATCGATCGCCACCTGATCGCGGCGCAGGCCACCCACCACGATCTGCAGCGGCACGCCGGCCGCAGCCGCCTGCTCGGCGAGGGCTTCGACCACGGGTGCGAAGCCCCAGCACCAGGAGCACATCGGGTCCATCACGTAGAGCAGGCGGCTAGCCATGGTCAGGCCTCGTTCAGTTGGCGGGGGTCGCGGCCGATGGGGTGCGGCTGGTTGCGCGCACGGGCCAGCTCGATCTGCTTCTGCCGCTCGCGGGCGCTTTCACGGGTCTTCTCCGGCAGCGAATCCCAGCAATGCGGGCAACTGACGCCGGGGCTGTAGTACTCGGACTGGCGATCTTCCACGGAAATCGGATTGCGGCAGGCGTGGCACTGATCGTAGTCGCCTTCGGACAGGTCGTGGCGCACGGTCACGCGGTTGTCGAAGACGAAGCAGTCGCCGCGCCACTTGGTCTGCTCCTGCGGCACTTCCTCGAGGTATTTGAGGATGCCGCCCTTGAGGTGATAGACCTCCTCGAACCCCTCGCCGAGCATGTAGCTGGAGGCCTTCTCGCAGCGGATGCCACCGGTGCAGAACATCGCCACCTTCTTGTGCTTGCTCGGATCGAAGTGGGCCTTGACGTACTCGGGAAACTCGCGGAACGACTTGGTCTTGGGGTCGATGGCGCCCTCGAAGGTGCCGATGGCCACCTCGTAGTCGTTGCGCGTGTCGATCAGCAGCACCTCGGGGTCGCTGATCAGGGCGTTCCAGTCCTGCGGCTCGACGTAGGTGCCGACACGCTGGTTGGGGTCAACGCCCGGCACGCCGAGGGTGACGATTTCCTTCTTCAGCTTGACCTTGGTGCGATAGAACGGCTGCTCATCGCAGTAGGATTCCTTGTGGTCGATATCGGCCAGGCGGGCGTCCTGGCGGAACCAGGCGAGCAGCGCATCGATGGCGGCGCGGCTGCCGGACACGGTGCCGTTGATGCCCTCTTCGGCGAGCAGCAGGGTGCCCTTGATGCCGTTGTCGAGCAGGGTTTGCAGCAGGGGTTCGCGTAGCGCCTGGTAGTCCGGCAGGGAGACGAATTTATACAGCGCCGCGACGACGATCTTGTCGGTCATGAACAGTTCTCTCAGTAGTCGCCCACGTAAAGGGCGGACTGGACTTCGATCAGCTGCGCGTCGGCCCTGCTGCGTTAAAAACAGGCTCGGAATGCTCAAGTACAAAAGTACACTGCGCTTCCTCGCCTGCTTTTGCCTTGCATGGCTCTAGCTCGCTGGATCGAGAATCTAAACGAAAGCGCCGGCGTGGGCCGGCGCGGGAGCGATTGTAGCAAAGCAGAGAATCGCCGGGGCGGGTTGGCGACAAGGCGCGACAGCCTGTCACGTAGCCCGGATGCAATCCGGGAACTGCCGCAGGTCGTCCCCGGATTGCATCCGGCTACCTCAATGCCCGCCGCGGCAGGTCGGCGAGGCCGGGGCTGCGCCCTGCTCTGCCCATTCCTGCGGGGTATAGGTATGCAGGGCCAAGGCATGGATCTGCCCCATCAGTTCGCCAACGGTGGCGTAGACCTTCTGATGTCGCTTCACCGCATTCAGCCCGGCGAACGCCGGGCTGACGATCACCGCCTTGTAGTGGGTCTCCAGACCGCGGCTGTGCATGTGGCTCTCGTCCAGCACCTCCAGGTGCTCGGGTTGCAACGCGGCCAGGGCGGCGGTGATCAGGTCTTGCTTGGACATCGTGGGCTCCATCAGGGTTGTTTCGGCAGGCCGAGCTCGCTGCTCATGTCCGCCAGCAGCTTGTTCACCTCGGGCACGGCGGTTTCCAGCTTGCTCTGGGTGATCTGCGCGGACTGCGCGGTCAGGGTCGGCATCTTCTGCAGCACCTTCTGCCCCAGCGGCGATTCGTAGAAAGCGATCAGGTCCTTGAGCTCCTGCTCGTTGAAGTTGCTGGTGTAGAGCTTGACCATGTCCGGCTTGAGCTTGTCCCAGCCCACCGCCTTGTCCAGCGCGGCATTGGCCTTGGCCTGATAGCTTTCCAGCACCGCCTTCTTGCCATTCGGCGCCTCGGCGAAACGCTGGGCGAACATCTGCTGCACCTGGCCGTACACCGGCACGGTCAGCTTGTCGGCGTGGGCCAGCTTGAGGAAACGCTCGGCATCGGCGGCGTGACTGGCGGCATCGGCCATGGCCAGGGATGCGCTCGCGCTGAGCAGAACGGCGGTGCAGAGTTGGGAGAAACGGAGCATGAGAAGGCGTCCAGGGCTATGAATGAGTCTGGGTAGACTGCGGTGCCGGCATTTTGTGCCCTGCGCCAAAATCCCTCAAGAGACGCGATTTGTGCACCACCTCACAGACAGGCTGCCCACTGGCGCACCCACTGGTCAGTTGCCAAATTGCCAGTACTTGCTCATGCTTGAGTTGGCTCTGCATGCTTGCGATCTCCGCTTTCCATACCAACGGCTTGCGCAGCGCCCGCTCCGGCACCTGATCGCCAACCCGCGCACACACACGGACGTGCCCGATGACCAGTCTCGCCTCACACGCCACCTTTCCGCTCCAGCGGCTTTGCGACAGCAAAGGGCGACTGCTGGACGAGGCCATCGGCTGGTCGAGTCGCCCGCAGGTGGACTGTACCCTGCACGGCCACGCCGGCCGACGCAAACGCTGGAATCACTGGTGCATCACCACGCCGCAATGGATGCTTGCGCTGACCCTCGCCGATCTCGACTACGTGGGCTACGGCGCCGCCTACTTCCTCGATCTGGACAGCGGCCAGTCCGTGGCCCATACCCAGCTCCGCCCCTTCGGCCTGGGCTGCCAGCTGCCCGATCTGCCGCTGGAAAGCCACGCCTTCAATCACTCGCGCCTGCAACTGCGCATCGATGAGCATTCCGGGCGCCTTCGTCTCTCCGCCACCGCGCCGGACATCGGCGGCCAGCCGCTGCAGGTCGCACTGGACATTCAGCGCCCGGCCCACCTGCAGTCGATCAACCTGGTCGCCCCTCTGCAGGGCGGCGGTTTCCACGCCACCAGCCGCCAACTCGGCCTGCCGGCGGCCGGCAGCGTGCAGCTGGGGCGCAAACAGTACAGCTGCGTGCCCGGGCATAGCTTCGCCGCCCTGGATTTCGGCCGTGGCGTCTGGCCACTGAACAGCTACTGGCAGCGCGCGGCCTTTGCCGCCGCTGGCGGCATCGCCGGGAATTTCGGCTCCGGCTGGCTGGACTACAGCGGGCTCTCGGAAAATGCCCTGTGGTTCGGTGGCGAACTGCAATTGCTCGACAGCCCGCTGCACATCGAACGCAGCTCGCAGGCGCCGCTGGCCCCGTGGCGCCTGGACAGCGAGGACGATCGCGTGGCCCTGCGCTTCACCCCGCGCCAGCTGCACAAAGCCTGTCCCAAGCTCGGCCCCTTCCATGCCAATACCATCCAGCGCTTCGGCCATTACAGCGGTGTACTGCGCGGCCCCAAGGGCGAACGCGTGCCGGTGGATGGCGCCCTCGGCTGGCTGGGCGAGACGCACGCCCGCTGGTAATAGGCGCGATAGATAAGTTGCGGAACCAGTACCGGGCGGCACGACCTAAACTGCCAGCAACCTTGCAATTGCCCCCGGAGAACGCCATGAGCCGCACCGAAACCGACAGTATCGGCCCCATCGAGGTCCCCAACGAAGCCTATTGGGGCGCCCAGACCCAGCGCTCGCTGATCAACTTCGCCATCGGCCAGGAGCGCATGCCCATGGCGGTGCTGCACGCCCTGGCGCTGATCAAGAAGGCCGCCGCACGGGTCAACAGCCGCAGCGGCGAGCTGCCGGCCGACATCGCCCGGTTGATCGAACAGGCTGCGGACGAAGTGCTCGATGGCCAGCATGACGCGCAGTTTCCCCTGGTGGTCTGGCAGACCGGCAGCGGCACGCAGAGCAACATGAACGTCAACGAGGTGATCGCCGGCCGCGCCAACGAACTGGCCGGCGGCAGCCGTGGCGGGAAGAGCCCGGTGCACCCCAACGATCACGTCAACCGCGCACAAAGCTCCAACGACTGCTTCCCCACCGCCATGCATATCGCCGCCGTCCAAGGCGTGCGTCATTGCCTGCTGCCGGCGCTGGCCGAGCTGCGCGACGGTCTGCAAGAGCAGGCGCAGCGTCACGCCAACCTGGTCAAGACCGGGCGCACCCACATGATGGACGCCACACCCATCACCTTCGGCCAGGAGCTTTCCGCCTTCGTCGCCCAGCTTGGCCATGCCGAAGCAGCGATCCGCGCCGCCCTGCCCGCCGTCTGCGAGCTGGCCCAGGGTGGCACAGCCGTCGGCACAGGGCTCAACGCCCCGGCCGGCTTCGCCGAGGCCATTGCCGCCGAGCTCGCCGCACTGTCCGGCCTGCCGCTGACCAGCGCGCCGAACAAGTTCGCCGCGCTGTCCGGTCACGAGCCACTGGTGCAGCTCTCCGGGGCCCTGAAAACCCTGGCCGTGGCGCTGATGAAGCTGGCCAACGACCTGCGCCTGCTCGGCTCCGGCCCGCGCGCCGGGCTTGCCGAGGTGCGCCTGCCGGCCAACGAGCCGGGCAGCTCGATCATGCCCGGCAAGGTCAACCCGACCCAGTGCGAAGCGCTGTCGATGCTCGCCTGCCAGGTGCTGGGCAACGACGCCACCATCGGCTTCGCCGCCAGCCAAGGGCACCTGCAGCTCAACGTGTTCAAACCGGTGATCATCCACAACCTGCTGCAGTCGATCCGCCTGCTCGCCGACGGTTGCCGCAACTTCCAGCAGCACTGCGTGGCCGAACTGCAGCCGGACGCCGCGCAGATGGCCGCGCACCTGGAAAACGGCCTGATGCTGGTGACCGCGCTGAACCCGCATATCGGCTATGACAAGGCCGCGGAGATCGCCAAGACGGCCTATGCCGAGGGCAGCACCCTGCGCCAGGCCGCGCTGCAGCTCGGCTACCTGACCGAAGAACAGTTCGAGCAATGGGTTCGCCCGCAGGACATGCTCGGAGCCGGTCGGCATGACTGAGGGCAAGAGCGGCGCCACCCCGCTGGAAGGCGACGGCAAGCGAATCCTGCTGATTCTCGGCACGCCGAAGAAGGACAGCCTCTGCCATGCCTTGGCCGAGGCCTACAGCCACGGCGCACGCAGCAAGGGCCATGTGGTGCGCCAGCTCAGGCTGGGCGAGATGCAGTTCGACCCGATACTGCGCGACGGCTACGACCAGAGCCAATCCCTGGAGCCGGATCTGCTCGAGGCCCAGCGCCTGATCCACTGGGCCGAGCACCTGGTGCTCGTCTATCCGGTCTGGTGGGGCGGCCTGCCGGCACTGCTCAAGGGCTTCTTCGACCGGGTATTTCTGCCCGGCTTCGCCTTCCGCTATCGCAATCGCTCACAGCTGTGGGACAAACTGCTCAGCGGGCGCAGCGCCGACCTGCTGGTGACCATGGATACGCCTCGCTGGTACTTCCGCTGGATCTACGGCGCGCCGGCGCATCGGCAGATGGTGCGTACCATCCTCGGCTTCTGCGGTATCAAAACCCGCCGCCTGACCGAATTCGCACCGGTGCGCCCGTCCGACGAACAGCAACGCCAGAACTGGCTGCGCAAGGCCGAGGCACTGGGTCTCAGGGCGTGACGTTCTCCGGAGCGCTCGCAGCCAGATAGTCGCGCGCCTGCTCGCCAACGAAGCGGCGCCCCGGGCTGGTAGCACTGGCCATCCATTCTTCGGGGCTGAACAGGCGGAACAGGCCGACGCGGCACAAGGTCGGCACCGCCAGGCGCAGCTCGCGCTCGACCTCGCCGCGCGCGCCCTGGTCGTAAAGCCCGATGTTATGCAGCATGGCGGCCACCGTACCGGTCTGCACGCGGCTGCCGTCCTGCAGCGTCACCGCCGGTAACGACTCCCCCGGTGCGAGGATCTTGCGGTTGATCTCGGCCAGCTTGTTGCCCTGCTTCATTTCGTCCATTGCTCTCGCTCCGTCTCGTCAAGGTGTATGGAGGCCGCTCGCGCACGCCAGCTGGCCATGATCGATGGCCCAAGGGCGGTCAGCGCCGAACCGAGGACCACCACCACCGCACCGGCGTAGGCGATCCAGTTGACCTGCTCGGGCAGCACGTGGTCGGGCCACCAGCTCGCCGCCAGGGCCACCGAAACGAAGGTCACCAGTGGCGTCAGGGCCAGGGTCGCGCTGACCCTGGAGGCCTCCCAGTGCGCCAGCGCCTCGGCGAAGGCCCCGTAAGCCACCAGAGTGTTCAGGCAGCAGGCGAGCAGCAACCAGCCCTGCAGCGGGCTCAACTCCAGCACTTGCAGCGGATGCGCCCAGGGCGTCAGCAGCAGTGCGCAGGCCAGGTAGATCACCATCATCACCTGCACCGAACTCCACAGCGTCAGCAACTGCTTCTGCGCCAGGCCGTAGAAGGTCCAGACGAAAGCAGCCGCCAGCACGGTGAGCACACCCGTGGTGTAGGTGGTCAGCGAAGTCAGCAGCTCGCCCAGGCGCTGGTTGAAGAACAGGCCGAAGCCCAGCAGCATCACCAGCAGGCCAATCGCCTGGCCCAGGCTGAACCGCTCGCGGAAAACGAACAGGCTGCTGATCAGCAGCAGAATCGGCGCCACCTGGATCACCAGTTGCGTGGTGCCCGGGCTGAGCAGGTTGAGCCCCATCAGATAGAGCACGTAGTTGGCGGTCAGCCCGGCGACGGCCAGCGCCAGCAGCCAGCCGCCCTTGCGGCCCAGCGGGCGAAAGCGCGGCAAACGACGCGAGGCGGCGAGGTAGGCCAGCAACAGCGAACCGGCCACCGCCAGGCGGTACCAGGTGACGGTGATCGGGTCCATCACCTGAAGAACTTCTTTCAGTTTGATCGGCAGGATGCCCCACAACACGGACGTGGTCAGGGCGAGCAGCAGGCCGTATAGCCAACGGCCGGAAGAAATGTGCATGGTGACCTCTAGCTCGCGGCCGGCAGAGCTTGCCAGCCGCAGCAGGTCATTCTAGGGAAGGCAGGGAGATAGACACAGTAACAGTTCCACCCCGCTCCCAGCCGTAACTGTACCTGTCAGCGGCGAGAAGACGTCAGCTCTCCGGCGTCAAGATCCTGGAAATACCACCAAAAACTGCGATCAGGTCGGCAATTTCGACCATTGGTCGCCTGCCCCTACGCCGCGCGGCGCGCGCAGTAGACTCAGATCATCCAGCACCTGCAGATGGAGCTCTCGTCATGTTCGGCCAACGCAACGTCGACCCCCAGCCCGGCACGCATTACCGCAGCTCGCGCCTGAGCGCCGTCAATGGCCAGTACTTCTTCGCCACGCGCGAGGGCACGCTGGAAGGCCCCTTCACCTCACGCCACGATGCCGAGCAGAGCATCGTCCGCTACATCGAGCGCATGGCCATGGCCGACAAGCTGCTACGCCACAGCAGCGAGCACATCGACCAGCTGCAACGCCGCGAAGCGATCAAGCACAACCAGGAGCTGTGAGCGCCCCTCGCCTCACAGACGCGCCAGCCCCAGATCACTGCGGTGTGCTGCCAGGTGCGGCAGCACCGCGGCCAGCAACGGCTCCTTGAAAGCATCCTGAAAACGGTGAGCCAGGCCCGGAATCAGCTTGAGCTCGGCACCTTTTATGTGCGCCGCCACGTGCACACCATGCATCACCGGCAGCAAGGGATCGGCGGTGCCATGCACCACCAGCGTCGGCACCTGCAGGCGGTTGAGCAGTTCGACCCGACTCGATTCGGCCAGGATCGCCAGCAACTGTCGCTGCACGCCCTCGGGGTTGAAGGCACGGTCATAAGCCAGTTCGGCCTGATGCAGCAGCATCGCCCGATCATCACGTACCGCCGGGCTGCCCAACGCGGCGAGCAGGTCGGCCTGCTGCTGCAGGGCCGCCTCCCGGCTGCCGGCCTCGCGTCGGGCCAATAGCGCCACCAGGGCATCGCTGGGTGCAGGCAGGCCCTGGGCGCCGGAACTGGTCATCACCAGCGTCAGGCTGAGCACGCGCTGCGGCGCCAGATCGGCCAGGTGCTGGGCGATCATGCCGCCCATGCTCGCGCCCAGCACGTGGAAGGCATCGACATCGAGACTGTCCATCAACCCCAGCGCGTCGCCAGCCATGTCACGCAGGTGGTACGGCGCGCCGAGCGACAGCCCCAGTCGGTAGCGCAGCACCTCGTAAGCCAGATTGATGCTCGGGGCCGGCTTCTGCCAGACGCTCAGACCGACATCGCGATTATCGAAACGCACCACGCGAAAACCCTGCTGACACAGGCGTTCAACGACTTCGTCGGGCCAGTGGATCAGTTGCCCACCGAGCCCCATGATCAGCAGCAATGCCGGATCGTGCTCACTGCCAACGCTCTGGTAGGCCAGGCGCACGTCGCCCACCTCCGCGTAACGGGTCGGCTCGGACAGGTCGCAATGATTGGCCGCAAAGGACGGCAGGCCGCACAGCAGCGCGGCGAAGAAAATGAACGCACGCATGGAAACACCAGAAACGCAGAACCCCACTGAAACGCGAGTCTGATGAAAGACGTTCGACGGCGCTGCCACACAAGCATGACAGTTTGATGAAGGGGGACGAGCGGTCGCTTCCCAGGTGACGGCAGGCGCCATCAAGAGCGTCGGGAACGCCCTTCACATACCTGTGCAAGGGGCGTTCGCCGGGCCGAGAGAACGGTCAGGCCAGTTCGGCACGCAACTGCCTGGCCGCCGCCACCATGTTCACCAGCGCCGCCTCGGTCTCCGGCCAGGCACGGGTCTTCAGGCCGCAATCGGGGTTGACCCACAGGCGCTCGAGCGGGATACGCCGCGCCGCCTTGCGCAACAGACCGGCCATCTCGGCGCTGTCCGGCACGCGCGGCGAGTGGATGTCGTAGACGCCCGGGCCGATCTCGTTGGGGTAGTCGAAGCGCTCGAAAGCCTCCAGCAGCTCCATGTCAGAACGCGAGGTCTCGATGGTGATGACATCGGCGTCCATGGCGGCGATGGACTCGATCACATCGTTGAACTCGCTGTAGCACATGTGGGTGTGGATCTGCGTCTCGTCGCGCACCCCACTGGCGGTCAGGCGGAAGGCCTCGGTCGCCCAGTCCAGGTAGCCTTGCCAGGCCGCCTGGCGCAGCGGCAGCCCCTCGCGGAACGCCGCCTCGTCGATCTGGATGATGCGGATACCCGCCGCCTCCAGATCCACCACCTCGTCGCGAATGGCCAGCGCCAGCTGTCGCGCCTGCGCTTCGCGGGAGACGTCCTCGCGCGGGAAGGACCACATCAGCATGGTCACCGGGCCGGTCAGCATGCCCTTCATCGGCTTGTCGGTCAGGCCCTGGGCGTACTTGATCCACTCCACGGTCATGGCCTGCGGGCGGCTCAGATCGCCGACTATCACCGCCGGTTTGACGCAGCGCGAGCCGTAGCTCTGCACCCAGCCGAAGCGGGTGAAGGCGTAGCCGTCGAGCTGCTCGGCGAAGTACTCGACCATGTCGTTGCGCTCGGCCTCGCCGTGCACCAGCACGTCCAGACCAAGGTTCTCCTGCACCTCAACGGCGTGGCGAATTTCGGCGCGCATGGCCTCGGTGTACTCGGCCGCACTCAGCTTGCCCTGCTTGAACGACTGTCGCGCCAGGCGGATGGCCGAGGTTTGCGGGAAGGAGCCGATGGTGGTGGTCGGCAGCAACGGCAGCTGCAGGCATTCACGTTGTTGCGCGATGCGTTCGGCGAACGGCGATTGGCGCTGGGCATGACGCGGACGAATCGCCTCCAGACGCGCCTTCACCTCAGGTTTGTGAATGCGCGTCGATGCGGCGCGGGCGGCCTGCACCGCACGGCTGGCTTCCAGCGCGGCTTGCACCGAGGCATCATCCGGCGCCTCCAGGGCCCTGCCGAGCAAGGCGACCTCCTGGCACTTCTGCACGGCGAAGGCCAGCCAGCTCTTCAGTTCGGCGTCCAGCTGATCCTCGCGCTCCAGGTCCACCGGGCTGTGCAGCAGCGAACAGGACGGCGCGACCCACAGGCGCTCGCCAAGACGTTCGTGGGCATGGCGCAGCAGCTCGCGCACCTTCTCCAGATCGCAGCGCCAGACGTTGCGCCCGTTGACCACGCCCAGCGACAACACTTTATAGGCTGGCAGGCGGTCGAGAATGGTCGGGTACTGCTCGGGCGCGCGCACCAGGTCGATATGCAGACCGTCCATCGGCAGGTTGGCGGCCAGACCGAGGTTGTCCTCCAGGCCGCCGAAGTAGGTGGCGATCAGCTTCTTGCACGGCTCGCGCTGAATCAGGTTGTAGGCACGCTCGAAGGCATTCTTCCACGCCTGCGGCAGGTCCAGCACCAGGATCGGCTCGTCGATCTGTACCCATTCCACGCCCTGCGCCGCCAACCGCTGGAAGATCTCGCCATAGACCGGCAGCAACCGCTCCAGCAGATCGAGACGATCGAAGTCGCTGCCCTTTTCCTTGCCCAGCCACAGATAGGTCAGCGGGCCGATCAGCACCGGCTTGACGCTGTGACCGAGGGCATGCGCCTCAGCCACTTCCTCGAACAGTTGCTCCCAGCTCAGGGCGAACTGCTGATCAGCGCTGAATTCCGGCACCAGATAGTGGTAGTTGGTATCGAACCATTTGGTCATCTCCTGCGCGTGAGCACCACCGCAGCAACTGCCACCGCTCTTGTTTGCAACGGCCCCCCGCGCCATGGCGAACAGGGTATCCAGCGCCGGCTTGCCGGCGGCCGGGCGAAAGCGCTCGGGAATCACGCCGAAGGCCAGGGAATGAGCGAGCACCTGGTCGTACCAGGCGAAATCGCCCACCGGTAGCAGGTCGATACCGGCGTCCTTCTGCAGCTGCCAATGCTCGGCCCGCAGGCGCTGACCAACGGTGCGCAGGCCGGCTTCGTCCAGTTCACCTTTCCAGTGGGCTTCGAGGGCTTTCTTCAGTTCGCGGTCGCGGCCAATGCGCGGGAAGCCGAGGGAATGGGACAGGGCCATGTCGGAACGCTCCAGTATGAAATCGAGATGGCGCCATTCTCGGCATCGACACCGAGTGAGACAAACTCAAGATTTTCGTCTTGATCTAAAGATTTACTCATGTAGGCTGTATGAACTGCCTTCATCCAGCCCTGACATTGGATGAGCGAAACCCTCGTAGAGAATCGTCATGCTCGAGCTGCGCCATCTGAAAACCCTGCACGCCCTGCGCGAAACCGACAGCCTGGTGGAGGCGGCCGAGCGCCTGCACCTGACCCAGTCGGCGCTGTCGCACCAGTTCAAGGAATTGGAAGAACGCCTGGGCCTGCAGTTGTTCGTGCGCAAGACCAAGCCGGTACGCTTCACCAGCGCCGGCCTGCGCCTGCTGCAGCTGGCCGACGCCACCCTGCCGCTGCTGCGCGGCGCCGAGCGTGACCTGGCGCGCCTGGCCGGCGGCACTGCCGGTCGGCTGCACATGGCCATCGAGTGCCACAGCTGCTTTCAATGGTTGATGCCGACCATCGACCAGTTTCGCGATGCCTGGCCGGAGGTGGAACTGGACCTGGCCTCGGGCTTCTCCTTTGCCCCGCTGCCGGCGCTGGCCCGTGGTGACCTGGACCTGGTGGTGACCTCGGATCCCGTCGAGCTGGCCGGCATCACCTATGTGCCGCTGTTCACCTACGAGGCGATGCTTGCTGTGGCCAACCAGCACCGTCTGGCGCACAAGGCCTTCATCCAGCCGCTGGATCTGGCCACGGAAACCCTCATCACCTACCCGGTGGAGCGCGACCGCCTGGATATCTTCACCCGCTTTCTCGAGCCGGCCGACGTGGAGCCGGCGCAGGTGCGCACCTCGGAGCTGACGGTGATGATGATGCAGCTGGTGGCCAGCGGCCGCGGCGTGTGCGGCCTGCCCAACTGGGCGCTGCACGAGTACAGCTCGCGCGGCTACGTCAGCGCCAAGCGCCTGGGGGAAAAGGGCCTGTTCGCCACGCTCTATGCGGCGATCCGCACCGACATGCTCGATGCGCCCTTCATGCGCGACTTCCTGCTCACCGCCAAGGACACCTCCTTCGCCAGCCTCGAAGGGGTTAGCGTGGCGCGCTGACGGCCGCACACAGGGTGCGCATGGCGCACCCATTCACTACCGCCGCCCTGGTGCGCATGGCGCACCCTACGCCTGGCGTCACGTCTCGCAACGTGTTTCCAGCGTCGCCAACCACCTACGATTACCTCTCCAATCGCCAACGCCATGGCGAACGCCCATCCCCACCAAGTGCCTTGTTACAACTCCCTCCTTGCCGCACTGTGACCAACAGTCATAGTATGACCACCGGTCACAACTCTCCGTGAAAGGCCCATGCGCTACCAGGATCAACTCTTCCAGCAACGGGAAAACGCCCTGCTCGAATCCGCTCGCCAGCTGTTTCAGGAGCAATCCTGGGACCGCGTCACCATCGCCGAAGTGGCGCTTCACGCCGGCATCGGCAAGGGCACGGTGTACAAGCACTTTTCCAGCAAGGAGGCGCTCTATGCCCGCCTGGTACTGGACTGCTCGCGCCGGCACCTGAGCGAACTGCGCGAAGTCGCGAACCAGGCATCACCGCAGGCAGCCATGCGCCGGGTGATTCGCCGCGCCTTCGAGCAATTGCTGGCCGACCCGCTGCAGGCCGAGCTCTGTCTGCTATGCGACCGCCCGGCCTTTCAGGAGCGCCTGGACGCGCCCTACCGTGAACAGTTCATCGAGCTGGAAGGCCAGTACATGGCTCTGTTCAACCAGTTGCTGCGAGGCAGCTTCGGCGAGCTCTCCCCCGCGCACTGCCAGAACCTGTTGTGGGGCGTCGAAGCCTGCGTCAACGGCGTGATGGCCCGCATCGCCTCGGGCGGTTTCGCTCACTGGGCCGAGCCCATCGAACTGGACGCCTATTTCGAACGCGTCACCGATTTCATCATCGCCGGCCTGCAAGGCCAGGCTGCCGCGCTGCAAGCAGCGCCTGCACTCAGCGAGTAACCCCCATGTTCGCGCAACTCAGCAAACGTCCCTGGATCATCGCCATCGTCATCGTGGTCGCGCTGCTGGCCTGGCTGCTCAGCGGTGATCGTTTCGCCGCTCGCGACGCGGTCGAGCCGGACCAACCCGCTGCGGCCGCCGATCTGGCGCGCGTCGAGGTGCAATGGCTGCAGGCCGAGCCGATGCAGCGCCAGCATGTGGTGCAGGGCCAGATCGAGGCCTGGCGCCGGGTCGAGCTGCGCGCCCAGGTCAGCGGCAGCGTGCAGAGCCTGGATCAGGACAAGGGCAACCGCGTCGCCGCCGAGCAACTGCTGTTGAGCCTGTCCCCGGATGATCGCCCGGCCCAGGTCGCGCGTAGCGAGGCCGATGTGCGCCAGCGCGAAAGCGATGTGACCGCCGCCAAACGCCTGCGCGAGCGCAACCTGATTTCCGCCAACGAGCTGATGCGTCTGGAAAGCGAGCTGGCCAAGGCCCGCGCCGAACTGGACAGCGCTCGCCTGCAACTGCGCAATACCAAGATCAGGGCGCCGTTCGCCGGCATCTACGATCAGCGCATGGTCGAGCTGGGCGACTTCGTCCAGCCGGGGCAGAGCCTGCTGACCCTGGTGGACATCGACCGCCTCAAGGTCAGCGCGCAGATCGCCCAGCAACAGGTCACCCAGCTTGAACTGGGCCAGCCGGTGAAGGTGGAACTGCTCGACGGCCGCACGCTGCAGGGCGAACTGCACTTTATCGCCGCCGCCGCCGATCCGGGCTCGCGCAGTTTCCGCATCGAGGTCAAGATGGACAACCCGGACGGCCTGCGTCTGGCCGGGGCCAGCGCCACCCTGCATATCCAGACCGGCGAGGCCATGGCTCACCGCCTGTCCCCTGCCCTGCTCAGCCTGGATGAAAGCGGCCGCCACGGGGTCAAATGGGTCAACGAGGCGCAACGCGTGGAGTTCACCCCGGTGCAACTGATCAGCGTCGACAACCAGGGCGCCTGGGTCAGCGGCCTGCCACCGAAGGTGGCGCTGATCACCCTCGGCCAGGGCTTCGTCCAGCCCGGCCAGCAGGTGCGCACGCAACTTGCCGCCGAGGGCAGCTGAGATGCATGCACTGATTGCCGCGGCGCTGGATCGCAGTCGCACCAGCCTGATGATCCTGGCCTTCCTGATTTTCGGCGGCCTGGCCGCCTATGTCGCCATTCCCAAGGAATCCAACCCGGATGTGGCGATTCCCATCATCTACGTCTCGGTCACCCTGGAGGGCATCAGCCCGGAAGACGGCGAACGCCTGCTGGTGCGCCCGCTCGAGCAGGAGTTGCGCAGCCTCGAGGGCGTCAAGGAAATGCGCTCGGTGTCCAGCGAAGGCCACGCCTCGGTGACCCTGGAGTTCGACGCCGGCTTCGACGCCAAGGTGGCCCTGGCCGACGTGCGCGAGAAGGTCGACACCGCACGCAGCAAACTGCCCGAAGAGGCCGACGAGCCGACGGTCAACGAGGTCAACGTGGCGCTGTTCCCGGTGCTGTCGATCGGCCTGTCCGGCCCCATCGCCGAAAACGAACTGGTCTACATCGCCCGGCGCCTGAAGGAGAACATCGAAGGCATCGCCGAGGTGCTCTCGGTGGAGATCGGCGGCGACCGCGAAGACCTGCTGGAAATCGTCGTCGACCCGCAGGTGCTCGACAGCTACGGCATCGATTACAACGAGCTGTTCAACCTGGTCAGCCGCAACAACCGCCTGGTCGCCGCCGGCAGCCTGGACACCGGTGCCGGGCGCATGAGCATGAAGGTGCCGGGCGTCATCGAAGACCTCGAAGACGTGATGAAAATGCCGATCAAGGTGGTCGGTGACAGCGTGGTCACCTTCGCCGATGTCGCCAGCATTCGCCGCACCTTCAAGGACCCCACCGGCTTCGCCCGCATCAATGGCCAGCCGGCCATCGTGCTGGAAGTGGCCAAGCGCAGCGGCGCCAACATCATCGAGACCATCGAGCAGGTCAAGGCGCTAATGGAGCGGGCGCAGCCGCTGCTGCCGCCGGGCGTGGAAGTCAGCTACATCATGGATCAGTCGCAGGAAGTGCGGACCATGCTCGGCGACCTCCTCAACAACGTGCTCACCGCCATCGTCCTGGTGCTGATCCTGGTGGTGGCGAGCATGGGCATGCGTTCGGCGCTGCTGGTGGGGCTGACCATTCCCGGCGCCTTCCTGACCGGCATCCTGCTGATCTGGATGCTCGGCTTCACCCTCAATATCGTCGTGCTGTTCAGCCTGATTCTGGTGGCCGGCATGCTGGTCGACGGCGCCATCGTCGTCTCCGAACTGGCCGACCGCTATCTGCACCAGGGCCAGAGCCCGCGCCAGGCCTGGGCCAATGCCGCCACGCGGATGGCCTGGCCGGTGATCGCCTCCACCGCCACCACCCTGGTGGTGTTCCTGCCGCTGCTGTTCTGGCCCGGCGTGGTCGGCCAGTTCATGAAGTACCTGCCGGCCACGGTGATCCTCTGCCTGCTGGCCTCGCTGGCCATGGCCCTGGTGTTCCTGCCGGTGCTCGGTGCGGTCAGCGGCGGCAATGCGCGACCGCAGGCACAGGGCCTCAGCCGTGCCGGCAATGCCTATCGCCGCCTGCTGGAGAAGCTGCTCAGGCGTCCGGGCCTGACCCTGCTCGGCATGCTTGCGCTGATCGCGCTGATCTACGTCGGCTACGGCCGCTTCAACCACGGCGTGGAATTCTTCCCCGACGTCGAGCCGGAAAGCGCGCAGATCTGGCTGCGCGCCCGCGGCGATCTGTCGGTGCAGGAGAAGGACGCCCTGCTCAAGCAGGTGGAGAGCCAGGTGCTGGGCATGCGCGAAGTCAAGGCGCTGTACGCACGCTCCCTGGCCCAACCGGATGGCCAGCTCGGCGCCGACGTGATCGGCACCCTGCAGTTCCAGTTCGTCGACTGGCACCAGCGCCGCCCGGCCAAGGACATTCTCGCCGAGATGAGTCAGCGCACCGCCGGCATTCCCGGCGTGGTCCTGGAATTCCGCAAGCAGGAACAGGGCCCCACCGACGGCAAGCCGGTCAAACTGCAGATCAGCGCCATGGATCCGGCGCTGGGCGAACAGTGGGTCGAGCGCATTCGCGATGAAATGACGCGACTCGGCGGCTTCGCCGATATCGAGGACGACCGCGCCCTACCCGGCATCGAGTGGCGGATCAAGGTCGACCGCGAGGCCGCCGCGCGCTTCGGCGCCGACGTGCTCAGCGTCGGCAACGCGGTGCAGATGATCACCAACGGCCTGAAGCTGGCCACCTACCGTCCCGAGGATGCCACCGACGAGGTGGACATCCGCGTGCGCCTGCCCGGCAACTGGCGTTCGCTCGACCAGCTTGGTCGCCTGACCCTCAATACGCCGGCCGGCCAGGTGCCGCTGAGCAACTTCGTCGATCTGCAGCCGGCGCCCAAGGTCGGCACCCTGCGCCGCGTCGACGGCGACCGCACCATCACCCTGCAGGCCGACCTGGCCGAAGGCGCGCGCCTGGACGAACGCCTCAAGGCGCTGCGCGAAGCGCTCGGCGAGGTACCGGCCGAGGTCAAGGTGAAGTTCGCCGGCGAGGACGCCGACCAGCGCGAAGCCGCCACCTTCCTGATGACCGCTTTCATCGTCGCCATTTTCCTCATGGCGATCATCCTGGTGACCCAGTTCAACAGCCTTTACCAGGCCGCGCTGGTGCTGTCGGCCATCGTCCTGTCCACCGCAGGCGTGCTGATGGGCCTGCTGATCAACGGTCAGTCGTTCGGCATCGTCATGGTGGGCATGGGCCTGATTGCCCTGGCCGGCATCGTGGTGAACAACAACATCATCCTGATCGACACCTACAACCAGTTGCGCCGCCAGGGCCTGGAGCCGCGCGAGGCGGCGCTGGAAACCGGCAGCCTGCGCCTGCGCCCGGTGCTGCTCACCGCGGTGACCACCATCCTCGGCCTGATGCCCATGGTGCTCAGCATCAACGTCGACCTGGTGACGCCAAGCCTCGGCTTCGGCGCGCCCTCGACGCAGTGGTGGACGCAACTGTCGAGCGCCATCGCCGGTGGCCTGGCCTTCGCCACCGTGCTGACGCTGCTGCTGACGCCCTGCCTGCTGGTGCTCGGCGCCCGCTTCGAGCGTCGCCCGCCGCCGCTGGAGACCTACGACACCGACCTGCTCGACCTGCCCGAGCACCTGATCGCCGCCAAGCCCGACAGGGCGCATCTGCAGCATCACCACTGAGCGCCCCCGCCGGACGGCGGGGGCTCCTCCAGCAACTCAGCGCAGACCGGCGCACTCCCCGGCCTGCGCCACCCTCTTCTCCAGTCAAATGCACAAGCGGACATGGCAGAGCGCCATGCTTCGCCTATGCTAAGCAGCAGACAGGGCGGGAAGGGAAAACCCAGCAGGGACGCTTTTTTACTCTTCCGCACAGCCCTCACGCCTCAGAAACGACAAAGCCCTCTCTCGGAGGGCTTTGTCGTTTTCCGTCCGCATGACCGCGCACGGCGAGCGATTGGGATACCGAGCTAACGAAGTGTATGGGGTCGGCGTCCTGCCTGTTGGCCACTTCGTTAGCCCGGTGACCGGAGAGTAGTCCAGGCAGTGGCATTGTGCCAAGCCTCATTTTTACGGTTTCGATCACATCCATAGGCAGATGGCTCAGAGCCCCACCTGAGGCACGCATCGGCGCAGACGCAAGAAAAGACAGGCTTCACATATGCGCCTCCACGCCACTGACAGAAACTATGGCAATGGTAGTCTTGCCAAGCGATCGGATACATTTATCGCTCCCACCTTAGCTGCCGCCAAAGGAACTGGTCATGCTTAGTGCCTTGGCGCTGCCCCCAACGAAAGGACTCGATATGAAAAATTTCACCATCACACTTCCTCTGGCACTTGCCCTGATTGGCTGTGGCGATAACGCCCCGTCCAACGAGGAGATAAAGAGTGCGCTGGCTAACTACCAAGGGAGGAAGGGCTGCGCAGTATCGCCATTGTTCAGATTCCCACTGGATGCCAAACGCGCCGAGGGTAACGAGAGAATTCTTGCACCTTTCACAAGCACCGGCTTGGTGGTTCTCTCAGGTGCACAGTACGAGCTGACTGCAAAGGGCAAAGCTGTCCATGATGAACAGATGCCTGGCTTCTGCTTTACCAACCGCTACGAAATCACTGACATCAAAGTCGAGAAAAGCGAGCCTGAGAAAGACCTCCCGCCAGCGTTGTCGGGCGCTTGGTATGTATCGCTTAGGTTCGTCCCCAGCAATCTGGAAGACTGGGCCAGAAGTCCCGAGCTGCTTGAGGTCGCTGGGAGAAACTCGCTAGAAAAAATTCAGCAGGACACGCCTTACATTGTCCGTGTGGCAAAGAAAGTCGGTGACGACAAGCTGTTCGTCGCAGACCCGCGCTTCCACTTCAACCCGACCATCGGGTTCAGCATGGCGTTCTGAGACGCCACGCATCAGGAGTACCTGCACGTGGTTTCGCCTGAACCCACGCGCAGGCAGAGAAGGGAGCGCCACGGTGCGCGTCGTTTACTCAACCACCTGATAGAACAAGAAAATTTTTCAAAATATGCTTCGCCAAAGCGCATTGAGCTGTTATTATGCGCGCCGCCTGGGAAGATGCCGGAGTGGTCGAACGGGACGGATTCGAAATCCGTTGTGTCAGCAATGGCACCTAGGGTTCAAATCCCTATCTTCCCGCCATATCTCAAGCCTAAGCCCCTGAAATTCCTAGAGTTTCGGGGGCTTTTGCTATCTGCGACATACAAGGTGTCGAAAGCGGGTTGAGACTGCTGCTAGCTCTGGATCGGCGGCCACATTCTGGCGACGTGCACCAGGGCGAGAATCCAGACGGCGTCAGGCTCAGCCTGATAGACAAGGCGGTAGTTCTCGTGGGGGATCAGTTCGCGAGTACCGGCCACCGTTCCCAACCTGCCCTTGTCGGGGAAGTCAGCCAGACTGGCGGCCGCAGCACTGAATAGCTCGTCCAGGTGCACAGCAGCGCGTGGGTTGTCGGTTGCGATGTATTCCCAGATATCCAGACGATCCTGCAGTGCCTCGGGTGTCCAAATGACCTGCATCAGTGACCCAGAGCCTTAGCACGGCGAGCGGCGAATTCAGCTTCTACATCATCATTGGAGCGGCCACGACCTGCCTCTACCGATGCCCTGGCAGCAGCGACCTTGCGTTGCACGAATTCCTCATGCTCTTTGGCCTGTTGCTGTTGGCGAATGAAGTCGCGCATGAGGTCGCGCATGACCTGTGAGGCCGGCCGGTGTGCAGCTTGGGCGGCTGCCATGAAGCCTTCGCGCAGTTCGGGCTCAAGCTTCAGATTGAAAACGGCTTCTTTGGCCATGGTCGTCACCTATCAGTCAATTCGTAACTACAACGTATATACGTTGTGTACATGCTAAGCAATGCTTGCGGCACCGGAAAGCACGCGTCATCGGATATGGCTATGGAGTGATGATGCCGAAAAAGCGTTGGTGATCGCTAGCTGGTCCGAACCTGACGGCATCCTGCAGGTGATCAGGAGCCAGGTACGCGTAGCGCATGGTCATGGTCAAGGTGGTATGGCCCAGGATTTTCTGCAGGGTCAGGATGTTGCCACCGTTCATGACGAAATGGCTGGCGAAGGTGTGCCGCAGCACGTGCGATGACTGGCCAGCAGGCACCGGCAAGCGAGACTCACCCAGGGCCTTGTCGAAGCTGTTCAGGCAATTGCTGAAGCCGAGAACAGGCAGCAGCCGAAACCCACACCGGTTGCCGAAATCAGCCGAGCAGAACCAGCGCCCAGGAACGACTGGGACAAGATCGTGGAAGAGCAGGCAAGGCGAGACGCAATGTCTACGCAGCAACCTGAGCAGCCCACTGGCTCAGATAGCCCTGCAGTCAAACAAACCGTATTCAACGATCAGAACTACACCCCGAGAGGGGCTGACAATGTGCTCAGCTCTAGAGAAATTCCAAAGCCTGTGATTCAAGTGCGACCGCAAGAGAAGTTGCGAGTTACTGGAATCAAGGAAGAAAGAAAGCTGGAGGATTTCTGCGGAGGAAAAGAAGGAAGCATTGAGCGACGAAATTGCAGGTCGCATGTTGGACTTAACTACCGGGACTAGTGATTGATTAAGCTCCGTCTATCGTGACAATCGATAAACCGCAGCAAGTAAGGAAATGCCAATCGCTGACCATATAAGACCAATGAGATAAGAACCTACCTCGGGGCCAAAGAAAGTAGAGAAAAGCAGGCCTAGACCACAGATGGCCCTACAGCTTGGATCAACCGAAGTCGGCAATACTTTAAGCCCAATAATGAAACTCGCCCCCAAGAACAAAAATAGCAGCCCGACCGCCCCAACAATTAGAAATGGCTTCGATTTCATTTTTTTGAGAACCACTTAATTAAGCAACAGGCAATTATGTAGCACTTAGATCGATTAAGAAATTCAGATCTACATTAGTTTTCAGTAAACTCCTCTGCCTCAATAAAAGTATCCGTCACTATGTCGCTGGCATTGAAGCGCACTACCATTGAGCTGTGCTTCCAATCCCAATGACACTGTCCGAGACTATAGCGAAATTCGGTAGAAGAATTTGGATCTTTAGTGTCGCCTAAAAGTGCTAATACCTCAGTATTATGAAGGCCAATTAACCTGTCATTTCGTATAAGAGATAGAGCCATTCCACCCCTAACGCAGCCAGGATCGCTCAGCATTGACTCTCCATTGAGATTAATCCACAAGTCGGAGTCAAACAATTGTTCTTTTGCATGAGGCGTTGTGAAATTTAGATAAATACCGCCTATAGCCACAATCAGGATGAACGCTACGGTGATTCGAGCAATCATATCTATGTCATGAAATAACGTTTGGTTAAGGGGCGAGCTTTAGCCCGTCCCAGTGAACGAAGCGAACGATTTGAACCTGTTGCTAGGCTTTTCATTTGGCAGACAGGGAAAGTGTCCCGCACCACATTACAGAGTTGCAAACAATTATTTGGTTGATGAAATAGCCAATAAGTAGACCGCTCAGACCTAGGGATAAAGCCATAAGCGGCCGGTTTCCAAATTTTCTTTTTACCAGAGATGCTGTAAGAATTGCGCTAATAATAGCACCTGGTAGTGAGAATAAATGACCTAGCCCAAGCAGACCTTCGGGGCGTGAGGCTCCCCAGTTAACAGACATTACACAAAGCAGCGATATGGCAATGCCAAGTGATGTGCCTGTTAGGAAAAGGGGCGCGGGGTTAAGAGCTGCACAGGCACCTAAAAGGACAATTGGAACAGCAAAGTAATACCAAATACCTAAGTACAGTGCATCCCCATTGATCAAGGCAAGCCAGACAACTGCAAGTGATACGATTGCTGCGAGCAAAATGTCATTTGAGCGCGATATATGCATTGAAAAGCCTAACGTTTGGTTAAGGGGCGGGCTTTAGCCCGTCCCAGTGAGCGTAGCGAACGATTTGAACCATTTGTTAGCCGCTTGCAAGAATTGCTTGCATACGTAGCCAAACGGCTTCTTCGATTTCATTTCTCCAAACACCTTGGAGCAGAGATTTAAATTTTGGACTTGAGCCCGCAAGGAGTTCAACGCGCTCAATGAAAACTGGCCCAGCACTTGCCAATAGATCTTCTAGTGGCCCTGCAGCCAAGTAGCCTGCCACATTCTCGGGAAGATCCAGCTGGGATGTGTAAACGATAAATTCCCAGAGTTGCTCGTGCTTACCTTTGAGCCACAGATCGGTCAGAAATGACTCAGTCCATGGAACCTCTGTACTTTGATCAAAGTGTTCAATCGCTCTTACCCACTCGGTTGCGAATTCTTCTAGTTTCATAAGTTATGCCGCATGGCGACTAGGCTGGCTAACGCCCGCGTAAAGCGCGCGAGGTACGAGCGTCGCATTTGACGCGATAGTTAGGCATGCTTATCGATGAATCCAAGCGTATTTTCATACTTAATTTGCGCACTCACCGGAGAGTCCTGCTTCATTTTGGTCAGCGCTGTTCGGAAGTGATTCTTCCCATTGACGGACCCGTTGTTGAACGCATAAGCATACAGATAATCTACAGGAGCTTTTCTTAGTATAGCCCTGTCTGAAACCTGCCTGTAGCAATACCTTTGATCTAGCGGCAAGTCGCTCTTAAGCTTTTCTTCCACGCTTGGAGCTAAACAGAAGCCTATCCAGTCCAGAGCCTCACCATAAGTATGAGCCTCTATCAGCGCTGGCCCAATGAAAATATTCTTCTTTGCTTGAGAGTAAAGCTTCCCATGGCTAATGCACCCTCGAACCGGAATGTTTTTCGTAATAAGTAGCTGGAAAAAATTCCTTGCAGCGCTTTCAAGGTGAGCGAAGTCCTCCAAGCTATCCGACCCTGTGTAGATGATAAATGTGTCGGAAAACCAGTAACTTAGCAATCCAGATTCTTTTATCCCTAGCTTACACGCCGAACGCATTCGGCTAAGTGCTTCAGAATACACTGGGATGACCTCTTCAATAGCCTTTGAATTAACCAAATTTGTAAATCCCAACAAGTCCAGATAGGCGAACCAGCGGGTACGGTAACGAAGAGGCTGATAATCGAGATCGAACATTTTATTGCCTAACGATTAAGCTAAGGGGCCGCGGAACGCGGTCCCAGCGAAAAAAGTGAGCGCTTTGAGCGCATTGTTAGGAGACTGCATGCGCAAGCTCCGATTGTTTGATTTCTACATCAAGACCGGATTCCAGCTCCAGAATAAATGTTGGTTCTGGGCTGAGAGATATAAGAGAAGCTAGCGAGCCTTTGCTGCCGGCGTGCGCGCCACTTACGACAAGCACGAAATCATTATGCTGATAGGCCACACCAGAAATCGGCGTATGGCTAAGGAACGCTTGATTGAGCTGCACAGACTCCACAAAGGCTCCTAACGTTTGGCTAAGGGGCGGGCTTTAGCCCGTCCCAGCGAGCAAAGCGAGCGATAAGAGCCGCACAGCAAGCTCACTAGAGAAACTAATAAGGCGATGACTGATATGACGAGTGGAGCTGCAAACTGAAACCAAGATTGTTTGAGCTCCGCCAAAACAGCTGAGAGTAGCGGAAAGTTTACGGCGTGTCGTTCGTTTCCTAAGGCAAAGGCGAACAAGTGCACTTTAGATCCATCGTCTTGGCGGTATCCATATTTTTTATCTAGATGATAATAGAGGCGGCAAAATACTATATCCGGATCGACCTTAAGATCGTTCGCTATAGCCTTACAATCAATAGGCACGTAAATTTTCGTTTGCCTTTCGGATTTCGGATCGCCTTTTTTTGAAATCGCCGAATTCTTTTAAATACCGGTCATGGATTTTCTGCAAAATTTTGCGATCTGTTGGTGGTCTTTTCATGGTACTTCCTTGTGGCTCTTAACGTTTGGTTAAGGGGCGGGCTTTAGCCTGTCCCAGTGAGCGCAGCGAACGGTTTGAACCACTAGTTAGGTTTCACGCCGTGGCCCGGTGGATAACAGTCCACGTAACTGACGGCTTCAACTTCGCACTCGGGATAAATCCAGGTTTGCCAATTTTTCTTTAGCCAAGCCACTGACACTGCGCCAGTTTCATGCTTTGCTTCGGCAGGAAACACCAACTCGGTTTGTCCGGCATGATGGCCAGATGAACATATCAGCTTATAAAACGTTGGTGAATCATGTTCTTCGATAATCATGAAGTCGACGATTTTCTCAAATGGAGCTTTTGCCGGGAAACGGAATACCACACCTCTTCCAAAAGATTTTTTCTTGCAGTTTGCAAGTGGGCGCCAATTCATCGTGTGACCTAACGTTTGGTTAAGGGGCGGGCTTTAGCCCGTCCCAGTGAGCGAAGCGAACGGTTTGAACCATTTGTTAGAGGCCTACCCAAAGAACTCATGTTCAATTTTAAGTGATGAACCAGATTCTTTTAAAATAAACGCTTTAGCTATTTTTGTGCTGCTATCTGGTTTTTTGTAGTTCGCCTTAAAGATAAATAGTGGATTTTCATCATCACCATTCTGGAGCACTTCAATGTCGCAAAGGTGTGCCCAAACATGCCGGGGCTCGCTACTAGATGAGCAGGGTTGATAATATGCGGAATGATTAGACCAGTACTTATCATATATAGATCGTTTCTGGTCAAGAAATGAATTCAATTCATCGGAGCTGTAATTTTCGCGCCCCATGACTGCAGATTCTTTTTTTTCAACCTCAAGCATCTCATCAAAGTAGCTGTGTATGACTGAACATACCGCCATTTCAATTTTATTATATATTTCTGGAAGGTTTTCGATTCGGTGAATAAGATTTAAAGCGTCACGAATTTCCATGAAAGCCTCTAACTATTAATTAGGCGACATTGCTGTCGCATAAAATACCCGCTGGCGTCTGATAACCTGCCTGGAATTTCGCTAAGCCCTTGATTTTAATCAAGCTAAAAATGAGGAAAGGAACTTGGGCAGAAGGAAAAGCGACACGCAAAGCATCCAGAATTCAGACGATCCAGGGCGTTGTGATGGCTAGACGCTACCCGGAGCCCCTAATGCTGTCTAGCCGAGTGTCGAAAAAGTGTCGAAATCAACGGGCGAAAGAGTGCCGCAATGGGCAGAAGGCATGAGGCGCAAGGCTCGATTTTGCTGGCTTTGGGCAGCAACAGGCACCCGTAAAAACGGGTTCAAATCCTTATCTTCCCGCCATTCATGGAAAAGCCCCGGATCGCAATGCGGTCCGGGGCTTTTGCTTTCATACCTCAGTCAAGCCATTCAAACTCCGCATGCCCCATACGAAAACGCCGCCCCTTAAAGGGGAGGCGTTTTTTGGCCGCTTGGGCAGGCTCTGCCGCTTACGCGGTCAGCCGGGTCAGCGCTTCGCGGTATTTGTCCGCGGTTTTCTGCGCGACGTCCGCCGGCACGGCCGGGGCCGGGGGTTGTTTGTTCCAGCCGGTGGACTCCAGCCAGTCGCGCACGAACTGCTTGTCGAAGCTGGGCGGGTTGCTGCCTTCGGCGTAGCTGTCGGCCGGCCAGAAGCGGCTGGAGTCGGGGGTCAGCACCTCGTCCATCAGGGTCAGGGTGCCGTCTTCGTCCAGGCCGAATTCGAACTTGGTGTCGGCGATGATGATGCCGCGGGTAGCGGCGTACTCGACAGCTGTGGTGTACAGCTTGATCGCGGTGTCACGCACCTTGGCGGCCAGATCGGCACCGATGATGGCTTCGCACTGCTCGAAGCTGATGTTCTCGTCGTGGTCGCCTACAGCAGCCTTGGTCGAGGGGGTGAAGATCGGCTGCGGCAGCTTGGCCGCCTCCTTCAGACCGGCCGGCAGGGCAATACCGCAGACGGTGCCGCTCTTCTGGTACTCCTTCCAGCCGGAGCCGACGATGTAGCCACGCACGATGGCTTCCACGGCGACAGGCTTGAGGCGCTTGGCGACGACCGCACGGCCTTCGACCAGTGGCAGCTCGGCTGCCGGCACCACGTCTTCGACCTTGTCACCGGTGAAGTGGTTGGGCACCAGGCCGGCCAGCTTGTCGAACCAGAAGTTGGAGATGGCGGTGAGGATCTTGCCCTTCTCCGGAATCGGTTGTTCGAGGATGACGTCGAATGCCGACAGACGATCGGTGGCCACCATCAGCATGCGCTTGTCGTCGATTTCGTAGAGGTCGCGGACCTTGCCCGAGTAGATCTTCTTCAGGCTCAGGGTGGTGGGTGTGCTCATGTCGGCATTTCCGTTTCTGGCAAACAAAACAGGCGAAACCTTTGCGGGTTTCGCCCATCGATTAACGGCTGGAGCGCGCTGCGCTGATCAGCCGAGATTATCCTGGATCAGGCTCAGCACGCGGCGCGACACATCGGCCGGGGCAACGGTGTTGAGATCCTTTTCCACGGTGACCTGGACGCCATCGCCCACCGGGGTCAGACGCACCTGGTAGCGCTCGGCGCGGGCTTCGATCTCTTCCTTGCTCGGCTCGCTGCCGAACATGCGACCGAAGAAACCGGGCTTCTGCTCGTTGACCTGGGCACCTTCGGCCAGGTTGATGTAGTACAGGCCAAGGCTGCGGTTGAGGTCGTCGACGCGCACGTTGCCAAGCTCGAGCGAACGACCAACGCCGGACCAGGCACGGTCGAAGTCGGCGCCGAGGTTGAGCACCGGGTTGCCGTTGCCGTCTTCGCTGAGGCTGACGCGGCTGGGCGCATCGAAATCGCGGGCAGCGAGCAGCGATACGGAACCGCCCTGCTCCACGCCACGCGCCATGCTCACCAGCATTTCGTCGAGCAGCGCCGCCTCCAGGCTGGCGTTGCCACTGCGCGCGGCGAAATCGACATCGGCAGTGCTGCCGGCCGGACGCTCGGCGCTGGTGACGAAGATCTCACTGGTGTTGCGCTGCACGCCGGGCTCGATGCGCACGCGCACACGGGTCTCGGCGTCCGGCGCGACGCCGGAGACGCGGCTGCTCAGGCGGCGCGCCATGCTGGCGGAGAGCTCATCGAAACGTTGCCAGGAGGTGGTGAATTCGCCAGTCTGCGGACGCTCGCTGGCGATGCGGAAACCGTTGTCCTCGAAGAACTGACGCGCCAGCGGCCAGACCTCGGCCGGTACACGCTGGGCAACCACCCAGCGCGAATCGCCACTGCGCTGCAGGCTGAACTCACGCTCGTCGGCACGCACCTGCAGGCTCTGCGGGCGCGGCACTTCGAACTTGCCGGAGGTTTCGCTGGTGCTGGCTACCTGCGCAGGCACCGGCAGCAGCGGGTCGAGACGTTTGGCCTGAACGTTGGCCGGCAGTTGCATCGGCGCGGTCTGGCGCGCCTCCAGGTAGTCGCTGCCGCGATCACGGAAGTAACCATTGTCACCCCAGAGCCAGCCACAACCGCTGGTGCTGGAGACGATCAGAGCAAGGGCGGAAAATCCGGCCAGTCGCTTCATGCGTAGAATCCTTAGGTTAAGCCAATACGCCGCACTGGCGCATGGCCTGGCGCAGCGGTTCGTGACAGCGCGGGCTGAGCCAGGTCAGCGGCAGACGGATGCCGTCGCCCATCAGGCCCATTTCGTGCAGCGCCCATTTCACCGGAATCGGGTTGGACTCGAGGAACAGCGCCTTGTGCAGGGGCATCAGGCGGTCATTGATGGCGCGGGCGATGGCGGCTTCGCCACGCATGGCGGCGGCGCACAGATCGCTCATGGCGCGCGGCGCTACGTTGGCGGTGACGGAGATGTTGCCCTTGCCGCCCAGCAACATCAGCTCGACGGCGGTGGCGTCATCGCCGGAGTAGACGAGGAAATCCTTGCTGACGCGATCCAGCACTTCCTGGGCGCGCTGCAGGTCGCCGGTTGCGTCCTTGATGCCGATGATGTTGTCGATCTTCGACAGACGCTCGACGGTCTCCGGCAGCATGTCGCAGACGGTACGGCCCGGCACGTTGTAGAGGATCTGCGGAATGGCGACGGCTTCGGCGATGTGGCGGAAGTGCAGGTACAGGCCTTCCTGGGTCGGCTTGTTGTAGTACGGGGTCACCAGCAGGCAGGCATCGGCGCCGACCTCCTTGGCTGCGCGGGTCAGTTCCACCGACTCGCGGGTGGAGTTGCCGCCTGTGCCGGCGATCACCGGGATGCGCCCGGCCACCTGATCGACCACGCGCTTGATCACTTCGATGTGCTCACCCACGTCCAGCGTGGCGGACTCACCCGTGGTGCCGACCGCGACGATGGCATTGGTGCCCTCCTGCAGGTGGAAATCCACCAATTTGCTCAGGGCCTCCCAATCCAGACCACCCTGTGCATCCATGGGCGTGACCAGTGCCACCATACTGCCCGCAATCATGCAACCGCTCCTGCCGGAAAAATTGAGCCGTAATGGTACTGGTGCCACCAGTCCGGCACAAGCAACGGACAAGGCCCTAACGGCTCGGCTTGTCGGCCCATGCGCATGGTCCCCGGCATTCCCCTCGGCGGTGCTTTTCGCTAACCTGCTGTCTTTGGTCTGCGGTGTGTCGTGCGCAGACCGTTCATCGCTTTAGGAAGGCTGCATGTCCACCCCCCCCGTTCGCGAACAATTCCTCGTCATCAGCGCTCTCGGCCCCGACGCCATGGCCCTGACCAACCTGCTCAGCCGCGCCTGTCACGAGAACCGTTGCGCGGTGATCAGCACCCGCCTGAGCCGTCATGGCGAATACAGTGCGCTGGTGCTGCAAGTCTCCGGCAGCTGGGACGCTCTGGCGCGCCTGGAGTCGAGCCTGCCGCTATTGGCCAAGAAGAGCGACTTTTCGGTCAGCATGATTCGCAGCGCCGCCGCCGAGGCCCGCCCGCAGGCGCTGCCCTACGTGGCTTACGTCAGCGCCGTGTATCGCCCGGACATCCTCAACGAGCTGTGTCAGTTCTTCATCGACCATCGCGTCGAGCTGGAGAATCTCACCTGCGATACCTACCAGGCCCCGCAGACCGGCGGCACCATGCTCAACGCCACGCTGACCGTGACCCTGCCGGCCGGCACCCAGATCAGCTGGCTGCGCGATCAGTTCCTCGATTTCGCCGATGCGCTGAATCTGGATGCGCTGATCGAACCCTGGCGCCCGCAGAATCCATGACGATCTGCTGCGCGTCGGCCCTGCTGCGTTAGAAACAGGTTCGGCCTGCTCATTTACAACTCGTAAACTCCGCGGCCTCACCTGCTTCTGCCTTGCATGGCTCTAGCTCGCGAGATCGCCGACAACCTCTAAATGAAGGAGTTTTCATGTCCGTTGAACTCGACAAACCCGTTGCCGACTTCCAGGCCGAGGCCACCAGCGGCAAGCAGGTCAAGCTGTCCGACCTCAAGGGGCAGCAGGTCGTGCTGTATTTCTACCCCAAGGACGCCACCCCGGGCTGCACCACCGAGGGCATGGACTTCCGTGCCCGCTTCGCCCAGTTCCAGGCCGCCAATACGCTGATCTTCGGCGTTTCCATGGACAGCCTGAAGAAGCACGAAAGCTTCAAGTGCAAGCAGGAGTTCCCCTTCGAGCTGATCAGCGACGAGGAGCACAAGCTGTGCGAGCAGTTCGGCGTGTATCAGCTGAAGAAGAACTACGGCAAGGAATACATGGGCATCGTGCGCAGCACCTTCCTGATCGACAAGAACGGCGTGCTGCGCCAGGAATGGCGCAACGTGAAGGTCGCCGGCCATGTCGACAAGGTGCTGGAAGCCGCAGAAGCCCTGAACAAGGCGTGACCCCGCACCGCCAGAAAAAAGGCCGCAATTGCGGCCTTTTTTTTGTGCGTCCCTAGTTCAACTCGATGGCTTCCGGCTCGGCGCGCGGCCAGGCATTGAGCACCGCCTTGAACAGGGTGGCCAGGGGGATGGCGAAGAACACGCCCCAGAAGCCCCACAAACCGCCGAACAGCAGCACGGCGCAGATGATCGCCACCGGGTGCAGATTGACCGCCTCGGAGAACAGCAGCGGCACCAGCACGTTACCGTCCAGCGCCTGGATGATGCCGTAGATCACCATCAGATAGAGGAACTGATCGCTCCAGCCCCACTGGAACAGGCCGATCAGCGCCACCGGCACCGTTACCACCACCGCGCCGATGTAGGGCACCACCACCGACAGGCCGACCAGCAGCGCCAACAGCGCGGCGTAATTGAGCCCGAGGAAGGCGAAGGCGATGTAGGTCACCACCCCGCAGATGATGATCTCGATGAACTTGCCACGGATGTAGTTGGCGATCTGCTGGTTCATCTCCTGCGCGACCTGGGTAATCAGCGCGCGCTCGCGCGGCAGATAGCCGCGGAACCACTGGCCGATCTGCTCACGGTCCTTGAGGAAGAAGAACACCAGAATCGGCACCAGCACCAGATAGATCATGATGCTGACCAGCATCGGCAGGCTGGACAGCGAGAACGACAGCGCCCACTGGCCGAACTTGCCGGCCTCGCCGCGCATGCTGTCGATCAGCTGCACCACCTGCTCGTCGGTGATCAGGCTCGGGTAGCGCTCCGGCAGCAGCAGGAACACCGCCTGCCACTCGGCCGCCATGCGCGGCAGCTCGTTGAACAGAGTGCTCAGCTGATGCCAGAGCAGCGGCATCAGCACCAGCATGAACATGGTCAAGCCTCCCAGAAACAGCGCAAAGACCAGCCACACCGCCAGAATCTGCGGCACCTTCAGGCGCTCCAGGCCATTGACCAGCCCCTGCATGAGGAAGGCCAGCACCAAACCGGTGAGCACCGGCGCGAGCATGCCGCCGAGCGTGAGCACCACGGCGAACCCCAGCACCAACAGCACCGCCAGCACCACCGCCTGCTCATCGGAGAAGTAACGATGCAGCCAACTACGCAAAACCTTGACCATAGAATTCCTTAACGGGGAGAAACCGGCTCTTTCACTACGCCAGCCATGTGAAAAATGGCGCACGCCGTGAATGAATGACCACTGGGATGTGTTTCAAGCTGCGACAGCCGCTCAGGCCTTGCGCAGCCAGTAGCGGTAGACGCCCGCCTCGACCTCTTCATGCAGCAGCGCATGCCCTGCCAGGCTGGCGAAGGCGCGAAAATCCCGCTGCGAACCGGCATCGGTGGCGCTGACCTTGAGCACGGCACCGCTGCCCAGGCGATTGAGTTCGAGCTTGGCCTTGAGCAACGGCAGCGGGCAGCTCAGCCCGCAGGCGTCCAGTTCGGCATCGAAGGCCGGTACGTCTGTCATCGTCTACTCCATAAAGAGGGCTAGGATACCCAAGCCGCTGCAACCCTGGCCAGCGCGGTAGCTGGCCGGCTACAGTATCTCCTTTGCCGCCCGAGAGCCTTGAGTGCATGACATTTCTGCGCCCCACCCTGCTGACGCTCGCCTGCCTGTTCGCCGCCCACACGGGTGCCAGTGACCTGCCGTCGCTGGGCGACGCCAGTTCCTCGATCGTCTCGCCGCAACAGGAGCATCAGCTCGGCCGCGCCTGGCTCGGCCTGCTGCGCGGCCAGGTGTCCCAACTGGACGACCCGCAGCTCAAGGACTTCGTCGAATCCAGCGTCTACCGCCTGGCGGAAACCAGCCAGCTGCAGGACCGCCGCCTGGAATTCGTGCTGCTCAACAGCCCGCAGCTGAACGCCTTCGCCGCACCAGGCGGCATCGTCGGGGTCAACGGCGGCCTGTTCCTCTATGCCCAGACCGAAGCCGAGTACGCCTCGGTGATGGCGCACGAACTGGCGCACCTGTCGCAGCGCCACTTCGCCCGCGGCGTAGAGGCCCAGCAGCGCATGCAACTGCCGGTGATGGCCGCCATGCTCGCCGGCATCGTCGCCGCCGCGGCAGGCGCCGGCGATGCCGGCATGGCCACCATCTTCTCCGCCCAGGCCGCCGCGATTCAGGAACAACGGCGCTTTTCCCGGCAGAACGAACAGGAGGCCGACCGCATCGGCCTGGTCAACCTGGAAAAGGCCGGCTACGACCCACGCGCCATGCCGATGATGTTCGAACGGCTGATGCGCCAGTACCGCTATGACGCCAAGCCGCCGGAGTTCCTGCTGACTCACCCGGTGTCCGAATCGCGTATCGCCGACACCCGCAACCGTGCCGAGCAGTACCCGGCCAAGGGCCGCGAAGACAGCCTGCGCTACCAGCTGATGCGCGCCCGCGTGCAGCTGACCTACGAGGAAACCCCGGGGGTGGCAGCCAAGCGCTTCCGCGCCATGCTCGACGAAAACCCGGGCCTGGACGCCGCCCGCTACGGCCTGGTGCTGGCGCAGATGAAAACCGGCCAGCTTGGCGAAGCCGCGCAGACCCTGGCCCCGCTGCTAAGCAAGGCGCCGGATGACATCGTCTACAACCTGGCGCAGATCGAACTGGACATGGCCGCCAACCGCCTGGATGCCGCCGAGCGCCGGCAGGAGCGCATGTTCACCCTCTACCCCAGCAACTACCCGCTGCAGCAGACGCGCATCGACCTGTTGCTCAAGCAGCAGCGCACCCGCGACGCCGAACGCGCGCTGGACAACCTGCTCAAGAGCCGGCCGAAGGATCCGGACGTCTGGTATCAGGTCGCCGAGGTACGCGGCCTGAGCGGCAACACCGTCGGCCTGCACCAGGCCCGCGCCGAGTTCTTCGCTCTGGTGGGGGACTACAACCAGGCCATCGAACAGCTCGACTTCGCCAAGCGCCGCGCCAGCAACAACTTCCAGATGGCCTCGCGCATCGACGCGCGCCAGCGCGAACTGGCCGAAGAGAAACGTCTGGTGGAGCAGATGCTGCGCTGATCCAACCGTGAACGCCTGAACCGCGGCTCAGGCGTCACGAGCGGCGTTCACGCCAAGGGCGGGGTGCGCGGCGGGATCAGGCGCTTGCTGCCGGTGGACTCGTAGGCCGCCGCCAGTCGCAGCAGCGCCGAGTCGTCGTAAGCGCGGCCGACGAAGGTCAGCCCCACCGGCATGCCGATGTCGGCCATCACGCCCATCGGCACGGTCACGGTCGGCACACCCAGGTGACGAATCGCCAGGTTGCCGTTGGCCACCCATACGCCATTGCTCCAGGCGATGTCCGCCGATGCCGGGTTGACGTCGGCATCGGCCGGGCCGACGTCGGCCACGGTGGGGAACAGCACCGCGTCCAGGCCCAGCTCGTCCATCCAGTCTTCCAGGTCGATCTTGCGGGTGCGCTCCAGGCCGCGCAGGCCGTCGGGCAGCGTGGCGATCTGATCCCAGGGTTTGATGCCGCGCTTGGCCATGTTGACGTACTCGTCCATGCCCGCCGCCAGGTCGCCCTCGCGGTTCGGCAGCGTGCCGGGGTCGTGCGGGAAGATCTGCGGGCCGTCCACATCGGCCAGGCGATTGAGCTTCGGGTCGCCATTGGCGCGCAGGAAGTCGTCGAAGGCCCAGCCGCTCAGCTCCCACAGCTCGTCATGGAGGAATTCCGGGCTGACGATGCCGCGGTTGAACACCGTCGGCGCGCCGGGGCGGTCGCCCTCGCAGTTCGACACCAGCGGGAAGTCCACTTCCACCACTTCGGCGCCGGCCGCTTCCAGCGCCTCGCGCGCCGCCTCCCACAGGGCGATCACCGTCGGCCGGGTGTGGATGCGCTGGCCGGTCGGCCCGCCGATACCCGGGTTCTCGCTGGTACCGGCCAGCTCGTCCTTGTTGATAAACATCTTCGGTACGCCCAGGCGCTTGCCGGCCAGCGCTTCGGGCTTGGCTGCCAGCGCCAGGTAGGACGCGGGACGCACCTCGGAGGCTTTCGGGATCGGCACCCAGGGCTGCAAACGCCACAGGTCGCCACGGGTGTCCGGATCGTCGGCGACCACCACGTCGAGCACCTGCAGCAGGTCGGCCATGGTGCGGGCGTAGGGTACCACCACGTCCATGGTCGGCGTCAGCGGCCAGTTGCCGCGCACCGAGATCACCCCGCGCGAAGGCGTGTAGGCGCACAGGCCGTTGTTCGAGGCCGGGCCGCGCCCGCTGGACCAGGTTTCCTCGGCCAGGCCGAAGGCGGAGAAGCTGGCGGCGGTCGCCGTACCGGCGCCGTTGGACGAACCCGAGGCGAACGGCGCGGTGAGGTAATCGGCGTTGTACGGGCTTTCCGCACGGCCGTAGACGCCGCGCTGCATGCCGCCGTTGGCCATCGGTGGCATATTGGTCTTGCCCAGGCAGATGGCGCCGGCCGCGCGCAGACGCTCGATGGTGAAGGCGTCGCGCTGCGCCACCAGATCCTTGAACGCCGGGCTGCCCGAGGCGGCCGTCAGGCCCTTGACCAGGTAGCTGTCCTTGGCGGTGTAGGGGATGCCATCGAGCGGGCCGAGCGTTTCACCACGGGCGCGGCGCGCATCGGAGGCCTCGGCCTCCTTCAGCGCATCGGGGTTGCGCACCACCACCGCGTTGAGTCGGGTCGGCGTGTTCGGCCCGTCATAGGCATCGATACGCGCCAGATAGGCCTTGACCAGTTCGACCGCCGTGGTGCGGCCGGACTCCAGCGCGGCACGCAGCTCGGCGATGGAAACTTCGGTTACCTCGATCATGGTGTCATCACTCGCAGATGGCGGGCTGCCGGCCTGGGCAGCCCGAAACAGGGAAGAAGGCGTTTCATCGCCGCCGCCGTTCGCAGGTCGGCGCACGACCAAACATGGGCCAGATGATACATCCCCCCGCTTGCCGGGTAACCGGGCGCCGGGCCGTCAGGGAATGGCGATGGGCACGATGTCCACCCGCCCCGCGCGGGCGATCAGCTGGAACGCGCGCACCTGCGCATCGCCAAAGCCGCGCTCGTTGGTGAAACGGTCATGCACCAGCACGATCAGGTCCGGATAGGGAGATACCCCGGGGTTGAAGTGCCCCACCGAGAGCAGCTCGACCGTTTCCCGCCGCACCAGCGGAGGCGCGAAGCGCACCAGCTCGCCCCGGTAGTAGAGGCGGTAGTGCGTGCGCGGGCCGATGGACGCATGCTGCTGCGTCACCTGGCGGATCGACCAGTCGCCGCCCTGCTCATGGATCACCCGCTCGGAAACGCCATGGCCGCAGCCGGGCAGCCAGGCAAAGCCCAACGCCAGAAGAATGTGCAAAGGTTTCATCACGCATCCCTGTGCCGATAAAGAAGATAGGCGCCGCCAGCCGGCTCCGTACCAGCCAAGCGTAGCTGCCCGACAGGCAAACCACCGCAACCATGGGAAAGTCGTTCACCTGAACACTGGCCAGTCCCCTGCTATGTTCAACTGCTCAACGCGAAACGGGAGAACAACGCCATGTCCCAGGTCACCGGCGGCTGCCTTTGCGGCCAGATACGCCTCGAAGCCACCGGCCAGCCCTACCGGGTTGGCGTCTGCCACTGCATGGATTGTCGCAAGCACCACGGCGCCCTCTTCCATGCCTCGGCGATCTTTCCGCAGAGCGCGGTAAAGATCGAGGGCGAAACCGCTCACTACGCCGGCCGGCACTTCTGCCCGCACTGCGGCTCATCGGTGTTCGGGCGCACGGCGGACGAGATCGAAGTGAACCTCGGCACGCTGGACGCCCCCGACCAGTTCGCCCCCACCTACGAGCTGTGGACCATCCGCCGCGAGGCCTGGCTGCCGCCTTTCCCCTTGCAGCGTCACTATCAACGGGATCGTGACGAGAGCCAGCGCTTCGAAGGCTAGCGCCGCGCGCTACGCCTCGCCCGCACCATCGGCCCAGCAGATCCAGGCATGCATCAGCCCGGCCTGGAAAAACTGCACCGGCGCCGCAAAACCGGCCGCCTGGATGATGTCGGCCACCTGCTGCGCCGGCAGCACTGCCACGTCCGTGGCATAGGCCGCACGTGCCCGCTCCAGCATCTGCGGGTCGACGCCGGCCGAAGACATCAGGGTCATCCAGCTGTGCAGCAGCCGTTCGTAGGCAGGCGACCGAGTGTCGGCCGCGAGGTCCGCGTTGGCCAGCAGCCCGCCAGGCTTCAGCCGCTGCGCGATCTGCCGGAAGAAGCCGGTACGCGCCTGTGCGTCGGTGAAGAACTGCGACACCAGAAAGCAGGTGGCGCCGTCATAGGCCTGACCTGCCTCCAGCGTTTCGAGATAGCCCTGATGAAAATCGCAACGGTCGAGGAAGCCGCCTTGCCGTGCGCGCTGGCGGCACACGTCCAGCATCGCGCCAGAGGGATCGAGGGCGGTGAAGCGCCAGTTGGGGAAGCGCTCGGCCAGATGGGCGATCTCCGCTCCGGTACCGGCACCGACGCAGAGAATCCGCGCCTCTTGCGGCAGGCCGACGAACAGCGAATCGAGCAGGAAGTACAGGGTATTGCGGATGGGCGCCATACCCGCCCACTGTTTGTCGTAGCCTGCGGCCTGTTGATCGAACAGCGCCTTGAGTTCTTCTTCGGTCATGCAGCACCTTCCTTTGCAGTTTGAGGACGGCCGCGCCGAGCGCGGCGTTTCATCCAGTATCCCAGAGCTGTCAAGCCCCTCCACTCTGAAGGCAGGGCAACTTTTCCGCACTTTGTTCGCGGCACGGGGGACTAACAGGCATGAGCCAACCCTGCGAACCGACCATGCCCAGCCCATCCGTCGAACACAAAGCCTTCATCCTGCTGCTCGCCCTGGTGACCATCGCCTTCTTCTGGATACTGCTGCCCTTCTATGGCGCCGTGTTCTGGGCCATCGTGCTGGCCGTGGTGTTCGCGCCGCTGCAACAGCGCCTGGCCCGCCGCTTCGGCGGCAGAGGCAACCTGTCGGCGCTGCTGACGCTGATCGTCTGCCTGCTGGTGGCGATTCTGCCGGTGATCTTCGTCATCTCGGCGGTGGTGGCCGAAGGCACCAGCCTCTACCAGCGCCTGGAATCGGGGGAACTGGATATCGGTGCCTACGTCACCAACACCATCGAAATGCTGCCGCCGTTCATGCAGGACCAGCTCCACCGCTTCGGCATGAGCAACCTCGAAGGCCTGCGCGAGCAGATCTCCAAGGGCGCCATGGCCGGCAGTCAGTACCTGGCGACCAAGGTGTTCGTCATCGGCCAGATGACTTTCGAGTTTCTCATCGGCTTCTTCATCATGCTGTACCTGCTGTTCTTCCTGCTGCGCGATGGTCGGACCCTGGCGCGCGACGTCCGCACCGCGGTGCCGCTGGGGGACACCACCAAGCGCCGCCTGCAGATCAAGTTCACCCGTGTGGTACGCGCCACAGTGAAAGGCAATATCGTCGTGGCGGCCGTCCAGGGCGCCCTCGGCGGCCTGATCCTTTGGGTGCTGGGCCTGCCCAGCCCGCTGCTGTGGGGAGCGCTGATGGCCTTTCTGTCCCTGCTGCCGGCAGTCGGCGCCGGCCTGGTATGGGCGCCGATGGCCGCCTACCTGCTGCTCAGCGGCAGCGTCTGGCAAGGGGTCACGCTGAGCGTATTCGGCGTGCTGGTGATCAGCCTGGTGGACAACATCCTGCGCCCCATCCTGGTCGGCAAGGACACGCGCATGCCCGACTACCTGATCCTGACCTCCACCCTCGGCGGCCTGGCCCTGCTGGGCCTCAACGGTTTCGTGATCGGCCCGCTGGTGGCGGCACTGTTCGTCGCCAGCTGGAATCTGTTTGGCAGCCGGAAAAAGACGGTTCAGCTGCCGCAGTGACAGTCCGGCAGGCAGGTTCTTTTCCTCTGCCTCTCATGCGCCACAAGCGATGCATTTGCGCCAGATGCCCTGGGCGCAAACGCATCCCATTGCCGGTCAGCCGGCCGTCACCGTCATGCCGCCATCGGCCATGACCACCGCGCCAACCATAAAGCTGGCCCGCTCGGAGGCGAGGAATGCCACTACCTCGGCAATCTCCTGCGGCTGAGCCGCACGGCCGATCGGCGCGGCCTCGCCGTGCTGGGCCAGGAAGGCCGGGCCGTCCTCCACCACATCGTTGAGGATGTTGGTCACCACATCTCCCGAACCGACGGCGTTTACCCGAATGCCATGCTCGATGGCCTCGAGCGCCAGCGCACGGGTGAGCTGGGCCAGCGCTCCCTTGGAAGCGGCGTAGGCCGCGATGGTGGGAAAGGCGAAGTACGACGCGTAGGAGGCGATATTGACGATGGCGCCGGACTTGTTCGGCATCATCGCCTTCATCGCTTCGCGGCAATGCAGAAACGCCGCGGTGGCGTTGACGGCCTGGATGCGTTCCCAATCCTGCCGGGTCATGTCCACCACCGCCTTGTTGATGATGATGCCCGCGTTGTTCACCAGGATGTCGAGCCGACCGAACTGTTCGACTGCCAAAGCCACCGCGCGCTCGGCGGCTCCGTCCGCGGTGATGTCGGCCACCAGGGGCGCCAGCCCCGGCTGGGCCAGTTCCTCCACGGCGGGATCGATGTCCTCCGCGATGACCTTGGCCCCGCGCGCATGCAGCAACAGCGCGGTGGCCTTGCCGATACCGCTGGCGGCGCCGGTAACCAGGGCAACCTTGCCCTCGACTTCCTGGGTGATGATGTTCTTGATGTCAGCCATGGTGACTACTCCTCAATTGGGCGAAACGAAACCTTCGTCTGCATGCAACCCCGTGGGGTGCGTTCGAAGACGGCTTCATCCTCTCCCGATTGGCCATGGCGGGCTTTCGCCGCCTTGCGCTGGCTGTCGCGATCTTGCGCTCAATCCGCCTGAGCAGCCGCTGAGACATGCCCGGCGCCCTTGCGCTAACCTGTCCAGCGCCGCCCTGATACCGGGCACCATTGATGGAAGCCTTGCTGGTGAGCCAATCCGAACCTGTCGCCTCTACTGACGCCCTGCGGATTCCGGCCGAGGCCATGTGGCAATACATGCCGGATGGCCGCCCGGCACAGCCCCAGCCGCCTGCCGCGCAGGACGTGGTGCTGCACCTGTTCACGCACCGCAGCATCGCCGAGCCGATCCTTGTGCCGGCGGTGGCCGAACCGCTGCTGGTGATGGTGCTGGCAGGGTCGGCCATCGTCGAAGAGCGCGTGGCGGGCGGCGAATGGGAGCAAACCGAGGTGCGCGTTGGCGACTTCTTCCTCACCAGCACCACGCAACCCTATGAAATGCGCTGGCAAACCAGAGCGGGCGACAGCTTCGAAGTGATGCATCTGTATCTCGCGCCTACGCTGATCGACCGCGCCGCGCACGACCTGGGGCTGCAACAGGCCGGGACGGTAAGCTTCGTCGACGTCTCCGGTGGCCGTGACGACTGGGTACGCATGCTGCTCGAACAGTTGCGTACGGAGCTCACCGGCAGCCGCACGCCGAGTCAGCTGCTCGTGCACAGCCTGGCCCAGGCGCTGGCGATTCATCTGGTGCGAACCTATCGCGCCCCACCGGCCACAGGCAGACGCAGCAACGCCCTGCAGGCCTACAAACTGAGGCGCGTCGTCGACCTGATGAACCAGCATCTGGCGCAAGACTTTTCCCTGTCCAGCCTCGCGCAAGCCGCACAACTGAGCGAATACCACTTCAGCCGGCTGTTCAAACGCGCCACCGGGCTGTCGCCGTCGCACTACTTCATTCGCCTGCGCATGGCACGTGCCCGGCAACTGCTGCTGGAAACCGACCGCAGCGTGATCGATATCGGAATGGAGGTGGGCTACTCGAGCGCCAGCCATTTCTCGCAGGTCTTTCGCCGCGAAGTGGGCATAACGCCGAGCGCCTACCGCGATCCGGGGCGGGATTGAATGTGGTCGATACGTTGTGTGCCTGACGCCAGCCCGACACTTCCATGCAAAGCCGGTCTGGCGTCACGGAGTTCCTTGATGATGGAAACCGGGCTCTAGCGGGTTGCGCAAGGCATCGCCTGGCGTTTCTTCCAAAGCATCTTGGCCGCGGTGGGATTGATCGGGCTACCGCTAAAGGTGGGAAGGGAATATTGGAGTAGCTGATTGCCAATATCTTCCCGATGAACATTTCCCTTGATTATCTTCTGGTTGAGTTTGAATTCATAAACTATCGAACTCAAATCCTTCTCTCGCATCAAGGTGCAGGGATCAAAAACCTTCATGTAAATGCTCTTGCCATTCTGGCTAAGTGACATCAATAACTTCCCGTCGGGGCGCGACTTGAGCGCAACCTCGTGCCCAGGCAATTGTTTGCTCAGGTAACGAATGACGTGATCCATGACATTTGAACTCCATCGCGATTAGTGTGAGCTCATAGGGCAGGATGTATGCCAAGAGTTTCTGAGTTGTAAGCCGTTGAATTTTCTAGGGTGGCCAGGGGCTGCGAGCTTAGAACTGGCGTGCAAAATGCAATAGCCGGCATAAGGCTATCGTGTGGACTGCAATTCCATCGTTACCTGGAAAGATCAACTGCGCTGACGAAAACTGGCGAACTAGCTATTCGCTATTACGCGGCCAGAGCTTTTACCGGGTGTTGGAACTTCAGCTTTCTGACACTCCGAAACTTAATTCACCGTCAATCTCCCCCTGCGCGCACGCGCTAGATGCCATTGCGAAGGCGCAGCAAAAAATCCGAGACACGTTGATGTGTTTGTCGCCCGGTGGCGGGCATCAGACCAGGCGCTCGGAGCTGCAGCTGGAGCAGCCCTGCAAAGCCGGGTGGGCGTCGCTTGTCCGCCGGCTTGCGCATCTTGTCACCTGCACCTGGGCACGTTCACGGGAGAAAAACAGTGAATGACCGCAAGGCCCGCAGTCTAAAGCCTCATTCCCCTGGCAGCCGCTGGCCGAGCGGCAAAGCCCACCTACAGTCGAGCAAAGGCGATGAAAACCTCGCGAATCATTACCACTGAAACCCATGGCGCGCCGCGCGAGGAGCAGGCGGAATTGCTGATTTTCGGCACGCCGAAGGAGCGGCTCGATTTCTATCGACGGGAAATTCAGTACGAAACGAGTCTGCTCGCCGGGCGCACCAATGCCTATCTGACGGCGCAGTCGTTTCTGGTGATCGCCTACGCCTCGTCCATGGCCAACTCCAACGAAAACTGGGGTGCAGTGTTCACCCTGGTGGTCCCCGCCATGCTGACGCTGCTGGGCATCATCAACTCACTGCACGCCTGGCCGGGCATCAGGGCCTCCGCCACCATCGTCGAGCACTGGCACTACAAGCAGGAGCAGCTGCTGCGCAGTGACCCCAAGTTCGGCCATGCCTATGACGACTCGCCACTGTTCAGCGAGCAGGAGGCGAGCCGTGAAAGCACCTACAAGTCCCTGCTGTTCTTTCTGCGTTCGCCCTGGCTGTTCATCGTGTTCTGGGCCGCGCTGGGGGTGTTCTCCCTCTGGTTGCAGTTACCCTCCGCCCATCTGTGAACCTGCCCTGCCGGGGCTTGGCACGCCAGCCCGCTGAAGACCCGGTGCCAATGCCGTACGAGCAGCCCCAGCGATGCGACTAGCGGCCAATCAGTTCGAACTTCTGCGCGCCCCACCCCTCAACCCTGATGCATGCCGCGTTCGCGAACGCGATCAATCACTGCGCCCAACGGCGCATCAGCGGAGGTATTTCCCATGAGTTCGAATCTGCAAGGCAAGAAGGTGCTGTTCATCACTGCCAACAGCGGCATCGAGCGCGACGAGTTGCTCAAGCCGATGCAGGCATTGAAGGATCAGGGCGCAAGCGTCACCCATGCCAGCGTCAAGGGTGGCGAGGCCGAGACCTGGCTGAAGGACAGCGAGAAGGACGTTACCGTGCAGTCCGACACCCAGCTCAAGGGCCTGAGCGCGGCGGACTACGACCTGCTGGTGATCCCCGGGGGTACGGTGAATGCCGACACCCTGCGTCAGGACAGCGATGCCCAGCGCCTGGTGCAGGAGTTTCGCCAAGCGAGCAAGACGGTGGCCGCGATCTGCCATGGCCCCTGGCTGCTGATCGATGCCGGAGTGGTGTCCGGCAAGGCGCTGACCTCCTACTCCAGCGTGCGCACCGACCTGGTGAACGCCGGCGCCGATTGGGTGGATGCCCAGGTCAAGGTTTGCCCCGGGCAGAACTGGAAGTTGATCACCTCGCGCACCCCGGACGATCTGCCAGCCTTCAACGAAGCGCTGAGCCAGGCATTGCAGGCAGCGTAAAGCCTGTCGGCGCACTTCGCGCGCAGCGATGAGGGCGCGGCGGCCTGAGCTCAGTGATGCTCGATGCGATTGCGCCCGCCGCGCTTGGCGCAATACAGGGCCATATCGCTGCGCGACAGGGCGGCTTCGACGCTGGCGTCGCAGCTACTCAGCGATGAGATGCCGACGCTGACGGCGAGGAAGATCTGCTCACCGTCATGCAGGATCGGCGTTCTGGCCAGTTCGCCCTGGACGCGCGTGGCGAACTGCATGGCCTTTGGCAGATCGGCTTCGCTGAGTACCACGGCGAATTCTTCGCCCCCCAGGCGTCCGGCCGTGTCGGTCTTGCGCAACTGGCCACGCAGGATGGCCGCGAAGTGGCGCAGCGCCTGGTCGCCCACGTCGTGGCCCCAGCGGTCGTTGATGGCTTTGAAATGGTCCAGGTCGAACATCAGGATGGCCGCGCTCTGCCCTGGGCTGCGCTGCAGGCGCGCGAGTACGGCTTCGAGCTGGGCCATGAAGTGCCGGCGGTTGGCCAGTTGGGTGAGAAAGTCGGTGGTGGCCAGAGCCTGCAGCTCGCCTTCGATCTGCTTGCGCGCGGTGATGTCGGTCATGAACCCGTGCCAGAGCACGCTGCCATCGTCCTGGCGCCGCGGGCGGGCCTCGCCCTGACACCAGGCGATGTCGCGCCCCGGCGCTTGCACGCGAAACTCCAGGTGCCAGGGCGACAGTCGTTCGGCGCAGTGTTCGAAGGACTCGATAAAGGCTCGGCGATCCTCGGGATGGACGATGGCCGTCAGCGCCTGGGCATCCTCCATCAGCTGCGCGGCGCTCAGCCCACAGATGGCCTGGGCACCGGCGCTGACATAGGTGAAGCACGACTCGCCGCTGGCCGCACGCCGATACTGGAAGACCATGCCGGGAACTTCGTTGGTCAGATCGGTCATCAGGTCCGCGGTCTGCCGCACCCGCTCGGCCAGCATGCGCATGGCGGTGATGTCGGTAGTGGTGCCGATCATGCGCAGCGGCCTGCCCTGGCTGTCGCGCTCGACCACCTTGCCGCGGCTGCACACCCATTTGTACTGGCCATCGCGACAGCGCAGGCGATGCTCGACTTCGTAGGCCGCGGTACGTTGATCCAGATGCGCCTGGATGGTCGCCTTGACGTACTCCAGATCGGCGGGATGCACCCGCGTGTAGCTCTCTTCGATGCGATTGCCGACCTCATGCTCGGCGTAACCCAGCAGCGCCTTCCAGCCGCTGGAGTAATGAATCTCGCCGGTGGCGACGTTGCGGTCCCAGATGCCGGTTCCGCTGCCGGCGATGGCCAGCGCCATGCGCCGCTCGCTATCGCGCAGGGCCGCGATCTCATGGCGCTGCCGGGCTTCGTCCGCCTCCCGCGCCAGCAGCTCGAGCGCCAGGGTGGCGAAGTCCTGCAGCGCCTGGCGCTGGCCGGCGTCCAGTTCGTGCGGTCGTTCGTCGAGCAGGTACAGGGCGCCGAGCCTGCGGCCCTGACTCGCCAGCAGCGGGTAGCGCGCAATCAGGTGCAGAGGGCTGCCAACGCCCCGCGGACTCGCCTGCTGGCCTGGGTCAACGGCCGCATGGCGCGTTGCACCGGCGTCTTCGGCTTCGATGATCTGCGCCCGCTGCAGTTCGCCGAGGACGGCGCTGGACAGAATGCGCCGCGCGCCGCCCGCGCCGACCACGAGCACGGCAGCCGCGACCGCGAAGTGGCGGCCGAGCAGGCGTACGAGCCCGTCGAGCCGCTCATCGTTGGCGCTGACGGGCGCATTGGTCGAACACAGGGGCTGCATAGGCATCTGGCTGGGCGAGGATAGGAGCGCTGCGTGATATTGATACGCCATTAATGTGACGACGTCTAATCGTTCCTCGCCAGGCTGGGTCCTGCCAGCAGAATCAGCCTTCACGCTGCCTCTTCCAGCCTCCATGCTTTCGCCGGCCCGATCAGCGGAAAGCTGCACACACGGACGCGCCAAGCCGTAGGGTGCGCCGCGCGCACCAGCTGCGGCCTCGTAAACACGCGGTGCGCACGGCGCACCCTACGACGTCCTCGAACCCACCTGAACGATGCACGGCAACGGCAGTCGGAAAAGCAGAACGACTGCCACGGAGGCCCCATCCCATGCTGCCGAACCGCGCCTTTCTGTGCGTTCTCACCCTGGCCCTGCTCAGCCCGCTGGCTCACGCCGAGCAAGCCCTGCGCATCAAGAGCCTGCAACGTTGCGGCGACCTGCTCGCCACCGACCGGCAGGAATGGTGCCTGCAGGTCCGCGGCCTCGGCGAGAAGGTGCCCCGGCTGCGACTCGGCGACAAGACGCTGCCGGCAAAGGCGGTGCAGCGCAGCGAGGGCGGCCTGCGCCTGCAACTGAGCCGCGATGAAAATCGCAGCGCGCCCCTGTGGCTGGAAGACGGCTCGCGTGTCAGCAACCCGGTGTGGCTGTCGCTCAACGGCAGCCACGTACTGGCCGCCGGCCCGGATGAAGTGGCGAAGAACATGGATGGGCTGACCACCTATCTCGACCTGATCAGCCTGTTGATCGAGGAGAGCCACGACGGTCTCGAGGAGGCCAGGCGCCTGGCGCAGAAATACGATGCCGAGGTGGTTGGCGCCATTGCCCCACTGAACGTCTACCAGCTGCGTCTGCCAGTGAAGAACCTGACGGAGCGCGACGCCCTGGTGCTGCGCATCGGCAGTGAAACCAGCGTCGATGCCGTGGTGGTGGAAGAAAGCGCGCCCGAACGCGGCGAGGAAGCCGAAGCGGCGCGCCAGCCTGCGCGCAAGCCGCAGAAGAACTCCGAGGAATGGGCGGCCAACCGTTTCATGGACGCGGTGAACTACTACCAGCGACGCATTCCCGCCAGCGACTCGCCCATCGAGACCCAGCCGGTGCGCATTGGCGTGATCGAGCGCAACGTCGACTTCGACGCCCCCGACTTCGCCGACTACCTGGGCGCCTGCCCTGACGGCAAACCGCGCACCTGCCTCTATGCCCGCGACGCCGACGAGCCGGACAACCACGGCAGCACGGTGGCGGGCATCCTCGCCGCGCACTGGGACAAGGGCGGCAACACCGGTTTCCTGCGCGGGCTGGACAAGGCCAGCAACGGCTTCGAGGTGATAGTCGAGCGCAATTCGGATGCCGGCATCACTGCCAACATCGCCGCCTCGGTCAACCTGGTGGAAGACGGCGTGCGCGTGCTCAACTGGAGCTGGGGCATTCATCGCGTCGGCACCCGCAATATCGAGGGCGACGAGATCGATTCGCTGGTGCGCTCGAACATCGCCATGAGCGGTTACGAGGAGCTGCTGGAAGAATTCTTCCTCTGGCTGCGCAACGAACACCCGGACGTGCTGGTGATCAACTCCGCCGGCAACGGCTCGTCCTATTCCGGCCGCGACGAGTACCGCCTGCCCTCCTCCTTCATCACCGAGCAGTTGCTGGTGGTCGGTGGGCACCAGCGCAGCGAGCGCGAGAACCTGGCCATCGACGACCCCGCCTACGCGGTCAAACGCGACTCGTCGAATGTCGACATGCGCGTGGACATCACCGCCGCCGCCTGCGCCCGTGCCTCCACCCGGCAAGTCGATGCCAGCGGCGACGTGCACTGCGGCACCTCCTACGCCACGCCGCTGGTCACCGGCATCGTCGCCGCCATGCTGTCGATCAACCCGCAGCTGCAACCGGAACAGGTGCGCATGTTGCTGCGCCGCAGCGCCATGACCATCGGCGGCGACTACGACTTCGAACCCATGGATGCCGAAGACCTGACCGCTCCGATCCTGCCGTCGGAACGCAACTACGAACTGAGCGACAAGGACGTGGGCCGTTCGGCCCGGCTGGATATGCAGAAGGCACTGGACCTGGCGGTGCAGAGCCTGGATCGGGTGCGTTGAGGCGAGGCGATCAGCGCAGCAGCCCGGCCACCTTGCGCTGCAACAGTTCGATCAGCTCTGGCTGCATGTAGGCGTAGTCATCGGGGATATCCAGGCAGATCACGCGCTTGCCCGCCAGCGCCTGGCGGTACTGGCGCATCAATCGGCTGCGGTGGCGCTTCTCCATCACCAGAATCAGCGTGGCCCACTGGACCTGCTCGGCCGACAGACGCACCTCGGCGTCCGGCGCCAAGCCGGCGGAATCGGTTTCGACACCTGGCCAGGAGCCGAACAGCTGCTCGGCGGTCGGGCTGCGCAAGCGGTTGCGACTGCTGATGAACAGTGCGCGGATCAATCGCCAGAAACCCGCTCGTAGAGTTCGACCGGCTCCAGCTTGCCCTGGCAGCCGCATTCGCTATGCCCCAGACCCAGATGGCGGAAGCCGGCCTTGAACAACACGCGCCCGGACTGCGGGTTGCGCGCCAGGTGGCTGGCGTGCAACCGGCGCAGACGCAGGTGGCGGAAGGCGAACTCCACCAGTGCATTGCAGGCCTCGCTGGCATAGCCACGGCTCCAGTACGGCACGCCGATCCAGTAACCCACCTCGGCCTCGCCGCGGCCGATGTCCTTGAGTGTGATGCTGCCGACCAGCTGGCCGCTGCCCGTCTCGATGATCACGAAGCTGGCCGCCTTGCCGTCATGCCAGTCCTGCGTGCAGCGCTCGATCCACTGCTGCGCGAGCTCGGGCGGATAGGGATGGGGAATGCTGCGGGTGACATCGGCAATACGGAAATCGCCGGCCAGACGCTGCACCTCGTCGGCATCCTGCGGCTGCGGTGGGCGCAGCGTCAGGCGTTCGGTTTCGATGCGATGCTCATCCATTTGCGTCTCCTGTCAGATCCATAGGGTGCGCTGCGCGCAGCGGCGTTGCTCCTGAAGCGCCCGCTCAGACCGGGGAAGGCCCGATGGGATAGAACTGCCCGGCACTCCACACCCCAAGCCAGGGCTTGCCGTCCACTTCGCGCTCCACCGCCAGCTCCACCAGCTGGTAGAACACGTTGCGGTGTATCAGCGCTTCGAGGTTACGCCGCACCAGAATGTAGGGCGAGGGTTCGAGTGTCGCAGGGTCGATTTCCACCCGAATCGGATGCTCGGCGCCGGCCACCACCTCGTCCTCGACGTTGGTGGTAAAGCGCAGCACCTGCGCTTCCCCCTCGCCCTCGACCTGCAGAGTCACGGCGACGAAGGGTGCGTCGTCCACCCTGATGCCCACCTTCTCCACCGGCGTGATCAGGAAGTAGTCGTCGCCGTCACGGCGGATGATGGTGGAAAACAGCCGCACCATGGGTTTGCGACCGATGGGTGTGCCCAGGTAATACCAGGTGCCGTCGCGGGCGATGCGCATGTCGATATCGCCACAGAAATCGGGGTTCCACAGGTGCACGGGGGGCAGGCCCTTGCCTTCGCCCTTGGGGATCTGCGCCAGCAGGTCGCCGGCCTTGCCTGGATCGCTCATGCTCTCTCCTCGTCCATTGCTGCGAACCGAAGAGGATACACCCTGACCAGGGCTTTGGCCGCGACAGGAGGCGGCAGATCCCAATCGCCGCCAAAGCACCTCCTGGCCGAGCCGAGCGCGGCGTGGACAGGCGCGGGCTTCGATCCTTCCGGGCAGTCGCTCAGCGCCCCACGCCCAGCAGGCTGCGCGCGTAGTCACGCAGCGGCGGGCCGATCAGGTCCTGGGGTTGGGCGTCGTAGAAGGTGAGAAAGCCGCCACGGCTGCGGATGCGCGCGGTGTCCACCAGATAGCGGGTGTTGGTCTCGATCAGCATCAGCTGAATCACCGCACGGTCGGTGCCGAGACGATCCAGCGCTTCCTGATCCTCCCACTCCTCCACCGTGCCGATGCGATCGTCGCTGTAGGCGAAGCGGCCGTAGAGCAAATAGTGCGCCCCGGCAGCGCGAGCCTCGGCCATCGCTTCATCCAGCCCGGCCGGCTCGCGGGCGCGGCGCACCAGGGGAAAGTATTCGACGAAGCCCTTGAAGGCCTCCTCCGCCACCACGTTGGGCCGCGGGTAACCGTGGCCCGGCGGCACGAAATGGCCTTGGGCGATGTAGATGAAGGAGTCCTGCTGCAGGCGCCGCGAGGCCATGCGCTCGGTGCGCCCGTGGTCGAGAAAACCGGCGTCGCGCAGGTGGTACTCGGCGCCGCTGGCCAGATCGCTGACCTTCATGCAGCCAGCCAGCCCCAGCAGCGCCACCAGTAGAAGCAGGTTACGCATGAATCCATCCTCCTCGTGCCGGTGACGGAAAACCGGCGGATAAGGCACAGATGCAGATTCTGCGCCAGCCTGGTCAAAGCCCGCGCTGCCACTCCTGCCGCAGGTTCGCCTGCTGCGGTTGCTCGATGGCCGCGCGCACCTGGGCCAGCAGACGCGCCTTGTCACGCCCCAGGTTGCCCTTGAGCACCAGGTAGTTGGACGCGTGATCGCTGCGAAACACCGTCTGCTGCAGCTCGAGGCCTTGCAGCAGGCGCTCGACCTCAGCGAACAGCTGCAGCTGCGTCAGCGGCTGGTAATCGGCGAACTGCTGGCGAAAGCGCGCCTCCCCCATGGGGAAACTGACCACCAAAGTGGAAAGGTATTCGGGCTGGGCTTCGTTCATCAGGCGCGCCGAATTGTCGGCATGCTGATCGCTGAACACCTGGCCACCGAGCCCGTTGAGAATCATCACCGAGCGGGTGATGCCGGCCTGGCCGAGCTTGTCCAGAGCGCTGAGGCTGGACTCGAAGGTTTCCCCCTTGTTGACCCGCGCCAGCACCTCATCATCGCCCGACTCGCAGCCGACATAGGCCATCTTCAACCCGGCATCGGCCAGCTCCTTGAGCTCGTCCACCGACTTCTTGCGCAGGTTGCGCGGCAGGCAGTAACTGGAAACCCTACGGACCTCGGGCATGTGCTCGCGGATCGCCTGCAGGATGGCCAGCAGACGCCGAGTCGGCAGCACCAGGGCATCGCCGTCGGCGAGAAATACGCGGTTGACGATCAGTTGCTCGCCGGCGCGACGAATCTCTTCCAGCACCTGCGCCTCGTCACGGGCACGGAATTTCTTCTGCGGGGCGGTGTACATCTCGCAAAAGGTGCACTGGTTCCAGGAGCAGCCGTTGGTGACCGGCAGAATCAGCGACTGGGCCTCGCTCGGCGGACGGAACACCGGCTCGATATAGGCGATGGGAAAGGTGGCGGACATGCGGAAGGACACTCGGTTGGTTGACGCCCCGGCAGTGTATCCGGAGCGGACGTGACTGCCGAGCCACGCGGACTATCGCGGCGAGCGTGCATCGCGCGAGCCATCTCACCGCCTGCGGTGCCCATGGCGCACCCTCGGGGATCGGTGTAGGGCAGGCGCATGTTAGGTGCGCCGCGCGCACCGAGGACCGCAAGCGTCGGGAAATGGGTGCGCATGGCGCCCCCTGCGGATCAGCCGCCGATGATCTTCATCACCGTCACGCCGCCGGAGAAGGCCAGATCCTGCTTGTCGCCAAGGGCCTTGACCAGCAGCCGCTGCAGCGCTGGCAGGGCCTGGTGACGCGGCTTGTCCAGCAGATCGCCGACATAGTGACGATTGCTCGACGACAGGCAGCCATGCAGCCAGCCGGTGGACGACAGGCGCAGGCGCGAGCAGGTGCGGCAGAACGGCACGCTTTCGTTGGCGATCACGCCGAAGTGGCCGAGGCCGGGAATGGCATAGCGCATCGCCGTGGCATCCACCGGCGCATCAGCCTGGACGTACTGGTAGCGACTGCCGATCAGCTCCAGCAACTGCGCCAGGCCAACGAACTGCTGGTTGAACGCGTTGCCATCGCGCGCCAGATGGCCCATGCGCATCAGCTCGATGAAGCGCAGTTCGAAACCGCGCTCCAGGCAGTAGTCGAGCAGCGGCAGAACCTGGTCGAGGTTCTGCCCGCGCAGCGGCACCATGTTGACCTTGATCTTCATCCCCGCTTCGCGCGCTGCTGCCATGCCGGCCAGGACGGTAGCCAGGTCACCACCGCGAGCGATGCTGCGGAAGGCACTGGCGTCGAGGGTATCGAGCGAAACGTTGAGCCGGCGAATGCCGCACTCGACCAGCAGCGGCAGCTTGCGCTCGAGCAGTTGGCCGTTGGTGGTCAGGCTGATGTCATCGAGACCGAGCTGGCTGACTTGCCGCAGGAAGGGATCCAGGCGCGTGCTGACCAGCGGCTCGCCGCCGGTGATGCGCAGGCGCTCGATACCGGCCGCTTCGATCAGGTAGGCGACGCCGCGGGCCATGGCCTCGGCGGAAAGCTCGTCCTGTGCCGCCACCAGGCGCTTGCCGTCAGGCACACAGTAGGTGCAGGCGTAGTTGCAGGCGGCGGTCAGGCTGATACGCAGGTTGCGAAAACGCCTGCCCTGGCGGTCGACGATCATGGCGGACTCCGATAGGGACAACGGGAGTATATCGCCGTAACCGGCCGTGGCACATGGACCATCGACCGGCTGAATGAGCGGGGTCGCATTTGCCGGGGGTCGGTGTCGCCCCGGTAGCGAGCCCCGCCGGGCCTCAGTCGCGCTTGCGCTTGTTGCCCATGCGCACGCCGATGTCCATGAGGAACTGGAAGAAGCCTTCCTGATCCTCGAGCACGTTGCTCCAGAACGGCGAGTGGTACAGCGCCACGGCGCCGTGTACCAGCGCCCAGGCGGCGCAGTAGTGGAAGTACGGCGGCACGTCTTCCAGCTTGCCTTCGGCGATGCGGCCCTTGATCAGCTGGGTCAGGCGCTCGAAGTTGGAGGCGCGGATCTTGTGCAGCTGCTCGACCATCTCCGGCACCTGATTGCCCTTGACCACCTTCTCTTCCAGGCGGTCGAACAGGCGATAGCGCTGCGGGTCGCGCATGCGGAATTCGAAGTAGGCGCGCGAAAGCGCTTCCTTGTCACGATCCACGTCGGCCGAATGCAGCAGCTCGTTGAGATCGCGCTCGTAGTCGAGCATCAGGCGCAGGTAGATCTCCGCCTTGGACTTGAAGTGCTTGTAGATGGTGCCTTTGCCGATACCGACCGCATCAGCGATCATCTCGACGGTAACGCTGTCTTCACCCTGTTCGAGGAAGAGTTTCAGCGCGGTGTCGAGAATTTCTTGCTCGCGGCGACGGAATTCGCGGACCTTACGGGGTTCTTTCTGCATAAAGGGACTGCGGGGTCAAAAATCGAAGCCGCCTATTATGCCCAAATGTAGCCAAATTGCACGGATCATCCGACCATGTACGTGTTTCATGATGAGTTTCCCCAAGAAAGTGGACTGCGTTATCTGAACCATGCGGCGGTCGCCCCCTGGCCGAAACGCAGCGCTGAAGCGGTGCAGCGGTTCTCGGAAGCGAACGTGACCAGCGGCGCACGTGATTATCCCGACTGGTTGAAACTGGAGCGTAGCCTACGCGAACGCCTGATGCGCCTGCTGAACGCACCAAGCACCGGCGACATCGCACTGGTCAAGAACACCTCCGAGGCACTCTCGTTCGTGGCCTTCGGCCTGGACTGGCGCCCCGGCGACCAGGTGATCATCAGCGACGAGGAATTCCCCTCCAACCGCATCGTCTGGCTGGCGCTCGCCGCCCAAGGCGTGGAGGTGGTCGAAGTTAGCCTCAAGGGCGATGATCCGGAGGCAGCCCTGCTCGCCGCCTTCACGCCGCGTACGCGCCTGCTGTCGATCAGTGCGGTGCAGTTCGCCAGCGGCCTGCGCCTGGATCTGCCGCGCCTCGGCCGCGGCTGCCGTCAGCACGGCGTGCTGTTCTGTGTGGATGCCATCCAGCAGCTCGGCGCCCTGCCCTTCGACGTCCAGGCCTATGACTGCGACTTCGCCATGGCCGACGGCCACAAATGGATGCTCGGCCCGGAAGGTCTGGGCGTGTTCTATTGCCGCACCGCGGTACGCGAACAGTTGAAGCTGCACGAATACGGCTGGCACATGCTGGAGCATGCCGGCGACTACACCCGCCAGGACTGGCAACCGGCGCGCAGTGCGCGGCGCTTCGAATGCGGCAGCCCGAACATGCTCGGCGCCTTCGCCCTGGAGGCGAGCCTGTCGCTGCTCGAGGAAGTGGGCATGGAGCGCGTCGGCGCGCTGCTGGAAGAGCGTGTGCAGCAATTGACCGACGGCATTGCCAGGCTACCGGGCGCTACGCTGCACAGTCCGCTGGCTACGCAACGCCGCGCCGGCATCCTCAACTTCAGCCTGACCGGCTGGGACAATGCCGCGCTGTATCAGCGCCTGCGCGAGGAGCAGGTGATCTGCGTGCAGCGAGGGCCGGGAGTAAGGCTTTCGCCACACTTCTACACCCAAGAGCAAGTGATCGAGGAAACGCTGGGTCTGCTAACCCAGCTGGCAAAAGGGTGAGGACTCAACAGCGTCCGCGGTATTCCAAATCTGTTTAAAAAACACACGATTTTGCCTGGACGCTCGCCCAACATGACCAATACTGGAACTTACTGGTGTGCGGCATCTCCCCCCAAGTGCCCCGCCAGCCAAGGTACCGTGGACCGCGTACCTTGATTTACTCCTAATGGTCTTAACCCGGATTCATCCCCCAGAATCCGGGTTTTTTTTGCTCAGCGGATCGGCGTTTCCGTAGGCTGGGTTAGCCGCCCGTCACGAGTCGTAGATTGCTTCGCTGGATCTGGGTGCGGCGTAACCCACCATGGCTGCAACGCCCCACATCGCCTGGTGCGCGCGGCGCACCCTACGGGCTGTTATGCGTCGGCCACACCAGCCAACGGGAACAGGCGCTTGAAGTTGCTCGAGGTCTGCTCGGCCAGGGTCTCGTAGCTGACGCCACGTAGTACGGCCAGGTACTCGGCCACTTCACGCACGTATTGCGGCAGATTGGGCTTGCCACGGTGCGGCACGGGCGCCAGGTAAGGCGAGTCGGTCTCCACCAGCAGGCGGTCGGCCGGCACCTGGCGCGCCACCTCGCGCAGCGCTTCGGCATTGCGGAAGGTAACGATGCCGGACAGCGAGATGTAGAACCCGATATCCAGCGCGGCCTTGGCCATCTCCCAGTCTTCGGTGAAGCAGTGCAGCACCCCGGCCTGCGGCAGCGCCGCCTCGCGCAGCAGCGCCAGGGTATCGGCGCGAGCCTCGCGGGTATGCACGATGACCGGCTTGCCGGTGATGCGCGCCGCTTCCAGATGCAGACGGAAGGACGCCTGCTGCAGCGCGGCGGATTCCGGCTCGTAGTGGTAATCCAGGCCGGTTTCGCCGATGGCGACCACCTTCGGGTGCGCCAGCTCGCCCAGCAGCCAGTCCAGCGCCGGTTCGGCGCCCGGCTCGAGGTCCAGCGGATGCACACCCACCGAGCAGTCGACATCGGCATAACGCTCGGCCAGGCCCTTGACCGTGGCCGCGTTGTCGGCGCTGACGCCGATGCACAGAAAATGGCCGACGCCGGCGGCGCGCGCCGCATCCAGGGCAGCATCCAGCGAACCGCCATGGGCAGCCAGGTCGAGACGATCAAGGTGGCAATGGGAGTCGATCAGCACAGCGGGAGAACTCGGGCAAAGGGAAAGCCCGAATTGTAATCGAAAGCGGCAGGTGCCTGGACGACGGAGATACATTGGCCGCGAGCAGAGTTCGCTCGCGGCCAGCGGATTACATGGTGTGCGTCGGGCGGTCGGACTTCAGTGCGCCGGCGAGGTAGGTTTCGATCTTGTTGCGGGCGGTGTTGTCACCGTCGTTGAACTGCACACCGACACCGGCGGCGCGGTTGCCCTGGGCCCCTTTCGGGGTGATCCACACCACCTTGCCGGCTACCGGAATCTTCTCCGGCTCGTCCATCAGGTTGAGCAGCATGAACACTTCGTCACCGAGCTTGTAGCTCTTGTTGGTGGGAATGAAGAGACCGCCATTCTTGATGAAGGGCATGTAGGCCGCGTACAGCACGGACTTGTCCTTGATGGTCAGGGACAGAATTCCGTTACGGGGACCCAGATTGGGTGGCAGGCTCATCAGCGCATTCCTGGCGTTTATTGCTTAATGCTTGATTCTAGGGCCTGTTCATACTCTCACGCAAACCAGCGGGTGGCAGGCAGCCAGCAGAATGTGACGCCTTGCCGAATCCCGATGCGACCTTTGTCAGCCGCGCCCCTGCTCGGGCAGAGCGGCCCACTGCACCAGCAAGGCTTCCAGTAGCAGCACACGATTGAGGTTGGCCTTGCCGATCACCTTCTGCCTTTGGCCAAGCAGCCATTCCTGAATGGCCAGCACCCTGGCCTGCGGCGTCTTGTCCGCCAGGTATTGCACCACCTTGCGCATATCCGCCTGGCCCAGGCCCTCCTCGTCCCTGGTCAGCTGGTAACGCAGCATCAGCTGCGCCCAGTCGCAGAACCAGTCGAAGAGCAGATTCAGCGGCAGCGCGTTCCAGCTTTCCGCCAACTGGCTTGGCGAAACCTGCTGCTTGAGCAACTTCTTCACCCCCTCTACCGCCTGCGCGCGCTGCTCGCGCACGCCCTGCGCCTGCAAGCGCACGGCGGCCAGTGGCGAGCCCGCCGCCAGGGTCAGCAGATCGCTTCGTTCATCGTCGCCCAGCTCGGGCAGCGCCTGGGCCAGCCAGGCCAGGCTAGTCGCCTCGCTCGGCAGCGGACAGGCCTGCTGCACGCAGCGACTCTTGATGGTCGGCAACAGGCGGCTGGGCTGATGGCTGATAAGCAGCAGCACGGTATTGCCGGACGGCTCTTCCAGGCTCTTGAGCAGCGCGTTGGCGGCATTGAGGTTCATCGCCTCGGCCGGCTCCAGCAACACCACCTTGCGCCCGCCAAGCTGAGCGGTCTGCACCACGAAATCGACCAGCTCACGCACCTGATCGACCTTGATCGGCTTGTCCGTCTCCTCGGGCTCGAGCACGAAGTTGTCCGGGTGAGTACCGGCAGCCAGCAGATGGCAGGACTTGCAGTTGCCGCAGGCGTCCAGGCCGCTCGGGCTCTGGCAGAGAAGATATGCCATCAGGCGCTCGGCCAGCGCGCGCTTGCCGATGCCGGTGGGACCGTGCAGCAGGTAGGCATGGGCATGCTGACTGCGCCCGGCCAGCTGCTGCCAGAGCGGTTGCTGCCAGGGGTAGATCTCAGCCACGGCAGGCCTCCAGCAGGCTCGGCAGCAAGGCGTCGATATCGGCCTGCACCTGAGCCAGGGTCTGTCCGGCATCCAGCACGCGATAACGTTGTGGCGCCTGCGCGGCGCGCTGCAGGTAAGCCTGGCGTACCGCTTCGAAGAAGCCACGGCCTTCCTGCTCGAAACGGTCCAGGCGCCCGCGCGCCGCGGCGCGAGCCAGACCGACTTCCACCGGCAGATCGAAAATCAGCGTCAGGTCGGGACGCAGCTCGCCCTGGACGAACTGCTCCAGCTGCGCAATGCGCTCGATGGACAGTCCTCGCCCGCCGCCCTGATAGGCATAGGTGGCATCGGTAAAACGGTCGCATAGCACCACACAGCCCTTGGCCAAAGCCGGGCGAATGACCTGCTGCAGGTGCTGGGCACGCGCGGCGAACACCAGCAGCAGCTCGGTATCGGCCGCCATCGGCTCGTCGCTGGGGTCGAGCAGCAGCTCGCGGATACGCTCGGCCAGCGGTGTGCCGCCGGGTTCACGGGTCAGCACTACGTCGACGCCCCGCTCGCGCAGGCGCTCGGCCAGATACTCGCGGTTGGTGCTTTTGCCAGCGCCTTCCGGGCCTTCCAGGGTAATAAACAGACCGGTCACGGATTGCCCTTATTCAGTTTCGGCCGCCGCACGGGGCGCGGGGCTGGAGCGGTAGTCGGCGCGACGCTTGAGCTGGTATTCGCGCACGGCGCGGTTGTGCTCGGCCAGGGTGTTGGAGAACACATGGCTGCCGTCGCCTCGCGCGACGAAATACAGGGTGGTGCCATCGAGCGGGTTGAGCGCGGCGTGAATCGCCTCACGCCCGACCATGGCGATCGGCGTCGGCGGCATGCCGTCGATGGTGTAGGTGTTGTAAGGCGTCGGTGTACGCAGGTCGGCACGGGTGATGCGACCGTTGTAGCGCTCGCCCATGCCGTAGATCACGGTGGGGTCGGTCTGCAGGCGCATGCCGATGCGCAAGCGGCGCACGAACACCCCGGCGATTTCGCCGCGCTCCTCGGGCACACCGGTTTCCTTCTCGATCATCGAAGCCATGATCAGCGCGTCGTAAGGCGTGCGATAAGGCAAGCCCTCGGCACGCTTCTGCCACTCTTCGGCAAGCACGGCCTCGAGGCGGGCATTGGCCTGCTTGAGCAGGTCCTCGTCGCTCATGCCGCGCACATAGCGGTAGGTATCGGGGAAGAAGCGTCCCTCGGGATTCTGCCCGGCCAGGCCGAGACGCTCCATCAACTGCGCGTCGCTCAGATTGGCCAGGCGCTGTTCCAGGCGCTCCTGACGGGCCAGGGCCGCGCGCACCTGACGGAAGTTCCAGCCCTCGACCAGCGTCAGGCTGTACTGCACCACTTCGCCACGCTGCCAGAGCCCCAGCATCTGCTGAGCGGTATGTTCGGGCAGCAGACGATACTCGCCGCTGTGCAAAGCGGGAGCGCGCAGGTTGAAGCGCCAGTACAGACGCAACCAGAAGGCGTTGTCGATCACGCCCTCCGCTTCCAGACGATTGAGCAGGCCACTCGGCGTGGCGCCGGACGGCACCTCCAGCAGCATTTCCTCCTCGAGCTGCAGAGGCTGCTCCAGGGCTCTCTGCTGCAGCCAGGCGGCACCGACCACCAGCAGCGCAGCCAGTAGCACGCCGCACTCAAGCAGCACCAAGATCTTGCGTAGCACCAGTTATTTACTCAGTAGGTCGCAGACGATGGCCTGCAGTTTACGGGTGAGCGGCCCGACCGGCCAGTGTCGCTCCTGCAGTGCCGTTACCGGCCAGATGCCGTAAAGGCTGTTGCAGAGAAAGACTTCGTCCGCGCTCAGCAGTTCGTCGTAGGAAACATCACGCAACTCGATGGACAAACCGAGCAGCTGAGCCTGCTGCAGGATCTCGGCGCGCATCACGCCGGCGACGCCGCAGCGCGACAGGTCCGCGGTCACCAGCCCGCCGCCACGCACCAGAAACAGATTGCTGTAGACCCCTTCGATCACCCGCCCGCTGGCGTCGAGCATCAGGCCCTCGGCGTACTCGGCCCCCTGCCACTCGGCACGGGCCAATACCTGCTCCAGGCGGTTGAGATGCTTGAGTCCGGCAAGCAAGGGCTGCTCTGCCAGGCGGGTCGTACAGGGAAACAGGCGCACGCCCTGCTCGGCGTGGGCTGGAGGATACTGTGGCAACGCCGCGGCCTGCAGAATACGCTGCGGCTGACAGGGCTGTGGCGGCGCATAGCCGCGCTGGCCCGCACCGCGGGTGACGATCAGCTTGGCCACACCCTCGCCCAGTTGCCCGGCAAACGCCTGCAACTCGCTTTCCATCAACACCAGATCGAGAGGAATGGACAGCCGCCGGCAACCTTCGGCCAGGCGCGCCATATGCCGCGCCAGCAAGGGGATGCGCCCGCCACGCACGGCGATGGTCTCGAACAGACCATCGCCGTAAGCCAGGCCACGGTCGCGAACCGACAACTGCTCGCCGGGCGCGCCGTTGACCCAGCTCAGCATCAGCCGTGGTACCGACGGAACAGCAGCGAGCCGTTGGTGCCGCCGAAGCCGAAGGAGTTCGACAGGGCGATCTCGATCGGCATGGCCTTGGCCTGGTGCGCGACGAAGTCCAGGTCGCAGCCTTCGTCCGGCTCGTCCAGGTTGATGGTCGGCGGCGCGACCTGGTCGCGGATCGCCAGCACGCTGAAGATCGCTTCCACCGCACCCGCAGCACCCAGCAGGTGACCGGTCATGGACTTGGTCGAGCTAACCGCCAGCTTGTAGGCGTGATCGCCGAACACGCTCTTCACCGCCGCAGCTTCGGCAATGTCGCCCGCCGGAGTCGAAGTGCCGTGGGCGTTGATGTACTGCACCTGATCGGCATTGATGCCGGCATCGCGCAAGGCTGCCGCCATGCAGCGCGCCGCACCGGCGCCATCCTCGGGCGGCGAGGTCATGTGGAAGGCGTCGCCGCTCATGCCGAAACCGATCAGCTCGGCATAGATGGTGGCGCCACGCGCCTTGGCGTGTTCCAGCTCTTCCAGTACCAGGGCGCCGGAGCCATCGGACAGCACGAAGCCGTCACGGCCCTTGTCCCACGGACGGCTGGCCTTGGTCGGCTCGTCGTTGCGCGTCGACAGCGCACGCGCAGCACCGAAGCCGCCCATGCCCAGACCGCAGGCCGCCATCTCGGCGCCGCCGGCGACCATCACATCGGCTTCGCCATAGGCGATGTTGCGCGCGGCCATGCCGATGCAGTGAGTGCCGGTGGTGCACGCCGTGGCGATGGCGTAGTTCGGCCCCTGCAGCCCCAGGTGGATCGACAGGAAGCCGGAAATCATGTTGATGATCGAGCCCGGCACGAAGAACGGCGAAATGCGCCGCGGCCCCTGCTCGTGCAGCGATTTGCAGTTGTTCTCGATATTGGTCAGGCCGCCGATACCGGAGCCCATGGCCACACCGATACGCTCGCGATTGGCGTCGGTGATGTCCAGTCCGGAATCACGCACGGCCTGGAAGCAGGCAGCGAGACCGTACTGGATGAACAGGTCGAGCTTGCGCGCCTCCTTGGCGGAGAGGTACTCCTCGACGTTGAAACCCTTGACCGACCCGCCAAAACGGGTGGAGTAGGCGGACAGGTCCATGTGCTCGATCAGACCGATGCCACTGCGCCCGGCCAAAATGCCCTGCCAGCTGCTCGGCACATCGTTACCCAGCGGCGACAACATGCCCATACCGGTAACCACGACGCGTCTACGCGACACAGCAATCTCCTCTTGTTCTACTCAGGCGCCACATGCGCCTTGCACGTAAAGAAAAGCCGCACGCCTGATTAGGGAGTGCGGCTTTTCTCGGTCAGAAAGCTGACTGTGACTTATTGCGCGTGGGCAGTCACGTAGTCGATGGCTTCCTGAACGGTGGTGATCTTCTCAGCTTGCTCGTCCGGGATCTCGGTCTCGAATTCCTCCTCGAGAGCCATCACCAGCTCAACGGTGTCAAGAGAGTCGGCACCCAGGTCTTCAACGAAGGAAGCGCTGTTGGTTACTTCCTCTTCCTTGACGCCAAGTTGCTCAGCAACGATTTTCTTGACGCGTTCTTCGATGGTGCTCATACCTTGTTTTCACTCCTATTGGACAAATCCAGGCAGCTGGTAGCGGCCAAGTGTATAGAAAGGGTTTTTAGCATTTCAAGCTGAATGCCGGGGAGCCCCCAGGAACACTTCAACGATCTGTCTATAAACCTGTTGCAGCTTTATAACGGATTTTAGACAGCCACTATGACAGTTTTCTGATGGCTCGCGTCACATTCGAGAACCTCCGGACAGTCGGAGGCGCCCTTTTTAGCTCATGTACATACCGCCGTTCACCGGAATAGTAGCCCCAGTGACGTAGCCTGCGCCATCGGAAGCCAGGAAACCGACGACCTTGGCGATCTCTTCGGCCTGGCCCAGACGGCCCAGCGGAATCTGCGTCAGCAGCGCGTCGCGCTGTGCTTCCGGCAGCTCGCGGGTCATGTCGGTGTCGATGAAACCCGGGGCTACCGAGTTGACGGTAATGCCGCGCGAACCGACTTCACGCGCCAGAGCGCGGCTGAAACCTTCCAGACCGGCCTTGGCGGCAGCGTAGTTGGCCTGTCCGGCATTGCCCATGGCACCAACCACGGAACCGATGTTGATGATCCGGCCGAAGCGCGCCTTGGTCATGCCGCGCAGCACGCCCTTGGACAGGCGATAGAGACTGTTGAGGTTGGTGTCGATGACGTCGAACCACTCGTCGTCTTTCATGCGCAGCATCAGGTTGTCGCGGGTGATACCGGCGTTGTTGACCAGAATGGCCGGCGCACCGAACTGCTCGGCGATAGCACCCAGCACGGCCTCGACGGACTCGGCGCTGGTCACGTTCAGTTCCATGCCGGTACCGCTGATGCCGTGTTCTTTCAGCGTGGCAGCGATGCGCTCGGCACCGGATGCCGAAGTGGCAGTGCCGATGACGATGGCGCCCTGACGGCCCAGCTCCAGAGCAATTGCCTGGCCGATACCACGGCTGGCGCCAGTGACCAGCGCGACCTTACCTTGCAGACTCATGTTCGTTCTCCTTTCTCAAGCCAACGCAGCACGAGCAGCGGCGAAAGCATCGGGGGTATCCAGATTGTGGGTGTTGATGCCTTTGACGCAGCGCTTGTTCAGGCCGCTGAGCACCTTGCCGGGGCCGCACTCGACCAGATCGGTTACGCCCTGCTCGGACAGACGCACCATGGACTCTACCCAGCGAACCGGGCTGTACAGCTGCGCCAGCAGGTCGGCCTTCAGGGTGGCCAGGTCGGACACCACGGCGGCGCTGACGTTCTGCACCAGCGGGATCTGCGGCGCCTGCCAGTTCAATGCCTCGACCGACTCGGCGAAACGCTCGGCAGCAGGCTTCATCAGCGCGCAGTGCGACGGCACGCTGACCGGCAGCGCCATGGCGCGCTTGGCGCCGCGCGCCTTGCACGCCTCGATGGCGCGTTCGACGGCAGCCGCGCTACCGGCGATCACCACCTGACCAGGGGCATTGAAGTTCACCGCACTGACCACATCACCCTGCGCGGCTTCGGCGCAGGCAGCCAGCACGTCGGCATCTTCCAGACCGAGGATGGCGGCCATGCCGCCCTGCCCGGCCGGAACGGCCTGCTGCATCAGTTGACCGCGGCGCTCCACCAGCTTCACGGCGTCGGCGAAGCCGATGCTGCCCGCGGCGACCAGCGCGGAGTACTCACCCAGGCTGTGACCGGCGACGAACGCCGGCTTGGCGCCACCCTCGGCCAGCCACAGACGCCACAGGGCGATGGAGGCGGTGAGGATGGCCGGCTGGGTCTTGTCGGTCTGGTTCAGCTGCTCTTCCGGACCTTGCTGGGTCAACGCCCAGAGATCGTAACCGAGCGCTTCGGAGGCTTCGCCGAAGGTATCGAGCACCAGCTGCTGCTGGGCACCGTGCTCGGCGAGCATGGCCAGGGCTTGCGAACCCTGACCGGGAAAGACGAATGCGAGGGATGCAGACATGAATAAGTCCCTTGAGTCGAAAAACCAACGCCAGGCGAGCCTGGCGCAGCAAACTGACAGTTGGATGACAGGCCGCGTGCCGCGGTCACATTCCGCCGCTGGTCACACCTGAAAACGCGACGAGTCTACAGCAACAAGTCCTCGAGGCGACCATGCAGTCGCTGCGGCAAATTTTCCTGCACCTCGCGCAGCGCACAGCGAATGGCACTCTGGAAGCTCTCCTGACCGGCCGCGCCATGGCTTTTGACCACGATGCCCTGCAGCCCGAGAAAGCTCGCGCCATTGTGCCTGGCCGGCGCCAGGTCGGCCTTGAGGCGGCGCAGCAGCGGCATCGCCAAAGCACCGACCGCCTGGGCGAACAACCCCTCATTGAACAGCGTCTCGACCCGGCCAGTGATCATCTTCGCCAGGCCTTCGCTGGACTTGAGCAGGATGTTGCCGACGAAACCATCGCACACCACGACATCGGCTTCGCCACGGTACACCCCGTCGCCTTCTATATAGCCGATGAAGTTCAGCCCACGTGCCTGCTGCAGCAGGCTGGCGGCCAGCTTGACCTGCTGATTGCCCTTGATGTCTTCGGTGCCGACATTCAGCAGCGCCACGCGCGGCCGAGACACACCCAGCGTCTCGGCCGCGACTGCTCCCATGATCGCGAACTGGTAGAGATGCTCGGCACTGCAGTCGACATTGGCGCCCAGATCCAGCAGGTAGCAGTGGCCACGCTCGGTCGGAATCGGGCTGACCATGGCCGGCCGGTCGATACCCGGCAGCGTCTTGACCACGTAACGCGACAGCGCCATCAGCGCACCGGTATTGCCGGCACTGACGCAGGCATGCGCCTGGCGCTGACGCACCAGTTCCAGCGCCACGCGCATCGAGGCATCGGGCTTGCCGCGCAAGGCCTGAGCCGGGCGCTCGTCCATGGCGATCACTTCGCTGGCGTGATGAACCTGCAGGCGCGAGCGATCGACGCCGGACTGGCGAGCGAGCTGTTCTTCGATAAGAGGGGCTTGGCCGACGAGGGCCAGGTGCAGCGAGGGGAATTCGGCCAGCGCAGAAATGCAGGCCGGAACAATGCAGTGGGGACCGAAGTCCCCACCCATTGCATCAATCGCGATGATCGAGGCGGACAAGGATTACTCGTCAGCGCCCTTGTCGATCACTTTGCGACCGCGGTACACGCCTTCCGGAGAAACGTGGTGGCGCAGGTGAACTTCACCGGTGCTCTTCTCTACGGACAGGGTGCTGGCCTCGAGAGCATCGTGCGAACGACGCATGTCGCGGGCGGAACGGGATTTTTTGTTCTGCTGAACAGCCATAACTCATTAACTCCTAAACGTTTGGGTCACGCTTTAACTGCGCCAATACACTGAACGGGTTGGACCGCGATACCTCGTCCTCGCCCGGCTCGGGCTCATCGAGACCGTCCGGCTGCTGGCAATCACCTGGGGCATGAGCAGGAACGATCGGCAGGGCGAGAAGCAATTCATCCTCGACCAGACCGAGCAGCTCCAGCGGCTCTTCACCCACTTCCAGCACGTCGTAGCCCTTCGGCAAGGACTGAGTGTTCGCTCCAACCCGAACCACGGCGTATTCACATTCGCTGCGGATGGGTAGCGCGACCAGCTCCAGACAACGCTGGCAGACCATTTTGACCTCAACCTCGAGCTCACTGCGGATCACCACAGTTTTCTGCTCGTCACGCCCGAAATGAAATTTCGCCTGCACCGTGCCCGCCGTATCGGCAAGCGGGTCGCAGAGACGCGGCAGGCTGGCCAGCTCGAGCTGCCCTTCGAGGGTAGCTTCGCGGTCGGCGAGCTTGCGCGGATCAACGTGAGGTGGAATCGGCCCATTCAACATAGGCGCAGCATTCTAGGGATGCACCCTGCCCGTGTCAAAGGAAATTCGGCCTGTCTTCAAGCGGTGGCGATCAGTAGAATTCTTCGCCCACTTATATAAAGGAAGAGAACATGCCCGCGCTGCTGCTCGCCTCCAGCTCACCCTATCGCCGCGAGCTGCTCGACCGCCTGCAACTACCCTTTACCTGGCAGTCACCCAGCATCGATGAAAGCCGCCGCGAAGGCGAAGCCGCCATCGACCTGGTCAAACGCCTGGCCGAAGAAAAGGCCCGCGCCCTCGCCAGCAGCCATCCTGACCATTTGATCATTGGCTCGGATCAGGTCGCCGTACTCGACGACGGGCAGATACTGGGCAAACCCCACGACCTGCCAAGAGCCCAGCAGCAGCTGCGCGCCGCCAGTGGCAGCAGCGTCACCTTCCTGACCGGCCTGGCGCTGCTCAACACCAGCAGCGGCAGGTGCCAGGTGGACTGCGTGCCCTTCACCGTGCACTTCCGCCAACTTAGCGACGAGCAGATCCTGCGCTATCTGCAACGCGAGCAGCCATTCGACTGCGCTGGCAGCTTCAAATCGGAAGGCCTGGGCATCAGCCTGTTTCGCAGCACCGAAGGCGAAGACACCACCAGCCTGATCGGCCTGCCACTGATTCGCCTGGTGGACATGCTGCTGAACGAGGGAATCGCAGTCCCTTGAGTCACCCATAAAAAGAAGAAGGCCCGCTCAGCGGGCCTTCCTTTTAACTGTCAGCGCAGCGTCGGCCCCTGGAAGCCCATCCACAACGCAATGCGATCAGCCACGCTGGTACCCAGGCGCTTGGCGAAGCGATCGAACGGCGTGTCTCGCACGGTGAAGTCGACCATCTCCTTCTCGCCAATCACCTCGCGAGCAACGTAACTGGCACTTCCCAGCGCATCGACCAGCCCCAGCTGCAGCGCCTGCTCGCCCGACCAGACCAACCCCGAGAACAGCTCGGGATGCGCATCTGCCTTGAGACGATCACCGCGCCCCTGCTTCACGCTTTCGATGAACTGGCGGTGAGTGGTATCCAGCACCCCTTTCCAGAAGCGGGTTTCCTCTTCCTTCTGCGGCTGGAACGGATCGAGAAACGCCTTGTGCTCACCCGAGGTGTAGACGCGACGCTCGACACCGAGCTTCTCCATGGTTTCGACGAAGCCGAAGCTGGCCGCCGTAACACCGATGGAGCCGACCAGACTGGCCTTGTCCGCGTAGATCTCGTCGGCCGCACTGGCGATGTAGTAGGCCCCGGAAGCGCCTAGATCGGTAATCACCGCGTAGACCTTGATCTGCGGATGCTCGCCGCGCAAGCGGCGAATCTCGTCATAGATATAGCCGGACTGCACCGGACTGCCGCCAGGGCTATTGATACGCAGGATCACACCCTTGGTGTTGGCGTCCTCGAAGGCTGCACGCAGACTGCCTACCACCTTGTCGGCACTGGCCTGCTCCTGATCGGCGATCATCCCGCGAATCTCGATCAGGGCCGTATGCGCACCGGTCGACGCACCCTTCTTCAGATCGAGCGCCGGCAAGAACAGCGCCAACGCCCCGAACAGATAAAGAAACGTCAGCAGCTTGAAGAAAATCCCCCAACGCCGCGAACGACGCTGCTCCTGCACACTGGACAGCAGCGCCTTCTCCAGCAGCTTCCAGCTTTTGGCATCCTCACCCTCGGACTTCGCCGATGACTTCCACTCATCCGACATGTTCACTCACCCCTACAGAACGCTGCGCGCCCCGCCCATCCAGCCAGGCGCGCAGCTCATTGAAATCGTTGATCGCCAGACGCGGCGAACATTCACGCAACACCGACAGCGGCTGCGCACCGAACCCCACGGCAACCGAATCCATCCCGGCATTGCGCGCCATCAGCAGATCGAAGGTAGAATCGCCCACCATCAATGCCCGCTCAGGGTGCACACCGCAATGCGCGAGAATCTCGTGCAGCATACGCGGATCCGGCTTGCTCGCCGTCTCGTCGGCGCAGCGGGTGACATCGAAATAATCCAGCCAGCCCTTGTCCGCCAGCACCCGCTGCAGCCCGTTGCGCCCCTTGCCGGTCGCAACCGCCAGACCATAGCCCTGCTCGCGAAATGCCTCGAGCGACTCCCGCACACCCTCGAACAGCGGCGAAGGCTCGGTTTCCAGAGCCAGATACTGTTCGCTGTAGGCGCGCCGGATGGTTTCGATTCGCAGCGGTTCATCGAGTTCCGGGTACAGCGTACGAATCGCCACTCCCAGCTCCAGCCCAATGATGCCGCGCACCGCGACATCCGTGCAGCGCGGCACGCCCGCCACATCGGCCGCGCGATGCATGGCCTCGACGATACGGCCGATGGAGTCCACCAGCGTGCCGTCCCAGTCGAAGATCAGCAGTTGATAGTCAGGCACTCAGCCGCTCCAGGGTCTTGGCCCACATCTCGTCCACCGGCGCCTCGAGCTTCAGCACGCCGCCCTCAGGCAGCGGCACATGCAACTCGTAGGCGTGCAGGAACAGGCGCTTGCCGCCCAGCTCGCGAATCTCGCGGGTAAAGTCGTCATCGCCGTACTTGGAGTCGCCGGCGATGCAGTGCCCGGCATGCTTGGCGTGCACACGAATCTGATGGGTGCGACCGGTCACCGGCTTGGCCTCGACCAGCGTGGCGAAGTCGCCGAAGCGGCGCAGCACGCGAAACAGCGTCAGCGCCTCCTTGCCCTCGCCGTCAACCTCGACCATGCGCTCGCCGGAGCGCAGGTTACTCTTCTGCAGCGGCGCGTTGACCTGCTTCTTGGCGGTCGCCCAGTGGCCGCGAACCAGCGCCATGTAGCGTTTGTCCACGCCGTCGCCGCGCAATGCCTCGTGCAGGTGACGCAGCATGCTGCGCTTCTTGGCGATCATCAAAAGGCCGGACGTGTCGCGATCCAGGCGGTGCACCAGCTCCAGATCCTTGGCATCGGGACGCAACTGACGGAAGGCCTCGATCACCCCGTAATTCAGGCCGCTGCCGCCGTGCACGGCGATGCCGGCCGGCTTGTTCAGCACGATCAGTGCCTTGTCTTCGTAGACGATGGCCGCCTCGAGCCGCTCGAGCAGCCCCTGGGCGACCGGCTCGGGCTCGTCGCGCTCGGCCAGGCGCAACGGCGGCACGCGCACGATGTCACCGGCCTGCAGCTTGTACTCGGGCTTGATCCGACCCTTGTTCACCCGCACCTCGCCTTTGCGCAGAATGCGGTAAATCAGGGTCTTGGGCACGCCCTTGAGCTGTGTCCTGAGGAAATTGTCGATGCGTTGGCCGGCGAAATCCGGTGCAACCTCGATCAGCTGGACGCCGGAGGTTGGAGAGGCGGGAGTAGTCATCGCGCAATCATAACAATTTTTTATGGAATTGAAGCACTTAATCATTACTGCTATAGTCGCGAACGCCGCCAAAAGCGGCCTGGCTTGTGGATGATCGCCAAACTTGCCATCCCCTGCCCGCGCAAACCTTTTTGGACGTGAGGCCGTCCGACGGATTCTTCGGCTTGGAAAGCCGCAAAAGGCCACGAAGACTTCGGAAATAAAGCCTTGAGTATGATGCGCGATTCGCCCGCTGGGCGGTCGCGGTAACTGACAACCGCTGCGGAATCCGCGCGCGGCACCCGATTTTCAGCGATACGTGTAGGGTGGAGATGTACAACTGTCGGACTGCGCAGCATATCGCTTGATCAAAGACGCCTCATCTCGTCCGCTACCGCCAGTTGATTCCTCCTCCTGACTGAGTGCTTTCTGTCACCACAGCAAGCAGGAGACGTCCGTCGCGACCGCAGCCTCTGATGGCAGGCCGTCGCTCGACAGTGGAACGACTTACGACCGTTTCTGACGCGCCTGACACCGACCCTGAGAGTCGTGTGTGCCTAACGTGGCTTCCGCTAGCCCCGGAACCCATTGGTACCACATGAAAAGAATGCTAATTAACGCGACTCAGCCTGAAGAGTTGCGTGTTGCCCTGGTAGATGGCCAAAAACTCTACGATCTGGACATCGAGTCCGGCGCCCGCGAACAGAAGAAGGCCAATATCTACAAAGGCCGCATCACCCGCGTAGAACCCAGCCTCGAAGCCGCCTTCGTCGACTTCGGCTCAGAACGCCACGGCTTCCTCCCCCTCAAAGAAATCTCCCGCGAATACTTCTCCAAAGCCCCTGAAGGCGGCCGCATCAATATCAAGGACGTGCTCAAGGAAGGCCAGGAAGTCATCGTCCAGGTCGAGAAGGAAGAGCGCGGCAACAAGGGCGCAGCCCTGACCACCTTTATCAGCCTGGCCGGCCGTTACCTGGTGCTGATGCCGAACAACCCGCGTGCCGGTGGCATCTCCCGCCGCATCGAAGGCGAAGAGCGCAACGAACTGCGCGAGGCGCTGAACGGCCTCAACGCTCCGGCCGACATGGGCCTGATCGTGCGCACCGCAGGCCTGGGCCGCTCCAGCGAAGAAATGCAGTGGGACCTTGACTACCTGCTGCAGCTGTGGAGCGCGATCAAGGAAGCCTCCACCAGCCGCCCTGCCCCGTTCCTGATCTACCAGGAATCCAACGTCATCATCCGCGCCATCCGCGACTACCTGCGCCAGGACATCGGCGAAGTGCTGGTCGACAGTGTCGAAGCCCAGGAAGAAGCCCTGAGCTTCATCCAGCAGGTGATGCCGCAGTACGCCAGCAAGATCAAGCTGTACGAAGACAGCGTGCCGCTGTTCAACCGTTTCCAGATCGAAAGCCAGATCGAAACCGCCTTCCAGCGTGAAGTGAAGCTGCCGTCCGGCGGCTCCATCGTCATCGACCCGACCGAAGCCCTGGTTTCCATCGATATCAACTCGGCGCGCGCCACCAAGGGCAGCGACATCGAGGAAACCGCCCTGCAGACCAACCTGGAAGCGGCCGAGGAAATCGCCCGCCAGCTGCGCCTGCGCGACATCGGCGGCCTGATCGTCATCGACTTCATCGACATGACCCCGGCCAAGAACCAGCGCGCCGTCGAAGAGAAGGTGCGTGAAGCCCTGGAAGCCGACCGCGCCCGCGTGCAGGTCGGCCGCATCTCGCGCTTCGGCCTGCTGGAAATGTCCCGTCAGCGCCTGCGCCCGTCCCTGGGCGAGACCAGCGGCATCGTCTGCCCGCGCTGCAACGGCCAAGGCATCATCCGTGACGTCGAATCCCTGTCGCTGGCCATCCTGCGCCTGATCGAAGAAGAAGCGCTGAAGGATCGCACCGCCGAAGTCCGCGCCCAGGTGCCGATCCCGGTCGCCGCCTTCCTGCTCAACGAGAAGCGCAACTCGATCACCAAGATCGAACTGCGTACCCGTGCGCGCATCGTGATCCTGCCCAACGATCACCTGGAAACCCCGCATTTCGAAGTGCAGCGTCTGCGTGACGACAGCCCGGAAGCCCTGAGCGGCCAGACCAGCTACGAAATCGCCGCCACCGCGGAAAACGAAGAAGCTGCCGCTCATCCGGCCGCCGCCACGCGCACCCTGGTTCGCCAGGAAGCCGCGATCAAGGCTGCGCCGCGCAGCAGCGCTCCGGTCGCCGCAGAGCCGCAACCGGCTCCGCTGACTCCGACCAAGGCACCTGAGCCGAGCCTGTTCAAGGGCCTGGTGAAGTCCCTGGTCAGCCTCTTCGCCGGCAAGGAAGAAGAAGCCCAGCCTGCGGTCACCGAGAAGAAGAACAACGAGCGTCCGCCGCGCGAAGAGCGCCGCAACGGTCGTCAGCAGAGCCGTAACCGTGGCGGTCGCCGCGATGACGAGCGCAAGCCCCGCGAAGAACGCGCCCCGCGTGAAGAGCGTCAGGCCCGTGAGCCGCGTGAAGAGCGCCAACCGCGCGAAGAGCGTGCTCCGCGTGAAGAACGCGCCCCACGCGAGCCGCGCGAAGGCCAGGAAAACCGTCGCGAGCGCAAACCGCGCGAAGAGCGTGCCCCGCGTGAAGAGCGCGTACGTGAACTGCGCGAGCCGCTGGATGCTGCTGGCAACGAGCAACGCGAAGAGCGTACCGAGCGTCAGCCGCGTGCCGAGCGCCAGGAACGTCAGCGTCCGCCGCGCGAAGAGCGCCAGCCGCGTGCCGAGCAGGCCGAGGCCCTACAGGACGAAGCGCTGCCGAACGAAGAGCAGCTGCAGGATGACGAGCAGGACAACAATGACGGTGAGCGCCCGCGCCGCCGCTCCCGTGGTCAGCGTCGTCGCAGCAACCGCCGTGAGCGTCAGCGTGATGCCGATGGCAACCTGATCGAGAGCGCCGAGAACAGCGAAGCTGCCGGTAACGACGCTCAGGCCGTCACCCCGGTTGCCGTGGCTACTGCCGCCGCCGTGATTGCAGAAAGCGTCGACAGCAGCGAGAACGTCGCCAGCGAGGCTCCGGTCAGCGAAGCCCCGGCCGTCGAAGCACCGTCTGTTCAGGTTGAAGAAGCCCCTGCTGCTCAACCGGTCGAGGCGCAAGCCGAGGCTGCTGTGAGTGAAGTGGTCGAAGCCGCTCCGATCACAGAGAAAGCAGTTGAGGCAGAACCGGCCGCAGTCGAAACCCCTGCTGCCGTTGAAGCGCTAGTTACCGAACCGGTCGCTCAAGCTGAGCCGACTGTCGAAGTTGCCCAGGAGCCTGCTCCGGCACCGGTCGAGCAAGCACCTGCTGCCGCAGCGGTTCCGGCCAATGCCACTGGCCGCGCCCCGAACGACCCGCGCGAAGTGCGTCGTCGTCAGCGTGAAGCCGAGCGCCTGGCGCGCGAAGCAGCCGAAGCGGCTGCCGCTGCTCCGGCTGTCGAAGCCGCTCCTGCCGTGGAAGCAAGCGCCCCGGCAGAAGCCGAAGCCGCCGTGGTCGAAACAGCGCCTGTAGCCGAGCCGGTCACTGAAGCGCAAGCTGATCCGATCGCCAGCGAGCAAGAGGCGGGCGAAGCGGTAGAGCCGGCGCAGCCTGAGGCTGAGCCGCAAGACGACAAGGAAGAGGTCAAACCTCAGGTTTGATTCTTCCGGCGCTAACGAAAAAGGGGATGCCTAGGCATCCCCTTTTTCATGTCCATCACATTTAGCCCGGATGCAATCCGGGAACGACAGTCACCGGATCACGCACGGCTCACAGCTCAAAGTACGTTGGGTTCGATTTCCAGCGCTACGCCAAAACGCTGCAGGATATCGCTCTGGATGCGCTGCGCCAGCTGCAGCAACTGCGCCCCCGTCGCTTGGCCGTAGTTGACCAGCACCAGCGCCTGCAGGCGGTGCACGCCGGCATCACCCTCGCGCGCCCCCTTCCACCCTGCCCGCTCGATCAGCCAGCCGGCGGCCAGCTTGACCAGACCATCACCCGCCGGATAGCTGACCAGATCGGCATGCTCGGCACGGATGCGCTCGGCCAGCTCGAACGACACCACCGGGTTCTTGAAGAAACTGCCGGCATTGCCCAGCTCGGCGGGATTGGGCAGCTTTTCGCTGCGAATGGCGCAGATGGCCTGGCTGACGTCGCTGGCGGTCGGCGCCTCCACGCCCATCTCGGCGAGACGCTGGCGCACCGGGCCGTAGTCCAGGCGCAGCGAAGCCAGGCGACTCAAGCGAAAGCGCACGCGCAGGATCAGCCAGCGCCCGGCTTCGCGCTTGAACAGGCTGTCGCGATAGGCGAAGGCGCATTCCTCCAGAGCAAAATCGCGCAGCTCGCCGGTATGCCGATCCAGCGCAGTCAGGCCGGCGAACAGATCCTTGATCTCCACACCGTAGGCGCCGATGTTCTGCATCGGCGCCGCGCCGACGGTGCCGGGAATCAGGCTGAGGTTTTCCAGGCCGTTCAGGCCCTGCGCCAGGCTCCACTGCACGAACGGATGCCAGGGCTCGCCGGCTTCGGCCTCCACCAGCACCTGCTCGCCATCCTCTTCGACAATGCGAATGCCGCGACTGGCCATGCGCAGCACCAGCGCCTCGACATCGCGGGTCAGCAGCAGGTTGCTGCCACCGCCGATCACCAGCAGCGGCAAGCCCTGCTGCTCGGCCAGGCTCAGCGCCTCGCGCACATCGTCATCGTTGTGGGCTTCAGCGAAACACTTTGCGTGTACATCGACGCCAAAGCTGTTGAAGGCCTTGAGCGAAACGTCGCTCTGCAGATTCAGGCTCACAGGCGCCCCTTGATCTCGTTGAGCAGGGCGTCGCTGGCCTGCTCGATCAGGTCCAGCACCTGCTCGAAGCCTTCCTCGCCGCCGTAGTACGGGTCGGGCACCTCATCCAGCGCTAGTTCATAACGGCGCAGGTACAGATCCAGATCGGCGCGGGCATCGGCCGGGCGCAGCGCCTTGAGGTTGCGCAAATTGCTCTGATCCATGGCCAGGATCAGGTCGAAGCGCTGGAAATCGGCGGCCTCGACCTGGCGCGCGCGCTGCGCGGACAGATCATAGCCACGGCGCAGCGCCGCCTGGCGCGTGCGACTGTCCGGCGCCTTGCCGACATGCCAGTCGCCGGTGCCGGCGGAATCCACCTGCACCCGGTCGTCCAGCCCTGCCGCACGCAGCTTGTGACGGAAAACGCCTTCAGCCGTGGGCGAACGGCAGATGTTGCCCAGACAAACGAACAGGACCTTCATCAGGCCCCCAGCAGGCGGCGCACCCGCTCCAGGTCTTCGGCGGTATCGACACCGGCGGCCGGTGCTTCTAGGGCATCGGCGACATGGATACGCACACCGTTGTACAGCGCACGCAGCTGCTCCAGGCACTCGGTGTCTTCCAGCCAGCAAGGGCCCCAGGCGACGAAGTCATGCAGGAAGCCCGCGCGGTACGCGTAGATGCCGATATGGCGGCGATAAGGCACGCCGGCCGGCAGCACATCGCGGCTCTTGGCAAAGGCGTCGCGCGCCCAGGCCAGTGGTGCACGGCTGAAGGTCAGGGCCAGACCGCTCTTGTCGGCCACCACCTTGACCACATTGGGATTGAATAGCGCGGTGACGTCTTCGATGGGCTCGGCCAGGGTGGCGATACCGGCCTGCGGGTTGGCCGCCAGATTGGCCGCCACCTGATCGATGATCGATGGGGGAATCAGCGGCTCGTCACCCTGCACGTTGACCACGATGGCATCGGCCGCCAGGCCGAGCTGGGTGGCCACTTCGGCGAGACGGTCGGTGCCGGAGTTATGATCCTCGCGGGTCAGCAGCACCTCGGCGCCGAAGACCTTGCAGGCCTCGACGATGCGCGCATCGTCGGTGGCGACCACCACGCGGCTGGCCGAACTTTTCTTCGCCTGCTCCCAGACGTGCTGCACCATGGGCTTGCCGGCGATGTCCTGCAGCGGTTTGCCGGGCAGGCGGGTGGAGGCGTAACGGGCGGGAATGACGACGGTGAAGGCTGCGCTCATTTACTTGTCCAGACGCTCGTCGGTGGTCAAAGTGCGCGCTTCGCTTTCCAGCATCACCGGGATGCCATCGCGAATCGGATAGGCCACACCGGCACCCCTGCTGATCAGTTCGGTCTTGTCTTCGGAGAGCTGCAGCGGGCCCTTGCAGATCGGGCAGGCGAGAATGTCGAGCAGTTTAAGGTCCATGGTGGAATCCTTGCTGGGGTCATCAGGACCCCGGTATGAGGCGGGCCAGCTCCTTGTCCAGCCAGTCGACGAAAGCCGGCGTGGGCACGGCATCGACGGCCAGGTACCACCAGTCGGCGGCGGCGAAGGCCCGGCATTTCACCGCATCCTTTTCCGTCATCAGCAGGGGCAGCGGCGGCTCGAAGCTGAGCTGGGCGGCATCGTACTGGGCATGGTCGGCAAAGGGGTGCGGAACCGGCCGCCAGTTTAGCGCTTCGAGGGTATTGAAGAAACGCTGCGGGTTGCCGATGCCGGCCACCGCATGCACGGCCTGGCCGGGCGGGAAGTGCTCGAGGCCGAGACGCTCGCCACTGGCCAGGTTGACCAACGCGGACGGTTGCAGGCGAAAGGCGTAACCCTCGGCACTATCGGTGTCGGCGCCGTTGAACAGCACGGCGTCCACCTCAGCCAGACGCTCGGCCGGCTCGCGCAGCGGCCCGGCCGGCAGGCAGCGGCGATTGCCCAGGCCGCGGGCGGCGTCGATCAGCACCAGCTCCAGATCGCGCGCCAAACGGTAGTGCTGCAGGCCATCGTCGCAGAGGATCAGGTCCAGTGGTTCTTCGGCCAGCAGTGCGCGCACGGCGCGGCTGCGGTCCGGGTCGATCATCAGGGGCACGCCCGTCCGCTGGACGATCAGCAGCGGCTCGTCACCGGCCTGTGCGGCCGATTGATCGGCACGCACGCGCCACGGCAGGCTCGGCGGCGTGGCGCCATAGCCGCGGCTGACCACGCCGACCTTGAGGCCACGAGCGCGGCAGTGCTGGATCAGAAAGAGGATCAGCGGCGTCTTGCCGGTGCCGCCGACGGTGATGTTGCCCACCACCAGTACCGGTACCGGCGCCCTGTAGATGTCGCCCTCGCCGGCGAGAAAACGCGCGCGCTTGCCCTGCACCACGCGGCGGTACAGCCACTCCAGCGGGTGCAGCAGCGCCAGCGCCGGGTGGCCGCGGTACCAGGCCTCGAGCAGGCGATCGGCGGCGCTCACTTAAGGATTTTCCTGTGCTTCCACCGTGGTGATGCGCAGGTGCGAGAAGCCCAGCTTGCCGGCGGCGTCCATGGCGGTGATCACCGCCTGGTGCGGCGTCTTGCCGTCGGCGCTGATGATCAGCGGCAGGCTGTTGTCGCCGTCGGACTCCTTCTGCAGGGCAGCCATGAGGTTGCTCAGGTTGCTCTCCAGCAGCGCCTTGCCGTTGACCGAAAACGCGCCATCGGCACCGATCAGCACCTCCACCTGCTTGAGCTCGGTCTGCTCCGGCGGCGTGCCGCTGGCCGCCTCGGGCAGGTCGACCTTGAGCTGAGTCTCGCGGGTGAAGGTGGTGGTGACCACGAAGAACAGCAGCAGGATGAATACCACGTCGATCAACGAGGCCAGGTTGATCTCGACGTTCTCCCGCGGTTTGCGCCGGAATTTCACGCCTTGCCCTCGCCCAGGTCGACGTCGCGATCACCCTGGACCATTTCCACCAGCTTGATCGCTTCCTGCTCCATGCCCACCACCAGCTCGTCGACACGGCGCTGCAGGTAGCGATGGAAGAACAGCGCCGGGATCGCCACCATCAGACCGGCCGCGGTGGTGATCAGAGCCTTGGAGATACCGCCGGCGAGCATTGGCGCGTTGGCCATGCCCGAGCCCATGAAGGAGCTGAAGATCTCGATCATGCCCAGCACGGTGCCGAGCAGGCCGAGCAGCGGGGCGATACCGGCGATGGTGCCGAGGGCATTGAGGTAGCGTTCCAGCTCATGGATGACGCGCGCGGCGGCCTCCTCGATGCACTCCTTCATGATCTCGCGACCATGCTTGGAGTTGGCCAGGCCGGCGGCGAGAATCTGCCCCAGCGGCGAATGCTCGCGCAGCTCCTTGAGCTTCTGGTTGTTGAGTTTCTTGTCCTTGATCCAGCGCCACACCTGGGCCAGCAGATTGGCCGGGGTGACGCGGGCGGGCCGCAGGGTCCACAGGCGCTCGGCGACGATGCCGGCAGCAGCGATGGAACAGAGAATGATCGGCAGCATCATCCAGCCGCCAGCTTTGACCAGTTCCCACACGGTAGAGAATCCCCCTCGAAAAAGTGGCGCCACTCTAGCATAGGGTGCCGCCCTCGCCGACCGCCGCCGTTCTCATTTTTCCCGCCAGAAACGTGCCTGGCTTCGCAACCCCTGCGCTTGTCCCTGGGCGCCCAGCAGCACACGCAGGGCGCCGGTCGCCGAACTGTCGTGCACCTGGACACCGGCGGCCTGATAACGCTGCAGCACCTGGGGGTGCGGATGACCGAAATTGTTATGGCGACCACGGGCGATCAGCACATGCTCGGGCGCCACCGCCTCGATGAAGCGCTGGCTGGATGAGCTGCGACTGCCATGGTGCGGCGCCAGCAACCAGCGCGCCGCCAGGGGGAAATCCGTCTGCAGCAGGGCCTGCTCGGCGCGAGCGTCGATATCGCCGGTCAGCAGCAGGCGCTCGCCCCCGGCCTCGACCAGCAAGACACAGGAGGCCTGATTGCCCGAGACGGCCCGTTCCCACTGCCAGGTTCTGAAGTCGACGCCGTTCCACTGCCAGCTCTGGCCCGAGTCGCAAGGCTCCGACTGCACGCGATGCGCCAGGCGCTGCGGCTCGCCACTGACCACTCGCGCGACCGGCATGCCGGCGAGGATGGCGGCCGCGCCACCGGCATGATCGTTATCGGCGTGACTGAGTAGAAGTATGTCGAGGCGCGGCAGATTCAATGCCCGGAGCGACGGTAGAACGATGCGCTCGCCGCTGTCGAAGTCGCCGAAACGCGGGCCGGCATCGTACAGCAGGGCGTGCTCGCGGGTACGCACCAGCACCGACAGGCCCTGCCCCACGTCCAGCAGCCAGACCTCGGCGTGCCCCTCCTGCGGTGCCGTCGACGGGAGAAACAGGGCCGGCAGCAGCAGCGCCACACCCGGCAAACGCAATGCGATGCCGGCGGGCAGGAGCAGCAGCAACGCGCCAGCCAAGGCCAGCAGCCAAGCCCACAGCGGCAGACGGCTGGGCAACCAGGCCGGCAGCCAATCGGCGATGCGCCCGAGCAATTCGAACAGCACATGCAGCGAGCCACCCGCCAACCACAGCAGGCCCTCGCCCACACCCGGCACGGGCAACAGCAGGGTACCGAGCAAGGCCAGGGGCACCGTCACGAAGCCCACCCAGGGCACGGCAAGCAGATTGGCCAGCGGCCCGCTGCTGCTCACCGGCAAGCCGAGGATCAGCATCATCGGCAGCAGACCGATAGCCATGGTCCATTGCGCACGCGTCAGACCGCGCCACCAGTTCCACACGCCGAGCCGACCGCCGAACACCAGGATCAGCACCGCCACCGCCGAGAACGACAGCCAGAAGCCGGGCTGTAGCGAAGCCAATGGTTCCAGCAGCAGGACGACCAGCAAGGCCAGCAACAGCGGCCACCAGGCGCCGAGATGACGAAAGCGCAGGCGCCAGAGCAGCACCAGCGCGACCATCACGCAGGCCCGGCGTACCGGCACCTCGAAGCCGGCCAGCATGCCGTAGGCCAGCGCGCCAGCAAGCGCCAGGGCGCAGGCGACAGGCAACCAGGGCCAGCGCCGCGGCCAGGCCCCCAACTTCGCCAGCAGGGCCACCAGACCATAGAGAAAGCCCGCCAGCAGGGCGATATGCTGACCGGAGATGACCATCAGATGCACCGTGCCGGTGTGCTGCAGCAGGCGCCAGTCGGCCGTGCTCAAGCCGGAGCCGTCGCCCAGCACGAGCGCCGCCAGCCCACCCTCGCGGCCGAAGGCAGGTGCCGCCAGCAGCCGTTGGCGCAGGCCGTCGCGCCAACTGCCCAGGCCACTGGCGGGCGCCAAGCGTTCACCGGCCTTGATGGTACCGGTGGCGCCGATTCGCCGCGCCAGCAACCAGGCCTCGTAGTCGAAGCTCTGTGGATTGACCAGCCCGTGCGGACGCTTGAGATTGACTGCCAGACGCCAGCGCTCGCCGCCGCGCACTTCCGGTCCGCCATACCAGGCCAGACGCAGCCGCCCAGGCAGCTCGGCGCGACGCGAATGGGCCTCCTCCAGCTGGAAACGCACCACCCCTGCGGAGACCTCCGGCAAGCCGACGACGCGCCCTTCCAGCCACAGGGTGCGGCCGTCCAGCTCTTCGTCAAGACGATCATCCAGCGCCCATTGCGCGGAGCAGCAGGCCCAGGCCAGGCCGAGCAGAAACAGACCGACGGGGTACAGCCGCGAGAACAGCAGCGACAGGCCGAGAATGGCCGCCACGGCCAGCATCCAGCCCGCTGGCAAACCGGGCAGAAAGCGCAGCGTCAACAGGCCCAAGGCCAGCGCCAACATCCCTGTGCGCATCGTCACTCCCTCGCTTGGTGGTCACGGTGAACGCATCCGGCGCTCACCTCCAGTCACAATATGAAAAGGCCGGCTGTCATGAATCCGTGCATAATACGGGCGCTTTTTGCCTGCCCAGAGACTCTTCATGCCGCGTCGTTTATTTAAGCGCTACATGCCCAATCCCGACAGCATCAAGGGTAACAAGTCCCTGCGCTTTCTCGGCAAACTGATCCACGATCCCAATCTCTGGCACCTCAATCGCCACTCGGTAGCCCGCGGCATGGCCATCGGCCTGTTCTGGGCGATGATTCCCATGCCCATGCAGATGCTGGCCGCCGCCGCGGTCGCCATTCCGCTGCGCGCCAATCTGCCGATTTCCATCGGCCTGGTATGGCTGACCAACCCCATCACCATGCCGCCGATCTTCTACTGCACCTACAAGCTCGGCGCCTGGCTGAGCAATACGCCACCGATGCGCATGCCGGGGCATCTGAGCCTGGAATGGATCACGGCCGAACTCGCCGTGCTGTGGAAGCCGCTGCTGCTCGGCTCGTTCGTCGCCGGCGTGGTGCTGGCCATTCTCGGCTACGTGCTGACCATGCTGTACTGGCGCTGGTGGGTACAGCGCAGCTGGCGCAGACGCCAGGAGCGGCGCCGCCAGGTTGGTCACTGAAACAAAAAAGCCGTCGGATTCGACGGCTTTTTCTTTCTACTCGTAACGCAGCGCCTCGGCGGGCTGCACCTGTGCCGCCCGCCAGGAGGGGTACAGCGTGGCGAGGAAACTCAGGATCAACGCCGCCGAGCAGATCAGCGCCACGTCGAGCCATTGCAGGTCCGACGGCAGGCTGCTGATGAAGTAGACGTCGGAGCTCAGCACCTGCTGGCCGGCGAAGGACTCCAGCCAGGCCACCAGCGCGCTGACGTTGAGCGCGGCGAGCACGCCCAGCAAGGTGCCGATAAGCGTACCGACCACGCCGATCACCGTGCCCTGCACCATGAAGATGGCCATGATCTGCCGCGGCGTGGCGCCGAGGGTGCGCAGGATGGCGATATCGCCGCCCTTGTCGGCCACTACCATGATCAGCGTGGCGATGATGTTGAACGCCGCCACGGCGACGATCAGCAGCAGCAGCAGACCGATCATGGTCTTTTCCATCTTCATCGCGCTGAACAGGCTGCCCTGGGTGTGGGTCCAGTCATCGGCGCGATAATCGGCACCCAGCTGAGCCAGCAGCGCCTTGGACACCTGCGGCGCCTGGTACAAGTCTTTGAGCGCCAGGCGAATGCCCGGCACCGTGCCTTCCGGCAGACGCTGCATGGCGGCGGCGTCGACGACGTTGATCAGCGCCAGCGAGCTGTCCAGTTCGGCGCCCACCTTGAATACCGCCGCCACGTTCAGGCGCTGCATGCGCGGGGTGACGCCGCCAGGCGCATTGCTCAGCTCGGGGATGATCAGCGTCAGCTTGTCGCCCACCTGCAGGCCGAAGCGGCGTGCGGTGATGTCGCCGATCACCACGCCATACTCGCCGGGCAGCAGGTTGTTCAGGCTGCCCTGGTGGATGTGCTCGGGCAGGATTGACACCTTGCCCTCCTCCGCCGGATCGATGCCGTGGATCTGGATCGGCTGCATCAGCCCGCGGTGCGAGAGCATGCCCTCCAGCTCGGCGTAGGGCGCCGCGGCGTGCACCTGCGGATTGGCCAGAGCCTTGTCCGCCAGGGCGCGCCAGTCGGCGACCGGCTCGGCACCGTAGAGCATGGCGTGCGGCACCATGCCGAGAATCCGCGAGCTCATTTCCTTCTGGAAGCCGTTCATCACCGACAGCACCACGATCATTGCCAGCACGCCGAGCGCCAGGCCGATCATCGAAGTCAGCGAGATGAAGGAGATGAAATGGTTGCGGCGCTTGGCCCGGGTATAGCGGGCGCCAATGAAGACACTCAGCGGACGGAACATCAGATGGCCACCAGCTTGCCGTCCTGCAGACTGAGCATGCGATCCATCTGCCGTGCCAGCTGCAGGTCATGGGTCACCACCAGGAAGGCGGTGTTGGAGCCCTCACTGAGTTCGCGCATCAGTTCCTGGATGCCCTCGGCGGTGTGTTGATCGAGGTTACCGGTGGGCTCGTCGAGCAGCACCAGACCGGGACGGTTGACCAGGGCGCGGGCGATGGCCACGCGCTGACGCTCGCCACCGGAGAGCTCGGCCGGCTTGTGATTGAGGCGATGGCCCAGGCCCACCCGCTGCAACAGCGCAGTGGCCCGCTCGCGCGCCTCGGCAATCGGCGTCTTGCCGATCAGCAGCGGCATGCAGGCGTTCTCCAGCGCGGTGAATTCGGCCAGCAGGTGGTGGAACTGGTAGACGAAGCCCAGCGCACGGTTGCGCAGCAGGCCACGGGCGCTCTCGCTCAGCGCCGACAGCTGCTCGCCGGCCAGCCAGACGCTGCCCTCGCTGGGCGTATCCAGGCCGCCTAGCATGTTCAAAAGGGTGCTCTTGCCGGAACCGGAGCTGCCGACGATGGCCACTCGCTCGCCGGCGAACAGCTCCAGTTCCAGACCATCGAGCACCACCACCGACTCGGGGCCCTCGTCGTAACGCTTGCTCAGGTTGCGGCAACTGAGCACGGCATTGTGCTGTTTCATGGCGTTCTGGTTCATGGACTCACTCATAGCGCAGGGCCTCGGCTGGCTGGGTGCGCGCGGCGCGCCAGGCCGGATACAGGGTGGCGAAGAAACTCAGCAGCAGCGCCGCGGTACAGACCATCACCACGTCGGCGCTCTGCAGTTGCGAAGGCAGGTAATCGATGAAGTACACATCGGCATTGAGAAACTTGATGCCCAAAAGGCGCTCGATACCGGCGATCAGGCCGCTGATGTTCAGCGCGGCGAGAATTCCCAGCACGGCGCCGATGAAGGTGCCGACCACGCCGATCACGGTGCCCTGCACCATGAAGATGGCCATGATCTGTCGCGGCGTGGCGCCGAGCGTGCGCAGGATGGCGATGTCGCCCTTCTTGTCAGTGACCACCATCACCAGGGTGGAGATGATGTTGAAGGCGGCGACGGCGACGATCAGCAGCAGCAGCAGACCGATCATGGTCTTCTCCATGCGAATGGCCTGATAGAGGTTGCCGTGGCTGCGCGTCCAGTCACGGGCATAGAAGTCGCCATCAAGGGTCTGGGCGATTTCCCAGGCGCTGCGCGGCGCCTGGAACAGGTCGTCGAACTTCAGGCGCAGGCCCTGCACCTGATCCGGCCGCCAGCGCTGCAGCCGGGCCAGATCGCTGATGTTGGCCAGGGCCAGGGCGCCGTCGATCTCGCCGGCACCGACATGGAAGATGCCGGTGACGGTAAAGCGCTTCAGGCGCGGGAACATGCCGGCCGGCGTCACCGTGACTTCCGGGGCGACGAAGGTGACCTTGTCGCCCAGCTTCAGGCCCAGCTTGGCCGCCGCCTTGTCGCCGATGACCATGGCGAAATCGCCAGGCTGCAGGCTGTCGAGGCTGCCTTCCTGAAAGAAGCCGTCGATGATCGATACCTTGCGCTCCTGCTCGGGATCGATGGCGTTGATCAGTACCTTCTGCACCTTGCCTTCATGGGTCAGCAGCCCCTGCATCTGGGTGAAAGGCGCCAGCGCCTCGACGCGAGGATGGCGCTCGACCTGACGCGCCAGGGCGGGCCAGTCGCTGACCGGGGTGGGCGACTCGACGGTGGCGTGAGGAATCATCCCCAGCACGCGGGTACGCATCTCGTGGTCGAAACCGTTCATGACCGACAGCACCAGAATCATCACCATCACCCCCAGGGTGAGGCCGAGCATGGAAGTCAGGGAAATGAAGGAAACGAAGTGGTTTCGGCGCTTGGCCCGCGTGTAGCGCGTGCCGATGAATACGAACAGAGGTCTGAACATGTCGGGGAGGATTCGGAGAAAGAGGAACGTCCTTGTGGCGGGGCCCGGCCGGCAGCCTTACACTCTGACCAACACTGCTGCCATGGGTTCGCCATGTCGACACACGATGTAGATGATCGCCGCGAATACTATCGTATCGACGATACGATAGCACTGGAATTCAGCCTGCTAGCGGGCGCCGAAGCCCATGCCAGCGACGCGCTTCACGACCCTTCGCCGCTGTTCAACTTGCTCAGCGACCTGCACCTGATGGACTTCGAGTCGCAGCATCTGCTGCGCCATATCAGTGAACGCGACCGTACGCTGGCCAACTACCTGAAGGTGATCAACAAGCGCATCGATCTGCTCGGCCAGGCCGTGGCGCAGAGCCTGCTGCGCGACATCGGCGCGCCGCGCCAGGTGTCGCTGTCCGAGGGCGGCATCAGCTTCAACCACGGCCAGGCCGTGGCGCCCGGCAGCCACCTGGCGATCAAGATGGTGCTGATGCCGCAGGCCCTCGGCCTGCTGCTGCGTGCCCAGGTGGTGCATTGCAGCCAGCGCGCCGACGGCCAGTTCGAGATCGGCACCGAGTTCGAAGCGTTGACCGACGCACAGCGCCAGTTGCTGGCTCGGCATATCCTGCAGAAGCAGGCTCTGGAGCGTCGCCAGGCCCGCGCATGACAGTTGCCAAGGAATCGCCATGTATCGTCTCGCCCTGCTACTCGCCCTGCTCGCCCCTGCCTCAGTGCTCGCCGACACCCTGACCATTCCCCTGGGCAGCCAGGGGGCCGATCTCGATAGCCGCAACCTGCCGCACAAGGGCGAGTCCAAGCGTTCGGTACTCGAGCGCTTCGGCCTGGCCGACGAGGAGCACAAGCCAGTCGGTCAGCCACCGATCACGCGCTGGGACTACCGCGAGTTCAGCGTCTATTTCGAATACGATCACGTGATCAACAGCGTGCGCCATCACCGGCCACGCCACCTCGACCCCGTCAAGGAGCAACAGTGACCCTCATCTACGGCCATCGCGGCGCCAAGGGCGAAGCCCCGGAAAACACCCTGGCCAGCTTCCAGCGCTGCCTGGAACACGGCGTCAATCGCTGCGAGCTGGATCTGCATCTGTCGCGCGACGGCGAACTGATGGTGATCCACGACCCGACGCTCAAGCGCACCACCGGCCTGCGCGGCAAGGTGGTCGAGCACGAGGCCGCCGAACTGGTGAAGTACGATGCGCGCAAGGGCGGCCCCGGCTGGGTGCGCCCCTGCCCCATCCCGCGCCTGGAGGAGCTGTTCGAGCAATGCCGCTTCGAGCACTGGCAGCTGGAGGTCAAGAGCGCCTCCAAGGTGCGCGCCGCGCGTACCGTGCTGGCCATCGCCGAACTGGCCGAACGCTTCAGCCTGCGTGAGCAGGTCACCATCACCTCCAGTTCGCGCGAAGTACTCAAGGCCGCGCGCGAGCTGACCCCGCAACTGCAGCTGGGCCTGGTGGCCGAATACGCCTGGCTCGACCCGCTGAAGGTGGCCGCCCATTACGACTGCCACCTGCTCGCCCTGAACTGGACGCTGTGCACCCCGGAGCGCCTGCTCAAGGCGCAGAAACAGGGGCTGCACGTGTCGGTGTGGACGGTCAACGAGCCGGCGCTAATGCGTCGCCTGGCCGACTTCGGTGTCGACAGCATCATCACCGACTTCCCCGGCATAGCGGTGCAGACGCTACGCGGCTGAGCCTTAACACCCTCTCCCCCAGCCCCTCTCCCGCAAGCGGGAGAGGGGAGCAAGCCAGAGCAGCCCGCCGCGTATCCGGGAGCTGGAGCGAGGATATCCCCGGATTGCATCCGGGCTACGAACACAGCACCCAACAACGACAAAACCGGCCAATGGCCGGTTTTGTCCTTTGCTGCCGCCTGAGACGCTAGAAGCTCTCCCGATTCGGCCAGCGCCACTCGGAAGCCACTACCCAGCCTGTCTCCCCGACCGGCTCAGGCCGCCGGCCGGAGCCGCTCAAAAAAGCCGGTTGAGACCGTCGAACGCGGCAACCCGATAGGCCTCGGCCATGGTCGGGTAGTTGAAGGTGGTGTTGATGAAGTACTTGATGCTGTTGGCTTCGCCCTTCTGATTCATGATCGCCTGGCCGATATGCACGATCTCCGAGGCTTGATAGCCGAAGCAGTGCACCCCCAGCACTTCCAGGGTTTCACGGTGGAAGAGAATCTTCAGCATGCCCACCGGTTCGACCGAGATCTGCGCACGGGCCATGCCCTTGAAGAAGGCCTTGCCCACTTCGTAAGGCACCTTGGCCTGAGTCAGTTCACGCTCGGTCTTGCCGATCGAGCTGATCTCCGGAATGGTGTAGATACCGGTCGGCACATCGTCGACGAAACGCCAGCTGCCGTTGTCGACGATGCTGCCGGCGGCCGAACGGCCCTGGTCGGATGCGGCGCTGGCCAGGCTCGGCCAGCCGATCACGTCACCGGCGGCGTAGATGTTGCTCACCTCGGTACGGTAGTGCTCGTCCACCTGGATCTGGCCACGGCTGTTGACCGAAATGCCGATGTTCTCCAGGCCCAGCTGATCGGTATTGCCGGTACGGCCGTTGCACCACAGCAGCGCGTCGGCCTTGATCTTCTTGCCCGACTTCAGGTGCAGGATCACCCCGTTCTCCACCCCCTCGATGCGCTCGTACTCTTCGTTGTGGCGAATCAGCACGTTGTTGTTGCGCAGGTGATAGGAGAGCGCGTCGGAGATTTCCGAGTCGAGGAAGCTGAGCAGCTGGTCGCGGTTGTCGATCAGGTCTACCAGCACGCCCAGACCACTGAAGATCGAGGCGTATTCGCAGCCGATCACCCCGGCGCCGTAGATGATCAGGCGGCGCGGCGTGTGGCCCAGGCTGAGAATGGTGTCGCTGTCGTAGATACGCGGGTGGCGGAAATCGACATCGGCCGGACGATAGGGACGCGAGCCGGTGGCGACGACGACCTGCTTGGCCACCAGCTTCTCCACCACGCCGTTGAGGCAGACCACTTCCACGGTCTGCTCGTCAGCGAAGCTGGCGGTACCGAAGTAGGTGTCGATACGGTTGCGCGCGTAGTAGCCGGTGCGCGAGGTGACCTGCTTGGCGATCACCTTCTCGGCGCTTTTCAGCACATCGGGGAAGGAGAACCAGCGCGGCTCGCCAATCTGGCGGAACATCGGATTGGTGTTGAACTGCATGATCTGCCGCACCGAGTGGCGCAGCGCCTTGGACGGAATGGTACCCAGGTGGGTGCAGTTGCCGCCGACCAGCGGCCGGTTGTCCACCACCGCCACCTTGCGCCCGGCCTTGGCCGCGTTCATCGCCGCGCCCTCGCCCGCCGGGCCGGAGCCCAACACCACCACATCGTAGTTGTAGACCGCCATGTTTACTCCTTCGCATCAGGCCGGGGCACTTGTGCCGCACCCTCGGCGGGGCCGGCACCGCGCGGGCGGGGCCGGCAATCAGTCATACGTGCTTCAGCGCTTGCTTGCGTCGTAGGCCAGGTCGGTGCGCGGCGCATCGGCCTTGTCGCGATTGACCTCTTCGCACTTCTCGCGGCTACCGCCGCAGATCGAGCATTCCTTCTCGATACCCAGGTTGGCGATGCCGCCACAGGAACCTGCGATCGGCTTGCGGCCCATGATCACGCCGACGGCCATCATGCCGACGACCAGTACCATGGCCAGAAAAACTACCAGGAACGTCATTGCTCATCTCCTGCAGCGAATAGCTGCTCGAATGCGGTCGTGCCCTGTGTGACGAAACCCTCGCCCTCACGCGTCACGAAAAACGCCGCGATACCATTGCGCTCGGCGAAGGCCATGCCGGCTTCCGGCCCGAGCACCATCAATAGGGTAGACAAGCCATCGGCACGTAAGGTCGATGGATCGGCCACGGTCACCGCCGCCAGCTTGTGGTTGACCGGCGTGCCGCTCAGCGGGTCGAGCGTATGCGAATAGCGCTGGCCGTTTTCCTCGAAATAGTTGCGGTAATCCCCCGAGGTGGAGATGCCGTAGCCATCGAGTTGCAGGATGCGCTGGGCGACTCGCTGATCGTCGCGCGGCGCTTCCAGGCCGATGCGCCAGTGGCTGCCGTCGGGCTTGAAGCCAGCCGCCTTGAGCTCGCCCGTGGCCTCCACCAGATAACTGGTGACACCCAGCTCACCCAGACGCGCCACGATCAGGTCGACGGCATAGCCGGCGGCGATGCTGTTGAAGTCGACCTGAACGTCGACATCCTTGCACAGCTGCTCGCCCTCGATACGCAGATGCTGCTGACCGACCCGCTGACGCACTTCAGCCAGGCGCTCGGCATCCGGCACCGCCTCGCCCTGCCCCTTGGGCCCGAAGCCCCAGAGGTCGAGCAACGGCTCCAGTGTCAGGTCGAAGTGACCCTGGCTCTCTTCGTGCAGGCGATTGCCGGCACGCACGAGATCCAGCACGCCCCTGGGCATGGCCTGGCAGGTACCCGCTGGCGCACGGTTGAACTGCTCGATCAGCGAGTCGTCGCGATAGGTGGACATCTGCAGATCGATCTCGGCGAGGATCGCCTCGGTCGCGGCCTTGAGTTCGGCTTGCGGCGCGACGCCTTCACTGCGGACGTATTTGATCGAATAGGTGCTGCCCATGGTCGGGCCGCCGAACTCTTCGATCCGCTCAGAATGCAAGCAGCCCGTTAGGGCTGCCGCCAGGGCGACAGCGATAACGGGCTGGAGTACAGCAGACCTCATGCGTTAGCCGCCGAAGTCGTCGAGGAGGATGTTCTCCGGCTCGACGCCCAGGTCGGTGAGCATCTTGATCACGGCGGCGTTCATCATGGGTGGGCCGCACATGTAGAACTCGCAATCTTCCGGAGCCGGGTGGTCCTTCAGGTAGTTCTCGTACAGCACGTTGTGGATGAAGCCCTTGAGACCGGTCCAGTTGTCTTCCGGCTGCGGATCGGACAGCGCCAGGTGCCATTCGAAGTTCGGGTTTTCCGCGGCCAGCTGATCGTACTCTTCGTTGTAGAACGACTCGCGCATGGAGCGCGCGCCGTACCAGAAGCTGATCTTGCGCTTGGACTTCAGACGCTTGAGCTGATCGAAGATGTGCGAACGCATCGGCGCCATGCCGGCACCACCACCGATGAAGACCATCTCGGCGTCGGTGTCCTTGGCGAAGAACTCACCGAAGGGTCCGTACACGGTGATCTTGTCGCCCGGCTTCAGGCTGAACACGTAGGACGACATCTTGCCCGGCGGCAGATCGTCCTTGCCGGGGGGCGGCGAGGCGATACGGATGTTGAACTTCACCAGACCGCGCTCTTCCGGGTAGTTGGCCATGGAATAGGCACGAATCACGGTCTCGTCGACCTTGGACACGTACTTCCACTGGTTGAACTTGTCCCAGTCGCCGCGATACTCCTCCTGGATGTCGAAGTCCTTGTAGTACACGGTGTGCGGCGGGCACTCCAGCTGTACGTAACCACCGGCGCGGAAGTCGACGTTCTCGCCTTCCGGCAGCTTCAGCGTCAGCTCCTTGATGAAGGTGGCGACGTTGGGGTTGGACTGGACGGTGCACTCCCACTTCTTGACGCCGAAGACCTCTTCCGGGACTTCGATCTTCATGTCCTGCTTGACCGGGGTCTGGCAGGACAGGCGCCAGCCTTCGCGGGCCTCGCGCTTGGTGAAGTGCGACTCTTCGGTGGACAGCATCTCGCCGCCGCCGCTTTCGACGATGCACTTGCACTGGGCGCAGGTACCGCCGCCGCCGCAGGCGGAGGACAGGAAGATGTTGTTGTCGGCCAGGGTCTGCAGCAGCTTGCCGCCAGCCGGTACCACGATGGTTTTTTCGCCGTTGATCTCGATGCTCACGTCACCGCTGGACACCAGCTTGGCGCGCGCCGCGAGGATGATCAGCACCAGCGCCAGAACGATGGCGGTGAACATGCCGATGGCGAGGAAGATTTCGTAATTCATCTGTTCATCCTTTCCTTACAGCTGCACGCCGGAGAAGGACATGAAGCCCAGCGACATCAGACCGATGGTGATGAAGGTGATGCCCAGACCCTGCAGGCCAGCCGGTACGTCGCTGTACTTGAGCTTCTCGCGAATACCCGCCAGCGCGGCGATGGCCAGTGCCCAGGACACACCCGCGCCGATACCGTAAACGGTGCTTTCGGCCAGGTTGTAATCACGCTCGACCATGAACAGCGAGCCACCCATGATGGCGCAGTTCACGGTGATCAGCGGCAGGAACACGCCGAGGGCGTTGTACAGCGCAGGCACGTACTTATCCAGGGTCATCTCGAGGATCTGCACCAGTGCCGCGATCACGCCGATGAAGGTCAGCAGGCCGAGGAACGACAGGTCCACTTCAGGCAGGCCGGCCCAGGCCAGCGCGCCATCCTTGAGGATGTTGGCGTAGATCAGGTTGTTCACCGGCATGGTGATACCCAGCACCACGACCACGGCGATACCGAGGCCGATGGCGGTTTCCACCTTCTTGGAGATGGCGATGAAGGTACACATGCCGAGGAAGAACGCCAGCGCCATGTTCTCGACGAACACCGCACGGACGAACAGGCTGATGTAATGTTCCATTAATAGGCCTCCTTGCTGGATACCTGAGGCGCCATCTTGTAGGCGTTCTTCTCGATCTGGTCTTTCTTCCAGCTACGGATGCCCCAGATGAACAGACCGATCAGGAAGAAGGCCGAAGGCGGCAGCAGCAGCATGCCGTTGGGCTGGTACCAGCCACCGTCGTTGACCACCGAGAAAATCTCGTAGCCCATCAGCTTGCCCGCGCCGAACAGCTCGCGGATCACGCCCAGAGCCACCAGCATGGCGCTATAGCCCAGACCGTTACCGATACCGTCGAAGAACGACAGCACCGGCGGGTTCTGCATGGCGAACGCCTCGGCACGGCCCATCACGATGCAGTTGGTGATGATCAGACCGACGAACACCGACAGCTGCTTGGACAGACTGAAGGCATAGGCCTTGAGCACCTGGTCCACCACGATCACCAGGGACGCGATGATCACCATCTGCACGATCATGCGGATCGAGCCGGGGATCTGGCTGCGGATCATGGAGATGAACAGGTTGGAGAAACCGCACACCAGGGTCAGCGCGGCGGACATCACCAGCGCGGTCTGCAGGTTCGAGGTTACCGCCAGGGCCGAGCAGATCCCGAGGATCTGCAGGCCGATGGGGTTGTTGTTGAAGACCGGGTTGAGCAGGACTTCTTTGATAGTCGGTTGCGACATGATCAGGCCTCCCCTGCACGCAGGTTAGCGATAAACGGACCGAAGCCGTTCTGGCCGAGCCAGAACTTCAGCAGGTTGTCCACACCGACGCTGGTCAGAGTGGCACCAGCCAGGCCATCGACCTGGTGAGTGGCTTGCGGGCTCTGCGGATCGACACCGCCCTTGACGATCTGTACGGCCAGCTTGCCGTTATCGTCGAACAGGGTCTTGCCCGGCCATTGGCCTTTCCACTTCGGGTTATCCACTTCGCCGCCGAGACCCGGGGTCTCGCCGTGCTGATAGAAGCCCATGCCGACCACGGTGTTGAGGTCGCCCTTGACCGCGATGAAGCCGTGCAGGGTCGACCACAGGCCGTAACCGCGCACCGGCAGGATCAGCGTTTCGACCTCGCCATCCTTCTCCACCATATAAACGGTGGTGTAGCGCTCCTGGCGCTTGATCCCGGCGATGTCCTCGCTGCCCTTGAGCGCGCTGGAGGTCTTCGGATCCTTCGACGCCTTGAGCGGATCGAAGGTGATCGGATCATGCGCATCGGAGAACTTGCCGCTCTCCAGATCCACCAGCTTGGCGGTGATGGTGCTGTTGAACAGTTCCTTGACCCGGTTGCCCGACATGCCCGCCTCACCCAGGCCAGCGATGGCCAGAATGCTGCGCTGCTTGTCCAGCAGGCGGTTCTCCACCTGGGTCGGCTTCAGTGCGATGGCAGCGCCGGCGACGAACACCGAGCACACCAGACACACCAGCAGGGCCACCGTCAGCGTACGGACGGTGGATTCTTTTTGACTAGACATTGCGTGCCAGCCTCCGCTTGATATTGGCCTGAACGACGAAGTGGTCGATCAGCGGTGCAAACAGGTTGGCGAACAGGATCGCCAGCATCATGCCCTCGGGGAAGGCCGGGTTGACCACACGGATCAGCACCACCATCACGCCGATCAGGGCGCCGAAAATCCACTTGCCGGTGTTGGTCATGGACGCCGATACCGGGTCGGTGGCCATGAAGAACATGCCGAAGGCGAAGCCGCCCACCACCAGATGCCAGTACCAGGGCATGGCGAACATCGGATTGGTGTTGGAGCCGATCAGATTGAGCAGCAGCGACAGGCCGATCATGCCCAGCATCACGCCGGCGACGATGCGCCAGGAAGCGATCTTGGTGATCAAGAGCACCAGGCCGCCGATGGCGATGGCCAGGGTGCTGGTTTCGCCGAGCGAGCCGTGAATGGTGCCGATGAAGGCGTCCATCCAGGTGATGCCGTTGTTGATCACGTTCTCGATGCCGCCGGAAGCCGCCAGGCTCAGCGAAGTGGCGCCAGCGAAGCCGTCCACCGCCGTCCAGACCGCATCACCCGACATCTGCGCCGGGTAGGCGAAGAACAGGAAGGCACGGCCGGTCAGTGCCGGGTTGAGGAAGTTCTTGCCGGTACCACCGAACACTTCCTTGCCGATCACCACGCCGAAGCTGATACCCAGCGCCACCTGCCACAGCGGAATGCTCGGCGGCAGGATCAGGGCGAACAGCACGGAGGTGACGAAGAAGCCTTCGTTGACCTCATGCTTGCGGATCGAGGCGAACAGCACTTCCCAGAAGCCGCCGACGATGAAGGTCACCGCGTAGACAGGCAGGAAGTAGGCAGCCCCCTGGATGAAGTTGTCCCACAGGCTGTTCGGGTCGAAACCGGCCAGCGAGCCGATCAGCGCGAAACGCCAGCCTTCCTGGCTCGCCAGCAGCTCGGGGCTCTGGGCGAAGATCAGGTTGGCCTGGTAGCCGGTGTTCCACATGCCGAAGAACATGGCCGGGAAGGTGCACAGCCACACGGTGATCATCATGCGCTTGAGGTCGATGCCATCACGCACGTGAGCGGTGGTCTTGGTCACGCTGCCAGGACGATAGAAGAAGGTGTCGATGGCTTCGTAGAGGGCGTACCACTTCTCGTACTTGCCGCCCTTTTCGAAGTTGTGCTCGATCTTGTCGAGGAATGCACGAATGCCCACGGATTAACCCTCCTTCTCGATGCGGGTGAGGTTGTCCCGCAGGATCGGGCCGTATTCATATTTGCCGGCACACACGTAGGTGCACAGCGCCAGGTCTTCTTCGTCGAGTTCCAGGCAACCCAGCTTCTGGGCCATCTCGGTGTCACCGACGATCAGGTAGCGCAAGAGTTGAGTCGGCAGGATGTCCAGTGGCATCACTGCTTCGTAGTTGCCCACCGGCACCATGGCGCGCGGGCTGCCGTTGGTGGTGGTGGTGAAGTTGAACAGCTTGGAGCCGGCCAGCTTGGAGACGAAGATGTTCAGTACCGAGTGCTTGTTAACGCCGGCACGCAGGTAATGCATCATCTCGCGCTCGTTACCCTCGCTCAGGCAGGACACCTGGTTGTGGTAGCGACCGAGGAAGGCGAAGGCGCCCTGAGCGGTACGACCGCCGAACACCGAACCGGAAACCACGCGGTTGAAGCCAGGCTTGAGCTCACCGGCGGTGAGTTCTTCCAGGCTGGCGCCCAGACGGGTACGCAGCAGACGCGGCTGCTCCACGACCGGACCACCCAGCGCAACCACGCGTTCGACGAACAGCTGGCCCGTGGTGAACAGCTTGCCCACGGCGATCACGTCCTGATAGCCGATCTGCCATACGCTCTTGCTGACGCTGACCGGATCGAGGAAGTGAATATGGGTGCCCGGCAGACCTGCCGGGTGCGGGCCGGCAAAGGCTTCGCTGTGCACCTTGGCGACATTCTCGCCCGGCAGGCTGACACCTTCGGCCTTGCACAGGAAGACCTTGGCCAGGTTGCCCAACACCTTCAAACCATTTTCGAAGTCAGCGGCATGTTCACCGATGATCACCGCCGGATCGGCGGCGAGCGGGTGAGTATCGATGGCAGTGACGAAGATCGAACTCGGTACGGCGTCGAGCGCCGGCACCTTGCTGAACGGACGGGTGCGCAGCGCGGTCCAAAGGCCGGACTGCTGCAGGTTCTCGCGAACCTGAGCATCGCTCAGCGAGTCGAGCTGGTCGGCAGCGTACTGGCTGAAGGTTTCCTGCTCGTCGCCTTCGATGTCGATGACCACGGATTGCAGGACGCGCTTCTCACCACGATGAATGGCGCTGATCACGCCAGCAGCGGGGGCGGTGTAGCGCACGCCGGGTGTCTTCTTGTCGGTGAACAGCAATTGACCGAGCTTGACCCGGTCACCGACCTGCACTTCCATCGTCGGCTTCATCCCGTGATAGTCGAAGCCGATGACGGCGACACTGCGCACGGGCCTGGCGGCCTCGATACGCTGTGCCGGCGCACCCGTTATGGGCAAATCGAGCCCATGCTTTAGTTTGATCATAGGTTTGCCTAACCACTGATTTAGAAAGCTTTTTATAGGACAGGAAGGGCAACCGAAGGTCTAATAGACCCAACCACGCCGATGCAGTATGGGCGTGGATCAAGGCGCCAAACCTGGGTAAAAAATCCGCTTGATTATAAAGATGCCCCCCAGGGCTGACCACCCAAGCGCTTGCTTTTTTTGGCTTTTCGGTAACAGGGCGCAACAGATTGCGTCTTGATCGGCATCAACAATCCCCTCCCCTCGCCCCGCACCCCGAAAACTTCCCGGCACAACGAAAAACGGGAGCCGAAGCTCCCGTTTTTCGTTTGCGCTACTTAGCGCGGGAAGGCAGGCGGGTTCACCCCGGCCATGTCTTCCATCACACGCACCACCTGGCAGCTGTAGCCGAACTCGTTGTCGTACCAGACATAGAGAACGACGCGATTGTCGTTGGCGATGGTGGCTTCGGCATCGACCACACCGGCGTGACGCGAACCGACGAAGTCGGTGGACACCACTTCCTGCGAGCTGACGAAATCGATCTGCTTCTGCAGATCCGAGTGCATGGCCATCTGGCGCAGGTACTCGTTGATCTCTTCGCGAGTGGTGGCCTTCTCCAGGTTCAGGTTGAGAATGGCCATGGACACGTTCGGCGTCGGCACACGAATGGCGTTGCCGGTCAGCTTGCCCTTGAGCACCGGCAGCGCCTTGGCCGCAGCGGTAGCCGCGCCGGTTTCGGTGATGACCATGTTCAGCGCGGCACTGCGACCACGACGACTGCCCTTGTGGAAGTTGTCGATCAGGTTCTGGTCGTTGGTGTAGGAGTGAACGGTCTCGACATGACCGTTGACGATGCCGTACTTGTCGTTGACCGCCTTGAGCACCGGCACGATGGCATTGGTGGTGCAGGAAGCCGCGGAGATGATCTTGTCCTCAGCGGTGATTTCGCTGTGGTTGATGCCGTGCACGATGTTCTTCAGCGCGCCCTTGCCAGGCGCAGTGAGCACCACGCGATCGACGCCCGGGCAGGCCAGGTGCTGACCCAGACCCTCGGCATCACGCCATACGCCGGTGTTGTCCACCAGCAGCGCGTTCTTGATGCCGTACTGGGTGTAGTCGACTTCCTTCGGATCCTTGGCGTAGATCACCTGGATCAGGTTGCCGTTGGCCGTCAGGGTGTTGTTCTCTTCATCGATGGTGATGGTGCCGTTGAACTTGCCGTGCACCGAGTCACGACGCAGCAGGCTGGCACGCTTGACCAGATCGTTGCTGGCACCCTTGCGCACGACGATGGCACGCAGACGCAGGCCGTCGCCGCCACCGGTCTTCTCGATCAGGATGCGCGCCAGCAGACGGCCGATACGACCGAAACCGTAGAGCACCACGTCGGTGCCTTCGCGAGCAGCGCCGTTCTGCTTGCCAACCACCTCGGCCAGCTCGTCCTTGACGAACTGCTCGACGGCACGGCCAGCGCCTTCGGCCTTGAACTTGGCAACCAGCTTGCCCAGGTCGACGGAAGCGGCGCCCAGCTTGAGCTCGCTCATCGCCTTGAGCATGGGGAAGGTGTCGTGGACCGACAGTTCGGCCTCATCGGCCAGGCGATGGCGAGCGAAACGGTGAGCCTTGAGGATGTCGATGACCGAACGGTTGATCAGGCCACGGCCGTAGATCGAGGTCACCACATTGTTGTTGCGATAGAGCTGACCAATCAGCGGAATCATCGCTTCCGCGAGGGCTTCACGATCGATCCATTCACCGAGACACTGGTCGGGCTTCTGAGTCACGGGCAGTACCTTCCACATGTAGGGGCTGAAAAAAGGGGCTACATTATGACGGCGCGCGCGGGCATGAGCAATGCGCGCCTGTCGCGACTGACATTGACCACCAAGCCCCGCTACAATTCCCGGCCTTTTGTCACGACCGTGAGCCGCCCGTGTCCGTACTGCGTCTTCCGTCTCTACCGGCCAGCGCCGGCAAACAGCAATGGGGCAATCTGCCTGGTGCCGCCATGTCCCTAGCCATCGCCGAAGCGGCCAGCAATGCCGGACGCTTCACTCTGGTGCTCACCGAAGGCAGCCAGAGCGCCGAGCGCCTGCAGGAAGAGCTGGCATTCTTCGCGCCGGACCTGCCCGTGCTGCACTTTCCGGACTGGGAAACGCTGCCCTATGACGTCTTTTCGCCGCACCAGGACATCATTTCCCAGCGTATCGCCACGCTCTACCGACTGCCGCAGCTGAGCCGCGGCATCCTCGTAGTGCCGATCGCCACCGCCCTACACCGCCTGGCGCCCAAGCGCTTTCTGCTCGGCAGCAGTCTGGTGCTGGACGTGGGCCAGAAGCTCGACGTCGAGCAGATGCGTACGCGCCTGGAGGCCGCCGGCTACCGCTGCGTCGACACCGTGTACGAGCACGGCGAGTTCGCCGTGCGCGGCGCGCTGATCGACCTGTTCCCCATGGGCAGCGAGGTGCCCTACCGCATCGACCTGTTCGACGACGAAATCGAAACCCTGCGCACCTTCGACCCGGAAAACCAGCGCTCGGTGGACAAGGTGGAGTCGATCCGCCTGCTGCCGGCGCGCGAATTCCCGCTGGAGAAGAAGGCCGTCAGCGATTTCCGCGGGCGCTTTCGCGAGCGTTTCGACGTGGATTTCCGCCGCTGTCCGATCTATCAGGACCTGTCCAGCGGCATCACCCCGGCCGGTATCGAGTACTACCTGCCGCTGTTCTTCGAGGAAACCGGCACCCTGTTCGACTACCTGCCGGGCGACACCCAGGTGTTCTCCCTGCCCGGCATCGAGAAGGCCGCCGAGCACTTCTGGACCGACGCACGCAACCGCTACGAGGACCGCCGCGTCGACCCCGAGCGCCCACTGCTGCCGCCGGCCGATATCTTCCTGCCGGTGGAAGACTGCTTCGCCCGCCTGAAGAACTGGCCGCGCGTGGTGGTCAATCAGGACGACATCGAACCCGGCGTCGGCCAGACCCGCTTCGAGGCACGCGCCCTGCCCGACCTGGCGATCCAGGCCAAGGCCGGCGAGCCGCTGGCGGCGCTGCGCCGCTTCATCGAGGAATATCAAGGCCGCGTGCTGTTCTGCGCCGAGTCGGCCGGGCGCCGCGAGGTGCTGCTGGAGCTGCTTGCCCGTCTCAAGCTCAAGCCCAAGGAAGTCGATGGCTGGCCGGCGTTCGTCGAAAGCGGCGAACGCCTGAACATCTGCATCGCGCCGCTGGACGAGGGCCTGCTGCTCGATGATCTGGCGCTGATCGCCGAAAGCCCGCTGTTCGGCCAGCGCGTCATGCAGCGTCGTCGCCGCGAGAAGGGTCGCGACACTGGCGACAACGTGATCAAGAACCTCACCGAACTGCGCGAAGGCGCGCCGGTGGTGCACATCGATCACGGCGTCGGTCGCTACCTGGGCCTGGTGACCATGGAGTTCGACGGCCAGGCCGCCGAATTCCTTGCCCTGCAGTACGCCGACGAGGCCAAGCTCTACGTACCGGTGGCCAGCCTGCACCTGATCGCCCGCTACAGCGGCAGCGACGATGCCCTGGCGCCGCTGCACCGCCTGGGTTCGGAAACCTGGCAGAAAGCCAAGCGCAAGGCCGCCGAACAGGTGCGCGACGTAGCCGCCGAACTGCTCGACATCTACGCCCGCCGCGCCGCCCGCGAGGGTTTCGCCTTTCAGGACCCGGCCCTGGACTACGCCACCTTCAGCGCCGGCTTCCCCTTCGAGGAAACCCCGGATCAGCAGGCCGCCATCGACGCCGTGCGCGCCGACATGCTGGCCGGCAAGCCGATGGATCGCCTGGTCTGCGGCGACGTCGGCTTCGGCAAGACCGAGGTGGCCATGCGCGCCGCCTTCATCGCCGTGCACAGCGGCAAGCAGGTAGCCGTGCTGGTGCCCACCACCCTGCTCGCCCAGCAGCACTACAACAGCTTCCGCGACCGCTTCGCCGACTGGCCGGTGAAGGTCGAGGTGATGAGCCGCTTCAAGAGCGCCAAGGAAGTCGAAGGCGCTGTGCAGCAATTGGCCGAAGGCAAGGTGGACATCGTCATCGGCACCCACAAGCTGCTGCAGGACGACGTCAAGTTCCACAATCTCGGCCTGGTGATCATCGACGAGGAGCACCGTTTCGGCGTGCGCCAGAAGGAGCAGCTCAAGGCGCTGCGCAGCGAGGTCGACATCCTCACCCTCACCGCCACCCCGATTCCGCGCACCCTGAACATGGCCGTGGCCGGCATGCGCGACCTGTCGATCATCGCCACGCCACCGGCGCGGCGCCTGTCGGTACGCACCTTCGTCATGGAGGAGAACAAGCCGACCATCAAGGAAGCGCTGCTGCGCGAATTGCTGCGCGGCGGCCAGGTGTACTACCTGCACAACGATGTGAAGACCATCGACAAATGTGCCAGTGAGCTGGCCGAACTGGTGCCCGAGGCGCGCATCGGCGTCGGCCACGGTCAGATGCGCGAGCGCGAGCTGGAACAGGTGATGAGCGACTTCTACCACAAGCGCTTCAACGTGCTGGTGGCCTCGACCATCATCGAAACCGGCATCGACGTGCCCAGCGCCAACACCATCATCATCGAGCGGGCCGACAAGTTCGGCCTGGCCCAGCTGCACCAGCTGCGCGGCCGTGTCGGTCGCAGCCACCACCAGGCCTACGCCTACCTGCTCACGCCACCACGCAAGAGCATGACCGACGATGCGCAGAAGCGCCTGGAGGCCATCGCCGGCGCGCAGGACCTCGGCGCCGGCTTTATCCTCGCCACCCACGACCTGGAAATCCGCGGCGCCGGCGAGCTGCTCGGCGATGGTCAGAGCGGGCAGATCCAGGCCGTCGGCTTCACCCTCTACATGGAAATGCTGGAAAGGGCCGTGAAGGCCATCCAGAAAGGCGAGCAGCCCAACCTCGACCAGCCGCTGGGCGGCGGCCCGGAGATCAACCTGCGCGTGCCGGCGCTGATCCCCGAGGACTACCTGCCTGATGTGCATGCGCGTCTGATCCTCTACAAGCGCATCGCCTCGGCCACCGACGAGGACGGCCTGAAAGAGCTGCAGGTGGAGATGATCGACCGCTTCGGCCTGCTACCGGAGCCGACCAAGCACCTGATGCGCCTGACCCTGCTCAAGCTGCAGGCCGACAAGCTGGGCATCACCAAGGTCGACGCCGGCCCGCAGGGCGGCCGTATCGAGTTCGCCGCGGAAACCTGCGTCGACCCGCTGACCCTGATCAGGCTGATCCAGGCCCAACCGAAACGCTACAAGTTCGAAGGCGCCACCGTCTTCAAGATCCAGGTGCCGATGGAGCGCGCGGAAGAACGCTTCAACACCCTGGAAGCCCTGTTCGAGCGCCTCGCGCCCACCACCTGAAGGACTCACACATGCGCCCACTGCACCTGATCGCCCTGCTGCTCTGCCTGCTGACACCGAGCGCCTTCGCCGAACGCCTGTATCAGGTCGAACTGCTGGTGTTCCGCCAGGCAGGCGAGCCGGTCGTCGCGCCCAAGGTGGCACCGGACGACTGGGCAGGCACGGCATTGCCCATCACCGGCAACGAACGCCCTACCGCGCTCGATGGGGAGGCCGCCAAGCTCAATCCCGGCAACGGCTATCAGTTGCTGCTGCACAAGGCGTGGAGCCAGACCATTGGCAACTCGCCGAGTCGCGTGGCCGTCAGCAGCGGTGAAGAGCACTTCGGCCACCACGCGGTAGAAGGCACCCTGAGCTTCATCCAGGAGCGCTTCGCCGACCTGGATCTGGAACTGTGGATCAACCGCTTCAGCGCCGACGGCCTGCTGGAGAGCAGCGAGCACATGAAGGTCACCCAGCGTCTGAAGGACAACAGCCTGACCTATCTGGACCACGGCGGTCTGGGCGCTCTGGTGCGCATCACCCCCCTCTGAGTCGCTAAAGCAAAAGGGCCGCTAAGCGGCCCTTTTCGTTACTGTCGAATGCTCAACCCGCCAGCACCCGTGCCAGCACCGACTTGACCGTGCCCATGCCCTGCTCCAGCACCCGCTCGATCTCGGCCATGGTGATCAGCGTGCTGGACTTGCCCGCCGCCGGGTTCACCACCAGCGCCAGACAGGCGTAAGGCAGCGCCAACTCGCGCGCTAGCACAGCCTCCGGCATGCCGGTCATACCCACCAGATCGCAGCCATCGCGGTCCATGCGGGCGATTTCCGCAGCCGTTTCCAGCCGCGGCCCCTGGGTGCAGCCGTAAACCCCATGATCACTGAACGCGGCATTCTCGGCGCGCAGCGCTGCCACCAGTCGCTGGCGCAACTGCCCGTCGTACGGCTGGCTGAAATCGACATGGGTGACATGCTCCAGCTCACCCTCATAGAAGGTATGCGCACGTCCGGCGGTGTAGTCGATGATCTGGTGCGGCACGCAGAAATGCCCGGTACCCATGGCGGCGTGGATACCACCGACCGCGTTGACCGCGACTATCGCCTTGGCGCCGGCCTGCTTCAGCGCCCAGAGGTTGGCGCGGTAGTTCACCTGGTGCGGCGGAATCCGGTGCGGCTGGCCGTGGCGGGCGAGAAACAGCACCTCGCGCCCGGCGTAACTGCCCCGCAGGATATCGGCGGAGGGCGCCCCGTAAGGCGTATCCAGCGGCAGCGCTTCGTGAATCGTCAACCCTTCCAGCTGGGTCAGGCCGGTGCCGCCGATAATGGCGTAGACAGTCATAGGCAGGTCCTCAGTCGAGCAACTGGGCAGCTCTCAGGGCCGCCACAGCGGTAAGCCAGCGTGGCGCCTGGCGGTATTCGGTAGTGGCGTGACCGCGGCCACGCATCCGCTCGAGGCGCACCGGCGGTGTCACGCGCAGACGCTGCAAGGCACTGAGCGCCAGCTCGGCCGAAGCGCGGTCGTTGCACACCAGCCCCATATCGCAGCCTGCAGTCAGTGCGGCCTGGATACGCTTGCCGGCATCGCCGACCACATGGGCACCGGCCATGGACAGGTCATCGCTGAAGATCACGCCGTCGAAGCCCAGTTCGCCGCGCAGGATGTCCTGCAGCCAGCGCCGCGAAAAGCCGGCCGGGTGCTCATCCACCTGCGGATAGATGACATGGGCAGGCATCACCGCATCCAGCTCACCGACCAGACGCTGGAACGGCTGCATGTCGCAGGCACGGATCTCATCCAGGCTGCGCCCGTCCAGCGGGATGGCCACGTGCGAGTCGGCCTCGGCCCAACCGTGACCGGGAAAATGCTTGCCGGTGGCAGCCATGCCCGCCTGATGCATACCGCGAATGAAGGCCGCCGCCAGCGCGGCGGCGCGCTGCGGATCGCCCTCGAAGGCGCGACTGCCGACCACCGCACTGCGCTGGTGGTCGAGATCCAGCACTGGCGCGAAACTCAGGTCCAGGCCCACCGCCATTACCTCGGTGGCCATCAGCCAACCGCAATGTTCGGCCAGCTCCTCGGCATTGTCGTTATCGGCAATGGCGCGCATCGCCGGCAATCGCAGGAAACCCTGACGCAGACGCTGCACCCGCCCGCCTTCCTGATCCACCGCCAGCAGCAGGTCTGGACGCAGCGCGCGGATGCTCTGACACAGCTCGCGCACCTGGCGCGGCGATTCGATATTGCGAGCGAAGATGATCAGGCCGCCCACTTCGGGCTGGCGCAGCAGCTGGCGGTCTTCGGCGGTCAACCAGGTACCGGCGATGTCCAGCATCAAAGAGCCTTGAATAGGTGTCGTCACAAAAAATTCCTTAGAGGAGTTCCGCCTCTGCCCACTGCGGACAGGGCGCCTCGTCGATCCTGACCGGGCAGTGCAGTGCCACCCGATCGAACAGAGTCAGCATGTCTGCGTTGCGCAAGCGCACGCAGCCATGCGAAAGCGGCACGCCCATGGGTTCGCAATCAGGCGTGCCATGCAGGTAAATATAGCGGCGAAAACTGTCGACCTGAGCGCCTCGATTGCGCCCGGGCTCCAGGCCACTGAGCCAGAGGATGCGGGTGAGTATCCAGTCGCGGCCAGGGAACTGCTCATGCAGCTGGGGTGACCAGATCTCCCCGGTCCAGCGCCTTGCCCTGAGCACCGCAGCCAGCGGCAGGCCGGCGCCGATCCTGGCGCGCACCTGATGCAGACCGCGCGGGGTGCAGCCTGAACCGTTGCGTTCTCCAGGGCCATTGAGTGCGGTGGAGACCGGCAGACGCAGCACCAGCCGCCCCGCACGAAAACCGTACAGGGCCTGATCGGCAATGGAGATATGCAGCAAATCGAGTTCGGACATGGGCCGCTAGCTTAGCCGAACGGCCGAGCCACGCCCACCCGCAGGGATCAGACCTTGGCCGGAGCGCTTGGCGACTTGCTGCGCGGTTTGAGCTGCGCGGCCGCCAGCGAGGGATCGTTGACACCGGTTTCGGCGCGCATGCCGGCGGCCAGGAAAGGCACCATCATGCGCATCACCTGCTCGATCGAAGTGTTGACGCCGAAATCGGTCTCGGCCATGGCGCGCAGCGCCTTGATGCCGGACATGCTGAACGCCGCGGCGCCGAGCATGAAATGCACACGCCAGAACAGTTCCAGCGGCGGAATGCGCGGGGCGGCATCGTGCACGAGGAGCATGTAGCGGCGGAACACCTTGCCGTACACCTCTTCCAGATACTTGCGCAGGTGCCCCTGGCTCTGACTGAAAGCCAGGCCGAGCAGACGCATGAAGATGGACAGGTCGTTGCCGCTACGCGGCTTGACCGCCAGCGCCTGCTCGACCAGCAGTTCGAGGAGTTCCTCGAGGGTGGCCTGCGTGTCGGCCTTGGCCTGACGACGGTCGAGTTCCTTTTCCAGACTGGCGCAGAAGGGCCCGAGGAAGCGCGAGAAGACCGCCTGGATCAGCGCCTTCTTCGAGCCGAAGTGATAGTTGACCGCAGCCAGATTGACGCCGGCCTTGCTGGTGATCAGCCGCAACGAGGTTTCGGCGAAGCCTTTTTCCGCGAACAGCTGTTCCGCAGCATCGAGAATGCGTTCAACGGTTTCCGACTGAGCCATGAGTTATCACCTGACAAACACTTGTTTGAAACATACGTTTCAGCCCATCGAATTGTCAAGCCGCACGAGCCGTCTTTTGGCCGGCTGGTCACAGCTTACAACAAGCGAAGACGTACTTTGCCGCAAGCAGGTTACAAGCCAGGCGGCAGGCACCGGCAAATTGGGCGTTGCCAAGGCTCGCTTACTGTATATAATCCCAGCCACTGTATAAAAAGACAGAGCCCAGCCATGCTGAAACTGACGCCACGCCAAGCCGAGATTCTCGCCTTCATCAAACGCTGCCTGGAAGACAACGGCTATCCGCCCACTCGGGCGGAAATCGCCCAGGAGCTGGGCTTCAAGTCACCCAACGCGGCGGAGGAGCACCTCAAGGCTCTGGCGCGCAAAGGGGCCATCGAAATGACGCCCGGCGCCTCGCGCGGCATTCGCATACCAGGCTTCGAGCCAGGTGCAGCCAACGAGGACGAAGGCCTTCCCGTCATCGGCCGCGTGGCCGCAGGGGCTCCCATTCTCGCCCAGCAGCATGTCGAGGAATCCTGCCAGATCAATCCTGCGTTCTTTCACCCCAAAGCCGACTATCTGCTGCGCGTGCGCGGCATGAGCATGAAGGACATCGGCATCTTCGACGGCGACCTGCTGGCCGTGCACACCACGCGCGAAGCGCGCAACGGCCAGATCGTGGTCGCCCGCCTCGACGACGAGGTCACGGTCAAGCGCTTCAAGCGCGAGGGCAACAAAGTCTGGCTGATCGCCGAAAACCCCGAGTTCGCCCCGATCGAAGTGGATCTGGAGCAGCAGGATCTGGTCATCGAAGGTTTGAGTGTCGGTGTAATTCGCCGCTGAGGAAACGCCATGCAAGTGCAGCAGTCGTTCGAGCGCCCACAACTTCCCCTTTTCGACGCCTTCCTCGCCCGTGCGTCGAGCGAGCCACTGGCTACCGATGACTTCTCTCGCAGCGAGGATGATCAGGCATTCAGCGAACTGGCTCTGCGCGGCGCAGCCGGCCATTGCCTGCACTTGCTGGCTCCGATTCTGCGTGAGCTGAGCCAGAATCAGGATGCGCGCTGGCTGACCCTGGTGGCACCGCCTGCAAGCCTGACCCAGGCCTGGCTACGCGATGCAGGCCTGAACCGCGAACGCATCCTGCTACTGCACCCGCGACAAGGGCAAAGTGCTCTGCAGCTGGCAGAGGAAGCGCTCAAGCTGGGTCGCAGCCATACCGTGATCAGCTGGCTGCATCCGGTCGAGCGCAGCACTCGTCAGCGGCTGGCACAGGCCGCCAGTGCCGGCGGCGCACAAAGCCTGAATATCAGCCTAGGCTGAAATGCATCTTCACACATGAAAACGGGGCTCCAATGGAGCCCCGTTTGCGTTGTAGCGCAGCGACTTCAGTGCAGGACGCGCGGCCCTTCTTCCTCGCTACTGAAATCACCCTCGGCCATTCGACCGGCCATCTGCACCCCGACGTTGAGCATGGCCTTGGCCACCTCGATGTGCTGCCCCTGCAGGAAAGCCTTGGCATCGGCAGAGAAGTCCAGAGTCACCAGCGCCTCTTCATCCTCTGCGCGGCGCAGGGCAATACGCCCATCGGGCAGTTCGACGATTTCCAGAAAGGATGTAGGCATGGCTCAGTCTCTGTGCAAAAACACGACATTGTAACAGTCAGCCGGAGTCATCCCCAGCCCACTGGTCCAGTTAAACGCAATCAGCACTCGCTGAGACCTTCGCGGAAACGCAGCACCAGGGTCTTGAGCTGCTGCCGCCAGGCATCGACATCATCGAGGCTCAGTTCGGCCGGCTCTTCACCAACGCTGACGGCCGTGATCAGCGGCATGGATGGGTCGACCTTGGCCTTGCGCTCCTCGCGCGGCGGCTGAAACAGCTCGGCATAGGCAGCCAGCAACTCGGCCAGCCAGGTTTCGCGCTGCTGCGCCAGTTCCACCAGTTCAGCCAGCTCGGGGCTGGGCGCGCCCTCGAGCACTGCCTGCTGAACGAAAGCCTCGACACGCGAGGGCGCAGCGTCGCTCATGCGGTAGTAGCCGGCGATCTCGTGACACAACCCGAGCAGGCCGCCGTACAGGTGAAACAGTGCGGCCTCGCGCTCGGCCTGCACCAGCGCCTGAACGTTGAATGCGGAGGACGCCTCGGCCTTGCGCCAGTTATCCAGGGCAATGCCGGCGAAGAAGATCTTCTGATTGGTGCGGGTATAGATTTCTTTGGCCATTGCGGCGACCTCCACAGCAGATCGGGTCATGATACGCGCGTCGGGCTATAGCCAGACGCGCATCTCGTCAGCCTTTCCTGGCCTTTTAATGATCCAGCGACAGAGCCGAGCCTGGCTGACGACACCCGGCCGACGCGCAGCAGAACGTGGACAGCCCCTAGCGCTTGTCCTCGACCTTCCACTTGCCGCCATCGTAGAAGGCGCGCCAGCCAGTCGGCTTGCCGTCCACCTCCGACTGCACGTACTGCTCCTTGGTCTTGCGGCTGTAGCGGATTACCGCCGGACGACCGTCCGGATCCTTCTGCGGCGCTTCGAGCAGGAAGTGGTACTTGGGGTCGATCTCGTGCTTGTGCGGAATCAGCTCCAGCACCAGCGGCGCACGAGTTTCGCGGTTCTTCGGAAAACCGCTGGCGGCCAGGAACAGGCCGGAAGCGCCGTCACGCAGCACATAGGTGTCGTCCACCTTCTCGCACTTGAGTTCGGGCATCTTCACCGGGTCCATCTTCGGTGGTGCAGCCTCGCCATTCTTCAGCAGCTTGCGGGTGTTCTTGCAGCTGGGATTGGTGCAACCGAAGAACTTGCCGAAGCGACCGGTCTTGAGCTGCATCTCGCTGCCGCACTTGTCGCATTCCAGGCTCGGGCCTTCGTAACCCTTGATGCGGTACTGGCCCTGCTCGATCTCGTAGCCACTGCAATCGGGGTTGTTGCCGCAGATGTGCAGCTTGCGGCTCTCATCCAGCAGGTAGGCATCCATGGCGGTTGCGCAGATCGGGCAGCGATGCTTGCCCAACAGCACCAGGGACTCGGACTCACCCTCGTCGTCCGCGGCGATCTCGTCGCCCGGCACCAGGTTGATGGTGGCCTTGCAGCGCTCCTTCGGCGGCAGCGCATAGCCGGAACAGCCGAGGAACACACCGGTGGAAGCGGTACGAATCATCATCGGCCGCCCGCATTCGCGGCAGGGAATATCGGTCAGGGTCGGCTGGTTGGCACGCATGCCGCCCTCGCCCGCTTCGGCCGCTTCGAGCTTCTTCTTGAAGTCGCCGTAGAACTCGTCGAGCAGATGCTTCCACTCGCGCTCGCCCTGGGCCACGTCGTCGAGATGCTCTTCCATGGTGGCGGTGAAGCCGTAATCCATCAGGTTGGCGAAGCTCTCGTCGAGACGCTCGGTGACGATATCGCCCATCTTCTCGGCGTAGAAGCGGCGGTTATGCACCGTCACATAGCCACGATCCTGAATGGTGGAAATGATCGCCGCATAAGTGGACGGGCGGCCGATGCCGCGCTTTTCCAGCTCCTTGACCAGACTGGCTTCGGAGTAGCGCGCCGGCGGCTTGGTGAAGTGCTGGCTGGGGTCGAGCTGGATCAGCTTGAGGCCCTCGCCTTCCTTCATTTCCGGCAGGACATCGTCCTCGCCCGGTTTGCTCTGCTGCGGCAGCACGCGGGTGTAACCGTCGAACTTGAGGATGCGGCCCTTGGCACGCAGCTCGAAGGCGCCGGCGGCCACGGTGACGCTGGTGGACAGGTACTCGGCCGGCGGCATCTGGCAGGCCACGAACTGGCGCCAGATCAGGTCGTACAGACGCTCGGCGTCACGCTCCATGCCCGACAGCTGGGTCGGACGCAGGTTGACGTCGGACGGACGAATCGCTTCGTGCGCCTCCTGAGCGCCTTCCTTGCTCGAATACAGATTGGGCTTGCCCGGCAGATACTTGTCGCCGTACTCGCTGCCGATAAAGCCTCTGACCATTTCAATCGCGTCGGCCGACAGGTTGGTCGAGTCGGTACGCATATAGGTGATGTAACCGGCCTCGTAGAGACGCTGGGCCATCATCATGGTCTTCTTCACCCCGAAGCCCAGGCGGTTGCTCGCCGCCTGCTGCAGGGTGGAGGTAATGAAGGGAGCCGACGGCTTGCTGCTGGTCGGGCGGTCTTCACGCTTGACCACGCTGTAGCTGGAGGCCTTGAGCTTCTCCAGTGCGGCCATGGCCTGTGCTTCATTGACCGGTTTGAACGCCGCACCGCCCTCGCGGACCACCTCGAAACGCACCTTGGCGTTCTTCGCCGTGCCGAGATCGGCGTGCACTTCCCAGTATTCTTCCGGGACGAAGGCGCGGATTTCCTTCTCGCGCTCCACCACCAGCTTCACCGCCACCGACTGCACGCGGCCGGCGGACAGGCCGCGGGCGATCTTGGCCCACAGCAGCGGCGAGACCATGTAGCCCACCACGCGGTCGAGGAAGCGCCGCGCCTGCTGGGCGTTGACGCGGTTGATATCCAGCTCGCTGGGCTTGGAGAAGGCTTCCTGGATCGCCTTCTTGGTGATCTCGTTGAACACCACACGCTTGTAGCGGGCGTCATCGCCACCGATGGATTCGCGCAGGTGCCAGGCAATGGCCTCCCCCTCGCGGTCCAAGTCGGTTGCGAGATAGATGGTGTCGGCATCCTTGGCCAGGCGGCGCAGTTCTTCGATCACCTTTTCCTTGCCGGGCAGGATCTCGTACTTGGCCTTCCAGCCGTGCTCGGGGTCGACGCCCATGCGCGCGAACAGCTGACGTTTGGCCTTTTCCTTGGGCGACAGCGCAGGCGCCTCGGCGGCGGCCTTGCCGCGCTTGGCCGGCTCCTTGGTGGCGCTTGCCGAGCCGCTGGTAGGCAGGTCACGGATGTGGCCGATGCTCGACTTCACCACGTACTGGCTGCCCAGATACTTGTTGATGGTCTTGGCCTTGGCCGGGGATTCCACGATGACCAGCGATTTGCCCATGGATCAGAAAATTCCTGAATTGCGAAATATAGAAGGCAGGGAGCCTTGAGGCCCCGCTATATATAGTGGTGACCAAGCGAAGGTCAAGCGCAGGGACTGCGCAGTCAGGCTTCCGAACTGCCGATAGGGCTGACTTCGGCCTGAATCAAAGCAAAGCGTGGAACGCGCTTGCCGTCCACTTCGATCTCTTCGCGGAACATGCTCAGCGGCCGCACCCACAGGCCGAACTCGCCGTACAGGGCCTGATAGACCACCACTTCTTCCTCAGTCTCGGAATGGCGTGCCACGCCGAATACGCGGTACTGCGGGCCTTTGTAGTGGCGATAGAGTCCTGGCTGCAACTGCATTGAGAGGTTCCCGATAAAAAAGCCTTAAAAAGCAAAACCGGGGCACTGGGCCCCGGTTTCTGTCCGCTTGCGCTTAAACGCGCTCGAAGACGGTGGTGATGCCTTGGCCAAGGCCCACGCACATGGTGGAGACACCGAGGGTGCCACCGTTCTGCTTCATGACGTTGAGCAGGGTACCGGAGATACGGGCACCGGAACAACCGAAGGGGTGACCCAGGGCGATGGCGCCGCCGTGCAGGTTGACCTTCTCTTCCATCTTGTCGAGCAGCTTCAGATCCTTCAGCACAGGCAGGGCCTGAGCGGCGAAGGCTTCGTTGAGCTCGACGAAGTCGATGTCGGCCATGGTCAGACCGGCGCGCTTGAGCGCCTTCTGAGTGGACGGCACCGGGCCGTAGCCCATGATCGCCGGATCCACACCGGCAACGGCCATGGCGCGAACCACGGCCATCGGCTGGATGCCCAGATCCTGAGCGCGCTGGGCGCTCATGACGATCATGCAGGAAGCGCCGTCGGTGATCTGCGAGGAAGTACCCGCGGTCACGGTGCCGCCTTTCGGGTTGAACGCCGGCTTCAGGGTAGCCAGGCTCTCCAGAGTGGTCTCCGGGCGAATGGTCTCGTCGTAGTCGAAGACCTTCAGGAAACCATTCTCGTCGTAGCCCTGCATCGGGATGATTTCATCCTTGAACTTGCCTTCGACGGTGGCCTTGTGCGCCAGACGGTGAGAACGCTCACCGAAGGCGTCCTGCGCCTCGCGGCTGATGCCATGCATCTTGCCCAGCATTTCGGCGGTCAGGCCCATCATGCCGGACGCCTTGGCGGCGTACAGGGACAGGTGCGGGTTCGGGTCGACGCCGTGCATCATGCCGACGTGCCCCATGTGCTCCACACCGCCGACGACGAACACGTCGCCGTTGCCGGTCTGGATCGCCTGCACGGCGGTGTGCAGGGCGCTCATGGACGAACCGCACAGGCGGCTGACGGTCTGGCCGGCGCTGGTGTGCGGGATCTGGGTCATCAGCGACGCCATGCGCGCGATGTTCCAGCCCTGCTCCAGGGTCTGGTTGACGCAGCCCCAGATCACGTCCTCGACTTCTGCCGGGTCGATCTTGGCGTTGCGCTCCAGCACTTTGCTGATCAGGTGCGCGGACATGGTCTCGGCACGGGTGTTGCGGTGCATGCCGCCCTTGGAACGACCCATCGGGGTACGACCGAAGTCGACGATCACTGCATCTCTAGGATTCAGGCTCATAAATTCACTCTCGCTCTAGTCGTTGCGCGCTTAACCGAAGAACTTCTGGCCCTTGGCGGCCATTTCGCGAAGCTTGGCGGTCGGGTGGTACAGCGCGCCCAGGTCGGCGTACTTGTCGGCCAGGGCGACGAACTCGGCGACACCGATGGAATCGATGTAGCGCAGCGCACCGCCACGGAAGGGAGGGAAGCCGATGCCGTAGATCAGGCCCATATCGGCCTCGGCTGCGGTATCGACGATGCCGTCTTCCAGGCAACGAACGGTTTCCAGGCACAGCGGGATCATCATGAAGTTGATGATGTCCTCGTCGGTGACTTCACGCTCTTCGACCACGATGGACTTGAGCAGCTCGTAAGCTTCAGGGTCGGAGACCTTCTTCGGCTTGCCGCGCTTGTCGGTCTCGTAAGCGTAGAAGCCCTTGCCGTTCTTCTGGCCAAGGCGATTGGCTTCGTACATCACGTCGACAGCGGTCTTGCCTTCCACCGCCATGCGGTCCGGGAAGCCTTCAGCCATCACGTCACGGCCGTGGTGGCCGGTGTCGATGCCGACCACGTCGGAGAGGTAGGCCGGGCCCATGGGCCAGCCGAACTTCTCCATGACCTTGTCGATGCGCACGAAGTCGACACCGAAGCCCAGCAGCTTGGAGAAGCCACCGAAGTACGGGAACAGCACGCGGTTGACCAGGAAGCCGGGGCAGTCGTTGACCACGATCGGGTTCTTGCCCATCTTCTTGGCGTAGGCAACGGTGGTGGCCACGGCCACTTCGCTGGACTTCTCGCCACGAATGACTTCCACCAGCGGCATCATATGCACCGGGTTGAAGAAGTGCATGCCGACAAAGTTTTCCGGACGCTTGAGCGCCTGGGCCAGCAAGGAGATGGAGATGGTCGAGGTGTTGGAGGCCAGGATGGCGTCTTCGCGCACCACGTCTTCCACTTCGGCCAGCACGATCTGCTTGACCTTGGGGTTCTCGACCACGGCTTCGACGACGATGTCGACGTTGCCGAAATCACCGTAGGACATGGTCGGACGGATGGCGTTGAGGGCTTCAGCCATCTTCGCCGGGGTCATGCGACCTTTCTCGACGCGCTTGCCGAGCAGCTTGGAGGCCTCGGTCAGGCCCATCTGGATACCCTCTTCGCGGATATCCTTCATCAGGATCGGGGTGCCCTTGGAGGCCGACTGGTAGGCGATGCCGCCGCCCATGATGCCGGCACCGAGCACGGCAGCCAGTTTCACGTCACGGGCGATTTCGTCGTGGTGCTTGGCCTTCTTCTTCAGTTCCTGATCGTTGAGGAACAGGCCGATCAGGCTCTCGGCGACCGAGGTCTTGGCCAGTTTGACGAAGCCGGCGGCCTCGACTTCCAGCGCCTTGTCGCGGCCGAAGTTGGCGGCTTTCTGAATGGTCTTGATCGCCTCGACCGGAGCCGGGTAGTTCGGGCCGGCCTGGCCAGCAACGAAGCCCTTGGCGGTCTCGAAGCACATCATCTGCTCAATGGCATTGAGCTTGAGCTTTTCCAGCTTGGGCTGACGCTTGGCCTTGTAGTCCAGCTCGCCGGAGATGGCGCGCTTGACCAGATCCAGCGCGGCTTCCTTGAGCTTGGCGGGGGCGACGACGGCATCGACGGCGCCTACCTTGAGGGCGTCGGCAGCCTTGTTTTCCTTACCGGAGGCGATCCACTCGACAGCGTTGTCGGTGCCGATCACGCGAGGCAAGCGCACGGTGCCGCCGAAGCCCGGGTAGATGCCCAGTTTGACTTCCGGCAGACCGATCTTGGCGGTCTCGCTCATTACGCGGTAGTCACCGGCCAGGCACATCTCGAAACCGCCACCCAGGGCGATGCCGTTGATGGCGACGACGGTGGGCACGGCGAGGTCTTCGAAATCACTGAAGATCTTGTTGGCTTCCAGGTTGCCAGCCACCAGCTCTTCGTCGGGCAGTTTGAAGTTGTCGACGAATTCGGTGATATCGGCACCGACGATGAACACGTCCTTGCCACTGGTGACAATCACGCCCTTGATCGAACCGTCGGCCTTGATCGCGTCGACGGAGGCGCGCAGCTCGTTGAGGGTAAGACGGTTGAATTTGTTGACGGACTCACCCTTGAGGTCGAAATTCAATTCGACGATGCCGCTCTCAAGAGCCTTAACCGTGATGGCTTTACCTTCGTAAATCATCAACTGATCTCCACGGTATGGAAGCTGAACAGTACACATCGGAGCCAACCGGCAGGCCAGCTCGCGGCACAGCCGTCGAGCATAGCCCCAATCGGTACGACACACCCGCCGACGCGATATTCGGGCTGTCATGGCGCGCCTGACCAGGCAAACGCTCAATTCATACGCCCGTTTGATTTGGGTATGCACACCTTCAGGGAAAAGCCTGCACTTGTCAATTGGCCTCTTTTCGTCGATTTCCCGACGATTTCTACAAGCCTGGTCATCCGTGGCCTGCAGCCGACTTCAATAAACCGCGTCAATATCGCGCCATTGCAGAGTGCTTCAGCCCTGCCGCAGGGGCCCTGGAGCGCCTAGCCAAACGCCCGTGCTCCGGGTACAGTCGTCTCACTTTTGGCTGGCATAGCGCCATCCGAATGCAGCACAACAACAAATCGAGCCCTCGACGGGCCATACGGAGTCACAGATGCCGAGCCGCCGTTCGCTTGCATTGCCCCTGAGCGCCCTGCTCGCTTTCCTCTTCACTTTGCTTTCCTCTCCCTTGCTCCGCGCCGCGCCGGCCGATGACCTGCTGCGCCTGCATCAACTGCGCCTGGCGGCTCAGAAAAGCCTGGGTGACTTCTATATGTACAACGGCATGGAGGGCGATCAGCGCTATGCGCGGATGATCGGGGAATCCATGCAGCGAGCCCAAGGTCACCTCGATGCACTCGAGCAGATGCCCGGCGATGCCAGCCGTGCGCTGCAGGGGCAACTGCGAAGCACCTGGCAGAGCTATCGCGACGGGCTCCAGGGCCTGATGGACGCTATGCGCAGCCAGGGCTTCACCGACTTGCAGCCGGTGGCCGACCTTGCGGACAACAATCAGCGCCTCATGGCTATTAGTCAGGAGCTGTATCAGAAGATTCAGCAGGAAAGCGGTCAGAGCGTCCCGCCCTTGACGCAGAAGAGCCGTGAGCAGAGCCTGCTGATGCAGAGCATCTCAGTGGACTATGCTTCGCGCAGTGCCTCGGTCGGCACCAGCTTCTTCGGTGGCGGTGAAGAGCGCGCCATGGACGAACTGGTCGGTGAGTTCGCCAGCAAGCTCGACAGCCTCAGTGCAGCCCAGCAGAACACGCCGCAGATCACAGCTGCCCTGGGCTCCATCGAGACCAAGTGGCGCTACATCGAGAAGTCGCTGCGCAATTACAACGAGAACACCGTACCCTTTTTGGTAAGCAAGTATTCCGACAGCATCATCGAAGGCCTGGAAGGCGTGTCTGCCCAGTACGCCGCCAACCAACAGTGATGCCACATGTTTCCGGCCTGCCTGGCCCTGTTACCGCCCGGTGCTCGCACCGGGCTTTTCTTTGCGCGGATGATGACAAGTTGCCCCTGATCGTGCACAACGAGGCCATACTTGCTGCAGAGCCATTTGCCCCCTTGAGGAGGACTCCACCATGCCCTACCAGCACATTCTGGTCGCTGTCGACCTCACCGATGAATGCGACCCCGTAGTGGTTCGCGCACAGAAGCTGGCCAAGGCCAGCGGTGCCAAGATGTCCCTGGTGCATATCGTCGAACCCATGGCCATGGCCTTTGGTGGCGACGTACCGATGGACCTGTCGATGTTGCAGCAACAGCAGTTCGAACAGGCGCGGGAACGCCTGGACAGCTTTACCGGCAAGTACCAGGAACTCAGCGCGGACCAGCGCCATCTGGCCTATGGGCAGCCACGTCAGGAAATCCACCGCCTCGCCGAAGAACAGGGCTGCGATCTGATCGTGGTCGGCAGCCATGGCCGGCACGGTCTCGCGCTGCTGCTGGGCTCCACCGCCAATGACGTGCTGCATGGCGCGCCCTGCGATGTGCTCGCCGTGCGTCTGAAGAAAGGCGAAAAAGGCGCTTGAACGTGGGGTGCGCCATGCGCACCGGACACAGTACCGTCGGGGCCTTCGTAGAAACGGTGCGCGCGGCGCACCCTACCTAGGCCGAGGATGGCTTATTCGAACGACTCGCCCGCGCTCATCACCAGCGGGCGAATTTTCTGCAGCTGGGTCTCCAGCGACACCGTCATGCTCGACGACATCGAGAAGAAGGTGAGAAAAGCCTTGAGATTGGAGTCGCCTTCACAGGTGTCGTGAATGCGCTGCCAGAAGGCCTGGTTGACCAACTTGAGCTGCTGGAACAGACGCACCAGGCCTTTTAGTTCCCAGTCGGCCAGACGCCCTTCGCGCATGTTGAAGTATTGCCGCGTCAGATACAGCGATACCGCCCGCAGAATGAACTCCTGGTTGTTGGCAAAGGGCAGATGGTGCTGCGCCATGGGTTTCAGACGCGCCAGCACCGGGCAGGCGCTGGTAGCCATGATCACCCCGAGCAATGCCCGCAGGCCCTCCTCCAGGCCGACATGCTTGGTGTATTCACGCTCCGGCGTGCGTACCCAGACACTGGCCTTCTTGAATGCCGGCAGACCGCGAAAGTCTTCGATCACCCGATGCAGATCGACTGCAGCCGGGCAATGGCTGAACTGCTCGCGACTGAGCGGGCAATTGCTGCACTGCTGATGCCCGAGGCGGGTCCAGGCGGGTGCCTGCTGCGCCTGCGCGGGGTCATATTCGCGATTCAGCTCGATCCGATAGCTGAACTGATGATTGTCGTCGAGAGTAATGCGGTACTCGATGGCCATTGCCCGTTCGTTCCTTCGTCAGCCTTCCAGCTCTGCCCAGCGCTCGAGCAACTCGTCCATTTCCTTCTGCAAGCTGTCGAGACGCGCCAATACTTCCGTGGTGATCTGCACCGGCTGCTGATAGAAGGCAGGATCGGATACCTGCGCCTGTACCGCGGCCATTTCCTGCTCCAGGGCGTCGATCTGCCCGGGAATCGCTTCCAGCTCGCGCTGCAGCTTGTAGCTTAGTTTCTTCTTCGCAGGCTCGGCGCTCTCCTGAACGGGAGTCACTGCGGCTGGGGCCGGCGCTTCGACGATGGCCGTGGCCAGCTCGGCCTTGCCGGATTTGCTTTCACCCACGCCGAGCAGGCGTGGCGAGCCGCCCTGACGCAGCCAGTCCTGATAACCGCCAACGTATTCGCGCACCTTGCCTTCGCCCTCGAACACCAAGGTGCTGGTGACCACGTTGTCGAGGAAAGCACGGTCGTGGCTGACCATCAACACCGTACCAGGGAAGTTAAGCAGTACTTCTTCGAGCAGTTCCAGGGTTTCCACGTCCAGATCGTTGGTCGGTTCGTCCAGCACCAGCAGGTTGGCCGGCTTGCTGAACAGCTTGGCCAGCAACAGTCGTGCCCGCTCGCCGCCGGAAAGCGCCTTGACCGGCGTACGCGCGCGCTGCGGGCTGAACAGGAAATCGCCCAGGTAGCTCAGCACGTGGCGGTTCTGGCCATCGATGCTGATGAAATCGCGGCCTTCGGCGACGTTATCGATCACCGTCTTCTCCGGCTCGAGCTGGTGACGCAATTGGTCGAAATACGCCACTTCCAGCTTGGTGCCGATTTCGATGCTGCCGCTGGTGGGCTGCAAATCCCCCAGCAGCAGCTTGAGCAACGTGGTCTTGCCGGTACCGTTGGCACCGAGCAGACCGATGCGGTCGCCGCGCTGCAGCACCATGGAAAAATCCTTGACCAGGAATGGTCCGCTGGCATGGGCGAAGCTGACGTTCTCCGCCACCATCACCTGCTTGCCGGACTTGTCCGCCGTTTCCAGGGCGATGGTCGCCTTGCCCTGGCGCTCACGGCGCTCGGCACGCTCGGCACGCATCGCCTTGAGCGCACGCACGCGACCTTCGTTACGGGTGCGACGGGCCTTGATGCCCTGACGAATCCACACTTCTTCCTGGGCCAGACGCTTGTCGAACAGCGCATTGGCGGTTTCTTCGGCGGCGAGTTGCTGCTCCTTGTGCACCAGGAAGCTGGCGTAGTCGCCGTTCCAGTCGATCAGGCCGCCACGGTCCAGTTCGAGGATGCGCGTGGCCAGGTTCTGCAGGAAGGAACGGTCGTGGGTGATGAACAGCACGGCGCCGCCGAAATCCTTCAGCGCCTCTTCCAGCCAGGCGATGGCGCCGATGTCGAGGTGGTTGGTCGGCTCGTCGAGCAGCAGCAGATCCGGCTCGGAGACCAGTGCCTGGGCCAGCAACACGCGGCGGCGCCAGCCACCGGAGAGTTCGGCCAGGGTCTTGTCAGCCGGCAGCTGCAGGCGGCTCAGGGTGCTGTCGACCAGTTGCTGCAGGCGCCAGCCATCTTTGGCCTCCAACTCCTGCTGCACGTGCATCAACTGCTCGAGATCGTCATCGCCGTGGATGTTCTGTGCCAGATGGTGATAGCGCGCCAGCAGCTCGCCAACGCCGGCCAGGCCTTCGGCGACCACGTCGAACACCGTGCGCTCGTCGGCGCGCGGCAGCTCCTGCGGCAGCTCGCCGATCTTCAGCCCTGGGGCACGCCAGATCTCGCCGTCGTCCGGCATCTGGTCGCCCTTGACCAGACGCAGCATGCTCGACTTGCCGGTGCCGTTGCGGCCGATGATGCACACCCGCTCACCCCGCGCGATCTGCCAGGACACTCCATCGAGCAGGGGCATGGCGCCATAGGCGAGGGATACGTCGGCAAACTTGAGCAGAGTCATGGGCATCTCCAGAAACAGGGGGCGCATTCTACCCGAGTTGTACCGAGCCTGTTGCCGTTTCAGCGCCTGTGCGCTAGTCGGTGGCGCACCGCCCGCCGCGCTCTGCCGGCAAGATTTTGCCCCTGCCCTGCGCTCGAAGCCGGGGCCTGCTCGCGGCCAGGCGTTTTTTTGCCGCATATGTCCGTCCGGCATGGCGCCATTCACCGCACGCCTGCGAAAGGCTAAGCTAGAGCCATGCAACGACACGGAACGTGTTGCCCCTTATCTCTGCTTGCCCCTGGAAATGCCATGCGCAGTCGTCTTCTTTCTGTAGTTTCCTGCCTGATTCTCACCACCGCTGGCCAAGCCAGCGCCGAAGCGGCCAGCCTCACGCAACAGCGCCAGTATTACGACGAAGCCAAGAGCGCGCTGGCCAAGGGCGACAGTGGCCCCTATCGCCGTTATCAGACGGCATTGCGCGACTATCCGCTGACGCCCTACCTGGCTTACGACGAGCTGACCAACCGACTCAAGTCGGCGAGCAATGCCGAGATCGAGAAGTTCCTCGCCGAACATGGCGACCTGCCCCAGGCCAGCTGGATGAAACTGCGCTGGCTGCGCTGGCTGGCCGAGCGCGGTGACTGGAAGCCGTTCCTCGACCATTACGACCCCGCCCTCAACTTCACCGAGCTGGACTGCCTCTATGGGCAGTACCAGCTGAGCCACGGCCTGACCGCCGAGGGCAATGCCACGGCGGAAAAGCTCTGGCTGGTGGGCAAGTCGCAGCCCAACGCCTGCGACCCGCTGTTCGCGCGCTGGGCCGCCAGCGGCCAGCTCACCGAACAACGGCGCTGGCAACGCGCCAAGCTGGCCGTGGAGGCCGGCAACTATGGCCTGGCTAATCACCTGATCAAGAACATGCCGACCCTCGGCGAGCGCGGCAAATTGCTGGTGGAAGTGGCGCAAAAGCCCCAGCTGCTCAAGCAGACCGCACGTTTCACAGCCACTGACGAAGCCATGGGTGACGTGGTCGGCCTCGGCCTGCGTCGCCTGGCGCGGCAGAGCCCGGAGGATGCCCTGGGCCTGCTCGACACCTATGCCCAGCGCATGAGGTTCTCCCAGGACGAACAGGTGGCCATCGCCCGGCAGATCGGCCTGACCCTGGCCAAACGTTTCGACATGCGCGGCCTGCAGGTCATGGCCAAGTATGACCCCGAGCTGCGCGACAATACCGTCAGCGAATGGCGCGCTCGCCTGCTGTTGCGCCATGGCCGCTGGGACGAGGCCTACCAGCTGACCCAGCGCATGCCGGCCGATCTCGCCAGCAGCAACCGCTGGCGCTATTGGAATGCGCGCAGCCTGCAACTGGCGCAGCCCAACAGCCAGCAGCCGATCGCCCTTTACCAGTCCCTGGCCAAGGAGCGCGACTTCTACGGCTTCATGGCCGCCGATCAGGTCAAGGCGCCCTACCAGCTCAACAACCAGCCGCTGGCGCTGGACCCCAAGGTGGTGCAGAAGGTGCGCAACACCGCCGGCATTCGCCGAGCCATGGAGTTCCATGCGCGCGGGCAGATCGTCGACGGGCGCCGTGAGTGGTATCACGTCAGCCGCCTGTTCAGCCGTGACGAGCTGGTGGCCCAGGCCCGCCTGGCCTACGAGATGGAATGGTATTTCCCGGCCATCCGCACCATCAGCCAGGCGCAATACTGGGATGATCTGGAAGTGCGCTTCCCGATGGCCCACCGCGACCAGCTGGTTCGCGAAGCCAAGCGTCGCGACCTGCACTCGAGCTGGGTGTTCGCCATCACCCGCCAGGAAAGCGCCTTCATGGCCGATGCCCGCTCCCACGCCGGCGCCATGGGTCTGATGCAGCTGATGCCGGCCACCGCCAAGGAAACCGCACGCAAGTTCGGCATTCCTCTGGCCTCACCGCAGCACGTGCTCAACCCGGACACCAACATCCAGCTGGGCGCGGCCTACCTGAGCCAGGTGTATGGGCAGTTCAACGGCAACCGTATTCTCGCCTCGGCCGCCTACAACGCCGGCCCGGGGCGCGTGCGCCAGTGGCTGCGCGGCGCCGATCACCTGAGCTATGACGTCTGGGTGGAGAACATTCCGTTCGACGAAACCCGTCAGTACGTGCAGAACGTGCTGTCCTACTCGGTGATCTACGGGCAGAAACTGGGCGCCCCCCACCCGCTGGTGGCCTGGAACGAGCGTTACTTCGACGCCCAATAACCTCGGCCAAACGCTGAGCTCCAGCGCCACCCTGCCGCCTGACCGAGGCCATGAACAACCGCTGCAGGGCAAGCCTGCAGCGGACCGAGCATAGTCCTGCCTGGCTTGTCCCAATCCCTTCTCACAGGCTTGGCTGACCGCCGCCTCCACGCGAAACACATCCTCTGCCCATTCGGGCTGCTCCGCGCCTTTCCGCTCTGACACTTCTGGGAAACAGCCATCGAGTCGCGGATGGAACCCAGTCCGCCGCCCAAACCACACAACGACATGGCTCGATGGCAAGTGAGAGGCAGCGGCTATCGCTCCAAGCCTCGAACAGTCCGCAAAGCTAGGCCATTCCAGTCCCATAGCCCCAAGGCCTCGCCTCGTAACGGGCATGACAGCGACGAAACGGCAACGTCACTGACTGCCCGCGACACGCAGCCTGATGCCTTGTAATTCACAGAGAAAAGAGGATTTTTTATGGATGGAGTTTCGCGCGGTACCCCGACCCCCGTTGTATCGCACACTCAAGTCGAGAATGACACCCGTACCGAGGGCCGCCGGGCAACCGAGATAACTGCGGCACAACGCCGAGAACACAACCAGCGCGAGATACATGAACACCTGGACACCATGTTCCAGAAGTATCGCAAGCCCACTACGCTGCCGCCCGACGCCAGCGCAGAAGATCATGCCAAAGTCGCCGAACACAACAGGAAGATCGACGCTCTGGTGAGCTCCCGAGCCGAGCTCCTGGCGAGCGAAGGCGAAGATCTCGATTCAGTTCGTAGAACGTGGGATAACGCCCATAGCCTCGACAAAAAGTCGACGTCCGGCTCCTCTTTTGTCGCGGGGTTGCCGTTCGCCCTGGTTGCGGGGGCCCAGCATCTTTACCCCAGCATGGTGGAGGTTCCCGCGAAGATGCTGACCACCCTTGCCGGCACTACCTCCCCCGTTGCAGAAGCGGCAGCTCAAGGTCTGGTCGGGGCTCTAGAAGCGGTCGTGACCGACCAGATATCCACCGCCGCTCAAAACGAAATGAACAAGGACTTGCTCTTTCTCAAGGCACCTGAGGACAAGCTGCATGACGTCATGGTGGACGCGTTAAAGGACAAGGAGCCGACGCTGTTGCGGCAAGCCGGTGATGGCGCTGCGGAAATGCAGACGTTCACTGCGCGAAATGTATTGCGTAATGGCCTAGACACACATCTGTCCTCCAAAGCGAATCAGCCTGGCCTTCGCCCGGAGGCACAAGCAACAGCGACCACCAACGCAGCCAATTCCAGAACGGCAATCACCAGTGCAGGGGGCGTGCTTGCGACGATGGCGACATCGCACCTTGCACGCATGCGAGAAGAGAAGAGCGGCCTACGCGATGCAGCGCAAATCTTCGCGCGCAAAGATGCCGAGCCCAAGGAAAATCTCGCTGATGAAAGGGACTGGTACGAAACCTACAAGGCGGCCAAAGACACAAGCTTCAGGACCATGGCCGGTCATGCCGCCAGCCGCGTGGGTAATGCCACGATAGGTACCTTGAGCAGCACCCTGGAGGGCGTACGTAGCCTCGGCACGGCACGTAGCGTTCTGGCCAATGGGGGCTTTGCCGCTACTTTCAGTGGAGTCAGCGCAATTCAACAAGCGGCTACGGCTTCGATCAGCAATCCACTCGTCAAGGCAGGTGTTTCTAATGCGATCAACCTTGTCGGTTCGGCCGCGGCGTTCGGGGTGTATGGCGCCATGAACGCCGTGGGTCAGAAAGTGGCCGACAAAGCCTCGGAGTGGTATGACAAAGACAACCATGCGGCGCCCAAAGCGGCCGCACGCCAGGCGATGGAATCCACGCGTAATGGGGCAAACCATGCCATCGAGGCCACACGTAACGGGGTAAACCACGCCATAGAAGCCACACGTAATGGCGCAAACCAAGCGATGGAATCCGCCCGTAATGGGATCGACTCGGCACTTGCCACCGGGCGACAAACCTTGAATACCGCTTCATCCATGGTGGGCGGCATCGATACGGATGCGATAACTCGACAGCTGATGGGACAAGTCAATGAGCTACGTCAGCGCCAGCGGCAGCAGCCGAACGAGGAAGATGGAATCGAAATGGTTTAGATAGGATAGCGCTGGCCGTGCAAATACCTGCACCGTTCGGCGCGCCCATTTCCGAACCAGTTGGATAGCGATACGAACCAAGCCAAGGATGGCTCCCCCGCAGGTTCGTAGACGATCCACTACTGCAATATCTCAACCATCATCCCCAGCTGCAGCTCGCCGACGCCGCGCGGCAACAGGTTCTGCCCGAAGAACACGTCCCCATCCTTTTCCCGGTAGGTCTTGAGCGTGGCCAGCGGCTCACGCTGAGCGTTGCGCTCGCCGGTCTGCGGGTCGATGGTGGTCAGGATGCAGCGTGAGCACCCCTTGACCACCTCGAACTCGACATCGCCGATACGGATGCGCTTCCAGCCATCCTCGGCATACGCCTCGCTGCCGGTGACCACCAGGTTGGGACGAAAACGCTGCATGGACAGGGGTTGCCCGACACGTTGCGAGAGGTCGTCCAGCGAGGCCTGGCCAATCAGCAGCAGCGGAAAACCATCGGCAAACGCCACCCGATCACCCGGCTGGGCATAAGCGGTATCGACCTGGCGCGCACGCCCCTCCGGCACATGCACCAGGCGGCACGGTTTGCCGAGCATCGTGCTGAGCCATTCGGCGGCCTCGTCACCGGCATCCGGCACGCGCAAGCTGTCACGCCAGACGACGACGCCGCGCAGATCCTGCTCGGGATCGGGCAAGGCAACGGTCAGATCGGCCTGGCCAGGAGCGCTCAGGGTCAGGCCGCCGCGCGCATCGTAGCGGGCGCTCAGCTGACTCATCTGCGGTAGCAGGCGCTGGGTGATGAAACGTCCGCTATCGGCATCGACCACCATCCAGCGGCGATCGCCATGCAGGCCCAGACCATCGACCGCACTGCGCTGCAGCGCTTCACCGCGACCGGACTTGAGCGGGTAACGGTACAACCCCGAGAGACTCGGCATGGGTCAGCTCCCTGTCGGCAAAATGCCGTTATACGAGCTGGCGGCGCGGCTCACAAGACCAGGGTTCGGCAAGCGGGCTGTCTAGCAAGGGCCGTGCGACCGCGATCAGGCGGGTTGCACCCGCCTGCATCGGCGTTCATGCGGAAACGAAGTATCAGCGGGGTTCGTCCAGCTCCAGGCGCTGGCGAATCACGTCCACCAGCTTGTCCGGCTGGAATTTGGAGAGGAAGTTGTCGCAGCCGACCTTCTTCACCATCGCCTCGTTGAAGCTGCCCGACAGCGAGGTGTGCAGCACCACGTAGAGATCCTTCAGGCGAGGGTCGTTGCGGATCTCGCTGGTCAGACGATAGCCGTCCATCTCGGGCATTTCGGCATCGGTGAAGATCATCAGCAGCTTGTCGGTCATCACCTCGCCGCCATCGGCCCACTTCTTCAGCAGATTTAGGGCCTTGAGGCCATCGCTGGCCATGTGCAGGCGGATGCCCAGCTGCGTCAGGGTATCGCGCAGCTGGCTGAGCGCCACGCTGGAATCGTCCACCAGCAGCACTTCGCGTCCGCGCGCCTTCTCCAGCAGCGGATCGGCGAGTTTTTCCGCGGAAACCTTGGTGCTCATCGGCACGATCTCGGCGAGTACCTTCTCCACATCGATCACTTCGACGATCTGGTCCTCGACCTTGGTGATGGCGGTCAGGTAATGCTGGCGTCCGGCGCCACCCGGGGGCGGCAGGATCGACTCCCAGTTGAGGTTGAGGATGCGGTCGACGCTGCCCACCAGAAAGGCCTGCACCGAGCGGTTGTACTCGGTGACGATGATGGTGCTGCGCTCATCCGGCACCAGCGGACGCATGCCGATGGCCTGCGACAGATCGATCACCGGCAGGGTCTGACCGCGCAGGTTGACCACGCCGCAGACATAGCGATGACGCTGCGGCATCAGCGTCAGCTTGGGCATCTGCAGGACTTCCTGCACCTTGAACACGTTGATCGCGAACAACTGCCGACCAGCCAGGCGAAACATGAGAATTTCCAGACGGTTCTCGCCGACCAGCTGTGTACGTTGATCCACGGAGTCGAGAATGCCGGCCATCGCCTGCTCCTGCTGAAATATGAACGGATGCGGACCAGGCGCGAAGCCCTGGTACCAGGTTATCGGCAGGCCCTGAAAAAGCCGCAGCTTGGCTTTCTGCCACCATACTCGCTGCCCTTTACAGATACCAGCCTGCCCTGCCTCGGGCAATCGTCATCGGGGCGCCCCTAGGGGCCCCTAGGGGAGTCCCCGATATCGCACCGACGTACCAGTCTCTATCGTTGAGGCATTCCCCCTCCGATAGAGATCAGCTCCCGTGCTCGCCTACTCCGCTCTCTGGACAGGTATCGCCATCAGCCTCGCCGGGCTTGCCGCCGGCATGCCCTGGCTGATCGGCGCAGGCTGCGCCATCAGTGCGCTGGCTGCGCTTTTTCAGCGCCCCCCGCGTGCATCCCTGCCTCTCGCTGCAAGCCTGGATGAAGCCCCCGTCGACACGACGCCGCAGCCGCGTGTCGAGCCGCTGCTGCTCGAAGTGCTGCCGGCCTGGAGCCAGAACCTCGGTCAGGTGCGCCAGCTGGTACAGGAAAACATCCAGCGCCTGTTCGAACGCTTTGCCGGGCTCAGCGGCCGCCTGGAGCAGACCCTGAGCAGTTCGGAACAGGCCATCGGCGGTGGCGGCGTAGCCGACAGCCTGCGCGAGGCGCATCAGCGCCTGGACGAAGTCATCGCCTCCTTCCATGGCGCCAGTGCGCGCAAGAACGAGCTGCTCGGCACCATCGCCCACCTCGACAGCTACGCCAGCGAGCTGCAGAAGATGTCGAAACTGGTGCAGGACATCGCCAGCCAGACCAACCTGCTCGCCCTCAACGCCGCCATTGAGGCGGCCCGCGCCGGCGAGCATGGCCGCGGCTTCTCGGTGGTCGCCGACGAGGTGCGCAAGCTCTCCAGCCTGTCCGCCGAGACCGGCCAGCGCATGGGCGAGAAGGTCGGCGAAATCAACCAGGCGATCCGCGCCACGGTAATCGCCGCCGAGGAACTCTCCGGCAGCGAGAAGAGCAATCTCGACTACCTCGACCAGGTCGCCGGCGAAGTGATGCAGCGCCTGAGCACCAACCTCGACGAACTCTCCAGCAGCTCCCTGCAGCTGCAGCAGGACGCTCGCACCACCCAGGCAGACATCCAGGAAATCATCGTCAGCCTGCAGTTCCAGGACCGCACCGACCAGATGCTCGACCACCTGCAGATCGACCTGGGTCGCCTGCAGCAGGCCGTACGCGAGCAGGACGGCATCCTCGCCAACCCGACACGCTGGCTCAAGGAACTGCGCGACCGCTTCACCACCGACGAAGAACGCCACGGTGGTAGACGCAGCGCCAAACAGCACGACGACGTGACCTTTTTCTGATCAGCCAAGGAGCAACCCGGCATGGCCAAGACCATTCTGATAGTCGACGACTCCCTCTCCATGCGCCAGCTGGTGAAGATGACCCTTTCCGGCGCCGGCCACACCGTCATCGAGGCGGTGGACGGGCGCGACGCCCTGAGCAAGCTCAACGGACAGAAGATCAACCTGATCATCAGCGACGTGAACATGCCCAACCTCGACGGCATCGGCCTGGTCAAGGAAGTGAAGGCGCGCAACGAATACCGCTTCACCCCCATCGTCATGCTCACCACCGAGAGCGAACAGGGCAAGAAAGCCGAAGGCCAGGCCGCCGGTGCCAAGGCCTGGATCGTCAAGCCGTTCCAGCCGCAGCAACTGCTGGCGGCCGTCGACAAGCTGGCCAGCTGAAATGTTCGAGCTGATCCATGACCCACGGCAGCAGCCCGAGCGCCTGGCGCTGCTCGGCAGCCTGACCATCTACGAGGTGCGCCAGGCCCACGAAGCGCTGCTGGCCGCGCTGACCGGCAGTGCCGCAGGCGGCCACTGGCAGCTCGACCTCGGCCAGCTGGAAGAACTGGACAGTGCCGGCGCCCAGCTGCTGCTGGCCCTGCAGCGTCAGCTGACGCAACAACAGACGCGCCTGGAAGTCGTCAGCGCCGCCGACGCTCCGCGCGAGCTGCTGGAGGTGCTGCGCCTGCAGTCGCTGCTCCCCACCACCCCAACGGCGCAGGCCTGAGCCGGAGACGCAGATGCTCAATGGAGAACAATGGAGCCAGCTGCTCCGCGGTTTCATCGACGAAGCCGGCGACCTGATCAAACAGGCCGAGGAGTACCTGCTGCAGCTGGACCAGACGCCCGAGGACGAGGATGCCGTCAACGGCCTGTTTCGCGCCATGCACACCCTCAAGGGCTCGGCCGGACTGTTCTCCCTGACGCCACTGGTCAGCTTCACCCATCACCTGGAAAGCCTGCTGATGTCGGTGCGCGACAGCCAGCGCAAGCTGGAGCCGGCCCTGGTCTCGCTGATGCTGCGCTGCCTGGATGAAATCGCCACCATGGTGGCGCTGATCGATGTCGACTCCGGCGAGCTGCCGGTAGACGAGACGCACCAGAACGAACTGCTCGCCGCCCTCGCCGCCTACGGCGCGCCCGCAAGCGTCGAGCCTGCCGCCGCACCAGCCGCCGCTTCTCCACGCCCCTGTGCGCAACGTGGCGCCTTCGAGCGCTGCGCCGGCTGCGACGCGGATGGCGCCTGGCACATTTCCCTGCGATTCGAAGCGGACCTGCTGCGCAACGGCTTCGATCCGGCGTCCTTCGTCCGCTACCTGACGCGTCTGGGCGACATCCTTCGCCTCGAAGTGATCGACGAGGCCCTGCCCTCGCTGGCCGAGATGGACCCGGAAAGCTGCTACATCGGTCTGGAGATCGACCTGTGCAGCGAGGCCAGCAAGGCCGAGATAGAGGAAGTCTTCGAATTCATCCACGACTTCTGCACCCTGCGCATCCTGCCGCCGCACAGCGCCCAGGAGGACTATCTGCGACTGATTCAGGAGCTGCCGGAAACCGACCAGCGCATCGGCAGCATGCTGATCGCCAGCGGCCTGCTCACCGAGCACGAGCTCAACCAGGGCCTGGCCCTGCAGGCACAGGCAGAGCCGGAAAAGGCGCCACTGGGCAGCGTGCTGGTGGAAGAAGGCATGGTTGCGCCGCAGGTGGTCAATGCCGCCCTGGCCAAACAACAGTCGGTCCGCGAAAAACGCAGCCAGGAAAGCACGCAGATCCGCGTCGCCGCGCACAAGCTCGACGAGCTGATCAACCTGGTCGGTGAGCTGGTGATCAGCGCCGCCGGCGCCCAGCTGCGCGCCCAGGCCCACGGCGATGCCGGCTGCGTGGAAAGCACCCAGACCGTCAACCAGCACGTCGAGCAGATCCGCGAGGCGGCGCTGAAACTGCGCATGATCGAGATCGGCGACACCTTCAACCGCTTCCACCGGGTGGTGCGCGATGTCAGCCAACAGCTGGGCAAGGACATTCGCCTGCAGATCCGCGGCGCCGATACCGAGCTGGACAAGTCGGTGATCGACAAGCTCGCTGACCCGCTCACCCACCTAGTGCGCAACGCCATCGACCACGGCATCGAGTCCGCCGAGCAGCGTCTGGCCGCCGGCAAGCCGGCCGAAGGCCAGCTGCAGCTCAACGCCTACCACGAATCGGGAATGATCGTCATCGAAGTGGCCGACGACGGCCGCGGGCTGAATACCGAGCGCATCCGCCAGAAGGCCATCGATCGCGGCCTGATCGACGCCCAGGCCAACCTGGCCGAACCGGACATCCACGCCCTGGTGTTCGCCGCCGGCTTCTCCACCGCCGACAGCGTCTCCGACCTCTCCGGCCGCGGAGTCGGCATGGACGTGGTACGCAGCGTCATCGATGGCCTGCGCGGCAGCATCGAGATCGACTCGGTGCTCGGCGCCGGCTGCACCTTCCGCATCCGCCTGCCGCTGACCCTGGCGATCATCGACGGCTTCCTGATCAGCCTCGGCGACGAATATTTCGTGGTGCCCCTGGACATGGTCACCGAGTGCCTGGAAATGGACGCCGAGCAGCTTGGCGACAGCACCTACGGCTATCTGACCCTGCGTGGCAAACCGCTGCCGTGCATCTCCCTGGCGGCGCACTTCGATCTGCCGGCCAGCCGCAGCAAGCGCCGCAACATCGTGGTGGTCAACCTCGGCCGGCAACAGGCCGGGCTGGTGGTCGACCATCTGCACGGCGAACTGCAAACCGTGATCAAGCCGCTCGGCCTGCTGTTCCAGCATCTGCAAGGCATCGGCGGCTCGACCATCCTGGGCAGCGGGCAGGTCGCGCTGATCCTGGATATACCCAGTCTTTTCCGTCATCTGCAAAACCATGTGGAAGCCAACGGCGGCGATCGTCGCCAGTCGCATCCGCACATCAGTGGCTCCTGAGGAGTAACCCACCATGCAATTCATCCGCAATCTCAAGATCGGTGTCAGGCTGATCGCCGGCTTTACCCTGGTGGTGATCCTCACGGTCGCCATCGGTGCGCTGGGCATCCGCAACCTGGCCGAGGTCAGCCATCTGTCCGATCGCATGTACGAGAACGACATGCTCGGCCTGAACGCGCTGCAGGAAGCAAACACCCAGCTGATCGTCGCCGGCCGCTCGCTGCGCGCCGCGCTGCTGGCCAGTGACGAAGCGGCTCGCGACACGGCCGCCAACAGGGCCTTCAAGGCGCTGGGCGATACCAAGGCGCTGGTGGAGCAATCGAAGAACTCCTTCATCACCGACGAGGGCAAGGCCTTCGTCAATCGCCTGGATCAACCGCTGAACGATTACGCCGTGCTGCTGGAACAGCTGCTCAGGTCCTACCTGGCTTCCGGTACCCTGGCCACGGAAACCGGCATCAGCGCGCAGATGCCGGAGCTGTCCCGCCGCGGCGAGATCATCGACAACCTGCTCAGCGAGGTGGTCAGCCACAAGCGTGACCGGGCCCAGGAAGCCAACCAGCAGATCAACCAGATCTACACCAGTTCGCGTACCCAGATGATCGTCCTGATCCTGATCGCCGCAGTGCTCGGCTTCGCCATCGGCATCTTCATCACCCGCTCCATCTCACGACCACTGAACCGTGCAGTGGGCGTGGCCAACAGCCTCGCAGAGGGCGACCTGACGGTCAGCGTCGAGGCCGACAGCCGCGACGAGACCGGCCGCCTGCTCGCTTCGATGCAGCATATGACCGAGCGCCTGCGCACCGTCATGGCCGACGTGCGCAGCGCTGCCGACTCGCTGTCCTCGGCGTCCGAGGAGGTCAGCGCCACCTCGCAGTCGCTGAGCCAGGCCGCCACCGAACAGGCCGCCAGCGTCGAGGAAACCACCGCCTCGGTGGAGCAGATGTCCGCCTCCATCGCGCAGAACACCGAGAGCGCGCAGATCACCGACGGCATCGCCGGCAAGGCCGCCAACGATGCGGTGCAAGGTGGCCAGGCGGTACGCGACATGGTGCTGGCCATGAAGCAGATCGCCGACAAGATCGGCATCATCGACGACATCGCCTATCAGACCAACCTGCTGGCCCTCAACGCAGCCATCGAAGCGGCGCGCGCCGGTGACCACGGCAAGGGCTTCGCGGTGGTCGCGGCCGAGGTGCGCAAGCTTGCCGAACGCAGCCAGGTGGCCGCCCAGGAGATCGGTGGCGTGGCCAGCAACAGCGTGCACCTGGCCGAACAGGCCGGCGCCCTGCTCGACCAGATCGTGCCGAACATCCAGAAGACCTCGGACCTGGTGCAGGAGATCACCGCTGCCTCGCAGGAGCAGAGCACCGGCGCCGGGCAGATCAACATCGCCATGGGTCAGATGAACCAGATCACCCAGCAGAACGCTTCGGCCTCCGAGGAGCTGGCCGCCACCGCCGAGGAGATGAACGCCCAGGCCAGCCAGTTGCAGGAGCTGATCAGCTATTTCCGCCTGGGCACCAGCAGCCCCGCCAAGGCGCCACGGCGCGACGAGCGCAGCCCGAGCAACGTGCGCGAACTGCGCCGCAACAGCGAACGCAAGGCGCCTGCGGCCCCGGCCGATGAAGGCCAGTTCGTCAACTTCAACTGAGGGCCCTGGCATGAACGGTCTATCCGCCAGCCATCAGGTGGCCCCGCCGGACAGCGTGCAGCACCTGTCGTTTCGCGTGCGCGACGCGCGCTACGCCCTGCCCATCGAGCTGGTGCGGGAAATCATCGAGTACGGCCAGGTGACCACGGTGCCGATGATGCCGAGCTTCATCCACGGCGTGATCAACCTGCGCGGCAACGTGGTGCCGGTGCTGGATCTGGCCGCCCGCTTCGGCTTCGAGCTGACCCAGCCGGGCAAGCGCACCTGCATCGTGATCATCGAGCTGAACCTGGACGAGCAGCAGCAACGCATCGGCCTGGTGGTCGATGCGGTCGACGCGGTGCTCGACATCGAACCGGGAGAAGTCGAGCAGGCGCCACCGTTCGGCGCCGGCATCCGTACCGACTTCATCGCCGGCATGGCCCGGGACAACGGTGGTTTCACCATCATCATCGACGTGCGGCGGGTGCTGTCGCTCGACGATATCCGCCAGTTGAGCCTCGCCCAGCAGGCCAGTTGATGCCAACCGGTCACCTACCCAAGCTCAACGATCAAGACTTCCGCTTCCTCCAGCGCCTGATGCTGGAGGAATCGGGCATTCGCATGGCCGAACAGAAACGCACCCTGGTCGCAGGGCGCCTGATGGGCCGCCTGCGCTCGCTGCAGTTGCAGGACTACAGCCAGTATCTGCAACTGCTCAACCGGCCGGAGTCGGTGGACGAGCGGCGTACCGTGATCGATCTGCTGACCACCAACGAAACCTACTTCTTCCGCGAGCCGCAGCACTTCACCGTGCTCGGCGAATGGGTCGCACGCCAGCGCCGGCCACTGCACCTGTGGAGCGCCGCCAGCTCCTCCGGCGAGGAGGCCTTCAGCATGGCGATGACCGTGGCCGAGCACGCCCGCACCCAGGACTGGTCGGTATTCGCCAGCGATATCAGCCGCCGCGTGCTGGAGCGCGCGCGCAGTGCCACCTACTCCATCGACCAGGCCGGGCAGTTCCCCGCCGGCTGGCTCAAGCGTCATTGCCTGCGCGGCGTGGAGGAAAGCGAGGGGTTGCTGCGCATCAGCCAGCCGCTGCGTCACCGCGTGACCTTCGCCGAGGTCAACCTGATGCGCCCGCTGCCTCAGGGCATCGGCCCGTTCGACGTGATCTTCCTGCGCAACGTGCTGATCTACTTCGCCGCCGAGCAGAAACGCGAGATCGTCAACCGCCTGCTCGAGCGCCTGCGCCCGGGCGGTCTGCTATTCATCGGCCACGCCGAAAGCCTACACGGTTTCGGCCTGCCGCTACGCACCCTGCGCCCGTCGGTCTTCGAGCGCCAATGACGCCACTGCCTGGAGTGCCACCATGCCCAGCGCCGCACAGATCAAGGTATTCATCGTCGACGACTCGGCACTGGTGCGTCAGGTGCTGACGGCCTGCCTGGAAAGCCATCCGGGCATCGAGGTGATCGGCCAGGCCGCCGACCCGCTGTTCGCCCTGGAAAAGATGCACAGGCAATGGCCCGACGTGCTGGTGCTGGACGTGGAAATGCCGCGCATGGACGGCATCACCTTCCTGCGCAAGATCATGGCCGAACGGCCGACGCCGGCGATCATCTGCTCCACCCTCACCGAGGCCGGCGCCGCGGTGACCCTGGATGCACTGGCCGCCGGCGCGGTGGGCGTGTTCACCAAGGCCAGGCTGGGCCTGCGCGAAAGCCTGCAGCAGATGTCCGGCGATCTGATCCGCCAGATCGAGATCGCCGCCCGCAGCCAGCCGCGGGCCATGCCGCGCAAGGCCGTGGAAACGGCACCCGTCGCGCCGGCAAAAAGCGAGCGCGCGCCGGCGGTGCACCTGACCACCACCGACCGCGTGGTGGCGCTGGGCACCTCCACCGGCGGCACCCAGGCCCTGGAGGTGGTGCTGCGCCAACTGCCGGTGGATTGCCCCGGCATCGTCATCGTCCAGCACATGCCGGAGAAGTTCACCGCCGCCTTCGCCCAGCGCCTGGACAGCGTCTGCGCCATCGAAGTGCGCGAGGCGCGGCATATGGACCGCGTGCGCCCCGGCCTGGCACTGGTGGCGCCGGGCGGCCGCCACATGCAGCTCAAGCGCAGCGGCGCGCAATACTTCGTCGAAGTGCTCGACGGCCCGCCGGTCAACCGTCACCGTCCGTCGGTGGACGTGCTGTTCCGCTCGGTGGCCCGGCATGCCGGGCACAATGCGCTGGGGGTGATCATGACCGGCATGGGCGACGATGGCGCCCGCGGCCTGCTCAGCATGCGCGAAGCCGGCGCACGCACCGTGGCCCAGGACGAGGCCAGCTGCGTGGTCTTCGGCATGCCCAAGGAGGCCCTGCGCCTGGGTGCGGCGCAAGGCACCGAATCCTTGCAGGGCATACCGCGCTTGATCGAGCAGTACGGGCGTGGCTGAGCCGCCTGGCATTGACCGATCCGTCAACCTTGACCTGACATCTCGGCAGCATGGGCTATGCTCAAGTCGGTGCGGCGCCGCATGCTCGATCAATCGGACTCGCAACATATTCCGCGTCACCCGCCGGTCGGCCGCTAGCCATGGATTTCCGGACTTCCGTCCGGACTAATAGGGAGCGTCCCTCATGCACAGTTCTTGTTTCCGCCCCCATCTCCGAACCGTCAAGGCGGTGCAGCCATGACCTGCCGGGTATTGCTGGCCGACGACCACGCGGTGATTCGCGCCGGCGTACGCGCGATGATCCAGGACATCGAGGACTACACCATCGTCGGCGAGGCCGAGGACGGTAAGGAAACCGTGGAGCTGGCCCGCGAGCTGGAGCCGGACATCATCCTGCTGGACATCTCCATGAAGCGGGTCAGCGGCCTGGAAGCCCTGCAGGTACTGAACCGTCACTCGCCGGACTGCAAGGTGCTGATCCTGTCCATGCACACCGGCCCGGAAGTGGTACTCGAAGCCCTGCAAAAAGGTGCCCACGGCTACCTGCTCAAGGACGCCGCCGCCTTCGAGCTACGCCTGGCGCTGGAGGCGGTACGCCGCGGCGACCGCTACCTGAGCTCGGCCATCGTGCAACCGGTGATCGAACAGGCGGTCTCCAAGGTCAATGCCCACGCCGAGCATGGCCTGACCCAACGCCAGCTGGAGATACTGCGCCTGATCACCCGCGGCGAATCGACCCGTTCCATCGCCAATGGCCTGGGCCTGAGCGTGAAGACCGTGGAGGCGCACCGCGCGCAGATCATGAAGCGCCTGCAGATTCATGACGTGCCGAGCCTGGTGCTCTACGCCGTGCGCGAAGGCATCATCAGCCCGGACGACTGAGCGCCGGCCTAGCCTGCACCGCCGAGCAGCGCGCACCCCGGCGGCAGGTGCATGCGCAGCGCTGCCGGGCAGGTCTCGAAGCGCAACCGATTGCTTTGCGTCGGCTCGCCATCGAGATTCAGGGCCAGGCCTTCCGGCGCCTCCAGCTCGACCTGAGGCAGCCGTGCACGGATCGACACCGTCTCCAGACCGAGCATGCCACCCGACAGCAGGGTGCCGAGGGTCGCCGGAATGTCCTGCGGCGCCGGCACGATGCACAGGTCGAGCATGCCGTCGTCGGCCAGCGCTTCCGGGCACAGCACGTGGCCGCCCCCGGCCTGACGGCCGTTGCCGATGCCCATGGCGAGAAAGTCCCCCTCCCACTCGAAACCGGGCCCATGGAAACGGCCGAATGCCGAGCGCAGTTCGGCAAATCGGCTGAGGCCGGTAAGCAGATAGGCAGCCCCGCCGAAGACCTTCTTCATCTCCTCGGAGGTATGCGCGGTCACGGTGGAGCCAAAGCCGCCAGTGGCCATGTTGAGGAACACCCGCCCGTCCGCCAGGCCCAGATCCACCGGTCGCGGCTCGACCTCAAGCAGCTGCAGGGCTTCCATCGGTGCCAGCGGCACCCCGGCAGCGCGGGCGAAGTCGTTGGCCGTGCCCAGCGGCAGCATGGCCAGGCTGGCCTCGGCGCCGGCCTCCAGCATGGCCTCGGCCACATCGCGCAAGGTGCCGTCGCCGCCGCCCGCGATCAGAGTCGGGTAGCCGCCGGCCAGCCCCTCCCGCACCAGACGCTCGGCGTCGCCGGCTTCCCAGGTCAGGCGTACCGCCAGCTCCCAGCCCTGCTCGCGCAGGTTGTGCACTGCCGCCCGCACCTCTTCGTTCAGTGCCTGCTTGCCATGCAGGATCAGCCAGGCCTTGCGCTCGCGCATCGCAGTGCTCCTCGTGGGCCTGGGACAGCCGGAACTCGCCCAGGCAATTTATCCAATTTGCAGATCATTACACTTAAATATTTGCGCTTTTAAATCGATTGAATCAAACAGATCATGAGCGCCATCGACATCGCACGGGACTGAACCCGTGCATGACTGGAGGATTGACCATGATCGATGTACGTCCGTTCGAACAACTCGGTGGCGCTCACCACGGTTGGCTGAATGCCCGCCATCACTTTTCCTTCGCCGAATACTACGATGCCGAGCGGATGAACTGGGGCCGCCTGCGCGTCTGGAACGACGATGAGATCGCGCCGCACTCGGGCTTCCCGCCTCATCCGCACCGCGACATGGAGATCATCACCTACGTTCGCGAAGGGGCGATCAGCCATCAGGACAACCTGGGCAACAAGGGCCGTACCGAAGCGGGCGACGTGCAGGTGATGAGCGCCGGCACCGGCATCGCCCACAGCGAGTACAACCTGGAGGACGAGACCACCAAGATCTTCCAGATCTGGATCCAGCCGAACCAGGCCGGGTTGCCGCCGTCCTGGGGCGCCAAGCCGTTCCCCAAAGGCGATCGCTCCGGAGCCTTCGTCACCCTGGCCAGCGGCTACGAGGAAGACGTCGACGCCCTGCGCATCCGCACCGATGCGCGCCTGGTAGCGGCCACGGTCAAGGCCGGGCAAAGCGCCGAGTACGTGCTGCAGCCGGGTCGCAAGGCCTATCTGGTGGGCGCCACCGGCGCCTTCACGGTCAACGGCGTAGCGGCCAAGGCACGCGACGGCGTGGCCATCGCCGATGAAACGCTGATCCGCATCGAGGCCCAGGAAGACAGCGAAATCGTGCTGGTGGATGTCGCCTGATGCCAAACCAATCGCCCTCCGCTTAGGAGGGCGATCTTTTTTGTAGGAGCCAGCTTGCTGGCGATCATCGATTAACGGCATCGCCAGCAAGCCGGCTGCTACGACACCTTCCGCACGCTCACGCCGGATAGCCGGTGATCTTGCGAATGCGCTGGTACAGCGGCTTGAGCTGACGATACATGCGCTGATAGACCTGCCCGTAGAGCTGCTGGTAAACGCGCTGGGCCTCCGGGTTCGGCTGGAATACCTGACCGACGCGGGTCATGGCGGCGATGGCGCTCGGGTAATCGGCGTGCAGCCCCAGGCCGACCGCACAGTTGATCGCCGCGCCCAGGCCGCTGGTCTCGTACAGGTGCGGGCGTTCGGCCGGCAGGCCGAAGATGTCGGCGGTCAGCTGCATCGCCGCATCGCTCTGCGAACCGCCACCGGACACACGCAGGCGCTCGATACGGGTGCCGGCGCGTTTCTCGATGCGCTCCTTGCCCTGACGCAGGGCATAGGCCAATCCCTCCAGAATCGCCCGATACAAATGCGCGCGGGTATGCACATCGCCAAAGCCGATGATCGAGCCCTTGGCCTCCAGGCCCGGCTCGCGGATGCCCGGCGTCCAGTACGGCTGCAACATCAGGCCCATGGAGCCGGGCGGCACGGCATTAACCAGCTCGTCGAACAGCGCCTCGGGCGGCACGCCGAGCGCCTCGGCACGTTGCATCTCGCGCAGGCCGAATTCGCGCTTGAACCAGCTGACCATCCAGAAACCGCGGTAGATCATCACCTCGGTATTGAAGTGATCCGGCAGCGCCGCCGGGTACGGCGGAATCAGCGGGATGGTTTCCAGATAACGGCTGCGTATGGTGTTGATGGTCGCGGTGGTGCCGTAGGACAGGCACGCGGTGCCGGCGTCCAGGGCGCCGGAACCCAATACCTCGCAGGCCTTGTCGGCGCCGGCGGCGATCAGCGGCAGGCCCTCGGGAATACCGGTATGACGGCTGGCGGAGGCCGTGATGCTGCCCAGTCGCTCGCCCGGCTTGAACAGCTCGGGCAGCTGCTCGGGGCGCACCTTCAGCGCCTGCCATTTCCAGTCGCCCGGCGCCGCCCAGCGCAGGCGCTTGTAGTCGAACGGCAGGTAGGCCACGCAGCTGCTGGTGGAATCGACGAAACGGCCACACAGGCGCTGGGTGAGAAACCCGGACAGCAGCAGTACCTTGTGCGTGCGATCCGCGATGTCCGGCTGATGCTGAGCCACCCAGTTGACCTCGGCCTGGGCGCGGAAGTGATCCACCGCCTCCTCGGCCCGCGCCAGCTTGAACAGCCAGCCCCACATCCCCTTGATACGCCCAGCCACATCAGCACGACGCTGGTCGAGCCAGAGAATCGCCGGGCGCAGCGGCGCACCCTGCTCATCGACATGGATGATGCTGCCACGCTGGGTGGTGACGGCGACGCCGCGGATCAGTCTGCGGTCGATGTCCACCTGCTGCCACAGCAGCCGGCAGGCCTCGCCGAGGCTGGCCCAGTAGTACTCCGGGTCCTGCTCGGCCCAGCCCGGCTGGCTGGAGAAATAGGGGTCCAGCTCCACCTTGCCCTTGGCCAGCAGATTGCCCTGGGTATCGAACAGCAGCGCACGCACGCTCTGGGTGCCGTTGTCGATGCTCAGCAGGTAGCTTGGTTCGCTCAAGGTGTGGTCCTTATCGTGGTCGTTCGTTGGTGCGCACGGCGCACCCTACGGCAGGCTGTAACAGCGTTGCCATAGCGCCAGGTAGTTGGTTTCTTCCTGCTGCCAGCGCGCATCGCTCCAGCCCAGGCGCGGCTGGCACAGCGCGCGGATGCGCGGCAGCTCGGCGCGACCGCCGCCTGCCAAGAGCAGGCCCAGGCGGGTGCGGCGCAGCAGCAGGTCGTCCAGGTGCAGCACCAGCTCGCCCTCGGCGGCCCAGGCCAGTTCGGCCCACAGGGTGTTCGTACCCGCGACGCAATCGCCGCCCACCTCGTCGATCAGGCGCAATACCTCGCCCAGCTGGCGGCCATGGCGGCCGGCCAGACGGCGTTGCTGCGCCGGGTTCAATGCCGGCATCGGCGTCGGCGTACTCGAAGCGAAGACCGCGCCGCCCTGATCGTCCACCGCTTTGCCGACGAAGCCCGCACAGGCGCGCAGTACCTCCAGCGCCAGCAGGCGAAAAGTGGTCAGCTTGCCGCCGGCCAGGGTCACGCTGCACGGCTCGATCCATAGCGCGTGTTCGCGCTTCTCGTCCGAGGGTTTCAGCCCGGCGCTGCCATCGCCCACCACCGGGCGCACGCCGGCCCAGGTCGACAGCACATCGCCGCGTGTCACTTCGGCGCACGGAAATTGCTGGGCACAGGCGGCCAGCAGATAGTCGACCTCCTCGTTACTGATCACCGCCTCGGTGTCCAGATCGTCCGCATGATCCAGATCGGTGGTGCCGATCACCGTCGCGCCCTCCCAGGGGAAGACGAATACCGGCCGGCCATCGGCCGCATGCATAAAGCTGAAGGCATGCGCCACCGGCAGGCGCCAGCCCGGCAGCAGCAGGTGGCTGCCGCGCAGCGGGCGGATGCGGCCATTGCCGGGCTGGCGCAGGCGATCGGCCCAGGCGCCGGTGGCCTGGGCCACGGCGCGGCTGCGCAGGCGGTAGCGGTTGCCCGTCTCGATATCCTCGGCCAGCACGCCGACCACCTGCCCTGCCTCGCGCAGCAGCTCGACCACGCGCATGCCATTGAGCGCCTCTGCACCTTCGGCGCGCGCTTCGCCCAGCACGCGCTGCACCAGGCGGGCATCGTCGGTCACCGCGTCGAAGAAGCGCGTGCCACCGAGCAGACCATCTTCACTAATGCCCGGCGCCAGGTAACGCAGCTGCTGCAGCGGGTAGAACAGATGGTTGCGCTTGCCGGCCAGGGCGTCGTACAGGCTCAGCAGGCCGCCGAATACCTTGGGCCCAGGGAAGCCGCCGCGGTAATGCGGCATGACGAAACTCAGCGGCTCCACCAGCCCCGGCGCCTCACCGAGCAGGCGCTGGCGCTCGCGCACCGAGTCGCGAGTCAGCCCCAGCTGGCCCTTGGCGACGTAGCGTAGGCCACCGTGGACCATCTTCGACGAGCGACTGGAGGTACCCCAGGCAAAGTCGCGCTGCTCCAGCAGCAGGCAGCGCCAGCCGCGTCGCGCCGCCTCCCGCAGGATGCCGGCGCCGCAGATGCCGCCGCCGATCACCAGCAAGTCCCAGTCATGCGCGGCCAGCTCGGGCAGCGCACGCTCGCGCCAGCGGGCGTTCCACAGTTCCATGCTCAGTCCTGCAACAGCACGCCCGGAGCCAGGCGCTGCTCCGGGTCGAAATGCGTGGCCAGGCTGCGCAGCGTGGCCATGCCCAGCTCGCCCTTCTCTGCCGCCAGATAAGGCGCGTGGTCGCGACCGACGCCGTGCTGATGGCTGATGGTGCCGCGATTCTCGGCGATGGTGCGGCTGGCCGCTGTCTTGAGCCGCTGCCAGCGCGCCATGGCGGTGGCGTAGTCGCTGCCGGGGCGGAACACGTAGGTGGTGTAGATGCTCGAACCCTCGCCGTAGACGTGCGACAGGTGGGTAAACACGTGTACCCGCTCGCCCTCGCCGGCCAGCTCGTCACGCAGGCTGGCCTCGACCTTGTTCAACAGGTTGTCGACGTTGGACCAGTCGGTGGCGGTTTCCAGGGTGTCCACCAGGTAGCCGCGCTCCCACAGGCCGTGGCGCAGATAAGGGAAGCGGAAGCGGTTGTGCTCCCATTTCTTGCCCAGCAGGGTGCCGGTGAACACGCCGCCAAAACCTTTCAGCAGGCGCCGCGCCTGTTTCAGCGAGGCGGCGTTCTGCACCCGGCTGCCGGTGACGCCGAAGGTCAGCATGCATTTCTCGTCACGGGCGCCGCGCAGCGCCAGGTACTTCTCCAGCAGCGCGATCTGCTGCGGGTGGCCGGCCAGGGCCAGCTGGGTACGGGTTTCGATGGCGTTGGACAGGCGCAGCATGGACAGCGGCACACGCGCCTGAGCCAGACTGCGAATGGCGCTCAGCGCCTGTTGCCAGTTGGGCAGGAATACCGCATAGAAGCGCTCCTGCTCGGCCAGGCGACTGATGCGCACGCGCACCTCGGAGATCACCCCGAAGCGCCCTTCCGAACCCAGCACCAGCTCGCGCAGATCGGGGCCGGCGGCCGACGCCGGGAAGGTGGGAATCTCCAGAGTGCCGGCGAAGGTTTCCAGCTTGCCGCCGGCGAACAGTTGCTCGATGCGCCCGTAGCGCAGCGACTGCTGACCGCTGGAGCGGCTGGCGACCCAGCCGCCGAGGGTCGACAGTTCCCAGGATTGCGGGAAGTGGCCCAGCGTATAGCCGCGCGCACGCAGCTGGCTTTCCACCTGCGGGCCGTTGGCGCCAGGGCCGAAGGTGGCGATCAGGCTGTCCTCGTCGATATCCAGCAGGCGCGTCATGCGCTCCAGCGACAGGGTCAGCACCGGGCGCTGGCCGGCCTGCGGGTTGATGTGGCCGGCCACCGAGGTGCCGCCGCCATAGGGGATCAGGGTGACGTCATGCTTCTGCGCCCAGACCAGCAGCTCGCGGATCTGCTCGGCGCTTTCCGGGCAGGCGACGCCATCGGGAAACAGGCCGAACTCGCCGGAGCGCATGGCCAGCCAGTCCGGCAGGCTCTGACCGCGGGCATGGCGCACGCGCACCTCGGCATCAACGCAGATCAGCGGGTTGGGGGCCAGACGCGAGGCCGGCACACGCGCCAGCACGTCCTGCAGGCTGGCGTCGGCCAGGCGCTGCCCCGGCCCGATCAGCTCGGCGAGAAAGGCCTCGCCATGGGCCGGCAGTTCCACCTCGGTCGCTTCGTCTCCCCATCCGTTCCAGCGTCGCATCGCATCCCCCATTCCGATCAGCACTTATGGCTGCCTATACTAGCCAGCCGCCGATTTCCGTCACTGTCGAATCGGGACAGGCCATATCGCCAATCAAGACAGGCCTCGCAGAACAAGAAGAATCCATGGAAAACCTCGGCTACACCTCGGTTCCCGCCCTGCTCAAGTACCTGCGCCAGGCCGAACAGCTCGGTCTGGATATCGACCGTGCGCTGGCGGCCGCCGGCGTTCAGGCGCAGGATCTGGCCGACAACGGCAAGCGGATTCCCAGCGAGGTGCACGAACGCCTGCTGGCGCATCTGCTGGAGGTGTCCGGCGACCCGCTGTTCGGCCTGCACTCAGCACGTTTCGTGCAGCCCGGTTCGTGGAGCGTGCTCGGTTACATCGCCATGAACTGCGCCACCTTGGGTGAGGCCATGGGCCGCATCGTGCCGTACGAGAAACTGGTGGGCGACATGGGCACCAGCCGTCTCGAAGCCGCCGAGGATCACGTGCGGCTGATCTGGAGTTGTCGCCATCAGGCGCCGCAGGTGCGCCGGCACATGGTGGAGAACGTGCTCGCCTCCTGGCTGCTGTACGCACGCTGGATCGCCGACTCCGAGCATTCGCCGCGCGAAGTCTGGTTCGAGCACGCGCAACCGGCCGGCACCGAGCTGGAGGAATACCAGGCGCTGTTCGGCTGCCCGGTATTGTTCGAGCAACCCTGCAACGCCCTGCTGGTGCCGCTGGACTACCTCGGCGTGCCGCTGCGCCAGGCCGACGCCAACCTGCTGCGCACCCTGGAGGAACACGCCCTGGCGCTGATGGCCGGGCTGGATGAGGACGAGCCGCTGCCGCGGCGGGTGAAGAACGCCCTGCGTCTGCTGCTCAAGGACGGCCTGCCGCGCAAGGAACGGGTGGCGGAGAAATTCGACATGACCGTGCGCACCCTGCAGCGCCACCTGCAGCAGGCCGGCACCAGCTACCAGCAGATCCTCGACGAGCTGCGCCAGGAACTGGCCGAGCACTACCTGCTGCGCAGCGACCTGGCGATCCAGGACATCGCCTGCTACCTCGGTTTCACCGAGGCACGCTCCTTCCACCGCAGCTTCAAGGGCTGGACCGGGCAGACGCCGGGCGAATTTCGTGAGAGCCGGCGCCGCGACAATCCGCTGGGCTAACAGGCCGCTGAAAAACGTAGGCGAGGCAGGCAAGACAATACCGATGGCGGCCCCGCAAAAACGACCAAAAAAACACTGGGCCCGCACTCGGGTTTACGTGCTGTAAATGAGCATTTTGACTGGGCTCGCACGCGAGGTCGTTTTTAACGCAGTATTGCCAACGCCGGTAGTTTTTCAGTGGCCTGCTTAGCGCGGAGTTCGGAAACGTCGCGCGAGCCAGTAATCGATGCTCAACCAGCGCCCTGCCCCGCTGAAGAACAACGCCACCAGCATCACCAGGTAGGTGGCGGCGAACTCGATGCCGTTGTTCAGCACTACGAACCTGCCACTGGCGGTCAGCCAGTCGTAATTGCCGTGCTCACGCAGGATGCTGCGCGCCCGCTCGAGTTTCTCCGCCGCCGCCAGCACGCGCTCGTTGGCAAACGGCGCGGACGGGTCGGCAATCGCCTGCCAGCCATAGGGCCAGTGCACGGCGAAGATCGCCACCAGCATGGTGACGATCAGCGGGATGCTGATCCAGCGCACCGCCAGGCCGAACAGCAGCAGAATGGCGCCACCGGCCTCGGTCAGCGCCGCCGCCCAGGCCAGCAGCTCGGGAAACGGCAGGCCGAGCCCCCAATCCGGATTGCCGAACCAGGCGGCAGTGGCGTCGATGTCCTTGAGCTTCTGCGTGCCGGCCATCCAGAACACCGGCACCAGATACAGGCGCAGCAGCAGCGGGCCGAGCAAATCCAGGCGCCGGGTAGCCTCCAGCGCGTCCTGGAAGCGATTGAGCAGAGCGGTCATGGCGGTCAGTCCTCGGAATGGGGAAACCAGATATCGCGCGCCTGCCAGTCATCCAGCAGCGCGCGGGCGTTGGTGAAGTAATGCTGGTCGGCAGCCAGGCCGTGCTCGGTGGCCAGCGCCTGTAGCGCCTGCCCAGGCGGCTCGCCGGCCTGCAGACGCAACGCCAGCTGATAGGCGAACGGCGCCAGCTGCATGAAGCGCACCTGATCTTGGCGATCACGCCAGACCAGCAGGCAGGTCGGCTCGTCTGGCGCCTGAGTGGGGCAGTGATCGGCACCGACCCTCTGCACCGGCCAGCGATAGGCCAGCGGCCAGGCCAATGGCGACCAGCCGCGCTCGGGCAACTGCGCATCGCTGACATCCAGCGCCAGCTCGACCCACTCGTAATGGGCCAGCTCCAGCATGAACGCAGGGTCGTCAGGCTCGGCGCGATAGCCCTGCTGCAGCCAGGCAATGAACTCCTGACTGATCTCGAGAAAGTACGGCGTGCTCGCCCGATGCTCGGCGAAGAACGCGCGCAGCAACCCCTGCCAGCGCTCGACGCCGAGAACCCCGCGCAGCACCGGAAAGGCGCCGCCCACCAAGCTCGCGACATTGTTGAAAAACAGCTCCTCGTAGACCGCCATACGCTCGGCGGTGATGCCCGGCAGCAAAGACTGCGCCTCAGGCTGGCGAATACGTGCAGCGAAGTCGCGCTGTTGCTGAACGCCGCTCATGTGCCGTACCTGCTCAGCGGTCGCACGGCCTGTTGCAGGCCGCGGATATGCGCCAGCTCGGCATACAGCTCGGCCAGCGGCGGGAAGTTGAAGTCGCGCTCCAGTAGCGTCGGGCGCACGCCATGCTGCGCGTAGGCGCTGCTCAGCAGTGCCCACACCGGGTCGATCACCGGCGCACCGTGGGTGTCGATCTTCAGGTCTGCCGCCTGGTCGTAATGACCGGCGACATGCAGATAGGCGATGCGCTCACTCGGCATCGCAGCGATGTAGGCTTCGGCATCGAAGCCGAAGTTCAGGCTGTTGACGTAGACGTTGTTGACGTCCAGCAACAACTGGCAGTCGGCACGTTCCAGCACCGCTCGAACAAAATCCGCTTCGTCCAGCTCACCGGGCAGGCGCGCATAGGCCGAGACGTTCTCGATGATCAGCGGCCGCTCCAGCACGTCCTGCGCGATGCGCACGCGTTCGGCGATGCGCGCCACCGATTCCTCGGAAAACGGTAGCGGCATCAGGTCATATAGCTGGCCATCGTCGGCGCAGGCCGACAAATGTTCGCTGTACGCCAGCACGCCGTGCTCGTCGAGAAAGCCCTTGATGGCGTGCAGTAGTTCCAGATTCAGCGGCGCGAAGCCGCCGAGGTTGAGGGACAGACCATGGCACAGCAACGGCCGGCGCTCGCTCAGGGCGCGCAACTGCTTGCCCAGCCGCCCCCCGACACCGATCCAGTTCTCCGGCGCCACTTCGAGAAAGTCGGCGCCGCTGGCGTCATCGCCGATCAGCTCGGCGAGCAGCCCGCGACGCAGGCCGAGACCGGCGCCGGTGAGGTGTGCGAGGTGCATGATCCGTCCTCCCCTTGCCCTTACTCGCTCTTCTCGCCGCCGCACTTGCCTTCGCCGCATTTACCCTCGGCGTCGGCCTTCTTCTCGCCGCCACACTTGCCCTCGCCGCACTTGCCCTCTGCGTCGCCTTTCATCTCGCCACCGCATTTGCCTTCGCCACAGGAACCTTCCTGCGCCTTCTCGGCAGCGGCCAGGCTGTAGCCGCTGGCCAGCTCCTGCGCAGCGAAGGGGTTGCTGGCGGCGTGGGCAGTGAAGGCCACGGAAGTCAGCAGCGCAGCGCCCAGGGTGGCAGTCAGGGTATTGAGTTGTTTCATGGCATCTCTCCATCGGTTTCGAATGCGGGGCCGGATTGGCGCCCTCGCAGCAATGGACGAGGCAGAGATGCGGGCGTTACAGGGCAGGTTGGAATTTTTCGTAGCCCGGATGAAATCCGGGGGCGCTTTGCCCGCTACCAGTCGCGGCTACGACTGCATGGATGCAGGAGGTAGAGCGAAGCAGGATGCCAGAGCCGAAAGCCCCTCCCACAGGCACAGGAACATTCACCGCGCCGTGGGAGGCGCTTCAGCGGCGAGGCTTTTGATAGCCAGTAGCGCGAACAGCCAGCGCAAACGGTGGATGAAAAAGCGTCATCCAACCTACGCGCGGTGTACCGAGACGTAGTGCTGGAGCCAAAAGAGGAGGTCAAGCGAATGCAGCCGACTACAAGGGCATAGCGGTAAGGCTATGATCGGGAGGACTTTTTCGTACGAAGCGAAGCGGGATGGTGCGGAGTTGGATGGAAGGCTCTACTATCGGATTAGTATCGTCATCTATATAACTACTGTTAGACGCCTAAGAACGCGCATTGACCAAAGAAAGGATCAAGTTTTGCCAGTATTCCTGAGCGCATTTCCACTCAAAATCCCCGATACGGAGCTTGAGGCCCGCCAAGTCCCTTACGATAAGGAGACGCTGGATGGTTTTCGCGTGAAACACGGATCGACGCATTCTTTCCGTCGGCAGGGCGACAATATTCTGATCTTTTCATCAGACGGCACGTTCCCCGTTTCCGGTACGCCTATCACCATTCCTCTCAATGAAAACTTCGGTATCTTCTGCTCGCTGGTCAAGGACGGGTTGTCCCGTCACCTTGCAGGGCTCGGACGTAATCCTCTAGGCTTCAACCCTATCGAGCTGATAAGTACCAAGCCGGAAGATAATCTCCTCGCTCCGATTCTCGGCGATGCCTATCCGTTTAAGGTCTGTGCCAAGTATTCAATCAACACTCGCTATGTGCATGACCATCCATGCCTTGTTATTGACTGCACTACACGCCGGGTTCTCAAAGAAAACGGCCTGTTTTTTCTAAATAGCGGGTTCGATCTCATGGGCCGCTACGTCGTCACAGAACAAGAGGATGGGTACAGAAAGCTCGTGGGGTCGGTGAGCGCGATCAAAGGCGAGAAGTTACAGGTCACGCAGCCTGACGGTCAGGTCGTGCTGGCAGATGCAAAGGATGTTTACCTTGAAGCCAGCCGGACAAACTTCGACGACTATATTCTGCATACGCACGGTGCTCAGAAGGACGCCATCGTCGAGCGTATCCGGCAGTCAGTTTCCATCTTCAATGGAGGCGAGAACAAGAAGGCCCGCATAGACGCGCTCAAGAATTACATCCAGACGAAGGCTATTCCACTGATTGATGGAACACGCATCGAGATTGAGGATGCGCCCGATATCCAGAAGGATTGTGGGCAGATGCAGAAACCCGTATTCGTCTTCAACGACAACGGTGAGGCGGATTGGGCCGAGAAAGGGCTTACGCAGAGCGGTCCCTATACGAAGCGCACATTCGACCGCAACGATCCGTCAATCTGTGTCATCTGCGCTCAGCATGATAAGGGCCGCGTCGAACAGTTCGTCCGCAAGCTTTTAAAAGGAGTTTCAAGCAGCAAGTATTTCAGCAATGGCCTTGAAGGCAAGTTCGCCTTGGGAACTAGCCGCGTGGAGGTGTTCGCAACGGCTACCGACAGCGTGGAGGCATACAAGAACGCCATTGAGGCGGCGATCCGGAAGAAGGCGGATGACGGTGGACGATGGGACTTGGCCCTCGTGCAGGTTCGGCAATCTTTCAAGAAACTCAAAGTCACAGAGAATCCGTACTATCTCGGCAAGAGCCTGTTCTTCCTGCATCAGGTTCCCGTTCAGGATTTCACGATAGAGCTGTTGGCACAATCCGACTATTCACTCGGTTATTCGCTCAACAATATGGCGCTGGCCTGCTACGCCAAGATGGGCGGCGTTCCTTGGCTGCTAAAATCCTCTCCGACACTCTCGCATGAACTCGTGATTGGCATCGGCAGCGCCAACATCGGACAAGAGCGCGGAGCGGATATTCAGCGGATTATGGGCATCACCACGGTATTCTCCGGGGACGGCAGCTATATCGTCTCGAATACCTCGAAAGCCGTCGTGCCGGAAGCCTACTGTGAGGCTCTTACCTCAGTTCTCGCTGAAACTATCGAGAAAATTCAAAAGCGCATGAACTGGCAGAAAGGCGACACGATCCGTCTGATCTTTCATGCGCAGGTCAAGAAGTTCAACAAGGAAGAGATCGAAGCCGTTCGCACTGTGATCGACAAGTACCGGGAATATCAGATCGAGTATGCATTCCTGAAAATCTCGGAAGATCACGGACTACATATGTTCGACTCCGCGACGGCAGGTGTGCAGAAAGGAAAGCTAGCGCCACCGCGCGGAAAGACCTTCAAGCTCTCCAAGCATGAAATGCTCGTCTATCTAATCGGTCAGCGAGAGTTGCGGCAGGATACAGACGGACATCCGCGCGGTGTAATCCTCGATATTCATAAGGATTCGACCTTCAAGGACGTTAGGTATCTGAGCGCTCAGCTCTATAGTTTCGCCTCGCACTCTTGGCGCAGCTACTTCCCCAATCCCATGCCGGTGACAATCAGCTATTCCGACCTGATCGCACGGAACCTCGGTTGGCTAAATCAGCTTCCGGGATGGAATGACTCGGTGATGATCGGAAAGATTGGGCAATCCCAATGGTTTCTGTAGAGAGGGAGAACGCGTACCAGTTACGCGAGTATCTGCACCGCAAGGTGATCGAGAGCGCGCACGCCGACCCCTTCAAATCCATCTTCCTGCATTTTCTCGGCTTGTCGAAGGACGGCGCTCCGGCCTTCGATTTTGCGACGCTTTCCTTGTACCAGCGCTGCGCGATTGCGGGTCTTGGCGTTCTGGAGGAAACCGTTTCCAGCCAGGATGTCTCGCGCCTGCTCGGTCAGGCCGCCAAAATCGACTCGACGCCGCGCCCGTGGGTCTCCGATATGTTTGGCGTCATGGCCGTGAAATGGTTGGCTGGACAACTGAACAATAGCCGCATCGCCTGTGAGTTCGAGAACTGGACATCCGGTTTCCTTGCGCAGCAGGCGGGCGGCGACCATCTCAATCTCTTCGAGAAAGATATCGCAGCGTACGTCCGCAGCGGGGAATCCGCCATCTACGCCAGCGCGTGCGTGCCGCTATTTCTTCACTACCACGACATTCAGCGGATCGACGATCACCGGAGCCGCATGGCTCTGATCGACCGTTTCATGGGTGAGTTCCGGGCGCAGACGCAGGGGGACGCTTCGACGGCGCTCTTGTCCCTGATGGTCTACGTTTTTGATCAAGTCAATCAGGACATGGCTGTCGTGCCGCCGAAGGGCTGGAGCCTTGACGATCTTCTGGGATTTCTGGAGCACATCCCCGTCGGCCTCAAGCGGTGGACCTGGGAGGATACGGGCCGCACGCGAGGCGCGGACCCCGTTAAGTGGCTGGTAGAGAACGAATATCACGTTCAGAACCTACTTTATGTCCTGCTCGGGCCGATCTTCAACGACATCGCAGATGAAGTGAATCTCCAGCCCGTTGGACAGAAGAATCCGCGCATTGATCTATATCTCCCGTCGCTGCACACGATAATCGAGGTTAAGTACCGTAAGGATGCGAAGAAATCTTTCCCGACGCTTATCGGTGAGATTGCCGAAGACGCCTCGCTTTATCGCGCCGACGCGAAATACGAGGATGCGCATATCGTCAGTTTCCTATGGGATTGCACGCGCGCGACGCAAGAGCACGCTAAGTTCAAGGAAGGGGTGTTGAAGATAGACGGCATTAACGGTTGTGTCGTGGTTAGTGCGCCATCCACTATGGATGATCGGCCACAGGGCTAGCAAGTAGCCTGGGTAGAGCACAGCGAAACCGGGGAGATTCGATGGGTTTCGCGTTGCTCTACCCATCCTACGGTGCTGCTCTTGCGAGGGAGGTTTGCCGGAGGTTTCCATGGCCGACTCTCTGGCTGTGTTTTTGTGCAGCAAGTAGCCCGAACAACCGTCCAACCTGGACGCAGTTCACCCCTGATCACGCCGGTTCTGCGCCAGTCGCTCGGCCAGGGCGTCGAGTTCGGGTAACTCCTCCTCCGGCATCTGCCGGATCACCGCCTGGGTCAGTTTCATCTGGCGGATGAAACGCCGGCAGTTGCCGCACATGGCCAGGTGGGCGCGTACGGCCAGACGTTGACGCAGCGTCAGTTGGCCGTCGAGATAATCGCTGGAGTGAGCGACCAGTTCCTTGCAGGTCAGCATTGGCCTGTCTCCTCGAAATGTTCCAGGGTGGCGAAGACTTTCAGGCGTGCACGGTGCAGCAGCACACGGGCATTGGAGAGGGAGATGTCGAGAAGATTACAGATCGCCTCCAACTCCAGCCCCTGACGCTCACGCAGCACCAGCACGCTGGCCTGCAACTCGGACAGGCTGGCCAGGGTGTGTTCAAGGCACTGGCGCAGTTCGTCCTCGGTGAGCAGGGCTTCGGGGCTGTCCTGATGCCAGGCATGTGGCGCCAACAGCCAGTGACCGTCATCGGCGAAACGCTCGTCGCCGACCGTCCCATGCGGCGCAGCCAGGTCGTCGAGCAGTACCTCGCGGCGGTTGTGCTTGAGTCGGGTCTTGGCGGTGTTGGCGGTGATGGTCAGCAGCCAGGTCTTGAGGCTGGCGCGGCCTTGAAAACCTGCCAGGTTGCGCACCACGGCGAACCAGGCATCCTGCACCACCTCATCGGCATGGCGGCTGCCGACGATGGCGTAGGCCACCGCCCGCATCGCACCCTGATAGCGAGCCACCAGCTCGCGATAGGCCTTCTGCTCGCCGGCGAGCAGGCGCCCCAAGAGATCGGAATCGGACATGGAACTCCCGTAGGTCAGGCCTGCGCACGAAGCCGAACGCCCCGTGCACGTCAGGCATTCCTACAGAGAGTTCAACGCTTGCGCAAAATTACACTGCCGATGGAATAACCGGCACCGAAGGAGCTTAGAACACCCAGGCTGCCGGCGGGCAGGTCGTCCTGATGCTTGTGCAGGGCGATCACCGAGCCGGCCGAACTGGTGTTGGCGTAGGTGTCGAGAATCACCGGCGCCTCGTGCGGCTCGGCGTCGCGACCGAGCAGTTTGCGGGCGATCAGCAGGTTCATGTTGAGGTTGGCCTGGTGCAGCCAGAAGCGCTTCACATCTGCCACGTTGAGCTGGTTTTCCGCCAGGTGCGCGGCGATCAGCTCGGCGACCATCGGGCAGACGTCCTTGAACACCTTGCGGCCTTCCTGCACGAACAGCTTGTCGCGCGCGCCAATGCCCTCTTCCGCGGCGCGGTTGAGGAAGCCGAAGTTGTTGCGGATGTTGTTGGAGAACTGGGTCAGCAGCTTGGTGCCGACCACGTCGAACTGGTGCTTGGAGCTAGCCAGGTCGGCACGCTCGATGATCACTGCGGTGGCGGCGTCGCCGAAGATGAAGTGGCTGTCGCGGTCGCGGAAGTTGAGGTGGCCGGTGCAGATTTCCGGGTTGACCATGAGGATGGCGCGGGCCTGCCCGGTGGCGATGGCGTTGGCCGCGGCCTGGATGCCGAAGGTGGCCGAGGAGCAGGCCACGTTCATGTCGTAGCCCCAGCCGTCGATGCCCAGTGCGGCCTGCACTTCGATGGCCACCGCCGGATAGGCGCGCTGCAGGTTCGAGCAGGCGACGATCACCCCATCGATGTCGGCGACGGTCTTGCCGGCGCGCTGCAGCGCTTCCTTGGCGGCGCCCACGGCCATTTCACAGAGGATGCCCCACTCGTCGTTGGAACGCTCGGGGATACGCGGCACCATGCGCTGCGGGTCGAGAATGCCGTCCTTGTCGATGACGAAGCGGCTCTTGATGCCCGACGCCTTTTCGATGAAGCCCGTGCTGGATTCGCTCAGCGCCTCGACCTCGCCGCGGGCGATGGCCTCGGCGTTGTCGGCGTTGAACTGCTGCACGTAGGCATTGAAGGACGCCACCAGCTCGTCGTTGGAAATGCTGTTGGCCGGAGTGTAGAGGCCGGTACCACTGATCACGACGTTATGCACGCTCATTCCTCTTCTTGGCCGCTGGCGGCCTCAGGCAGTAGGCCGGCGACAATCGCGCAGGCCGAAAATCGGGGGACTTGGGCCAAGCTCTTACGATGGTTGGCTCCGGGCCACTGAGTGTGCCACAGGGCGCAGCGGTTCGTCCTCAGCCCTTAATAGTGTCTGACTGGACATAACCTGACCACATATAGCCGTTTGGTCTAAAGTGCTATTCTGATCCGCATTCAGGAGCCCGTATGAACCTCTCGCTACTCAGCCGCTACGCGTTCTTCGTCTTCTGTGTGCTGTTCACCCTGGTCAGCCTGCCCTTTCTCCATCATCAATGGCTGTGGCCGTTCGCCTTGCTCACTGGCGCGCTCAGCCTGATCGGTATCGGCGACCTGCTGCAGAAACGTCAGGCGGTCAGGCGCAACTACCCGATCCTGGGCAATATCCGTTACCTGGTCGAAGGCATCCGCCCGGAGATTCGCCAGTATCTGCTCGAAGGCGACGCCGAGCAGCTGCCCTTCTCCCGCGCCCAGCGCTCGCTGGTCTACGCCCGCGCCAAGAACGAGGGCGCCGACAAGCCCTTCGGCACCCTCAGCGACGTGTACCAGAACGGCTTCGAATTCATCAGCCACTCCATGCGTCCGGCGCCGCTGAGCGACCCGTGCAGCTTTCGCGTGGAGATCGGCGGGCCGCAGTGCAGCCAGCCGTACTCGGCATCGCTGTTCAACATTTCGGCGATGAGCTTCGGCTCGCTCAGCGCCAACGCCATCCGCGCCCTGAACCAGGGCGCCAAGCTAGGCGAGTTCTATCACGACACCGGCGAGGGCAGCATCAGCCCCTACCACCGCGAGCACGGCGGCGATCTGGTGTGGGAACTGGGCAGCGGCTATTTCGGCTGCCGCGCCTCGGACGGCCGCTTCGACCCCGAGCGCTTCGCCGGCCAGGCGGCCAGCCCGCAAGTGAAGATGATCGAGATCAAGCTCAGCCAGGGTGCCAAACCGGGCCATGGCGGCATCCTGCCCAGGCACAAGGTCACCGAGGAAATCGCCAGCACCCGTGGCGTGCCCATGGGTGAGGATTGCATCTCGCCCTCGCGCCATAGCGCCTTCTCCACTCCCATCGAGCTGCTGCAGTTCATCGCCCAGCTGCGCGAGCTGTCCGGCGGCAAGCCGGTGGGCTTCAAGTTCTGCCTGGGCCATCCCTGGGAGTTCATGGGCATCGTCAAGGCCATGCTGGAGACCGGCATCCTGCCCGACTTCATCGTCGTCGACGGCAAGGAGGGCGGCACCGGTGCAGCGCCGCTGGAATTCACCGATCACCTCGGCGTGCCGCTGCGCGAAGGTTTGCTGTTCGTGCACAACACCCTGGTCGGCAGCAACCTGCGCGACAAGATCAAGCTCGGCGCCAGCGGCAAGATCGTCAGCGCCTTCGACATCGCCCGCGTGCTGGCCATCGGCGCCGACTGGGCCAACTCGGCACGCGGCTTCATGTTCGCCATCGGCTGCATCCAGAGCCAAAGCTGCCACACCAACAAGTGCCCCACCGGCGTGGCGACACAGGACCCATTGCGCCAGCGCGCTCTGGTGGTCGAGGACAAGGCCCAGCGCGTCTACAACTTCCACCGCAACACACTCAAGGCGCTGGCCGAGATGCTCGCCGCTGCCGGCTTGGACCACCCCTCGCAGATCGATGCCAAGCACCTGGTGCAGCGCCTGTCGGCCACCGAGATCAAGCTGTTCGCCCAGCAGCACGTGTTCCTCGCACCGGGCGAACTGCTCGGCGGCCAGATCGAGGGCGAGTTCTACGAGCGCATGTGGCGCATGGCCCGCGCCGACAGTTTCGAGCCGGCGCCGGCCTGATGCGCATGCGCCTGCTGCCGTTCGCGGTACTGTGCTTGCTCAGCCTGGCGGCCACCGCGCAGGAACAACGCCCGCTGCGCTTCTCGGTAACCGAGGGCTGGGCCATGCCGATGATCCGCATCGAAGATGGCCGCGCCACGTCCGGCATTCTCTACGACCTGCAGACGCGTCTGGCGGAAAAGGTCGGCCGCCGCGCCGAACTGCTGGTGATGCCGCGCCTGCGCGTACAGCGTCTGCTGGCCAGGGGCGAAATCGACGTGCGCTGCTACGTCAACCCGAGCTGGCTCAGCGAACCGCACCATCAGTACACCTGGAGCCAGCCGTTCATGGTGCAGCGCGACCTGATCGTCGGGCGCCACGACGAAGCCGACATCAGCCTGGCGCAGCTGCCCGGCGAGCGCCTGGGTACCGTGCTGGGGTTCAGCTACCCGCACCTGGACGCCCTGTTCGCCAGCGGCCAGGTGCAGCGCGAAGATGCCCGCACGCAGGAGCTGGTACTGGAGAAGCTGGAGGCCGGGCGCTATCGCTACGCGGTCAGCAACGAGCTGACCCTGGCCTGGTTCAACCGCGACCTGCCGGAGGAAAAACGCCTGCGTGCACTGGCCGAGCTCAGCGCCGATGCGCTTTCCTGCCTCGTGCGCGATGCGCCGGACGTGCCCACCCAGGCGCTGCTGCGAGCCCTGGTACAGATGAAGGAGGATGGCGAGCTCGACGCCATTCTCTCCCGTTATCGCTGAAACACGGGACTAGCTCGCCGGGCTCCTGCCCAGGTGCCGCAGCACCTGTTCGAGGCGCTGCATCGGCGACCCCGTCAGGCGCGTGAAAGGCCATCCGCGCCGCTGCAGCTCCTGTTCGTACCACTGGTTCTGCCGACGGCGGAACGTCTCGTCGCGCCGCGTACCGTCCTGCACGAAGGGAAAGTCGTCGGCGCACAGGAACAGATGCTGGTAATGCCGCTCGGCCAGGCGCTCCAGCTCGGGCTCGGCACGGCCGAACAGCTCGCGGCAGTAGAACAGCGTGGTCAGCGGCGTGGTGTCGCATACCAGATAACGCCGGCACTGCCCGGCCAGGCTCTGCTCCCGGTTGACCTGGGTGCGGCCGATGCGCAGCAGATCCTCATAGGCCAGCACACCGCCCTGCTCTTCCCACAGTTCTCGGCCATATTCGGCGGCATGCCGCGTCCCCAGCGTCTCGGCCAACGCCAGGGCGAGGCTGCTCTTGCCAGTGGACTCACCACCAAGCAGAGCGATGCGCTCGACGAAATCGCCGTAGACCTGCGGTGCCAGATACTGGCGCAGGCCGTGGATGTCGGCGCGCAGTCGCGTACCGGACACCGGCACCTGAATGCGCGCGCGGTCGATCTCGACATGCTGCACCGGCCGCCCGAAACAGCGCGCCAAATGCGCAGCGAAACCATCGCCATAGGCCTCGCTGGTAAAGACTGCATCCACCGGCTGGCCCAACTCGGCCAGGCAGAACGCGGCGACGAACTGGCGCTGTACGGCGTCGGGCTCCTGCTCATCAGGTAGGTCCGGTAACTGCAGGCCCTGAGCGCGCCGCTGCTCGACCCATTCAGGCGTGACCACCCAACTGGCCAGTTCGGGAAAACGCAGCCGCAACCAGGCTGCACGTCGCTCGGGTTCGCAGCCCGGCAGCTCCGGCCGCGCCCAGCTGAGCAGAAACAGCTGCTCGCACTGCGCCTGCGCCTGGCGGATCAGCCATTCGTGCCCCAGATGCAGCGGCGCGAACTTGCCCACCACCAGCCCACGGGCGAATCGCTTGCTCATCTCAGGCCGCCTGCGCGTTCAGTTCACGGCGCCAGCGATACAGGCCGTACCAGGCATTGCACCAGAACAGCAGGTAGATGAAGGCGGTCAGGTACAGCTCACGCGAGGCGAACAATGGCACTGCCAGGGTGTTGACCAGTAGCCAGCCGTACCAGGTCTCCAGCTTGCGGCGCATCAGCAGCAATTGCGCCAGCACGCTGAAGGTCAGCACCAGGGAATCGATAAAGGGCGCGTAGGCGTCGGTGAAATGAAGCAGCAAGGCCCCGTAGGCCAGCGCCACCAGCACCGCCAAACCAAGCGCCAGGGCCAGCCCCCGCCAGGCCGTACGGCTGATCGGCATGGGGTCACCGTCGCGTCCACGCAACCAGCTCCACCAGCCCAGCAGACTGGTGGCGATGAAAAAGCCCTGCAAGGTCACGTCCGCATACAGCTGCACGCTGAAAAACAGCCAGCCGAACAGCGCACAACCGACCAGCCCGACCGCCCAGGTATGCACGGAGTTGCGCGCCGCCAGCAGCACCGAAACCAGGTAGAAGAGGTTGGCGAAAATCTCCAGCGACGACGGCATGCACGCATCCTTATGAACATGGAATCCGCCGCGCAGCCTATCACGTGATGTGCGCCACAGCCGTGCACGCATCACCTGACAAGGGCGCGCGATCCATGCTCTGATAGGTGCCCCATTGCACTCCAAAGGACTGGACCGCACCATGCCCCTGCTCGCCCTGCTGGTCATCGCCTGCCAAGTCACCTGTGGCCTCCACGTGGTGCGCAGTGGTCAGGAACGCTACTGGCTATACCTGATCATCGCACTGCCTGGTCTCGGTTGCCTGATCTACTTCCTCGGCATCATGCTGCCCGACCTGCTTGGCAGCCGGCGCGGCCGAAAGGCATTGAACCGACTGCACGACAGCATCGACCCCGAGCGTCATCTGCGCGCCCTGCGCGACGAACTGGAAATCCGCGACACACGCGATACCCGCGTCAACCTGGCCGATGAGCTGCTGCGCATGGGCCAGGCCGAAGAGGCCGCCAAGCACTATCAAATCGCCCTGCGCGGAATTCACAGCGACGCACCCGACATCCTCCTCGGCCTGGCCCGAGCACGCTTCGCCCTGGGCGATTTTGCCGGCTGTCAGGCGAGCCTCGATCAACTGATCGCCCACAACCCCGACTTCCGCTCCAGCGACGGCCACCTGCTGTATGCCCGCGCGCTAGAAGGCCAGGGCAACGAGCTCAAGGCCGAAGAGGAATACCGCGCCCTCGGCAGCTACTGCGCCAGCCCCGAGGCCAATTACCGCTATGCCCTGCTGCTGCGCCGGATGGGACGCCAGCGCGAGGCCGTGGATCTGCTGCAGCAGATCCACACCCACGCCCGCCGCTCCGCCCGGCACTATCGAGTTCTACACAAGGAGTGGCTGGACCTCAGCCAGAAAGCGCTGCTCGAGCTGCAGCGCGGCTGAACCGCCACGCCATTTTTTGCGTGCATGTATCACAAAAAGCAAAGCCGGCCCGCCACTGCGCAAGACTTTGCGCATGGGTCCTTGGTTAGCATCGGCCGTTGACGATCGACCCTGCCGGCATATCGCTGGCTGCAGCATGGATGCACGACGATGAGCGGCTACGTCCCCAACAATCGCAACGAACGCCCCGCACCGACGCCGGCGCCCTACAACGGCGACTTCCACAGACAAGCACCGCGCCCGCTGGAAGGCACCGCCGCCCAGAGCAGCAGTTGCCTGGTCGGGCTGCGCTTCGTCTGGGACAACGGCGAATGCCTTGGCGCCAACCTGCCCTACAGCCTCACCCCGGCCGGCGGCAGCCCCGTGCGCGGCAGCCTGGACGCCCGAAGCAGCCTGATTCAGACCATTCAGGGCAGAGAATACGAGGCGCAACTACTCGCCGATACCGATGTGAACAGCGACATCGCCAGCGCGCGCCGAACTGCAGGCAGCGCTGGATGAAATCCTTGCCGCGGAACGCGCAGAAGCAGCTCGGTTGCAGGCCATTCAGGATCAGCGCAGCGCCCTCTCCAATTACCTGCATCGACAACTGGCCGTAGGCAATGGCTTCTTACTCGGCGCCTGGGGTCTGCTCAGGACCGCCAAGGAATTCTCCGATCTGGTCAATCCCTTCACCACCTTCTCCAATGCCCTGCGCAGCGCCTGGCAGGCGCGCGCCAGCGAGGGAGAAACCTGGCTGGCCGCGTACAATCGCCAGTTCAGCGCCGAGCAACATCGGGAGCTGGTGGAGGCACTGGGCTTCGACCCGAGCAGCATCACCCGTGAGCAACTGGCCGAAACCTACGAACTGGCCTGTTTCACTACGAAGACGGCCCCAGCAAGGCCATGCTCGGCCGCTTCGCCGTCGACTATGCCAAGGCACAGAACGTCGAGGAGGTCGCCGAGTTCAGCGGCGGCGCACTGTTCGAAATCGTGCTTGCCGCCCTGCTGATCGTCTTTACCGGCGGCATCGGCCTGGCCGCGCGTGGTGCGGCATCGGTAAGCTATCTGGACAAGCTTGCACGTCTGGGCAATGCCTTCAGACGCCTGGGCGCGGCGCTGAAACGGGCAAGGATCAGACGAGGTGGCAGGGCGAGAGGTAGCGGGACTGGGGCACGAACGGTTGAGGTGGAAAGGCCGAGGGACGTGCTACCGGGCACGCTTGCCCCTATGGATGGCTCCGACATTAGAGGCTCCCCGAGGAAGGGCAGGAACAAGCCTCCCGAGCCACTACCCGAAGCTGAAGGAAGGCCGCATTCGATCATTGAGAGACCGGGCAGGGACGGCCAATACACGACTCATAACGGTGATGGAACCTGGAAGCAATACCGTGGATCTGGACAGGACCACGGTGGAATACCCCGCCCCAACGTAAAGGAGGCCGGGAAAAACACGACGCCGGACGGGCGCGAAATAATCGACAAGGGCAGAGTGCGCCCTGCTCGCCCAGATGAAATCCCACGAGGTTAGCCATGCATGACCACAAGCCTTTCAGCCTTGCAGACTTTCAACGGGCCAATGGCAATAAGAAGCTCTCCGAAATGGATTACGTGCAAGCTGTTTACGCAACGACCCCCTTGCACTTCGACTTTCTGATCAGCTACGCGCGGCTATTCTCGCCCGAGATAAAGGTGGTCGACGGCAGGGCGTTCATCCTTGAGCTCTTCGACAGTGAACGCCATCAGGAACTCATGGCAGCCACTCAGGATGCTGATCATGCCCAGTACTGGATGAACCTTTTGGAAATAACGGGCCTGTTCGATGAGTTGACGACCGAGCAAGCGACAGAACTGGCCAAGATTATTGCAGCATGCTGGAACAGAACCCTGCTTGCCGGACATGAAAGCTCATGCGGAGAGGCCCGATATATTGCCGATCCGGATAGCGGCGAAGTATTCATCACTATCACGAAGCAATCCCTCTAGAACGCAAATTGGATGATGAGCTCGCTCGGGCTCTCGCTTCAGTGCGCCCACCTATATCCAACCGTTGCGCGCCGCCAAAATTGCTGACCGCATGCTGGCAGCCGAAATGGTTGAAAAACCTCAAAGAGGGCGGAATTCAGATAAACAATAGCAAGCCGCTAAAGCTTAAATTCTCAAAACTGGAAATGCTTAATGAGCACAGCTGAACACCCTGAGCTTAAAGTTCAAGACTGGCTACGCGTGTTCTGCTACGACAGTTATTGCGCGGATGCCATGACCAGCGGGCTGACAAGCAGCAAGGGCACTACTTTGCGTTGGCAGCTAGCCGTAGACACCCTCTATCGCCTCCTCGCCAGCGACCTCCTCTATATCCCTGCGTTGAAAGCTGACGACTCATCAACGCAAAAATCCGCTGCACTCGATTACATAAAATCACTTGCCCGCCATGACCCTTTCAGCTCGGACATCGAGGAAACCTCACATTGGTACCTCTGGGATATCAGTGCCACTGACAGATGCCATAGCCTTATCGAGAAGTATGGAGTTCGTGATCTCCCTCAAGGGGAGCTAAGTCAGGGGCTTGCCGCAGCGCTCCACGGCCTGTTTGCTGAAAACCAGGTTGCCTGGAGTGACCAGCCGCTGATCGCCATAAACACGGGTCAATGATATCTGCGCACGCTCTTCACAGCTGATAGAGCAACACCGGTGCAAATCTAGTAATGAACGATTATTTTCCCGAGCTTGCTAAGCGCAACCTGGTTGACTGGCCGACCCTGGCGATCGGTTTGAATAACGGCTGGATAAACAAGGACGCCGTCTCCGAGCATGCCTTCAGGCTACTGTCTGCCGGTCAGCAGGACAGTGATATTTCCGTTCTGGCCGGCAGCGATGCCCTGAGCGATGATGAAGTAGTCGCCGTGCTGGCAACCCTGTGCAAGAAAGAGGGTATCGATCTTCAGGAAAAACGGTCGCATGTTCTGGAGAAATGGCGGCTAGCCATGCTCTCGGATCTGCAACATGCCTCGCTTGCCGATGAGGACAAGATCGAACGGTTGCAGGAGCTCTATGCAGAGTTCGGCTACCCGGACGATATGGCCTCATGCAGCATCTACGGGCAAAACGATGTCGATCCGATCGATGCGCTACCTCAAGTCGTCGCTGCTCTGGAACAGCGCTTTGCCAGCGACAGCGGCAGGTAGGCTACTCCCACGCCTCCCGCTCCCCCTTCCAGGCATGCAGCTCGCGCTGCTGCGCACCCGGCCACAACCAGCCGCTGCGCGCGCCAACCAGGGTGCTGACCGCATGCTGGCGGCCGAAGCGGTTGTGGCGGGCAAGTGTCAGGGCGATATCGCGTAGCACCGCCAGGGTGTTGCTGTGGGATTGGAACAGCGGCGTCAACAAACGGCTGGCCTGGCGGTAGTACCGCAGGTGATCGCGGCGGGCATCGCCGTAGCGGGTGAAGGTGGCGTTCCAGTCCAGTGTCTGCTGCGTGGCGTCAGCGGCCTCGCCCAGGGCATCGGCCAGCGCGGCGGCATCCACCAGGGCCATGTTGGCACCCTGCCCCAGTTGCGGGCTCATGGCGTGGGCGCAATCGCCGATGGCCAACACACGGCCAGCGTGCCAGCGCTGCATGCGCACATCGGCATAGGCCGCCAGGGTCAGCTGTTGCGGGTCATCGATGCGCTGCAGATAGGCCTCCGCCGCCTCGCCAGCCAGACGGCGCACGCGGGTTTTCCAGGCATCCAGGCCGGCCTGGCGCCAGGCCTCGTGCTCGCTCAAGGGCAGGCTCCAGAACAGACTGGTCAGAGGCAGGTCGCGAGCCTGGTGGGTACTGCCGGTGGGCATCAGCCCGAACATTTCCCGGCAGCCGCGGTACCACTGGCGCAATTCGCCGGTCTCGGTGGATGCCGCGGTCGGCAGCATGCTCCAGAGCGCGCCCCAGGGATAGGGCCGCGACCACTGGCGTACCGGCATCTGCGCGCGCAATGCCGAACGCGTGCCATCGGCCAGGATCAATGCGGCGAAATCCCCCAGGGGTTGGTCCTGACTCAGCAGGCGGATATGACTGCTGGCCTGCTCGAAGCGGCTGACGTTGACGCCGGTTTCCACCTGCACACCGGCACGCTGCGCGGCATTGAGCAGCGCCGTCATCAGCACGCCGCGGTGAATGCCCAGGCCGAAACTGCCCGGCTGCCAGTCGTGATAACGGGTATCGAGGATCACCCGTCCCTGGCAGCTGGTGCCATACAGGCGGCTGACCGGCGCGCCCAGGGCAGTGCATTCGGCGAGCAGCCCCAGCCGTTGCAGCACGGCCAGACCGGAGGGTTGCAGGAGAATGCCGGCGCCCACCGGCTGCAGCCGTTCGACGCGCTCCAGCAGGCGCACCGCATGGCCCTGGCGGGCGAGGAAAATCGCAGCGGCCAGGCCGGCGGTTCCGGCTCCCACTATGGCTATCGGCAATCCGTTCAAAACTGCTCTCCCTGACTCGAGGCGGCAGATACTACCCGCATCGCCTGCGAGACTGCTTGATGCGCCGCGCAAGTCAGCCGTCAGCGCCCATCCGGCAGGATGTCGAAGCCCCCACGATTCTGGCTGACGATACGCAGGTGATGGGTTTCCCCGGCCTTCACCGGCACCGCCACTTCGCGCAGCAGGCGGCCCATGCCGCAGAGGGTGTCGTCCATGCGGTCCGGGGTGATGCCCACCACGCGGGTGCCAGGCGGTACCTGGAAGGTTGCGACCTCACCGACGCCGATACGCGCGGCGACCTTGCGATCCACTTCGATGGCCACGTAGCAGCCGCCGCCCATCATGCCGAAGTCGCGATTGACCACGATCTGCGCGCCGTTGGCCTGGGTTTGCTGAAACGCCAGCAGGCGCTCTTGCGGGACGGGACGAATGTTCTCCGGATCACCTCGAAAGGAGGAGCAACCGGCCAACAGCAACAACGGCAACGCGATGAGGATCGAACGCATGAAGCCCTCCATGGGCGGGTGAATGCCGCCTGAGTATTGGTGCAGCCAGGCGTTCGGGCAAGGTATCGATGACAGCGATCTTCGGTAACACAAGCATCGATTTCTACGGCGAAGCGACGAATGTTTTCATCTCTCTCGACCCCAGCGCCAACCTTCCAGGCGCCCCAGATCGGAGATTATCAAGATGAAATTCGCAGCCCTCAACGCCACCGTTCTCGCCGTATTCGCCCCCCTGGCCTTCGCCAGCGAAAAGGCGCCTGCCCACTCCAAGGTGGAAGTTCAGGAATACCAGTACGGCATGCAGCTGGACATCGACCAGGTCCTGCAGCGCACCGACAACAGCCGCAAGAGCGGCGTGGTGCCCAGCGTCATGGTCTACCGTGACAGCCAGGGCGAAGTGCACGCCGTACGCTTCATGGAATGGGGCGGGCTGAGCAGCCAGAACGGTTGAGCCGCACGCTGAGCAATGCCCCGGCCGCATCATGCGACCGGGGCATTGTCGTTTCAGCCTTGCAGACGCTTGACCAGACGCGCCTGCAGCGCCTCCAGCTCGGCCGGGTCGGCCTTGTTGGCGGCATGAATGCCCAGCTGCTCGCCGGGAAAGCGCGGGATCACGTGCATGTGGATATGGAAGACCGTCTGCCCCGCAGGCGCGCCGTTGAACTGCGCGACCTGTACACCCGCCGGCTGCAGCTCGTCGACCAGGGCGCGCGTGAGCTTCTGCACCACCGCCATGACCTTGGCCAGGCTGGCTTCGTCGATTTCCAGGATGTTGCGCGCCGCGGCGCGCTTGGGGATCACCAGGCTGTGGCCGTGGGACTGCGGAAAAAGATCGAGGAAGGCCAAGACATCGTCGTCCTCGTACAGCTTGTAGCAAGGCGCTTCGCCACGAATGATCTGAGCGAAGATGTTCTGGGGATCGTAGGTACCGTGCAGGCTCATGCCGATGGGCTCCGTGCCGGGTGGAGGAAACCTGCACCATACCGACTCGCTGGCGCGCAGGGAACCGGGCAGGATCGTTCAAGTCGATGACTAATAGCAGCTGGATCGATTTTCCACGCGGCGAACGCTCGTGTTCTGATCGCCCTTTCTCAGGCCCATTCGATATGGAACCCACATGACCGACCTCAGCTCGTTCGACATCACCCGCAAATGGCCCGCCCAGCATCCCGAGCACCTGCAGCTCTACTCGCTGCCCACGCCCAACGGCGTCAAGGTCTCGATCATGCTGGAGGAAATCGGCCTGCCCTACGAGGCGCATCTGGTCAGCTTCGACAGCAACGATCAGTTCAGCCCGGAGTTTCTCTCCCTGAGCCCCAACAACAAGATTCCCGCCATCCTCGACCCCAATGGCCCCGAGGGACAGCCGCTGGCGCTGTTCGAGTCCGGCGCGATTCTGCTCTACCTCGCGGAAAAGACCGGCAAGTTGCTGTCGCAGTCGCCTGCGGTGCGCTACCAGACCATCCAGTGGCTGATGTGGCAGATGGGCGGTGTCGGCCCGATGTTCGGCCAGCTCGGTTTCTTCCACAAGTTCGCCGGCAGCGAGTACGAAGACAAGCGTCCGCGCGACCGTTACGTGGCCGAATCGGCGCGCCTGCTCGGCGTGCTCGACCAGCACCTGCAGGGCCGCGACTGGATCGCCGGCGAGTACAGCATCGCCGACATCGCCGTGTTCCCCTGGATTCGCAACCTGGTGGGCTTCTACGAAGCCGCCGAGCTGGTGCAGTTCGAGCGCTTCGCCAACGTGCGCCGCGTGCTCGACGCCTTCCTCGCCCGCCCGGCGGTACAGCGCGGCCTGACCATTCCGGCACGCGGCTGATCGTGTCACGGGAGTCGGCATGCCGGCTCCCGCAGCGCCCTTCCCGCCGGGTCGAGCTAGGCCTGGCTGGCCCTGGCCACCTGCTGCTCGGCACCGCGCTGATCGGCCTGCCCGCCCAGATACCAGCCGAGCAACCCCCACAGCGCTGCGCTGGCCGCACCCACCAGCGCCACCAGCCAGGCGCCCTGGGCGAGCATGTCCAGCAGGCTCTTGAGCCAGCCACTCATCGCATCGCCGGCGCGGTAGACCACGGTGTCGATGAAGTTCTTCGCCTTGTACTTGCTCTCGGCATCCAGCGGCGCGAAGAGCATCTCCCGCCCCGGCCGCACGAAGGCGTATTCACCGATGCGCCGCACGATCATCAGCGCTGCCAGCATGGCGAAGGTCGGCATCAAGGCCAGGCCGATGAAGCCGACACACACCAGCAGCGGCACGCAGGCCAGCAGCACGCGCACACCCAGGCGTCGCGCAATGCGCCCGGTGATGAACAGCTGGGCGATCAGCGCGCCGGCCTGCACCACGAAGTCGATCACCCCGAACACCCGCACCTGCGCGGCGCGATCCGGAAACAGCTCGGCCACCAGGCGAGCCTGCTCGAAGTAGAGAAAGGTGCTGGCCGTGGCCAGCAGGATGACGAAACCGGCGATACCAAACAGGTAGGGCGAAGACAGCACGCGCATCAGACCGCTGAACGGGTTGCCCGGTACCGGGCGCCGCGGGCTCTCCGCCTGCACCGCGCCTGCCCGTCCCGCGCCACCCTGCTCGCGCCAGCGCATCAACACCTGTTTCAGCGACAGCGCTACGGCCAGCAACACCGCGGCCAGCAGGATCAAGCCACTCTGCCCCAGCGTGCTCACCAGCAAGGCACTCAGCGCCGGGCCGACCAGGCCGCCGACACTGGCACCGGCGGCGATGAAGGCAAACAGGCGCTTGGCCTGCTCGCTGTCAAACACGTCGGCCATCAGGCTCCAGGCCACCGAGACGACGAACAGGTTGTAGACCGAAATCCACACGTAGAAGCTGCGCGCCAGCCACACGCTTTCATCCGCACCGAAGAACAACAGGGCGAACAACGCCAGGTTCAGGGTGAAGAAGCCATACACCCAGTCGATGAAGTGGAGCCGCGGCACCCGCGAACTCAGCCAGGCGAACAGCGGCACCGCGATCAGCATCACCACGAAGGTGGCGGTGAACAGCCACTGCAGGTTCTCCACGCCGGAGACGATGCCCATGGCCTCGCGGATCGGCCGCAGCATGAAGTAGCCCGAGAACAGGCAGAAGAACAGGGCGAAACCGGCCAGCGCCGGCCACAGCTCGTTGCGCTGCGCGTTGATGGCCACGGCCACGCGCTGCGACATGCTTAACGATGACATGGCAAATTCCTCGAAGGGGCGCGCCTGCACGGCGCGCCGAGATGATTCAGCCGTACTTCACGCCCGTTAGGCGCTCGGCCACCGACCACAGGCGCGCCGCATCAGCGGCATCCGCCGCAGCAGCCGGTACCTTGGCCAGCCCCAGGGGGCCGCGCTTTTCCTCTTCGCCGGTCGGCCCGTAGTAACGGCCACCCTCGGCCTCGGCCGCCGTCGCCGCAAACAGTGACGACAGCGCGCCCTGCGCCGCCGAGTGATAGACCTCGCGATCCTTCGCCCACTGGCGGGCGAACTCGCTGTCCAGTCCCGGCCCGCGCTCGACCAGCTCGGTGACGGCCACGCCAGGATGCGCGGCGATGCTGCGCACGCCCCAGTTGTTGGCCAGACTGCGCCGCTGCAGCTCGAAAGCCATCATCAGACAGGCCAGCTTCGACTGGGCGTAAGCCGCATAGGGGTCGTAGCTGCGCTCGGACTGCAGGTCGTCGAAATCGATCCGGCCACGATTGACGGCGATGCTCGCCAGCGTCACCACGCGCGGATCGGATGACTTGCGCAGCGACGACAGGAGCAAACCGGTCAGGGCGAAATGGCCGAGGAAGTTGGTCGCCAGCTGCATCTCGAAACCGTCGCGAGACACGCCGCGCTGCGGCGGCGCCATGATCGCGGCATTGTTGATCAGCACGTCCAGTGCCTCACCCTCGGCATTCAGGCGCTGAGCCAGGCTGCGTACCGAGGCCAGGTCGGCCAGGTCCAGCTGTTCGAAACGCAACTGGGCCTGCGGCACCTGGGCACGAATGCGTTCGATGCTCTCGGCGCCACGCTGCGAGTTGCGCGCGGCGATGATCACCTGCGCGCCAGCGCGGCTGAGCGCCAGAGCATCCTCGAAGCCCATGCCGCTGCTGCCGCCGGTGACCAGCATGCGCTTGCCGGTCAAAGGCGGCATGTCCGTCGCCTGCCAGCCCGTTGCGGTGTCGGCCCAGGCGAACCTCGGTATGCCGCCCAGCACCCCCTGCAAGGCAAGACTGCCGCCCACCATGCCGAACAGCTTCAGTGCATCACGGCGCGTATGGCCCAGCCCCGCTTCGTTTCTCTTGCTCATTGCAGCTTCCTCCTATCCGTTAGCTCGATGCGCCAAACCAGGCAACGGCGCAGGACATAGGGTGCGAGTAGAAACACTGTTCGATAAGCCGGTCACGAGCGAACACGGTATACGGCCAGGCGTACAGTTACCGGGTATTGCCAGCATCGATCAGCTGCGTAGCCCAGGTGCAATCCGGGGCGGTTGGTAGGCATTCCCGGATTTCATCCGGGCTACAGCGCCCAGGATTGGCAAAGCGGGCGCTGCGCCGCATCATCGGACGCTTCGTCATTGCCCAGTCGACGCCCATGCGCCAGCCGAACCTCTCCGACATCGCTCTGTTCGCCGCCGTGGTCGAGGCAGGCGGTTTTCGTGCGGCGGCGCAGCGCCGCGGCACCTCAGCCTCGTCGCTCAGCGACTGCGTACGCCGCCTGGAACAGGAACTGGGCGTGCGCCTGCTCAACCGCACCACCCGCGGCCTGACGCCGACGGAAATCGGTGCGCGTCTGCTGGAGCGCCTGCGCCCGGCGCTGGACGAGATCAACGCCGCGCTGAACGACCTGCAGGAAGACCCGCAGCATCCGGTCGGCTCGCTGCGCCTGCATGTACCGGGCGTGATCGCGCGGCACATCCTGCCGCCGCTGCTGGACGGTTTTCTCGCGCGTTACCCCGGCATCGCGCTGGAGGTGAACATGGACAACACCTTCATCGACGTGATCGGCGCCGGTTACGACGCCGGCATCCGCTACGAGGAAAGCCTGGCCAAGGACATGATCGCCATCCCCATCGGGCCGCGCCGGCAGTGTTTCATGGCGGTTGCCGCGCCCAGCTATCTGCAGCGCCACGGCACGCCGCAGCATCCCGGCGAACTGAGCGAGCACCGCCTGCTCGGCTACCGCTTCGCCAGCGGCAAGCTGGGTGTGTGGGAGTTCGAGCAGGATGGACGCACCTTGCGCATCGCCCCGGAGGGCAGGTTGGTCAGCTCATCGCAGGACCTGCTGATCGCCGCGGCCTGCACAGGCCACGGCATCCTCTACACCTTCGAGGAATACATCGCCGCGCACCTCGCCAGCGGTCAGCTGCAACCCATCCTGCATGACTGGTGGCAGCACTTCGAAGGGCCCTATCTGTACTACCACAGCAGGCGCCATGTGCCGGCGCCGCTGCGCGCCTTCGTCGACTACGTGAAGGCCCTGAATACACCCGACCATTCGTCTCAAAGCCCGAAATAGAGCGGCCGCGAATATCCAGGCAATGCGCTCGGAGATTATAATCGCGCGCTTGCTTTTACCTGCCAGGTCCTCCCGATGAACAACCCTGCCGCCACTGCCGCGACCTCGCTGTCGCCTGGCGCGATTCTCCTCATTCAGCTCGCCCTGGCCCTCGGCGGCTTCGCCATCGGCACCGGCGAGTTCGCCATCATGGGCCTGATGCCCAACGTCGCCGCCGACCTTGGCGTCAGCGAACCGCAGGTCGGCCATGTGATCAGCGCCTACGCCCTGGGCGTGGTGGTCGGCGCACCGACCCTCGCCCTGCTCGGCGCACGCCTGCCCAGGCGCGTCCTGCTTCTGCTGCTGATGGGCTGCTTCGCCCTTGGCAACTTCGCCAGCGCCCTGGCGCCGGGCTACGAGCCGCTGCTGATCTTCCGCTTCATCGCCGGCCTGCCCCACGGCGCCTACTTCGGCATCGCCATGCTGGTGGCCGCGTCCATGGCGCCGCCGCACAAACGCGCCAAGGCGGTGAGCCGGGTGCTGGCCGGCCTGACCGTGGCCATCCTGATCGGCAACCCGCTGGCCACCTGGCTCGGCCAGTTCATGAGCTGGCGCTACGCCTTCGCCCTGGTCGGCATCATCGCCATCACCACCATCGCCATGGTGGCGATCTTCCTGCCGGCCGATCCCAACGAGCAGCGCAGCAGCCCCAAGGGCGAGCTGCGCGCCTTCAACCGTGCGCCGATCTGGCTGGCCCTGGGCATCGGCGCCATCGGTTTCGCCGGCATGTTCTGCGTGTTCAGCTACATGGCGCCCACACTGCTGCACGTCACCCAGGTCGGCCCCGGCTGGATTCCCCTGGCCATGGGCGTGTTCGGTGCCGGCTGCATCGTCGGCAACAGCGCCGGCGGCTGGCTGTTCGATCGCCTGCGCCTGCGTGCCGTGGCCTGGATCCTGGCGTGGAGCACCCTGGTGCTGCTGGTCTTCCCCTTCGCCGCGCACAGCCTCTGGACCATCCTGCCGGCGATCTTCGCCATCGGCACCATGATCGCCCTCGGCCCCGCATTGCAGACCCACCTGATGGACGTCGCCACCGGCGCGCAGACGCTGGCGGCCGCCTCCAACCACGCCGCGTTCAACCTCGCCAATGCCCTCGGTCCCTGGCTCGGCGGCCTGGCCATCAGCGCCGGTATGAGCTGGACCGTCACCGGCTATATCGGCGCCATCACCGCCATCGCTGGCCTGGCGCTGTTCGCCTGGGCCTGGAAGGTGCAGCAGCGCAACGTGCGGAACTGAGGGATGCATGACGGTGCTGCGACAGGTATCTTCTGCCTCCCGAGCCACCGTCATGAACCCATTCGATGATTGCCCAGCTTCTGCGCTTCGCCCTGATCGGCACTGCCCTGCTCGCCCCGCTCCATGCCCAGGCCAGGGTTGAGGTCGAGTTTCACGACGGCCTGCTGGCGGCGAAGATTTCCGAAGAGATAGTGCCCGGCGACTACGAAAAGTTGCTGCAGGGCCTGCGCGCCCATCCCGGCAAGCACAAGCGCAAGATCGTGCTGCTCGACAGCATCGGCGGCAGCGCGCCGGAGGCCATTCGCATGGGCCGCCTGCTGCGGGAAACCGGCTTCGAGGCGCTGGTGCCTTCCGGTGGCATCTGCCAGGGCAGCTGCATCTACCTGCTGGCCGCCGGCACCAAGCGCACCGTCAACGGCCACGTGGCCCTGCGCCGCCCGCCCTTCCCTGCCGGCGACTCGGCCCAGGCGCAGGCCGCCCACGGCCGCGAGCATTTCAGCCCGGCCAAGTACTTTCGCGACATGGGCGTCGATATCTCCCTGGCCGAGGACATCTACAAGGTGGCGCCTGGCCGCCTGCAGCTGCTGACCCGGGACGACCTGGCGCGCTATCGGCTGAAATGACAAGGCATCCTTGCCCGAAGCGAAACAAATGGATATTGTCTCGGCCGGCATAGCAATACGCCATCAAAGAAACGGAATTCGATCATGCGCAGCGATGCATGCGGGCAAGCCCCTCTCCTCGTGCCACTCCTCTTCCGTGACCGGAATCTCGACGCCCAACAACCCATGCCGTCGAGCCTTCCTGCTGTGCCGTTCTCATTCCACAGACTCCGGAGTCATCATGTTGAAGAAACTGGCCTTTGCTGCCTTCGCATCCTCGCTGCTCGTCGGCTGTGCATCGGTCCCCATGGAAGACAAGAACGCTTCTGCCGCAGCCAAGCAGTACCCCACGCCACCGGCCGGTAGCGCCGGACTCTATATCTACCGCACCTCGGGTGCAGGCACTGCGCTGAAGAAGGACATTTGGCTCAACGATAAATGCATCGGCGAATCAGCACCCAACGTGTTCTTCTACGAACAGGTCAAGGGTGATGTCGAACACAAGATTTCTACCGAATCCGAGTTCTCTCCGAACGATCTGCTGGTCAAGACCGAAAGCGGCAAGAATTACTTCGTCAAGCAGTACATCAAAATGGGAGTGTTCGTCGGCGGTGCCAATCTGGAACTGGTCAACGAGCAAGAAGGCAAGCAAGCCGTATCGAAACTGGAGATGGCCAGCAAGGGCAATTGCTCCAAGTAACGCCCACCCCCAACCGAGGCCGGGGCCAGCCCTCTCCGGCAGTGCTCCCTCATAAAAAACGCCGCGCCCCTCGAAAGGAGCGCGGCGTGTTTATTCGCGCGCATGCAGGTTAGAACAAACCCAGCCCCCAGGCCGCGCCGAACAGCACCAGCGAGAAGCCCCACATCCACCACAGCGAGTAGCGGATGTGCCGACCCAGGTCCAGCCCGGCCAGGCCCAGCGCCAGCCATAGCGCCGGCGAGAAGGGGCTGATGAAGGTACCGATGATGTTGCCGATGGTCAGCGCATAGACCACGCTGGCCGGCTCCACGCCCTGGCCACCGACCACTTCCAGCGTCACCGGCAGCAGGCCGAAGTAGTAGGCGTCGGTGCTCAGCATCAGCTCCATCGGCAGGCCGAACAGGCCGAGCACGATATGCATCTGCCCCACCAGCGGCGCGGGCAGCACACCGGCCAGGTCCTTGGCGATGGAGGTGAGCATGCCGGTGCCGGTAAAGATGCCGAGCATCGAGCCCGCCGCCAGGATGATCATGCCCATGCTCAAGGCAGCCGGTGCATGGGCCGAGATGCGCTGCATCTGTGCCTTGCCGCCCGGATAGTTGATCAGCAGCGCCAGGCACAGGCCGATCATGAAGATGTAGCCGGCCGGCAGCACGCCGGAGAACAGCGACACCAGCACCGCGAGGAACAACGCGGCATTGGCCCAGAGCAAACGCGGACGCTCCAGCTCGCGCTCCTCGGCGCTCGGCTCGTGCAGGTCGCTGGTGGTTTCCACCAGCACGCCTTCGTCGCCGGCCTTGCCTGCGGCGATACGGCGCTGCTCGCGCCACCCCAGCAGCGCCGCCAGGGCGATCAGCAGCACCACGCCGACGCCCTGGATGGTGATCAGCGGCCGCCACAGTTCGGTGACTTCGATGCCGGTCACCGCCGAAGCACGGCCCAAGGGCCCGGCCCAGGGCAACATGTTGAAGATGCCGGCACCGAGCGCCAGCAGCAGAAGCATCAGGTAGGGGCTCATGCGCAGCTGCTTGTACAGCGGCAGCAGCGCAGGAATGGTCAGCAGGAAGGTGGTGGCGCCGGCACCGTCGAGATGCGCCAGCATGCCGATGATGGCCGTGGCCACGGTCACGGCGATGACGTTGCCGCGGGTCAGGCGCACCATGCCGCCGATCAGCGGGCGGAACAGTCCGGTGTCCTGCAACACGCCGAAGAAGGTGATGGCGAAGACGAACATGGTGGCGATCGCGGTTACCCGGCCGATGCCATCGGTGAAGAATCCGGAAATCGCCTCCGGGCCGAAACCCGCGGCCAGGGCGCCGAGCAGCGGCACCACGATCAACGGCAGAACAGGCGACATGCGCCCGATGAGCAGCAGCACCACCAGGCTGCAAATGGTCAGCAGGCCGATCAGAGTCAACAAACCGATTTCTCCTCTTTTTTCTTGTAGATCGCACGAAAGGCGCGCGCGGAGGCTAAGCCGCCAACCTTTCAATAACCTTTAAGCGGGGTGCGGCAGCTACAGGAAATGTCAGGGGATATGTCGTTCGATCGGGAGCCTGCCCAGACGTTCAAGGGCATGCAGCATCAGGCTTGCAAACCGCCCGGCGCACGTCGGGCGGAAAAACGCTAAGCGCGGGCGTTCTTCTTCTGCAGGATGACCGACGCCTCGTTGTAGGCCTGCTGGAAGGCGTCGCTGCCCACCCAGGCCACGGCCGCTTCCTCGTCCTCATCGTGGTAGATCGAGCGATAGACGATCAGCAGGCCCATCATGAAATCGGTGGCGGCGTCCTCCGACTCCTCGGAGACCACCAGCTCCAGCACCGGGTACTGCAGGAACACCACGCACAGCGCCAGCAGACTGATGCCTTCCGCGAACTTCATGGTCTGGAACAGATCGTCGAAATCCGCCGGGTCGAAACCGTTCTCGGCGATGTCCTGGAAATCGAAGGTGCTGAGGTCGATGGCCACATCGTCGAAGGGCTCGTCGATCAGCGGGTTGGCCAGAACCGGATGCACGGCATGGGCCTTGGGTTTGCCCATGCGGTTCTGCCTGGCCTTGGTCTTGGCCCGTTGAGCGCGCTTTTTCTGTTTATCCAGTGAGGCCATGGAGGCGAATCCCTTGTCTGCTGCAGCCATCGGGTGGCGTGGAAAATCGAGCCACCATTGTATGCGGCCCGCTGGGTAAAGGGGCGAAGCCGCCGGTTCGCCGGAGCGCTTTCGCTCAAAGCGCTCTGAGTTCGACGGCGCTGGCACGCCGTCAATCTCGTGAAAGCCCGGGTCAGCGCGCCGGCTGCATGCCGTGCCTGGGCAAGGCGATGGAGATCAGCGCGGCGGCGAGCACGAAGGCGCTGGAGACCCACAAGCAGGCCGCCAGCCCATAGGCCTGGAACACCCAGCCCGAGAGCAGCGTGCCGATCAGCCGCCCCAGCGCGTTGGACATGTAGTAGAAGCCTACGTCCAGCGATACGCCGTCTTCCTTGGCGTAGCTGACGATCAGGTAGCTGTGCAGCGAGGAATTCACCGCGAACAGCACGCCGAACAGCAGCAGGCCGCCTAGCAATACCACCTGCGCCGACCAGCCGGCGCCCAGCCCCAGGGCGATCAGCGCCGGCAGCCCCGCCAGCGATGCCGCCCAGAGGAACGCGGCGCGGCCGTCCGGCACATGTCCGCTTCGCTTGCCGGTGATACGCGGGGCAACCGATTGCACGATGCCGTAACCGATCACCCAGCTGGCGAGAAAGCCGCCGACCAGCCAGAAGTCCCAGCCGAATACGGAGCTCAGGTACACCGGCAGCGCCACCACGAACCAGACGTCGCGCGCACCGAAGAGAAACAGCCGGGCAGCCGAGAGGATGTTGATCGCCCGGCTTTTGGAGAGCATGTCGCGAAACTTCGGCTTGGCCTTGGCTTTGCCCAGATCCTTCTTCAGCAGCACCAGGCTGGCCAGCCAGATCAGCGCCAGCGCGGCGGCCATGGCCAGCACCGCACCGGTAAAGCCAAGCACGGCGAGCAGCGCGCCACCGAGGAAGAAGCCCACGCCCTTGAGCGCATTCTTCGAGCCGGTGAGGATGGCCACCCACTTGTACAGCGTGCCCTGCTGAGTGTCCGGCACCAGGAGCTTGATCGAGCTCTTGGCGCTCATCTTGTTCAGATCCTTGGCGATACCGGACAGCGCCTGCGCCCCCATGACCCAGGGCACCGTCAACCAGGCGGCCGGCACGGTG